>NZ_MDEE01000006.1 GCF_002939865.1 Xanthomonas dyei
GAAATGGCGAAACTCCGAAGATCCAAACGCGATTCTCCGGAACGATGCGGACATTCTGCCCTCTTAGGCCTCGTTGTTCAGACCTTCCCTAAGGATGAACAACACCGGCCGTTGGTCGGTGTTGTTTTGTCGGGGTCGGGTATTTGCACGGTGACTTCAATGCCATCGCGCCACACGCGCAGGGGCAGCGCCGCTGCTGCCAGTGCCGATCAACGGCTTTCCAGCGCCACGTCGTCTTGCTCGACGTTATCGGCATTGCGGACACCCGCCACCGCGATGGGTGCACTCGCCGGCTTGCGCAGCGCTGGGGTGATCTGCGCGCGGAAGCGCCTGACCACCCACGTCTCATCGAGCAACGCAAACGCGAAGAAACCCAGCAAGGTGCCTGCGACCAGCGTGGGCGCATGCGTAAACGTGCCAGGTAACAACAGACTGAGCCACAGGAAGATATTGGGCGAGGTCTGCAGCAGGTGAATATCCGCCGCAATGCCGGCGTCGATCTGCTTGCCGGTCACGCGCTGGTGCGCGCGCAAGTACATGGCACTGCCCACGCGGCACGCCAGCAATAGCGTAAACGGCAGCAGCAATGCTCCCCAGGCGTACCAGCCGCCATCCATCAATGCGTGCACAAGTGCGGTTCCTTCGGTGCGCAGCCCGACCAGCAAGGCCATCGGCACCATCGTCAATGCGCCCACCCAGCCCCAGTTGGTTGCGAGCTTGCCGGCCGCGATCGGGCGCGCCCGCCGCCATCCCTGTGCGGCCAGCGAGGGCAGCGCCAAGGCAAGCAGCAGCACCACGAAGAACCGCTCCAGCGCATGCGCGTTGCCCAGCAGCTCGCGGTGATCCACAACCAACACCAGCAACAGCAGCGGCAGCAGCACCGACAACACCAACGTATAGCGCGCTGCAAAGAAGTAATCGCCGCCGCGCGCCAGCGAGAAGGTCGGCACCGACAACGCTGGCGGCACGATCAATAGCAGGCCGATCACATGGATCCATTCGTTCTGGAACTGTGTGAGCAACAGCATGGCGCAGAGCGCGCGTGCCACGCTGATCACGCACAGCGCAATGTTCTCCGGCCCTCGCGTCAACCGCAAGGCGCCGGCCTCGATGCGTACCGACAGGAAAAACGCATTGACTGCCAGCAAGACGACGATGGCCGTAGTGCTGGCAATATGTGGCACTCGCACGCCTGCGCACGACAGCGCGAATCCGCCTAGCGCGGCCAGTAACATCCATTGCAGGAGATGGATTTCGGCTTGCTCGCCCAGATAGTTCATGCGTGAGGAACTGCGCGCAGTCATCTGCTTGAGCTCGTCCCACGACAGCGGCCGGGAGTTGGGCAGCCGGAAGTCGATGTAGTCGGCAGGTGGCAGGCCGGAGGCGATCAGCGCAAACACCTCGACGATGTATTTGTGCGCCACCACCAGCACCTGCTTGCCTTGCCTGTCCAATGGCGCAAGCACGGTATCGTAATAATGTTTGCAGCGGGCATACATGTCCATCCAGTGTTCGCCATCGGGTGGCGCGCCGTCGGCATCGTGGAAGCAGGCGTCGTAGAGGCGGTGGCCGATCGACTTCTTGATCAGCGTTTTGTTTTTGCCGGCGAAGATGCCGAAGTCGCGCTCTACCAATGCAGCGCTGGTGATCACCTGCGGTGTCCCGGTGACGCCTTCCAGGATGATGGCCGCGGTTACCTGCGCGCGTTCGAGCGTGGACACGTGGACCTGATCGAAGTGCAGCCCGCGTTGACGAACGTCGTCGGCTGCCTGGTGCGCCTGACGACGGCCCAGCGAGGTGAGTGGCGAGTTCTGCGCGCCTGCAAAATAGTTCTGTTCGTTTGCGAGCGACTCGCCATGACGGACGAAGTACAAAGGCATGGGCTGGGCTCCGGTAATGCACCACTGATCGGTGAGTCCGGTAGCGTTGCAACACGAGTTGCCGACACGGCGCCTGCACAGCTGCCAGGCGACCGCTGATGGATGCGGCATAGGCCGCGTATCCGTCGGTGCCTCGCGCCGTCGGCCCATGTGACGGTTACTTGCGACGTTGTGTCGATCATTGCTCATGCGGCAAGGCCATCGGCTCGCGGTCAACCGGCTGCATGCCATGTGGGCAAGTGGGCAGCATGCATCCGATTGCCAGTAGGTCCGGCGAGCCGGGCGTTCCGTTGCAACGCGCACGCTGTTTTTATCGATCGATTCATCTGCTGAGCAAGAATGTGTCGATCGCACCGGTTGCGTCATGCCTGCGCGTCATCGAGCGCGGCGACATGCGCGCAGTGCCGTTGCGCGATGCGAAGCGGTCGTGCTGCCTGCAAACGCACAACCCCTGCGCACGCGGAATGCGGCGCAGGGGTTGGTTGATGCGTTCAACAACACGTGGCGATCACGCAGCGTTCCTATTGGTCGCCTGCTTGCGATATCTGGTTACTTACTGGTGCGCAGGTGCGATGTACATCACCTGCTCATGCAGGCAACGCCGGTCGGCGCATTTCTGCGGTCGGGATTAGCGCCGCCACATCCGCGTGCCGCGTGCCGGCAGGGTAAACGTGTAGGAGCCGCTGGTGATGCGCACCACGTTGCCCGAGCCCAGCGCGTCCACGTAGTCTGCATTCCAGTAAAGCACGCTGTTGTTCATGCCGACGGTGGTGGTGACCGGGTTGCCGCATTTGTTGATGCCCACGATGCCCAGGCTGCCGCGACGGAACAGGATGTGGCAGGAACTGGACGACAACACCTGCATATCGGTGCCCTGCACGCCATTGTGGAAGCCGATCATGCGGCGCAGGTCGTCGCGCTGGTAGGCGTTGACCCAACGGTTGTCGCCGCTCTCGTTGTTGTCGGTGTAGACCATCGGCATGCCGCCGTTTCGGCCGATCAGATACGCATAGGCCAGGGTTTCGTCGACCGGGTCGAGAATGGCGTAACGGAAGCCGTCGTTGTTGGGAATGTCGTGAGTGATGGCGAAAGTCACCGCGCGATTGCCCGGCAATGCCTGGCCGCTGCTGGCCGGGTCCACCAGCTGCTGCATGCTGGCACCGACCGCGAATGCATTGCGCACTGCGTTGAACAACGGAAAGTCGTAGGCTGCATGCGGCGTGGATTGCAGATATGGCGCCAGAAACTGATCGTAATCGCCATTGCCGGTGCCGCCGCCGGTGATCACTTCGCCGAACACATAGACGCCGGAGCGGATGCCGGCATCGAACACGCGGTTCAGATGATCGAAGGTCATGTGCTTGGCCGCATCCACGCGGAAGCCGGTCACGCCCAGGCCCTTGAGTGCCTGCAGATAGGCGCGCTGCTGTTGCACCACCCAGTCGTTACCGACCAGATCCGGCAAGCCCGGGTCGCTGCCGCCGCCGCAGATGCGGTAATTGCGCACCTGGAAGGCGTCGTTGTAGTTGGTGATGCACTGCGCCGGGCCAAAGTCGCTGGCGCTCAGAAAGTTCGACTGCAAGGTGCCGAACAGGCGCAGCGCATCGTAACGTCCCGGGTTGGCTGCGTACTGCGACAACACCGCACTGCCGGGGTAGTTGAGGTCCGAGCGCGTCGCCGCTTCGTTGGCCATGTGGTTGAGCACCACGTCGGCATAGGTTTCCACGCCATTGTTGGCCAGCGCCTGCACAATGCGCGAAAACGCAGCGGTGTCGCCCAGCGGGCCGTCGATCACGCGCAGATCCTGCGGTTGATAGCGCGCCCACCACGCGCTGCCTTGCGAACGATAGGCCGGGGCCACCAGCACCTTGCGATAGCCGGCATCGGCGATCTGTTTGGCGCGTGCTTCCACGGTGGCGTATGGCCAGTTGAAGGCATGCAGGATGACATCGGCCTGCACATTGGCGGTGGTCAGCAGCAAGACCAGCGCTGTCAGCAGCAGGCGGCCGCATCGCTGCATGAGCGAGGGTGGAGCATGAGCAGGCGTATTGCGCATCGGATGGTTCTCCAGTCGGTAAGCGCGAGCATCCGCGCAGTCCGCGATGCCCACATCAAGGCCTCCGGCCCCTGTTCCGGAAAGCGCGCGCACGGCGTGCAGCGCGCGGTGATGCTAAGCGCGCATCGCGCCGCAACATCGCTGGTGTGCATACGTATTCAATGCAGCGAACCGCCAAACTGCGCGCAGGGTTCGACAGCGACAGCGTGGTTGGTCGCACAAACGCGCCCCTTCCGCTGCGGCTGGTGCGCGTTGCATCACGCTGGGGTGTCTGCGCGGCTAACGCGGGTGGTTAGCGACGTATTGCCATCGACGATGGCCATCGCAGTCGTGGGATGCTGCAGTCAGTGCTAGCGGTGTTCGCTAGGCAGCGTGATTGCGCTCGACGTTGCAACGTATTTGAAGCTGCCTTGAGCGGTCTACGCAACAACACTGGGCAGAAACGTCGTAAACACCATGTATTGCAGCGCAGTGCGCCGGTGCAGTACATGCTGCACCGGCTGGCGAAGGGTACTCAGCGATACACGTGGCGGAGCTCATCGCGTGTGTGCAAATCCTGCAGTTTGCTCAGCGGTAGCTCGATGTGTTCGTCGGTGTAATACGCCGGCTGCTTGGCGGCGCTGCCGCCCGCATCGCGCTCGGCGCCCTTCCACTTGCTGAAGCCCTTTTGCGGCAGGGCCAGGGTGATGGTTTCGCCACTGACGCTCTGCACCCGCACCACACCGTAGGCGTGTCCATCGTAGGCGCCGGGCACCACCGTCTGCAGGTCCACGGTGTACAAGTCGCCCGCCGCAGGCTGCGCCAGCAGCGCGTTGTCCTGCTTGGATGTCTGCGAGGCGCTGTAGGCGCCAAAAACCACCAGGATCGCAATCAACCCGAGCAGCACCAGCCCGCCAAACCTGCGGTAGGCAGGAATCGGCGGCTTGCCCTGGGACGCTTCGAAGGTTTTGGTGTCCAGCAGGGTGCTGTGGTTGCAGCCGTCGCACACGCGCAGGTACTGCTTCTTGGTGACCCAGCTGAAGATGTACCAAAGGTGCGCATAGCGGTAATGCAGGACATTGCGAAAACTGCGCTGTTGCGCGCATTGGTCGCAATGCGCGCCGTCGGCGGCGCCGAGTGCGATGACGTCGCCGCCCGATCCCCAGATGATCATCATTCGTCCTTGAACTATATGGAAGTGGTACATCATAAGCGCTGTTTAGCCGGTCGCGCACCTGTCGGGCGCCTCGCGGCGGGGGATAGCGACGGGCCGGACCGGCCACGCAGGTGCCTGGCGCCGGTCGCGTTAAACTAGCCGCTAGTCCACTGTCGATGTCGCCCATGCGTAATCCACTGCAAGAACAGCTGCTCAAGGCTGGCCTGGTCAAAAAAGCCCAGGTGGACAAGGTTGCGCGCGAGCAGGTCAAGCAACGGCACGCCAAGGGTGGAGCGGTCACCCCTGCCGATGCCGACAAGGTGGATGCGGCGCGCTTGCAGGCCGAGCGTGCCGAGCGCGATCGGGCGCTGGCCGAAGAACGCAACGCGCAGCTGCGCAAGCAGGAAGTGCTGGCGCAGGTGCGCCAGATCGTGGAGACCAGCAAGGTCAAGCGCGAAGGCGAGATCGACTATCGCTTCAACGATGGCAGCGTCATCCGCAGCGTGCTGGTTAGTCCCGCGTTGCGCAGCCAATTGGCCAGTAGCGCATTGGTGATCGTGCGGCACGGCGACGGTTTCGAGCTGATTCCGCGCGTGGCTGCCGACAAGGTCTACAGCCGCGATCCAGGCACTGTGGTGCTGGATCACGCCCGCAGCCCCGCGCCGCCATCGGGCGATAGCGACGATGACTATTACAGCCAGTTCAAGGTGCCTGACGATCTGATCTGGTAAGTGGTCGCGCGCAGCACTGCGCGTTACCCTGGCGCTCTTTGCCGCCGGCCCCGTTGCCATGTCGATCGTTCTCACGCCGTTTGCCCGCCCCCGTTTGTTTCCGCGCGATGGCCGTCGCAATGCGATCCAGGACTGTACCGCCGAGCAGTTCATCCAGCATCTCAACGACACGCCACCGCTGCGCGTGATCGAAGGCTACGCGGCGTTTTGCCAGCTGCATGTGCACCGCAACTGGACCAGCACCCGTTGCCTGACGGTACCGATCAGCGCAGAAAACCGTCACCTGCTGCGCTCCGGTTACGAAGCGCGCAACACGCAGGAATTGCCGGTGTTGGTGCGCTGGTTCGAAGGCGTCGAGCCGCCGGTCGCGCAGTACATGCTGCCGATCCTGTACAGCCGCGATCAGCTGGCCAAGGAAGGCGCACCCATCGATGCGGACTGGGGCGTGGTCGGTTGCCTCTACACCGCCGAGCCGGACGAAATCCCGATGACGCCGATCACCATGTTGCGCAATGCGCTAGGCGTGGAAGAGGGCGGCTCGGGCGTGCCGCTGGATCGCGACGCGTATCGACGCAGCGTGGCGTTCTGGGAGCGCAATGCGAATTGGAGGCCCTAGCGAGCGCCTACCTTGACTTGCGCCGCGCGGTTTCCCGCGCGGCATGAAAGGTCGACTGACCGGGAGTCCAGGCGTGTATCTGCTGTGCGGCGCCGCATTGCCGCCTGCGCAGGGCGTATTCAAGGGCGGCGCCGAGCTGTGTGTGTTTGTGTCAGGACGACAGTCGTTGTTTGTCGTTCGGCGCTTTTCTAGAACCGGTACTCGGCATTCATTGAGGCCCTGTCGGTGCTCAGGTCCACGTCGAATTTCTTGGCGTTGTAATGGTCGTAATTGACGCCAACGCTGAAATGCTCGCCCAGGTTGTAGCCAACGCCGGCACCTGCATACCACGATAGCTTGTCCAGGTCGGAGCGGTCCGACACGGTGTCATTGCTCAAACCTTGACCCTTCCAGCCATACAGCCCGCCGCGCATGCTGGCATACCATTTGTCGCCCAGTGCGAAGTGCTGATTCACACCGACCGTCCACCCTCGCAGTTGGCTCTCGTCTTCCACGACTGCGCCACTGTTGAACAGATTCTTGGCCTGGATATTGCCAAGATCGTTGTAGCCAGCTTCCAGGCCAATGGAAAGCCAAGGAAACAGCATGTTCCAGCGATAGCCGGCGGAAACGTTGTAACCGGTATCGCTGCCATCGTACGGCCCGCTCTTGAGCGAGGTGCGGCCAACGCCTCCGTTGACGAACCAGCCCGATCCGTCGCCGGGAGCGGTCTGTGCAGAGACGTCGGACACGGCTGTCAACGCCAGGACCGAAAGGACTAACGCGACCATGGTGTTTTTCATGAAAAGTTCTCTTGATTGAGTCATCACGCTGAAGAAGGCACGAATGCACGCTGCGCGAGGCACTAACGTGGCAGCGCGAGACTAGTGAGCGGAGTTTGGAAAGTTGTTAGCCATCGGCGCACGTGCGCAACCGCGCACCATGAGACATGAAGCAAGGTCCTTCGGCCGTGCATCTTGGCCGATCGGTTCAATCGCGCATGACGCGAAACTGCGCTTGTGCAGACCTATCGAGTGTCTATCAACCTCGCCGATACCGCAGTTCTTGAGATCACGGCAGAGCGGTTGGCACGCATGCTGCCGCAACGGCATGGCTGACCAGTGGATGGGAGCATGATGTTTTGCGGGCGCTGGACGCATGTGTGTTGCTCATGGTCTAGCCAATCCCGATTTCCGGTTGGTCCTGACCACCCCAGGTGCGTGTGCGTATCGGCACGTGAAGCTGTCTTTCGTCACGTAGATGAGCGAACACGCCAGCCGGCGTCCAGCCACCGAGCGCGTCGGCGAAAGATAATTGCAGCGATTGAAGATATGTCGGTGCTTCGCACAGTGCGCCCTGCGTGTCATAGGTCATACAGATGCCATGGCCTGTCTGGATTCCTGCAACGAGAAGTTGCTTGGGTAGCGGGCCCGGCGGACACACAACAGCGGATGCTGTCTTCGATGATGGCCTCGACGTATTGGGTGGATGTTTTCAACGAAGCAGCTCCATTTGTGCAAGGCGCGATATCGGCTCTGCTGCAGATGGACAGGTTCGGCACGTTCGATGGGCGGCATGCGACAGGCTGTTGTCGTGCCCAGGCATGGCCTGCTGCTGGCGCAAGCGTCCCATGCCCAAGGGATTCGTTTGCCGAGTGTGGCGGGCAATGTGGCCGCGATCGAACGCCCGATTAGGTCATCGCAAACGAAAACGGGCGCCTTGCGGCGCCCGTCTGTTTCAAATCGTTGCAAGGGCGATCACTCGCCCCATCACTCAGTAGCGGTAATGGTCCGGCTTGTACGGGCCGGCCACGTCCACGCCGAGATAATCGGCCTGATCCTTGGTCAAGGTGGTCAGCTTGACGCCGATCTTTTCCAGGTGCAGGCGGGCCACTTCCTCGTCCAGGTGCTTGGGCAGGATGTAGACCTTCTTCTCGTAGGTATCGCGCTTTTCCCACAGGTCGATCTGCGCCAGGGTCTGGTTGGCGAACGAGTTGGACATCACGAAGCTCGGGTGGCCGGTGGCGCAGCCCAGGTTCACCAGGCGGCCGTCGGCCAGCAGGAAGATCGCGTTGCCGTTGGGGAACACGTACTTGTCCACCTGCGGCTTGATGTTGATCTTCTCCACGCCCTTGAGTGCATTCAGCGCATCGACCTGGATCTCGTTGTCGAAGTGGCCGATGTTGCACACGATGGCCTGGTCCTTCATCGCCTGCAGGTGCTCGACGGTGATGATGTCCTTGTTGCCGGTGGTGGTGACATAGATGTCGCCGCGGCCCAGGGTGGATTCGATGGTGTTGACCTCGTAGCCTTCCATCGATGCCTGCAGGGCGCAGATCGGGTCGATCTCGGTGACGATGACGCGGGCGCCATAGTTACGCAGCGAGGCGGCGCTGCCCTTGCCCACGTCGCCGTAGCCGCAGACCACGGCGACCTTGCCGGCCAGCATCACGTCCATCGCGCGCTTCAGGCCATCGGCCAGCGACTCGCGGCAGCCGTAGAGGTTGTCGAACTTGCTCTTGGTGACCGAGTCGTTGACGTTGATGGCCGGGATCAGCAGCTTGCCGGCTTCGGCGATCTGGTACAGGCGGTGCACGCCGGTGGTGGTCTCTTCGGAGACGCCCTTCCAGTCCTTGACCACGCGAGCCCAGTAACCCGGGCGCTCGACGGCCACGCGCTTGAGCAGCGCCTTGATCACGCTTTCTTCGTGCGAGGACGCCGGCTCGTCGACCCAGGTGCTGCCGTTTTCGAGCTCATAGCCCTTGTGGATCAGCAGGGTGACGTCGCCGCCGTCGTCCACCACCAGCTCCGGGCCGGTCAGGGTGCCGTCGGGCAGGGTGAAGGTCAGCGCGTCCAGGGTGCAGTCCCAGTACTCTTCCAGCGTCTCGCCCTTCCAGGCGAACACCGGCGTACCGCTGACCGCGATGGCGGCGGCGGCGTGATCCTGGGTGGAGAAGATGTTGCACGAGGCCCAGCGCACGTTGGCGCCGATGTCCTTGAGCGTTTCGATCAGCACCGCGGTCTGGATGGTCATGTGCAGCGAGCCGGTGATGCGCACATTCTTCAGCGGCTTGCTCTGTGCGTGCTTGCGGCGGATCGACATCAGGCCCGGCATCTCGTGCTCGGCGATGTCCAGCTCCTTGCGACCCCAATCGGCCAGCGAGAGGTCGGCGACCTTGAAGTCGTCGTTTGCAGCGGTTTTTGCGACAGCGTTCATGCAATTGCTCCGGTAGGCAGGCGAATGTCTGCAATTCCGGGCGCCGTTGAACGAGAAATCCCTGTCGAGCCTGGCCGTATGTGTCTGCACGGTTGGTGCAGTTGGCAGATCGATCTGCCATAGCGGTCGCAGCGCCCCTCGACGAGGGTCAGATTATATCGGCAGCACCCCCGTCCGGCATGAATTGCCGCTCACCCCAACCAACGGCAGGGGGAGCAGCCGACGAGCGGCTGCTATGGTCCGGAGTCGATCCAGAGCGGGGAACGGACATGCAGGCCAAACGGAAAGCGCACCACGGGTGCCGGCACGGCGATGAAGGGCGCGGTATGCCGGCGCTCGATGCGTCGCCGCTTGCCAGGCCCGGCGGCCATCCGCTCGATGCTGTGGTGACCGGCCGGGCACTGGCGCGTGCGCTGTTGCTGACGGTCCTGGGTGCGCCGCTGCTGGCCTCGGCGGCCGGCGTGCCGGCATCCCCGCCGGCGGCAGCGGCCAGCAGCGGTTATCGGCTGCCGTCCCCGGCGCTGCAGGCGGTGGTGGACGCGCCGCGCGCGCCGCTGCTGCAGTTGTCGCCCAAGCGCGACCTGGCCGCGATGCTGCAGTTGCCGGCGTTGCCGGATATCGCCGAGGTGGCCCAGCCCGAACTCAAGCTGGCCGGCGTGCGCATCCACCCCAAGACCCACGCGGCCAGCCGCTTCTCCTTCGCCAGCAAGCTGTGGCTGCTGGCGGTGGCCGACGGCAGCGAGCGCCAGATTGCCGGGCTGCCGTCGCCGTTGTCGCTGGCGGACCAGAGCTGGTCGCCGGATCAGCGCTACCTGGCGTTCCGGCGCGAAGATGCCGCCAGCGGCGCCAACGAGCTGTGGCTGGTGGACGTGGCCGCCGGGCAGGCGCGGCGTCTGGTGGCCGGCTTGAACACCAGCGTCAACGACGCGTTGCGCTGGTTGCCCGATGGCAGCGGGTTGCTGCTGCAACGGCAAGTGGACGGGCAGGGTGCACCGCCGGCGCGCGATGCGACACCGGACGGCCCGGCGATCCAGCAGACCAGCGCCGCGGCCGGAGTACGCTCGCTGCCGACCTATCAGGACCTGCTGCGCAACGAGGCCGATGCGCGCGTGTTCGAGTACTACGCGACCGGCCAGCCGATCATCGTCACGGTGAGCGGGCAGGTGCGCCCGATTGCCGCGCCCGGTATCTACCTCAACCTCTCGGTATCGCCGGATGGCCGTTACATCCTGAGCGAACGCAGCGAGCGGCCGTTCTCGTACCTGGTGCCGGTCGACAACTTCGCCCGACGGATCGAGGTGCTGGATCTGCAGGGCAGGCTGGTGCGCCAGATCGCCCAGTTGCCCTTGGTGGAAGGCCTGCCGACCGGCAACGACGCGGTGCCCACCGGCGTGCGCGATATCGCCTGGCGCGCCGATGCGCCGGCCACGCTGGTGTGGGCCGAGGCACAGGACGGCGGCGACCCGGCACGCGAGAGCAAGATCCGCGATGCGGTGCGGATGCAGGCCGCGCCGTTCACGCGTGCGCCGGTGACGCTGGCGCAGCTGGGAAGCCGATTCGACGGCATCCAGTGGGGCCGTGGCGATCTGGCGATCCTGAGCGAAAGCTGGTGGAAGACCCGCCGCATCAAACAATGGCGTATCGCCCCCGATCAGCCCAAGCAAGCGCCCGAGCTGCTGTGGGACCGCTCCTCGCAGGACCGCTACAACGACCCGGGAACCCCGGCGACGGTGGCCGACGGCAAGGGCCGTCCGCTGCTGCAGACCAGTGCCGACGGCAATAGCCTGTTCCTGCTCGGCAAGGGCGCCTCGCCGGAAGGCGACCGCCCGTTTGTGGATCGCTTCGATCTGCACAGCAAGCGCGCCACGCGGTTGTTCCATTCGCAGGCGCCCACCTATTCCGCGCCCCTGGCGCTGCTGGATGCGCAAGGCACGCAACTGCTGCTCAGCCGCGAATCGCCTGAAGAACCGGCCAACTACTTCGTGCAGGCACTGGGCGATGCGGCGCCTGCACCGCGTGCGTTGACGCAGTTCGCACATCCATTGCCGCAGTTGCGTGGCGTGCAGAAGGAGCAGATCCGCTACAAGCGTGCCGATGGCGTGGACCTCACCGCCACACTGTTGCTGCCGCCCGGTTACGACCCCAAACGCGACGGCCCGCGGCCGCTGCTGATGTGGGCCTACCCGGGCGAGTTCAAAAGCGCCGACACCGCCAGCCAGGTCACCGACTCGCCGTATCGTTTCAATGCGATCAGCTACTGGGGCCCGCAGGCATTTCTGGCGATCGGCTATGTGGTGCTCAACAACCCGACCATGCCGATCGTCGGCGAAGGCGATGCCGAACCCAACGACACTTACGTGCCGCAGCTGATCGCCGATGCGCAGGCGGCGGTGGATGAAGTGGTGCGGCGCGGGGTCACCGACCGCGCGCGCATCGCCATCGGTGGGCATTCGTATGGCGCCTTCATGACCGCGAATCTGCTCGCGCATACGCGCCTGTTCAAAGCCGGCATCGCCCGCAGCGGCGCGTACAACCGCACGCTCACCCCGTTCGGTTTCCAGGCCGAAGAACGCAACTACTGGCAGGCGCAATCGGTGTATCAGGCGATGTCGCCGTTCAACTACGCCGACAAGATTAAGGACCCGCTGCTGCTGATCCACGGCCAGGACGACAACAACACCGGTACCTTCCCGATCCAGAGCGAGCGCCTGTTCGCCGCGATCAAGGGCCTTGGCGGCACCGCGAAGCTGGTACTGCTGCCCAACGAATCGCATGCGTATCGCGCGCGGCAATCGATCCTGCAGATGCTGGCCGAGAGCGAACAGTGGTTGAACAGCAATCTTGGCGAGCCGGTGAAAGAGACCGGCGCTCCGGGTACTCGTTGATCGAGAGGCGCTGGTGCTGCGGAGCTGCGCGCGATGAGGTGTTACCGATCAAGCCTTGTCGCGCCCAGGTGCGCTCCTACGAGGGCGGTTGCCCATGTGGTCGCACGATGCGTGTGGCGTGCAATGCGGAGGGTCGCTGCAGGCTTGCGTCGGCGTGCGCGATCGTAGAGTGCGGCGGTCAAGCCTCGTCGCGCCCGGGTGCGCTCCTACGAGGGTGGTTGCCTATGTGTTCGCAGGATGCGTGTGGCGTGCAGTGCGGAGGGGCGCTGCATGCATGCGTTGGCGTGCGCGATCGTAGAGTGGGTCGATCACGCCTCATCGCGGCCGTACGCAAGTCGTCGTGCCTGGGTGCGATAGTTCGTGCTGAAACCGTCGCGCTTGTCGCAACCCTCTAATCCTTTTGGGTTAGTCTTCGACGACTTTGCGCTTTGATGAGGGTGTGCGTTTCCGATGAACGAGTACCGCAGCAGTCTTGTGTTCGCTACCCCCGATCTTCCCTTGCGCGACGATGTGCGTCGCCTGGGTGCACTGGTTGGCGATCTGCTCGCCGAGCAGGTGTCTGCGGAATTCCTCGATGAAATCGAACGCGTCCGTACCACCGCCATTGCGCGGCGCGAGAGCGATGCGCCGCCCTCCACGCTGAGCGAGCAGCTGACCGGCCGTGAGCCGCGCGATGCCGAGTCGCTGGTACGGGCCTTCAGCACGTATTTTCAGGTGGTCAACATCGCCGAGCGCGTGCATCGCATCCGCCGCCGCCGCGAGTACCAGCGCAGCGGCATCGATACGCCGCAGCCCGATGGCCTGCACGATGCCCTGCGCCGGCTCAAGGCGCAGGGCGTGACGCTGGAAGAACTCAGCGAGTGGCTACCGCGCATCGACGTGGAGCCGGTGTTCACCGCGCACCCGACCGAAGCGGTACGCCGCGCGCTGCTGGAAAAAGAACAGCTGATGGTCGCCAGCCTGGTCGACAACCTCGACGGCATGCGCACGCCCAACGAGCGCGCCAGCGATGCGGCGCGTTTCCGCATGGCCCTGACCGCTTCGTGGCAGACCGCCGACTCCTCGCCGGTGCGTCCCACCGTGGACGACGAACGCGAGCACGTTGGGTTCTATCTCACCCAGGTGCTCTATCGCGTTATCCCGGTGATGTACGAAACCCTCGAACACGCCATCGAAGAAACCTACGGCAGCGTGCCGACCCTGCCGCGCCTGCTGCGCTTCGGCACCTGGGTGGGCGGGGACATGGACGGCAATCCCAATGTGGATGCCACCACCATCGCCGGGACGCTGGATGCGCAGCGCCGCGCGGTGCTGGACCGTTACCAGAAAGAACTCTGGCAACTGGCCAGCCTGCTCAGCCAGTCGACCACGTTGGTGGCGGTGAGCCCGGCGTTGAACGCGCAACTGGAGCGTTACCGCGCCTTGCTGCCGGACGCGGCTGCGCGCTCGCGCCCACGCCACGGCGACATGCCGTACCGGCTGCTCAACGACCTGATGCGCGCACGGCTGCAGGCCACGCTGGACGATGCCGATGGCGCCTACAGCGCACCATCGGAGCTGGAACACGATCTGCAACTGATCCTGGACAGCCTGCAGGCCAACAAGGGTCTGCACGCCGGGTGGTTTGCGGTGCGCCGGCTGTTGTGGCGCGTGCGCAGCTTCGGGTTCCATCTGGCGCGGCTGGATGTGCGTCAGGAATCGAGCGTGCATGCGCGCGCGGTGGCCGATGCCTTGGGCCAGGATGACTGGGACGCGCAGGACTCTACACAGCGCGCCGCGCTGCTGGGCCCATACGCGTCCGGCGAACAGGCATTGCCGCAAGTAGACGATGAAGGCAACGCGCGGCTGGATGCGGTGTTCGCCGCACTTGCCGATGCACGCACGCGCCACGGTGCCGATGCGCTGGGCAGTTACATCATCTCGATGGCGCATAACCGCGCCGATGTGCTCACCGTGCTCGCCTTGGCGCGGCGTGGTGGCCTGGTCGATGACGCCGGTGCGGTGCCGCTGGATATCGTGCCGCTGTTCGAAACCGTGGACGATCTGCGTGGCGGCACCGGCACCGTGCAGGACCTGTTGGCCGACCCGGTGTATCGCCAGCATTTGGCCGCGCGTGGCGACACGCAGATGGTGATGCTGGGCTATTCGGACAGCGGCAAGGACGGCGGCATCGCGGCTTCGCGCTGGGGTCTGCAGCGCGCGCAGGTCGAGCTGCTGGAAGCAGCCGCCGAGCTCGGCGTGCGGCTCACATTTTTCCATGGCCGCGGCGGCTCGATCGCCCGTGGCGGCGGCAAGACCAGCCGTGCGCTGGATGCCGCGCCGCGCGGCAGCGTCGATGGTCGTTTGCGCGTCACCGAGCAGGGCGAGGTGATCCATCGCAAGTACGGCATTCGTGCGCTGGCATTGCGCTCGCTGGAGCAGATGACCGGCGCGGTATTGCTGTCCAGCCTGCGTCCGCGCGCACCCGAGCCGCGCGAGGACAACTGGCGGCCGGTGATGGATCTGGTTGCCGAACGCAGCACGGTGGCGTATCGCGCCTTCGTCGGTGCGCCGGATTTCATGCAGTACTTCCGCCTGGCCACGCCGATCGATGTGATCGAACGCATGACGCTGGGCTCGCGTCCATCGCGCCGGCTGGGCCAGGACGCGGCATTGTCGAATCTGCGCGCGATTCCGTGGGTGTTTGCCTGGAGCCAGGCGCGTGCGGTGATTCCGGGTTGGTACGGCGTGGGCAGCGGCTTGCAGGCGGCGGTGGATGCCGGGCATGAAGACAGCTTGCGCGAGATGGCGCAGGACTGGCCGTTCTTCCGCACCTTCCTGGACGACATCGCCATGGTGCTGTCCAAGGGCGACCTCAACATCGCCGAACTGTTCTCGCGTCTATCGGGTGACCTGCATACGCGGTTTTTCGCGCAGATTCGCGACGAACTGGCGCTGACCAAGCGCTGGGTCAAGGCGCTGCTGCAACAGCAATCGTTGCTGCAGCACGACCCGCGGCTGGCGTTGTCGATCCGCCTGCGCAACCCCTACATCGACCCGATCAGCGTGTTGCAGGTCGACCTGCTGCAACGTTGGCGTGCCACCGATGGCGAAGACGACGACTTGCTGCGCGCGCTGGTCGCCTGCGTCAACGGCGTCTCGCAAGGCGTGCAGAACACCGGCTGATCCGACCGTTGGTCGGAGAGGGGGCGGAATCGTCAAGCGGACTCTGGCGTTAACGGACAAATCTGTCCGATAATGCCGGGATGACGACTCCCCGCCCTGATGCCGCGCTGCGCCGCCGGCAGATTCTCGATGCCGCCGACGAAGTGTTCAGCGAACACGGCGTCAATGCCCCGTTGGAACTGGTGGTGGAGCGTGCCGGCCTTGGCCGCGCCACCCTGTATCGCAATTTCCCGGACCGCGAGGCACTGATGACCGCCTTGATGGCGCGCGGGCTGGATGGCCTGGAGCGGCTGGCCGCCGATCTGGCCGACCGCCCGGATGGGTTGGCCGTGTTGCTGCACGACGTGGCCGAGCACATCGCCCAGTCTGCGCCGCTGGTGGATTTCTGGCGCTCGATGGAACGTGCACACCCGGCGGTGGAAGCGGCCGACCGGCGCGCGGTGGCGATCTTTTTGCCGTTCGTGCAGCGCGCCCGCGACGCCCGCCTGTGCCGGGCCGATGTCGACGACGAGCAACTGCTGCTGGTGATCGACATGCTGGGCAGTTGCCTGCGCGGTCACGACGAAGCCGAGCGCAAACGTCTTGCCCATCGCTCGGCAGACCTGCTGATGCACGCGCTGGGCATGCACGTGCCGGAAGGCGGCACTCGATGACACCGGCTACCCGCGCGGTGATCGGCCGCTGGGCGCTGCGCGTGGCGCTGGTACTGGCGGCGCTGTGGGGCGGCCTGGCGATCTATTTCGCGCTCACCGGAAATGCCGTCGTGCGTGGCGGTTGGGTGGCATCGTGGTGCGCGATGGCGCTGGCTGCGTTGTGGGGTTTGCGCCGTGGCCGCGAGAACTGGGCGCTGGTGGGTATCTTCGGTGCCGCGTTCGTGGTGCTGGCGGTGTCGTGGGGCTTCATGCAGCCCAGCCAGGACCGCGACTGGGCCGACGATGTCGCCCAGCGTCTGCAACCGGAGGTGCACGGCAACATCGTCACCCTGCACAACGTGCGTAATTTCGATTGGCGTAGCGAAACCAACTACGTCCCGCGCTGGGAAACCCGCCAGTACGATCTGGATCGCCTGGTCAGCGCCGACCTGGCGTTGTCGTACTGGATGGGCCCGGCGATTGCGCACACGCTGGTGTCGTTCGGCTTCGACGATGGTTCGCACGTGGTGTTTTCGCTGGAAATCCGTAAGGAACGCGGCGAATCGTTCTCTGCGGTGGGCGGGTTCTTTCGCAGCTTCGAAGAAACCCTGGTGGCCGCCGACGAGCGCGACATCCTGCGCGTGCGCACCAATGCGCGCGGCGAAGACATGTATCTGTATCGCCTGGCCATTCCAAAGGCCGGCCTGCGCCGCATGTTCATGGGCTACGTGGGGCTGGCCAACGATTTGAATCGCAAGCCGGCCTTCTACAACACGCTGACCAGCAATTGCACCACGATCGTGTTCGCCCTGGTGCGCCAGCTGCAGCCGACCTTGCCGCTGGATCACCGCTTGCTGCTGTCCGGCTACGCCGATGAATATGCGTACGACCATCATGGCCTGATGCCGGGCTATGACTTTGCGACGTTGAAGCAACGCGGGCATTTCACCGCGCGTGCCATCGCCGCCGACACCGCAGCGGATTTCTCCGAACGCATCCGCGCCGGCATGCCGCAGGCGCCAGCGCCCGGCGCGTCGACGAGTGCAGCGCGGTGATGCTGCACAGGCGTCTGCGTCGCGCCGCCATGGGGTTGGCGGCGCTCCTCGCGTGTACGTGGCTGAGCGGCTGCGCGATGGTCACGGTGCAATCGCGCAACAGCGGCGACTACATCGCGCAGACGCGTGGCGATGTGCTCAGCACCGGCGCGCTCAGTCAGGCCGGCAGCGAGACCTTGCAGGTGGCCGGGCTGCAACCCAAGGCCTGCCGCACGCAGCCGCTGCCTTGCGTGCAGCAGCTCACGAATGTGGCGGGTATCGGCGATGAGCGCCGCCTTGCCACGCAAGCCGAATTGTGGACCGCGCACGCGATCGACCTGAGCGGCCGCCACCCGGCGCAGATGAGCGACGCAGCGATGCAGGCCTGGCTGGAAGCCGCGCGGCACGCCTATGCCTATCTGTTCTTTACTGCGCGTGTGCCGAGTGCGCGCGCATTCGAAAACCGCCAGACGCAGGTGCGCGACTACTACAACTACGCCGTGCAACAGGTGGTCGAACGTTTGTTTGCGCGCGCCCAGCAGGCCGGCGACACCGTGCCCACACCGACGCAGGTGGGCCGTTGGCAGGTGGCCGTCGATATGTCCGCGTACCGGTTGCCCGGTGGCGGCAATACGCCGCGTGCGATCTTTGCCGCTTCGGCGCTGCGCTTCAATGGATTGCGCAGCACCTACCGACGCGATGGCTTCGGTGCCGAACTGGTGGCCGAAGTGGACCCCCAGGTCGTCGGCGACCCGGCCGGGCTGGCCTTGCAGCAAGTAGCCGCTGCAAGTGCGCCGCCCGAATGCCCCATGCCGACCTTCAGCGAGATGCCGTACGCACCGGCAACGCTGCTGTTGCGCTTCGATGGCGACACCCTGGATGCAGTGCTGCGGACCGATGCGGTGACCGTGGTGCCGTACGACCCGTATCGCCAGAATGAAGTGGTGTTGCATGGTCAGCATGTACCGCTGGCGGCCAACTTCACCGCTGCCTACGGGCTTTGGCTGGCCAAGTCGGGCTTCGCGGCGCAATCGCTGCGTTCGATGCTTGGCAGCGCGCGCGGCATCGACCGCCCGCATCTGTATCTGATGCAGCCCTACGACCCCAATCGCCGCGTGCTGCTGATGCTGCATGGGCTGGCCAGCAGCCCGGAAGCGTGGGTCAACGTAGCCAATGAAGTGATGGGCGATGAAACCCTGCGTCAGCGCTATCAGATCTGGCAGGTGTATTACCCGACCAACGCGCCGATTGCGGTCAATCGTGCGGAAATCCAGGCGTTGGTAGAGCGCAGCCTGCGCCACTTCGACCCGTCCGGCACGGCGATCGCCTTGCAGGACATGGTGTTGATCGGCCACAGCATGGGCGGGGTGATCGGGCGCCTGTTGGTGTCTGCGTCCGGCGACCAGCTGTGGAACGCACTGCTGCAGGACTATCGGCTGGAAGGCGAGCGTGGCGCACGGGTGCGCGCGAAGTTGTCGCCGTTGCTGCATTTTTCGCCGATGCCGCAGATCGATCGCGCCATCTTCATCGCTGCACCGCATCGCGGCACGCCACTGGCCGAGGGTGGGCTTGGACGCTTCGTCCGCCGGCTGGTGCGGCTGCCGGTTGCCTTGCTGGATCACTTCGGTGGTGTGCTGCAGGATCTGGCCAACAGCGAGCGTGCGGAGCACGGCGGCGAGCACCGGCACACGGGGCGCCTGCTGCCGCCCACCAGCATCGACAACCTGCGCGATACCGACCCGTTCGTGCGCGCCACGATGGATCTGCCGATCTCGCCACAGGTGCGGTACCACACCATCATCGGCCGCGAAAAACCGCAGGTGCCGCTGGCCGAGTCCGACGATGGACTGGTGCCCTATCGCAGCGCGCATCTGGACGGCGCTGCGTCCGAATTGGTGGTGACTTCCTGGCACAGCGTGCAGGAAACCCCGCAGGCGATTCTGGAGATTCGCCGCATCCTGCATGCGCAATTGCAGGCCGAGGCCGGCGAGGCGCCTGCGCAGGTTTCATCGTCCGTGCCTGCGGCGACACCTGCGATGTTGTAAGGCTGCGACACGCGTGATCGCTGCACGTTGCGGGTAGTCGCCGATAAACGCAGTGGAGCAGCAGTGCAGATGCGCGCGCCGTGCCTGGTGACGGGCGCGACGGACGCAACTGACGCTTGATGGTTGCGGCCCGCCTTGCATCCAGCAGATAGCCCGCTGACAACATCCTTGTGTCGTCGCTCGTCGCTCGTCGCTCGTCGCTTGTGGCTTGTCGCGCTGCCGTGCCACTGCCCGGTCGGTCTCTCTTCGCTGGCGCAGCAATCGTGCGCAAGCACTCGCCGTTGGCGCCGCCGCTACCTCGGCAAGCGTCCGTACCAGCCTTGGCGTCTTGTTGACCGTGCTCGTGCTATCAGGCACATCTCGTACATGCTCGAACAAGGAAGCGGCGATGCGCAAGCTGTCGGCAGTGCTGTGGGTGCCCCTGTTATTGGTCGGTTGCGGCCGTGGCGAAGGTCCGAAGGATGCAGCCGCTGCTGCCGATCCTGCGCCAGCGGCAGCTCAGTCGACGCAGGCCAAGAGCGCGCCGGATGCGCCGGCAGCAGCGGATGACAGCGTGCCGGAGTTTCCGGCCATCCCCACCATCGTCATCCCCGAGATCGTCGGCGTGACTCCGGCGCAACGCGCGCTGGAGGCTTCGCTGCAGGACATCCTCGACCCGATCGAAGGCATCAGCGTCGCACCTGCGCGCTGCGGCGATGGCGGCACGCTGATCAACGATGCCGGCATCACCAGCGTCGACGCCAACGGCAACCTGCTGCGCAACGGCGACGGCGGCCTGTTCAACCTCGAGGCCGACGGCAGTGGTACCGCCAACTTCGATGGCGGACTGGTCAATGTCAATGCCGATGGCAGCGGCACCATCAACGCGTCCGGGCAGGGTGGCGACGACGCCATCATCGACGTGCAGTCCAACGGCGGCGGCACCTACAACGGCCCGGCCGGCTTGATCAGCTTGAATGGCAAGGGCGCAGGCACCTGGAACAGCGACAAGAGCGGCCTGATCGACAATCACGGCGATGGCAGCGGTACCTGGAATGGCCCGCGTGGCCTTGTCACCATCAACGCCGATGGCTCCGGCACCTGGAACGGACCGGATGGTCTGGTGCAGAACCGCGGCGACGGCACCGGCACGGTCGGCACCCCGCCGCGCGAAGTGCGCATGCCGCCGCTGCCGAAAGTACCGCCGGCCGGCCGCTTTCCGCCGCTGCAAAAGTTCGCCCCGCCCGGCGCAGCGTGCGGCTATCTGATCACCTTGAACGACCGCATCCTGTTCGACTTCGACAAGTCCGATATCCGGCCCGATGCCGCGCGCGTGCTCGACACGCTGGCCGCCGCGCTCGGCAAGGTGACGACCCAAGAGATGGAAGTGCGCGGGCACACCGATGCCAAGGGTGATGACGCCTACAACCAGGCGCTGTCCGAGCGCCGGGCCAATGCGGTACTGGCCGCGTTGCGCACGCGCGGCGCCGCACAGGGCGCCGGCGCAAAGGGCTATGGCGAATCGCAACCGGTGGCGCCCAACACCGTCAACGGGCAGGACAATCCTGGGGGGCGTCAGCTCAATCGGCGGGTCGAAATCTTCTTACGCTCGTGAATGAGGCTTGCAGCATCAGGTAAGCGATATCGGCTAGACGTGCGCGTTGCATCGGCATCGGCATCGGCCACTCGATGCTGGTTTCGCGCACTGCCGCGCAGGGTGGTCGTAACGTCATCGTCGTGTCGGCCGCGACCCAGCACGTGACGTGATCGCTTTTGCCCACAGACACCTTCAACCGCGTTTCGGGCGCTGTCTGCAAACACGGCAGGCGCCTTGCTGCGCCAGGCGTCGCTGACAATTCATGACGCCTCGGCAGCATGCGCTGTCATGTCGCGTTTTACGAAGATGGCTGTGCACCCGCGCCAGTAGCCGTATGCGCATGCCGGCAGCGATCCGCGCTTCCATACGCCAGCGACTATGCCGACTTGCGCGCTTGCTGCGCGCATTTGTCATGTCTGTAGCGTGCGTCATGGTTTTGAAATATGCCGTCACCACCATGCGCGGCGCCTGCTTGCAGGTGTGACGCAGGTCCGCTGCCACAGGCCACGTCGCTCTCTCACACATCGTGGTGGCGCCGCCGTGGCTTGAGTCCATGGCGCGTTGCTGCACCCATCGGATTTGATCATGATCGCTCGTTGTTCGTTGCTGCGTCCTTCGCGCTTGTCGCAGGCCTTGTGCGTGTCGTTGTCGATTTTTTGCGGCCATGCTGCCGCGCAATCCGCACAGGCTGCCGCAACCCCTGCGCAAGGCGAAATGGCCACGTTGGACAAGGTCACCGTCGCCGCCACCCGTTACAACGCGACCGACATGCAGATGGCCGCAACCAACACCGTCAATGTGTTGTCCGCCGACGATCTGAAGACCACGGCGGTGCACAACGTGGCCGAAGCATTGGGTCTGATGCCGGGCGTCAATGTGATCAACACCGGGCAGTCGTATTTCGGCGGCATCGATGGCGCGGCGCGTGGCGAAGGCATGTTTTCATCGGTGCGCGGTCTCAATGCCGAATACAACGTCAACCTGATCAATGGCATCAACGTGGCACAGGGCATGCCGTATAGCCGTGGCGTGCAATTGAGTCTGTTGCCGCCATCGGGTCTGCAGACCATCGTGTTGAACAAGACCTCCACCGCCGACATGGATGGCGATGCGATCGGCGGCACCATCGACTACCGCACGCCCAGCGCCTTCGACTCGTCCGATCGGCAGGGCGGCAGCGTGACCTTGAGCGGACGCATGGAAAGCCGTGCGCGCGATTACGGCGATTCCGGACTGGGAAGCGGCGCCGCCGGCGACTGGCATGCACGTTTTGGCGATGCCGGGCAGTTCGGTGTAGCGGTCAGCGCGTATTACGACGAGCGTCATTTCGTCAACAGCGAAGTGGCCGGCGCCTCGGCGGCGCGCAACGATGGGTCCTGGGAATTCGCGCGTGCCGATGCCAGCGGCAATCTGGCCGCAGGGAGCGACCCGCAACAGGTGCTGCAGAGCACGGGCATCAACATCGGGTATTCGCAAGGCGACACCCGCCGCTACGGTGGCAATGCCGCCTTCGATTGGCGTGTGGACCCCAGCCTGCATCTGTATGCGCGCATGACCTACGCCTTCGCCAAGACCGAGCAGAACACCGGTTACACGCAGTTCGTGCCGGCCAATGTCAGCTTCACCCAGATCGGCACCAGCGGTGTGTATCAGCCGCAGATCAATCGCGTGGCAGTGCGCTACTGGTACGAAACCAACCCGGAAGAAGCCGATCTTGCCACCGTCCAGCTGGGTGCGGAAAAACAACTGGGGCATTGGACGTTCGCGCCGAACATCTTCTACGGCACCGGCAACAACGATCGCCCGGATCACGTGGAAATTTCCGCACGCAACGATCAATACACTTCGACCAACTTCGCCTACGGCGCCAACCGCTTCATCAGTTACGACGGCGACGGCTTCCCGATCCCGTTGCTGACCCCGGCGATGCAGGCGCAGGCGTCCGATGTGGGAAGCCTGTTCGCGCGCCGCACCGGTCAACTTTCCAAACAGTACAGCGGGCAGGACAAGGGCGGCGGCAAGTTCGATGTGGGCTACGATTTCGATGACGGCCTGCTCAGCCGCATCGCCTTCGGCGTGAAGTATGTCGACAGCTCGCGCAGCTTCACCGATCGCGACTGGACCAATGCCAAGTACACCGACGGCACCTTGTTGCGCGACACCGGGCTGATCGCGCAGCGCTACGATGCGGTGTATCCGGGGCAATACGCACTGCCCACGGTGCGCTTGAGCAACGCCGCGCTCAACGACCTGATCGCACGCACGCTGACGCCGGCCAGCTTCGATAGTTGCGGGCAGCTGGCGGTCAACAACCTCAACTGCAACACCATGCGCGCCACCGAGGCAGTCAGCGCAGCCTATGCGATGGCGACACTGCGTACCGGCGATTGGGAAATCCTGCCGGGGGTGCGCTTCGAACATACCGCAATCACCAATACGTTCTGGGCGCAGCCGGCGGCCGTCAACGGGGCCGAGCAGGTCGGCGCATTCGCCAACAACCACACGCGTTACAACGTGGTCTTGCCGAGCGTGTTCGTGAACTACCGGCCCGCGGGCGACAGCGCGGTGTATCGCGGCTCGGTGTGGACCAGTTACACCCGTCCAGCGTTCGTGCAGCTGGGCGGTGGCCGCTCCACGGATATTTCAAGCGACGGCCAGACCATCATCACCGAAGGCAACCCGGATCTGAAACCGATCAAGTCGCTCAACGTGGATCTGTCCGGCGAATGGCAGAACGACGCGGGCGGCCATGCGATGCTGGCCGGCTATTACAAGCGCCTGACCGACTACATCTACGAGAGCGGTTCCAACGCGGCCAATGCCGGCGAAAGCGGCAGTGCCAGCACCCGCTTCGTGCGTCCGCAGAACGGCGGCGACGGCCGCGTGCTGGGCATGGAAGCCGCCGTGCGGCAGACCTTCCAGGGCTTGCCCGCACCGCTGGATGGCGTCGGCATCGGCGCCAATGTCACCCGCCAGACCACGCGCGTGGATCTGGGCGAAGCAGGCTTTGCGCACGAACGCATCCAGAATGCACCGAACCTGCTCGCCAACGCCGAAGTCTTCTACGAAAAGGGGCCGTGGTCGGTCAATCTGAGCTACCACTACTCTGGCGAATACGTGTCGGTATACGACTATCTCAACCAGGGCGCGCGCTGGGACAACCTGTGGATCAAGCCGATCACCCGCGTGGACCTGCATCTGGGCTACGCGCCGAGCGATCACCTGCGCGTGGATCTGTCGGTTGCCAACCTCACCAAGCAGCACAGTTATTGGGCGCATGTGGGGCACGACACCACGGCGATTTCCGACATCGTCGATTCGGGTATGACCAGCCTGGTGACCGCCAAATATGTGTTCTGAGTCTGATCGTGCAGGGTGGTGCGTATCGGCGGCTGTGCAGCGGCACGAGAACGTCGCTGCGGGACGGATCGACAGCGCCAAGCAGGGCGCATTGCGCTGCGTGACGTTGGCTGGCGACACGGCGCCGCCAATGTCTGCGCCATCTGGACAGGCCGGAGGCGATGCGATGGGGATCGCGTCGCCTCCGCAGCGCGCAGCGCAGGGGCCGCGTCGCGGTCGCGCGCCTGCGATCACAGGTGTCTGCTTGTTGCTGGCGCTTGCGGCAGGGTTGGGTGGCTGCGCATCGCCGTCGCTTAGCGCATCGCCAGGGAGTGCGCCTGATCGATCGCAGACTGGCGTCCACGGCCACGCTAGCGCCGCAGATCGGCAGAGCGAGCAGCTGGAACGCATGGTCGTGGTGTTCCGCCACGGCGTGCGTGCGCCGCTGCAAGGCGAAGCGGCCGCGGCGCAGTATGCCGACCAACCCTGGCCGCAGTGGTCCACCCCGGCCAGCCTGCTCACCCCGCGCGGGCGCAAGGCCGTGCGATTGAGCGGCGCGTATCTGCGTCAATGGTTGACGCAGCAGGCCCTGCTGCCGCGCACGGGATGCCCGGCGCCAGGGAGTGTGTCGGTCTGGGCCAATACCGATCAGCGCACCATCGACAGCGGTGCCTTGCTGGCCGATGCACTGGCGCCCGGCTGCGGCATCGTCGCCGGGCATCGCGAGGCGGGCAGCAACGACCCGTTGTTCCGGCCGATCGAAGCCGGCGCGGTGCCATTCGATGCGGCAGCCGCAGTGGCATCGATCCAGCAGCAGACCGGCGGCCCTGCGGCAGTGATGCACGGCCATGCGGTCGAGTTGCAGGCGATGCAGCAGATCCTGGGCTGCACGCGCACGCCCTGCGACTTTGCGCGCATGCCGTCCACGCTGGCGCCATCGGCCAATGGGCGTGGACTAGCCCTAGGCGGGCCGATCGATCTGACCTCCGGCACCGGCGAGGTGCTGTTGCTGCAGTACGCCGACGGCCTGCCGCTGTCGCAGGTCGGCTGGGGCCGCGCCACCCCCGAACGCCTGGCGCAGGTCTCGCGCCTGCACGCGCTGCTGTTCGATATCTACGCGCGCCCGCACTACATGGCCCAGCGCTCCGGCGCCCCGCTGGCACGCGAAGTGCTGCAACGCTTTGACGATGCGCGCGCGCCCACGCTGTCGCTGTTTGTCGGCAGCGACACGCATATCGCCGCGCTGAGCAGTCTGCTCGGCGTGCACTTCCATCTGCCCGGCTATGGCGCCGACGACCCACCACCGGGCGGTGCGTTGCTGCTCGGCCTGTGGCGGCAACCCGACGGAACGCGCGTGGTGCGTGCCCGCTACCTGGCGCAATCGCTGGATCAACTGCGCACCCTGGCACCGCTGGACCTGGCACACCCACCGCTGCAACAGGAGCTGACCCTGGATGTCTGCGCCTCCGAACAGCGCATGGCATGCCCGTTGCCGGCGTTTGCAAAGGCGCTGGAGCAACAGCTGAAGCTGGATCCGTAGGTGCGGTAGTGCGACGTCTGCTTGAAGCGCGTCTTCCTGCCTGAAGCAACCGATGCCGCACAGGAGGGCTTCGCCTCGCACCCTCACCCCAACCCCTCTCCCGCAGGAAGAGGGGCTTTGATCCCTTCTCCCCTCGGGAGAAGGTGCCCCGCAGGGGCGGATGAGGGTAGGCGCGCAGTCTAATGCACGTGCCATGCAGCGCGGCTTGGCTCCGCACCTTCACCTCAACCTCTCTCCCGCAGGGAGAGGGCCCCCGCATGGGCGGATGCTGGCGCCAGGCGTTAAAACGCAATGGGCCGCGTCAGCGGCCCATTGCGACACACACTCAAGCTCCGAAGCGCTTGGCGGCTTACTTCAGCTTCGCATCGGCGCGCAGGGCGTCGGCGCGGTCGGTCTTTTCCCACGAGAACGAGGTGGCGGAATGCTGCACGCCCGCACCGTCGGTGTAGGTGAAGTCCTTCGGCTTGCGGCCGAAGTGGCCGTAAGACGCGGTCTGCTGGTACATCGGGTGGATCAGGTCGAGCATCTGGAGGATGCCGAACGGACGCAGGTCGAAGTGCTTGCGGATCAGCTTTTCGATCTGCTCGTCGGCGATCTTGCCGGTGCCGAAGGTGGTGACCGAAATCGAGGTCGGCTCGGCCACGCCGATGGCGTAGGAGACCTGCACTTCGCAACGGTCGGCCAGACCGGCGGCCACCACGTTCTTGGCCACATAGCGTGCGGCATAGGCGGCCGAACGGTCGACCTTGGACGGATCCTTGCCCGAGAACGCGCCGCCGCCGTGACGGGCCCAGCCGCCGTAGGTGTCGACGATGATCTTGCGACCGGTCAGGCCGCAATCGCCCACCGGGCCACCGATCACGAACTTGCCGGTCGGGTTGATGTGGAACTTGGTGCCCTTGTGCAGCCACTTGGCCGGCAGCACCGGCTTGAGGATTTCCTCGCGCACCGCTTCGATCAGGTCTTTCTGCTTGACGCCCGGGTCGTGCTGGGTCGACAGCACCACTGCGTCGATCGCAGTCGCCACGCCGTCTTCATAGCGCAGGGTGACCTGGGACTTGGCATCCGGACGCAGCCAGGACAGCGCCGAGTTCTTCTTCTTGCGGATCTTGGCCTGCTGCTCGACCAGACGGTGCGCCAGGTGGATCGCCGCCGGCATGTAGCTGTCGGTCTCGTTGGTGGCATAGCCGAACATCAGGCCCTGGTCGCCAGCACCCTGTTCTTCGGGCTTCTTGCGGTCCACGCCCTGGTTGATGTCCGGCGACTGCTTGCCGATCAGGTTGAGCACGCCACAGGTCTCGCCGTCGAAGCCGACGTCGGAGCTGTTGTAGCCGATGTCCAGGATCACCTTGCGGGTCAGCGCTTCCAGGTCGATCCAGGCGCTGGTGGTCACTTCGCCGGCAACGATCGCAACACCGGTCTTGACCATGGTCTCGCAGGCCACGCGGGCACGCTTGTCCTGGGCCAGGATGGCGTCGAGCACGGCGTCGGAGATCTGGTCGGCGATCTTGTCCGGATGGCCTTCGGAGACCGATTCGGAGGTGAACAGGTAGCTGGACATCAGGCTTATATCCCTTAATTCGGATGAAAAGATGGCTGCGGATGATACACGCCCCGTGTGTCCGTTGCATTGTGCGCCTGAACGCGATGCCTTGGGGTTAAGCGCGACCGACAAAACGCCCCGGCAGCCGGCACTGAGGTGTCTGCATCGCGCAAAGGCGGCAATGCGCGAGCCAGGCATGCCGATCCCCACCGGCCAGTGCCGTCCCTGCGACGGCACGGCGTGCAATGGGGGCGTCTGCCACTGCACGAGCTGCTCGAACATCTGGCCGGCACCGGTGTCGCGCTGCAAACGCTGTGGTCGGCGTTGGGCATCTACCCTCGACAGGAACCGCTACAGCCTTGAGCAACCCACCGCTCAGGTCGATTCGGCCAATTGCAGCTGGGGTTCGTGGCCGACCGGGAAATTCATCGAGCGGGCGATGAAGCACTTTTCATGCGCGGTGTGGTGCAGCGCCCTGGCTTGATCGAGGTCGCTGCCCGGTGCCAGGGTCACCAACGGGCGCAGCACCACCGAGGTGAACTGCCCGGCGCCATCGGCCTGCTCCAGCATGGCGCCTTCGGCGTTGTCCTCGTAGGCCTGCACGATGATGCCGGCACCGGCGCACAACCCCAGATACCAGAGCTTGTGGCAGGCCGACAGCGAGGCGACCAGCAGGTCTTCGGGGTTCCAGCGTGCCGGGTCGCCGCGAAAGCCCGGGTCTGGCGAGCCGTCGATCACACTGGCCTTGCCCTTGGCCTCGATACGGTGGTCGCGGCTGTAGGCGCGATACCCCGAGGTGCCGCTGCCGTGGTTGCCGGTCCAGGTGACCTTCACGCGGTACTGGTGCTGTTTGTCTGGCATTGCCGCACTCCTTGCCTGAGCGCGCACAGTGCGGCCTGCAACCCTGGCTGACAAGGGACTCGACCGCCTCGGCCTCCGCCCGGGGGCGGCACTTCCCAACGGTGGACCATCCGCGCCAGGTCCTTGTTGCGCAGGCTGCTGTCGCGCTGGCCGTTACGCCGAGACAGCTCTTTGTCGGTCTGCTCCAGGTTGCAGGAGGGGCACTTGCGCGGCGTCGCCATGCAGCAGGTCGAGGGACTTGTTACGCATCTGCCGCGACAGATGCGTAGCGTTCCCCACACACGGCGCCCGCTCGTCAAGGCCGCGCTCGCGCCCGTCAATCCGCTGCAGCTGCGCAGCGTGCCGGCTGCTGCGATGCGATGCTGGTCGCCCCGGCGCGCATCTTCGATGCAGGCCCGCGCAGAGGCAGCTGTGTGCCGACTGAAAGCGCGTTGGGCGATGCCGATCCGTGCATGTCGGGCCTGCTAGCATCGGGCGATGGATTCCCTGACCCAGATCGTTCTTGGTGGCGCGATCGCCGCCGCCATCGCGCCGCCCGGGCAGCGGCGCGCTGCCTTGTTGGCTGGCGCGGCCCTGGGCACCTTGCCCGACCTCGATGCGCTGGCGTTGCTGTCGCTGACCGACGACCCGGTCACCCTGATGACCGTGCATCGCAGCGTGAGCCATTCGCTGTTCGTGCTGCCGCTGCTCGGCTGGCTGATCTGGTGGCTGTTCCGGCGCTACGGCAACGGGCGCGTGGCCAGCGCACCCACGCGCTGGTTCTGGGCGATCCAGCTGGCCTTGATCACCCATCCGCTGCTGGACGCCTTCACCGTGTACGGCACCCAGCTGTGGTGGCCGCTGCAGCCGCATCCGACCATGTGGTCGAGCGTCTTCATCATCGATCCGGCGTACACGCTATGGCTGCTGCTGGCTTGCGCGGTTGCCTGGTTCGCCCGCGCGCGCCCGCTGGCGCAGCACGTGCTGGTGATCGGGCTGGTGGCGAGTTCGGCCTATCTGGGCTGGTCGCTGATCGCCAAGCATCTGGTCGATCAGGAAGCCGACCGCGCGCTGGCGGCGATGGGGCTGGCCGACGCGCCACGCTTCTCGGTACCGATGCCGCTTAACACCTTGCTATGGCGGGTGGTGGCGATGACGCCGAATGGCTATGTGATCGGCGAGCGTTCGCTGGTGGCCGACACCGGATCGATGCAGTTCCGTGGCTTTTCCAGCAATACCCAGGCACTGGGCGAAGTAGCGGCATTCGATTCGGTACGCCGGCTGACCTGGTTCAATCGCGGCTTCATGCGTGCGCGCCTGGTCGACGACGATTTGATGCTCAGCGATCTGCGCATGGGCCTGGAGCCGGACTACAACTTCAACTTCGTGGTCGCGCACCGCGACGGCGGGCAATGGCAGCCCATCGTTCCGCGCCAGGTCCAGGCGGCCTATCGCGCACCGGTGGCACGCGATCAGATCGGTGCGGTGCTGGCGCAGATGTGGCACCGCATCTGGCATGCACCGGCCGGCACGGCGCTGACCGGCGATCTGGAGCAGGTGGACACGCCGGTGGCTACGCCGGCAGCGTCGACGCAATAAGAGCCGCTCACAAAACGACTGTGCAGCCGGCAGGCGGGCGCTGCATGTGCCCGGTGCGTATGTGGCGCTCCTAGGATTCCGGGTGAGCGCGCTGCCCACACCCAGCTGACGCCTGCGCGCCAGGTGGGTTAGCCACGTCACGCCATGGCGCGCAGCGGATGGCAGCACGCTGCGCACGCACGCGTTCGAGCGCAGCCGGGACTCCTCAGGCGGCGTTCGGCAGCGGCGGCGCGACGCCGGCAATCAAGGCGTCGAAGTAATCGCGGGTCAGCGCCAGCTGCGCTTCGGGCGTTTCGGCGCGATTGACCACGGCGCGGAAGTCGGCGCTTTGCGGGTGATCCTTGGCGTACCAGCCCAGATGCTTGCGCGCGATGCGCACGCCCTGCGGTTGGCCGTAAAACGCGTGCAGCGCGTGTAGATGGTCGAGCAGGGTGTCGCGCACGAAGGCCAGCGTCGGCGCCGGCAACAGCGAGCCGGTGGCCAGGTAATGCGCCACCTCGCCGAAGATCCATGGCCGCCCCTGCGCGGCGCGGCCGATCATCACCGCATCCACGCCGGTCTCGCGCAGTACTTGCGCCGCCTTCTGCGGCGAATCGATATCGCCGTTGGCGATCACCGGGATCTGCAGCGCGGCCTTGATCTGCGCGATCGTCGCGTACTCGGCGCTGCCGGTGTAATGCTGGTCGCGGGTGCGCCCGTGCACCGCCAGCGCAGCGATGCCGCACTCCTGCGCGATGCGTGCGATGGTCGGGCCGTTGCGATGGTCGCAATCCCAGCCGGTTCGGATCTTCAGCGTCACCGGCACATCCACCGCCTGCACCACCGCGCGCAAAATCCGCGCCACCAACGCCTCGTCGCGCATCAACGCCGAGCCGGCCCAGGCATTGCAGACCTTCTTGGCCGGGCAGCCCATATTGATGTCGATCAGCTGCGCGCCATGGTCCACGTTGTAGCGCGCCGCCTCGGCCAGCTGCTGCGGCTCGGTGCCGGCGATCTGCACGCTGATCGGGTCCGGCTCACCGGCATGGTCCATGCGGTGCAGCGACTTGCGCGTGCCCCAGAAGCGCGGATCGGAGATGGTCATCTCCGACACCGCCAGTCCGGCGCCCAGCCGCTTGCATAACAGCCGGAACGGCTTGTCGGTAACGCCCGCCATCGGGGCGAGGATCACCTTGGGGGCGATGGTGTAAGGGCCGATCTGCATGCGCGCATTGTCGCCGCGGTTGCCGCTGCTGCCAACTCGGGCGCTGCCGGAGGACGCATGCAGTAGCGAACGCGGACTTAGACTGCAGCAAGCCAGCGCATGCGCCCGCCGAATCGCGCTGACGCGGCCGGGCCGAAGATTCCAGGATCAGCGGATCAGCTGATACAGCTCGAAGCCCTTGGCGCCGCCGTCCAGGATCAGCAGCAGTTCGTCCGGCCCCAGTGCGACCAGCCGGCCGACGCTGTTGCCGTTGGTGCCGTCGGAAATATTGCCTGGCGCGTAGCGGCCTTCCGGTTCGTCGTTGACCGTGCTGGCACCAAGGAATGCGAACTCGCGACTGTCCTTGGCCAGCGGATACAGCGTGCCGCTGCGGCGCTGCGAGCCGCTGACCTTGCTGAAGCGATAGCCGCAGGCATCGCGGCTGATCTCGGCCTTGAAATACGGGTAGGCATAGGCGAACCGCTGGTCGACCTGGATCGAGCGCACCTTCCAGCGGCCGTCCAGCTTGCCCGGCAGCTGCGGCGACTGCGCACGCTGCAGCAGCGTGCGCGCCAGCGCGGCGCCGTCTTCCTGCTCGGCATCGTCGTAGTGCGGTGCGATCGCCTGTTGCAGGCTGTCTGCAGACATGGTCACCGCTGCGCGGTCGGCACCGCTGGCAGCGCCGTTCCAGTCGCAGCGCTGTGCAGCGGCCGCCAGCGGGACAAGCAGGGCGCACAGTGCAGCCAACGGGATCAGGGAACAACGACGCATCGAACACTCCTTGTCGTAATGCAGGCCGGTCACGGTGACGGGCGGTCAGGTGTGGCGGGGTGGGGCGAGTGAACGCAAACCGATGCCACCATCGGCGCAGGCGGTTAGCCGGCGTCCGGCAGCAACTGCGGCATCGATGCAGCGGCGCCTTCCACTTCGGTGGAGCGCGCCGCGTAGCGGGTGGCAAAACGCACGTGGGTGATGAAGCTCGCACCCGGCGACTGCGCCAGCGAGGCCACCAGCGCGCCGTTGAAGGCGTCGCCGGCACCGGTGGTGTCCACCGTCTGCGCACTTTCTGCGCCCACGCGGTAATGCGCGGCGCTATCGCCGCGCAGCTGTTCTTCGGCGTGCGAGATGAAGGCGCCGACCGCGCCCAGCGTCACCACCACGGTGCCGCCCGGCAGCAGCTTGCGGCACAGCGAATGCAGCGTGTTGCCATCCAATGCGGCCACATCGTCGGCGTTGATGCGCTCGCCGACGTGGCGGCCGAGCAGGGCGGCGAATTCGGTTTCGTTCGGGGTCAGCACATCCGCCAGCTTGAGCAGGCTGATCGAGGTCGGTGCATTGGCCGGGGCGGCGTTGAGCACGGTCAGTACACCGCATTCGTGAGCCAGGGCCAGCGCCGATTCGATGGTTTCCGCCGGCGATTCCAGCTGCGCCAGCAGCACGCGTGCCGAGGCGACCAGCGCGCGCTGGTTCTTGACGAACCCGGTGCTCAGCACCGAGTTGGCGCCGGCGCCGATCACGATGGTGTTGCGGCCGTGACCATCGACATAGATGCCGCCGGTGCCGGTGGGTTCATTGCTCAGTTCGGCGATCAGCGTGAAGCCGTCGTGCGCGGCCAGCGCGCGCGCGAGCGCGCCGCCTGCATCGTCGCCTAGCGCGCACAAAAAATGCGTCTTGGCGCCAGCACGTGTGGCCGCAACCGCCTGATTGAACCCCTTGCCACCCGGGCCGGTGCTGTAGCGGCCGGCGATGGTGGCACCCGGCGCCGGCAGCACATCGCAGCGCCACACGTGATCGACATTGAAAGACCCGACAACGACGACCGAACTCATAAATACCTGCTTGCGTGAATGACTCGAATGAAACATGGCGTTCGGCGATTAGACCGTGACACCGATGAACCCGCGCCGCCTCAACCGAAGTGCGAGAGCACGCCGGCAATGGTAGCGGTCATGAAGGTGGCGATCGAACCGCCGAGCACCGCACGCAGGCCGAATTTGGCCAGATCGTGACGACGTTCCGGCGCCAGCCCGCCGATGCCCCCGATCTGGATCGCGATCGAGCTGAAGTTGGCAAAGCCGCACAGGGCATAGGTGGCAATCAGGCGGCCTTCGGCGCTCAGACCCACGCCAGGCACTTCGCCCTTCACGATCCGTGACAGCTCGCTGTAGGCAACAAACTCGTTGATCACCACTTTCTGGCCGATCAGCGACCCGACCGTGGTGGTATCCACCCACGGCGTGCCGATCACCCAGGCGATCGGCGCCAGCACGTAACCGAAGATCGTCGACAGGTTGGTCGGCCGGCCCAGCGCTGCAGCGGCGCCAGTCACCTCGCCCAGCCAGGTCAGCGGTGCGTTGATCAAGGCGATCAGCGCAATGAAGGCCAGCAGCATCGCGCCGATGTTCAGCGCCAGGCGCAAGCCATCGCCGGCGCCTGCCGCGGCCGCATCGATGATGTTGCTGGTGGTTTTTTCCACTTCCATCTTGACCGTGCCGCGGGTCAGCGGCGTGCCGGTTTCCGGCACCAGCAGCTTGGCGACCACCAGGGTGGCCGGCGCGGCCATGATGCTGGCGGCCAGCAGATGCTTGGCGTAAAACGCCTGCTGCGCAGGATCGCTGCCGCCGAGCATGCCCACGTATGCGGCCAGCACCCCGCCGGCGATATGCGCCATGCCGCCGATCATCATCGTCAGCAATTCGGACTGGGTCATCTTGGGAATATACGGGCGCACCGTCAGCGGCGCCTCGGTCTGGCCGATGAAGACGCTGGCGCACACGCTGGTGGTTTCTGCGCCAGACACGCGCATCACCTTGGTGATCGCCCAGGCCATCGCACGCACCACCACCTGCATCACGCCCAGGTGATACAGCACGCCCATCAGCGCGGAGAAAAAGATGATGGTGGGCAGTACCTGAAACGCGAAAATAAAGCCGTAGCTTTCGATGTTCATCAGGCTGCCGAAAATGAAGGTGGAGCCTTCATTGACGAAGCTCAGCACCTTCACAAAGCCCTTGCCTAGCGAGTCGAACACGTGGCGCCCGCCCGGGACCAGCAGCACCAGCGAGGCGAACGAGATCTGCAGCAACAGGCCGGTGCCGACCAGCTTCCAGTCGATCGCGCGGCGGTTGGTCGAAAACAGCCAGGTGATGCCGATGAGCACCGCCAGACCGAACAGGCCGAAACCGATCCTTCCCAAACCTTCGACCATTCCATTCCCCGGGCTGCTAACGGCAAAACGATGAAGCCTAGAGCAGGGGGTGTCGGCGGGCAAGGCGAGCGGCATTCAGAAGGCCGGCACAGGCTTGCGCAGGCGCCCGGCCCGGTAAACTGCGCAAACCGGTCCGGGGCAGGTGCCCTGGAGGTCGCAGGAGATCGCCATGCTTTACCGTCGTCTGGGTTCCACCGGGCTGCAATTGTCGGCCGTGTCGTTCGGGGCCTGGGTGACCTTCGGTAAGCAGATCGGGCGCGGCGAGGCGCGCAACCTGATCGCCGCTGCTTGGGACAACGGCATCAATTTTTTCGACAACGCCGAGGTCTACGCACGCGGCCGCGCCGAAGAGGTGATGGGCGATGTGATCGGCGATCTGCGTCTGCCGCGCGATGGCTACTGCGTGTCGAGCAAAGTGTTCTTCGGTGCGGTGGACAGCCCGCGCCCGACCCAGCGCGGGCTCTCGCGCAAGCACGTCACCGACGCCTGCCATGCGGCGCTCAAGCGCTTGCGCGTGGACTATCTGGATCTGTATTTCTGCCACCGGCCCGATCCGGACACGCCGATCCAGGAAACCGTGCGCGCGATGGACGCGCTGATTCGCCAGGGCAAGGTGCTGTACTGGGGCACCTCCGAGTGGAGCGCCGAGCAGTTGCGTGCGGCCATCGCGATCGCCGAGCAGGAACACCTGCATGCGCCGGCGATGGAGCAGCCGCAGTACAACCTGCTGCATCGGCAGCGGCTGGAGCGCGAGTACGCGCCACTGTGCGAGGCCGGGCTGGGGACCACCATCTGGTCGCCGCTGGCGTCGGGCTTGTTGACCGGCAAATACAATGGCGGCGTGGAGGCCGACAGCCGCCTGGGCCAGCCGGAGAACGCCTGGCTGCAGGACGAAGTACTGGGCACGCCCGAATCGCGCCGTCTCGAGCGGGCCCGCGCGTTTTGTGAGGTGGCTGCCGAGCTCGGGCAGTCCCCGGCACGGCTGGCCATCGCCTGGTGCCTGCGCAACCCGCACGTGTCCACGGTGATCCTGGGCGCAAGCCGGGTCTCTCAGTTGGAAGAAAATCTCGGTGCGCTGGACACATTGGCGCAGGTGGATGCGGCGGGCTGGGAGCGGGTGGACACAGCGACGCGCTGAGTCGTGCAGCAAAAACGATTGGTTGCGTCAATCGATAACTGTGAAGCGATGCAAAGATCGAGCGATCCAAATGAGAATGGCTCTTGATCATTAAATGAGAATGGTTATTATTTGTTTGGCCAACCGAATGGAGAACCCGATCATGACCGCTCATCCCGTGCTGCTCCGCTCCGAACCGGTCAACCTGCGCGACCGCGCCGTGCCGCGTGTTGTGCCTGCCGAAGACCTCATCAGCAGCCAGGCGCTGCTCAAGGGGCGCCGCGAAGTGCTGATCCAGCATGGCGACCGCGTCTATCGCCTGCGCCATACCAGCAACGACAAGCTCATTTTGACCAAGTAAGTCGCGCCGAGCCGATGCGGGCGACCCGATGCGGGTCGTCCGGCAGCGGCCTTGAGGCAGACGCGCCGCGCAACTGCTCCAATCGCGCCACGCAGTGATTGCGTTTTCGCAGCCGATGTTGCGCTGCGCAGTGCGGCCGTGCCGACCGGCAGCCGCACACTACGATCGATGTGGGCATGCCGCCGCTGCCCACCGCCGACCTCTCCACCCCCGGTTGCCGCATGCGGCATGCCGCAGCGTGCGCTGCCGGGGTTCTCCCGCAAAGGTTCCTAGATGATTCGCCTGCATCCGCTGGTGGTCGCGCTCTCGCTTGCGCTGCCTGCTGTTCCGTTGTGTGCCTATGCTGCCGACTCGGACGCCGGCGGCGATGCTGCGCGTGAGGTGCACGACTTCGATCGCCTGCAGGTCACCGCCACGCGTACCCAGCGCGCACTGATCGATGTGCCGGGCACGGTGGATGTGATCGACCGCGAACAACTGGATAACCAGCTGGTGCGCGAGCTCAAGGATTTGTTCCGCTACACGCCCGGGGTGTCGGTGACCAGCAACAGCGGCCGCTTTGCCGGCGCCAGCGGCATCCGCATTCGTGGGCTGGATGGCAACCGCGTCGCGATCCTGGTGGACAACGTGCCGGTGTCGGACACCTTCGCCTTCGGCAGCTATCTCAATGCCAACCGCAATTTTGTCGACCTCGAAACGCTCAAGCGGGTGGAGGTCGTCCGTGGGCCGGCCAGCTCGCTGTACGGCTCCGATGCGCTGGGTGGCGTGGTGGCGTTTGTGACCAAGGACCCGTCGGATTATCTGAGCGCCGACAAGCGCAGCTATGTCGGGCTGAAGTTCGGTTACGAAGGCGACTGGAATGGCTTGTTTGCCGGTGCGACCGCCGCATTCGGCGGCGAGCGCTGGAGCGGCATGGTCGCCGTGGCGCATCGCCAGGGCCAGGAAGCGCAAAACCAGGGCGATAACCGGAGCCGCGACTTCACGCGTACTGCGGCCAATCCGCAGACCATCGACGGGCGCAGCGTGCTGGCCAAACTGGTCTACGCACCGAACGCGCAGCAACGTTTCAAGCTCACCGTCGAAGGCAACGAGGACTATGGCAGCATCGAAGCGCTGAGCGGCATCGACCCGCGTGTGACCACGCCATCGCTGCGCATCCTGTCGCAGGACGGCCGCGATCATCAGACCCGTGCGCGGGTGTCGCTGCGGCATGAGCTGGATGCATTGGACACGGCGCTGGCCGACGATCTGCAATGGCAGCTCTATCGCCAGGACAGCGAGAGCCTGCAACGCACCGATGAATTACGTGGCAACAATACGCGCCGCCACAACGAACACACTTTCGACCAGCGCGTGTACGGGTTGTTGGTCAATGCGCACAAGCGCATCGAAACCGTGGCGCTGACCCACGACATCACCTACGGCCTGGACGGCACCTGGACCGACACGCGCGCCAAGCGCGACGGGTATTCGGTGAATTTGGCCAATGGCGCGGTCAGCAGCCGCGTTGGCCAGGACGTGTTTCCGGTGCGCGATTTCCCCAAGAGCGAAACCACCAAGCTCGGTCTGTATGCGCAGGACGAAATCGATCTGCTGGATGGCAGGTTGTCGCTGACCCCAGGCGTGCGCGTGGATTATTTCCGTCTTGCGCCGCAGCTGGACGACATCTTCCGCGAAGACAATCCCGGCGTGGCGGTGGCCACCATCGACCAGACGCAGGTGTCGCCGAAATTCGGCGCGGTGTGGCGGTTCTCGCCAGCCTGGTCGGCGTATGCCAACTATGCGCACGGCTTTCGCGCGCCGCCGTACAACGACGTCAATATCGGCTTTACCAATCTGCAGGCGCGCTACACCGCCATCGCCAACCCGGAGTTGAAATCGGAGACCAGTCGCGGCGGCGAGCTGGGGCTGCGCTTCAACGATGCGGTGGGCTATCTGGGGGTGAGCGTGTACTACACCGACTACCGCAACTTCATCGAATCGTACGCACCAGCCGGCACCAACGCGGAGGGTTTACTGCTGTTCCAGTCGCGCAATGTCGACGATGTGGTGATCAAGGGCGCCGAAGCGCGCGGCGGGCTGGATCTGGGCGCGCTGGCCGGCTGGCAAGGCTGGTCGTTGAACAGCGCGGTGGCCTATTCGCAAGGCGACAACCTCACCGACGACACACCACTGAATTCGGTCGACCCGTTGCGCGGCACGCTGGGCGTCGCCTTCGACAGCGATGGCTGGGGTGCGGAATTGATCGGCACCGTTGTCGCACGCAAGCGCCGCCCGCAGCTGGACAGCTATTACACGCCGGCCGGCTACGCCACGCTGGATGTGATGGGCCATTGGGAATTCGCACCCGGCGCCAAGGTCACTGCAGGCATTTTCAATCTGGCCGACCGCCGCTACGTGGACTGGAATGCGCTGCCCAACGGCACGTTGGCCAGCAGCACGGTGCTGGATCGGTTTACCGGCGCCGGACGCACCGCGTCGGTCAGCCTGGCAGTGAGTTGGTAGCCGCCATGCCTATCGCCCGCTCACAGCCGTTGTCCTCGGGTGCAGGTGCCAGCCGCGCGGCATTGCCGCGCGTACCGCAGTTGTCGGCGCTGGGCACGGTGCTGTGTTTGTATCGTCCAGCGCTGGGCAATGAACTCGATGGCTGGCAGCACGCCGTCGATGCCGCCGCCTCGCGCCAGGTGGACAGCGATGGCGTGCGCGAAAGCATCTGGTTTTTCGATGCCGACGGCCAATGCTGCTGGCGGCTGTATCTGTTGCCGGACAGCGATTTTTTGAGTTGGGATCGCCTGGTCTCGCGCTTGCCGCCACTGCCGACGGAGACGCACGGCCTGGGTGTCGGCGAACGCTTATGGCGTCGGCTGGCCGGACGCCTGCGCGGTGAGAGCTGGCGCTTGAGCGCGCTGCGCCTGCAGTCCACTGCCAACCGCCAGCAGCCGCTGGTTGCCAGTCTTGCGACCGTGTCTGCGCTGGGCGCCGAGGTTGCCGCGCGCCTGGCCCGCGAAGAAGGCATCGACGGGCGTGTGGCAGCGGACGATTGCTGCTGCGCACGCGCTGCCGCCTCGCGCGCTGCGCAGGCCACCTCGCGCGGTACCGATCCCACCGAGATGACCACGTCGCTGCTGCGCCTGCGCCGCTGACGTTCCCACGACCACGACCGAGAGTTCCGATGAGCCGACTGTTCCCGTATTTTCCTGCAGCGATGCTGAGCCTGTTACCGGTGGTCGCCACTGCGGCCGCAGAGCCCGATCGCGATCGCCAGAGCATCCTGGCGATGCAGGGCGAATACGCGGTGGATTTCGCCTTCGACGAAACCGTGTTGCTCAAGCCCGGTTACGAGCGCGCGTCGGCGATGCGCAGCGCTGCCAACGAGGTGGTGATTGTGGTGGAAGACACGCCACGCAAGATCGTGCTGCAGCACCTGCTGGTGGACGAGAAGACCAAGCATGTGACCAAGCACTGGCGGCAGGATTGGGTCTACGAAGCGCCGCAGCGTTTCGAATTCAGCTCCGATCAGACCTGGCAGGTGCGCGCTGTGTCGGCGACGAAGACTGCAGGTGCATGGACGCAATGCGTGTTCGAGGTGAGCGATGCGCCGCGTTATTGCGGCACCGGGCGCTGGGACTACGCCGACGGTCACCCCACCTGGACCAGCGACCTGAGTTGGCGTCCGTTGCCGCGCCGCGAATACACCAAGCGCAGCGACTACAACGCGCTGTCGGTGATCAATCGCCATACGCTCACGCCCAACGGTTGGACACACGAACAGTTCAACACCAAGGTGGTGCGCAATCCCGATGGAAGCCAGCAGGCCATCGCGCGCGAGTTCGGCTTCAACGATTACCGGAAGACCACCGAGGTCGACTTTGCGCCGGCCTACGCCTACTGGAAAGCCACGCAAGGCTACTGGGCCAAGGTGCGCACGCGCTGGGCCACCTTCCTTGATACCCCGCCAGGCCTGCATCTGAAAACCAGGCCCGATGGCATGGCGATGATCATGCCGATGTTCGAACAGGCCGACACCGTGCAGAAGGGCAAGCCGGTCAAGGACGCGCAACTCGACGCGGTCTTCGCGCAGTGGGTGGAGGCTGCGAACTAACCACCGGCTCTCGTAGGAGCGCATCCGGGCGCGACGCGGCCTTCCCGGTAACGCCCGTCGCGCCCGGGTACGCTCCTCCGGGCAAGACCGCGGTTATTCCTTGAACATCAAAAATGCCGCTACCAGGATCAGCCCGAATGCGGCCCAGTGATTCCACTTCAGCGACGTAAGGTCGAGAAGCCGGCAAACACCAGCAACCTGATCACCTCGTGTCGAACCGATGAATGACGCACAAGAACGTCGTAGGAGCGCATCCGGGCGCGACGCGGCCTTCCTGGTAATGCCCGTCGCGCCCAGGTGCGCTCCTACGGGCTAGACCGCGGTTATTCCTTGAACATCAAAAATGCCGCCACCAGGATCAGCCCGAATGCGGCCCAGTGATTCCACTTCAGCGACTGGCCCAGGTAGAAGGTCGAGAAGCCGGCGAACACCAGCAGCGTGATCACTTCCTGCATGCCCTTGAGCTGCGGCGCCGAATACACCGCGCTGCCCAGGCGATTGCCCGGCACCTGCAGGCAGTATTCGAAAAACGCGATGCCCCAGCTGACCAGGATCGCGATCATCAGCGGCGTGCTTTTGTACTTCAGATGCCCGTACCAGGCGAAGGTCATGAACACGTTGCTGGCGAGTAACAGCAGGATTGGGTACAGGTAGGCAGTGAAAGCGGTAGGCATGACGGCGGACGGCAGGAAAGGGGCCGGCAGCATAAGCCAGTGCCGTTAAGCGCACGCGACCGTTTCGATGCGCCGGGCGCAGGCTAAGGTGGTCGGAGGCCCGGGGGATACGCTGGTCTGCAACAGGGCCATGCAAAACGACTGACCTCACGTCGCGGCTCCCACGCTCACCCTGCTAGCGCTGCATCCCCCAGCGGCGCACGGTGAGACGTTCGATGGCCTGGAACACCACGCCTTCCACCAGCAGGCCCAGTACGATCACCATGGCCAGGCCGGCGAATACCTTGTCGGTGTACAGCTCGTTGCGGTTCTGGAAGATGTACCAGCCCAGGCCGCCCTGGCCGGAGGTGGCGCCGAACACCAGTTCGGCCGCGATCAGGGTGCGCCAGGCGAACGCCCAGCCGATCTTCAGGCCGGACAGGATCGCCGGCAGCGCGGCCGGAATCAGCAACTGCGCCACGTAGCGTGGGCCACGCAAGCCGTAGTTGCGGCCGGCCATGCGCAGGGTCTCAGGCACCGCCTGGAAGCCGGCGTAGGTGGTCAGCGCCAGCGGCCACAGCACCGAATGCACCAGCACGAACACCAGGCTACCGGTGCCCAGCCCGAACCACAGCAAGGCCAGCGGCAACAGCGCGATGGCTGGCAGCGGGTTGAACATCGCCGTCAGCGTGCCGAGCACATCGCGGCCCCAGCGCGTGGAGGCGGCCAGGGCGGTGAGCACGAAGGCCAGCACCACGCCGAGCACATACCCCTGCGCCAGCACCTTTAGCGAGGCACCCACGCGGCGCAGCAATTCGCCCGACAGCAGCCCCTCAAAAAACGCGCGTGCGGTCTGCCATGCGCTGGGCAGCATCAGATCGTCGCCGACTACCCGCGCGGCGATTTCCCATACCGCCACCAGCACCGCCAGCACCAGCGCCTTGCGCAGCCATGGCGGCGCATGCCAGCGCGCAGGCGCGGCCGTGGCGATCAGTGCGGGGTCCAGCGGCTGGACGGCCAGTTCGTACTCGGCGCGCACCGGCGGGAGCGGTGGCAGCTTGGCGGCAGGGCTGCGGCTCATGGCAGTGCCTCGCGTTGACGCATGGCCGGGCGACGCAACGGCGCCACCTTGTCGTTGTCGAGCGTGGCGTCGGGCAGGTCGAACAGTAAGCGGTGAATGCGCTGCGCGGTTTGCTGAAACGCCACGCTCCCGGCGCTGTGCGGCCCGAACGCGTGCGCGTTGAGTTCGGCGCGCACCTGGCCGGGATGCGGCGACAGCAGCAACACACGGTTGCCGACCACCAGCGCTTCCTCGATGGAGTGGGTGACAAACAACAGCGTGAAGCGCAATTGTTCCCACAGTTCCAGCACCTGCTCCTGCATGCGCGAGCGCGTCAGCGCGTCCAGCGCAGCGAATGGCTCGTCCATCAACAGCACCCGCGGGCGCATCGCCAGTGCGCGGGCAATGGCAACGCGTTGCTTCATGCCACCGGACAAGGTGTGCGGGTAGGCCTCTGCAAACGCGCTCAACCCGACCTGCGCCAGACTTTCGTCGGCACGCTCGCGCGCTTCGGCGCGGCTGAGCTTGCGCGCTGCGCGCAGGCCGAAGATCACGTTCTCGCGCACGGTCTTCCACGGTGCCAGTTGATCGAACTCCTGGAACACCACCACTCGATCCGGCCCTGGTCCGGTCACTGTGCGCCCGTCCAGACGGATCTGTCCTTCGCGCGGACTGACGAAGCCGGCCACCGCCTTGAGCAAGGTGGACTTGCCGCATCCCGACGGCCCAAGCAGCACAAAACGATCGGCTTCATGCACATCGAAGCGCACCCGATGCGTTGCGCGCACCACGCGCTGCGCGGATGCATACTCCAGGCTGACATGATCCACTTGCAGCAAGGGTGTGCTCATCGCTCAGCTCCCGCCTGCAATCAGCGGATCATCGAAGAAATAATCGCCCACCTTGGCAGGCGCCTGCTTGATCGCACCGCTGTGTTGCATGAACTTGCCCAGCTTCAGCGTGTTCTGCGGCGCCACGGTGAACTGCACCTTGGGGTCCTTGAGAATCTGCAGGACCAGCGCGCGATCGATGCTTGAACCATTGCGACGCAAAAAGATATCCGCCGCCTGCTCCGGGTGCGCGGTGACGAATTTCGCCGCCTGATCCAGTGCGGCCACAAACGCGCGATAGGTCTTGGGGTTGTCGCGGCGGAATTTTTCGGTGGCGTACAACACCGTGGCCGACGACGGGCCGCCTTCGATGTCATAGGAGCTGGTCACGATATGGGCAGCCGGGTTGCGCGCCAGTTCCTGTTCCTGAAACGGCGGGCTGGCGAAATGCGCGGTGATTTCGGTGCGGCCACGGATGATCGCTGCGGCGGCATCCGGGTGCGGCAATGCCACCTGCAACGGATCCAGCTGATGGGTGCCCTTGTCGCCCCAGCGTTGTTGCGAGGCATGTTGCAGAAACCGCGATTGCACCGACACGCCGGTGGCCGGCACCGCAATACGGTCCTGCGGCGTGAAGTCGCCGATGCTCTTGATGCGCGGGTGATTGCTGATCAGGTAGTACGGAAAATTGCCCAGCGAGGCCACGCCACGCACATTCTGCCGGCCACGCGTACGGTCCCAGATGGTGAACAACGGCCCGACGCCTGCGCCTGCGATATCGATCGAACCGGTGAGCAAGGCATCGTTGACCGCCGCGCCGCCGGACAACTGCAGGAACTGCACATCGATGTCCACGCCAGCGGCCTTGCCTTGTTGCTCGATCAGCTTCTGGTCCTGTGCCACATCCAGCAGCAGGTAGACGATGCCGAACTGCTTGGCGATGCGTAGCTTTCCTTCTGCCTGCGCGGTGGCGCTCAGCAGCAACGGCAGTGCTGCCAGCAGCAACACCGCGACGCGCCTCGAGACTGTGCGGCGCTGCGACGGTGCGTGAGAGGTGACGTTCAAACGCATGCGGCGCTCCAGTCGAAAGGGGGAGGAGGGGACAGGCGCACGCTCAGAACGGCGCATCGCCTTCGATGGTGGTGCGGTTGAGCCGGCGGCGCAGGTGGTCGGGTGTGCCGGCAGCCAGATGCATGACCGAGCGGTTGTCCCAGAACACCATGTCGTGCGCCTGCCATTGATGCCGGTACACCAAGGCATCGCGGGTACTGTGTTCGAACAATGTCTGCAGCAACGCAGTACTTTCGTCGTCGTGCAGCCCGACGATACGGGTGGTGAAGTGTTCGCTGACAAATAGCGCCTTTTGCCCGGTTTCCGGGTGCGTGCGCACGATGGGATGCTGCACCGGCGTCACTTCGGCAATCTGCTCGGGCGTCAGCGCCGGGCGCCACGGGTTGCGTGCGCGCAGCGCTTCGTATTTGGCGAGATAACTATGTTCGGCACGCAGGTCCTGCACGCGCCGCTTGAGCGGCTCGGGCAGCGTTTGCCAGGCCAGATGCTGATTGGCGAACAAGGTGTCGCCGCCTTCGCTGGGCAGTTCCTGCGCATGCAGCAGCGAGCCCAGGCTGGGCGTTTCCTTGTAAGACAGATCCGAGTGCCAGTAATGCCCGGCATCGCCCAGCCCGATCGGCTCACCGTTCTCCTTGATGTTGGACACCACCAGCACTTCCGGATGCCCGGGCAACTGGAAGTTGCGCAGCACATGGATTTGCAACGGCCCGAAACGACGGCTGAAATCCACCTGCTGCGCAGGCGTGATGCGTTGATCGCGGAACACCAGCACGTGATGCTCCAGATGCGCGGCGTGGATGCGCGCAAAAGTTGCGGCATCCAGCGGCTGCGACAGATCCAGCCCCAGGACTTCCGCACCCAGCGGCGCGTCGAACGGCACGATTCGCACGCCGGACGCCTGCGCGGCGGCGGCATCGTTGCGCGGCGATTGCACGCGCGCTGCAGAACTCACGCTAGCCATGACGGTGGCACCTCGACGACAGCTAAAGGCCGCCCGAACGGCGACCGGACTGGTCACTCTAGGCAGTCGTGCCGCCGCTGCGAACGTACGATTGGCAAGGTGCTTATGCGCTGCAGGTATATGCGGCGCGACGTCGGCGATGCCGATCGCGTCGTAAGGCGCAGCGCTCCATGACAGTGGGCCATGGAGCGCATCTGGTGGCGGACGACTCAGCCGATAGCCAACGCTTGGCCGCCTCTATGGCGGGCGTTATTCGGTGCGCAACGCCAACGCAGGTGGTGTGGACAGAATGCGCCGGGTGCCCGACCAGCCTGCCAGCAGGCTCAACGCCAGCCCGAACGCGCCACCCAGCAACAACCGCGGCCAATCCGGCGCAAGTGCGATGTCGAACGCCTGCTGCCCGACCACCGCGCCGATGACGGCGGCGGCCGTCACCGCAAGGCCTGCGGCCAGCAGCCCCAACGCGCCGAATTCCACCAGCACGGCGCCACGCAGCTGCCCGCGCCGCGCACCCAAGGTGCGCAGCACCGCACTGTCGTAGCGGCGCTCGCCTGCGGTGGCCTGCAACGCGGCCAGCAGCACCAGCACGCCGGCCAGCAGGCTGAAGCCCATCACCAGTTGCACGGCCTGCGCCACCTGGTCGATCACCTCGCGCACGCGGCCGAGAATGGCATCGATATCCAGGACCGAAATATTGGGGTAGTCGCGGCTCAGCGACGCCAGCTTGGGTGCGCTACCGGGCGGCAGATGGAAGGCAGAAATCAGGTTGTACGGCGCATCGCCCACCGCGCCCTGGTTGAGCAGCAGGAAGAAGTTGACCCGGAACGAATCCCAATCGGCCTTGCGGATGCTGGTAACGGTGAAGCTGCGCTGTTGTTCGCCCAGCAACAAGGTGATGCGGTCGCCGAGCTTGAGCTGATAGCGCTGTGCCCAGCCTTCTTCCACCGAGGCTTCCGCTGCGGTGCTCTCGGCTGCCCAGAACTTGCCCTGCAACAGCGTATTTGCCGGCGGAAATGCATGCCGCCAGGAAAAATTGACCGGGCGGTTGTCGCCGTCGCCATCGTCCTGCGGGTCGCGGTCGCCGCGGACAGGCGGCTTGTCGTTGATCGCGATCAGCCGCCCGGTGGAAAACGGCTCCACCGCCGCGTTGTCCACACCCAGGCCGCGCAAGGTCTGCAGCACCGGCGCGGTCTGCTCGGGCTGGATGTTCATCAGGAAGTAGTTGGGCGTGTCCGCAGGCAAACGGTCGCGCCATTGGCCAAGCAGGCCCGGGCCGACCACCGCCAGCAGCAACAGCGCGCACAACGACAGCGACAGACCGACCAACTGCACCACGCTCAACCCACGTCGGCGCGTCAGCGAGGCCAGACCCAGCTTCCAGGCCCCGCGCAGGCGGTGCTGGATCGGCCGTAGCAACGTCAGCAATCCCAGCCCCAGCAGCATCGCCACCACCGCCAGCGCGGCCAGGCCGCCCAACACCCAGCCGGCCAGCACCAGGTTGCCGGTGGCATAGACAGTAAGCGCCAGTGTGGCGGCCAACGCGGCCGCATACACCAGCAGGGAGCTCGGCGGCACCGCGGCAAAGCTGCGGTTGAGCACGCGCATCGGCGGCACGTTACGCAGCCGCAGCAGCGGCGGCAGGCCGAAGCCCAGCAACAGCACCAGGCCGATGCCCGCACCCGCTAGCGCAGGGGTGGCCTGCGGCAACGGCAGCCGGTTCGGGATCAGGCTGCCCAGCGCCTGCACCAGGCCTTCCTGCGCCAGCATGCCCAAGCCAATGCCGACCAGGCAGGCCGGGATGGCGGTCAACAGCAACTGCAGCGACAGCATCGCCAGGATGTCGCGCTGTTTTGCGCCCAGGCAGCGCAGCACCGCCACGGTGTCGATGCGGCGCATCGCAAAGCGATTGGCTGCCAGTGCGGTGGCCACGCCGGACAGCAATACCGCCAGCAACGCCGACAGGGCCAGGAAACGCCCGGCGCGATCGAACGCGGCGCGCATGCCGCGTTGGGTGTCTTCGATGCCGACCAGGCGGTATTCGCTGGCGCGCGGCTTGAGCCAGGCGCGCAGGTCGGCGATCGCGTTCGGCGCACCGGCAAACATCAAGCGATAGGAGGCACGGCTGCCCGGGCCCAGCAGGCCGGCGCCCTCGATGTCGGCGCGGTTGACCAGCAACGGCGGCGACAGCTGCATCAACTCACCGGAGGCGTCCGGCTCGGCGCGCAGCACGCCGGTGATGGTCAGATGGCCGGCGCCGAACTCCAGCTGTTCGCCTACGCGCAGGCCGAGGGCTTCCAGCAGCCGCGGGTCGGCATAGGCCTGGCCCGGCGGCGGTGCGGTGGCGGGGGTGCCTTCCGGGTCGCTAGCGCCTTTGGAGACCAGCAACTGACCGCGCAGTGGATAGCCGGGCCCCACGCCGCGGATATTGGCCATCTGGCTGGCCTCGCCATGAAACAACACGCTCGGGAAGCTGACCATGCGCGTGCTTTGCAGCCCACGTCGCTGCGCCTCGTCGGTGAAGTCGGCCGGGATCTCCTGGCGTCCGGTGACACCCAGGTCGCCGCCCAGCACTTCGGCTGCGCTGGAGGTCAGTGCCAGGGTCACCCGGTCCACCAGGGTGCCCACTGCGGTCATCACCGCCACGCCCAGCACCAGCGCGGCGAACACGGTCAGCAGGTCGCCTGCCAGGAATTCCCGCCGTACCGCACGCGCGGCCTGCCGCAGCACGTTCATGCGGCAGAACCGGGTTGCGCGTGCAGGCGGCCGCTGTCGATGCGGTAGATGTGATGGCAGCGCTGCGCCAGGGTCATGTCGTGGGTCACCAGTACCAGGGTGGTGTCGCTGGTGGCGTTGAGCGCGAACAACAGGTCGCTGATCTGCGCGCCGGTGGTCTGGTCCAGGCTACCGGTCGGCTCGTCGGCAAACAGGATGCGCGGCTTGGCCACGAACGCGCGCGCCAGCGCCACACGTTGCTGCTCGCCGCCGGACAGCTGGCGCGGATAATGCCGCGCACGTGCGCTCAGGCCCACCGCCTCCAGCACCTCGCGCACCCGCGCCGGATCTTCGCGCCCGGCCAGTTCCAGTGGCAGCGCGATGTTCTCTTCGGCGGTGAGCGCCGGCAATAGTTGGAAGCTCTGGAACACGAAGCCGACCTCGCGCGCGCGCAGGGCCGCGCGCGCTTCTTCGTCGAGCTGGCCCAGGTTCTGGCCGGACAGCGCAATGCTGCCGCGGGTGGGCAGGTCCAGCCCGGCGAGCAGGCCGAGCAGGGTGGTCTTGCCCGAACCGGACGCCCCAACGATGGCGATGCTGTCGCCTTCACTGACCGTCAAGCTGACGTTGTCGAGGATGTGGAGTGTTCCCTCCGGTCCACTGACGGATTTGCCGACCTCGCGGACGTCGATGGCGGTGCGGGTGCTGGAGCGGGGGGCCAGACTGTCGATGAGGAATCTCCGAATGCGTGAAAGAACACTGCGATATGGCGCGCTGGCCCTGTGGCTGCTGACACTGTCCCTGCTCGCGCCGGGAATTGCCTCTGCCAAAAGTCCGGCTGCGACCGCACCGATCCTGGTGGTTGGCGACAGCCTGAGCGCTGCGCACAACATCCCGGTGCAGTCCGGCTGGGTCACCTTGCTGGACCAACGCCTGAAACGTGACATGGCGACGCCACCGCCGGTCGTCAATGCCAGCATCAGCGGCGAGACCACATCGGGCGCACTGACCCGGCTGCCTGGCCTGCTGCAAAAGCACCACCCCGGCGTCGTGGTGATCGAATTGGGTGGCAACGATGCCCTGCGCGGGCTGACCCCGGCCCAGCTCAAGGGCAACCTGGAAAAGATGATCCAGCTCAGCCAGCAGGCCGGCGCCAAGGTGCTGTTGCTGGGCATCGATGTGCCGCCGAACTACGGCCCGGCCTACCGCGAGCGCCTGAAAGCCGCCTACGCCGACCTGTCCAAACAGTACAACACCGCGTTGGTGCCGTTCTTCTTGGAGAAGGTGGCATTGCAGCCTGGCTTGATGCAGGCCGACGGCTTGCACCCGACCGCAGCGGCGCAGCCCAAGGTGCTGGAAACGGTGTGGCCCGCGCTGCGCCCGTTGCTGGCGCGCTGAACCAGGCGCGTCATGTAACGTTATTTGGTCTTCACGTGCTTTCCACCGCCGATCCGGCATGTTTCACAAAGCTGAAGACCGAGGAAAGTCCATGCGTCAGACCAAGGAAACGTCCGGCCTCGTGCTGGTCGTCGAAGACAACCGCAATATCTCCGAAATGATCGGCGAGTACCTGGAAGGCCGTGGCTTCGAGGTCGACTATGCGCAGGACGGACTGGACGGTTACCGTCTGGCCGCCGAGAACAGCTACGACGTGGTCGTGCTGGACCTCATGCTGCCACGCCTGGACGGGATCGAAGTGTGCCGCCGTCTGCGTAACGACGCACGCAAGTCCACTCCGGTCCTGATGCTGACCGCCCGCGACACGCTGGACGACAAGCTCACCGGCCTGGGTTTCGGCGCCGACGATTACCTGACAAAGCCTTTCGCGATTCAGGAACTGGAAGCGCGCCTGCGTGCCCTGATCCGCCGCGAGCGTCGTCAGGTGGGCTCGGAAGTGCTCAAGGTCGCCGACCTGGTGCTCGACCCGGTCAGCATGCGCGCCACCCGTGCCGGCACCGAGCTGCAGCTCTCGCCGATCGGCCTGCGCCTGCTCACCATCCTGATGCGCGAATCGCCGCGCGTGGTGACACGCCAGGAAATCGAACGCGAAATCTGGGGCAATGGGTTGCCGGACTCGGACACCCTGCGCAGCCATCTGTACAACCTGCGCAAGATCATCGACAAGCCGTTCGATCGCCCGCTGCTGCACACCGTGCAGAGCGCCGGCTATCGCATTGCCGACATCGCCCAACCGATGGCCTGATGTCGCCGGCCGGCTGCCGACTGGCGGCCGGCCGATCCTGTAGGCGCACACGCGCCGCTCGTTCTCCCGTGCGGCCGGCTGGCTGCACGACGGACTCACGGAAGCGTTGCCTATAATCCGGCGCTCTCCCCTGGATGCAGCAATGCCACACGGGCTCCCGCGAAAAATACGTCTCGCCTTCCTGCTGCAGGTCGCGCTGGCGAGCTTGGCGATCGTGCTAGGCGGGTATCTGATTTCCTTCGTGATCAAGTACAGCCTGGTGCGCACCGTGCTGGCCGATGAGGCCGTGCACTTCTGGCGCATGCACAAGAGCGCGCCGGACAACCGGCCGCCGAATACGCGCAATATTCAAGGGTATTTCTCGCCTGCCGGCACCGCCGCCGATGCGGCGCCGCGCGCGCTGCAAACCCTGTCGCCGGGGTTCAGCGAGGTGGCCGCTGCCGATGCGCTGGTCTATGTGGACCAACGCCCCGAAGGACGCCTGTATCTGGTATTTCCGCGCTCGCGGGCCGCGCATCTGACGCTGTGGTTCGGCGTGGTGCCGGCGATCATCGTGCTGCTGGGCGTTTACGGCGTTTCATGGTTCACCTACCGCGTGTCCAAGCGCCTGGTGTCGCCGATCAGCTGGCTCGCGCGACGCGTGTCGCACTGGGACCCGCGCAACCCGGATGTGGACGAATTATCGCCGGAGCGGTTGCCGGCAGAGTTGCAAGGCGAGACCCGGCAGTTGGCCGCCGCATTGCACGTGCTCGGCCAGCGGGTCAGCGACCACGTCGCGCGCGAACGCAACTTCACCCGCGATGCCAGTCATGAACTGCGCACGCCGTTGACGGTGATCCGTGTGGCCAGCGACATGGCGCTGGCCGACGACGAGCTATCGCAGCGTACCCAGCGAAGCCTGCGCCGCATCCAGCGTGCCGGCCGCGACATGGAAGCGGTAATCGACGCGTTCCTGATCCTGGCGCGCGAAGCGGAGATCGATCCGCAAAGCGAGACCTTCGACGCGGCTGAGCTAGCCAGCGAAGAGGTCGAGAGCGCCCGCGAATTGCTCGGCGACAAGCCGGTTTCCTTGCGCATGGTCGGCGAGGGCAGCCTGCAGATGTTCGCGCCGCCGCGGGTGATGCGGGTGGTACTGAGCAACCTATTGCGCAACGCCTGCGCCTATACCAACACCGGCAGCATCGAAGTGGAAGTCAGCCAGGACCGCATCGTGGTGCGTGATACCGGTATCGGCATGAGCGAGGAGGCACGTGCACGCGCGTTCGAGCCGTTTTTCCGCGCAGACCCTACGCGCCCGCAAGGCACCGGGCTGGGCCTGTCGATCGTGCGGCGGCTGTGCGACCGCTTCGGTTGGCGGATCGAGCTGCACAGCGAGGCAGGTCTAGGGACTTCGGTGGCGGTGGTGGTGGCGTAGGTCGGTTGGTGCTTGCCAGGCGCGTTGTCGCCGCTCGATAGCGTCGGCATGGGCTGTTCCACCGAGTCGCTCCGTTGATCCTTATTTTTGCTCCAATACCGGCGCCACTGCCTTACGCCAGATTGCATAGCCGTCTGCAGTCATATGCAGCATGTCCTCGCGAAACAGTTCGGGGCGCGGCTTGCCACTGGCATCGAGCATCGGCGTGTAGACATCCACAAAATCCACGCGCGGCAGCGGCGCAAGTGCGTCCTTGATCAGGCGATTGGCGGCGATCACCGACGGCAGCAACTGCGCACGCGAGGGGCTGGGCTTGATCGACAGATAACTGATGCGCGTCTTGGGCAGATCGCGCCGAATGCGGGCGACGAACGCCACCACGTCATCGCGCACCTGCTCGGGCGTGCGGCCGCTGTTGAGATCGTTATCGCCGGCATACAGCAGCACCTGACGTGGCGCATACGGAATCACGATGCGGTCGGCGTACCAGGTGCTGTCGCGCACCTCCGAGCCGCCGAAGCCGCGATTGATCACCGGTTTGCCGGGGAAATCCTGCGCCAGCGTGTCCCAGAAGCGGATCGACGAACTGCCGACAAACACGATGCCGTGCCTGGGCGGCGGCTGGCGCGCATCGCTGGCCGCAAAGCGCTGCATGTCGTCTTCCCAGGCCGCGTTGGACACCTGTGCGGGCACCGCAGGCGCGGCGTGTGGGGCCTGATGGGCCTGCGCGATGGCCTGGCCGGAGAGCAGTGCGAGGGTGCACAGCAGTGTGCGCAAGACGCGTCGAGTCATACGGAAACCTGCAGCGAGAGAGCGGGCTGCCCATGGTGCAGCAGTCTGCGAGCTGAGGGCAAACCACGCCGTGGCTGGCGATGCGCAGCGTCACGGTGCAAGATTCGCACTTTCCCCAGCAGCGATCATGCCATGCGTTCTTCTTGTCCCCTGACGCGCCCTCGCGGCCGGAAGCACTGACGCATGGCCGATCAATTGGGACACGTGCCGCGCGGACCGCGCCGCATGCTCAAGGCCGCGGTCTGGTCGTGGCAGGGCTTACGTGCAGCCTGGCTGCACGAATCCTCATTCCGGCTGGAAGTCTGCCTGGCCGTGGTGATGGCTCCGTTGGGCATCTGGCTCGGTCAGTCGCCGCTGGAACGCATCGCGCTGATCGCGCCGTTGTTGATCGTGTTGGCCGCCGAGCTGTTGAATTCGGCCATCGAAGCGGTGATCGAACGCTATGGCCCCGAGCACCACGTGCTCGCCGGCCGCGCCAAGGACATGGGATCGGCAGCGGTGTTTCTGCTGCTGATCAATGTGCTGCTGTGCTGGGGGTTGATTCTGTTGCCGCGGGTGTTTTGAGACGGGTGCGATCTTGACGGTCAGCCGGTTGCGCATCACATCCTGATCAATCGCGCAGACATGCGGACGGCCCGCCGCCGGGCGATCTCCTGCTTTGGCAACAGCGCGCAGGTACGTTCGGCAGGGCTTGACATGTCTTGCTCGATCAGGCGCGCGCCACGTGTTGCGCAAACACACGAGATTGGCAACTTGCGCTTGGTGCACTCGGGGTGGAGAGGGGCGCGAGCTCGCGCGGCACGCATGGCCTGTCAATACGCGGCGCCATGCGTCGACGGGCTCGCCTCAGGGTGCGAGCGCCGTCGCCACGGACCGCAGATCGACGTGGTTGCTCATCAGGGACTGCCGGTCGTTTCGAGGCGCACTACCCCTCGCACGCCTGGCAGGCGCATGTGCATGCGGGTTTGACCTGGCGCGTGGCATGCTGCGGCTCTCTTTCAACGGAATCGCCTGCATGTCTGTCCTGATGCGTGCTCTGGTATTGCTGCTCCTGACCGCCTCGCTGTCGGGGTGCGGGTACAACGCGATCCAGCAAAAAGAAGAAGGCGTCAAAGCCGGTTGGTCGGAAGTCCTCAACCAGTACCAGCGCCGTGCCGACCTGATTCCCAACCTGGTACGCACCGTGCAGGGCTATGCGCAGCAGGAGCGTCAGGTGCTGACCGAAGTCACCAATGCGCGCGCACGCGTCGGGCAGATCCAGGTCAATGCCGACGATGAAGCCTCGCTCAAGAGTTTTCAGCAGGCGCAGGGCGAACTGGGCAGTGCGCTGTCGCGGTTGCTGGTGGTCAGCGAAAACTACCCACAGCTCAAGTCCGACCAGTCGTTCCGCGATCTACAGGTGCAGCTGGAAGGCACCGAAAATCGCATCACCGTGGCCCGCGGCCGTTACATCCAGACCGTGCAGGACTACAACACCTATATCCGCTCGTTTCCGCAGGTGATCACCGCCAAGATCTTCGGCTACCAGCCCAAGCCGAATTTCAGCGTGGAAAACGAAGCGCAGATTTCGCGCGCGCCGCAGGTGGACTTCGGCAATCAGCAAGCGCCGCAGCAACAACCGCCACAGCAGCAGCCGGCTCAGTAAATACATGCACCTGCGCAGGCTCAACTACTGCGCGGTGTGCTGCACGGCATGTCGAGGCAATCGCTACGTGTGCGATGGCAAGCAACCTATCGCCTGCGTGATCAACCAACGTTCAAATGCGGAGCATCAAGTCCCTCTCCCTCAGGAGCGGTGTGGGTGTGAGGGACGAAGCCGTCGTGTAACGACACTGCACGTAGCTTCGCTCGTTCCTTCATTTATCCCTTCGGGGCACCTTCCCCGCAGGGAGAAGGGAAAGCCAAGAGCGGCCAACACAACGACTGTGCTCACCGCCAGGCGGGCGCGGCCGGTGCTCGGTGCGCCATGGTCCACTCGTCCACGCCGGTTCTGAGCGCGCCGTCCACACCCACCTGACGACTGCTCGCTACGTTTTATTAGCAAAGCTTTAAGTGTCAGTGCTGATTCACTGTCGGTACTTATCAAGGAGTTGGTAATGCGGAAAACGCACCTGTGGGTGTTTTGGATCATGGCGCTACTGCTGCTGCCCGCCTCGGTGCTGGCGCAGGATCCTGCAGCCATCCCTCCACTGCGCTCGCCGGTGGTCGATGTCACCGGCACCTTGGATGCGGCGCAGCTCCAGCAACTTGAGCAGCAGGCGCTGGCATTGCAGCAACGCAAGGGCGCGCAGCTGCAGATCCTGATCGTGCCGACCACCCAGCCGGAGACGATCGAGCAATACACCCAGCGCGTGTTCGATCAATGGAAGATCGGGCGCAAGGGCGTGGACGATGGCGTGCTGCTGCTGGTGGCCAAGGATGATCGCCGCGTGCGCATCCAGCCCGGTTATGGCCTGGAAGGCGCCATTCCCGACATCGTGGCCAACCGGATCATCCAGGAGTACCTGGCGCCGAGGTTCCGCGAGGGCGACTACGGCGGCGGTATCCGCGATGCGACCGCGACGCTGGCGGGCCTGATCGAAGGAGAAGCTCTCCCGGAACCGGTCAGCGGGCACGCCGAGGGTGGCGTCGGCAATGGGGCAGGTGGGGGCGGCTGGATCATGGCGCTGTTTATCGGCTTTGTGGTCGCGATGGTGGCGCGCGGCATCCTCGGCGCCCTGCCGCGTCCGCTGCGCGCCGTGCTGACCGGCGTCGCGGCCGGGGGCGCCGCCTTGCTGTTTACCTCGTTGCTGTTCGCCAGCGCCGGTGCAGCCGTCATCGGTCTGCTGGCGGGCCTGGTCTCCGGCTCGCCGGGGCGCTTTGTCGGCGGCGGTGGCTGGGGCGGTGGCGGATTCGGAGTATTCGGGGGCGGTGGCCGTGGTGGTTTTGGCGGTGGCGGCTGGGGCGGCGGCGGTGGATCATCGGGAGGCGGTGGCGCCTCGGGGAGTTGGTAATGCGGTGGCTCAGGCATCTTTTCGCGCCGTCGGCGCAGCGCAGGTTTCCGACCAGTTGCATGGATGCGATCACGGCGGCGGTGGCCGCCAGCGAGCGCAGCCATACCGGCCAGATCATGGTGGCGGTCGAGGCGGACCTGCCGCTCGGGGCGCTGTGGCGCGCCCACACCGCTCGCCAGCGCGCCGATCAGGCGTTCGCGCAGCTGCGCACCTGGGACACCGAAGCCAATAACGGGGTGCTGATCTATCTGTTGCTGGCCGACCACGCCATCGAAGTGGTTGCCGACCGCGGCTTGCGCAGCCAGGTGCCGGAGGCGCAGTGGGCGGAGGTGTGCCGGCGTATGCAGCAGTTCCTGCGCGAGCGCCAGGATGAGGCGGCGGTGCTGGCCGGCATCGAGGCGGTAACCGAGCTGCTGGTCGCGCATTTCCCGCGCGGCGCCGACGTGCAGAATGAAGACGAGCTGCCCGATCGGCCCCAGCTCTTAGGCTGAAGGCGTGCGAGGTGTCAGAATAGACGCCTCGCTTTTTTGTGATACGCGGTCCGCATGATCTATCTGCACGCCATCGACCCCATCGCCTTCTCGCTTGGCCCGGTGCAGGTGCACTGGTACGGCTTGATGTATCTGGCCGCTTTCTTCTCGGCCTGGGCGCTGGGCCGCTCGCGCATCCTGCGCGGCCGTCTGCCCGGCGTGGACATGGACGGTTTTTCCGACCTGCTGTTCTACGGCATGCTCGGCGTGGTGCTGGGCGGCCGCATCGGCTACATGCTGTTTTATGCGTTCGAGACCTTCCTGGCCAATCCGCTGATCCTGTTCAAGGTGTGGGAAGGCGGCATGAGCTTCCACGGCGGGCTGCTGGGTGTGTTGACCGCCTGCTGGCTGTGGGCGCGCAAGCATCGCCTGCACTTCTTCGACGTGATGGATTTTGTCGCGCCGTTGGTGCCGTTGGGCCTTGGTTTCGGGAGGCTCGGCAATTTTGTCGGCGGCGAGTTGTGGGGCAAGTTCACGCAGGCCGGCTGGGGCGTGATCTTCCCGCATGCGCCGGAACTGGCCGATATCGCACCAGCGCAGATTCACGCGCAATACGCCGCCGGCGCATTGGATCGGTTCGCCCGTCACCCGTCGCAGCTGTACGAAGCCGCGCTGGAAGGCGTGGTGATGTTTGTCGTGTTGTGGGCGTTCTCGATGAAGCCGCGCGCGCGCTATGCGGTGTCGGGGCTGTTTGCGCTGCTGTATGGCGTGTTCCGCTTCATCGTGGAATTCGTGCGTGTGCCGGATGCGCCGATCGGCTATCTGGCCTTCAACTGGTTGACGATGGGCCAGATTCTGAGCTTGCCGTTGATTGCGGTGGGCCTGGTCTTGCTGGCGATGTCGCGCCGTGCGCCGGTGTTGCAGCCGGTAGTGCCCACCGCCGTAGCGGTGGAGGCGGCGAAGTGAAGCCGTATCTGGATCTGCTGCAGCATGTGCTGGAACACGGCGCCGAAAAGTCCGACCGCACCGGTACCGGTACGCGCAGCGTGTTCGGCTGGCAGATGCGCTTCGATCTCAATGCCGGCTTTCCGCTGGTCACCACCAAGAAGTTGCATCTGCGCTCGATCATCCACGAGCTGCTGTGGTTTTTGCAGGGCGATACCAACATCGGGTATCTGAAAGACAACCAGGTGCGCATCTGGGACGAATGGGCCGACGACAATGGCGACCTTGGCCCGGTCTACGGCAAGCAGTGGCGGCGCTGGACCGGCCCGGACGGCGTCGAGATCGACCAGATGCAATGGCTGGTCGATGAGATCAAACGCAACCCGGATTCGCGCCGGCTGGTGATCAGCGCCTGGAACGTCGGCGAGCTGCCGCAGATGGCATTGATGCCGTGCCACAGCCTGTTCCAGTTCTACGTGGTCGACGGCAAACTGAGTTGCCAGCTCTACCAGCGTAGCGGCGACATCTTCCTGGGTGTGCCGTTCAATATCGCCAGCTATGCGCTGCTGACTCATCTGGTGGCGCAGGCCACCGGCCTGGGTGTGGGCGATTTCGTGCATACGCTGGGCGATGCGCATCTGTATTCGAATCACGTCGAACAGGCGCGCGAGCAGCTGACGCGCACCCCGCGCGCATTGCCGACCTTGCGCCTGAATCCCGAAGTGACAGACCTGTTTGCGTTTCGCTTCGAGGACATCGCCATCGAAGGCTACGACCCGCATCCGGCGATCAAGGCGCCGGTGGCGGTGTAAGCCGGATCTCGACCGATGAGACACAGGCTGCGCATGCTGATTTTCATCGAAAGAGGAGGAGCGTCATGACGAAAAATTCGAACAAAGCACGAGAGAAACTTGCCGATTCGCTGATGACGATGCAAGCAAGTCTCTTCGTCAATCTGACAAGCATCGTTCTCATTGCGCCCATCGGCTTCTTTGGAGTTGCCTTGTATAAAGGTGAGCGACTGGATTTGACGAGAATGCTCAGCGAGCAATCGCAGCCAGCATTGGGCGCGATTGCCTTGGCCTACATTGCGATTTTTTTCTTGGGGATGCTTGCTCGGCATGCGGCAATGAAAATCTATAACGAGCTATCTCCAGACACATGAAGCTGATTCTGGTCGTCGCCTTCGACCGCAACAACGCCATCGGACGCGATAACGATCTGCCGTGGAAGTTGCCGGACGATCTCAAGCGCTTCAAGGCGCTGACGATGGGCAAGCCGATCCTGATGGGGCGCAAGACGGCGCAATCGCTCGGGCGCGCATTGCCGGGGCGCTTGAATCTGGTGCTGACGCGCTCGGGGCAGGTGCCGTTCGAGGGCATGCACGCGGTGGCATCGGTCGATCAGGCGATCGCGCGTGCCGAGCGGGAGGGCGCGCAGGAGTTATGCGTGATCGGCGGCGGCGAGGTGTACCGCCTGACGATGGCGCGCGCCGACATGCTGGCGGTGACCGAGGTCGACACCGCGGTGGATGGGGCCGACACGCACTTCCCACCGATCGACCCGGCGGTATGGGTGCCAGGGCATCGCCAGACGCATGCGGCCGATGACCGCCATGCGTTCGCGTTTTCCTTTGTGGATTACCTGCGTCGCTGAGCCGGCAAGGACGCAGCGCGCGATCAGCGCGCCCGATTCCATACAACTAAGCGCCGCTAAAGAAAAACCTAGCGAGCGGCTGCCCGGTGACCGTGGACGGCGCACTGGAGCGCAGCGGATGCGTGGCACATGCCGGTCAGAGCAACGGCTGCTCCCGCATCGGGGCGCAGCCGGTTGGTGAGTCGCTCTTACTCAGGAACAACGCCACTCTGCGGCTTGGCCGGTGCAGCGGTGCCGCTACCCGCATTTCCCGCATTGTTGCCGCCACCGCCACCGCCACCGCCACCGCCATTGCCATTGCCACCGCCATTGCCACGTCCTCGGCCACGCCCGCGCGGGCGGCCCTGACCTTCGCGTGGACGCCGTGGTGCATTCGTGGCAGGTGCGGCCGGGGCAGTGACTTCGCGCCCTGGCACCTGCACCACGCGCAATTCGTCGGTATCCAGTTGCAGGGCGGTGAGCTTGCCGCCCCACACCGCACCGGTATCGATGGCATGCACGCCCTGGGTAATCGTCAATCCCAGCGCGGACCAATGCCCGCACACGATCTTGAGATCGCGCTCGACCCGGCCCGGTACCTCGAACCACGGGTAGAGTCCTTGTGCCTGCGTGCCCGGCGTGCCCTTGTCGTCGGTGGCGATGCGGCCGCGCGGCGTGCAATAGCGCATGCGCGTGAACAGGTTGATGATCGCGCGGCTGCGGTCGTACCCGCTCAGGCCTGGCGACCATCCCGGCTGATCGCCGTACATGTTGCGCAACAGCTTGCGATAGCCGCCGCCTTGCAGCTGCTGCTCGACTTCGCGCGCATGCTTTTCGGCCAGCTGCGTGGTCCACTTCGGCGCAAGCCCGGCGTGGACCATCATCCAGCCCAGCTCGCGGTCCACGTGGGCCAGCTTCTGCAGACGCAGCCAGTCCAGCAGCACGTCGCGGTCCTCCGCCAGCACGACGCGCTGCAGATCCGGATTGACCTTGCGCTGCTCTTCCTCCGAGCGCGCACCGATCGCCAGCAGCGACAGATCGTGATTACCCAGCACCACCACGCTGTGTGCGCGCAGCGAATGCACCAGCCGCAGCGTTTCCAGCGATTGCCCGCCGCGGTTGACCAGATCGCCGCAGAACCACAGCGTGTCCTGTGCGGGGTCGAAATTGATCTTTTCCAGCAACCGCTGGGTAATGTCGTAGCACCCTTGCAGGTCGCCAATTGCCCAGACGCTCATCGTGTGCGCTCCATCAATCCAGCAGTCATCAGTGCAGCGTCCTGGGTACGCTCAGCACAAAGGCGGCGATCGGGGCGGTGAATTCGGTGCCATCGTCGGCCACCATGTCGTAGTGGCCTTGCATCTGTCCCTGCTCGGTTTCCAGCAGCACACCGGAGGTGTAATGGAAGGCTTCGCCGGGGCGCAGCCATGGCTGCTCGCCGACCACGCCTTCGCCATCCACCTGCTCGGTGCGGCCGTTGGCGTCGGTGATCTGCCAGTGGCGCGCGATCAGGCGTGCAGGCACGGCGCCCGCGTTGTGGATACGGATGCTGTAAGCGAAGGCATAGCGGCCTTCTTCCGGGGTCGATTGATGAGCGAGGAAGCGCGGCGACACCTCGACCTCGACCCGATAGCGTGGATCATCTTGCATGGGAAAAGTCTAAATAAAACGGTGTGGGAACGGCGCTCAAGCCAGCTCGACATTGGCCAGCCGAATGAAATCGGCGACCTCGAGTTGTTCGGCGCGGGCATCCGGACGCACGCCCGCTGCCTCGAAATGTGCGGGTTCGCAGACGGTGGACAAGGCATTGCGCAGGGTCTTGCGACGCTGCCCGAAGCCGGCGCGCACCACATCGGCGAAGCGACGGCGGTCGTTGATCATCACCGTTGCCGGGTCGCGCGGCACCAGCCGCACCACCGCCGAATCCACCTTCGGTGGCGGCCGGAACGCGCCAGGCGGCACCACGAACAGCGCGGTGACCTCGCAGTACGCCTGCAGCATCACGCTGAGCCGGCCGTAGACCTTGCTGCCGGGACCGGCGGCCATGCGGTCGACCACTTCCTTCTGCAGCATGAAGTGCATGTCGGCCACCGCAGCGGCATGGTCCAGCGCATGGAACAGGATCGGCGAGGAGATGTTGTAAGGCAGGTTGCCGACCAGCCGGATCGGCGTGCCGTTGGCCAGTTCGGTGAAATCCACGCTGAGCACGTCGCGATGGACGATGCTCAGTTCTCCGATCGGTGCGGCGGCCTCGGTCAACGGTGCAATCAGGTCGCGATCGAACTCGATCACCGTCAACGCGCCATGCTTGCGTAGGAGCGGGAAGGTGATCGCGCCCTGACCGGGGCCGATTTCGACCAGGTGCTGTCCGGCGCGCGGGTCCACCGCCTGGACGATCCGGTCGATGTAATACCGGTCGGCAAGAAAGTGCTGGCCAAGCGACTTCTTGGCCGGTGCGCTGAAGGAATAATTCATACGCGCAGTTTAACGGAGCCGGCGGCTGCACGCGGTGTCGGTGCTGCGCGTCCAGGCTGTCACAGTCCGATAAGTCGCTCATAACCTGCGGCGATCGCGCAGGTGCGACGCGCTTAGCCGCGTGCCGCCAAGCGCGCGCACAACGCGGCTGCCGCCATCAGACTGGATGGATCGGCGATGCCGCGTCCGGCCAGTTCCAGCGCGGTGCCGTGATCCACCGCCACGCGCGGGTAGGGCAGGCCCAGGGTGATGTTCACCGCCTGCTCGAAACCGCTGTACTTGAGCACCGGCAGGCCCTGGTCGTGGTACATCGCCACCACTGCGTCGAAGCCGCTCAGTTTCTGCGGCAAGAACGCGGTGTCCGCCGGCAACGGGCCGATCAGCTGCATACCTTCGCCGCGCAGCTGCTCCAGCACCGGGATGATGATGTCCAGTTCTTCGCGGCCCAGGTGGCCTTCTTCGCCTGCGTGGGGATTGAGGCCGAGCACGGCGATACGTGGGTGCTCCAGGCCGAAGTCGCGGCGCATCGCGGCGTGGGTGATGCGCAGACAGCGCGCAACCGCGTCGGCGGTGATCGCATCGGCCACCGCACGCAGCGGCAGGTGCGTGGTCACCAGCGCCACGCGCACGATGCTGTTGGCCAGCATCATCACCACCGGGCAGTCGGCCTGTTCGGCCAGCAATTCGGTGGTGCCGGTGTAGGCGATCCCGCCGGCGTTGATGACTGCCTTGTGTACCGGGCCGGTCACGATGCCTTGCCGTCGGCCGGCAAGACAGTCGCCCGCAGCGGTACGCAGGCCTGCAATGACGGCCGCTGCATTGGCGGGGTCTGCAGTGCCGAAGCGGGTCGGGACGGCCTGACGAATCGGAAACAGCGGCAGATCGCCGGGCATGCGTGCCGGCTGATCGGGGTCGAGCAGGCGCACAGACAAAGACAGCGCCTTTGCGGCGCTGTTGAGGGTATCGGGATCTGCGTAAGCGACCAGCCGCGCATCGGAGCGCGGTTGTTGAGCGAGCCGGATGCACAGCTCCGGCCCGATCCCGGCCGGCTCTCCTGGCACCAGCGCGAGCGACGGGACCATCATCGACTCAGCGCGCCGGCTGTGCCGGCGGCGGGGTCGGGGCTGCGGGTTCTGCCGGCTTGGTCGGCTCGGCGGTGGCATTGCCGTCGGCGCGATCGCCGGTACGGTAGCTCACATACGCCTCGCCACGCAGTTCCTGCAGATAGCGGTTGTATTCCTCTTCCAGCTTGCGACGGCCGATCGTTTCACGGACCTGGGCACGCTGGTTTTCGGCACTGACGTCGGTCTGACGGCTGCCGACGCGCTGCACGATATGCCAACCGGCCTGCGTGCGGAACGGCTCGGACACTGCGCCGTCAGCCAGGCCTTCGACTTGCTTGCCGAAATCCGGGCCGAACGCATCGGCCGGGAACCAACCCAGATCGCCACCCTGGCCGCGGCTGTTGGTGTCCTCTGAGGACTCCTTGGCCGTTGCCTGGAAATCGGCGCCGCCTGCGATGCGTGCCCGCAGCGTATCGATCTTGGCCTTAGCCTGCGCGTCGGTCTGGTTGTCGCCGATGCGGACCAGGATATGGCGCGCGTTGTACTCGGTGACCATCTTCTTTTCGCCCCCGGCATTGGCGTCGCGCATTTCCACCAGTTTCAGCAGCTGGAAACCGCTCGGGCCACGCAGCGGGCCGGCGACCTGTCCAGGCTTCATGTCGCGGATCAGCTGGGCAAATGCGTTGGGGATTTCGTCCAGGCTGCGCCAGCCCAGGTCGCCGCCTTCCAGCGCGTTCGGACTATCGGAATAACGCACCGCCGCCGCAGAGAAATCCAGCTCGCCCTTGTCGATCAATGCCTTGACGCCATCGACCTTCTTCTGACCGGTGGCGATCTGGTCGGCGGTCGCGCCTTCCGGCAGGCCCACCAGGATATGCGCCAGGTGATACTGGCTACCGGTCGTGGCCTGCTGGGCCAGCGCGGTATCCACTTCGCCTTCGCTCACACTGATGCGGCTCTGCGCAAAGCTCTGGCGCAGACGCTGCACGATGATTTCGTCGCGCACCGAAGCACGGAAGTCGCCGTAAGCCATGCCGTCGGCAGCCAGCTTCTGGCGCAGACCATCCACGGTGGTGCCGTTCTGCTGGGCGATGCTGGCGATGGCGCGGTTGAGTTCCTCGTCGCTGACGCGGATGCCGCTGCCATCGGCACGGCCGACCTGCAACTTGACCAGGACCAGGCGCTCGAGCACCTGCCGCTGCAGGACATCGTCCGGCGGCAGCTGGTTTTCGCGACCGGCATACTGCGACTTGACGTTGCGCACAGCGCGATCGAGCTCGCTCTGCAGCACCACGTCTTCGTCCACGATAGCGGCGATACGATCCAGCGGCTGGGATTGCTGCGCCGATGCCACCGGCGAGACCGTGCTGGTGATTACCAGCAACGAGGCAAGAAGAACAGAGAAAGGCTTGGTCATGGAATCAGGTTCGGATCGTAATCGTCCGGATTGGTCGTGGTGTTGCTGGGCGGGACCAGGTACAGGTCGTCGCGGTAATAGCCGAGAATAGCACGGCGCAAAGTGCGGTCCGTGTTCTGGCCAAACGAACTCAAGCCCTTGAGCACGAACTCGAACTGGATGGAGTTGTCCATCTCGCCGTCGCGGTTGCGCACGAACCGGCGCACCAGCGCGCGCACCGCCAGGCAGCAGCTGTCCCACTGCACGCCGCCGATGATCTCCAGCGGTTTACGGTCCAGCAGCGAGTAGTAGTAGCGACCGACCGCACTCCAGGTGGGATTGATCGGATACAGGAACGAGAAGTCGGCCTGCTTGAGCTGGTCGCTGTCGTCGATCAGGTTACGACGGTAGCGGTAGGCCAGATTGATGATGCCGTCGTTGCCCAGTAGATAGCGGGTGCGCAGGCTGGCCAGGTCTTCCTTACGCGAGTTCGGGTTCCACTGATACGTGGCGCCCATCGACCAGCGATCGTTGATCATGTAGTTGGCATCGGCCACCCAGGCGGACTTGCCCTGCTCAATGGGCTGTTCGCTGCCTGCCGCGGAGTTGGTGCTGTTGTTGATGGTGACCAGCGAGTCGTTGAAGTACAGGATCTGGCCGGCGCTCAGCGACAGCTTCTCGCGCCCGTCGTCCTGGCGCAGCCAGCGCGAGGTGACCGCCAGGGTCAACTGGTTGGCATCGTTCTGGCGGTCTGCGCCGGTATAGCGGGTGTCGCGGAACAGCTGGCCGTAGCTGAAGGTGAACGGACGGGTGTCGAAGACCGGCAGGTCGTCCTGGTCGCGGTAGGGCACGTACAAGTAGTACATGCGCGGTTCCAGCGTATTGAGATAATTGGTGCCGAACAGCGAGGTTTCCCGGTCGAAGTACAGGCCGGCGTCCAGCGAAGCGATCGGCAGGCTGCGCGTGGGCGTGCGATTGCCGGTCAACGGCGGGGTATTGGCCAGCGTCGAATCCAGTTGGTAGGCGGTGTAACGCCAGGCCACCGTTGGCGTTACGAACCAGGCTGCACCCGACAACGGCATCGAGATATAGGGTTTGACGTCCAGCCGCGAGCCGCTGCCATATTCCCTGTTGCGGATATTGGTGCGGACGTAATCATCATCGTCGTCATTGCCAGTATTGCCCCCATTTAACGGGGGTCTAACCAGATAAGAGTCGTCATGCGTAAAACGCACCGCCTCGGCATACACACCCGCCTCAAAAATGCCGAACGGCTTTTCCCAGGTGAAATACGCACGCGGCTGCCGGTTGTAGGGCAACGCCTGCTCGTCCAGGGTGTAGTCGGTCAGCTGCCAGCGGTCGGCCATCAGGCCGGCGGTCCAGGTTTCGCCGGTGCCGTAGATGCCGATGGTGCTCTGCAGGCTGGACGCCGAGCCCATGCCGTTCAGACGGCTGGTGAAGTCTTCCACATAGCGGGTGTCGCTGACCCAGGAAATGCTGCTGCGCGCCTGCCAATGGCTGTTGACGTTGTGGTAGCCGCTATAGAAAACGCTGCCACGGTCCTTCTCGCGCAACTTGTCGTTGGGTAGGTAGTTGCCGGTGATTTCGCCGCGACCGCCGTCGTACAGATAGCGGAACTCGGTGCCGAACATGAAACCGCGTTTGCTCATGTAGCGCGGCAACAAGGTGGCGTCGTAATTGGGCGCCAGATTCAGGTAGATCGGCTGCAGGTAGTCGAAACCGTTACGCCCGGACAGGCCGAACTGCGGAAACAGCAGGCCGGTCTGGCGACGGTCGTCGATCGGGAACTTGAACCACGGGAAGTACAGCACCGGCACCTTGCCGATCTGCAGCACGGCGTTACGCGCGGTACCGAAGCCTTCTTCGTTGTCGACGTCGATTTCGGGCGCGCGCACCCGCCAGATCGGCTGCGAGGGATCGCAGGTGGTGTAGGTCGAACGATGCATCTGGCCGACCTGGCCTTGCAGGTCCACCGATTCCGCCACGCCATTGCCGCGGCGGTCCACCATCTGATACTGGATGTTGGAGACCTTGTGGGCGTCGGTGTCCTGATTGCCCTCGGCGCGGTCGGCGACCATGCGGAAGGAGGTGTCCTGGTAGCGGACATTGCCCTCGGCGATGTAATTGCCGGTCTCGGTATCCATGCGTAGGTTATCCGCGCCCAGGAACTGGTCGCCGCGCTTGAGCGCCACGTTGCCCTGGTACTGCGGAGTGGTGCTAGTGCCGGACAGCTGGTCGCCCTCGATGTCGGTCGGCAGCTGCTGGCGCATTTCGGCGGCCTTGGCGTCGGCGGCAGGGGCGCCCTCGAAACCAGGCAACGGGTCCACGGCCGGGCACAGTCCCCAATTCAACGGCTTGTCGGCAGCCATGGCCGGAAGGCAGATGGCGATGCTCAAGGGCAGGGGCAGCAGGCGGAGAACTCGGCGCACGCGTGGATTCAACCAGTAAAATGGCGACTAGCTTGCCGCATACCCCGCATAGGGGCAATGAAGAGCGCCAGCGTGAAGAGGACGAGGTTCATCGCAAACCGTGGCGCGACCGGCATTCTGCTAGAGGTCAGCGCAGGGCGGCGACGTGGGCAACACTGCTTTCGCGCAAGGCCTGCAGGTCGTAACCGCCCTCCAGCATGGACACCACCCGACCCCGCCCATGCCGCTCGGCCAGGGTACGTAGCGCGCCGGTCAGCCAGGCGAAATCATCGTCGTCCAGCATCAGATCGGCCAGCGGATCGCGCAGATGCGCGTCGAAGCCGGCCGAAATCAGGATCAGCTGCGGGCGGAAGGCGTCGATCAGCGGCAGCATCTCGTCTTCCCACACGTTGCGGAAGCGCAAGCCATCGCTGCCGGGCGGCAGCAACAGATTGTGGATATTGCCGACGCCGCGCTCATGGACGCTGCCCGAGTGCGGGTAGAGCCCGGACTGATGCGTGCTCAGATACTGCACGGCCGGGTCGCGTTCGAAGATCGCCTGGGTGCCGTTGCCGTGGTGCACGTCGAAATCGACGATGGTGATGCGCTCCAGGCCATGCCGGTCGCGTGCATGAGCGGCGGCCACGGCGATGTTGTTGAACAGGCAGAACCCCATCGACACCTGCGCGGTGGCGTGATGGCCGGGCGGGCGGACGGCGCAAAAGGCGGTGCGGGTGAGGTCCTGCATCACCGCGTCCACGGCGGCGATGCCGGCGCCGGCGGCGCGCAGGGCAGCCGCGCGCGAGGCCGGTACCATGCGGGTGTCCACATCCAGTTGGCGATAGCCTTCGAACGCGGTCTCCAGCACCGCGTCCACCTGTTCGCGCTCGTGCACGCGGCACAGGTCGCCCAGCTTGGCAAGCGGCGCCTCGCGCCAGTCCAGGTCCGGAAAGGCCGCGCGTAGGGCGTCGACGACCGCCTCCAGGCGGGCAGGGCTTTCGGGGTGTTCAGGGCCGGCGTCGTGACCGAGACAGGCGGGATGGGTGAAGACCAGCATGAGATGACGTTAGCCTTTTTGCCGTGCCGCGCACATGGTCAGCCGCGCCGGCGGTCGTGCCGCCACAGCACTTCCTGCTGGCCATCCACGCGTGCCAGCACGCGCGCCAGCACGAACAGCAGGTCCGACAGTCGATTGAGATAGCCGATCGCCTCGCTGCGCACTGCTTCCTGGCGCGACAGCGCCACGGTCTCGCGCTCGGCCCGGCGCACGATGGTGCGGGCCAGGTGGCAGCGCGCGGCCGCTTCGCCACCGGCCGGCAGGATGAACTCCTGCAGCGGCGGCAAGCTGTCGTTGAAGTGGTCCAGGTGGCGTTCCAGGGCCTGGATGTCGGCCGCCTCGATCGCAGCATGGCCGGGGATGCAGAGCTCGCCGCCCAGGTCGAACAGCTGGTGCTGCACGGTGGTCAGCAGCTCGGCAATCGCAGTGGGCACGCCGGGCGCGGCCAGCAGCACGCCGAGCGCCGAATTGGCCTCGTCCACGATGCCGTAGGCGTTGACGCGCAAGGCATCCTTGCCGGTCCGGCTGCCATCGCCCAATCCGGTGCTGCCGTCGTCGCCGGTGCGCGTATAGATACGTGAAAGCCGGCTGCCCATGACTCAGCCGGCCTGACGCTGGCGATGGGGCGCAGCCAGGCGCTCGGCAACCACCTGGATGACGGCTGCGGCCGCGACGTACAGCGCGGCGCTGCGCAGGTACGGCCAGAGCCAGTCGCTGTAGTTCTTGAACCAGCCGGCGAGGGTGGGTTCGCTCACGCTGGCGCTGATCCAGTAAAAGCTGCCCTGGGCGATCAGCTGACACAGCGCCACGGCGATGAGCAGGGCAGGCACCAGCGCGACCAGCGCAGTCCATTGTGCCCCGTGATAGTGCCGGCGCAGCCATACACCACCGGCCCACAGCGCGAAGTACGCCGGGATCAGGCACCAGTACGCCGGCGACACACAGTAGTGCTGCCAGAAGCTCATGCCCTGCTGGGTGATGACCAGCCAGTCCACCGCGACCGCCAGGCCCATCAGCAGCGGGAACGCCAGTTTGCTGCGCGCAGCCAGATGAAACCCGCCGATGAAGAACACCGCCCAGGACGCGTCCGGGACCGGCGCGAAGTGATTGATTCGTGTGGCCGCCATCAGGACGGCAAGCAGGCTCAAAATCAGGGTGTCGTGCGAGCGAGAAGTCATGCGCGGGGGTTGCCGGATTACAGGTGCGGGAGTGTAGCGTGGAACCTGGCGTGCCCGCGCCACTGCCTGGCCTGCGCCCGGCATCGGCCGGCATGACAACGGCAGACCGGCTGGACGCGTCAACGTGTCTCATCCGGCGCGCACGATGCGCTGCTGGCGAGGGCTTATCATGGGGGAATGACACATCCACATGACGTTTTGATCGTTGGCGGCGGCCTGGTCGGCTCCAGCCTGGCGATTGCGCTGGACCGCCTCGGCCTGGATGTCGGGCTGGTGGAAGCCACGCCAGCCGGCACGCCGCCGGCCGTGTTCGATCAACGCAATCTGAGTTTCGCCGCCGCCACCGTCAACGCCTTGGGCGTGCTGGGCGTGATGGCCAAGTTGCGCAGCCCACCCGGACCGATCCGGCGCATCCACGTCAGCCGCGCCGGCGATTTCGGACGCGTGCAGCTGGACGCCGCCGACTACGGGCGCGACAGCTTCGGGCACGTGGTGGTGGCTCGCGACTTCGGCGACGCCTTGCAGGCACGCCTGGACGAATTGACGCAGCTGCGCCGGTATCGTCCGGCGCGCTGCATCGGCGTGGAACCGGTGCAGGATGGCGTGCGCACGCTACGGCTGGCGACCGACGACGGCGAGCAGCGTGTCCGCGCCAGGCTGGTGGTCGGTGCCGATGGCAGCCACAGCGCAGTGCGCGAACTGCTGCATATCGAGACCGACACGCACGATTTCCTGCAGACCTTGTTTGTGGCGCGTGTGCGCGCCTCCCGGCCGCCGGACGGCACCGCGTGGGAGCGCTTCGGCGAGCACGGGCCGACCGCGCTGTTGCCGCGGGGCGACCGCCATTACGGCGCGATCCACTGCGTGGCACGCGCTGAGGCCGAGATGGTCGCCGCGCTCGACGAGGCCCGCTGGCTGGCCCTGCTGCAGCGCGCGGCCGGCTGGCGCGCCGGGCGCTTTATCGCCAGCGGCGAACGCAGCGCATACCCGCTGGTGCAGGTGCTGGCCAATAACCTGATCGCCGAGCGCGTGGTGCTGCTCGGCAATGCCGCGCAGACGCTGCACCCCATCGGCGCGCAGGGCTTCAATCTGGGATTGCGCGACGCGCTCACCTTGGCAGAGCTGATCGAACACGATCGCAGCGATGCCGGAGCCGGCGCGCTGCTGGCCGACTATGTGGCGCGTCGACGCGTGGACCGCGAGCAGACGATCGGCTTCTCCAGCGGGCTGGCGCGGCTGACCGGCAATCCGGCACCCTTGCTGCGGCCGCTGCGCAGCCTGGGATTGCTCGCGACCTCGCAGGCCGCGCCGCTGCAATCGATGCTGGTCGGCGGGGCGATGGGGTTCCGTGGCGATGTGCCGCAGCTGTGCCGGGGGATCGCATGAGCCGCCGCGGTACGCGCGATGCGGTGATCGTCGGCGGTGGCGTGGTCGGCGCCGCCTGCGCGCTGGCGCTGGCCGACGCTGGTTTGAGCGTTGCGCTGGTGGAAGGGCGCGAGCCCGCGCGCTGGCATGCCGATCAGCCCGACCTGCGTGTCTATGCCTTCGCCGCCGACAACGCCGCGCTGCTCGACAGTCTTGGCGTGTGGGCCAGCGTGCGCGCCGGGCGCGTGCAGCCGTATCGGCGCATGCGGGTCTGGGATGCCGGCGGTGGCGGCGAGCTGCGTTTCGACGCCGACACCCTGGGCCGCGAACAACTCGGCTGGATCGTCGAACATGCGCTGCTGGTCGATCGCCTGTGGGCGGCCGTGCACAGCGCGGGGATCGAAGTGCATTGCCCGGCGCGTGTGGCCGAACTGGAGCAGGACGCCAACAGCGTGCGCCTGCGGCTGGACGATGGCAGCCGGCTGGAAGCGGCCATTGCCATCGCCGCCGATGGCGCGTCGTCTACCTTGCGCGACTTGACCGGCCTGCCGGTGTCGCGGCACGCCTACGCACAACGCGGCGTGGTTGCATTCGTGGAGACCGAACAACCGCACCAGGCCACGGCCTGGCAGCGCTTTCTGACCACCGGGCCGCTGGCGTTCCTGCCGTTTGCCGAAGGCCGCAGTTCGATTGTCTGGACCTTGCCCGATCGCGAGGCCGAGCGCGTGCTGGAACTGGACGATACGGCGTTTTCGCGCGAGCTGACCCAGGCCTTTGCTGCGCGCCTGGGCGCGGTACGTGTCACTTCCGCACGCACTGCGTTCCCGCTGCAACGGCAATTGGTGGAGCAGTACGTCAGTGGCCGCGTGTTGACCCTGGGCGATGCGGCGCATGTGGTGCATCCGTTGGCGGGGCAGGGCGTCAACCTGGGCTTGCGCGATGTCGCTGCACTTCGCGCGGAAGTGCGCGCCGCGCTGGCCAAACGTGCGGACTGGGCCGCGCCGCACCGGCTGCAGCGCTGGGCGCGCACCCGCCGCAGCGAAAATACCGTGGCCGCCTACGGTTTCGATGCGATCAACAACGTGTTTTCCAACGACGAGATGCACCTGACCCTGTTGCGCGGTGCCGCGCTTGGCCTCGCCGGCAGGTTGCCGCCGCTGGTCGATGTGCTGTGGCAACGCGCCTCCGGCGGCGCGTAAGCCATCTCGCGTCTGCCGGCCTGCGCTGTGGCTGGCCGGCATAGCTGACGTTCTATGTCTTTGAGCTTATAGCGCAGGCCGCATCTTCCATACGACGCACGCGGCCGGCGTGGCTACAGTCGCGCCATGACTTCCGTTTCGCACACCTCCAGACCCACCTTGCTGCTGCTCTGCGGCCTGCTCTGCGACGCCGCTATCTGGCAACCGCAGCGCGACGCGCTGGCGGATCTGGCCGATGTGCAGGTGCTGGATTTTCCCGGGTTCGACAGCATCGCGCAGATGGCGGCCCACGTGCTGGCTGGCGCACCGCCACAGTTTGCGTTGGCCGGGCATTCGATGGGTGGGCGGGTTGCGCTGGACATCATGCGTCAGGCGCCCGAGCGGGTGACGCAGCTGGCACTGCTCGATACCGGCATTGCGCCGCGTCGCGACGGCGAACGCGAGGAACGCCAGGCGCTGGTGGATCTGGCGCAGACGCAAGGCATGCAGGCGCTGGCACTGGCCTGGTTGCCACCGATGCTGCACCCCGCACGCAGCGCCGATGCAGGTTTGATGCAAGACCTCAGCGCGATGGTGCAGCGGCAAAGCGCGCAGAGTTTCGCTGGCCAGGTCAACGCCTTGCTGCAGCGCCCGGATGCCGCGCCGGTGCTTGCGCAGATTCGCTGCCCCACCTTGTTGGGGGTCGGGCGCCAGGATGCCTGGAGCCCGCTGGCACGGCATCAGGACATGGCGCGGCAGATTCCGCAGGCGCGTCTGGTCGTATTCGAAGATTGCGGGCATATGGCGCCGGTGGAAGCACCGGCTGCAGTCAGCACCGCGCTGCGCGAGTGGCTGAGCACGTGATCGCCCGTATCGCAGGCGGCGGCAGTTCGGTCGTCTCGGTCATTGCCCTGCGCTGAAACATCGCCAGCGCTTTAGTTGTGTCATTCCACCGCCAAGGGAGGCTGCTGCGTGTCTGCAGACATTTCGATCATCGTTGCGTGCGAACAATTGATTCGTCGGTTTGCCCTGCATAACGACCGCCATGAGCACCAGGCGTTGGCTGCCCTGTTCACTGCCGACGGCGTCTTTGCACGACCGAGCGCGCCGGACGTGCCCGTGCATGGACGCGACGCGATCTTGGAGGCCTTCCGCGCTCGCGCGCCACGCAACACCTGTCATTTGATGCTCAATACCCTGGTCAGCGTCCAATCGAGCACGCTGGCCCATGCGCATAGCCATGTGCTGCTCTACAGCGCACCGCAGACCGATGCGTCTGTTCCCTGGACGGCGCAGGCGCCTGCACTGATCGGCACCTTCGACGATGTGCTGGTGCACCAGGACAACCAATGGCTGTTCAAGCAACGCCTCGGCGCATTGCTGCTGCGCGTCGAGGCGCACTGACCGAGAGTGATCGCTGCCTGCCTGTTCAACGATGCCGCCGGCCATTGCAGGCGACATCTCGACACTGCTCTCCCCCAAGTCGCGTTGCCTCAATCGCCCATCTTCGTTGGAGAATCGCCTAGTGGAACGCGCATGTTCGTCTGTTGGTCGCCGTCGCTCATCGCCCCGGTCGCATCGCCTGCGCGCCGGCAGCTTGACTCTGCTGCTGGCTGCGCTGGCGCCAGCGGCGGCCTTCGCACAGGCCGTGCCTGACACGGTTCCGGTGCCGCAAGGCATCAATCTGGGGGGCACCAGCTTTTTCGACGGTTTTGGCTCCACCCAACCCGGCTGGACGGTGGTCGAATATCTGCGCCATGCGCATCTGAATGCCGTGCTGGATGCGCAAGGCAACGATTCGCCGGCGTTTCGTGATCCGAAGATCAGCAGCTCGGCAGCGCTGACCCAGCTCATCTACGTAACGCCCTACAAATGGTTGGGCGGCACGATTGCCGTCGATGCCATCGTGCCGCTGGTCAACCAGAATGCCGCGTTTGCCGCCGACAGCCCGGTGCGGTTGAGCGACAACGGATTCGGCATTGGCGATATCGCGGTCGGGGCGGCGTTGCAGATGCCGCCGGTGATGCGCAACGACCGGATCCTGCTGTTTCAGCGCTTCGCACTGGTGGCATTTGCACCGGTGGGCAAGTTCGATCGCGATATCGCGATCAACCAGAGCACCGGCTACTGGTCGTTCTCGCCGCATTGGGCATTCACGGTACAGCCCACCGATAACTGGGAGGTCAGCATGCGGCTGCATTACATGTACAACTTCCGCACCGACCGTGCCGGTGGGGTGCCGCCAATTCCCGGCTTCCAGTTCCGCAACGGCCAGGCAGGCGATCTGGCGTGGCTGAATTTTGCCAGCTCGGTCAAGCTGACCGAGCAGCTGCGGGTCGGTGTCAACGGCTTCTACCTACGGCAGCTGCAAGACAACCGGACCAATGGCCAGCGCGTGCCCGACAGCAAACGCACACAGTTCTACATGGGGCCAGGGCTCTCGTGGCGGTTGGACGCGAAGAACGTGCTCAATTTCAATGTCTACCTGCCGGTCGAGGTCAAGAACTCGGTGGCCGGAAACACCTTCAACCTGATGTTCGTGCATTCGCTATAGCGCGCCGAGCTGGCTGGCACGCGGTCCGTGCAGTCGCCAACCGTTTGCGTGCATGCACCATGCCTGTTGCTCCGCAAGGGCGGCAGGCGCGGTGGGGCCAGCCAATGGAGTGCCCGCCACAATCGCGGCGCCGGTGCTGCGAGGACCGGCGGCGACTCACAGCCCCATGCTATGCCGCTGCGTATTGGCATGTTCGCGGAACAGCAATTCCGCGCGTGCGCCATCGCGTTGTTCGATGGCGGCGACGATCGCGCCATGCTGGCGGTGGCCGTAATAGAGATCGTCATAGGCCAGGGTGGGCGAGCGCTGGCCGAACACCACGTTGACCGGGCTGACGAACGGTACCAACGTGCAGCGGTCCACCGTCTCGGTGAGGATCGGTTTGTTGGCCGCCAACACGATGGCGCGATGGAAGCGGGCATTGATCGCGCCGTAGGTCTGCTCATCGCCGACATCGAGGCTGCGCTTGGCAAACAGCCGGTCGCCTTCGCACAGACAATCGTGCAGGGTGGAGAGCAATGTGGCCGACGCGCCCTGTTCGGCCACGGTGCGCGCCGCCATGCCCTCCATCAGCGCGCGTACCGCCAGCGCATCCAGGCTTTCCTGCTGGCTGAAACGGCGGACCGCATAGCCCCGGTTACCGACCTGCACCAGCAGGCCCTCCTGGCATAACGCCGGCAACGCCTGGCGGATGGGCGTGCGCGAAATGGCCAGGCGCTCGGCCAGGGCTGCCTCGGTGATGCGCTCGCCCGGGGCGAAGGTGCCGCACAGGATCAATTCGCGTAGCTGCTGGACCGCTTGCAATCGGTGGTTGTTCGCCATTGGCTCCATTCTCTCGCGCCGTACCGCAGCGCACGTTCCTTCGAAGGGGAAAACTAGCAATTACTTGTATAAAAACCTTGCGGATGAGATCGCTTGATGGCAATTTGGATCCCAAGGATACCGTTTTGGCGATCCGGATTGCTTGGTCGTCCGTGTTGGGATCCATTGCATCGTCAATCCTGACTCAATCAATGACGTGCGCTCTGCCTTTACCTGGCAGCGCTGCGTCGCAGGAGCAAAGCATGGCTAGCATCATCGGCGGCATCGGGACCTCGCACGTTCCCACCATCGGCGTGGCCTACGACAAGGGCAAACAACAGGATCCGGTGTGGAAGCCGTTGTTCGACGGCTACACGCCGGTGGCCGAGTGGCTGGCCGAACAACGTGCCGACGTGCTGGTGTTTTTTTACAACGACCACTGCACGACCTTCTTCTTCGATCTGTATCCGACCTTTGCGCTAGGCGTGGGCGAGCGCTTCCCGGTCGCCGACGAAGGCGCAGGGCTGCGTAATCTGCCTCCGATCCGCGGCGATGTGCAGCTGCAGGCGCATATCGCCGATTGCCTGGTCAACGACGAATTCGACCTGACCGTGTTTCAGGACAAACCGATCGACCACGGCTGCGCGGCCCCGTTGCCGCTGCTGTGGCCGCATGTGCCGGACTGGCCGGGCACGGTGGTGCCGATTGCGATCAACGTCCTGCAATACCCGCTGCCGACCGCACGCCGCTGCTACCGGCTGGGCCAGGCGGTGCGTCGTGCGATCGAGTCGTATCCGGAAGATCTCAGGGTGGTGGTGGTCGGCACCGGTGGGCTGTCGCACCAGATCCATGGCGAACGCACCGGCTTCAACAACACCGACTGGGACATGGAATTTCTGGATCGCTTCCAGCACGCGCCGGAAACCCTGACCGATCTCACCCACACCGACTACGTGCGCCTGGGCGGTGCCGAGAGCGTGGAGCAGATCATGTGGCTAGCCATGCGCGGCGCGTTGGATGGGCCGATCCGCAAGCTGCATCAAAACTACTACCTGATGACGACCACCGCGATGACCGTGGTGTTGTACGAGCCGGGCGAAGAACGCGCCGACGCACCGCGCTCGGCAGAGTTGCTGGCGCGCACCGCCAACGCGGCATGAGGGCCTGCTGATGAATCCGCAAGTAGACGGCATGGACAAGATCGACGGTACCTATCTGTTCGATCTGCGCACCAGCAATCGCGCACTGCGCCTCAATCGTTTTTTCTGGCACATGATCCGCGCCCCATGGCGCGATCGCTTTTTGCAGGACGCGGAAGTGTTGATGCAGGAAGCCGAGCTTACCGAGCGCGAGAAAGCGCTGGTGCGTGCGCGCGACTGGCTTGGATTGGTGCAGTACGGCGCCAATTTTTTTGTGATCGAAAAGTTCGCCCGCGTGGTGCGCATGACCAATCTGCAGGTCTACGCCATCATGCGCGGCGAGTCGTTCGAAGACTTCATGCAGACCCGGCGTGTGCCCGAGGCACGCTGAGCTGCGCGTCCCGGCCAGTGGCCGGGCGCTTCCACCCGACTTCCCAACGTAAGGCCCACCCCCATGACCATGTCCTCCGTGTTCTTCGAACACCGCATCAAGGTCCGGCATCTACGTGTCATCGAGGCGCTGGACCGGCAAAAAAGCCTGCTTCGCGCCTCACGCGTCTTGAACGTGACCCAGCCTGCACTCACGCGTGCCTTGCAGGAGATCGAAGAGATCGTCGGCGCGCCCTTGTTCGAGCGCCATTCGCGTGGCGTGCGTCCCAATGCGATGGGCGAGGTGCTGGTGCAGACCTCGCACGTCGTGCTGGGCCAGTTACGCCGCGCGCAGGACACGTTCGAAGGGTTGCTGCAGGACGATGCGCTCACTATCACTGTCGGCGCGTTGCCGGTGGCGGCGAGCGGCCTGCTGCCGGCAGTGCTGGCAGCCTTGTACCGTACCGAACCCACGCTGCGTGTGCGGCTGCTGCACGGACGCACCGATGAGTTGCTGCCAAAGCTCGCCGGAAACGAGGTGGATCTGGTCGTTGGCCGGTTGTATCCGCTGGCGCGCTACGACGCGTTGGTGCGCAAGGTGCTGTACCAGGACCCGATTGCGCTGGTGGCGCGGAGCGACCATCCGTTGTTTGCCAATGGCCCGGTGCGTATCGCCGAAGCGGCTGCGTACCGACAGGTGCTGCCGACCCTGAGTCAGCATGTGGAGCGCGACGTGGCGCAGGTCATGCGCGAGCACGGGCTGGCCACGCGCGATCAACTGCGTTCCAGCTCTGCCAGTTTCACCCGCGAGATCCTGCTCGGCACCGACAGCATTGCGGTGATGCCAAGCATGATGGTGGCCGGCGACATCGCACGCGGCGAACTGCGTGCCTTCCAGCTGCAGCAGCCCTCGCAAGCGCGCGCAGGTGGCGTGATCTATCGCGACAGCAGTGCCATCCTCAAACCCGGTGTGCGGTTGTTGATGCGTGAGCTGGAACACCAACTGGCGCTGATGGCGCAGCAGGGCGCGGTGTGGGTGGATGAGCATATCGGCGAAGACGACATGCTGCTGGATGCGTCTGCGTAACGGATGATCGTATTGCCAGGCGCAAGGTGTATCGCCGAGCGGGACGAGTACTGTCTATCGCTTGCTTGGACAGTTGCGCTGTTCGAATGCAGTTGTGGATGGACTCGACGGCCGTGTGTGTTTGATTGAAACCCGCGCCGCGCCCGGCTGATCCTGCGTCGGGCGGAATCAAGCACCATGGAGTGCGGTGACCGACATCGGTCCCGTCCGAGCGTGCGCGGTGATGCGCACGCTCGCGTGACATGGCTGCCAATGCCATCAGGCTTCCTTGGCCAAGGCATCCTTCAATCGCGCCTTCTGCAGCTTGCCGGTCGCCGTGCGTGGTAGCGCCTCGACCAGGCGTAGGTGCTTGGGAACCTTGTACTTGGCCAGGCGCTCGATCAGATAACTGCGAATCTGCTCCAGATCCGTCGCCTCAGCGGCGGGCACGATCGCCAGGTAGCCCACTTCGCCCCATTGCGGGTCGGCCATGCCGACCACCGCGCATTCGCGGATGTCCGGGTGATCGGCCAGCACCGCTTCGATCTCGGCCGGATACACGTTTTCGCCGCCGGAAATGAACATGTCCTTCTTGCGGTCCACCACCCAGAAGAAGCCGTCGTCATCGCGTCTAACGATATCGCCGGTGCGGAACCAACCCTGTGCGTCGCGCATCTGAGCGGTGGCCTGCGGTTCGCGCCAGTAGCCTGGGCTGAGGTTGGGGCCGCGCAACAACAATTCGCCAGGTACGCTTGTCGGGCAGTCGTTGCCATCGCCGTCCACCACCGTCCACCACCCGCGTCTGCACGCTGGGCGATGAAATACCTGCCGCACCGAGTTTGCGACGAATCACAGCGCAATCCACCGACATGCCGAACACCGTGCCGGCTTCGCTCATGCCGAAGCCGCAGACCATGGGGATGCCATCGTCCAGCCAGCCCAGCAGGTCGTCGGCGGCGTGCGGCGCGCCGCCGCTGACCAGTGCGGTGAGGTGACGCAGCGTTGCCGGATCGAAACCGGGCTGGCTGCGAAACGCCTGCATCATCTGCGGCACGCCGACATAGTGGGTAATGCCCAGCGCCGGGTTGCCGAGCCAGCCCAATGTGCGCTTCGGTTCGAAGCCGCTCGACACCTGGATCGACCCGCCTACCGCCAGCGCCGGACGTACATTGGTGGCCAGGCCGATGATGTGGAACATCGGCGCCTCGCACAGGAAACTGCTGTTGCCATCTACACGTGTGGTGACGCCGAAGTTGTGCGCCACCTGCTGCAGATTCTGCTCGTTCAACATCACGCCCTTGGGCTGGCCGGACGTGCCCGAGGTAAACAGGATCAGACTCACGCGCTCGGGCGGGATGTACGACGTTTCGGCGGGCGCCAGCGCCTTGGCACTGTCGATAAAACTGGCCAAGGCTTCCACATGCGCGCGTCCGGCCGCGACGTCATCGCCCAGCAGCAGATGCGGCTGCGCGCGTTGCAGCAAGGTGTCCAGCTCGGTGGCGCTCAGCCGCCAGTTGAGCGGCACATAGATCGCGCCGACCCGCGCACAGGCGAAATGCAGCGCAACCTGCCAGACCGAATTGCGGGCCAGCACCGCCAGCCGTTCGCCGTCGACGCAGCCGCGCGTCTGCAGCAAGGCGGCGAGCTGGCCGATCAGGGTGTCCAGTTCGGCATAGGTCCATTCGTGCTCCAGCACCAGGTCGCGCGCGGCAAGTCGTTGCGGTGTGAGGCGGGCATGGAAGGAAATCGAGTCGGTCGGCATGGTCATGGCGTTGTCTTCCGAGGGCGCAATGGGGGAGTGACAAACGTGCGTGCGACAGAGATGGCAGGAAGGTTGGCGCGCGTGCACAACGCGGCAGTTCGCGTTCACCGAATACGTTGCTAACGCACCACTGGAGATGAGATGCCGTGGTGTGCAGCGCACTGCAGTGCGACTACGTCGGCATGCTCGCCGCGTCGTCGGTGACGTAAAACTCAACTGAGATAGACGGTCTTGGTTTCGAGAAACGCATGCAGGCCTTCGATGCCGCCTTCGCGACCGATTCCGGAATGCTTGACGCCACCGAACGGCATGTCGATATCCACCCACATGCCGTTGATCGAATGGCTGCCGCTGCGCACGCGCCGTGCGATGCGATACGCGCGATCGACATCCTCGCCATAGACGGTGCCGTGCAAGCCGTAGTCGCTGGCATTGGCCTTGGCGATCAGATCGGACTCGTCGCGATAGTCGATGAAGCTCACCACCGGGCCGAAGATTTCTTCGCGTGCGATGGTCATGTCCGGTGTGACGTTGGCGAACACCGTCGGCTCGATGAAGAATCCACGCGGCAAATGCGCCGGGCGGTTGCCGCCCATCACCAGCTGCGCACCCTCGGCGCTGCCCTGCGCGATATAGGACTGCACACGTTCCAGTTGCCGGCCAAGCGCGAGCGGGCCCATACCGGTATCGGCGGCGAACGGATCGCCGAGCTTGAGTGCGCCCAGTGCCGCGCAATACGCCTGCAGGATTTCGTCGCGCCGTTGCGCCGGCACCAGCACGCGGGTCAGCGAGAAACACACCTGGCCGGTGATCGGCATGGAGTAGGGCACCAGGCTGGGCAGCACCTTGGAGAGGTCGGCGTCTTCAAGCACGATGGCGGCCGACTTGCCGCCCAGCTCCAGGCCGACCCGCGCCAGGCGTTCGGCGCAGGCCATGCCGATCAGTCGTCCAGCCTGGGTGGAGCCGGTGAAGCTGACCTTGTCGACCAGCGGGTGCCGGATCAGCTGGTCGCCGACTTCGCGACCGGCCGGCAACAGGTTGAACACGCCATCGGGCACGCCTGCGGCGCTGATGCATTCGGCCAGGATGTACGCATCGATCGGGGTTTCCGGCGAGGGCTTGGCCACCACCGTGCAGCCGGCGGCCAGTGCGGCGGCCACCTTGTAACAGAGCAAGACCAGTGGCGCGTTCCAGGGCGTGATCGCCGCAACCACACCCACCGGTTCCTGCACGACGTGCACGCGGCCGCCATTGGCGCGTGCGCGTGGCTCCACGAACGGGTGCATGGCGATCAGGTCGCCGTAGTAATCGAACAGGCCGGGCGCCTGTTGCGAGGCGCGCCGGCTGAAACCGATGGTGGCGCCAACCTGGCCGGTCCACGCTTCGGCCAGTTCCGGCATGCGTGCACGCAGCTGGTCGGCAACGCGCTTGAGTATCATCCCGCGCTCGGGAGGCGACAGCTGCGGCCAGGGGCCGGTGTCGAAGGCGGCACGCGCCGCGGCCACCGCGGCCTCGGTATCTGCGTGCGATGGTTCGGTGTAGCGCAGCAGGCGTTGTTCGGTATGCGGGGCGATTACATCGACATGGCGATCGCCGCTGCTTGCCCGCCACCGGCCATCGATGAACAGGCCCAGCGGCCCACGCGCGGCGATCCCGCGCAGCGTTGCGGATAAGGCTTCCATACTCCCTCCTCGGTGCAGAAAACCACTGGCAGCGCCAGCGATGCGTGGCGTGCACGCATCGCTTCAGGCGCCATGGGACGTGCTAGGCGCTGTTTTTGGTGAGGTCGTATTCGCCCAGGCCGGGCTTGTAGCTCTTCTCGTCGATGAACTGACGGATGCCTTCCTTGCGGGCGTTGTTGTCGAACGAGTTGGCCGCTTCCTGCATACGCACCAGATAATCTTCGGCTTCGTCGTAGGTCAGGGTGCCCACGCGACGCACCGCGTCCTTGGCGTATTTCAACGCGACCGGGTTCTTGCGCAGCAACAGCTCGGCCACTTCGCGCGTGCGGGCTTCCAGCCGTTCCAGCGGCACGCTTTCGTTGACCAGGCGCCATTCGGCCGCCTTCTTGCCGTCGATCATTTCGCCGGTCAGCGTCATCCACATCGCATCGCGCATGGACAGCAGCTCGACCGCCACCTTGGTCACGCCGCCGCCCGGCAGGATGCCCCAGTTGATCTCCGACAGGCCGAACTGCGCTTCATCGGCGGCAATGGCCAGATCGCAGGCGAACAATGGGCCGAAGCCGCCGCCGAAGCACCAGCCGTTGACCATCGCGATGGTGGGCTTTTGGTACCAACGCAGGCGACGGAACCAGCCGTAGGATTCGCGTTGCGAGCGACGCACGCCACGCAGGCCCTGCGCTTCGGTCTCGCGGAAGTATTCCTTGAGGTCCATGCCGGCCGACCAGGCGGTGCCTTCGCCGCCGAGCACCAGCACACCGACGTTGTCGTCGAATTCCAGTTCGTCCAGCACATCCATCATGCGGCGGTTGAGCGCCGGGCTCATCGCGTTGCGCTTGTCCGGGCGTGCGAACTTCACCCAGGCAATGCGGTTTTCGATGCGAACCGATACCACGTCATGCTCGTTCAAGCGGCGTCTCCTTCAAGTCGGGGGCTGCGGGATCAGAGGTCTTCGGCCAACGCGGTCTCTGCCGCAGTTGTCCGCTCCAGCGTGGCGCTGGCATTCAATTTGCACAGCAGGCGGAGCAGGGTTTGCTGTTCGCCGGCCTGCAGGCCGGTGCAGGTGCGCGCAACGGCGCGCGCCAGGCAGGCTTGCGCCACCTCGAGCGTGCGGTGGCCCTGGTCGGTCAGGTACAGGCCCTTGCTGCGGCGGTCGCGGCCGGCCAGGCGTTCGATCAGGCCTTGCTCGGCCAGCGCGTTGGCGATCTTCATGCCGGCGGCGCGATTGACCAGCAGGCGGTTGCCGAGTTCGGTCTGGTCGCAGCCGGGCTGGTCGCGGATGTGGATCAACGCAGTGACGCGTGCCGGGGTGAGATGCAGCTCGGCCAGCTCCTGGCGGGCGGCATGGCTGGACGCCAAGGTGGCCAGTTGCAGTTGGTAGCCGAGGTCTTTGGCAAGTGCCAGGCGAGCGGTCATCGATCCATCCAAACTGTATCCGTTAAATACAATCTAGCCGACCGAAGCGGGCGCTGCAAGAGGTGTTGGCATCGGAACCTGAAGTGCAGTGCGCGCCCGCGTCCTGCCGGCGCGCCTGCCTGCCGCTCAGGTGTGCGGGGAGATCACAGAGTCAGCCAGCCGGCCAACTGCTCGCGGGTCAGGTAACCGCTGTGGCGGGTGTCGAGCGCATCGAATTCGTCGCCCAGCGCGGGGTTGGCCTGGGCTTCGGCACGGCTGATGCGGCCGTCGCCATCCACGTCCATGGCGTGGAAATCGATGCGGTAGCTGCCGACCACGCTGCTGGGCTGGATCGAACGCACGATCACGCTGGATTCGCCGCGCGGGCGCTCCAGTCGGGTCTGATGGGTGACCTCACCGCTGGACAGCGGCTGGGTGCGGATGACATTGGGCACATCGACCAGCGGCATGCTGCTGGCCGGCGTAGGTGCCTGCTGGGCGGAGGCGAGGCCGCAAACGAGCAGCAGTGCGGTACATGTTGCAAGACGGCAGATGGTCATCAGATCCCCCTGATGTGGAACAGCTGGTAAGGATAGAGGCTGTGGGCAGCTTGCGGTGGGTGGCGCGCGCGGTAGAGGCAGCGCATCGCAAGATTCATTACGCAAGCTGGCCGCAGCGCAAGCGCGGAGCCGGGGACATCAACGCTGGGTCTGACAGGGCGACGGCGCGTTGCCGTCGCCCTGCAAGCCACTCAGCCGGGGATGAAGGGAAACACGATCTTGAGCAAGCCCTTCAAGCCGCCTTCTGCCGTGCTGGCCACGGCCTTGGCACCCAGACTGTTGAGTGCGCGACGCACATCATCCCAGCGCAGCTGCGCGATGTCCTTTTTCAACAGATCCGCCACTTCTTCGGCAGTGGGCGTGAGCTTTTGCAATTCGCGTACCGCTGCCTGCGGATCCTGCTGCAGATAGCCCCAGCGTTCGGCGATTTTCAGCAGCGTGTCGAAGCGCACTGCCACCACTTCGCGATTGCGTTCGTATACCGGCAACGCGCCGACATCGAGAATGGCTTGTTCGAACTGCTGGGCGTCGTCGGGATGTTCGATCCGCACCGCCAGAAAACCTTCCTTGCGGCTGCGTTCGCTGACGTGCTTGGCACCGGAGCGCAGGTTGTCTTCGGTGAGCACGTTGGCCACGATGCGCTGCATCGCCGCGTCGCCTTCTTCGGGCACCAACGCGCGCCAACGGGCATAGCCATCGCGACGCAAGGCCTTGACCTTGGCCGAGGTGACACGCAGCTGCAGTGCGACAAGCGCGTTGGAGCTATTGCGCGAAATCGCGCCATCGCGCTCCAGCAGCGCGAAGATCAACAGTTCCAGGTCGCGTTTGGTCAGCGACTGAAACCCCTGCAACAGGGTCAGTCGCAGGAATTCGCTGCCAAAGGCGGCCGCGTCCTTGAGTTCGATGGGTTGCATGGGGGAGTCCTCCGCGGGTGACTTGCAGGATGCCAGGATGCTGTTGCGCGGCCTGAGAACCGATGCGACGCGCGCAGCAGTTTCAACGTCCGGTTTCGCGCCCGGGGCGATCGGATCTGAACGTTTCAACTGCGCCGCGATCCTGCAAGGTCACGAACACCTGTTTGCCATCGCTGCCACCGAAGGCGACGTTGCTGGCCTTGCGGCCCTTGAGTGCGATGGTGCGCAGCAATTTGCCTGCCGGCGACACCACCGCGATCTGTCCGGCATCGTAACGGGCGATATATAGATTGCCGTCGGCATCGCAGCGCATGCCGTCCATACCGAAATCGGGGAACGCGATCAGCAGGCGTTTGTTGCGCACGCTGCCATCGTCCAGGCGGTCGTACACCCACACCTTGCGCGACATGCTTTCGTTGACGTACAGGCGCTTGCCGTCCGGGCTGACGTCCAGCCCATTCGGCGTGGTCATGCCCGATTCCAATAGCCGCACTGCGCCGTCGCGACTGATGTGCCACAAGCGGCCGCTGTTGTCTTTCCAGTTCGGGTCGCTGGCATAGAAACTGCCATCGGGCGCCAATGCCAGATCGTTGGGGCCATCGGAATCGGGCAGCGAGGCGAAGGTGCTCACCGCGCGCGTGTGCAGATTCACTTGCAGGATCTTGTGGCTGGTGTAATCGGCCACGTACATCGCGCCATCGCGAAAGCGAATGCCGTTGCCGGTGCTGCCGGCAGGCAAGGTGACGAACACCTCGGCAGTTGCGCTGCCGTCTGTGTGCAACGCGATGCGTGCAATGGTGCCGTCCTTGCCCAGATTCACCGCATACAGTGCGCCGTCCGGGCCCGCGGCCGGGCCTTCGGCGTTATGCGTGAATGCGCCATCGCCAATCAGGTCGCGTGCAACAAATGGCGTGTCGTCAGCGATGGCGAGCGAACTGGACAACAAGAACACCAGTGGCAGTAAACGATGGCGGGCAGCCGTGGTCATGCGGAATCCTCCATAGACGATCGTCGGCAGTGTGCCAGACCGTGCAGCGCGACCATGGCGATGATCACGTGCGATCAAGTAAGGTGCGCGGGCAGTAGTGGATCGGAGCAGCCGATACATCAAGGCGTGTCGTCGAGCCGATGTGGCTGATGCGTGCCATGTCGTGCACGCGTCGCAATGTCCGATGCGCTGACGCTGCCTGCATGAGGCCGCTGGTCAAACGCTGGTCGCTATTCTCTCTACGAAGGAGGTTTGCATGTCCGTGGAATCCTTGACGCGTCGCCGCCTGCTTGCCGCCTTTGGCAGCGCCGGCATCCTGCTTGGCGCACCTGCATGGGCGTTGCCGAAAAAGAAGCCTGGAAAACCGCTCAATGTGGCACTGGCCGGGCTGGGAAGTTATGCCAGCGAGCAACTCGCGCCGGGCCTGGCTTTGACCAAACACTGCAAGCTGGCAGGCATCGTGACCGGCACGCCGTCGAAGATTGCGCAGTGGCAATCCAAGTACGGCATTGCCGATCGCAACGTCTACAACTACGACAACTTCGACCGTATCGCCGACAACGACGACATCGATGTGGTCTATATCGTCACGCCGACTCACATGCATGCACCGCTGGCATTGCGTGCGGCGGCGGCCGGCAAGCACGTGTGGTGCGAAAAGCCGATGGCGATGCATGCGGGCGAATGCGAAGCGATGATTGCGGCCTGCAAACGCAACAAGGTGGCGTTGACGATCGGCTACCGCATGCAGCACGAACCCAATACGCGGCGCCTGATTGCGATGGCCGGCGAGAAGCCGTTCGGCGCGATGCAACGCGTGCGTGCCGAGGCCGGTTACAACGGCTATCGCGATACGACCAAGGCCGATCGCCCGTGGCGGCTACGCTCGGAATTCGGTGGCGGTGCGATGTACGACATGGGCGTTTATCCGCTCAATGCCGCGCGTTACACCGTGGGTGCCGAGCCGCTGGCAGTCACCGCCAAGCGCTGGACCGACCGTCCCGAGTTGTTCGACGAGGTCGACGAGCATATGGATTTCACGCTGGAATTTCCCAATGCCGTGCGGGCGGCGTGCAAGACCAGCTTCGGTGCCAACATGAATGTGCTGCGCGCCGACTGCGAGCGCGGCTGGTACGAGCTGTCGCCGTTTCAGAGCTATCAAGGCGTCACCGGCAAGGCCAGCGACGGCCGCGTCTTCGATGCCAAAGTGCCGCATCAGCAGGCCTTGCAGATGGACGAAGACGCATTGGCGATCATGCATGGCACACCGTTGCGCGCCCCGGGCGAAGAAGGCTTGCGGGATATCCGCATCGTCGATGCGATCTACCGCTCCGCGCGCGAAGGCAGCAAGCGCATCGTGCTGTAAGTCGGCAGGTTTCGGCGGTCGCTGGGCCGCCGAAACAGTGAAGCAGCAAGTCGTGGCAATGGGCGACCGGAGCATGGGGGCGGACGCTTTCAGCAGCTTTCAAGATCCACCACCAGCCACCGCTGTTCCACTTCCATTCCAGCGCCTGTGCACGTCAGGCACAGCGCTCAGCGCGCAATGACTGGCGCAAGTCACGGTGAGCATGTGCCGGCAACGCGCCGATCAAGCGCTTCTACGAATCCCGATTCTTGAACTCCCGCATCCCCGCATCTGCTCCAGCGTCTGCATGCGCATCACAAACACCGTGCTCACCGCGCAATGACTGCCGGAATCTACGGCCAACACATGCAAACAACACGCCGACCAACCGCTTCTACCGCTCCCCAATCCCAGCTCAGCTCAGTCGCGCATCGCCAGCACGGTGATCTCCTCCCGATCGTGATACAGCTGCTTGGCACGCACGGTCAGCGATTTTTCGGCCTGCTGTTCGAATAAATCCAGGCACAGGCGCGTCTCGTCCCAGCGCTTTTTCATCGGCAGCTTGAGGTTGAAGATGGTGTGGCGGCACCAGCCTTCGCGCACCCAGATGGCCATGCGTTCGGCCACGCGGCGCGGTTGCTCGACCATGTCGCAGACCATCCAGTCGAGCGGTTGCGCCGGCTTCCAGTGAAAGCCGTCGGCGCGCAGATGTTCGACCAGCCCGGTTTCCAGCACATGCTCGCGTAGCGGGCCGTTGTCGACACTGGTGACATGCACGTGCTGGCGGGTGAGTACCCAGGTCCAGCCGCCGGGCGCGGCGCCCAGATCGGCCGCGCGCATGCCGGGTTTGACCAGACGCTCGCGTTCCTCGGGCGTGAGCAGGGTGAGCAGCGCTTCGTCGAGCTTCAGTGCCGAGCGCGATGGCGCTTCCGGCAGCAATTTCAGCCGCGGAATGCCCAGTGGCCACGGCGCACTGTCGTCGGCATCGGCCACCGCCAGCAGTGCGTGGTCGCCATCGAGAAAACACACATGCAAGCGCGGCAGTCGCGGTTGCGGCTTGTCGGTGAGCAGGCCGGCCTTGCGCAGTGCCGGGCGCAACGCATTGCCGAAGCTGCGCGCCAGGCCCGCCAGCGGTTTGCCGGCGTCCGAATCCGGGTGCTCAACCCACAAATCGCCAAAGCGCGCTTGCCCTTCCAGCGCGGCCAGGATTGGAGTGATGCGGTCTTTGGGGTCGATGCCCTTGAGCTCGGCCAGTACCACCAGTTTCTGTCGCGCGAAGATCAGCTCGCGCCAGGGCAGCTTTGCCGCCAGTTGCGCGGCCTCATCGCAGACGAACAGCACATAGCCATCGTTGCGCTGCGTACGCGCATAGCCGGCGATGCCGACGAACGCGGCGCGCGCGCTCAGTTCGGCCGCCAGTTCCGGCTCGAAGCCTTGGCGGCAATAACACAGCAGACCGCTCATCGCAGCGCTCGCAAGGACAGGTCAATAATGATCACCGCCGCCCTCGCCGTAACCACGCAGCACCGCGCAGGCCTGTTCGCGTTGCACATCGCGGACCACCTCGATGCCACGGCGGGTGAGCTCGCCCACCCAGTCAGCAGGCAGCGGGCCTTCATCGAATTGAGTCAGTGCCATCACGTCTTCGGCGCGTGCGCCGATCAACAGCCGGTCGATACCGGCCCACACCGTGGCGCCATAGCACTGGCAGCATGGCTGCGCAGAGGTGGCCAGCGTCACCGGCGACAGCACATCGTTCAAGCGTGGCGTCTGCAGGCGCTGTTGCGCGAGCATGTAGGCCATGTTCTCTGCATGCGCCAGCGAGGTATTTTGCGGCACCACGCGGTTGACCGCAGCCGCGATGATGTGATGATCCGGGCCGAACACGACAGCGCCAAACGGGCCGCCGCTGCGCGCTTCCACGTTCATCCGCGACAGCGCGATGGCCAGCGCCACCTTGTCGTCGTCGCCGGGATAGGCGCGGCTGGCGTCTACAAACTCATGAATCCAGGCGGGCAGGGTGAGGTGGACTTGCGCGTAGAGCATCAGTGGGCCGGTTGCTGAGACGAATCAAGGTCTCAGTGTATCGGTCGTTGCCCGCGTTGCGGCACATTGGCCGGAAACGCACTGGCAGGCGTCGATCGGGCGGAAGCCGCAGACGCCCATCATGCCGCTGGCCCGGCATTGCGCCGCGACGGCCTTGGGATTGGTAGGGCTGTTGACGTTGACGCAGGCCGGCGACGCGCCGCAACAGCTGCCCACGTTCTTGACCGTGCAGTCGGCATCGGTGCGGCAGGTGGTATCCACCTGAGCGAGCTTGATCGGCGAGGCCGCCGGACGGGTTGCCGCTTCGGTGGGCGGTGCAATGACACAGCCCATCAGAACCACGGGCGCGATCAGGAACAGAGTGCTCAGACACCAGGACAAGGCACGGGACATGTGGCTGCTCCGATCACGGTAAGTAAGTTTCATGGTAAGTCCTGGCCGCCGCAACTGTGGTCCGCATGCCACCTGACGCATCGCAGAGTGCCCGGCCGGGTGACGCACTGCGCCATTTGCCGGTCACAACGCGCGCAAGAGCGAGCCGGCCGTAGAAGGGCGCACCGATATGCAGTGCTGAAACGCGCATTGCTCATCGCAATGGCGGGCGCTGTCGCAGGCAATCGCCATCCGCTGGTCGGAGCTGCCGATTTTTGCGACGTCATCATCGATGACGGCGCAGCGCAGAGCTGCAGCGGGTGGCAAGCGCCAGCTGCTGCATGCTTTCGTCGCGGTCAGCGTTGGGCAGCTCGGCGTCCGGCGGGTTGGGGACGAACATGCACAGCACGTCGGCCGGAGTGACCGCTTGTACGTCTTGCTGCGGCTTCGAGCAGCCCGCCAAGCCGATCGAAAGCGAAAAGACGGCTCCGTAGAGTGCTCGCTGGCCTGATTGTGGGAGGCACATGGCGGTGTTCCATTGGAGACAGCGTGCAATCTAGGCCGATGCGCGCGCAGGTCGGTTGCGTCAATTCGCTTCCGCATGCAGCGCTGCGCACCACAGCACGCCGACCAGCAAACAGGCGATCGCGGCCAGCTCCAGTGGCGTAGGCAGCCGCATTTCCCAGGCAAAGCCGTACAGCAGCGCAAACACGGTTTCGAACACGATCATCTGCCCGACCAGGGTCAGCGGCAGCACGCGGCTGGCGCGGTTCCACAAAGCATTGCCGATCACCGACGCCAGGATGCCCAGCAGTAGCGAAACGCCCCAGAAACTGGCCCAGTCGATCGCTGCATGCGCTGCGCTGCCGATCAGCGCCGCCGGCGCCAGCAATGCGGCCAGCGCCCCGGTGACCACGCCGGTCAGCAGCGACCAGTCGCCACCGGACAGGTCGGGACGGCGGCGCAACCAGCGCGCATTGGCGATCGAATATGCCGACCACGAGACCAGTGCACCGATTGCGCAAAGCAAGCCGGCGATGCGGGTGAGCCTGTCGCTTGCCTGCTGTCCGGAGTCGTCCTGCACGGTGTCCAGCGCGACCAGCGCCACGCCGATGACGCAGAGCACGCACGGCGCGGCAAGCTGCCGCAATTGCACCGCGCCGGCCGCGCGCGTGCCGATGATGGTGACCACCACCGGCAGCAACCCGATGATCAGCGCCGTGGCCGCGCTACCGGCCCACTGCACGGCGCTGCCTAGCAATATGTAATAAATCAGATTGCCCATCAGGCTCAGACGGACCAGCGCCCACCACTCGGCACGGCCCAGCCGGGCGGCGGTTTGTCGTGCACGCGGTGCCAGCACCAGCGCGGCCACCGCGCCATACGACAGGTAGCGCGCTACCGCCAATTGCAGCGGCGTGAACGCCGACAACAACTGCGGTGCCAGAAACACCAGTCCCCACAACGCGCCCGCACCGATGCCGCAGGCCACGCCCATCATCAGGCGCTCACGCATCGTGCGTCTCCTTCATGCCATGCACTGCAGCGTGCAGTGCGGCGCAGCGTTGATCAAGCTCGCCGATCACGCATGCTCGCTGCCGTGAGGTGGTTGTCTGTGGCGATAAAGGGGTCAACAGTCGTGTGCCCGTAAGCCGCGTACCCAATGCGATCTGGCATTGCTCTCAGCGATCATTCGATTGCCGACGTCGTGCCGGATGATTGGCCGCCGCGTCCACGGGTGGGCGTTGTGGCCCACGGCACCGCAGCGATCAGCCGCCGGATGGCCGAAAGCGGGTTGTTCGAACAAAGTGGGCGAACGATTCCATGCCCACATCCAGAACAGCTGGCAACACTACTGTGCAGCCGCCAGACGGGCGAGGTCGGTACCCGGCGTGGCATGTGCCGCTTCTACACTCCGGTGCTGAGTGCGCCGTCCGCGCCCACCTCACGATTGCTCGCTATGTCTTGTTCGCCGCTCCAAACACGCAGCGACGCCTGCCTTGCAGCAAGCATCGCCGACGTGGCTGTCGCGATTACTTTGCCCAGGTATCGCGCAAGGTCACGCTGCGGTTGAACACCGGCGTGGCCGCGCTGTGGTCGTGTCGGTCGGCCACGAAATACCCGGTGCGCTCGAACTGGAACGCCTGCTCCGGTGCCGCCTGCGCCGCCGACGGTTCCACATAGCCGCGCACGCTGCGCTTGGACTCGGGGTTGAGATAGTCGCGGTAGGTCTTGCCTTCGGATTCGTCGTCGGGCTTTTCCACCGAAAACAGACGGTCGTACAGGCGGATTTCCGCTTCCACCGCATGCACCGCGCTGACCCAATGGATGGTGCCCTTGACCTTGCGGTTCGCGCCTTCCATGCCCGGGCGCGATTCCGGATCCAGCCAGCCGCGCAGTTCGACGATCTGCCCGGCGTCGTTCTTGATCACCTCATCCACGCGCGCGATGCCGGCGCCGCGCAGACGGATCTCGCCGCCCGGCACTAGCCGCTTCCAGCCCTTGGGCGGGACTTCGGCAAAATCCTCGCGCTCGATCCACAGCTCGCGCGCGAACGGCACCTCGCGTGTGCCGAAGCTCTCGTCCTTGGGATGATTGGAGAACTGCAGTGTCTCGGTATGGCCGTCGGGCAGGTTGGTCAGCACCAGCTTGAGCGGGTCGATCACCGCCATGCGGCGCGCGGCGGCGGCATCCAGATCGTCGCGCAGGCAGCCTTCCAGTACCGAGAAGTCGATCAGCGAGTTCTGCTTGCTGATGCCCACCCGGTCCACAAACAGCCGCATCGCCGCCGGCGTATAGCCGCGCCGACGCAGGCCTTGCAGCGTGTACATACGCGGGTCGTCCCAGCCATCCACCAACTGTTCTTCCACCAGCGCGGTGAGCTTGCGCTTGCTCATCACCGTGTAGTTGATGTTCAGGCGCGAAAACTCGATCTGGCGTGGCTTGGCGGCTTCGCGCGGCAGGCCCTTGTCCAGCAGCGGCTGCAGCAGCGCTGGATGCCCGGCCAGGTCCACCTTGTCCACGCACCAGTCGTACAACGGGCGGTGGTCTTCGAATTCCAGCGTGCACAGCGAGTGGGTAATGCCTTCCACCGCATCGCCCAGCGAATGCGCAAAGTCGTACATCGGATAGATCGGCCAGGCGTTGCCGGTGTTCTGATGCTCCACATGCTTGATGCGGTACAGCGCCGGGTCGCGCAGGTTGATGTTGCCGCTGGCCATGTCGATCTTGGCGCGCAGCGTGCGTGCGCCATCGGGAAACTCGCCTGCGCGCATGCGCCCGAACAGGTCAAGGTTTTCTTCGACGCTGCGCTCGCGGTACGGCGAATTGCGGCCCGGCTCGGTCAAGGTGCCGCGGTATTCGCGCACCTGCTCTGCACTCAGATCGCAAACGAACGCGTGGCCGTCGCGGATCAGCTTCTGCGCGGCCAGGTAGTACACCTCGAAGTAGTCCGACGCGTGGCGCAGCTGCGCCCATTCGTAGCCCAGCCAGCGCACGTCGTCCTGGATGGCGGCCGCGAACTCGGGGTCTTCCTTGGCCGGGTTGGTATCGTCCAGGCGCAAGTTGCACAGCCCGCCGAACTCGGCTGCCAGGCCGAAGTCCAGGCAGATCGCCTTGGCGTGGCCGATGTGCAGGTAGCCATTGGGCTCGGGCGGGAAGCGGGTGCGGATGACCGTGTGCTTGCCGCTGGCCAGGTCCTCGCGAACGATCTGACGGATGAAGTCTTTCTTCTCCGCCGGGGCGGTGGCGTCGGTGGCTGGAATCTCGGACATGCGGGGCATCGGCAATAAGTAAACCGCAAGTTTAGGCGGTGGCACCGGTTAGGGGTAGGCGGCTGGGCGTGTTGCGTGGTCGGCGGGTGTTTTCTGTCGCCGCTCGGCCCATCAGCCGGCCCTGTTGTCCCGGCCACTGGCGCCATCCGGTGGTGCGATGGGCATTCTCCAGGGTCGCAAGGTGTGGCGGGCAGTGATGCGCTTGCGATGCTGCGTGAAAGGCGCTGGCAGCGCCCGATCGTCCACCGCTGGCGGTCGCCGGCCCCGACGCGTACGCTGCGCCGACCCTCTGCAGCGAGCTGCGCATGCCTTTGCCCCGCCTGGTGATCGGCGACAAAACCCTGTCTTCCTGGTCGTTGCGGCCGTGGCTGCTATTGCGGCATTTCCAGGTGCCGTTCGAGGAAGTCTGCCTGCCGCTGGACACGCCCGAGTTCCAGTCGCGCATCGCCGGGTATTCGCCTACCCGCAAGGTGCCGGTGCTGTGGGACGACACCCTGCACGTCTGGGATTCGCTGGCGATTTGCGAATACATCAACGAACGCTGGCTCGACGGCCGCGGCTGGCCCGCGGACCTGGCGGTGCGTGCCCAGGCGCGCGCGGCTGCGGCCGAAATGCATTCGGGCTTTGCCGCCCTGCGCACGCAACTGCCGATGGATCTGGCGCGTCCGCCTGGTTCGGCGCAGTGGGATGCGGCGGCCGAGCGCGACATCACCCGTATCCAGGCGTTATGGGCCAGTCTGCGCGCCGAGCACGGCCATGCCGGTAACTTCCTGTGCGGCGAATTCGGCATCGTCGATGCGATGTATGCCCCGGTGGCGCTGCGCTTTGCCAGCTATGGCGTACCGCTGTTCGAGGCCGCCGGCGATTACCTGGCCGCCCTGGATGCGCTGCCGGCGCTGCGCGAATGGCGCAACGGCGCAGAACGCGAACGCGCGGAGCGCGGCTGATGCAGATCGCCTATCGCGCCAGTCACATCATCGATGCCCATCTGGCCAAGCACGCGCTGGAAGATGCCGGCATCACCGCCTTCGTGTTCGGCGAATCGCTGCTGGGTGGCGCCGGCGAATTGCCGGCCTTCGGCGTGCTGCAGGTGTGCGTGGCCGACATCCATCTGAGTCAGGCGCAGACCGTGCTGGCCGAGATCGGCCTGTGCGGCGAGGTCACCCGCGCGCTGTAGCGTTGCAGGAGCGCACCCGGGCGCGATGTGGCGTTTATCGGCAAAGCCCCATCGCGCCCAGGCGCGCTCCTACGACGCGCAGGCATCATTCCGGCTGACGCCATCCTGGCGGCGCGGCCTCTGGCGCAGCCAGCGCGCGCAGGCGTTTGAACAGCACCGTGGTTTCGGCCACGTTCCAGACCCGCAGCGCGACTTCGAAGGTATCCAGCGGCTTGGTCAAGAAGTCCTTGGCGCCCAGGCCCAGGGCGCGGTGGCGCGCGCTGCGGCTGGGGTCGGCGGTGAGCACGATCACCGGCAAAAAATGCCCTGGGTCGGAGAGCCGCGCCAGCTGCTCCAGCAGCGCGTAACCGTCCAGCTCGGGCATCTTCAGATCCAGCAGGATCAGGTCCGGCGCGAATGCCGACACCAGCCCCATGACCCGCAGCGGGTCGGTGGTGGCGATGACCTGCTGAAAGCCTTCGCGCTGCAGCAGGTCTTCGAGCAGCCGCACATTGGCCGGCTCGTCGTCGACGATGAGGATGCGGGAGCCCAAAATTTCGTCGCGTGTCATGCCAGCAACCTGTCGATCACGGTGAAGAATTCCGCCACGTCGAGCGGTTTGGTCAGATACGCACGCACGCCCTGATTGCCGACGCGCGCCAGGGTGGCGGTGGTGGCATCGGCGCTGATCACCACCACCGGCACCTGCGCCGTGGCAGGTTGCGCCTGCAACTCGCGCAACAGTTCCTCGCCGTTGCCGTCGCTCAGGTGCAGATCCAGCAGGATCAGATCCGGCACGCCGTGCTGCAGCAAGTCGCGCGCCTGCGCCAGGCTGGCGGCTTCGAGCAACTGCCATTGCGGGCGACGCTCGGTGAGGGTGCGGATCAGCGCCTGGTTGGACGGATTGTCCTCGATGCTCAGCAGCCGGCACACGCCGCTGCCGCTGGTGCTGGGCGGCAGCAGGGTGCGCGCCGGCTCGCTGCGTTGCGGCTCGCCCTGCGGCAGCGAGATCCAGAACCGTGCGCCATCGCGGCTGCTGTCCACGCCGATCTGCCCACTCATCGCCTCGATCAAACGCTTGCTCAGTGCCAGGCCCAGACCGGTCCCTTCCACCGCCGAGCGCTCGGCACCCAGTCGCTCGAACGGCGTGAACAAGCGCTCGATCTGCGCCGGCGTCAGCCCCGTGCCCTGGTCGGCCACGGTGATGCGCACCTGTTCGCCATCTGCCTGTGCGGTGACCTGCACCTGGCCGCCGGGGCGATTGAACTTGACCGCGTTCGACAGCAGATTCAGCAGCACCTGACGCAGCCGCTGCGCATCGGCGCGCACCGTCCACGGCCCTTCGATGGCGGCCGGCTGCAACGCGATGCCGTACTTGTCGGCATCCGGTGCGATCAGGCCCAGCGCTTCGTGCACGGCGGCGCGCACCGAGATGGGTTCCGGGCTCAGATCCAGTTGATCGGCCTCGATCCGCGCGATGTCCAGCAACTCGGTGATCAGCCCCAGCAAGTGCCGGCCGGCGCCCAGGATGTGCTGCAGATGGCGGCGGTGGCCCGGTTCGGGCAGGTCCATTTCCAGCACCTGCGCATAGCCCAGAATCGCGTTGAGCGGCGTACGCAGTTCATGGCTGCTGCGCGAGAGAAATTCGGTTTTCGCGCGGTTGGCGGTTTCTGCCTCGCGCCGTGCCAGTTGCGCTTCGGCCGCGCGTGCGGCCAACAGTTCGCTGGCCTGCGCCAGCCGCTGGCCGACCTGGCCCAACTCATCGCCGGCGCGCGGTTGCGGCGCCAGCGGCAGGCCTTCGCCCAGGCGGTCGGCGTTGGCCGCCAGCGTGCGCAGCCGCCCGGACAAGGCCGAGGCGAACCACGCCACCGCAAACACCGCGCCCAGGCCGCCGAGCATGGCCGCACTCAAGGTGATGATCAGATTGCGCTGGCGCAGCCCTTGCGCCTTGGCGGTGCGCACTTGCAACTGCGCGGTTTCGTAGTTGCGCAACTCGCGCAGTTCCGCACGCAGGATGTCGAGCTTGTACTTGCCGTCCCAGAGCTGACGGATCTCTTCTTCGCGGCTCAGGTCCGGGGCCAGCAACCGCCGCCAACCCTGCATTTTTTCCGCAAACAGCGGCTTGATGCGCGCAAACCGTTGTGCCTGCACCGGGTCGGTGATGCGTTGCGAGAGCCGTTCGGCCACGCGTTGCAACCGCGGTTCGGCATCGCGGTAAGGGGTAAGGAATTCATCGCGGCGCACCAGCCGATAGCCGCGCACACCGGCCGCGGTTTCGGCCAATAGCGCATGTGCTTCGTACAGATCGCTCAACACTTCCAAGGTTTGGCGCACGTCGTTTTCGGCGGCGATGTTCTGCCGCTCCACGCTGTAGATCGCCATCAGCGCCACGGCCAGCAACAGCAGCGGCAGGGTCACCACCGCCAGGCTCTTGCGGGTGATCGGCCAATCGTTCCAACGCACCGCCAATGCATTCATAGCGCGAGTCCGGCATGGACCGCGTACACCGCGGCCTGGGTGCGATCTTTTACCTCAAGTTTCTGCAGGATTCGCTCCACATGCACTTTTACCGTGCCGGGAGAAATCCCCAGTTCAGCTGCGAGCGTCGCGTTAGTGAGTCCGCGCGGGAGCAGTGAGAGCACCTGTTTTTCGCGCTTGCTCAGCGCGCTGAGGCGGTCGTCCTGCATCGGTTTGCGCCGACGCGTGGCGATCGGCTTGGCCGGTTCGGCCACCATCGCCGGCAGCAGCAGTGCGAAGGCCTGCAGCGCCTGAACGTCGTCGTTGCCGGGCGCGGGGCGGTTGTCGTTCCAGGCCACGCACAGCATGCCGTGGGTCGTTCCCAGTGCATGGATCGGCACCTTGGCCTCGCGTATGTCGCTGGGGCGCGGCGGCATCAACCAGGCGGCTTCGTGGCCGTCGCCGGCCGCACTGGCACCGGGCGGCAGTGCCCGCCCGCGGCTGGCAAGCACTTGCGCGCGCGGTCCGCGCTGCGCCAGCACAGCACCGTGTTCCAGGCCCAGCAACAGCAGCACGCGGCCAAGCACTGCATCGCAGGCGTGCTCGGGCGTGTTCGCCTGACGCAGCGCCACGGCCGCCTCCCATAACGCCTGCCAACGTGCGCTATCGGAGGCCTCGCGTCGCAAGCTCAGGCGCCAATCGCCAGCATTGGTAGGGGTTTCCATGGGTTCGCTCTAGGCCGATCAGCATATTTGAGTATATGCCAATCGGCAGAATTGTTGGGGGTGCTGGATTTCGATACTGAGCTCGCCCGATGAGGCACCCCACAACAACCCAACGGAGATTTCCCATGCGTCGCACCCTGTTCTCTCTGGCTTTGGCTCTGGCTGCCACCCCGGCGCTGGCCGCCGGCGTGATGCATTACACCGAAAAGGCGGCGCTGCCTGTCGACGGTGAAGCACGTGAAGTCGCCGCGCTGTTCGATACCTGGAACGCCGCGCTGGCGACGGGCAACCCGCACAAGGTGGCCGATCTGTACGCACCCGATGGCGTGCTGCTGCCGACGGTCTCCAACGAAGTGCGTGCCTCGCGCGAGCAGATCGAAAAGTACTTCGAGATGTTCCTGACCAAAAAGCCGCAGGGCGTGGTCAATTACCGCACCGTGCGCGTGCTCGATGACGACAGCGCGGTGGATGCGGGCGTGTACACCTTCACGCTGACCGACAAGGCCGGCAAGAAGAGCAATGTGCAGGCGCGCTACACCTTCGTGTACGAAAAGCGCGACGGCAAGTGGCTGATCATCAACCACCACAGCTCGGCGATGCCGGAAGTGGACACGCGAGCGGCAGTCGCCAAGACCAAGTAAGTGCTGCATCGGCAACGCGCGCCGGCCGGGCAGGCTTGAAAGCTGCTGCGGCCGGCGCCATCCAGCAGGCAATCCTCACGATTGCGGAGTTGCACCATGCTGGGAATCGGCGCCTTCAAACAACGCATGCCACGTCCGGGCGAGGCACTGCCTGGCCGCGAGCAAGCGCTGCCGTTGCATAACACGCACCTGATCAACGGTCACCCGTTGCGCGGGGAATTTACCGGCCTGGCCCAGGTGCAATTCGGGCTTGGTTGCTTCTGGGGCGCAGAACGCAAGTTCTGGAACGTGCCGGGGGTGTACACCACCGCAGTGGGCTATGCCGGCGGTGAGACACCTAATGCGACCTACTCCGAAGTGTGTTCCGGACAGACCGGCCATACCGAAGCGGTGTTGGTGGTGTACGACGAAACGTCGGTGTCGTTTGCGCAGTTGCTGCGCACGTTCTGGGAAAGCCACGACCCCACCCAGGGCATGCAGCAGGGCAACGATGTCGGCACGCAATACCGCTCGGCGATCTATTGCACGACGCAGGCGCAATACGATGCGGCACTCGCCAGCCGCGACGCCTATCAGCAGCAGCTGGATGCTGCAGGGTATGGCGCAATCACCACGGAGATCCGTTTCCCGGCGCCCACGTTCTACTACGCCGAAGACGATCACCAGCAGTATCTCGCCAAGCACCCCAATGGCTATTGCGGGCTTGGCGGCACGGGAGTGAGCTGCCCGATCGGGCTGGATGCCTGACGGAAAGGCGGGCCGGATTGAAACGCTGACAACCACGTGATCGTGGCAGCGTGCCGATGGCCAACAGTGACCGGCAGCGTTATCACGATCAGGCGCGCATGGGAGTGCATGCCAGGCAACTTGAATGGCTGCGTCGGAGACGGCGTGGCCATCTTTTTTTGTGTGGCGTGCGCAAGGCGCGCCGCCACTACCATGTGTGCCTGATAGGCGAACTGGCCCAGCGGATCATTGCAGCCAATTGCTGCAATGCGTCGGTGCGGCGAATCGCAGCAGTCATTGCATGCAGCCAATGCGCTAGGCGTGCTTGAGTCCGTTGGATCAGACGAATTCGCCGGCAAACATGCCGCGCAGCTGCGCGAGCGTCTCGGTGCGTTCGGGATGCAGCAAACGCATGCAGGCCAGCGCAAAGCCGACCGGGCTGGTGCCTGGTGCGGTAATCACGCTGTCGGCGGTAACGACTTTTTCGTGGCGATACTGTGCGGCGCCGGCATACGGCACCACGTGTTCCTGCAAGAATGCCAGCGTGTTGCTGGTATGTGCGCGGTCGTCGAGCAGGCCGGCATAGGCCAGCGCGATGGTGGCGCCGCAGATCGCCGCGACCGGACGCTGGTGTTGCACGCGCTCCACCAACAGACCACTCAAGCCGGGGATTTCCCCCGCCTGCCAGCGCTCGCTGCCGGGCAATATCCACAGGTCGGCATCCAGCGGCGCCAGATCCGAAAGCGCAAATTCCGGAGTGATGCGCAGACCGCCGATGGACTGCACCGGCTGGCCATCGATGCTGGCAATGACCACCTGATCGCCAAACCATTCGCGCGCCGCTGGCAGCACCACACCGATTTCCCAATCGGCCACGCCGTCGACCATCACCACTGCAATGTTTGCCATTGTCCGCTACGCCAGTTGAGGTAACCGGATTCTAGGCAGTGCGCGCGCGGCGATTGTAAGCAGGGTGTGCAGACAGACAGACAGGCGGGGCGGGCGGCCATATCGCGATCTGATCCATCGGCTGCTCGAACGGGGGTTGCCTGCGCGATGCGCGGAGCGGTGGAGGAGGGCAACGATGTGCGAGGCACGCAGTGTCGATCAGATCCGTCGCGTTACCTGCTTTAACTCGATAGACAGCGTGTGCCAGCGTCAGAGAGGTGCGCGACGCTTGCGCGTTGCGTCGGATACGCGGGCCGTCGTGTCCGCGCGGGCTTGAACACCGCAGTGCGATCCCCGCTGCACGTCGGAAATGACAACGCCCGCAGCATCGGCTGCGGGCGTTGGTGGTCGCGCGTGTACGCTAAGACGATCAGCCGGCCAGCTTGTCGGCGATGGTCTTGCGCAGGGCCTGCAGATCCTTGGCGAAGGTGTCGATGCCGCTGGCCAGCTTTTCGGTGGCCATCGGGTCGGCGGCCAGGTCGGTGGCGAAGCTGTCGCTGTTGATGGGGGTGATCTGCGCATTGTCGGCCTTGGCCGGCGAGAGCTTGCGCGGCAACTCGCCGTGCTCTGCGTCGAGCTTTTCCAACAGGTCCGGGGAGATGGTCAGGCGGTCGCAGCCGGCCAGCGCTTCGATCTGCGCGGTGGAGCGAAACGAGGCGCCCATCACCACGGTGGACGAGCCGCGCCGCTTGAACTCGTCATAGACGGTGCGCACGAACACCACGCCCGGGTCTTCATCGATGTTGGCTGGGGTCTGGCCCTGGGCGACGTAGTAATCCAGGATGCGGCCCACGAACGGAGAGATCAGGAACACGCCCGCTTCTGCGCAGGCCAGCGCCTGGGAGCGGTTGAAGATCAGGGTGAGGTTGCAGTCGATGCCTTTGCGTTGCAGCTGACGGGCGGCTTCGATGCCTTCCCAGGTCGCTGCAATCTTGATCAGGATCTTGTCCTTGGACACGCCACGTTCGGCGTACATCGCAATGAACTTGCGCGCCTTGGCGATGGTGGCTTCGGTGTCGTGGGCCAGGTCGGCGTCCACTTCGGTAGACACGCGCCCCGGCACCAGTTCGGCCAGCTTGACGCCCACGCCGATGGTCAGGCGGTCGGCGACCTCGTGGATGGTGGCAGTGCGGTCGTCGCCGCCGTGCTCGCGGCCCCAGGCCAGTTCGCGCTCGATCAGGTCGGCATAGACCGGCAGGTCCAGCGCCTTCTTGACCAGGGTGGGATTGGTGGTGCAATCGACCGGCTTCAGTCGTTTGATGGCGTCGTAATCGCCGGTGTCGGCAACAACGACAGACAGGTCGCGCAGTTGGGCAAGCTTGGAGGGGGATGCAGTCATGCGGGTTCTCTCGAATCGTGGAACGGGTCGGGGATGACGCAGCGCGCTACGTTAGCGCGCCGCGCGCTGGAAGTCGCCCGCGGCTGCGGGTTGATCGTGCACCGCGGTCACGCGCAAGCGCAGGTCGCGCCCGTCAGGCGTGCGCCAGTCGATGCTCTGGCCAACCGACAGGCCAAGCAGCGCACTGCCGACCGGCGCGAGCACCGAGATGCGGCTGTGCTGGACATCGGCTTCATGCGGGTACACGAGGGTAAGCGTATGCCGTTCGCCGTGCAGCTGGTCTTCGCATTCGATGCGCGAGTGCATGGTGACGACATCGCCGGGAATCTGGTCGGGCGGCAGCACGCGTGCGCGGCCCAGTTCGTCGCTCAGCGCAGTGGCGGCGGGATGCTTGTTGAACGCGGGGGAATCGAGCAAGGCCTCAAGCCGTGCGAGGTCGTGGCTGGAGACAAGGATCGATGGCGGCAAGCCGCTGTGATGTTGCGAAGTCATGGCACTCTCCTGACGAATACGGCCTACCAACACGGTAAGCAGAATCGACAATATGAGGGCGCGGTGGCCCGATCCCAATACATGCTGCCCGGCGGAAACGTGCGGTGACTTGTCTCAGGCCGACGCGGTTCTTTTTTCAAGCCACTGGCGTTAACGCGGCGATCAAGCGAGCGCGGTGAGCGAGTTCCAGGGCGCAGATGGCCGGATCGAACGCCGCGCATGTACGCCACCAGACGGAAGTGGCTGCACAGATGAATCTGCAGACGTACAAAAACAGCAGCTGAAGAAAAACCAAAGGCGCCGCTTCCGCGCCGCCAATGTGTGTTGTCTACGAATGTCGCGCAAAGCGACCACATCCGTGAAACGCTTTTACGATTCCCGATTCCCGATTCCCGATTCCCGATTCCCTAAGCCGCAACCGCCTTGGGGCCGGTCGCAGGTTGATCCAGCGTAAACAGGCTGTCCGGCAATTCCTTGAACAACTGCGACAACTGCTCCAGGAAGGCAGTCATGGCCGAGCTGCGACGCCAGGCCATGGCAATGCGACGGCTGGGTTGCTTGTCTTCGCGGAAGCGGATCAGGCGGATGTTTTCCGACCGGGCCACCGGCGGTTTGACTGCCAGCAGCGGCAGCAGGGTGACGCCGACATTGGCGGCCACCATCTGACGCAGGGTTTCCAGGCTGGTGGCCTGGAATTCCGACTTTTCCAGCGCACCGGCCAGATGGCAGACATCCAGCGCCTGTTCGCGCAGGCAGTGGCCGTCTTCCAGCAACAACAGGCGCTGTTCGGACAGATCGTCCAGCGTCATGCTGTCGTGGCGCGACAGCGGGTGGCCCTCCGGCACCGCCAGCACGAAGGGTTCTTCGAACAGAAATTCGGCATGCAACTGGTCGTCCTGCAACGGTAGCGCCAGCAGCGCCGCATCCAGGCGGCCCTCGCGCAGCTGGTGTATCAGCTGATCGCTTTTTTCTTCGATCAACAGCAGCTCCAGGCGCGGGAAGCGCTCGCGGATGCGCGGCACCACATGCGGCAACAGATACGGCGCCAGCGTGGGGAAGATGCCCAGCCGCACGGTGCCCGCCTCCGGGTCCTGGCTGCGGCGTGCGGCTTCCTTCATCTGTTCCACTTCGGCAACGATGCCGCGCGCGCGCATCGCCGCTTCGCGGCCGGCCGGCGTCAACATCACCTTGCGTGGTGCGCGTTCCACCAGCGGCACACCCAGCTCGTCTTCGAGTTTCTTGATCTGGGTGGACAGCGTCGGTTGACTGACAAAACACGCCGTCGCGGCGCGGCCGAAATGCTTTTGGTCAGCCAGGGCTACCAGATATTTCAGGTCACGCAGATTCATGTGCAGCAGCCCTCAAGGCGGTGACGGTTAACGACTGACGCGTGATCCAGCTTAGCGCCCGGCATGGCCGGGCGATGGCTGCGCTTACGCGGCTTGCGCAACGTTTTCGGCGCTGACCGGTGCGCTGGAGCGGATCAGGTGATCGAATGCGCTCAGTGCGGCCTTGGAGCCTTCGCCCATTGCGATCACAATCTGCTTGTACGGCACCGTGGTGGCATCGCCTGCCGCAAACACGCCGGGCACGCTGGTCTGGCCGCGGTCGTCGACGATGATCTCGCCGCGCGACGACAGCTCGACCGTGCCGCGCAGGAACTCGGTGTTGGGCAGCAGGCCGATCTGCACGAACACACCTTCCAGATCGATGTGCTGGATATCGCCGCCGGTGCGGTCCTTGTAGACCAGGCCGGTGACCTTCTGCCCGTCGCCCAGCACTTCGGTGGTCTGCGCGCTGGTGATGATGCGCACGTTGTGCAGGCTGCGTAGCTTGCGCTGCAGCACTTCATCGGCGCGCAGCTTGTCGTCGAATTCCACCAGCGTGACATGCGCCACGATGCCGGCCAGATCGATCGCCGCTTCCACGCCCGAATTGCCGCCGCCGATCACCGCCACGCGCTTGCCCTTGAACAGCGGGCCATCGCAGTGCGGGCAATAGGCCACGCCCTTGTTCTTGTATTGATCTTCGCCCGGCACGTTCATCTGCCTCCAGCGCGCACCGGTGGACAGGATCACGGTCTTGCTCTTGAGCGAGGCGCCATTGGCCAGCTTGATCTCGATCAGGCCATCGGCACCGGCCGGGATCAGCTGCTCGGCGCGCTGCAGATTCATGATGTCCACATCGTATTGACGCACGTGCTGTTCGAGCGCGGCGGCCATCTTCGGGCCTTCGGTTTCCGGCACGGAGATGAAATTTTCAATCGACATGGTGTCCAGCACCTGCCCACCGAAACGCTCGGCGGCCACACCGGTGCGGATGCCCTTGCGCGCGGCATACACCGCCGCTGCCGAACCTGCCGGGCCACCGCCGACCACCAGCACGTCGAAGGCCTCCTTGGCGGCGATCTTGGCAGCGTCGCGCTTGGCGGCGTTGGTGTCGAGCTTGGCGACGATCTGCTCCAGCGTCATGCGGCCCTGGTCGAACAGCTCGCCGTTCAAGTAGACGGTGGGCACCGACATGATCTGGCGGGTTTCGACCTCGTCCTGGAACCATGCGCCGTCGATGGCGACATGCTTGATGCGCGGGTTGAGCACGGCCGCCAGATTCAGCGCCTGCACCACGTCCGGGCAGTTCTGGCACGACAGCGAGAAATAGGTTTCGAACTGGTAGTCGCCATCCAGATGCTGCACCTGCTCGATCAGCTCGGCGGTGGCCTTGGACGGATGACCGCCGACCTGCAGCAGCGCCAGCACCAGCGAGGTGAACTCGTGGCCCATCGGCAGGCCGGCAAACCGCAGCGAGATATCCTGGCCCGGGGTCGTCAGCGCGAACGAGGGCTTGCGCTGGTTATCGTCGCGGTGGACGTCCAGGCTGATCTTGTCCGACAGCAGCACCAGGTCTTCGAGTAGGTCGAGCATTTCGCGCGAGCCGGTGCTGTCGTCGATCGACGCATGGATCTGGATCGGGCGCGTCACCCGTTCCAGGTAGGCGGTCAGCTGGGTCTTGAGATTGGCATCCAACATGGAAAACTCCTGGGAATGGGCAAGGGGAGGGCGTGGCGTCGCTGCCGCAGGGCAGGTCGCCGGGGAAGGAAGGAGGTGAACCGCAGCCGGCGCGAGGTCGGGATGCGTGCTGGCGATGGCTGGCGGGCAGCCCGGCACCGGTTCCGGTTCACCCCCGGCCCGATGGACCGGGCCAGGGATGCGCGGCGGCTTAGATCTTGCCGACCAGGTCCAGCGACGGAGCCAGGGTCTTGGCGCCTTCCTTCCACTTGGCCGGGCAGACCTGGCCAGGATTGTTGGCCACGAACTGTGCTGCGGTCAGCTTGCGCAGCGTCTCGGTGACGTCGCGGGCGATCGAGTTGTCGTGGATTTCCAGGGTCTTGATCACGCCTTCCGGATTGATGATGAAGGTGCCGCGCAGGGCCAGGCCTTCTTCTTCAATGTGCACGCCAAAGGCGCGGGTCAGCTTGTGGGCCGGGTCGCCGATCAGCGGGAACTTCGCCTTGCCCACGGCCGGCGAGGTCTCGTGCCACACCTTGTGCGAGAAATGCGTGTCGGTGGTGACGATGTACACCTCGGCGCCAGCCTTCTGGAACGCGGCATAGTTGTCGGCGGCGTCTTCCACTTCGGTCGGGCAATTGAAGGTGAATGCAGCCGGCATGAAGATCAGCACCGACCACTTGCCCTTCAGGCTGGCCTCGGTGACTTCGATGAAGTTGCCGTTGTGGTACGCATTCGCCTTGAACGGCTGGACCTGGGTGTTGATGAGAGACATTGAGTTTCCTCGTGCGATGAAAGGGGGGCGGGGGATGGAACAGTGGCCATGGTAGGCAGGATCGATAGATATCTCAAATCGATTGATGGAATTGCATAGATAGGTTTTGGCTATCGATTTTGCAGACGGCATCTGGCGCTGCGGGTGGGCCGTTCCATCTCCGATAATGGTCGGCCGATGTTTCGCACAAGTGAATGATTCGTATGAGCGACGATCCTGCAGGCATCCCCGCCGAACAGCTGCTGCGGCAGGCCGCGCTGCGGATCGGTCGTGCCGATGCCGAGCCGTTGTTGCTGCATGCGTTGAGCCGCGACCGCGCCTGGCTGTTCGCGCACGGCCGCGACCCGGTGCTGCCGACCGTCGCGCAGGCCTTCGACGCCTTGGTGCAGCGGCGGCAGGCGGGCGAGCCGGTGGCCTACCTGACCGGTTCGCGCGGGTTCTGGACCCTGGACCTGGCCGTCTCCACGGCCACGCTGATTCCGCGTGCCGACACCGAAGCGTTGGTCGAGCTGGCGCTGGAACGGCTGGACCAGGCGCCCGGCCGGCGCGTGGCCGATCTTGGTACCGGCAGCGGCGCGATCGCGCTGGCGATCGCCAGCGAGCGGCCGCAGGCGCAGGTGATCGCCACCGACGCCAGCGCGGCCGCGCTCGCCATCGCCCAGCGCAACGCCGACAGTCACCGCCTATCGAACGTGCACTGCCGCCACGGAAGCTGGTTCGCGCCGCTGGCCGGCGAGCGCTTCGATCTGATCGCCAGCAATCCGCCGTATATCGCAGCCGGCGACCCGCATCTTGCGCAGGGCGATCTGCGCCACGAGCCGGCCAGCGCGCTGGCATCGGGCAGCGACGGGCTGGACGACATTCGCTTGATCGTGGCCGATGCGCCCGGCCATCTGCGCGCAGGCGGCTGGTTGCTGCTGGAGCATGGCTGGGATCAGGGCGCGGCCGTGGCCGAGTTGCTGCGCACGCGCGGGTTTACGCAGGTGGCCACGCATCAGGATCTGGAACAGCGCGATCGTGTGACGTTGGGCTGCTGGGAGGAGGGGACTATGCGGTGATGCTGGTGGATGACGCAGCGTTGGTGGTCACGCCGGCATTGCGCGCCGGCCTGCGCAGTCACACCTCGCCACGGGAAGACGCAGCCGTTGGCTCCATCGTCGATCGCTACAATGCGGGTTTTCGCCCAGGACCGACGCATGCGCACGCTCTATCCCGAGATCACGCCCTACGAGCAGGGCAGCCTGAAGGTCGACGACCGCCACACGCTGTATTTCGAACAGTGCGGCAACCCGCAGGGCAAGCCGGTGGTGATGCTGCACGGCGGCCCGGGCGGCGGCTGCAACGCCAAAATGCGGCGCTTCCACGACCCGGCCAAGTACCGCATCGTGCTGTTCGATCAGCGCGGCTCCGGCCGGTCCACCCCGCATGCCGATCTCACCGACAACACCACCTGGGATCTGGTCGCCGACATCGAGCGCTTGCGCACGCAGTTGGGCATCGACCGCTGGCAGGTGTTCGGCGGCAGCTGGGGCTCGACGCTGGCCTTGGCGTATGCGCAAACCCACCCGCAGCAGGTCACCGAACTGGTGCTGCGCGGCATCTTTTTGCTGCGTCGTTTCGAGTTGGACTGGTTCTATCAGGAAGGCGCCAGCCGGCTGTTCCCGGATGCATGGGAGCACTACATCAACGCCATCCCGGCCGACGAACGCGGCGATCTGGTCGCCGCCTTCCATCGCCGCCTGACCAGCGACGACGAGGCCACGCGCCTGGCCGCCGCCAAGGCCTGGAGCGTGTGGGAAGGCGCCACCAGCTTTTTGCATGTGGACGAAGACTTCGTTACCGGGCATGAAGACGCGCACTTTGCGTTGGCTTTCGCCCGCATCGAAAATCACTACTTCGTCAACAAGGGCTTCTTCGAGGTGGAAGGCCAGTTGTTGCGCGATGCGCACCGCATTGCCGACATCCCCGGCGTGATCGTGCATGGCCGCTACGATGTGGTGTGCCCACTGCAAAGCGCCTGGGATCTGCACAAGGTCTGGCCGAAGGCGCAGCTGCAGATCAGCCCGGCATCGGGACATTCGGCCTTCGAGCCGGAAAATGTCGATGCACTGGTGCGCGCGACCGACGGGTTCGCCTGAGCGACGCCGTCGGGCACAGGCGAGTGATGCGCCCGGTCACACGAGCGCATGACCCGTAGGAGCGTGCCTGCGCGCGATGAGGCGTGATCGATAACGCTTCCTCGCGCGCAGGCACGCTCCTACGGTGGTTGTCGTTTCAGCGTGGTAACAGCGCCTGGGCCAGCGGCGGCAGGATGCGCGCCAATCGATCTGCCCATGCCTGTTGCCCGGTGGCGTCGCCGATCAGGTCCTGGCGGATTTCCAGTTCCACATGCAGCAGGCCGCGGCCTTCGCCGTGTACCGGGATGGCGTAGTCGGTGGCATCGCTTACCGCGTACGGTTGATTGTCGCCAACCACCAGGTCCGGTTCTGCGCGCAAGGCATCCAGCAAGCGATGCGCCAGCCGCGCGTCTCGGTGGTACAGCACGCCGGCATGCCAGGGCCGCGCGTTGCCGGCCATCACCGGGGTGAAGCTGTGCATCGACACCAGCAGCGTCGGTTGGGCGCGCTGCGCGCGTGCATCCAGTTCGGCCGCAATGCGTGCGTGGTAGGGCGCGAAGATCGCATCGATACGTTGCTGGCGATCGGCGGCGGTCAACGCCAGATTGCCGGGAATCGATGTGCCGTCGCTGATCTCCGGCATCCGGCTGGCCGCGTCATCGGGCCGGTTGCAGTCGATCACCAGCCGCGAATAAGTCTGGGCGATGGCGATCGCATCCAGCGCCTCGGCCAGCAGACGGGTGACCTGTGCAATGCCGATATCCCAGCCGATATGGCGGTCCAGCTCCTGCTGCGGCAGGCCCAGATTGGCCAGCCGTGCGGGCACGCGCTGGCCGGCGTGATCGGCGATCAACAGCCACGGCGATGCCGCCTGCGCGTTGTGCACGGTGAACGCTGGCGGATCCTCGGGGCCAAGCAAGTGACCGGCAGCGGCATCAACCACGCGGCGTGCCATCCAGTGCGTGATCGACCAGATACAGCCCGGCCCACAACTTTGGATCCATCTGATAGCCCTCGGCCATCTTCTGCACCAGCCAGGCGCCGACCTGCGCGCGCGGGATTTCGTGCACGGTGATGTCTTCGCTGGCATCGCCGCCGCCGGCGCCGACCTTGCGCAACCCGGTGGCGCGCACGAAGGCGATCTTCTCGCTGCTGGCGCCGGCCGAAGTGGGGCCGATCATCAGTACCTCGGCGTGTTCGGCGGTCCAGCCGGTTTCTTCTTCCAGTTCGCGGATCGCCGACAGCTCGATGGATTCATCGGCATGCACATCGCCCACCAGCCCGGCCGGCATTTCGATGGTGCGCGCCTGCAGCGGTACGCGAAATTGTTCGACGAACAACATCGCATCGTCCGGCGTCACCGCCACGATGATCGCGGCCAGGCCGCCGGCGTGCACGCGCTCGGAATATTCCCAGGTGCCACGTACGACCATGCGCTGGTACTTGCCTTCGTAAACCACGGTGGGCGGGGTGTCGTGTCGGTTCATGGGTAGGTGCCTTGAGACAGGGAAGCGGGAGGGGGCGGCAGTGCGGCGCCGTCGCACACGGCCAGCAGGCGTCGGCGCGTAAGCGGCCCGAAACGCAGGCTGTCGCACAAGCCGATCAGCATGTCCGCATCGGCCGGTGCACGCGTGAAGCCGGCGTCGGTCAGGTCGAGCGGTGCATCCAGCGCGATGGTGGTGAGCTGGCGCCACAGCAGCGCATGGTCGCGCTGTTCGCGCAGCCGCACGGCCATTTGCGCGGCGCCGCGCAAGCGCAGGAACGGGATCTCGTCGATGCGCTCCAGCAAGGCATCCAGGCTGCCGAAATGCGCCAGCAGCACGGCTGCCGATTTGGCGCCGATGCCGGCGATGCCGGGAATGTTGTCGATCGCATCGCCGCACAGCGCCAGATAGTCGGCAATCTGATGCGCATGCACGCCATGGCGCGCCTTGACCCCATCCATGCCCCAGCGCAGATTGCGCGCGTAATCCCACTGTTCGTCGTGCTCGAACAGCAACTGCGACAGATCCTTGTCGGCCGACACGATCACCCCGCGCAAGCCTTGCGCGCGCACGCTGTGCAAGGCGCTGCCGATCAGATCGTCGGCCTCGTACTCACGGTGCGCCAGCACGCTCAGGCCCAGTGCCGCGCACAGTGCCTTGCAATGCGCAAACTGGCGCCGCAATGCATCCGGTGCCGGCTCGCGGTTGCCCTTGTAGGCCGGGTAGATGGCATGCCGAAAGCAGCTGTCCAACGCTTCGTCGAAGGCGATGGTGATGTACTGCGGGCGCTCGCGTTCCAGCAGGTCCAGCAGAAACCGCGCAAAGCCGTGCACCGCATTGGTCGGCCAGCCTTGCGCGTCCTGAAACTCGTCCGGGATCGAATGCCAGGCGCGAAACACGTACAGGCTGGCATCGATCAGATACAGCGGCTCCGGGCGCGGACCGCCCGGCAGCGCCGCGGCAATGGCACCCGGCAGCGTGCTCACGGGGTCCAGTCGCGCAATAAGGCGCGCGGGTCCGGACGCTCGCGCTCGGGCACCTGCATGCGCGGCGTGCCGATAGGGATGAAGCCGGCAATGCGCTCGTTTTCGCCCAGGCCCAGGTAGCCGGTCACGGCCGGGTCGTAGGCCATCCAGGCGGTCAGCCACTGCGCGCCGAAACCATGCGCCTGCGCGGCCTGCAGCAATGCAAAACACACACAGCCGGCGGTGAGCAGTTGTTCCTGCTCGGGCACCTTGTGCTCCGGGCGCAGCGCGGCGATGACCACGATCACCAGCGGTGCGTCGCTGAAGCGCTTGCGGTCTTTTTCGACTACGGCTGGCGGCGCCAGCGGATCGGCGGCCTGGGTGCGGTCGGCCAGAAAGTCGCCCAAGGCATGCCGCGCGTCGCCGCTGATGCGCAGGAAACGGAACGGCACCAGCTTGCCGTGGTCGGGCACGCGCACGGCCGATGTCAGCATGCGCAGCAAGGTGTCTTCATCCGGCCCGGGCTCACCCAGTTGTTTGGAGGGGACCGAACGACGCGCGTCCAGCGCTTGTAGCGAATACGGTGCGTGCATGATTTGCGGTTCTGGGCAACGGATATACCAATTATAGACGGGCTCTTCCCGATGCCTGTCGCATGCTGGCCGGCCAGGCGATGCCTGCCGTCATGGCATCGCTCCTTCCTGCCCGCATTGCCGCGCAGGTGCTGGCAGAGCGGCTGGCACACGGATCGCTGCCGGCGGTGGTGGAGCACTTTCTCAGCCGTGTCTGGCGTCCGAGCGTGCAACAGGTTGCGTTGCGCGTCGATGCCGGCCCGGCCCTGGACGCTGCCATTGCAGTGGGCGACGCCGTGTTGGCGCAGCTGACGCCTGCACGCGGCGATACCGCGCTGGACGCGCGGCGGGCGGCGCTGCTGGAGGCCTTGCCCTTGCCGGCATTGGGCCGCGCGAGGCCGAGTCATGATGGGTCTGGCTGGACTGGCTGCGTCTGCATCGCGAAGAAGACGCCTTCTACAGCGCGATGCAGGGCGTGGTCGACGGGCTGGACGCGGCAGCCAACCTGAAGCCTTAACCCCCGCAGGCGTATAAGGACCAACGGCAGGCTCCACCGCGGCGTTGCGAGCTAGGATGGCGGCTTGACACGCAAACCCTGGGCGGTCACGAGTAAAGTGAGAGTTGCGTCACACTTAACGAACGAGCGAAACGCCTACCGTGCGAGGGCGGAATTTGGGGCCGCGTCTGTTTTTCCTCGTTTGAATATTTTCACGCCTGCAGAGGCGGGGAGCCTTTGCGCATGACTTTTCAGCCCAGTCCGTCGGGACACCCGGGCCGTGACCAACGCTTGCTCGAGCAGGCGCACGACGCGTTTGTGCCCGCGCTGGTGCAGGTGTTTGCAGCTGCAGTCGCACATTTCGATGATGTGCTGTTCGATCGCGCCGAATCCGCTGGCGCGTCACAGTTGCTGTTTCTCGATGGCATGCGCGAGCTGCGCCGCAAGCGCGAGGACGTGACCACCCAATTCCGCCAACAGCTGGAAGATGGCTGGCAGGCGTTGTTGCTCGGCACGCCGTTGTCGGCCGAAGTGGTACTGGCCGGCGACATGGGCGCCGGCCCGCTCAGTCTGGTGCCCGAGCATGTCCTCGAATCGCGCTTGGCAGTGCGCAACCTTGCCACCGTGCTGCTGCGCGATTTCAAGCAGGTGCTGGCGCGTGTCGACCGCCGCCTGGGCTGGATTGCCGGTGGCCTGGAACTGGTGGCCGACACCAATCCGTTCGGTCCGGAACATCTGGGCGTGGCGATCCACGAAGCGTTCGCCACCTGCGATCTGGCGCCGGAAGTGCGCCTGGTGGTGATCAAGCTATGCGAGCGCGACCTGGCCGAACCGATCGGCAAGTTGTACGCGCGCCTGGACGAAACCCTGGCCAAGGCTGGCGTGATGCCGGAGATTTCGCAGCCCAAGCGCCCGCCGCCGCGCATGCAGCCACGCGGGCAGACGCCCGAAGCGCGCACGCAGGCCGACGCTTATGGCGGCAATGCCGAGATGGGCGGCGACGATCAGAACGACCAATACGCGCCAGCCTGGGCCAATCGCTTCCTGGACCGCTGGGCGCATAGTCGCGGCCGCATGCAGGCCGCGGCGCAACGCGGCGATGCCGATGGTGGCGGCGCTGGCGGCATGGAAGGCGAGGCCGATCATCCGGGTGGCAGCCAGGGCATGCTGCTGGATGCGCTGCATGAGCTGTTGCAGCAGACCCGTAGCGTGCGCGACAGCGCAGCCTCGGCCGCGTCGGTGGCGGTGGGCCAGCAACGCCCGCTGAGCCAGCGCGAAATGATGTCGGTGTTGTCGTTGTTGCAGGCCACGCCCAGCGCAACGCTGCAGGCGGCCATCGGCGACGACAACGAATCGCTTGCGCAGCGCCTGAAGAACGAAGTGCTCAACAGCGCCACGCGTCTGGGCGTGGACCCGGCCACCGCACGGCTGGATCCGATGGACGAGGATGCGATCGACCTGGTCGGCATGCTGTTCGACGTGATGCTGGACGAGCGCGATCTGGAAAACCGCTCGCGCGAGATGATCGGCCGGCTGGTGGTGCCCTTCGTCAAGGTGGCGCTGCTGGACCGCAAGATGTTCGTGCAGAAGACCCACCCGGCACGGCGCCTGCTCAACTCGCTGGCCGAGGCCTGCGAGGGCAATAACGGCGATAGCGCCGCCGAGCGCGTGCTGATGGGCAAGGTCGAAGAAATCGTCGACCGCCTGGTGGCCGAATTCAACGAGAATCTGGCGATCTTCCTGACCCTGGAAGAAGAGTTCCGCGATTTCCTGTCGCAGCACCGCCGCCGTGTGGAAATTGCCGAACGCCGCGCCACCGAAACCCAGCGCGGCCAGGAAAAACTGGAGCTGGCGCGTAACCGCGCGCTGGCGGAGCTGGAGCAGCGCGTGCTGGCCGGTGCGCCGTTGCCCAAGGCAGTGGAAGACTTCCTGCGCCAGCCGTGGCTGCATCACCTGACCATGGCGATCCTGCGCGACGGCGACGAAGGTCCCGGCACGGTCGAGGCATTGGCGCTAGCCGATGGCGTGCTGGAAGAACTGAGCGAGGCGCGCCGCCACATCATCGGCAAGCCGTGGCTGCAGGTCTGGCAACCGGCGCTGCATCGCGTGTTCGCCAGCGTTGGCCTGCATGGCGACGCGGTGGTGGTAGCGATCACGGCATTGCACGACACCTTGCAAGCCATCGCCGAGGCACGCCCGGAGCTGGAAAAAGCCTTGCCGGAACTGCCGCAGGTCAACCTGCCGCCGCCAGCGGCCGAAAGCGTCAGCGTGGTGTTGGGTGCCGAAGCGGTGGCGCAGAGCATCGACAGTGCCGACGCCGAACGGTTCCGTGCGATGGACATCGGCACCTGGCTGGATTTCGTCGACAAGGACGGCAAGGTGCAGGCTGGCAAGCTGTCGTGGGTCAGCCCGATCTCGCAGCGGCTGTTGTTCGTCAACCGCCGCGGTGTGCGTTTCTGCGTCGCCTCGCCGGAAGAATTGGCGGTGATGGTGCGGCTGGGTCGCCTGCGCGAACACATCAACGATGGCGCGTTCGACAGTGCGATGCAGGGCGTGATCGACCGGCTGGATCCGCTGCACAACAGCGGCACGGTGCACTGAGCGATTGCATGGACTGCGCGGCGATTTCGCTGCGCCGCGGAGGCCGTGTCGCTGTCTTCGGCGAGCGTGCGTTCGAGAGTGGATATGCGTCGCTGGCGCGGCCATCGCGAGGGTCTTGCCGGGTCGGCGTTCGGACTCCTAGAGCCGTTGGGCTCCTGCGGCAGACGCCGGATGTTTGCGGCGTCGTGGCGGTTCGGATGGCCAGGCGACTCTTTCGAAGTGACTCATCGGCAGGCGCGGAATCATTGCAGCAGCAAACGCGACGTGTGCTGCCTTATCGCGCAATACCTAAGCGCTGAATTTGCGATCGGATTGCGCAACACGCTTAGAACGGCGAACAAAACGTAGCGAGCAGTCGCCAGGTGGGTGCGGACGGTGCGGAGGAACCGGGGTGCACGCGTGGTACATGCCGCACCGAGCACCGAGCACCGGCCGCGTCCGTTTGGCGGTGAGTACAGTCCTTTTGTCGGCCGCTCTTAACCGATGCAGTTGCCTTGATCCTCGCACTCCGGCAGCCACGCCTGGGATGACCGCATCCCGGAGCGCAGTCTTCAGCCCGATGCCGGGCCAATGAACTCCAACGCCCGCGCGATCACCGAGGCGTGATCGACCATACGGTTATGGCCCAGTCCTTCGGTACTGAACAGCTGTGCGCCTGGCCACAGTGCGGCAAAACGCGCGCCTTCTTCCCACGGCGTCTCGCGGTCGCGGCGGTCGTGGATGATCAGCGCCGGGCGATCGAAGTGCGGCAGGTACGCGGTGGCATCGAAGTCGGCAAAACGCTTGCCGGTAATCTGGATCAGCCAGTTTTCGAACGGTACGAATGCGCCGGGTGCGATACCGAACGCGCGGAACTGACGTTGCGCGCTGGCGGCCGGCGCCAGCAGCGGGGCGATCAACACATAACGGGACGGACGCCATGCCGGGGCGTCGGCAAACACCACCGATGCCGCCCCCAGCGAGTGGCCGATGAACACCGCAGGGCGGCCGAAGCGCTCGCCGATCTGGCGCAGCATCTTCACGAAATGCGGCATGTTGCTGATCTTGCCGCTGCTCAGGCCATGTGCCGCCTGATCGAACGCGAGCACTGCATAGCCACGTGCGCGCAGCTGCGGTACCCAGGCCGCAAAGCGCAGGCCGTAGCTGGCCCAGCCATGCGACAGCAGCACATACGGCTGCTGCGCGGGGTCGCCCCATTGATAGACGGCGATGTCGATGCCGTCGATGCGCAGGGTTTGCTGCTGCACATCGGTCAGCGTTGCGGCGATAGCGGCGGCCTGCCGGCGCCCGGCCGCACCCGGGGTGACGAAACGGCGCGCCAGAGAGCGGCCAGTCGGGCCGGGGGCCAGCCGGCTGATGCCGCTCATCAGACCGCGGAGCAGCCGCGCACGCAATTTGGCGATGGACGAGCTCATGGGGGAGTCCTTGTGGGGTGAGGGCACGTCGCATATCTTGTCGGTGACAAGATGCGCCACAAGTTTGCCGATTCAATCTTGTCAGCGTCAAGATGATCTGCTCCACTGAGCTCCCGATAAACGAAGCCGCCATGTCGCGATCAGACGTTCCTGCTGGCTATCACCACGGCGATCTGCCGGCCGCATTGCGTCGCGCTGGCTGGGAGCTGGTCGGCGAATCGGGCGTGCGTGGGCTGACCTTGCGCGAATGCGCGCGCCGCGCCGGGGTCTCGCATGCCGCACCCGCGCACCACTTCGGCTCGCTGGACGGGTTGGTGGCGGAACTGGCGGCCGATGGTTACGAACGCATGCTTGCGCGCATCCACGCAACCCAACAGGAACTTGCCAACCCGTTGCTGGGCTGCGGACTGGGCTACCTGCGATTTGCCATCGACTATCCGCAGCAGTTCCGGCTGATGTTGGGTCTGGACCTGCGTTCGCGCCGCCTGCCACGGTTGCTGCAGGCCAGCGAGGCGGCCATGGCCTGCCTGCGCGATACGGTGCGCGCGCAGTGGATTGCCCGTCACGGCAGCGCTCCAGGTGCCGAGCTGCTGGAACAACGCACCCTGCTGGCGTGGAGCGCCGTGCATGGCTATGCGTCGCTGGCGATCGACCGCAAGCACGACGCCTTGCGCGCGTTTGCGCCGGAACTGGTGTTCGCCCCGTTGCTGCACGCGGTGCTTGAACCCTGAGGCGCGATCTGTGGGGAAAGCGCGGTGCGGGCTGACGTGCGACCTGACCGACAGCCAGCGCGGCACATGTGCCAGGCGCCGCGGCCACGCTCTGCTAGCATCGCCGCACTGAGCGCGAGACCGGAGCAACCCATGGCTGTGCAGGTGCTGGTGCTGAAAGAACAGGCGGCGGGCGAACGCCGGGTGGCGGCAACGCCGGAAACGGTCAAGAAGCTGGTCGCGCTTGGGGCCCATGTGTGGATCGAGCCGGCTGCCGGCCGCGCCAGCAGCATGGACGATGCGGCGTATCTGCAGGCCGGTGCGCAACTTGCCCATGCACAGACACTCGATCAGGCCGACATGCTGCTCTGCGTGCAGGCGCCGCCGGCCGATGTCCTGCTGCACTGCAAGCCGCAGACGGTGGTGATCGGCATGCTCGCACCCGATGCCGACCCGGCGCGCGCGCAGGCATTTGCCACGCGCGAGCTGGTTGCGTTTCCGCTGGAGCGCCTGCCGCGGACCACGCGCGCGCAATCGATGGACGTGCTGAGTTCGCAGGCCGGCATGGCCGGCTACAAGGCCGTGTTACTGGCCGCGCAACTGGCGCCGCGGTTCTTCCCGATGCTCACCACCGCCGCCGGCACCATGCGCCCTTGCAAGGTGGTGGTGATCGGTGCAGGCGTGGCCGGCTTGCAAGCGATCGCCACGGCCAAACGGCTGGGTGCGCAGGTGGAAGGCTTCGACGTGCGCCCGGAAACCCGCGAACAGATCGCGTCCTTAGGCGCGCGCTTTCTGGATCTGGGCGTCAGCGCTGCCGGCGAAGGCGGCTATGCGCGCCAACTCACCGACGACGAACGCGCCGAGCAGCAGCGCCGCCTGGCCGAGCATCTCAAAGGCGTGGATGTGGTGGTCTGCACCGCGGCCGTGCCTGGGCGGCCGGCGCCAAAGATCGTGACCACGCAGATGGTGCAGGGCATGCGCGCCGGCAGCGTGATCGTGGATCTGGCGGCGGAAACCGGCGGCAATTGCGCGGCCACGCGTCCGGGCGAAACCGTTGAGCTCGATGGCGTGGTGGTCGCCGGGCCGCTCAATCTGGCAAGCCAGGGCGCCGTGCATGCCAGCGAGATGTTTGCGCGCAACGTCTACGCGTTCGCCGCGTTGTTGATCAGCGACGGTGCGCTGTCATTCGACTGGGACGATGAGTTGCTCGCGAAGACGCGTTGGTCGGCGACAGCGGCGACGTAACGCGCCGTCTGTCTGCAACGCACGCGGCGACTTTCGAAGACCCGCTGGCGCGCGCTGGTGTCTGAACTCTGAAGGTGTGATCGCACGCCGGAGCATCCGGGCAGCCAGTGCGGCCGCGTTCAATCGTCCGTTGGCGGGTGGTCGCGTAACCAGGCGCTGCGTTCGGCCGGGCTCATCTTCTGCCAGCGTTGTTGCAGCTCATTGCGCTGTTGCGGGTTGAGCGCGCGCATGCGGTCGAACAAGGCCTTGGCTTCGCGGCGCTGGTCCGGGCTCATGTTGCGGAAGCGGTCCATGCCAGCCTTGGCCTGCTTGCGCTGTTCGGGGGTCATGTCCAGCCAGCGACTGGCATGCCGGTACATGCGCGGACGTTCTTCGGGCACATCGTTCCAGCGCTCGCGCAGCGCATCGATCAGCACCTGGCGCTGCTGCTGGGTCAGCTTGTCCCACTCCGGCATCGGTGTTTCGTTGCGTGGGCCCGGGCCATGAGGGCCGGGTCCGTCCATCGGCGGTGGCCCTGGCGGGCCCGGCGGGCGGTCCTGGGCCAACAGCGACGCGCACGGCCCGGCGCAGAGCAGCAGGGTCAACAGCAGGCGGGTGGTGCGGGTCATCGTGCTCATTCCATGGCCAAAGCGGTGTCGGACCCGAGCCAGACATACAGGTCGGGGTTCTGGGTCAGCAGGTCGTCGGTATCGGTGCTGGCGGCATTGCCGGCGGTGGCCACGGACTGGGTCGGGGCCACGCCTGCGGACGCGCTGTCGCCCGGTCGCAATTGCAGGCCGATACCGATGGCCAGCAGCCCGGAGCAGGCGGTGGCCAGCAACCAATAACCGCGGCGTGGACGCGCCGCCGACGCGTGGCGGGCCTGGCGCAGGCGTGCCAGGGTCTGCGGCGGCAGACTGGTGAGCGCTGCGGCGTGCAGTTGGCGCAGTTGCGCATCGAACTGGGCCGGATCGTGGGAGCGGTTCACAGGAAATCCTCGAACTGTTTTTGTAACGCGTCGCGCGCGCGCGACAGGTGAGTTTTGACCGAGCCTTCGGAGCAGCCCATCGCCTTGGCGGTGGTGGCCACGTCCAGGTCTTCCAGCACACGCAGCGTGAATGCCTCGCGCTGGCGTGCCGGCAGGTTGCGTAGCGCCTGGACCAGCCGCTGGTAAGCCTGCTGATGTTGCTGCGCGCCGACCGGGCCGATGCCGGGGTCGGCCCACTCGATCGGGCCTTCGTCATCGGCGCGCTCGGCCGGTGCCCAGAATTTCAGCCGGAACGTGCGGCGGCGCTGCAGGTCGATGATGCGGCTGCGCAGGATGCTCCAAAACAACGGCGTCCATTCCTCGGCCGGTCGCTCGCGGTAGCCGAGCAGCTTGACCATGGCGTCCTGCACGGCATCCAGCGCGTCTTCGCGGTGACGCAGACCGGCCTCGGCAAAACGGAACGCGCGCGGACCGATGCCGGCCAGAAAGGCGTCCAGCGACACCGGGACGGCGGCGGCCGTTGCAGAAGGCTGCGGATCGAAAGAGGTTCCCACCAGCACAGCGTAGCTTCCGCGAAGACGATACGACGTCAACGGCCCAGCGCCGATTCGGTTGACATGCCCGATGCGTGGGTATGATCGGCGGGCCGCACCGGCCAGTGGAGCGAAAGACGATGAGCGACGGGTTCGTAGCGCTGTACATCTTCATGCTGGCGGCCATCGCTGGCCACGTGATCATCTCGCGGGTGCCGGTGATCCTGCATACCCCGCTGATGTCCGGCTCCAACTTCATCCATGGCATCGTGCTGATCGGTGCGATGGTGGTGCTTGGGCATGCCGATACCACGCTGGAAAAAGCGCTGGGGTTCGTCGCGGTGGTGCTGGGCGCGGGCAATGCGGCCGGGGGTTACGTGGTGACCGAGCGGATGCTGGACATGTTCAAGTCGAGTAAGAAGCCGCCCAGCGGGGATGCGACATGACGGTTTCTACCGCTGAATTACTGTCGTGGCTGGTGAAATCCAGTTATCTGGTTGCCGCTACGTTGTTCCTGCTGGGCTTACAGCGCATGGCCTCGCCGCTGACCGCGCGTAGCGGCATCCGCTGGGCCGGGCTGGGCATGCTGATCGCCACGGTGGCCACGTTCTTCCTGCCGGAACTGCGCAACGTGCCGCTGATCCTGGCAGCGCTGGCGATCGGCACCGGGGTGGCGTGGTGGTCGGCCAGGAAAGTGGCCATCACCGACATGCCGCAGATGGTGGCGCTGTACAACGGCATGGGCGGCGGCTCGGCGGCGGCGATCGGCGCGGTGGAATTGCTGCGGTTTTCCTTCTTTGCCAATCGCGACACCGCGCACTGGAGCGCGCAGGCGATCGCCGAGCTGGCGGCGCGGCGGCCGGACACCACCACGGTGATGCTGGCGGTGATCGGCTCGGCGATCGGAGCGGTGTCGTTGTCCGGCTCGATCATCGCCTGGGCCAAACTGGATGGCCGGCTCGACCGACGGGTGACCTTTCCCGGCCAGCAGGCGGTCAATCTGCTGGTGGCGCTCGCGGTCCTGGCGCTCGGCATCTGGGCCGCCACCAGTTTGCAGCCGCTGGCGATCATCGCCTTCTTTGCCATGGCGCTCGCGCTAGGCGTGTTGATGACGCTGCCGATCGGCGGTGCCGACATGCCGGTGGTGATTTCGCTCTACAACGCCTTTACCGGCCTGGCGGTGGCGTTCGAAGGCTATGTGCTGGGTAACGAAGCGCTGATCATCGCCGGCATGATGGTGGGTGCGGCCGGCATCCTGCTGACCCGGCTGATGGCCAAGGCGATGAATCGGCCGATCAGCGGCGTGCTGTTTTCCAACTTCGGTGGCGGCGGACAGGCGCAGGAAATCAGTGGCGCGCAAAAACCCATCGAGGCCGGCGATGTTGCCGCGATGATGGCCTTCGCCGAGCGGGTGGTGATCGTGCCCGGCTACGGCATGGCGGTGGCGCAGGCGCAGCACAAGATCTGGGAGCTTGCGCAGCGGCTGATCGCGCGCGGGGTCAAGGTGAAGTTTGCGATCCACCCGGTCGCCGGGCGCATGCCCGGGCATATGAACGTGCTGCTGGCCGAAGCCGGCGTGCCGTACGACCTGATCGCCGATATGGACGACATCAATCCCGAGTTCGCCAGCACCGATGTGTCGCTGGTGATCGGCGCTAACGACGTGGTCAACCCGGTCGCCAAGACCGACCCGGCCAGCCCGATCTACGGCATGCCGATCCTGGACGTGGTCAATTCACGCAACACCGTGGTGATCAAGCGCGGCAAGGGCACCGGGTTTGCCGGCATCGAAAACGCACTGTTCTACGCCGACAACACCCGCATGCTCTACGGAGACGGTGCCGAAGCGGCCAGCGCGCTGGTCAGCGAGTTGAAGGCGCTGGATGGGGGCGGGCATTGAGGCCTCGTACGACTGATGTCGCGGATGCACTTGAGAAGCCGATTGGTCTAGGGCGCTGTGCTCGCTGCCAAGTTCCTCGCAGCTAAGGCCCAGATCGGCAGCTCACGCGTGAGCCATCCGCAATCTCCAGCCAGTCGCACATAAGCTGCCGAGCTTTCGAATCGCAGCAGTGTTCAGGGGTAGTCCAACGCTCAGCTCGTCGAGGGCGCGGTGCCCTCACCGCTTGCGGGACACGCCGTGAATCCGTCCGTGGAGGCTCCTTGGCGGCATCCATGCCGCCAGGGGTCCCGCAAGCGGCGAGGACACCGCACCAGAGAGTTGGTCGGCTGCTTTCTTGAAAGCGTGCTGCGGGTGTTGCGCTGCGCTATGCAAACGAAAGTTTTTGGATTGCGTGTTGAAAGCCGGTCTGCTGCTCGGCTTGCGATGAGAATGTGGTGAGAAGCTGGCAGACGCAAAGTGAGCCGATCAGCGCACGTCATGCCCTGCTCGCAACCACACACACCGACCAGCTTGACTGGTCCTTGCCCGCTCACCGTCGCGTGACCTTTGGCGGCATGGATGCCGCCAAAGAGCTTACAAGGACGTACTTGCAGCGTGTCCCGCGAGGGTGGGCGGGTAAGGGCCTGCAGCCAAGTTGCAGAGCTTCAGGCATCGCTGCGTCGGCACAATGAGGCATGACAGCCTTCGAAGAACAGCGCCATCTGGATCTGTGTGACTGAGGCATCCGCTTCAACACATCTGTGCTTGGGCTACCGCGACAAACGCGCCTGATTCAGCGCGCAGCCCACCACGCCACGAGCACCGCTGCGAAATAACACAACAGATCGAACGCATTGGTGGCCAGTTGCAGCAGGGTCCAGGCCAGGCGCGGGCCCATTTTCTGCGCCGAGGTCCATGGGTCCAGGCCCAGCGATCCGCCCAGTTGCGCCGAGGCGATGCCCCAATTGGCGCCGACGATGATCAGTGCGGTGGTCGCCACCGCCACGCCAATCCGCAACCGGCCGGCGCGCAACGTGCCCAGGCGCAGCATCCATGCCACTTCCAGCGCAACCAGCACTGCCATCCAGCCGGCCTGGTTGCCCAGCGCAAGGGCGATGAGCAGCCAGGCGATGAGGGCGGTGACGCTTCCCAGCAACAGGAGCGGGGGCCAGAGCCAGTGGGCGCTTCTGGCGGACGCGGAGGTGGGCGGCATTGGAGCTCCTGACAGTGCGCACATGATAGAGCGCATGCCGCACTTTGCGATGCACTGCGTCGGCAGATGGAATGCAGCGTCGTCGATGGAATGGGCGGCCGGCGGCGGTGGCGCCACCACGGTCGGCTAGAATGGCCGACTTGCGCGCACCCGGCGCGGCCCCATATCCAGCCCATGTACTCCCGTAGCAGCGAACCCGTCCAGTTCGAACGCGATTGCGATGCCGTCATGGTGCCGCAGGGCGATTCGGTGACCCTGCCCGCAGGCAGCTATGGCTATATCACCCAGGCCCTGGGTGGCAGCTACACGGTCTTTGTCGAAGGCAATCTGTTCCGCATTGCCGGCAAGGATGGCGATGCGATCGGCAAGGAGGCCCCGCCGGGGCTGGAATTGCCCGCCAACGCCAGCGACGAAGAAGTGGAAGCGCTGGTGTGGCAGCAGCTGCGTACCTGCTTCGACCCGGAAATTCCGTTCAATATCGTCGATCTGGGCCTGGTCTACGAGGCGGTGGTCAGCCATCGCGAAGAGGACAACCAGCGCCGGGTGGACGTCAAGATGACGCTCACCGCGCCCGGCTGCGGCATGGGGGAGATCCTGGTCGACGACGTGCGCAGCAAGGTGGAAATGATCCCGACCATTGCCGAGGCCGATGTCGAGCTGGTGTTCGACCCGCCGTGGGGCCGGCATATGATGTCCGAAGCGGCCCGTCTCGAGACCGGCATGCTCTGATCGTCAGGCGCCATGTCCGCAGATGTGGCGCCGCGTCCTTTCGCCCGCCATACAGGAATCTTCCGGTGTCCGTGTCCTTCGCTTCCACCCGTTCTCCGTCGCCGCGCAGTGCCGACGAACTGTCCGTGATCCTGGCCGCGCCCGGCTTCGGGCTGCATTTCACCGACCACATGGTCGCCATTTCCTGGAACAACGAGCAGGGCTGGCACGACGCGCAAGTGCGTGCCTACGGCCCGCTGCAGTTGGACCCGGCTGCCTCGGTGCTGCATTACGGCCAGGAGATCTTCGAAGGCATCAAGGCCTACCGGCATGCCGACGGCTCGATCTGGACCTTCCGCCCGCAGGCCAATGGCGAGCGCCTGCAGCGCTCGGCGCGCCGTCTGGCCCTGCCGGAATTGCCGGTGGACCTGTTTGTCGAATCGCTGCGCCAGCTGGTGGCCGTGGACGCCGGCTGGGTGCCGTCGGCGCCGGAAACCAGCCTGTATTTCCGCCCGTTCATGATTGCCGATGAGGCCTTTCTGGGCGTGCGCGCTGCGCACAAGGCCTCGTACTACGTCATCGCCAGTCCTGCCGGCCCGTACTTCGCCAAGGGCGTGGCGCCGGTGTCGATCTGGTTGTCCACCGAATACGCGCGTGCGGCCAAGGGCGGCACCGGCGCGGCCAAGTGCGGCGGCAACTACGCCGCTTCGCTGCTGCCGCAGCAAAAAGCCTATGCGCAGGGTTGCTCGCAGGTGCTGTTCCTGGACCCGGTGGAAGGTAAGTACATCGAAGAACTGGGCGGCATGAACGTGTTCCTGGTCTACCAGGACGGCACCTTGGTGACCCCGGAACTGTCCGGCAGCATCCTGGAAGGCATCACCCGCGACAGCATCCTGCAGCTGGCCCGCGACCGCGGCATGCGCGTGGTCGAGCGCAAGGTGTCCATCGACGAATGGAAGCAGGGTGTGGCGTCGGGCGAAATCGCTGAAGTATTCGCCTGCGGCACCGCCGCGGTGGTCACCCCGATCGGTGAGCTCAAGGGTGACGGCTTTGCGGTGGGCGATCTGTCCGCGCCGGCGGGCGAGGTGACCATGTCGCTGCGCCAGGAATTGACCGATATCCAGTACGGCCGCGTGCCGGACCGGCATGGCTGGCTGGTGCGCTTGTCCTGAGTCAGCGCTAAAGCGTCAAAAACAGGCCTCTGCGCGTCAGCGCAGGGGCTTTTTTTTGCCTGCCGTGCAGCACGCCGACAGGCTGACGGTCAAAAAACTGTGGGAAGCGGGCTGAACAGACATGATTTTTGTCACAAAAATGATATTCAAGTTTCAAAAGTGTCGATTTCGTATTGTACAGTTTGGTTGCAGTGAGATAGGTTCGCTGAACGGATCGATAACAGGGGATTGATTCCGGGGACTCGGCGCCGACCTATTGTAGGCGGTGCCGGATTACACCGCCAAGGCGGTTCTCTTTGATTTGGAAGGGAATTCAATGTCGAACGAGTCTTTCCGCAAGCGTCCGCGCACGCTTACCGTCCTGGGCGCCACCGCCCTGACTTGCCTGCTACTGGCAACGCCTGCGTTTGCCGGCGAGGTCTACCTGGACGGTCTTGCCACCGCCCAAACCCATCAGAAATTCATCGTGACCTACAAGGACGGCAGCACGGCGCTGGCCAGTCCCACCGTGCTGAGCACTTCGCTGCGCACCGCCGCACGTGCGGTGCCGGCCAAGGCCGGCAAGGCACTGGGCCTGGCTTCTGTCCGCCGTCTGGCGCTGGGGCCTGAATTGATCAAGGCCGACCGCGCGCTGGACCGCGCCGAGGCCGAAACCTTGATGCGCCAGCTGGCCGCCGACCCGAATGTGCAGAGCGTGGAAGTCGACCAGATCCTGCATGCCACGCTGACACCCAACGACACCCGGCTGTCCGAGCAATGGGGCTTTGGCACCACCAACGCCGGCCTCAACATCCGTCCGGCCTGGGACAAGGCGACCGGCACCGGCGTCGTGGTGGCGGTGATCGATACCGGCATCACCACCCATGCCGACCTCGCTGCGAACATCCTGCCCGGCTACGACTTCATCAGCGACGCGACGGCTGCGCGCGATGGCAATGGACGCGACAGCAACCCTGCGGACGAGGGCGACTGGTATGCCGCCAACGAGTGCGGCACCGGGATTCCGGCCTCCAACTCCAGCTGGCACGGCACCCATGTGGCCGGCACGGTTGCCGCGGTGACCAACAACAGTACCGGCGTGGCTGGTACCGCCTACAACGCCAAGGTCGTGCCGGTGCGCGTGCTCGGCAAGTGTGGCGGCTCGTTGTCGGACATCTCCGACGCCATCGTCTGGGCGTCGGGCGGCAGCGTCAGCGGCATTCCGGCCAACGCCAACCCGGCCGAGGTCATCAACATGTCGCTCGGCGGTGGTGGTGCCTGCTCGACCACCATGCAGAACGCGATCAGCGGCGCGGTGTCGCGCGGTACCACGGTGGTGGTGGCGGCGGGCAACAGCTCGGCCAACGTGTCCGGCTCGCTGCCGGCCAACTGCGCCAACGTGATCGCGGTGGCGGCCACCACCTCGGCGGGCGCCAAGGCCAGCTATTCCAACTTCGGTGCCGGCATCGATGTGTCAGCGCCCGGCTCGGCGATCCTGTCCACGCTCAACAGCGGCACCACCACCCCGGGCAGTGCCAGCTACGCGTCCTACAACGGCACCTCGATGGCGGCGCCGCATGTGGCCGGCGTGGTCGCGCTGGTGCAGTCGGTCGCACCGACCGCGCTCACTCCGGCAGCGGTGGAAACCTTGCTGAAGAACACCGCGCGCGCGTTGCCGGGTGCCTGTTCCGGCGGTTGTGGCGCCGGCATCGTCAATGCCGACGCCGCAGTGACGGCGGCCATCAGCGGCAGCAACGGCGGTGGCGGTGGCGGAACCGGCAACACGCTGACCAACGGCACGCCGGTCACCGGCCTGGGCGCGTCCAGCGGTGCGGAGCTGAACTACACCATCGCCGTTCCCGCCGGCAGCGGCACGCTGACCGTGGCGATCAGCGGCGGCACCGGCGATGCAGACCTGTACGTGCGCGCCGGCAGCGCACCGACCGACACCACCTACGCCTGCCGTCCGTACCTCAGCGGCAATGCCGAAACCTGCAGCATCAGCGCGCCATCGGGCACGTACTACGTGCGGGTCAAGGCGTACAGCACGTTCTCTGGCGTGACCTTGAGCGCCAGCTACTAAACGTTGCCGCTCGACGCTGTTGCGCTGTCTGGCCGGCTGGCCAGGCAGCGCCGACCCAGCGCTACATCCCATCTGCGATGTCCGCCCACGTCTGCCGTTTCGGCAGGCGCAGGCAGGGCAGTGCCGCTCGGCCGGAATGGACACCGGTCAGTCGTTTCGACGGGCGTCATCGCCCGTTTCGTCCGGCCCGATCCGCGGTGTTGCGGCAAGGGCTCGGTCATCTCGCCGCAGCTGCGGCACTTCTACTTCTTGAGGAACGATCGATGTCCAATGTGTCGCAACGTCGTGCACCTGCACGCGCACTGGTGGTGCTGGGTGTTTCCGCGCTGACCTCCCTGCTGGCCGTGCCGGCGTTTGCCGGTCAGGTCAATTTGTCTGGCCTGGAATCGCAGCCCACGCTGGACCGCTTCATCGTCAAGTACAAGGACGGCAGCAGCCCGGCAGTGAGTCCGACGTCGATGCGCGCATCGCTCAATTCCGTCGCCAGCGCGGTGCCGGCCCGCGCCGGTCGCGCGCTGGGTCTGAGTCACGTGCGCCGCACTGCGCTGGGGTCGGAAGTACTCAAGGCCAGCCGTGGCCTGGACCGTGCCGAGGCCGAAACGCTGATGCGCCGCATCGCCGCCGACCCGAGCGTGGACTATGTGGAAGTCGACCAGATCATGTATCCGACCCTGACCCCGAACGACACGCGGCTGTCCGAGCAGTGGGGCTTCGGCACCACCGCGTCCAGCATCAACGTGCGCCCGGCCTGGGACACCGCTACCGGCACCGGCGTGGTGGTGGCGGTGATCGACACCGGCATCACCAGCCACCCGGATCTCAACGCCAATGTACTGCCGGGCTACGACTTCATCAGCGATGCGGCGCGCGCACGCGACAACAACGGCCGCGACAACAATCCGGCCGACCAGGGCGATTGGAGCGCAGCCAACCAGTGCTTCTCGGGTTCGCCGGCTTCCAACTCGAGCTGGCACGGTACCCACGTGGCCGGCACGATTGCCGCGGTCACCAACAACAGCACCGGTGTGGCCGGGACCGCGTTCAATGCGCGCGTCGTGCCGATCCGTGCCCTGGGCCTGTGCGGTGGCACCACCTCCGATATCGCCGACGCCATCGTGTGGGCCTCCGGCGGCACGGTGTCCGGCGTACCGGCCAACGCCAATCCGGCCGAGGTGATCAATATGTCGCTGGGCGGCAACGGCACCTGTTCCAGCACCTATCAGAACGCCATCAACGGTGCGGTGTCGCGCGGTACCACGGTGGTGGTGGCGGCCGGCAACAGCAATGCCAACGTGGCCAACTTCACCCCGGCCAGCTGCGCCAACGTGATCTCGGTGGCGTCGATCACCTCGGCCGGCGCGCGTTCTAGCTTCTCCAACTTCGGTAGCACCATCGACATCTCCGGTCCGGGCTCGGCGATCCTGTCGACCTTGAACAGCGGTACCACCACGCCGGGCAGCGCCAGCTACGCGTCCTACAACGGCACCTCGATGGCGGCCCCGCACGTGGCCGGCGTGGTTGCGCTGGTGCAATCGGCGGCCAGCCGTCCGCTGACGCCGGCGGCGGTGGAAACCCTGCTGAAGAACACCGCACGTCCGTTGCCGGGTGCCTGCTCGGGCGGCTGCGGTGCCGGCATCGTCAACGCGGCCGGTGCGGTCAGCCAGACCCCGTAAGGCGACGGCGAGGCGCGATGCCGGCCTGACCGCCGGCATCGACGTCGGGCCGGCCCCGACGCCGCTGTCGGTGTTTTGAAACCTGCACTGCCCCGCTTCGGCGGGGCAGTGTGCGTTTGGGCCTTGGCCAGACCTGGGCATTGGTCAACCGGCGGCGGCAATGGCTGAACAAAGCGCTTGGCATTGACTACCGACCGCTTCAGCCACGCGGATGGCATGCCGATAGCCAGCCGACGTGAGGTATGGCCGTGTGCAACCGCCCCACGATCAGGCAGTGCGCGTCGCAGAGGGTGTCAGCGCGTTGTCTTCCGAACGTTCAACGCCTTGGGGAGGGTTGATCCATGTCGCATGTCTCGGTTGGTGTGCTGCGCCACGCTGTGTTTGTCTGTGCGTTGTCCTGCACGTTTTATGCCACGGCCGGCGAGGTCAGTCTGCAAGGGCTGGCGTCCAGTTCCACCCATCAACGTTTCATCGTCAGCTACAAGGACCGTGTCGGCAGCAGCCGCGCGACCGGCCTGTCTGCGCCGTGGCGCGAGATCGCCAGCGTCGTGCCTGCACAGCGCGGGCGCGTGCTGGGGTTGTCCGCCACGCGCCGGCTCAGCACCGGCCCGATGCTGTTGGTGGCCGATCGCAAACTGGATCGCGTGGATGCGGAAAGCCTGATGCGGCGCCTTGCCGCCGACCCGGCCGTCAAACGTGTGGAAGTGGACGTATTGATGCGCCCCTTGCTGGTGCCCAACGATCCCGGCGTGTCCCAGCAGTGGGCGATGGGCACCAGCACCGCCGGTCTCAACATCCGGCCGGCATGGGACCGCACCACCGGCAAGGGCATCGTGGTGGCGGTGATCGATACCGGCATCACCAAACATCCGGATCTGGACGCCAATGTGCTGCCCGGCTACGACTTCATCGTCGACCCGGCGACCGCGCGCGACGGCAATGCGCGCGACGCCACTGCCGCCGACCAGGGCGACTGGACGGCGGCAAACGAATGCGGGCCCGGTGCGTCCGCCTCCAGCTCCAGCTGGCACGGCACGCATGTGGCCGGCATCGTGGCGGCGGTCGGCAACAATGCAGGCGGCGTGGTCGGCACGGCGTTCAATGCCAAGGTGCTGCCGCTGCGCGTATTGGGCCGCTGCGGCGGGTACATGTCCGATATCGCCGATGCGATCGTCTGGGCATCGGGCGGCAAGGTCACCGGTGCGCCGGCCAATCCGAATCCGGCCACGGTGATCAATCTGTCGCTGGGCGGTGCGGGGAGTTGTTCGACAACGCTGAGCACGGCCATCGCCGGTGCGGTGACGCGGGGGAGCTCGGTGGTGGTGGCGGCAGGCAACAGCAATATGGATGTGGCCACCAGCGTGCCGGCCAATTGCCCGAACGTGATCGCAGTGGCGGCCACCACCTCGGCGGGCGCCAAGGCCAGCTTCTCCAACTTCGGCAAAGGCGTGGATATTGCAGCGCCGGGGCAGGCCATCGTCTCCACGCTCAACAGCGGCACCACGGTGCCGGGGACTGCGGCCTACGCGTCCTACAGCGGCACCTCGATGGCCGCGCCGCATGTGGCTGGCGTGGTGGCGCTGATGCAGTCGGTGGCACTGAATCCGCTCACGCCGGCCACGGTGAAAGCACTGCTCAAGAGCAGCGCCCGGCCGTTGCCGATTGCCTGCACGCAGGGGTGCGGTGCGGGGCTGGTCAATGCCGATGGCGCGGTGGCGGCGGTGATCGCGTCGACCACCTTGGCCAGGAATGCGGCACGTACCGGATTGAGTGCAGCGCAGTCGGATGTGCTGTATTACCAGATCGATGTGCCGGCCGGCACGCGCGCGCTCAAGGTGGCGCTCAACGGGGGCAGCGGCAATGCCGATCTGTCGCTACGCGCAGCGGCACTGCCCACCGACACCGCCTACACCTGCCGCAGCCTGCTGCCGGGCAATGCCGACAGCTGCACGCTGAACGCACCGGTGGCCGGCACGTATTACGTGCGGTTGAAAGCGACGTTGGCGTTTTCAGGCGTCAGCGTCACGGCGGCGTACTGAGTATCGCGGGAACACCGCTGCCGATGCGGCGTAAGGCCGCCGACACACCGGCTGCGCTCGCCACCAGGTGGGCGCGGCCGATGCTGGCTGCGGTTGTGCCACGCGTACGTTCCGGTGCTGAGCATGCCGTCCATGCGGACCTGACGGGGGCGCGCTACGGTTTGTTGACCGCTCCTACTCGCACAGCACGCAAGCCCGTGCACTGAGGGCCTGCAATAGCTGCGCGCCGGGCAATTCCAGCAGCAACCCGCGTTGGCCGGCATTGATCCACAGCGCCGGTGCGTCCAGCGCGGTGGCTTCGATCAGCACCGGTGCCTGCCGTTGCTGGCCGAGCGGGCTGATACCGCCCACCTTGTAGCCGGTGCGACGTTCGGCATCGGCCACGTCCATCATGCGAGCGGACTTGCCGCCGCACGCGCTGGCCAGTTGTTTCAGCGACAGGCGCCGGTTGTAGGGAATGACCGCGCACACGGCCAGGTCGTCGACCCAGGCCATCAATGTTTTCAGCACCGTCGGCGGCGCCAGCCCCAGCGCGTTTGCCGCCTGCAGGCCTTTGGCATCTGCGTCGGGTTGATAGTCGTAAGGATGCAGCACGTAGGCCACGCCGGCAGCGTCCAATGCCTTGGTCGCGCGGGTGGCCTTGCTCATCGCCTCAGACCGATTCGAAGCGGTTGGCAGCGACGTTCTTGCGAACCTGTTCCGGGTTCCAGATCCGCCCGTTCATGGCGATGTAGACGCCGGCCGGCAGCGACTGCACCGCACCGACCGCGCAACCGATATTGAACTCCGCATCCGAGCCGCGGAAACGCGCCGGGTTGAGCGCGCCGGTCATCACGATGGTCTTGTCGACGATCGACTGCAGCACCTTGCCGGTTGCCACCATCGAATCGGTGCCATGGGTGATCAGTACGTGGCGGGTCGGCTGGGCGGCAATGGTGGCGCGGATCAGCTCGCGATCGGCATCGGTGATGTGCAACGAATCCTTGCGGATGATCGGAATGACCGAGAAGCGGAAGGTCACGCCCAGCTCCTTGAGGATCTGGCCGATCTGCGGGTCGCCGATCTGGTAATCGGATTTGTCGTCGAAGTAGATCTTGTCGATCGTGCCACCGGTGGTGACGATCAGGAGGTCTTCCATTGCTGCCAATCCTTCAAACGTGCGCGGTGCAGGCCGCGCGAGGGCCGTCATGATACGGCGCGGCGCCCCGCGCTGCAGGGCGCAGCCGTTAGCGCGGGGTACGTTTCTTGCCGAAGCGCGCGGCAACGCCGGGCCCGCTGACCAGCCCGATGACCAATAGCGCCAGCAGCAGTTCCAGCCACGCCAGCCCACGGACGTGGGGCTGGCTCCAGGCCGCCATCACGCCGTGACTGAACCAGCCCAGCGCAAAGGTGCCGGCCCAGAAGCGGGCACGGGCACTGCGCACGGCCAGCACGCCGGTCAGTGCCGGCGGCAGCGCGAAGACCAGCAAGGCGGCGGTGCGATGCGGGTCGTCGTGAAACCAGATCACGTACACCACCGCCAGCGCCAGCAGCGCAAGCGTCAGCAGCCAATGCACGGCGCGCAGGCTCACGGCGTGGCGAGCCGGCGCGCGATGTCGGCCACGCGGCGGCCGAGCGCGCGCGCCAGCAGGGTTTCGTCCTCGCTGGGTTGCGGGTCGCCAGCGGCGCCGGACACATGGCTGGCGCCGTACGGAGTGCCGCCACTGGTGGTGTGGCTGAGCGCGGCCTCGGTAAACGGGATGCCGACGATCAGGCAACCGTGGTGCAGCAACGGCAGGTGCATCGACAGCAGGGTGGATTCCTGGCCGCCATGCATCGATGCGGTGGAGGTGAACACGCCTGCCGGCTTGCCGGCCAGGGTGCCGGTGGCCCATTCGGCGCCCAGGCTGTCGAGGAAGTGTTTCATCGGTGCGGCCATGTTGCCGAAGCGGGTCGGGCTGCCCAGCAGCAGGCCGCTGCATTCGGCCAGATCGACGCGGTCCACATACGGCGCGCCTTCGTCAGGCACCGGTGGGGCGCTGGTCTGGGTGACCGCAGCCACCGGCGGCACCGTGCGCAGCCGCGCATTCATGCCCGGCACCTCGCCGATGCCGCGCGCGATCTGCCGCGCCAGCCGCGCCACCGAGCCGCCGCGGCTGTAATACAGCACCAGAATCTCCGCCATCGTGCCTCTGCCGCCTGTTGAGTTGCCGCAGTATCGGCCATGCCGCCGCCTGCCTGCACGCCGCAGGTGCGACAAGGCCGCGATGACGGCGCATCGGGTACCCTTGCGCGATGTCGCGTGTGAACAAACTCCACCAATGGAAAGAGCGTCTGCGCGATCGCGCGCGGACGGTGAGCTTCGGGCGCTTTCTGTGGCGCCGCTTTCTGGACGACCGCCTGTTCCAGGCAGCGGCCTCGCTGGCCTACACCACGGTGTTTGCGCTGGTGCCGCTGGCCATCGTGGTGTTCGGCGTATTGTCGGCGTTTCCTGCATTCAACGAGTGGAAGGACGCGCTCACCGACTTCATCTTCAACAATTTCGTGCCCGGCGCCGCGCGCTCGGTGCAGAACTATCTCAACCGCTCGCTCGAGGATCTGGGCAAGTTCACCGTCGCCGGTATGGTGGCGCTGGTGGCCTCGTTGCTGATCACCCTGCACAGCATCGAGCAGACCTTCAACAGCATCTGGCGGGTGGCTGCCGCGCGGCCCAAGGTGACGCGGTTCTTGATTTACTGGACCGTGCTGACCCTTGGCACGATGCTCGCCGCCGCCTCGATGGCGATGGCGGCCTACGTGTTCGCGCTGCCGCTGTTCCGCACCACCGAAGGCCAGTGGCTGGCCGAATTCGCCTGGCGGCTGGCACCGATGGCGGTGGAGTTCGTCTGCATCGTGCTGATCTACCGCGTGGTGCCGCAGCATGCGGTGCGCCTGCGGCACGCGCTGCCTGGCGCGCTGCTGGCGGTGATCCTGATGGAAATCGTCAAGTGGGGCTTCGGCTTCTATCTGGGCAATTTCCAGACCTATCAGCGCATCTACGGCGCGCTGTCGGCGCTGCCGATCCTGCTGCTGTGGATTTATCTGAGCTGGGTGTCGGTGTTGCTGGGCGCGTCGCTGGCGTCGTCGATGTCCGCATTCCGCTATCAGCCCGAAGCCATGCGCCTGCCGCCGGGCTTCGAAATTTATGGCCTGCTGCGCCTGCTCGGCCGGTTCCGGCAGGCGCGCATCCACGGCAATGGCCTGGACGAAGACCGCATCCTGGCGCTGGAGCCGATGCTCACCGACACGCTGATGCAGGAGCTGCTGTGCGAGCTCAAACGCATCCGCCTGCTGCGGCGCGACGAACGCGGCCAATGGCTGCTGGCGCGCGATCTGGACGTGGTGCCAATGGCCGAACTCTACGAAAACTGCCAGCTGCGCGTGCCGATCGAAGACCGCCCGCTGCCGTGCCGCGACGATGCCTACGGCCAGGCCGCCGCCGCCGCGCTGGAACAATTGCGTCAACCGTTGCGCGGTGTGCTGGCGCAACCGGTCGGCGACCTCTACACCCACCTCCCCGGAGATCCTCCATGACGATGCGCCTTGTGCGCGGCGCATGCGCGCTGCTGTTGCCGCTGTTGATCCTGACCGCCTGCAAGCCTACCGGCGAGGGCACCCCCGCTGCAGCCGATTCGGCGGCTGCGCCTGCCGCAACCACCCAGACACCCGAAAAACCCGCCGCTGACCCGGCAAGCGCGGCCAATACCTCGGTGGTGCAGCAGACCGCCGAGATGCCCAAGCTGTCGCTGCCCACGGTGTCGGGAGAGACCTACGACCTGGCCGCGCATCGCGGCAAGTGGGTGGTGGTCAACTTCTGGGCCACCTGGTGCGCGCCTTGCCTGAAGGAAATGCCGGAGCTGTCGGCACTGCACACCATGCGCGACAGCGTCGAAGTGGTCGGCCTTGCCTATGAAGACATCACCGCCGCCGACATGCAGGCGTTTTTGAAGGATCACCCGGTGTCTTACCCGGTGGCGATCCTGGACCCGTATCAGCCGCCGCAGGACTTCGCCACGCCACGCGGCCTGCCGATGACCTATCTGATCGGTCCGGACGGCAAGGTCGCCAAGCAGTTTCTCGGCCCGGTCACCGCCCGCGACATCGAAGCGGCGGTCGGCATCACCGGCAAGGCGGGGTGATGCAGGCGGCGCGCTTTGTGGTCAGCGGGACAGTGCAGGGCGTGTGGTACCGCGCCTCCACCCGCGAGCGCGCGCTGGCGCTGGGCCTGTACGGGCACGCCCGCAACCAGCCGGACGGCAGCGTGGAGGTGGTCGCCGCCGGCAGCCAGGCCGCACTGGATGCGTTGGAAATCTGGCTGTGGCAGGGCCCGCCAGCGGCGCAGGTGACGTCGGTGACACGCACGGCGTGCGCGGGTCCGCCGACTGAAGAATTTGTAACTGGCTGAGTGCGTGCCGCCACGGCGGGGCAACAGTGTTGCGTTGCGTCGCCGATAACCTTCTCAACGCGATCAGGCGTTCAGGGGAATGTAATGGCCGCTCCATCTCAAGATCACAACGACGGGCACGCTCCGGCGGCACATCGCCGCAATCGCCAGCTGACGCAGGTCGGGCCGTGGCTGTATCTCGGCGCGCTGCTGGGCAGTGGCTGGTTGTTGTTCGTGCAGCCGTCCACCCGCGTCCTGCAGCCCGAACAGGCGGCCACCAGCTGGCTGCTGGCGTGGACGTTCGGCGGCATCGTGATCGGTGCGGTGGCGTGGAGCCTGCGTCTGGCCCGTCGCGGCCTGGTGCAGCCATCGGCGACCTACCCGATGTCGGCACGCCTGCCCGAATCGTGGACCGATGCCTATGCGGCGTTGCTGCGCCCGGCGGCTCCGGCCGCGCCTGCCACCCCCCGCCTCGACCCGACCGACACCCAGCGTGGCGCCGCCTGGCACCGCTTCGGCGCCGGCATGCTCAGCGCCGAAACCTTCGACCCCAACGATGCCACCCGCGCGCCATGGGATGGACTGGACGCCCAGGCCTGCATCGCACGCCTGGACGAAGTGCGCATCGCCTGGCAAAACGCCTCGGTCAACCGTACTCTGCAGCAGGAGCGCCGTTATTGGCTCGACGTGGTGCTGTCGCTGCTCGATCACGGCGTGATGCGCCCACTGCAGGACGGCTACCTGCCCGACACCGCCGCACTGCGCACCGAGCGCTTTCTGCTGGGCGCCGACGCGGGCCCGATCGTGCTGGCCGATGTGCCGGCCCTGTTCGCACGCCGCCTGGCCTTGGCCATCGAGGCGATGCCTGCCGCACAACGCGATGCGGCCGGCGTGCAGTGGCGGCTGCTGCAGCAACTGCATGCATTGGTGGCCGAAGGCCGCATGCTGGACGAGCGCTCGCAGGTGATCCAGGTGCTGGCATGGAACCCGGACGTGGACCTTGACCAGGTCGAAGTGGCCTACATCCTGGCCGCCGAATACCGAGAAGGCATGCGCGACTGGTTGCGCCGCGCTGCGCTGGTCCGTTTGCCCGACAGCGCCCTGCGCCTGGATGAAGTGCTGTTGTCGTCCTGCAGCCCGCTCGGCGCGCAGGCCGACGATGTGGACTATATGGAAGCGATGCGCCCGCTGCACCGCGGTTTCATGCAGTTGTTTAGTCAGCGCCTGAGCCAGCTGGTGCTGCAGGCCGAGCAGGCCGAACGCCAGGCCGGCCTGCATCCGCTGCCGCGCGCCACCGCGGCCAGCGACGAAGTCTCTCAGGACTGGCCGGCGTAATCGTCGATCGGTTCCAGCACGCCGTAGCGCTCCTTGTGCGGTTTGCCGTGCAAGGGCGGCAGCGCTAGCGGCTCGTCGGGCACCGAAGTATCCGGCAGCCGATCCAGTAGATCGCGGATCAGGCTCAGCCGGCCACGTTTCTGGTCGTTGAAGTCCACTAGCGTCCACGGCGCATCCGGGATATGGGTCACTTCGAGCATGCGCTCGCGCGCGGCGGTGTAATCGTCGTATTTGGTGCGCGATTGCAAGTCTACCGGCGACAGCTTCCAGCCCTTGAGCGGGTCTTCGTGACGCTCGGCAAAGCGTTCTTCCTGCTCGGCCTGGTCCACGCACAACCAGTACTTGAACAGCAGAATGCCGTCATCGACCAGCATCTGTTCAAAGCGCGGCGCCTGCTCCAGAAACGCCTCGTATTGCGCGTCGGTGCAATAGCCCATCACCCGCTCCACGCCGGCGCGGTTGTACCAGCTGCGGTCCATCAGGACCAACTCGCCGCCGGCCGGCAGATGCGCCACATAGCGCTGGAAATACCACTGCGTGCTTTCGCGGTCGTTGGGCTTGGGTAGCGCCACCACCCGGCACTGGCGCGGATTGAGATGGCTGGCGATGGTCTGGATCACGCCGCCCTTGCCGGCGGTGTCGCGGCCTTCCACCAGCACCAGGGCGCGTTGATTGGTGTGGCGCAGCCAGCGCGCCATGCCGACCAACTCCAACTGCAGCGGTGCCAGCAACTTTTTGTAGGCCTTGCGTTTCAGGTGCGACATGCAGGTTCCGTTCGGCGATCGAACACCCAGGCTATTCGCCCAGCCGTGGACGCAATGTCGCCAGATTGCACGGCTTGGTGCGCGCATCCAACTGCGCACCTACGATCTTTTCCCACGCCGTGCGGCACGCCGAGGTGGAGCCGGGCAGGCAGAATACGAAGCTGTGATTGGCCAGCCCCGCAAACGCGCGCGATTGCAGCGAAGACGTGCCGATCTCTTCCATGCTGATGGCGCGGAACATCTCGCCGAAGCCCGGCATGATCTTGTCCAGCAGCGGTGTGATCGCCTCCGGCGTGCTGTCGCGGCCCGTAAAGCCGGTGCCGCCGGTGACCAGGATGCCGTCCACCTGCGCATCGGCAATCCACGCAGAAACAATTGCACGCATGCGGTAACGGTCGTCCGGACACAGCGCACGGTCGTGCAGCACGTGGCCTTCCTGGGTGAGGGTATCGGCCAGGTAATCGCCGGAGCGGTCGTCGGCCAGCGTGCGGCTGTCGGACACGGTCAGCACGCACAGGCGCAGGGGGATGAAGTCGGGAGTAGAAGGCATGGCCGCAGCGTAACCAGCTGCCGCGGCCGGGTACAGCGCCGCGGTGTGAATTTGAGGGAAGCCGAGCGGTGGGGATCGCTCACTGCTGGAATTCGGTCAATGGTGGACGTCGATCAGTGTTGGGCTATCGAGCGTCAGCCACTACGCGCGCTGCGACTCTCAGCGTGCAGTGACAAAAGCCCCCCTCCTGCGGGAGAGGGGTTGGGGTGAGGGTACGGGCGAAGCCTCAATGGCAGCACTTGCTACATAGCTGAGCACAAGGCCGCAGCGATCAGCAGAGCCCCGAGGATCGGCGATCGGTCGCAGCCTGCGCATGGCAGGCTTGCTCGCACCCGCATCCGGCGCTGCGCGCCACCTTCTCCCGACGAGAGAAGCGAGCAGGTCTATCGGCAGTTTTTGGCCTAATGCCGCTGCAGTAAGAGCGGGTAACAAACGTAGCGAGCAGTTGTCAGGTAGGTGTGGATGACGCGCTCAGAACCGGAGTGTACGGAGCGATCCATGCCGCACCGAGCACCGGCCGCGCCGGCCTGGCGGCTGCACAGTAGTGTTGTTAGCTGTTCTAAATCGCGCCTTGAGCCACAGCGGCCCACACCATCGCTTCAGCGCCGCATCCCACCAACCACCATCTAAACCCCCAACCAACCACGCTCCCGCGCCATCGTCTGCAGCAGGGCCGCAAGATCGTCCGCAAAGCCATCCATATCGAAAACGCCACTGCGCTGTCGTTGCTCAGCTAGCCGCGCACGCAGATCGGCCAACGCATCCGCATCGCTTGCCAATGCCACTGCCTTGGCCACAAATGCAGCGTCGTCGGCCACGTTCATCTCTTCCAGCCCCAGATACTGATTGAGGCTGCCCGCCACCCGCGCGGTAAACGTTTCGCCGGGCGTGGTCAGTACCGGGCAACCCGCCCACAACGCATCGGAGGCGGTGGTGTGCGCGTTATAAGGATGCGTATCCAGAAACAGATCCGCGTGCCGGTAACGCGCCAGATACTGCGGGTGGGGCAACTTCGGCATGAAGACCAGGCGCTGCGCATCCACGCCTTGCGCCTGTGCTGCCGCACGCAGCCGCGCATCGGCCTGGCCCGGCCCCGATAATAGCCACAGCACGCTGCCGGGCACCGCACGCAGTACCGCCAGCATGCGCGCCATGCTGCGCGGATTGAGTTTGTAGCTGTTGTTGAAACAGCAAAACACCCGGCCCTGCGCGGGCAAACCGCACGCGGTGCGCGATGGCGGCTCGCCAGGCGTGCGCGTGGTGTCCGACGGCTGAAACACGCGGTTCAAGCGCAGCACCTGCTCGCTGTAAAACGGCGCCAGCGACGGTGGTAGCGCAAAGGCGTCGCCCAGCACGTAGTCCATCCACGGCGCACCCGAGGTACCCGGGTATGCCAGCCAATTGATCTGCACCGGCGCCGGCCGCAGCGCGAAGACTTCCGGGCGTCCGCCACCGCCCCAGCCGCGCAGATCGAACAACGCGTCGATGCCCTGCGCACGGATGTGCTGGGCGGTGGCCAGATGCCCAAGCGCGGTGACATCGTGCAGCGTCGTGGCCTGGGTCAGGCGCGCGCGAATCGCGCTGCCGTCGTCGTGGCTGGTCGCGAACAGGTGCAGCTGCAGCTCCGGTTGGCGCCGCTGCAATGCCTCGAACAATGCCACCGTCAACACACCGGTGGGATGCGCGCCGAAGCCATTGGACACGAAGCCCACGCGCAACCCGCCGCGGCTGCGGATCGCAGCTGGTGGCAGTGGCTGCAGGCTTGAAGCGATGGCCTGCGCGCGCGTGCGCGCACAGGCCAGTTGCTCGGCCGCAGTGGCGTCTTCGCTCAGGAACGCGAACGGCTCCACCGCCGCTGCGCCATGCGCCACGGCGTTACGGACCTGCGCGGCCAAGGCATCCAGACCGCGCCAATTGCATAAACGACGTCGCCAGTTGAGCAGCTGCGCGGCGATGTACGGCTCGTCGGGCAGCAGGTGATACGCGCGTGTATAGGCTGCTGCCGCTTGCTCCGGCTGATCGGCGTCTTCCAAGGCATGGCCCAGCCACAGCGCAATGCCCGGATGCTGCGGCACCAGGTCCGATGCCTGCTGCAGCAGACGCGACGCCTCGGCGCGCCGCTGTTGCGCCCAACGCACGCGCCCAAGCCGCGCGATCGCTTCCGGGTGGCCGGGATGCAAGGCCAACGCGCGTTGCACGGCCAACTCGCCAGCTGCGATGCCGCCCATGCCGAGTTCGGCATCGGCGAGCATCAACCACGCAACGAAATCGCCGGGCTGCCGCTGCACCGCTTCGCGCAGCTGCAGTAGCTCGCGCGGGACGTTGGCACTCACGGGCTGTCGCTCAACCGCGCCAGTTCGTCGGCCTGATGCTCGTGCAGCAACCGTGCGACCAACGCATCCAGATCGCCTTCGATGATGTTGGGCAGGTCGTATAGCGTGAGGCCTTCGACACGGTGGTCGGTGATGCGGCCCTGCGGAAAGCTGTAGGTGCGGATGCGTTGGCTGCGGTCGCCGCTGCCCACCTGCAACTTGCGCGTCTGCGCTTCGGCCGCTGCGGCCTTGCTGCGTTCGGCTTCCACCAATTGGGCCTTCAGGCGCTTCATCGCCTTGTCGCGATTGGCGTGCTGGCTGCGCTCGGTCTGGCATTCCACCACCACGCCGCTGGGCACGTGGGTGATGCGGATGGCCGATTCGGTCTTGTTGACGTGCTGGCCGCCGGCGCCGGACGAACGGAAGGTATCCACCTTCAAATCCGCCGGATTGATCGCGATCTCTTCCACGTCGTCGGCTTCGGGAATGATCGCCACCGTCGCCGCCGAGGTATGGATACGGCCCTGCGACTCGGTTGCGGGCACGCGTTGCACGCGATGGGTGCCGGATTCGAACTTCAGCCGCGAATACGCGCCGCGCCCGACCACGCGCGCCACCACTTCTTTGTAGCCGCCGTGCTCGCCGGGGCTGTCGGATTCGATTTCGACCTTCCAGCCCTGGCGCTCGGCATAACGTGCGTACATGCGGAACAGATCGCCGGCAAAGATCGCGGCCTCGTCGCCGCCGGTGCCGGCGCGTACTTCCAGGAACAGATTGCCGTCGTCGCGCGGATCGCGCGGGACCAGCAGCAATGCCAGCTGCGCATCCAGTTCGTCCAGGCGCGCTTGTGCCGCAGCAATCTCCTCTTCGGCCAACTCGCGCATTTCCGGGTCGTTGCGCATGGCTTCGGCCGCGCTCAGGTCGGCCTTGGCGCGCGCCTCGTCTTCCAGCGCAACGGCCACCGGCTCCAGTTGCGACAGCTCGCGCGACAGGCTGCGGAACTTGTCGTTGTTGTTGACCACGTCCGGGTCGGACAACAGGTGCTGCAGTTCTTCGCGGCGCTCGGCCAGCGCTTCGAGCTTACGGCGCAGGGTCGGCGTCATCAGTCCTCACGATCGGGGTAGCTACAGGGGGATGTTGATAACCGGGCTTTTCCGGAAACAGCCGGTCGGCCGCGCTGGTCAATTCCAGGTCGTTGTTGAGCGCGGCATCGCGCAGCGCGGCGGTCGGCGGGTGCAACAAGCGGTTGGTCAGCGCATGCGCCAGCTGCTCCAATACTTCGTCGGCCGGCTTGCCGTTGCTCAACTGTTGACGCGCCTTGGCCAGCAGTTCGTCGCGGGTGCTGTCGCCGAACGCGCGCAGCCGCTTGAGCGGTGCCTGGCGCGCGTTGGCCTGCACGGTCTCGACATAGCGCGCCACCTGCAGGTCGATGATCGCCTCGGCCTGGTCTGCGGCTTCGCGGCGGCTGCGGCGGTTGTCTTCGACCGCGCGTTCCAGATCGTCCACGGTGTACAGGTAGGCATCGCTCAGCGTGGCTACCGAGGCTTCGATGTCGCGCGGCACCGCCAGGTCGAACAACAGCATCGGCTTGCGTTTGCGTGCACGCAGCGCCTGTTCCACCTGCACCCGCGTGATGACCGGCTCGCGCGCGGCGGTGGCCGAAAACACCACATCGGCCTCGGCCAGGTGGCGTTCCAGATCCGTCAGCGGCAAGGCATAGCCGCCGTGCTGGCTGGCCAGTGTCTGCGCATGCGCAAGGGTGCGATTGGCGATCAACAGGCGCCGCACGCGGCCTTCGCTCAGGTGCTTGGCGGCCAGCTCGATGGTTTCGCCGGCGCCGACCAGCAACACGGTCGATTCGTTGAGCCGGGCAAAGGACTCCTGTGCCAGGCGCACGGCGGTGGAGGCCACCGACACCGGGTTGGCGCCGACACGGGTATCGGTCCGCGCCCGCTTGGCCACCGAAAAGGTCTGCTGGAACAGCCGATCCAACCCGCTGCCCAGTGCGCCATGCGCGCGCGCCACCGCCCAGGCATCTTTCACCTGGCCCAGGATCTGCGGCTCGCCCAGCACCATCGAATCCAGCCCGGTAGCGACCCGGAACAAGTGGCGCACCGCGTCGGCATCCTGATGCTGGTACAGATAGCTACTCAATCCCGGCGCATGCGCGTCCAGCCAGCCGGCCAGCGCCTGTGCATCGTCGGCCACCGCATACAGCTCGGTGCGGTTGCAGGTGGACAGCAGCGCGGCCTCGCGCACCTGCGGCAAGGCCCGCAACGATTCGAGCGCGCGCGGTAGCGCGTCACCTGCGAACGCCGCGCGTTCGCGCAGGTCCACAGGTGCGGTCTGGTGATTCAGTCCGAGCACCCACAACGTCATTGTTCAGTTGCTTGCGATAAGCTGGCGGCCATTCAGGGCCCCATTTTACGGCCCGGTTGCCCCCGATGCCTGTACCGATTCGCATCCTGAGTGTTCTTTTGCTGGTAGCAGTGTCCGCCAACGCCACGGCAGCACCCAAGAAAGCACCGCCCGCTCCACCCGCCAGCAGTGCCGGCGCCACCTCGCTGGAACCTGTGCTCGCCGGCGAATTCGCCTTGCAGGCCGGGCAGCTGGACGAAGCTGCACGCGCTTATCTGGACGCCGCCAAGGCCGAGGCCGGCGACGCCGGGCTGGCCGAGCGCGCCGCCCGCATCGCCATGCTGGCCAACGACGACCCGCGTGCCATCGAAGCCCTGGCGCTATGGCGCGCACGCGCGCCATCGTCGATGTCGATGCGCAGCACCGAAGCCTCGCTGGCCCTGCGCCGTAACGATCTGCGCACCGCGCGCCGCGACTTGCTGGGCCTGCTCAAAGAACCCGACCCGCGCGGCTGGCGCTTTGCATTGATCGCGCTGGCCAATGGCGGCCGCGAGCCGGAAGCCTCCGCCGACGTACTCGAAGACCTGGTCAAGGCCGGCGCCATCCCCAACCAGATCGAGGTGTGGCAGGAGTTCGGCCGGCTCGCGCTGCGCATGGAGCGCCCGGCGCTGGCCAAACGCATCGTCGACGAAGTGGTGCGCCGCTTCCCCGAAGAGCCGCGCGTGGCCTTGCTGCATGCCACCCAGCTGCAGCAGGAAGGCAAGAACGACGAAGCGCTGGCGCTGCTGAAGAACGTCGAACCGCAGGCGGTGAAGGATTCCGAGCTGCGCGGCGCGCTGGCCTTCGCCTACGACGCCATGGGCCAGACCGAAGCGGCCGCGCGCGTGCTGTCCACCGGGCCGCAGGACACCCAGACCTACGGCCTGCGCGCGTCCATGCTGGCCAAAGAGAAGGACCGCACCGCGTTGGAGGCGCTGTATGGCGAGCTCAAGAGCAACGCCACCAAGCCCGACCCGGACCGCCGCCTGCTGCTGGGCAAGATCGCCGAATTCCTCAAACGTTACGACGAAGCGGTGGAGTGGTACCGCGGCGTGCCCGGTGGGCCGCAACTGAGCGAAGCGCGCTTGCGCGCCGCCAGCGCGCTGTACGAGCTGGGTCGCAAGCCGGAAGCCTTGGCCGAAGTGCGTGCATTGCAGGGCGATGCCAGCGCCGACGACGATGCCCGTCGCGATGCCTATGTGCTGGAAGCCGAGCTGCATCAGCGTGCCGACGACGCCCCGGGCGAGCTGGATGCCTTCGAGCGTGGCCTGGCCGCGTATCCGGACGACGGTGCGCTGCTGTACGCCCGCGGCCTGGCCTGGGAGCGTCGCGACGACGTGGCGCGCGCCGAGGCCGACCTGCGCAAGATCCTGGTCGCCGAGCCGGAGAATGTCGCAGCCTTGAACGCGCTGGGCTATACCCTGGCCGACCGCACCACCCGCTACAAGGAAGCGCTGGCGTTGATCGACCGCGCCCGCACCGCCGACCCGGACAACCCGGCCATCGTCGACAGCTATGGCTGGGTGCTGTATCGCATGGGCCGCACCAAGGAAGCGCTGGTGCAGCTGCGCCGCGCCTGGGCGCTGGTCAAGGACCCGGAAATCGCCGCGCACGTGGGCGAGGTGCTGTGGGTCAGCGGCAAGCAGGACGAGGCGCGGCGCTACTTCGACGAAGCCCGCCGCTTGGATCCTGACAACCGCGCGCTGCAACGCGCCGTGGAAAAGTTCGGGCTATGAGCGCTGTACGACGCGCGCTGGCCCTGAGCGGGCTGGTGCTGGTCGGCCTGTCCGGCTGCGTCAGCGTGCCGCGCGGGCAGGGCGGCGGCGCGGCGGTGGTCGAGCGCGTGTCGGATCAAGCACGTATTGCCGAAGCGGCGCGCCAGGCCTGGCTGCAGGCCCATCCGCAATGGTCGTTTCAGGGGCGGGTAGCGATCAGCAAGGACCGTAACGGCGGCAGCGGACGCATCGACTGGCAGCAGAACGGCCCGCAGTACCGCGTGCAGCTCAGTGCCCCGGTGACCCGGCAGAGCTGGGTGCTCACCGGCGATACCACTACCGGCGCCGGTCGGCTCGAAGGGCTGGACGGCGGTCCGCGCAGCGGCCCAGATGCCGAGCAGGTCTTGCTGGAAGCGACCGGCTGGACCATCCCGTTCAATCAGATGCCGGACTGGGTGCGCGCGCTGCGCATTGCCGATGCCGGCACGCAGCGCGTCGATCTCGACGCTGCCGGGCGCCCGCGCACCGTGCAACAGGATGGCTGGACCATCGAATTTCTCGCCTGGGCGCCGGCCGGCGACGGCCAGCCCACGCTGCCGCAACGCATCGAAGCCCATAACGGCAGCGCCAAGGTCCGTCTGCTGGTGGATCAGTGGACGGTATCGCCCTGATGGCAGCGCTGGACGGCTGGTCGGCGTGGCCTGCGCCGGCCAAGCTGAACCTGTTTCTGCAGATCGTCGGGCGCCGTGCCGACGGCTACCACCTGCTGCAGACCGTGTTCCGGCTGCTGGACTGGGGGGACACCATTCATCTTCGTTTGCGCAGCGACGGCCTGATCCGGCGCATCGGCGACAGTTTGCCCGGCGTCGCTGAAGACGATGACCTGGTGATCCGCGCCGCGCGCCTGCTGCAATCGTCCACCGGCTCGCGGGCGGGTGCGGAGATCCGCGTCGACAAGCGCATCCCCGCCGGTGGCGGATTTGGTGGCGGTTCGTCGGACGCGGCAACTGTGCTGGTCGCGCTCAACGCCTTGTGGAGCCTGGGCTTGCCGGTCGATGCATTGGCCGCGCTGGGTCTGCAGCTGGGTGCGGACGTGCCGGTCTTCGTCCGCGGACACAATGCCTGGGCCGAGGGCGTGGGCGAGCAACTCACCCCGATTGCGCTTGCGCAGGCCGCGTATGTGCTGGTCGATCCAGGCGTTCACGTGCCCACGCCGGCGTTATTTCAATCACAGGAATTGACGCGGGATGCTGCTCCCGTGAAAATAGCGGACTTCGCTTCCGGTTCTCTGCTCGACAATGCGTTCGAGCCGGTCCTGCGGCGCCGCGAACCCGCCGTCGAGGCTGTGTTCCAGGCGCTATCCCAGATCGGCACGCCACGTTTGACCGGGTCGGGAAGTGGGTGTTTCGTCGAATTCGCCACGCGTGCTGCCGCAGAGCAGGCCTTGGCGCAGTTGCCGGACAGCCTGCGGGCGTGGGTGGTGGAGGGTGCAGCGCACTCGCCATTGCTCGACGCACTGGATGCAACAACGTTTTGATGCAGGGGCGTCGCCAAGAGGCCCAAGGCACCAGGTTTTGATCCTGGCATTCGTAGGTTCGAATCCTACCGCCCCTGCCAGTTGTTGATGCAGGTCCCTCTGCAAAAGTCGTACATGCAGGTCCCTCTGCAACAGCTCGCACTTCCATGTGCGGGGGTTCAAAGAAAAGCCCGGCATTAGGTCGGCTCTCCCGTTCCACCATCGCCCGCCCGCTCTTCGCCGCCGCCCGAGAGATCCCATGCAAGACCAACGTAACCTGCTGGTGTTCTCCGGCAATGCCAACAAGCCGCTTGCCCAGAGCATCTGCAAGGAGCTCGGTGTGCGCATGGGCAAAGCGCTGGTCACGCGCTTTTCCGATGGCGAAGTGCAGGTCGAGATCGAGGAGAGCGTGCGCCGGCAGGAAGTGTTCGTCATCCAGCCGACCTGCGCGCCGAGCGCGGAAAACCTGATGGAGCTGCTGGTGCTGATCGACGCGCTCAAGCGCGCCAGCGCCGCCTCGGTGACTGCGGTGATCCCGTATTTCGGCTATTCGCGTCAGGACCGTCGCATGCGCTCCTCGCGCGTGCCGATCACCGCCAAGGTCGCCGCCAAGATGATCTGCGCGATGGAGGCCGACCGCGTGTTGACGGTCGACCTGCATGCCGACCAGATCCAGGGCTTCTTCGATGTCCCGGTCGACAATGTCTACGCTTCGCCGCTGCTGCTGGCCGACATCTGGCGCGCCTACGGCACCGACAACCTGATCGTGGTCTCGCCCGACGTGGGTGGTGTGGTGCGCGCGCGCGCCGTCGCCAAGCGCCTGGACGACGCCGATCTGGCCATCATCGACAAGCGCCGTCCGCGCGCCAATGTCGCCACCGTGATGAACATCATCGGCGACGTGCAGGGCAAGACCTGCGTGCTGGTCGACGATCTGGTCGATACCGCCGGCACTTTGTGTGCGGCCGCCGCAGCGCTCAAGCAGCGCGGCGCGCTCAAGGTGGTGGCCTATATCACTCATCCGGTGCTGTCCGGCCCGGCGGTGGACAACATCAATAACTCACAGCTCGACGAGCTGGTGGTCACCGACACGATTCCGTTGAACGGAGCGGCGCGTACCTGCCCGAAGATTCGTCAGTTGAGCGTGGCCGAACTGCTGGCAGAGACCATCCGCCGCATCGCCTTCGGCGAATCGGTCAGCTCGCTCTACGTCGACTGATATCCCATTCGGCGCCCGGATCTCCGGGTGCCGTACTACGTCTCTCCTGGTCGCGGGTGAGACGCTTCATCGCCGCGAGGCGGTATTCCAATCTAGGTAGTGAAACAACATGGCAAAGACTCACGAAATCAAGGTCGAGCGCCGCGCGAACGAGGGGAAGGGTGCGAGCCGCCGCCTACGTCACGCTGGCGTCATTCCGGCCATCGTCTACGGTGGCGAACTCGAGCCGGTCAGCATCCAGCTCAACCACGAGCAGATCTGGCTCGCCCAGCAGAACGAGTGGTTTTACTCGTCGATCCTGGACCTGAACCTCAATGGCGACGTGCAGCAGGTGCTGCTGCGTGACATGCAGCGCCATCCGTTCAAGCAGTTGATCATCCACATCGACTTCCAGCGCGTCAGCGCCAACGAGAAGCTCAGCGCCGCGGTGCCGTTGCACTTCGTCAACGAAGCAACTTCGCCGGCTGGTAAGTCGAGCGAAGTGGTCGTGACCCACGAGCTCAACGAAGTCCAGGTGGTCTGCCTGCCGAAGGATCTGCCGGAGTTCATCGAAGTCGACCTCGGTGCGCTGGAAGTGGGCAACGTGATCCACTTGTCCGAAATCAAGCTGCCGGCCGGTGTGGAAATCCCCGAGTTGAAGCTGGGCAAGGAACATGACGTTGCCGTGGTTGCTGCCAAGCACGTGCGCGTCGAAGAAGAAGACGCTGCCGGTGAAGAAGGCAGCGAAGGCGCAGAAACCAAGTAATCCGTCGGCCGGTTCCTCGCATCTGCGGGGAATCGGCCGCGGTGACTGGCATGTCTGCACTTCGGCTGATCGTCGGGCTCGGCAATCCGGGCCCGGAACACGCGCAAACCCGGCACAACGCCGGGTTTCGTTTCGTCGATGCCCTCATCGAGCGCAGTGGCGCCCGCTGGGGTCTGGACAGCAAGTTGTTCGGCGAAACGGCCAAGGTCGATATCGCGGGGCAACCGGTCTGGCTGCTCAAGCCGGCCACCTTCATGAATCTCAGTGGCAAATCGATCACCGCCGCCCTGCGGTTCTGGAAGATCGAACCGGAGCAGATGCTCGTCGCACACGACGAACTGGATCTGGCGCCGGGCACGGCACGGCTCAAGTTCGACGGTGGACACGGCGGTCAGAACGGCCTGCGTGACACGATCCGCCTGCTCGGGCACGGCAAATTTCACCGCTTGCGCGTCGGTATCGGTCACCCTGGTCACAAGGACCGTGTTGTGCCGTGGGTGCTGGGGCGGGCAGGGCGTGACGATGACGCGGCGATCGGTACTGCAGTGGATGCGGCCATCGATGTGCTGCCGCTGGCGATGGGCGGCAATTTCAACGAAGCGATGAAGCGCCTGCATACCGCCAGGGACGCGTGATTGGGGAGTGGGGATTCGCAGCCGCGCGGCGACGAATCTCCACTCCCGAATCCCGAATCCCGGATGTGACCCATGGGTATCAAATGCGGCATCGTCGGCCTGCCCAATGTCGGCAAGTCGACTCTGTTCAATGCGCTGACCAAGGCGGGCATCGCTGCGGCCAATTTTCCGTTCTGCACCATCGAGCCGAACGTCGGCATCGTGCCGGTGCCGGACCCACGCCTCAACCAGCTGGCCGAGATCGTCAAGCCGCAGAAGCTGATTCCCACTGCGGTCGAGTTCGTCGATATCGCCGGCCTGGTTGCCGGTGCGGCGAGCGGCGAAGGCCTGGGTAACAAGTTCCTGGCGCACATCCGCGAAGTCGATGCGATCACCCACGTGGTGCGTTGCTTCGAGAACGACGACATCATCCACGTCAACAACAAGGTCGACCCGATCGCCGATATCGAAACCATCGATACCGAGCTGGCGCTGGCCGATCTGGACAGCGTGGAAAAGGCGCTCAACCGCGCCGAACGCAGCGCCAAGGGCGGCGACAAGGACGCAGCGGCACGCAAGCCGGTGCTGGCCAAGCTGCAGGCCGCGCTGGCCGAGGGTAAATCCGGTCGTGCAGCGGGTCTGGACGAGGAAGAGAAGGCGCTGGTGCGCGACCTGTTCCTGCTGACGCTCAAGCCGGTGCTCTACATCGCCAACGTGCTGGAAGACGGCTTTGAAAACAACCCGCACCTGGACGCAGTGCGTGCGCACGCCGCCACCGAGGGTGCAGAAGTGGTGCCGGTCTCGGCCGCCATCGAAGAAGAGCTGTCCCAGCTCGATGATGAAGATCGCGACACCTTTCTGGCCGATCTCGGTTTGAGCGAGCCCGGTCTGAATCGCGTCATTCGCGCCGCTTACACGCTGCTCGGCCTGCAGACCTACTTCACTGCAGGCGTCAAGGAAGTCCGCGCGTGGACGGTCAGGGCTGGCTCCACTGCACCGCAGGCGGCGGCGGTCATCCATACCGATTTCGAGAAGGGCTTCATTCGCGCCGAGACGATCGGCTTCGATGATTTCATCAAGTATCGCGGCGAAGCTGGCGCGCGAGACGCGGGTCGTCTGCGCCTGGAAGGCAAGGAATATCGGGTCCAGGAAGGCGATGTATTGCACTTCCGTTTCAACGTCTGATCCGGTGCGTGCGGCGCCGAGCGTCGCGCGTATTCAGCAGTGACGAAGGGTTCAAAATTTTTGTTGACACCGGGTGTGTCCCATAACAAAATAACGGGCTGCTTCACCCCGAACCGAATCGCCTCACCGCGCTACGGTCCGGTAGTAAAAGCTGGAGGGATACCCAAGCGGCCAACGGGGGCAGACTGTAAATCTGCTGGCTTACGCCTTCGGTGGTTCGAATCCACCTCCCTCCACCAGTTTCATGTTGTGGCATGCAGTTCCCGGCGCGGGAGTAGTTCAACGGTAGAACCTCAGCCTTCCAAGCTGATGGTGCGGGTTCGATTCCCGTCTCCCGCTCCATTGAACGCAAATGCATGGCATAATGCAAAACTCGCTCACGTAGCTCAGTCGGTAGAGCACCTCCTTGGTAAGGAGGAGGTCGAAGGTTCGATTCCTTTCGTGAGCACCATTACTCAATCGTCTTAAACTCCAAACGATTACCGAGAACTTGCACCCATGGCAAAAGCTAAATTCGAGCGCACCAAGCTGCACGTCAATGTCGGCACCATCGGTCACGTTGACCATGGCAAGACCACGTTGACCGCTG
>NZ_MDEE01000007.1 GCF_002939865.1 Xanthomonas dyei
GTCTCACGCTGGCTAGAACGCTTGCGCACCCTGCCCGACGCAGTGCGCGAGCAGATGAGCCTGGTACCTTAAAAACGTGGGGATACCTAAGGGTCCGGCACGGTTTCGACCCGCACATCGCGTGAGCCGTGGTAGTTGAGGGCAAGCATGTGGATCTCCTGAAGGCCGGCGGGGTGCGGCAATGCAGTGCAGTGTTTGCATTGGGCTGTTAAGCCGGTCAGCACATTGCGTGCGCACGGTGTGCACGTGCTTGCTCGACGACATCGCGTTGATGCGCATGTCACGTCTGGATAACCCGCGCGCTCGCAGGCTGATTTCACGCGCAGCACTGCGTTGCAACGCAACTGCGGTGATGCAAGCCCGACAATCAATGATCGCCACGTGCGATCACTCAGGAGATAGGCATGGGACTTTTCAAGATGATGACGGCCGGCGCCGTGGGTTATGTGGCATATAAGGCTTGGCAGCGTCATCAGGGTCTGGCAGCGGACACGCAAGTCGAGCAGGGCTTACGGGAGGATCGCCAAACCGCGCAATCTGCCATCGGGACCACGCCGCCGCATGGCGACCCACTGCGCGCCAATGTGGGTGATGCACGCGACCGCAAGCAGGCGCTGGGCGCGCTGGCCATCTTCAACGAGCAAGAGCGCACGCTAGCGCAGCTGGCCGTGGTCAAGGGCGTCGAGGGCGAGTTGCTGGATTTCGCACGCAAGATGGATGAAGCGCATAGCGCTGCACTGACCGACCTCAGCCGTTTCGCACCAGACCGCAGCGGTCCGCTCGGGCAAGCCGCATCTGCGCGTTCCAAGAGCGCACGCGACCAGCTACAAGCGTTGCACGGGCAGGCATTCGAAACGCAGTATCTGCAAACTGCCGTGCGCAGCCATGAGCAGGCGCTGGAGTTGCTGGACAAACAATTGAGCAGCGAGCCGGGCTCCAGCGATCTGGGCAAGGAACTGCAGCGCATGCGCGAAACCATCGCCGAGCATCTGGAGCATGCCAAGGCCCTCAGCGCGAAGCAGACCCAGCCCCACTAAGCTCAGTTAACAGTGATCAGATCAGCTGATAAACGGCTGCGCCGCCAGGTGGACGTGATCGTTGCTCGAGCAGGCTGCACCACTCGTACAACCGATTCTGAGAGTGGCTTGCACGCCCATCTGACGGAAGTCGGTGACACTCTACTAGCCGCCCTAGAGCCAGCAACATCGTGATGTTCGACCAGCGGCTAAGGCGGGTGCTTTGAACACTGGGTAACGTGTCTGTTGGGCGCGAACATTGAACTCCAAGTTGATCATCGCGCAACGTAGATAAGACAGGTAGTGAAAGCTGCCTGTCTTTTTGACTGAAGCATGGTGCGCGACTGCGCACTGTAGTCACCTGGCGCGACTGGACGCAGTGCGGTCTTGCGTTAGATTGAATCGGCAAGCCGAAGAATGTGCTTCTGATGCTGTCGTGCAGGTGGCGGCATGATTCGAAGCCAGCAGCAACCCTATCTCGGCCAAATAAACCCGCCTCCCCTCACGGGTGACGCGGGCGCGATCACACTACACGCGCGTCAAAGCGTGACAGCGCCGCCGGAGATCGTCAGCAGCGTGCCCGAGGTGTAGCTGGCCGTGTCGGCTGCGAGCATGACGTAGGCCGAGGCCAACTCCACCGGCTGCCCAGGACGTCCCATCGGTGTCTGCGCTCCGAAATTCTCCACCGATTCTTCGTCCATGCCGGAGGGAATGAATGGCGTCCAGATCGGGCCGGGCAGCACTGCGTTGACGCGAATCTTCTTTTCGGCAAGCACGCCCGCCAACCCAATGGTGAGATTGGCCAGCGCACCCTTGGTGGCCGCGTAAGGCAGGATGTTGGGGGTCGGCTTCTTCGATTGCACTGAGGCGGTGTTGATGATGGAGCCCCCATCTTTCATCAGTGGGGCCGACAGCCGCACCAGATTGAAGACGGCATGGACGTTGGTGTCGAAGGTCTTGCGCCACTCATCCAATGTGATGTCTTCGAAGCGTTCGAAATACTGCTGATAGCCGGCGTTGTTGACCAGGATATCCAGACCGCCGAACGTGCTGTTGACCTTGTCGATCAATGCGGCTGCCTGGCTAGGATCGCTGATATCGCACCCCACCAACAATGCCTTGACGCCGGCTTTCTCGATCAGTGCTCCGATCTTGGCGGCATCTTCCTGCTCATCAGGCAGAAACGCGATGGCCACATCGGCGCCTTCACGTGCATAGGCGATCGCAACGGCCGCACCGATGCCGCTGTCGCCACCGGTGATCAATGCACGCTTGCCCTTCAATTGCCCATGGCCGACGTAACTGTCTTCGCCGTGGTCCGGGCGTGGGTCCATCTTTTCGGTACGGCCCGGGAAGCTTTGCTGCTGGGGCTTGAATGGCGGGCGCGGGTAATTGGGTACGGGCATGATCGTCTCCTGACATTGGGTTCGCTGACGTGCAGCGCGCGAGTGCTGCGGTGAAAGCCAGTGTGAGCATGCAAACGTAAACATCCGGGCTAGGCGATGTCGGCAGCGCGTGTGCTGGCGACCCACGCGTGGGTGGTGCAGCTGTCTGTTCGGTTACGGAGTTGCATTGATCGGCGTGCGCGTCGCTGCGAACTTCATGTGTTCTTGCTCACTGCATTCGATACTGAGCGCATTGTCAGGAGACCTCCCATGTTTTTGCGCCGTAACGGGCTGTCGTTGTGTCTGCTTGCGCTGACCTTGTTTTTCATCGGCTGCCAGATCTATGCCGGGCTCCACGCCTACAACACGGAGCTACGCGAGCATGGATTGCCGACGCTGCAGCTGGCTGCCTATTTGCACGGCCCGCACTTCATGTCTGCGCTGTTCGAGAATTGGGAAAGCGAATTTTTGCAGATGGGCATGTACGTGTTGCTGACGGTCAAGTTGCGTCAGGTGGGGTCTGCGGAATCGCGCCCGCTCGACACCGATGAAGAGCCAACGTCGATCAAGCCAGGCCCTGCGCCGTGGCCGGTACGTGCCGGTGGACTGTGGCTGCGCCTGTACCAGCATTCGCTGGCGATCGCGTTTGGCATCCTGTTCCTGATGAGTTTTGTGTTGCATCTGATCGGCAGCTGGCGGCTGGAGCTGCTGGAACGTGCACAGAAGGGCATGCCACCGATCAGTATGCTCGACCATTTCACCGATGCCGGGTTCTGGTTCGAGTCGATGCAAAACTGGCAAAGCGAATTTCTGGCAGTGTTTTCACTGGTGGTCTTGACGATCTGGCTGCGCCAGAAGGACTCGCCACAATCCAAACCGGTCGAGGCGCCACATTCGCAAACCGGCGGATGATGGTGGTCGCAAGCCCGCTGCGCAGACACTAGGCGGACCCGCGAGAGAGCACTTCACGCCATCACACAGCGTCGTTCACCGCACTGCAATGTGCCTCTGTCTAGCGTGACATCACACCGCGACGCAGGAGATGCAGATGGGGACCGAACCGAAAAAACCATGGGGCCCTGACGCCGATCAGAGCAAGCCATTTACGCCGCAGGAAAGACGCAACGAAGATGCGCACTGGAAGGTGCACGACATGCCCGACCAGGACCGTGACGTGAACAAGGCCGACCCGGAGCACGATTACGAACGACCGGATGGATCGGAAAAGCGCTGAGATCCTCTCGTAATTCGATAGCATAACGCCCGCAAATGCTGGCGTTGTGCTATCTGCCACGTTGCGATGTCATGCCGGCACTCCACGCTGCGTAGCGCTGGAGCGGGCTCAATGGTGATAGCCCACATCGGCGGCGATCTTGCCGCGGAACACGCGATACGACCACACCGTATACCCCAGCACCAACGGCAACAGCACGACCAGGCCAACCAGCGGAAAGATCTGCGAGGATGGTGGCGCGGCGGCCTGCCAGATGGTGTAGCTCGGCGGCACCAGATACGGCCACATACCCAGCACCAGCCCGATAAAGCCCAGCACGAAGATCGCCAGCGTCAGCAGAAATGGCGTGGCATCGCTGCGCGAGCGGTCGCTGCTACGCCACAACGCCAGTGCCACTGCCGCGGTCACCACCGGAATGGGCGACAACCACCAGAAGTTGTCATCCGCGAACCAGCGCGCCATCACGTGCGAGCTCAGGAACGGCAGCCACGCGCTGACCAGCACAAGGAAGGTCACCACCACACCGACCAGCGGCTTGGTCAGCTGACGCGCCAGGGTGTGCGTGCGCCCCTCGGTCTTGAGGATCAACCAGGTGCTGCCGAGCAACGCATAGCCGAACACCAACGCTGCGCCGGTGAGCATGGTGAACGGGCTGAACCAGCCGAACACTCCGCCGATGTAGCGCCCATTCTCCAACGCCATGCCTTCCACCAGCGCGCCCAAGATGATGCCCTGCGCGAATGCGGTAAGGATCGAGCCGGCGATGAACGACAGCGTCCATAGTGGCCGCGAGCGTTGCGCCTTGAAGCGGAACTCGAAGGCCACACCGCGGAACACCAACGCCATCACCATCAACAGCACCGGCAGATACAGCCCCGACAGGATCACCGCGTACGCAGTCGGAAACGCTGCGAACAACCCTGCGCCGCCGAGCACCAGCCAGGTTTCGTTGCCGTCCCAGATCGGCGCTGCGGTGTTCATCATCAGGTCCACTTCCTGCTCGTCGCGTGCGAACGGCGCCAGCATGCCCAACCCCAAGACAAAGCCATCCAGCACCACGTACATCAGCACGCCAAAGCCGATGACGCCAAACCACACCACCGGCAACCAGTAGCTCAGTTCCATGGTGTGGTCTCCTGATCCAACGCGGTGTCTGCGGCCGACAACGGGCGTGCAGGGGTGTGTTCGCCGCCGGCCACATCCGGACCATCGCGACTGGGGTGCGGACCGGCGCGAACCAGCTTGGTCAGATAGAAGATGCCGAAACCGAACACGAACGCGTAGCCCAGCACGTACACCAGCAGCGACACCGCCACGGTCGCGGTCGATTGCGGGCCCATCGCGTCGGCGGTGCGCAGCAGCCCGTACACGACCCACGGCTGTCGCCCGATCTCGGTCACGAACCAACCGGCGACCAACGCGATAAAGCCGGCCGGCAGCATCACGTTCCAGGCCAGGATCAGCACTTTTGCATGCAGCCGGCCGCGCCACCATGCAATGGCAGAGACCCAGGACAGCAACAGCATCGCCATGCCCAGACCGACCATGATGCGGAACGCAAAGAACACCGGTACCACTGGCGGCCGCTGATCGCGCGGCACCGAGGTCAATGGGGTGATGTCGCCATCGGTGCTGTGGGTCAGGATCAGGCTGCCCAGGCGCGGGATCGCCACTTCATAGTCGTTGCGCTCGGCCTCGGCATTGGGCAGCGCAAACAGCACCAGCGGCACGCCGGCGCCGGCTTGTTCGCTATGCCAATGCGCTTCCATCGCCGCCACCTTGAGCGGCTGGTGTTCCAGCGTGTTGAGGCCATGCTGGTCGCCAACCATGACTTGGATTGGCAGCACGATGGCCGCAAAGGCCACCGACAGCCGTAACATGCGCGCAGCGTCGGGTAGATGCACGCCCTTGCGCAGGTAGTACGCTGCCACGCCGCCCACCACGAAGCAGGTGGTGATGAACGAGCCCAGCGCCATATGCGCAAGCCGATACGGAAACGAGGGATTGAAGATGATCTGCGTCCAGCGCACCGGATGCACGATGCCGTTGACCATCGCATAGCCCTGCGGCGTATGCAGCCAGCTGTTGGACGACAGGATCCAGAAAGTGGACACCAGCGTACCGATCGCCACCATGCAAGTGGCAAAGAAGTGCAGCTTCTCCGATACGCGGCCCCAGCCGAACAACATCACGCCAAGGAAGCTCGCTTCCAGAAAAAACGCGGTGAGCACCTCGTAACTCAGCAGCGGCCCGATCACGCCGCCGGCAATGCGGCTGAGCTCTGGCCAGTTGGCGCCGAACTGGAACGCCATCACGATACCGCTGACCACGCCCATGCCGAAGGACACGGCGAAGATGCGCAACCAGAAAAAATACAGCCGCTTCCATCCCTCGTCGTGCGTGCGCAGCCAACGCCATTCCAGAAAGCCCAGCAGATTCGCCAGGCCAATGGTGAAGGCAGGGAACAGCACATGGAACGAAATGACGAAGGCGAACTGGATGCGGGACAACAGCAGCGCTTCCACAGGAATCTCCCTGATGCCGGGCTAGGATGCGTCTACGACGGCACTGGCGTGGTGATGGCAATGACGGGCGTCACGGTGATCGTATGGTCGAGGCTGATGTGCGGATAGGTGGCGATGAAATGCGCGGCTCTGACGCTTAACGTTTCACGATCGTTCAAGCTGCAAGCGTGGCCGCATGCGGCAGCAGGGTGGGGGTGGCTGGACCGCAGTGCCACTGCGGTCGGGTTGTGTTGTTGCGTTCGGCATCCGTGCCCGCGTCTGCAGACCTGTGTCGGTGCGCTGGCTACGCGCTGCGCAAATGCCGCAGGCAGCGCGGCGCCAGCCAGTCGGCAAGGGCTGCATTGGTCGAACCTGGCGTCAAACACAGGGCCTCGCGCACAGCCTTGACCGCTTGCGATTCGGTCAGGTCCGGCTGCGTGTTGTACGCCTCGCAGACTGCGCGCACGGTGCCTTCCGGGATGCCATCGAAGGGGTGATAGCCGAGCTGGCCGCGTCGGTGCTGGTCCCGCCAATACGTCAATTCACTTTGCACATCGGCGTGGCGATGTACCGAAACTGCTTGCATGAGACACCTCGCGCGGCTAAGTCGGGAAGCAATGGTTGCGCGTCGAAAGTACGTTGCTGTGAGGATGGCCTACACGCCTTCTCCACACGGCACGCGCCGGCAATGGATCACGCCTCAGGCCACTACTTTGACTGGTCGACTGGTCTGACAGCACTCGGCATCTGCTCACGTCGGCGCCGGCTAAACTTCCGGTTGCGATGGATGCAACAGCACAAGCGAACTGATCCATTGCGTTGAGCCCGACGGTGCGCCTCAAGAATGCGCGGCAACAGTGCCGGCAAACCTTGCACTGTTTGGCGTTTCGGCATGCCCGACGCGGCGACCGACCCCGACCATGACGCTTGGCACTGGCAAATTGCTGCCCAGCCATGCGTACTGCGCGCATGACACGGCGAGCTCGACTTGGGGGAAGAGCGCCGTTCGATCACGATGGTCGTGACTGCAGCGAGCAATCTCGTGGTGATGCGCAGGCGTATTTTTCGCGCCGCTGTCACAATTCTCAACTGAACATGTAGTAGTCATTGCGGACAAAAGCGCTCATGGACCGTCTTTCCTGCGCCATCATCGACGACGACGTGGAGTTCTGCGATCAGGTGGTGGAGTTAGCCACCGATAGCGGCTTCCGTGCCAAGGGCATCCACACGCTTGGCGAAGCCAGCCGTTGGCTGGACAGCAATTTCCCCGATCTATTGGTCGTGGACGTTGGCCTGCCCGACGGCAGCGGTTTCGATCTCATCGAGCGGTTGGACCCGGACCACACCCCGAAGATCGTGGTGGTGTCGGGCGATTACGCCTATGAAACCCAAGGCCGCGCGCAGCAGTTCGGCGTCAGCGAGTTCCTGACCAAGCCCTTTGCGCCGGAGCGCCTGGAACGCGTGCTGGGCGGCCTGCGCGACGCGCAGCAAGGCAATCTGGGCATCATCGGCAACAGCGACAGCATCGTGCTGTTGCGCAAGGACATCGTGCGCGTGGCGCCGACCGATTTGAATGTGCTGGTGACCGGCGAGACCGGCACCGGCAAGGATCTGGTCGCCCGTGCCATCCACCGGGTGTCCGGCCGTCGCGGTCGCTTCGTGCCGGTCAACTGCGGCTCGATTCCGGAAGAGTTGCTGGCCAGCCAGCTGTTCGGCCACGAGCGCGGCAGCTTCACCGGTGCCGATCGCCGGCACGCCGGATTTCTGGAACAGGCCGACGACGGTACGCTGTTTCTGGATGAGATCGGCGAGATGCCCAAGCGGCTGCAGGTCTATCTGCTGCGGGCGATCGAGTCGCGCAGTTTCATGCGCGTTGGCGGCAATGAAGAGATTCCGCTCAATGCCCGCGTTGTCGCGGCCACCCACCAGCATGTGCAGCGCGAGCACGCCGTGCTGCGCGAGGACTTGTTCTACCGCCTCAACGAGTACCCGATCCAGGTGCCGGCGCTGCGCGAACGCCGCGGCGATGCGCGCGTGCTGGGGCTGCGCGTGATCGACGAACTCAACGTCAAATACGGCAAGCGCAAGCTGCCGACCAAGTCGCTGCTGCGCTATCTGGCGTATCACACCTGGCCGGGCAATGTGCGCGAGCTGCGCTCGTTCATCCACTATCTGTATCTGCGCACAGACGGCGATTTGCTGACGGCGCCGGATGTGGAGCAGACCGTGCCGCAGGCCGACGAAGACGGCTTGCTGATTCCGGCCGGCTGGACCATGCGTCAGGCCGAAGACGCCATGATCGAATCGGCCCTGGCACGGACGCGCTTCAACAAGAAGGCGGCGGCACGCGAGTTGGGGATCAGCGTGCGCACGCTGCACAACCGACTGAGCGACAAGGACGCGTAGTGAGCGATGCTGCATCGCACGGCCGGCAGCGCGAGCTGCTGCATCAGCTGCGTAACCGTCTCAATGTGATGGGCTTTGCGCTGTATGCCCTGCGTGGCGATACCTCCAAGCCAATGGAGACGCTACGCACTGCACATCAGTCGGCCATCCTGTTGCTCAATGAATTGGGCGAACAGGAGCGCGCCGAGCAGCGCGCTGATGGCCCGCATGTAGAGGTACCACCGCCAGCGTCGTCAAACGACGACACCTGATCAGTAACGTTCGGCCGCTTGAGTCTGCTTGCTGAGCAGCATGGTGATGGTGCGCGGGTTGTACGGCTTCATGCAGTACGACAGGAGCGCGACGCGCGGCGGCAGTATGTAGCGGTGGTAGCCGGAACAGAACTAGAGCGGCACCCCACGCGCCAATAGCGCATCGGCAACCGGAAAAACCGTGTATAGCCACAGACGTCGACGTGCAGCAGCGCACTATCTATGGCCTGTCCGGAGTTTGGCAGCGGTAGCGCGTCCGTTATCTTGCCAACCGGCGTCATTGCGCGCGTACCTGCTTTGATGAGCGAATCGTCGAGCGCTTCGGCCAACGGATAATCGTCTTCGTTCACCGGGATGCGTCGGCCAGTCAGCGGTGCGCCGTAGCCCCTATCGATCACCGCTGCAATGATCTGCCGTAATCTGCGACGATTGGATGACGCTCCACCGACCAACCATATTGGCTAACGGTGGAGCGTTGGTTTTGAGAATGTGCCCGCAAGCTGCAGGCAACGGGGGGCGGCGGTGTGCCGCCCCGCGAGATGGATCAGGCCGCCTTGCTGGTCTTGGCGGCTTTCTGGTTGCCGCCCTGTTCGGCGAGCAGGGTCAGCTTTTCATCGGTGGCCTTTTCTTCTTCCAGCGTTGCCAGCAGCAGCGGCAGCGCATCGGTGTAGCCGAGTTGCTTGGCCATCGCCGCAATGGTGCCGTAGGAAGCGATTTCGTAATGTTCCACCTTCTGTGCGCCACCGATCAGTGCGGCATCGCGGACCGGGCCGGCTTCGATTTCTTCGATCACTTCGCGGCTTTCTTCGACCAGGCCTTCCATCGCCGCGCACTTGATGCGCTTGAGCTTGATGCCGAGCACGTCGACCACCTGGTCGATGCGTTCGATTTGCCCCTGGGTTTCTTCCAGATGGGTTTCGAATGCGCTTTTCAATTTCGGTTCGGTCGCCGCACGTGCGAGGCGCGGCAGCGATTTGGTGAGTTGTTTTTCGGCGCTGTAGATGTCCGACAGCTCATGGATGAAAAGTTCTTCGACAGTCTTGATCGCCATGGGTGGCTCCTGGTGTGGGTCAGAGGTTTGAAGCGTGGCATTCACCGCTGGGTGGTCACGCGTTCTTGTTGTTCGCGTCCGATAAAAAACGCGAGTGCGATTGCTTGTTGGTGCGCCCTGCCATGTGTCATGTCGAGCTGGCCTCAGGCCGTACCGCGTGATTGCTAAGCTAGCCCTGCGAGTGTTAGCGTCATCGGTGGAAACGGTGATCCCGGTGCGATGACGACCTGTGCCATACCGGAATGTGTGCACGCATCGCTCACACAGGCGTGAGTTAACCCACAGCCGCGCTGTGGCAGATGTTTCGCTTCATGGTGCGCGAATCGCCGTCGCTGATCGGGCTGTGCGGATGCGCAGCAGCATTAGGACGGATGCTTTCTTGCCGAGTTACGGACAGGCCATGCGCGGAAATTACACAGGCAATGACATGCCTGTCGGCATCATGTGTCCTGCAGCGCAGACCGATGCACTACAACGAATGCACACGCCCGCACGCGATGTCCTATGACTCCGCTGGATAAACCATTACGTCGCGAACTGCAGATCGGCGACCAGGCGTATCCGTTGGTGATCGACCCCGACGGTTTGAAGTTGGTCGAAAAAGGCAAACGCAAGGGCGTGCGCTCGCGGTGGGACGCGCTGGTTAACGGCGATGCCGCATTGGCCATCGCCTTGAATGCGTCACTCAGCGATGGGTGCGGCGCTCAAGGCGCAGTGCATAGCGCCGGGATGGACGCGTACCTCAGCTTGTCGGAAATAACTGCGCCAGCGTGCGCACTGCCGCTTCGGTTGCGGCACGGTCGGGAGTTGCATCGGCATTGTTGAAGTCGTTGCTGCCCTGGGCCTGCACCAGCAGCCCATCGCGACGCGGCACCACGTTGAGATTGTGGCCGCGCCAGACCAGCCCGTAGGTGACCTCCGGTTGCGGGATCAGGCGCGCGGTCTGGCCACGCACCGGAATCACGCTGTCGTCGCCCAGCAGCGCACGCGCGCCGTAGCCGGTGGCGTTGACCACGATTTTTTCGCGCAGGTCGGCAAACTGACGCGGATCGTCGAAGCTGCGCGTGTAAAGCTCGCCGCCCGCCTGCAGAAAATCCTGCAGCAACAGCCGCGCATATGCGCTGATGTTGAAAGTCAGCTGGCTGTAGCGCCGCACGAACGGCACCGGGAACGGGTGGCTGCCGGCACTCAGTGCGTGCGAGCGCGGGCCAAGGTCGTGCAGCAGCGTGCGCTCCAGTGGCGGGTAGTCCGGCTCGTGCGCTTCGGCCGAGGCGATGGGTTGATCGAACGGCACATCCGACAGCGCGTAGCCATCGCGCCATTCGATCGGCTCGCCGGGCAAACCAAGCAGCGTCTGATACCGGCGAAAGGAGATCCGCGCCATCTCTTCCCAGCGCGTCTTGAAATCGGCTTTAGCGTACTCGCTGGTACACACGCGCGAATCCGGCGACCACACGCCGGTGGCATAGAACGAGCGCACGTCCGGCAGCCGCTCGCGGGCATAAATGCGCACGCGCAGGCCGGCGCGTTGCGCTGCCACCGCCGTGGTCAGCCCAATCGCGCCACAGCCGATCACTGCCAGCGCGCGCACGTTTGCATCGGCTGCGCGCACCAGTCGCAACGTGTGTTCGGCTGCGCCCCACGACAACGACCAACCGCTGCCGCCGTGCCCGTAGTTATGCACCACCGTCTTACGCCCGATGCGTTCTGCCTCGATGCGGGGGCCTTGCGCACGGAACGGCCGGGTGCAGCCGTCGATGGCGATGATGCGATCGACCGATGCGCGGATCGGCGCCAGTGCAGGCGGGTTAGCGAACGACATCGCCGGCCCGTCGGATGCCGGCAACGGAGCGGACGGCGCAATGGCGGCCCTGCCGTTGGCAGCCCAACTGCCGGTCGAAGCGGCCGCAAGCGCAAGGCCTGCGCTGTGCAGAAAATGACGGCGTTGCATGCGACTCCTGCGAGATGAGTTGGAGATTTGCCGGCCCACTGCGATGTCTGCCGCGCCGACGTTCCGCAGCCACACGGCGGTGTCGCCCGATGGCACTAGATAGCTGCTTGGCACGACAGCGTGCTCGGCCGCATAGCGCACAGTAACCACGCAAGCGGCCTGTTGCTTGCCCATGGCGAGCATACCGCGCAGGCCCCCGTGCCGCCGACCTGCCAGGTCGGGTTTCATCCTGCGATCCGGGCAGTTGAGGTGGCGCTGGCGGCCATTCGTCGCCCGGGGCTTTCGCAGTGGCACGCGGCGGCTATGCTCGCTCCCGTCCCATCTTTCGACGAGTCCCTCCCGTGTCTGCCAGCGTCTTTCTGATCGTGCGTATCGTGTTTGCCTGGGCCGCCGCATTGGTGGTGGCCGGCATCATGTGGGCGCAGCTGTTCGACTCGGTCGGTGCGTTTTTCAGCCTGATCTGCATCGTGCTGCTGGCGCTGGCGCTGGCGCTGGCGTTGATGAGTGCGATCACCCACGTGCGGCGGGTACGCCTGATCGCCGGGCGGCTGGATCATGCCACCTTGTCCACCCGCCAGCGGCGGCAGATCGAAGTGCCGCTGGAGGTGCAGGCCAGCTTTTCGATGGTGGAAGAGGCGGTGCGTGCCTTGCCGCGCGTGCAGGACATCGAAAGCGCGCCCGGCAGCCTGCTGATCCGCGCCAAGATCCGCCGCATCGATCCGTATGCAGGCCGCAAGCCGTCGCGCTGGAATCTGTTTGCGCGCTTTGCCATCACCCACAACCAGGTACTGGTGACCATTGCGCCGGGGCAGGGCACCAGCAGCGTCACCGTGTTGTGCGAGCCCGATGCCGGCGCCTGGGTGGATCTGTTCGCGGTGGACGAGGGCAGCAATTACGAGAATGCCGAGGCGATCAATCGCGCGGTGGTGCGCCGGGTCGGCGAGCAACGTCGCGACGAGCAGGCCGCTGCCGAGCAATCGGTGATGGAAAAGGAACTGGCCGTGGCGCGCTTGAACCTGCTGCATGCGCAGGTGGAACCGCACTTTCTCTACAACACGCTGGCCAGCGCCCAGGTCCTTGCGCGCACCGATCCGCCGCGCGCCGACATCATGATCGGCCACTTGATCCAGTACCTGCGCCGCTCGCTGCCCAGCGCCGACGATGCCACTTCCACATTGGGCGAAGAGCTCGAACGCACCCAGGCCTACCTGGAGATCCTGCGCATCCGCATGGGCGCACGGCTGGCGCTGCAGGTGGAAGTGCCCTACGAGCTGCGCGGCCTGCCGTTGCCGTCAATGATGTTGCAGACGCTGGTGGAAAACGCCATCAAGCACGGTCTGGAGCCCAAGCCCGGCGGTGGCACCGTGTGGATCCTGGCGCGCCGCCTGGACGAGCACCAGGCCACGCTGACCGTGGCCGACGACGGCCAAGGCTTCAACACCCATAGCCACGGCACCGGCATCGGGCTGAAGAACCTGCGCGAGCGGCTGCAGTTGATCTACGCCGGCAAGGCGAGTTTTGCCATCGTGTCCAATTTCCCCAGCGGCGTGGCGGCCACGCTCACGCTGCCCTTGCCGGCGCAACCGGCCGCACCGCGCCCGCCGCCGTTGCCTGACACTGCCACGGCCGTGCAGGTGCAGGCATGAGCGCGCTACGTGCGGTGATTGCCGAAGACGAAGCGCTGCTGCGGCAGTCCTTGCTCGCGCTGCTGGCCGAGGTGTGCCCGCAACTGCAGGTGGTCGGCGAATGCGAAGACGGCGCCAGCGCGCTGGAGACCATCGCCACTCAGCAGCCGGATGTGGTGTTTCTGGACATCCGCATGCCCGGCCTCACCGGCATCGAGGTGGCACGCGCGATGCGCGAGGTGAGCCCGCGCACGCAGGTGGTGTTCGTCACCGCCTACGATCAATACGCCATCGATGCGTTCGAACACGGCGCGGTGGATTACCTGCTCAAGCCGATCAATCGCGACCGCCTGCAGGCCACCTGGCAACGCGTGCAGCAACGCGCCGCCGCCGGTCAGCCGGACAACGGCTTGCTGGAAGCGCTCTTGCAGCAGCTGGCCGCGCGTCCGGTAGCGCCCGGCGTCGCGCCGCCACTGGCTTGGCTCACCGCCACCAGCGGCCGCGAGACGCGTTTGATCGCACTGGACGAGGTGGCGTATTTCCAGGCCGATCAGAAATACACCACGGTGATGACGGCCGGCGCTGAGGCGCTGCTGCGCACCCCGCTGCGCGAGTTGCTCGATGTGCTCGACCCGCAGGTGTTCAAGCAGATCCACCGCTCCACCATCGTCAACATGAAGGCGGTGGCCTCGGTGGTGCGCGAGGACACCGGCAAAGGCCGGCTGGCGCTGCGCGGGCGCAGCGAAACGCTCACCGTCAGCCAGCCGTTCATGACCCTGTTCCGCGGCATGTAATCCCCCGTCTCCCCCCATACCGCATCGACACGAAAGGACTGCCTCCATGCGCCTGATCGCCTCCCTGGTGTATTGCCTGCTCGCCCTGGCCGGCTGCCACGAACGCAACGGCACCACCTCGATCACCCGCGCCACCAGCGATGGCCGCGACGTGCTTTTCAGCAAGACCCAGGTCACCGACGCCGAGACCAATGTGCACTGCCTGGCCAGCAGCAGCGGCCAGTGCCATTACCTGATCTATGAAGAGCAGTGTCCAGCTGCCACACCCACCGCCGCGTCTAGCGGCAGCACACCGGCGCCGGCGTGTGCGCGCAAGACGTTGGACAGCTTTGCGCTGCTGCCAGGCCAGGTGCGTGCGCTGCGCGGCCTTCCGGCCGCGGCGCACACCTGCGTGGGCCGCGATGCGCCCGCTGCGCAGTGCCACGGGTAGGCCGCAGCGTCTGTCGTCGCGTCGTCGCCTGATCGCTGCAACATCGGCGATCAGGGCTTAGGGGCGCGCGGTGTCGCCCGGCATTCTCGTAGCGTGCCTGAATACGCACTGACGGCAAGCGGTCGCATCTGCGATCATTACCGGCTTGTTGCCGGGTCACGGCGCCATCACTGCCAGGCTTTTCATGTCCGAACATTCGTTGCGCCGCGACGTCGGCCCTTTTGCGCTCATGCTCACCGGGCTGGGCTCGATCATTGGTTCCGGCTGGCTGTTCGGCGCCTGGCGCGCGGCCGGGCTGGCCGGTCCGGGCGCTGTCTGGGCCTGGATCCTGGGCGCGGCGATCATCACCACCATCGCGTTGTCCTACGCCGAACTGGGCGCGATGTTCCCCGAATCCGGCGGCATGGTGCGTTACAGCCATTATTCGCACGGCTCGCTGGTGGGCTTCATCGCCGGCTGGGCGAACTGGATCGCAATCGTCTCGGTCATCCCGGTCGAAGCCGAAGCCTCGGTGCAATACATGGCCTCCTGGCCGTGGGCCTGGGCGCAGGGTCTGTATGTGCAGGCACCTGGCGGCGCTGGCGAGTTGTCGGTGCCCGGGCTGCTGATTTCGGCGGTGCTGGTGCTGGTGTATTTCTTCCTCAATTTCTGGAGCGTCAAGCTGTTTGCGCGCTCCAACACCTTGATCACCGTGTTCAAGCTGGTGGTGCCGGCGGCGACCGGCGTGGCCTTGATCGCCAGCGGCTTCCACAGCGAAAACTTCAGCGTGGGCATCCATGGCGATGCCCATGTGCTCGACCTGGCGGCGGTGCTCACCGCGGTGGCCACCGCCGGCATCGTCTTCAGCTTCAACGGCTTCCAGAGCCCGGTGAACCTGGCCGGCGAGGCACGTAACCCGGGGCGCAGCATTCCGTTCGCGGTGCTCGGTTCGATCGCGCTGGCCACGGTGGTCTACGTGATCCTGCAGGTGGCCTATATCGGCGCGGTGCCGCCGGATCTGCTGGCCAAGGCCGGCTGGCACGGTATCGATTTCCGCTCGCCATTCGCCGAGCTGGCCATCATCGTCAACCTGCATTGGCTGGCGATGCTGCTGTACATCGATGCGTTCGTCAGCCCCAGCGGCACCGGCATTACCTATACCGCCACCACCGCGCGCATGGTTTACGGCATGGAAAAGAACGGCACCATGCCGGCCGCGCTGGGCAAGCTGCACCCGGTGTGGGGCGTGCCGCGCATGGCGATGTTCTTCAACCTGGCGGTGTCGTTCGTGTTCCTGTTCTTCTTCCGCGGTTGGGGCACGCTGGCGGCGGTGATCTCGGTGGCGACGATCATTTCCTATCTCACCGGACCGATCAGTGCGATGGCGCTGCGTCGCCACGCGCCGGAGTTGCATCGCCCGCTACGCATCGCCGCTTTGCCGGTGCTTGCTGGCGTCGCGTTCGTGATGGCGACCGAACTGCTGTACTGGGCGCGCTGGCCGCTGACCGGCGAGATCATCCTGCTGATGGTCGTGGCGCTGCCGGTGTACTGCTATTACCAGGCCAAGCAGGGCTGGCCGGATCTGCGCCGCAACCTCAAGGGCGCGGCCTGGATGATCTGCTACCTGCCGATCATTGCGCTGCTGTCCTGGGCCGGCAGCAGCGATTTCGGCGGCCATGGCTACCTGAGCTACGGCACCGACCTGGCGGTAGTCGCTGCAGTTGGCGTGGTTTTCTACATCTGGGGCGTCCGCAGCGGCTGGCGCACCCCGTCGGTGGAGCAGGCGGTGGCGCGGGCTTGAGTGGGGCGCGCCGCCGTACCGATTGAGTGCGGCTCTGCGTCAGAGGCAGTGCTTGGCGGGGCTTGATCGCAGCGGTGTTTCCGCCTGCGATGGCCTTGCCGGCCGATCGCGCTGCCACGTTCGCCGCGATGCAATGAGAAAAAACGGCCGGTGCAGTGCGCACCGGCCGTTTTTGTCTGGAATCATCTTTCAGGTGCGTGCTGCAGCGACATCCATCGCTGCAGCGGTGTATCAGGCGTTGGCCACCAACCGTGGCGCGCCATCGAAACGGTCCAGATCGCGCAGCAATTCGGTGTAGCGACGCAGGCGGCCCATCTCACGCATGTTGACGATGTCCTCGTGGCGCAGCTCGCGCTTGGAGGTCACTTCCTGTTTGTAGCGCAGCACTTCCGGGTAGCGGCGCGTCATGTCCAGCGCGTCGGCGACGCACTCGACCGAGTCGGCATCCGGGGTCACCCGCGCGCGGCTATTGAACGCGCGCAACCAGCGCTCGAAACCGGCACTGTGGTCGAACAGGTCGGCGATGTACCACATGATGAACAGGATCGATGCCCACGAGGTAAAGATGATCACCACGCGGCTGAAGGTCAGGTGGTAGTCGTTCTGCCACAGCTGATGCGTGATCACGCCCAGAAGCACCAGCGAAATCGCCTGCCAGCCGATGATCGAGGCGATCACCCACTGTTTCTTGGCGACCTTGAGCAGATCGAGCTCTTCGTCGAGCTGCGCATCGGTCTTGTCGCGCCAATAGACGACCTGCTCATCGAAGGAGCGCCGATGGAGTGCGTTGTCCTGCAATAGCAGGCCTAAACCCTGGAACAAAGCGATCATGACAAGCTCCTGACGGATGGCTGGCGAACGACGTGCTGCACCGGCGCTGGCCGGTGCCCTGGAGCGACCGACGCGCCTTGCGATGCAGGGCCGATGTCGGACGGCCCTAGTTCTAGCACTTTCGCCGTGCATGGCAATGCCTGCGGCGAACCTGTGACCGCGCAAAGTTGCGCACCCGTGCACAAAACGCTGAATTCAGCTGATTTGGCCGCGATAGCGCCAGATCGCGCGTGCCTTGCGTCGCCACTCTTGCTGCACTGCACACCTGGCAGTGCGGCAGTCGCGTGTCTGGCCGACGTGTGGACGATGGATTGGACGGCACCTTAGTTGCCTGTAAGCGGCCACCAAAACGACGCCACCGCCGCCGGGCGGGCGCTGCGGGTGTACGGAGCCGGGACTGCCACGGGTGTGTTGGCTCCTTCCGCATCGCCTGCGTCTTTCTGGCGATTGCTCAGCACCCCGTTGGCGCTTCACAAACGCCTGTGCGTGCTCGCTGGCTCGCCTGCGAGGAACGGCGGCGCATGTCTGCGCCTGACCGGCGGATGAGGCGCCTGTGCCAGACCGGACGCGCGCTGACGTGATCGTGCAGACGCACCCGTATCATGGCGGTATGTCTGCCGTCCTGCGAACCCTGACTGCCCCCGCCGCCGAACAGATCCGCCGCTGGGTGCTGGGCGCGTTTCCGCGTGGCCAGAGCACTATCGAATACGATCAGCCGCTGGGCGACCCCGGCATCTTCGGGCCCGATAGCGTCACCTGGCGCGTGCACTCCGAATTTCCCGGCATGTTGTCCGGCGGGTTGTGCGCATTGATGCTGCAACTGTTGCACCCGCGCGCGCTGGCCGGGGTCTACGACCACTCCAACTTCCGCGTCGACCTGGTCGGCCGGCTGCGACGCACCACCAACTTCGTCGCCGGCACGACCTACGCGCCGCAGGCCGAAGCCGAGCAGCTGATCGCGCGCGTGCGCGGTATCCATTCGCATATCCGCGGCCACACTGCCGATGGCGTGCCGTACGAAGCCAACGATCCGGCGCTGCTGACCTGGGTGCATGTCACCGAAGCCTATGGGTTTCTGCAGGGCTGCCGACGCTATTGCCGCGATGTGCCGGGCGCAATCGCCGACCGCTATTACGACGAAGCGCGCCGCGTGGCCGAAGCCCTGGGCGCCACCGACGTGCCCGCCAGCGAGGCCGAGGTGGATGCGTATTTTGCGTCGGTGCGCGGCGAGCTGCGCATGGATGCACGTTCGCGCGAGGTGCTCGACATCCTCACCAGCATCCAGCTGCCGGTGCCTGCGGCAGGCCTGTCGCGCGGTGTGTTCCTCGGCGCCGGCACTGCGTTGTTGCCGGGCTGGGCCAGCGACATGCTGGGCCGCACCACCACCCAACGCGCACAGGCTCGTGCATCCGCCCGCCTGCTGCGCAGCTTGTCGCCGCTGTTCCGCACCGCGTTGCGCGATGGCTTATCGGCCCGCGCCTGCAGGCGCATGCAGTTGGAACCGGCGACGTTGCTGCAGTGGCCTGAGTAGCGGTTTGGCAGGTGCGAGTTGTGTGTGGCTTGCGTGCTGGTTTAGTGCTGCATGGTGCTGCGGGTGCGGTTACATCGCCGCGACTACCGACCCTCACCCCAACCCCTCTCCCCCGAGAGATGCGTTTGGGTGAGGAATGGCGCGCGTGGAGCGACAACGCCAGGCATGTCGGGCCGACATCAGGCCGACACTGCAACCTACTGCACAGTCGGCGTTGCGGGCGATGGCAGAGTGAGCAGCATGACCGTCCGATGACGGCAGGCACGCTGACAGTCGCGTTTACATCGCCGCCTCACACGACCAACGCCAGCACTTACCAGATCTTGACCCGCTGTTCCGGCGCCAGATACAGCTGCTGATCCTGCTTGACATCGAAGGCCGGGTACCATGCATCCAGATTGCGCACGGTCTGCGCGCGAAAACGCCCGGGCGCATGCACATCGGTGAGCACGGCGTTGCGTAGCGCGGCGTCGCGGTACTTGCCACGCCAGGCTTGCGCAAACCCCAGGAAAAAGCGCTGATCGGGGCTGAAGCCATCGATGGTCTGCGGCTGCTTGCCCTGTAGCGACAACTGGTAGGCGTCGTACGCGGTGGCCAGGCCGGCGACGTCGGCGATGTTTTCGCCCAGCGTCAGCTTGCCGTTGACCGCCAGATCGTCGAACGGCTTGTAGGCGCCGAACTGTGCGGCAAGCGCATTGCCGGCGGTCTCGAATTTCTTCAGATCCTGCGGCGTCCACCAGTTGTGCAGCTCGCCGTGTTCGTCGAATAGTGCGCCCATGTTGTCGAAGCTATGGCTGATTTCGTGCCCGATCACCGCGCCGATCGCGCCGTAGTTCACCGCATCGTCGGCGGCGGGGTCGAAGAACGGCGGTTGCAGAATCGCGGCCGGGAAGAGCAGGCGGTTTTCCAGCGGCACATTCAGTGCGTTGACCTCCTGCGGCAGCAGGTACCACTCGCGATGATCGACCGCCTTGCCCAGCTTGGCGATGTTGCGGCGGTACTCGAACAGACCGGCGCGTTCCACGTTGCCCAGCGCATCGTCGCGACGCACATCGAGCGCGCTGTAGTCGCGCCAGCTGTCCGGGTAGCCCACCGCCACCGTCAATCCGGCGATCTTGGCCTTTGCATGTTGCTTGGTCTCCGGCGTCATCCATTCCAGCGCGTCGATGCGCTTGCCGAACGCGGCGATCAGATTCTTGACCATCTCTTCGGCGCGGGTCTTGGTTTGCGCGCTGACGTACTTCTGCACGTAGCGCTTGCCGACCGCTTCGCCCAATGCGGCGTTGGTGGCATCGATCCCGCGCTTCCAGCGCTGGCGCTGCTGCGGTGTGCCTTCCAGGGTGGTGCCGTAGAACGCAAACCGCTCATCGGCAAATGCCTTGGACAGATACGGCGATGCACGATCCAGCGCGCGAAAACGCAAATAGTCCTTCCAGGTGTGCAACGGCTCGGACCGCACCAGCGCCGACAACCCGCGTACGGCCTGCGGCTGCCACACGATAAAGTCCTGTTGCGCCTTCAGGCCGGCGGCATCGAAGAACAGCGCCCAGTCCAGGCCTGGCGCATTACGCGCGAAATCGGCTTGTTTCCAGGCATTTGCGCCCGCCTGCACATTGTTGGTCTGCTCGGGCGTGGCGTGCACGCGGGCGATTGCGACTTCCAGGGCCAGGATGCGCTCGGCCCTGGCCGGTGCATCGTCGATGCCGGCCAGTTCCAGCACCTTGACGATGTGGGCGCGGTAGGCGTCGCGCAGCTGCGCCATGCGCCCGCCGTCCAGATAGAAGCTGCGCTCGGGCATGCCAAGGCCGCCTTGCACCAGGTACGGCGCGTAGCGGCCGGGGTTGTGCAGATCCTGCGACACCCATAGGCCGAACAGACGGTCGGTGTAAAAGTTCGTCGAGTTGAGCAGGTCCACATCGGCGCGCAGTTGCCCGCCCAGGGTGCGTGCCAGCGCCTGCTTGTCTTCCAGCTGCGCGATGGCATCCAGCTCCGGTTGCACCGGTCGCACGCCCTTTGCCTCGATACTGGCTTCGTCCATGTAGGCGGCGTAATAGTCGCCGATCTGCTTGTCTTCGCCGGTGACGCGGTCGTTGGCGGCGGCGCCTTCGATGATGTCGCGGCTGTGGCGCTCGGTGTCGATGGCGATGCCGACGAAGCTGTTGAAGCTGGAGCGGTCGTCGGGAATCTGCGTGGTCTTGACCCAGTTACCGCTGGCGTAACTGAAGAAGTCGTCGCCTGGTGCCACGCTGCGATCCATGCCCGCCATATCGAAGCCGAAATCACCGAGCTTGGGCGTGCTGGGAGCGGGCGTGGTGCGGGTGTCGGCCGCTGGCGCCATGCCATCGCGGTGACAGGCTGCGGTGGTCAATGCCGCAGCAGCCATGGCAGCGATCAGGACAGGGCGGTGCAAAGAAGCCATGCGGCGCAACTCGGAGACAAGAACAAGGACCGCAGTGTAAGTGGCATGTGCTGCCACGTCCCGATCTGAGGGCAGGTGGCGCGGCATCCTGACGTGCCGCGGACACGCTCGGTTCAGCGCCGTCGCTGATACCAGAAGCCCAGCGCGTCGCGGGTCTGCAGCATGCGGCGGCCGCGCCACACAAATCGCAGCAGCAGGCCCAGGTGCTCGCGCTTGGAAAAACTGCGCAGCTTGCGGTCGGAGGTGTGGACGGTCTGGCGCAGGATCACAAAGCGCCCGCACCGCGCCAGTGCGCGGCTCAAGGCCACATCTTCGCCGGCGTAGTACCGCGTATCGAAGCCGCCGGCGCTGACGAAGGCCACGCGTGTGCAGAACAGAAAGCATCCGGGCGCGATGCCGGCAACGCGGAAAAACCAGCCGAACGCCGCTTGCGCGACGCGTTCGAACCAGGCCCGCTTGCCCTGCAGATGCACCTGCGCACCGCCACCCACCGCGCCAGCATCCAGCGCAGCCAATGCGGCGCCGACCACCTGCGGGTTGATCAAGGTGTCGGCATCCAGAAACAGCAGGCGCTCGCCTTGTGCGGCCTGCGCGCCCGCGTTGCGGGTGGCGGCGATATGCCGCAGCTCGACCTCCAGCACCTGCGCGCCGTTATCGCGCGCAATGCGTGCGGTGTCGTCCTCGCAGGCATCGGCCACCACGATCGCTTCGTAGTCCAGCTGCATCGCCTGTGCGCAGGCATGCAGGCACTGCAGCGTTTCGCCGATCAGTGCAGCCTCGTTGTGCGCGGGAATCACGAAAGACAACATTGGGCGCGGTGTGTGCGATGGTGCGCCCAGTGTGCAAGCAGGTGCGATGCGATGGCGTGAGTGCGTGCGATCGGCATAGCCATACCGTGCTCAGCTGGACGTGGCCGCCGGGGGCGGTGCGCGCATGTCTGCCGCCCGTATTTGTGCGTGCAGGCACTGTATGCAGAGGCTTTCAGTTGCCAGCGCGTGGCCGCAGCGATCGCTGTGGCCACGCGGTCATGGCTCAGCGGTTGAGCGCGCCCATCATGGCTTCGGGGTAACGCGTGCCGGCCGCGGCCTGCGCCGGGAAGATCGCATCGATGCGCGCCAGCTCGTCAGGCATCAGTGCCACCTCCAGCGCGGCGATGTTCTCGTCCAGATAGGCCACACGCTTGGTGCCGGGGATCGGGATCAGGTCCTGGCCCTGCGCCAGCACCCAGGCCAACGCCAGTTGCCCGGGCGTGATGCCCTTGTCGGCGGCGATCGCCTTGACCTGTTCGACCAACTGCAGGTTACGGATGAAGTTGTCGCCCTGAAAACGCGGCGAATGCCGGCGGTAATCGTCCGCGTCGAAGTCGTCGGGCGATGAGAACGCGCCGGTGAGAAAACCGCGGCCCAGCGGCGAGTACGGCACGAAGCCGATGCCGAGCTCGCGCACGGTGGCGAACACGCCGTTGTCTTCCGGCTCGCGCGACCATAGCGAATATTCGCTCTGCACTGCGGTGATCGGGTGTACGGCGTGTGCGCGGCGGATGGTGGCTGCGGCCGCTTCCGACAGCCCGAGAAAGCGCACCTTGCCCTGTTCGACCAGACGCGCCATGGCACCGACGGTGTCTTCGATCGGCACGTTGGGATCCACGCGGTGCTGGTAATACAGATCGATGTACTCGACGCCAAGACGGCGCAGGCTGGCCTCGCAGGCGGACTGCACGTAGTCCGGGCTGCCATCGATGCCGCGCACCGACGGGTCGTTGGGGTCGAGCTTGATGCCGAATTTAGTGGCCAGAAACACCTCGTGCCGGCGGGATGCGATCGCCTTGCCCACCAGCACTTCATTGGTGTGCGGCCCATACATGTCGGCGGTGTCGAGCAGGCTGATGCCGCGGTCGAGTGCGCGATGGATCACCGCGATCGAGGTGGCCTCATCGCTGCGATCGCCATAGAACGCGCTCATGCCCATGCAGCCAAGGCCGAGTGCGGAAACGGTGGGGCCGGATCGGCCAAGTGTGCGGGTTTGCATGCTGGGGGAAGCTCCGTGCAGCGAGGTAGGCGGGGAGAGTGACGCGGCGCACGTTAGCGCGATGTGGCCCACGCGCGAATGCTCGAGGCCGGTGAGGAGGGGGACGATGCCTGTTACTTGGGAATTGCAGCGCTGCACCGCGGTGCCCACGGATTTAACAGCTGCTGCGCTGAGCAAGGGGCCAGTTGTTGATGGCACTGAGTTACACGGCAGCGTCGTGTAGTGAGCAGCGTTCGCTGCGGCATTCGATGACCTGTGGCGACACACAACGCCTGCGTCTGGTTGCGCTTGCCGTATCGCCCATCGCGCGACGCGTTACAGACCCTGCAATCGGCACCCTTGACTGGTGCCGTCTTGCCTGATGCCGAAGACTGCGCGTGCGATGTTGCCGCACTCATCACGCTGTCGCCGATACACGGCGTTATTGCGCATTGCCCTGCGATCTGGTCATCACTGAGTGCAGTGCGCGCAGCCCCAGCGATCCTCCAGCGTGGTCACGCAACGCAGTCAATGCCAACGACATCGGCCAACCTGCACGCCTGCTCTCGGCGCCACGGCGGCAACCGCACCGTCAAACAAACCAATGCCCGCGCGTATCGAGCCGCCTCAAGCCGGCCCAACCGCGCGGGCGCTGCGATGCTGGCCTCAGCCCCTGAGCTTGTGGGCGAACTCGGCCACGCGCTTGCCAAGCAGTTTTGCGGTTTCCAGATCGCCGCTGCGCGGGGCTTCGTCGGGCGAGGCGTCCGAGGGCGAGATCGCCAGCGCACCGCCCCAACCGGCGGTCCAGTTGATGTCCTGCGGCCCGTGCGCCTTGGTGTTGGACGGCGGCAGACCGGTGCCGACCCAGACCTGCCCGTGCTGCTGCGACAAGGTCCAGAAATACTGGATGGTGGCGTACTTGTCGCCGTTCACCGAGGCCGAGTTGGTGAAGCCGGCGGCCACCTTGTCCTTCCACGCTTGCGCAAACCACGGCTTGGAGCTGGCATCGGCGAATTTCTTGAACTGCCAGGCCGGCCCGCCCATGTAGGTGGGGCTGCCGTAGATGATCGCGTCGGCTGCGCCGATCGCCTCCCAGGCCTCGTCGGGCAGGTTGCCGTCCTGGTCGATGCGGTACAGCGTGGCCTCGCCGACACTGGCGGCCCCTGCATGCACGGCTTCGGCCTGCTTGACGGTGTGGCCGTAGCCGCTGAAATACACGATGGCAATCTTGCTCATGGACGCTCCTGTTGGACGAGGGAGGCCGATTGTGTGCACACCGGCCGCGACAGATGAATGACCATGTGCGGGACGAACTGTTGCCGGGGCCGCTTGGGGCGGCCAATACAAGCACTGCACGGCCACCAGGCGGCGCAGCCGGCGCTCGGTGCGGAGAGGCTATTCATGCATGCCGGTCTGCGCGCGCCGCCACGCCAGCTGACGATCGCTGACGCGTGTTGCCCGCCGCTTCGGCCAGTAGCCGGCGCCAGGTGTGGCGTGTGCCAGGCTCCGGCTGCGTGCGTCGCCACACCAACCGACGAGTGCTGGTGAGTGTTGCCGACCGCGGTCAGCCGGCCGCCGGCTCGGCCAGGCACTCGAGCAGGTAGTCGATAAAACTGCGCACCTTCGGCGCCAGATGGCTGCGGCTGGCGTACACCGCAAAGATGCCGATCTCGCCAAGTTCGTAAGCGGGCAGGAGGCGCACCAGGCGGCCGCTGGCGATATGCGCATCGGCCAGGAAGTCCGGCTGCATCACGATGCCCTGGCCGGCCAGCGCTGCCGCATTGAGCACATGGCCGTTGTTGGCGCGCAGCCCGCCGTGGATGCGCACAGTGACATCGCCATCCGGGCCATGGAAACGCAGCTCGTCGCCGCTGGGCGAGTATTGGTACAGCAGGCATTCGTGGCCGGCCAGGTCGGACGGGTGCTTCGGTGTGCTGGCGCGCGCCAGATAGGCCGGCGCTGCGCAGGTCAGCAGTCGCACCTTGCCCAGCTGCCGCGCGATCAGCATCGGCGCCGGTTGACGGGTGATGCGGATGGCGACATCGAAGCCTTCTTCGACCATGTCGACCAGGCGGTCGGACAGCGACAGGTCCAGTTCCACCTGCGGGTAGCGTGCGCGAAAGCCGGGCAGCAGCGCGCCCAGACGCTCGATCCCGTAACTCACTGGCGCATTGACCCGCAGCACCCCGGACGGCTCCAGCGCTTGCGCCCCAATGGTGGCTTCCAGGTCGTCCAGGTCGGCCAGCAACTGCAGGCACCGCTGGTAATACGCCGTGCCCGCGCTGGTCAGGCTGACCCGCCGCGTGGTGCGGTTGAGCAGGCGCGTGCCGAGGCGTTGCTCGAGCGCGGCGACCTGGCGGGTGACGTTGGCGGTGGAACGGTCCAGCGCATCGGCCGCGGCGCTGAAGCCGCTGCGCTCGGCCACCGCGGTAAACACGCGCATCGCATCAAGGGTATCCATGGGTGCTCCGATTATTTCTTTAGCTGCAATAAATTATCCGAATGGAACGTATTTATCAGATTTCGGTAGCTAATAGGCTGTGCTGGTCTTCAGTGGAATGCCCATCATGTCCAGTTACCTCGCCATGCCTCGCACGGCCGCCTACGGCGCGGCGCTGCTGCGCATCAGTCTGGGCGCCCCGTTCCTGGTGCATGGCCTGACCAAGCTATTGGTGTTCACCCCGGCCGGCACCGTGCGCGACTTCCAGTCGTTGGGCCTGCCCGCCGCGCTGGCCTACCTCAGCATGGCGCTGGAACTCGGCCTGGGCCTGTCGTTGCTGTTGGGCCTTTACGCGCGTTGGGTGGCGCTGCTGGGCATTCCGCTGCTGCTGGGCGCCATCGTCAGCGTGCATGGCGCCAACGGGTTCGGTGTCTCCAACCCCGGCGGCGGTTGGGAGTACCCGGCGCTGTGGGCGGTGTTGCTGGTCGTCCAAGCGCTGCTGGGCGATGGCGCATTTGCGCTGAAGCCGGCGCGCTGATGCCTGTCATTTCGACGCCTGTCATTTCAAGGAGCCACGCATGAGCCGCATGCCATCGCTGTATATCTCGCACGGATCGCCGATGACGGCGTTGCAGCCGGGCCAGGTCGGGCTGCGCCTGGAAGAACTGCGCCAGCAATTGCCGCAGCCGCGCGCGATCGTCATCGCCACCGCGCACTGGTTAGGCCGCCGCCCGCTGGTCAGCGGCGCCGCGCGGCCGCCGACGATTCACGACTTCGGCGGTTTTCCTGCGCCGTTATACGAGTTGGAGTATCCCGCCCCCGGCGAGCCTGCGCTGGCGCAGCAGCTCACCCGCCGGCTGGAACAGGCCGGCCTGCATCCGCAGCTCGACCCGCAACGCGGCTTCGATCACGGCGTGTGGGTGCCGCTGCGTTTGCTGTACCCGGCGGCAGACATCCCTGTGGTGTCGGTGTCGATCCAGCCCGAGCTTGGCCCTGCCCACCAGTTTGCGGTGGGACGCGCGCTGGCGCCGTTGCGCGACGACGGCGTGCTGGTGATCGGCTCGGGCAGCATCACCCATAACCTGCACGATTTCCGCCACGGGTATAGCGTGGAACGCGAGGCGCCGTATGTGCGGCCCTTCATCGCATGGACCGAGCGCAAGCTGCTGCAAAACGACATCCCCGCGCTGCTCGACTATCGCCGCCAGGCGCCGTACGCCGAGCGCGCGCATCCCAGCGACGAGCACCTGCTGCCGCTGTATGTCGCGATGGGTGCGGCCGGCAGCGACCAGCTCGGTGCGCAGCGGATCGATGCCGGGATCGATCAGGGCGTTCTGGCGATGGATCTGTATCGCTTCGACGGCGATGCGGCGATTGCCGCTTGATCGGGTTGTGGACGCGAGTGTCGCCTTCGTGGCGGCACTGTGGCGATGACGGCAGCGCTCGAGATGACGGCGGTTACTGCGTCATTACGGTGAGGCCGCAATAAGGCATCACGCTTCACAACAGCGCTGGCCACATCACCGCTGCAGTGCAGCGCTGACAGTATCCCGTCATCCAGCGGGACCGCAGGTCGACGCATCACCGCACAACAGCGCTGACGGCATCATCGCCGCCGCAGCGCTCTGAAGCATTCACGATCTGCTGCGGCACAGTCTCATAGGCTGAGACTCCCTCGCTGCATGCTGCCCGCGTGAAACTCCTCGACAAGCTCGCCGTCCTTGCCGACGCCGCCAAATACGATGCCTCGTGCGCCTCCAGCGGCGCGAACAAGCGCAATTCGCTGGGCACGGGCGGCATCGGCAGCACCGAGGGCATGGGCATCTGCCACTCGTACACGCCCGATGGCCGCTGCGTGTCGCTGCTGAAGATCCTGCTGACCAACTTCTGCATCTTCGACTGCGCGTACTGCGTCAATCGCGTGTCCAGCAATGTGCGCCGCGCACGCTTCACGCCGGAGGAAGTGGTCACGCTGACGCTGGATTTCTACAAGCGCAATTACATCGAAGGCCTGTTTCTGTCCAGCGGCATCATCCGCAACTCCGACTACACCATGGAGCAGCTGGTGGAAGTGGCGCGGCAGCTGCGCGAGGTGCATCGTTTTGCCGGCTACATCCATCTCAAGACCATTCCCGACGCCGCGCCCGAGCTACTGGCGGCGGCCGGCCGTTATGCGGACCGTCTTAGCATCAATGTGGAGTTGCCGACCGAGCAGGGCCTGACCTTGCTGGCGCCGGAAAAAAGCGTTGGCGGCATTCGCTCGGCGATGGGCGAGCTGCGTTGGCGCATCGAAGAAAACCAGCTGGAGCGCAAGTCCGAAAAGGTGCGCCGTGCCAAGCCGCCGCGCTTTGCGCCGGCAGGCCAGAGTACGCAGATGATCGTTGGCGCCGACGATGCCAACGACCGCGCCATTTTGGACACCAGCCACAATCTCTACGGCAATTACCGCATGCGCCGGGTGTATTACTCGGCCTTCAGTCCGATCCCGGATGCATCGTCCAAGCTGCCGTTGCAGGCGCCGCCGTTGCAGCGCGAGCATCGGCTGTATCAGGCCGATTGGTTGCTGCGGTTCTACGAATTTTCGGTAGAGGAAATCGCGCCTGCACAATCCAGCGGCATGCTGGACCTGGATGTGGACCCCAAGCTGGCCTGGGCGCTGCGCAATCCGGAGCGATTTCCGGTGGATCTGAATGTGGCGCCGCGTGAGATGTTGTTGCGGGTGCCAGGGTTGGGTACCCGCAATGTGGAGCGGCTGCTGTTGTCGCGCCGGCATGCGCGGTTGCGGGTGGGCGACCTGGCGCGGCTGCGGGTGCCGATGAAGAAGCTGCTGCCGTTTGTGAGTGTGCTGGACCATCATCCGCGCCAGCGGCTGGACGATCCGGCGCGGTTGCGCGCGCAGTTGGCGCCTGCGCCGCGGCAGGCAAGTTTGTTCGATTGATGCGCCTGCCTTCTCCCATCGGGAGAAGGTGCCTGAAGGGCGGATGAGGGGGCGCCCGCAGGTATGACCTGGACGTTCCTGATTGCTGCCACGAATCCCCAACTTCGGTCGCCGAATCCCTGCTCCACGAGTTTGGGCGCCTTGCGGCGCGGGCGACTTTTGTGTTGGCAAACGTCACCAACACCGCCATCGCCTGATGCGATCCTGCGCGGGAGCGACGAAGCGATACCAACTGCAAAAAAAGCAGCAATACAGATGCAAGACACAACCAGAGTGCCGGCGACGAAGCGACAGCCGGATCGGAAATCTTGAGGTCAGGTGGACATGATGTTCAGCGCTGAGGTCGAACCACCGTGGAGTTTCGAGGCGTGGCGTGCGCTAGCGCGGGCAGCGTGGTGCGCGCAGGTGCAGCCGGACGATGTGGCGTGGAACGGTGGGGCGCAGGGCGGGTTGTTGATGGGGCAGGGGTTGCTGGAGTTGCCGGCGACCGTGCCGCCGCCGCGGGTGTCGGCGGACTTCATGCAGCTGGCTGCATCGGTGCTGTGCCATCGCGATCCACAGCGGCACGCGGTGCTGTACCGGTTGTTGTGGCGAATCGCCTCCGGCGAAAAGGCGCTGCTGGAGCGCGCCACCGATGTGGATGTACACCGCCTTCGGCAATGGCAAAAGGCGGTGCAGCGCGACACCCACAAGATGAAGGCATTCGTGCGCTTTCGGCGGTTGCCTGGAGAAGAGGAAGATTTCGTGGCCTGGTTCGAACCCGAGCACTGCATCGTGGATCGGGTGGCGCCGTTCTTCGCGCGGCGGTTTGCCGGCATGCAGTGGGCAATCCTTACGCCATACCGCAGCGTGCGCTGGGATGGCGAGACGTTGACGTTCGGCGATGCGGCGGTACGGTCGCAGGTGCCGGCCGACGACGCGCAGGAAACCCTGTGGCGCACGTACTACGCGCACATCTTCAATCCTGCGCGGCTCAACCCCACCATGATGCGGCAGGAAATGCCGCAGAAATACTGGAAAAACCTGCCCGAAGCGGCGCTGCTGCCGGAGTTGATCCGCGAGGCCGGTGTGCGGGTGCGCGAGATGGCCGAGCGTGCGCCCGAGCCGGTGCGGCGGCGCGTACCGGTGGCGCCCGCGCCCGCCGTGGAAGTTGTAACGCAAAGTCTGGCGCAGCTACGCACGGCCGCACGCGATTGTCGCCGCTGCGAGCTATGGCAACCGGCGACGCAAACGGTGTTCGGCGAAGGGCCGGACAATGCATCGGTGATGGTCATCGGTGAACAACCCGGCGACGAAGAGGACCTGAGCGGGCGTCCGTTCGTGGGCCCGGCCGGGCGTCTGTTCACCATGGCGCTCGGCGAGCTGGGTGTGGACCGTCAGGTGTTGTACGTGACCAATGCGGTCAAGCATTTCCGTTTCGAGCAACGCGGCAAGCGGCGCCTGCATCGCAATCCGGAGCGTGCGCATGTGCAGGCATGTAGTGGCTGGCTGCATGCCGAGCGTGCGCAACTGCGGCCCGCGCAGATCGTTTGTCTGGGGGCGACCGCCGCGCAAGCGGTGCTGGGGCCGGGCTTTCGCTTACTGCAGCAGCGTGGGCAGTGGCAACGGCTGGACGACGGCACGCCGGTATTGGCGACCGTGCACCCGTCCTGGGTGCTGCGACAAGGCTCCGAGGAGGCGCGCGAGGAAGGCTATCGCGGCTTTGTGGAGGACCTGCGGCAGTTGTTGGCGCCGCCGGGTGCGGCAAGCGATCTTTCCAAGGCATAAAAAAAGCGCGTGCAAATGCACGCGCATGGTGTCGGAGAACAAGACACCAAGTGAGGTCGCCGGCATGCCGGCGACCTCGTTACCGCCGCTTCGCGGTTGGGTCGCGCGTCTTGCAACTGCACGCGCATGAATCGGCGCATCGATGGGCCAGTGGACACGACCAACTCGTGCCTACAACGATCGCCCACCGACGCCATGCAATCACGCAGCAGCGAATGCGTCGCTAAGTGCCCACCGACAAACATGCGAGCCGTTTGCATCGGTGGGATATAGGAGCATGCGCCAGCGATCTGCCTGCAGTTACGGCATCAGCACCTTGTCGATCACATGGATCACGCCGTTGCTCTGATTGACGTCGGCAATGGTGACGGTAGCGGTGTTGCCCTTGACGTCGGTGAGGGTGACCTTCTTGCCATTGAGCTTTGCGGTCAGCGGCTCGCCCTGCACGGTGGTCAGCGTGGCGCTACCGCCGCCAGCCTTGATCTTGGCGATCAACGAGGCCGCGTCCACCTTGCCCGGTACCACGTGGTAGGTCAGCACCTTGGTCAGCGTCGGCTTGGATTCGGGCTTCAGCAGCGTGTCCACCGTGCCGGCCGGCAATGCGGCAAACGCAGCATTGGTCGGGGCGAAAACGGTGAACGGACCCGGGCCCTTCAGGGTGTCGACCAGGCCAGCGGCTTTGACGGCGGCCACCAGCGTGGTGTGGTCCTTGGAGTTGACCGCGTTATCGACGATGTCCTTGGTCGCCAGCATCGGCGCGCCACCCACCATCGGATTGGACGCAGCGTAAGCGGGAGCCATCGCGCTGGTGAGGGCAATAGCGGTGGCAATGGCAAGCGACTGGAATGAGGTCTTCATGAGGCATCGATCCTTTGGGTGAGCGATTACCTGGATGGCAATCGTGGATCTTGATACGCGGCCAGATGCGGCGCGGATGCATCACGCGTTTTTTACATAGAGATGCTGCGCTGCAACGTCGTCGCACTGCGCCATAGGAGCCGCGATCGGGTGGCCCTTGGTTGAGTCCGTTCGATCAGCGCTGGCCGCACGTGCCGACCGACGGCTGGAATACCCCATGGCGAAACCGCAGTGCAGGCGCGCGCGATCAGGGTGTGGCCAACTCCATCGGCGCCGCCGCTATCGCACACCTCCCTAATGCTGCACGAATGTTCGCGATTGGCAAAGGCGACGCCGCTCAGTGCGATTAGTCTTGATGCCCTTGCGTGATAATCATTTCTAAGGCGCTGTAGACCATGAAGTCCAAAAAAAGCGAATTCAATCGACTGGCGCTGCCGACAGTGTTGGTGGCAGGCGCGCTGGCGTTATTTGGCACTGCACACGCATCGGCCGTCAGGCCAACGCCAACGCCAACGCATGCGCCATCAGCGACCGCGGCTGCCCCTGCGAGTGGCAGTTATCGACCAGGGCAGAAATGGATTGTGCCGGGGGAGTGGGAATTCACGGTTGATTCTGCGCGCGTGGCCAAGGTCAAAATCCCCAACTATGGCGGCGGCTCGTGGGTTCCCACGCAAGTGATCCTGCTGACCTATCGCTACAAGAACATCGGATTCGACGACAGCGCCAACTACAAGGACGGCGGGCCGTCGACGCTGGCGTTTTCGAAAGCACATATCGACGTGTCCGATGCCAACGATGCGGACAACGGCGGCGCAGGCAATTACCCCGTGCACATCAAGCTTGCCGGAGATGCTGACGGTCAGACGCCCGGGAAGGAAATGGTGGGTGCGCAGTGGCCGTACGCCTTCAAGAAGAAGGTCAAGGCGGTCAAGGTGACGGTGAGTCACTACGACTCGAAGCTGAAACTGCATGAAGCGACCTTCCTGGTCCCGGTCGAGGGCGCTCGGCAATCGACGCGGCACGCGAACAGGCACGTTCGCCACAGCTGATCCGCGTTCGGCCAATCTGCGCGCGCATGCCGTCGGCATGCGCCGCATCGTGAACGATCACGTTGCCGGCTGCGTTCGACGGCACTGCGTTGCAGGCGAGCGAACCACTGTTGGCCTTGGCGATGGATCCATCGCTTGCGCGCTGCCCGCAACGCGCATCCGCATTGCGGGCCTGTTGCAGGGCCACCCTGGCGCTGCGCTTCATCGTGCTGCAGGCCATCTGTGTTGACGAATCACCGCCGCACCGTTGTGTCGCGTGTCCTTCCGGCAGCCACGGTGCCTGATCGATAGACACCGGCCACAGCGCTGCAGCACCACACCCTGGAGGCGGTCACCGCCACGGACCACGCCCAGGCCCAGGCGGTGCGGTGGTTTCATCGTCGGTTGCAAACCGGTATGTTCCCGTAGGTGCGTTGTTGTGCGTCGCGAGACGATGCCGCACGTGCGGCCGTCTCTTCTTCCGGGTTTTTATGCATTCGATCGATGTCGTCCTCGCCATGTTGCTGGCGGTCGCGGCCAGCGGTTATCTGATCCGCATCCTGCCGTTCTCGCTGCCGTTGCCGCTGGTCCAGATCGCGCTCGGCGCGGTGGTTTCGGGCGTGTTCGATGCGGGGCATGAGCTGGAACCGGAGTTGTTCTTCCTGTTGTTCCTGCCGCCGCTGCTGTTCCTGGACGGTTGGCGTATTCCCAAACAAGGCCTGTTCCGCGACAAGGCGGCCATTCTGGAACTGGCACTGGGCCTGGTGGTGTTCACCGTGGTCGGGGCCGGGTTGCTGATTCATTGGTTGATCCCGGCGATGCCGTTGGCCGTGGCGTTTGCACTGGCGGCGATCATCTCGCCAACCGACCCGGTGGCGGTGTCCTCGATCGCCTCCAAGGTGTCGATTCCCAAGCGGCTGATGCACATCCTGGAAGGCGAGTCGCTGCTCAACGATGCCTCCGGTCTGGTGTGCTTTCAGTTCGCGGTGGCCGCGGTGCTGACCGGCACCTTTTCGATCGCCAGCGCGTCGCTGACCTTCCTGTGGGTGGCGTTGGCCGGGCTGGCCCTGGGCGTGGCTACCACCTTCGGACTGAGCCGGATCCAGGCCTGGATCTGGCGCCACTTCGGCGAAGAACCCGGTTCGGCGATCCTGGTCAACCTGCTCACCCCGTTCGCCGCGTATCTGCTGGCCGAAGCCTTCCACGCCTCGGGCATCCTGGCCGCCGTGGCTGCCGGGGTGACCATGAGCTACGTGGAAATGGCAGGTAATGCGCCGGGCAATATGCGCCTGCAACGCTCGGCGGTGTGGGACACGGTGCAGTTCACCTTCAACGGCATCATCTTCGTGCTGCTGGGCGAGCAGTTGCCGGGCATCCTGGACGGCGCGGTGCGTAGTGTGCAGGAAGCCGGTCACCTCAACCCATGGTGGCTGGCGGTGTACGTGGCCACCATCAGCGCCAGCCTGATGGCGCTGAGGTTCGTGTGGGTCTTCCTGTCGCTGCGCTGGAACCTGTTCAAGGCGCAGCGACGCGGCGAGGCGCACGTGAGCCCGCCATGGCGGATCGTGGTGGCGGTGTCGCTGGCCGGTGTGCGCGGTGCGATCACCCTGGCCGGCGTGCTCACGCTGCCGTTGATGCTGGAGGACGGCTCGCCGTTCCCCGCCCGCCAGCTGGCGATCTTTCTGGCCGCCTCGGTGATCCTGGTGTCGTTGCTGGTGGCAAGCGTTGCATTGCCGCGGCTGCTACGCGGGCTGGAATTGCCGGAAGAAGAAGACGAGCAGCTCAAGGAAGATCTGGCAGTGAAGGCCGCCTCGCAGGCGGCACTGGAGGCGGTGGAAAAGCTGCGCCAGCGGCTGGTGCACGACAGTACGCATGCCGAGCGCTACAACGCGGCCGCCAACCAGGTCAGCCAGCGTTATCAACGCAAGCTCGGCGCGGTGGACATGGCCGAGACCGATCCGGAAGAAGCCGGTGCCTACGAGCAGGCCCTACGCCAGTTCCGTCACGCTGCCCTGGTGGCCGAGCGCAACGAGTTATTCAAGCTTGCCCGCCGCCGCGAGATTTCCGACGATCTGTCGCGCAGGCTGGTGCGTAATCTGGATTTGATCGAGTCGCGCAAGCGCGCTTGAGGGTAGGGATTGGGGCGTCGTGAGTGGGGATTCGCAACAGCCGGGCAACGGCACGCCCGTCGTAGGAGCGCAACTGGGCGCGACGGGGCCGTACGTGCGGTGCGCGCTCATGCGCGCAGGAATCGGGAATCGGGAATCGGGAATCGCAAGAGCCAGGCCGGTAGCCACGGTCTTTTGTAGGAGCGCACCTGGGCGCGCCGGAGCTGTACGTGTGGTGCGCGCTTATGCGCGCAGGGAATCGGGAATCGCAAGAGCCGGGCCGGTAGCCACGGTCTTTTGTAGGAGCGCACCTGGGCGTGACGGGCCGTGCGTGTAATGCGCGTGCTCACGCGCTGGTGAGGCGGGAGTCCTACGAGCAACAGCAGCCGCAACCGCCATCACGGCGACTCGGGAGACACCATCCCATCTGCCCCCCTCCCATCGTCACGGCGCAGCGCCTACCCTGTGGCGCTTATCGTCCCCGTGCAGAACCCATGACGCCCATCGTTTCCATCCAGGGATTGAGCAAGACCTACGCCGGCGGTTTTCAGGCCCTCAAACAGGTGGATCTGGACATCCAGCGCGGCGAAATCTTCGCGCTGCTCGGGCCCAACGGCGCGGGCAAGACCACCTTGATCAGCATCATCTGCGGACTGATCAACCCCAGCACCGGTACCGTGCTGGCCGATGGTCACGATATCGTGCGCGACTACCGCGCCGCACGCGCGAGCATCGGGCTGGTGCCGCAGGAATTGGCCACCGACGCGTTCGAAACGGTGTGGGCCACGGTGCGTTTCAGCCGCGGCCTGTTCGGCAAACCGGCCAACCCGCAGTACCTGGAAGCGGTGCTGCGCGAGCTCTCGCTGTGGGACAAGCGCAACAACAAGATTTCCACGCTATCGGGCGGCATGAAACGGCGTGTGCTGATCGCCAAGGCGCTGGCGCACGAGCCGCGCATCCTGTTCCTGGACGAGCCCACCGCCGGTGTGGACGTGGAGCTGCGTCACGACATGTGGCAGATGGTGCGGCGCCTGCGCGAGCAGGGCACTACCATCATCCTGACCACCCACTACATCGAGGAAGCCGAAGATATGGCCGACCGCGTCGGCGTCATCAATCGCGGCGAGCTGGTGCTGGTGGAAGACAAACACACGCTGATGCACAAGCTGGGCAAGAAACAGCTCACGCTCAGCCTGCAATCGCCATTGCACACGCTGCCCACCGCGTTGGCAGATTTGCCGCTGGAATTGTCGGCCGATGGCAATAGCCTGATCTACACCTTCGACACCCAGGCCGAGCAGACCGGGATCGGTGCGTTGTTGCGCCGGCTCAACGAGCACGGCATCGACTTCAAGGACCTGCATTCCAGCGAAAGCTCGCTGGAAGAGATCTTCGTCAACCTGGTGCATGGCGCACGCGCTGCGGAGGCACACGCATGAACCGGCATGCGATTGCAGCGATCTATCGTTTCGAAATGGCGCGCGCTTTCCGCACGCTCACTCAGTCGATCGCCTCGCCGGTGCTCTCGACCTCGCTGTATTTCGTGGTCTTCGGTGCGGCCATCGGCTCGCGCATGGGCGACATCGACGGTATCAGCTACGGCGCCTTCATCATTCCCGGGCTGGTGATGCTGTCGCTGCTCAACGAGAGCATTTCCAACGCCTCGTTCGGCATCTACATGCCGCGTTGGGCCGGCACCATCTACGAGGTGTTGTCCGCGCCGGTGGCGTGGTGGGAAATCGTGATCGGCTACGTGGGCGCGGCCGCCAGCAAGTCGGTGATGCTGGGCTTGTTGATTCTGCTCACCGCGCGGCTGTTCGTGCCGTATGAGATCGCCCACCCGGTGTGGATGCTGGGCTTTCTGGTGCTCACCGCGCTGACTTTCAGCCTGTTCGGTTTCATCATCGGCATCTGGGCCAACGGCTTCGAAAAGCTGCAGGTGATTCCGCTGATGGTGGTGACGCCGCTGACCTTCCTGGGCGGCAGTTTCTACTCGATCAACATGCTGCCGCCAATCTGGCAGAAGGTCACCTTGTTCAACCCGGTGGTGTATCTGATCAGCGGTTTCCGCTGGAGCTTCTACGGCAAGGCCGACGTGCACATCGCAGTGAGCACCGGCATGACGTTCTTGTTTCTGGTGGTGTGCCTGGGCGTGGTGGCGGCGATCTTCCGCAGCGGTTACCGGCTCAAGGCGTGAGCGGTGAGTGCAGTGGTGTTGTCGGCCGCATCCTGGTGCATGCCTTCGCAAGTCCAGGTCAAACGCATCGGAAGTCCAGGTCAAACGCTGAGTGGATCGAGTGCGCGGTGCCCGCGCCGCTTGCGGGACACGCCGTCAACCCATCCCTGGGGGCTCGGTGGCGGCATCCATGCCGCCACACGGTCCCGCAATCGGCGAGGACACCGCACCAGAGAGTTTGCTGGCTGCTTTACTCAACGCCATGCATCCCGATCATCCAGACGGGTCCTTGCCTGCCTACCGTCGCGGGACCTTACGCGGCATGCATGCCGCGTAAGCGCTGACAAGGACGTCCTTGCAGCGTGTCCCGCGATGGTAGGTAGGCAAGGGCCCTGCAGCAAACTCGCAGCTCAGCAGCTGTGCAATAGAACAGCTTGAAGTAGTGTGGTCAGCCGCTCTTACTCGGCAGCAGGCTTGGCGTCGCTCTTGGTGTCCAGGAAGTAGGCCACCACCTCACCCTTGACCTTCATCGTCATCGGGTTACCGCGACGGTCGCGCGCCTTGCCGACCTGCACCTTGATCCAGCCTTCGCTCACCGAGTATTCCTCCACGTTGTCGCGTTCGACACCATTGAAACGCACGCCGATGCCGCGGTTGAGGGCCTCGGCATCGTGGAACGGGCTGCGTGGGTCGATGGCCAGATGATCGGGAGGGGTATCGCTCATGGGGAAGGCATCATGACGGGCCGGGATAGCCGTCTTCGGCCGCACAGGATACGTGCCTGCGCCGGGAAGACCAGCCTCGATGCCACGACGCGCGCGCCCGCCGGTTTGCTTGCGCCGCGTGAGGCGTCACACTTCGCACCTGCAATCCTTGAGCGAGACCGCCATGCCCGACAACAGTGCCGATTACGAAGACGACGAAGGCCTGCCGCCCGAGACCGACGAAGACGATGTCGACGACCATCCGGCGCGGGTCTGGAATCTGCTGGTGCTGATCAACCCGGGCGACGAAGAGACCGCGCTGGGTCAGTTCGACGCCTGGCGCGAAGCGCAGGCCGAGGCGGACGAGGACGATGAAGACGATGCCTGGCTGTGGGCGCTGAAGGACACCATCGACTGGCGCTCGGGCTTTTACGTCGACTGGAAGGACACCGATTCGTTCATTGCCGCCATCGACGAGCTCAGCGCGCGCTGGAACCTGCGGATCGATTGGGGCGGCGACCTGGACGACGAAGAATTCGCCAACGGCCTTGGCGTGCCCGACCTGATGGCGGTGGCCTTCGACCGCCTGCGCGAGCATGGTTATTCGCTGTGGAACTGGAACACCGGCGGCGATGCCTATGCCGGCTGGATCGCGCTAAGTCGCGACGACGAGGCGATGCTGGCGTTGACCTCGCTGCTGGACGTGGAAGTGCGGCTGGGCAACGAGGCGTTTTAAGCCGGGCGCAACACCGGTGCCGGAGGTGGTGTGCACCACCTCCGGCACGCTTACCGATTACTGCCGCGCCATCAGCGACACGTTGTTGAACCCCCCTGTGCCGCCGACCAACTTGATGTAGTAAGTGCCGGTCTGCGGTGCGGTCAGCCGTAGCGTCTGCGCGCTGCCGGTGCGTGCGGACTTCAACGCGTAGCTGCTGGTGGTCGGCTCGACGTCGTAGCTGAGATACAGCGCGACGTTGCCGCCGCCACCGAAGCTGAGCACATTCAAGGCGCTGCCGGCGGTGGCGGCGAAGCGATAAGTTTTTTCCTCGCTTTGACCGCCGCTCTGACCGGTCAGGGCGACGCGGTTGGTCAGGCTCACGGTGACCGGTATGCAGGCGCTGCCGCTGCAACTGTTCTGCACGTAGTCCAGCGCCGCGGTGGCATCGACAATCCCGGTGCCGATCGCGCGGCCGGCCGGTGGTCTGACCGGGAAGGTGCGCGCAGTCTGGCGCAGCATGGCTTCCATCTGCGCAGGGGCCAGCGGGGTCTTGCCGGAGGCGGCCAACGCGCTCTGTACCAGGGCGGCCACTGCGGCCACATGCGGGGTGGCCATCGAAGTGCCGGCAAAGCCGACGTATTCGTACTCGCCGGAGGTGGGCGTGGTTTGGCCGCTGTAGCCGGTCGACAGCACCACCCCGTCCCAGCCGCCGTTGCCGGTATCGTCGGTGGCGCCGCCGCCGGGGCCGGACAGATCCACGCTGCTGCCGAAGTTGGAGTAGAACGCGATCCCGCCGGTGATGCGGGTGGCGCCCACCGTGATCACGTTGCCGCAGCTCGACGGGCTGAACTGCGAGGCATTGCTGGCCTCGTTGCCTGCCGCCACCACCACCACCGCACCGTTGGCCACTGCGGTGTCGATGGCGCTTTGGGTATTGCTGTCGCATGTGCCCGGGCCGCCCAGGCTCAGGCTGATGACCTCGGCCGGATGGGCATTGTCCGGCACTCCGTCGACATGGCCGCCGGAGGCCCACACCATGGCATCGGCGATGTCCGAGCTGGTACCGCCACATTGACCGAGCACGCGTACCGGCAGGATCTGCGCGTCGTAGGCGGCGCCGGCGCCGCCGATCGTATTGTTGGTGAGTTCGCCGACCGTGCCCGCGGTATGGGTACCGTGCCAGCTGCTGGAGCGTGCCGGCAGTCCGCAGAAGTTGTCCTCTTCGGTCCAGTCGCCGTAGTCCAGCGCGCCCGGCACGCGCGCGTCGCTGTCGCGGCGGGAGATCGTCGCATTGGTGATGAAGTCGTAGCCCGGCAGGATGTGGTCGTTGTTCTTCAGGTCCGGATGGTCGGGCAGGATGCCGGTGTCGAGCACCGCCACCACCACGCCGGCACCGGTGGAGCTCTCCCAGGCTTGCGGGGCACGGATGCCGCCGATGCTGTCCTGCAGATGCCACTGGAACTCGGCATACAGGCGGTCGTTGGGGGGCACGGCGGTGGCAGTGGCCTGCGGCGTCGCTGCGACGGCACCGGCCTTGAGCCTGGGCCCTGCAATGTCATCGACCGCGCGCAGCATGCGGTCGAATTCGGCGTATTGCACTTGTGGATCGGCGCGCAGTTCGCCCAGCAACTTGGCCTGGTCGGCGCTGCTGAGCGTGCGCGCAAGGTCCAGCAGGCTGGCGCCGGTGCCGGTACGCCGCAGCACGCGTGCGTTGAGCGGCGTGGCACGCGCCGTGCCGCTGGCCGCGCGCAGGACTCCGGCGCGGTTGGCGGCTGCAGACAGGATCGCCAGACGCGAGCCGTCGGACGGCACGCTGCTTTTGTATTTGACGATCAGGCGAGCGGGGAGTGCGGCAGGGTCGCCGGCCGTCGGCAGGCCGCGCAGGCTGAGTTGGTCGGTGGCCGCATGGGCCTGAAACGTGGCCGTGGCCAGGATTGCGCTCAATAGCAGGGGCTTGAGCGGTAGCGAAGCGTTGTTCATGGGATGGCTCTCGCAAGAATCGATGGAGTTAAGGGGGAAGACGTGTACGGCGCGGCGCAGGACCTACAAGTCCACGCCGAAGCCCAGGCCTGCCGACGCGTCGCTGCCGCTGAACGCACCGCCCAGGCTGAACGAGGCGCGCTCGCCCACCTTCTTGGCGTAGCCGATGGAGAGCGCACGCTCACCGCTCTGGAACCCGGCGCCGACCGCCACGCGACCGCGCGCACTCTGGGTGCCGGCAGCATTGATGCCCATGTTGAGCATCGCCGCGCTCATCGCGCCGATGCGGTCGATGCGGCGATCCATCGTCTGGAAGCGCCGTTCGCTGCCGTCGCGCAGTTGCGTGAAGCTGTCGCTCAGCGCCGACACCCGGCTGTCGGTGTAGCTGTTGGCCGAACTCAGCGTGCGGCTGTTGCTGGCGTTGAGCTGGGCCACGTTGGCGGCGTCGGTATCGCTTTGTCCGGCGGCGACATTGGTGATCTGGCGCGTGTTGCCGGCGTTGCCCACCGAGACGCTATTGGCGCGATCGGCCACCGCACCGCGCCCCAGCGCAACCGCGTTGTCGGCGTCCACGCGCGCGCCCTGGCCGAGCGCGGTGCCCGAGGCTGCGGTGACGCTGGCGCTTTCGCCCACGGCCACCGCGTTGGTGGCGGCGGTGGCAATGCTCGTATTCGCACCGACCGCAGTACTGCCGTCGGCATTGACCCTGGCATTGGCGCCCAGCGCGGTGTCCTGCGGGCCGTAGGCCAGCGCGTCGGCGCCGACCGCCAGGCCGTTGTCGCTATTGGCGGTGGCGGACGAGCCGATCGCCACGGCATTGGTGCCGCTGCCGACCACCGGCGCCAGGCTGCCACCACCAACTGCCACGCTACCGGCAGACATGTTCTGCATGGCACCGAGGCGGCCATCGAACACGGTCAGCGCCGCATCGATGGCGCCCATCGCCTCGCCGACATTGCCGTAGTTCGCGCCCTGCACCAGGTAGCTGCCGCTGATCAGAGTGCCGGTGGGGTCGAAAGCACTGCCGGCGCCCAGGGCGGTGGCCACGCTGCGCAGCTGGGCCAGGTTGACCGCGTCGGTGGCTTCGCTGCCGGCCGCCACGCTGGTGATCTGCCGGGTCAACCCGGCCGCGACGTCGCCCACCGCCACGCTATTGCTGCGGGTGGCATTCGAATACGCGCCCAACGCAACTGCGCTGCTGGCCGAGCGGTTCCATGCATCGTCGACCCAGTCGCCGACCTTTGCGCCATAGCCGATGGCGGTTGCATCGACGCCGTTGACCTCGGTGTCGGCACCGATCGCGGTGCTGTTGGGGTTGAACCAGGAGGTTTCGGCATTGGCGCCGAGTGCCACGCTGTTGGCGGTGTAGGTCACTGCACGGTGGCCGATCGCCACCGACTCGGCATCCTGGGTCAACGCGAACCCGCCGATCGACACGGTGTTGGCCGCGAACGAGCCGGCACTGTGGCCGATCGCCACCGAATCGGTGTTGCCCGGCAGGTTGGGGAAGATGTTGGCGTTGTAGCCGATGGCGATGGCGTAGTCGGACTGGGTCTGCGCACCGGCGCCCAGGGCGATGGCGCCGGTGCCGGTGGCCGCCGCGATACCCACACTGTTGCCTGCGCTCTCCGCGGCGGTGCTGATGCCGCCGATCGCCACGCTGTCGGTGCCGCTGGCCAAGGAATTGAAACCGATGGACACGGTACTGTCGGCGACCGCGCGCGCGCCGTTGCCGAGCGCACTGCTGCCCAGCCCGATCGCTTGCGAGCGGGTGCCGATGGCGGTGGCGCCCTGCTCCAGCGCGCGGGCGCGATGTCCCAGCGCAGTGGCCTCGAAGACGCTGGCTTCGGCACCGCTGCCGACTGCAGTGGTCATCGCATCCAGGGCCTTGGCACCGCCGCCGAGCGCAGTGGACACGAAGCCGGTGGCTTCGGTGGACTCGGCGTGCACAGCGAGAATATTGCCGCCGTCGTCGTAATCGAACACGTCGGTGGTGCCACCCACCGCAACCGCCGATTCGCCGGTGGCCGCCGCCGCGTAGCCGGCGGCAATGGCGAACTTTTCGGTGATCGTGGCCCCGGCGCCCAGTGCGATGCCGCCCTCACCGAGCGCATTGCTGGCTTCGCCGATCGCCACGGCATACGGCTCGGCGGCGAACGCGCCTACATCGGTGGTGGCATCGGCGCCGCCGACGATCTGGAAATGCTTGCCGGTGTCGGCAGCATCGTCCTGGTCGGCATCGGCATCGGCATCGGCCGGCGCGCTGGTGTCTTGATCGGTTGCAATGGCGGCTGCATCGGTCGCGGCTTGATCATGGGTGGTGCCGCTGTTGCGCTGGGTGGTGGCGACCTGCGCAAGCACCGCGCTACTGCTGAGCAGCAACGCGGTCAGCACTGCAACATGCAGCAGCACGCGCTGCGGACGTGTGCCGGCATGGGGGTGCGGCGCGGTGGTGGTCGCGTGCCGGGCGCAGGCCCGGTTCGAGAGGCGATCAATCTGGCTCATGGAGATTCCCTGGCGCGTGGTTGGAGTGGTCGACCGCTGCATATCGGCTCCCAGACATCCCCACATGTCTTGGAATTCCGTACATTTCATGTTGCGGGACAACGCAACACAGTCATGCGCTCGGCCACGTGTCACCAAGCCACGATTGCATCCACTCACCACGAATGTGAGGATGCAAAAACACTCAAAGACGTCCTGTCGCGATGCTGTCTGCCGCAAAATCCAGGTTCGTGCCGCGCTGGTTGGCCACGCGCTGGCGCGAGGATCCGATCGATCGACGGCAGGTGGCCTTCCTGCAACTGCTATTGGTCGCCATCGCGCTGTACAACCTGGGCGATGTCGGATTTTTTCTGTATGTCGCCGGGTTGAGCCGCTTGCAGGCGCGGCCCGATCTGGCCTGCGCGTTGGCCGGTGCCGTGCTCACCGCGTTCGGCGCGCTGGCGGGTGTGCCGATGATCCGGCGCGGACGCAGTGCGGCAGGCGTCAAGGTGTTCATTGCCGCCGCGTTGCTCGGCACCTTCGTCACTTACGTGCGGGTCGATATCTTCGACCTGATGACCAATCCGATGCCGGTGATTGCGTTGGTGCTCGCCGGCATGGCGCTCGGTCGGCGCAATCTGTGGCGCGTGTTTGCGCTGCTGGCGACGGTGTGTGCGATGGCGCTGGTCGCGCAATTGCTGTGGTTTCCACCATCGCGTTCGACCTGGGGCAATGTCGGGCTGGGGCTGATGACGGTGGCGGTGTATCTGTTGATCACCTTGATGCTCGACCGCACCATCGCCGCGCTGCGCGACAGCCTGGTGGAATCGGAACGCCGCCGTCGCGAACTCGAAGCGGTGAACCGCAAGCTGGTGCGCGAGATGGCAGAGCGCGAGCGGGTGCAGGAGCAACTGCTGCACACCCAGAAGATGGAAGCGCTGGGACGCCTGGCCTCCGGCGTTGCGCACGATTTCGATAATCTGATCAACGTGATCATCGGCTTTGCGCAGCGTCGCGATGCATTGGAAGGCCGTGGCGAAGCGCCCTTGCTCAAGACGCTGGAAAACATCGAAGCCGCATCGCGCCGCGCGCTGACCGTCAGTCGCAGGATTCTCAACTTCGGCCGTGCCGAACCCGGCATTGCGCGCCTGTTCGATGCGCGCCACGCATTGCTGGAGATCGAACCCACGCTCAGGCAACTGTTCGGCCACGAGATCCGACTGCAAGGCATCGCGTCGGGGCCGCCGCTGTGGATCGCGATGGATCTGGACGAACTGGAACTGGCGTTGCTCAACATCGCCGCCAATGCGCGCGATGCGATGGACGGGCAGGGGCTGTTCCGCATCGAAGGCGAGCAGCAGGCCGGTATGGTGGTGCTGCAGTTTTCGGATACCGGCCCGGGGATTCCCGAACAGTTGCTGGCGCGGATCCTGGAGCCGTTCTACACCACCAAACCGGCCGGCAAGGGCACCGGTCTTGGGTTATCGGTGGTGAACGAAATCGTGATCGCCGCCGGCGGGCGGGTGGAGGTCGGCAACACGGGCGATGGTGCCTGCATCCGCCTGTTGTTGCCGGCTGCGGCGCCGCCGGAGCGAGCGAGTCGTGCCGATCAGGTGGCCAGCAGGTAACCCATTCCGCGCGAGGACAGCAGCGGAAACGCCGGCGCATCGGCTGCGGTGATGCGGGCGGCCTTGCGCCGCAGGCGATGGATCAGCATCTCCAACCGATGCAGGTCGAAATCGCCGACGCAGTCTTCCAATGCCGACACCAGCGTATCGCGCTCCACCGCCTGGCCGCGCTGTGCATCCAGGCAGCCCATCAGGCAGCGCTCGAGCGAGGTCAGCACCACAATCCGCGCATCCGGTGCGACCAGGCACCAGCCATCCGATTCCAATCGCCACGCCGGTTTTTCCGCGCTGCTGGCATCGGCCGGGCGCAAGCGCCGCGATAGGTTGCGTAGCGTCAGCGCCAGGATTTCAGGATCTGCGGGCTTGCGCAGGAACGCGTCGGCGCCACTGCTCAGCGCATGCACGTGGTCCGAGCGGCCGCGGTTGCCGGTGAGTACCACGATGCCCAACCCAGTGAACAGCGAACGCATATGCGCAACTACGCTCAGGCCGCTTTCGTCCGGAAGCCCAAGGTCCAGCACCACCATGTCGAAGGTCTGCTCCAGCATCAGTCGGTACAGCGCCCCGGCGGTGCCGGCGCCACTGACCGCGAATCCGAACTCCTGCAGGCCGGGAATCAGGATTTCTTCGCGCAGGACGTCGTCGTCTTCGAGAACGGCGACGCGCAACATGGACGGTAGCTCGGAGGGCGGGACGCGAACAGGCAATGCAACGGCTCCGGAAGATAGGTCGCTTCGATAGTGACAGGCTTGTGCGTGGGCGCGGAAGCGGCTTCGCTGGTCACATGGGTGTGTGCGCCACAGGCGTCATCGGGTTGCAAAGATGCATGCGTTGTATGCACGAGCATGATGCGCAGTGGCTGCGCCATGGGTGTTTCGCCTGCGCGCGACTCGCATTGGTTGCGTCGTCGTGCTGATCTGCTTGCTGCTTGCTGCTTGCTGTCTGCCGTCTGCCGTCTGCCGTCTGCGGCGTCAGGTGTGCGGCTTACGGCTTGATGTGGCGCTGCAACACAAGAGATGCCGGCGTGCTGTTGTCAGCCAACGCCCAGCATTGCGCGACTGGCGCGATGCTGGGGTCATGCGCTTTCGGTGGTGCTGTCCCTGTCGCGTGATTCGCGCGATCGCTGGACCGGCGCTACGGCACCTCACCGCGCGCCTGCGCTCGCGCATTGGCGATCAGCGCCTTGAGCAGTGCGCGATCGGTATGGCGGGAGATGGGGATGGTGCCCAGGGCGATGGCCTCCAGGCGGAGCGGCGCGGGCACGTCGTAATGCGCACCGCTGAGTTTGTTCTGGAAGGCGCGGCGGGGAATGCCCAACCGCGCCGCCATGGCATGCAGCTCGTCCAGCGTATCGCCGAGCAGGTGCGCCCAGCGCTGGTCGCGCCACAGATGCACCGCATCGTCGATGTAGACAGCCATCGGCCGGGTCAGGCCTTCTTGGATGTCTTCGGCTTCTTGCCGGCGTTCTCGCCGTCGGCGTCGTCCGTTGCGGCATCGCCGGCGTCTGCGTCTGCCGTGCTGTCGTCGTCGCCAGCCGCCTCTTCTGCAACGGCGTCGGTGCCGGCATCGTCGGCTGCGTCATCGGCTTCGGCCTCGCCGTCTTCATCGGCATCGGCGTTCTGGAATTCGGCCACCAGCGCGGTCAGATATTCCTCTGCGGTCTGGCCTTCGTCGGCGGCCAGGTCGTCGATCATCTGTTGCAGCTGGGTCGAATATTCCAGCGAGATGGTCTTACCTTCGGCTTCCTGCAGGTTGGCCAGGTGCTTGAGCATGGCCAGCATCGGGACCGGGTTGTCGGCGCTGCCCATGGTCTGGCCGCCGATCGACAGCATCCACTCGCTGCCGCCCTGCAGACCGATCGCGGCCACCACACGGCCATCGGCGTCCTGCAGCACGGCGTGGTTGGTGACCTGGGACGCCTGGCCCAGACGGACGATGGGGCGCTTGGGTTGCTGCTTCTTGCGCTTGTCGCGCTTGGCCTTGGAATTGCGGGACACGGTGTTCTCGACGCTGGGAATGGCCGGCCATTCTAGAGCGTGCGCCGCACGATGCGATGAGCAGCGGCAAGCGGTCGGGTCACGGGCCAGGCGCGGTGCACGCCCCAGGTGCGATTGCCTGGCAACTTCTGGATCTCAAATCCCGAATCCCGCAGACCCCGCCAATCCCGAATCCCCAGCGCCGATCACTGCCCCTCTACCGCCACCCGCGGCGAGGCCACGGCCGCTTCGGCCGCCTTGGCAAGTGCGGCGGCCGAGGCCACCTGTGCACTGGACGACACGCGCGGTGCGGCGGGGCGTGCCGCGGCGGTGCCGGGCGGTACCGGGGTGGTTCCCGCAGCGTCCTTCCCGGCAGCGGGCGGTGTCGCCGATGCAGCCGCAGTCGGCGCAGCGCCAGCCACGGGTGCGCCTACGCTGGCCGTGCCGGCGGCGGCGCTCAGGTCCGGCACCTGGGTGTCGGCGTCGTGCACCGGCTTGCCCAGTGCCACGCCCTGGCCGGCGCCGGCCAGCGCGGTTTGTTCGGCGTCCTGGGTCATCACCACGATGCTGATGCGGCGGTTGATCGGGTTCTGCGGGTCGGTCTTGTCGAACAGCACCGACGACGACAGGCCAACGACGCGCGTGACCTTGGCGTCGGACATGCCGCCGCCCACCAGCGCACGTCGCGCGGCGTTGGCGCGGTCGGCACTGAGTTCCCAATTGGTGTAGCCGGCTTCGCTGCTGTAGGCAGTGGTGTCGGTGTGGCCGGTGATGCTGATGTGGTTGGGCACCTGATTGATGAAGTTGGCCAGCTCGCGCAGGATGTCCACCGTGTACGGCTTGAGCTGGTCGCGGCCGATGTCGAACATCGGGCGGTTCTGCTTGTCCACGATCTGGATGCGCAGGCCATCGGGCGTGAGGTCCAGCAGCAACTGGTCCTTGAACGGCTCCAGCGCCTGGCTCTTGTCGATGGCTTCCTTCAGGTCCTGCATCAGCGCTTCCAGGCGCTTTTTGTCCTTGGCGCGGCTGTCTTCGCTGGTGTCGGCCGCGTTGTCGCGCTTGCGGCCCATCTCGTCCTTCTGCCCCTTGGCCATGTCGGCGGTGCCGCCGAGCTTGATCATCGAGGTGCTGGCCCCGCCGGGGCCGTTCATGCCGGGCGATGGCGCCGGCGATTTGCCGGACAACGGGCTGGGGTTGCGGAAATATTCGGAGATCGCCGCGCGTTGTTCCTTGGTGGTGGCGGCCATCAGCCACAGCACCAGGAAGAAGGCCATCATCGCGGTCACGAAGTCGGCAAACGCCACTTTCCAGGCGCCGCCATGATGGCCGCCGCCCTGCACCTTCTTGACTCGTCGGATGACGACGGTGGATTTGCCCTCGGCCATGACCGCGGTCCTACTTGATCGTCTTCAGGTGCGTTTCGAAATCGCCGAAGCTCGGACGCACGTTGGACGGCAGGGTCTTGCGCGCAAATTCCAGCGCAATCTTCGGGTTGTAGCCGCGCAGGCAGGCCAGCAGCGCGGTCTTGACCGCTTCGTACATGCGCCCGTCCTGATCGGCGCGCGCTTCCATCGCCGCCGACAGCGGCGCCACGAAGCCATAGGCCAGCAAAATGCCCAGGAAGGTGCCGACCAGCGCGGCGCCGACATGGTGGCCGATCTCTTCGATCGGGCCGCCGATCGACCCCATGGTGATCACGATGCCGAGCACCGCCGCCACGATGCCGAAGCCTGGCAGACCGTCGGAGATCTTGCTCAATGCATGCGATGGCGCCATCGCTTCGTGGTGGTGCTTTTCCAGCTCCAGTTCGAGCAGCGGTTCCAGTTCGTGCGGCTCGATGTTGCTGCCGATCATCAGACGCAGGCAGTCGGTGATGAAGTCCAGCAGGTGATGGTCGGCCACCACCTTGGGGTAGTTGCCGAAGATGGTGCTGTCCTGCGGTTTTTCGACATGGTCTTCCAGCGCCATGAAGCCGTCGCGACGCGCCTTGTTCAGCAGCTCGTAGATCAGGCTCAGGGTGTCCTTGTAGTCGTCGGACTTGTAGCGCGGGCCCTTGAACACGCCCAGCACGTCGGCGATCGTCTCCTTGACGATCTTGGCCGGCGTACTGACCAGGAACGCGCCGAATGCCGCGCCGCCGATGATCATCAGCTCGTACGGTTGCCACAACGCGCCCAGCTTTCCGTGCGACAGCACATAGCCGCCGAGGACGCTGACGATGACGACAATGAAGCCAACGATGATGAGCATGGCGAAGCCGGAAGCAATCTGGGAGTGCTAGTTGTTTCGGCTTGCGCGGCGGATTCTTGAAGCGCACGGCGTGAAGATGTGCGCTGTAACTGAACGCTCAGCCGATTGTCGTGGCGGCCTCATGCACGCATTTCACCGCTTCGCCGCCTGCCAGCGACAGGGTCGCCTCGCCGGCATGCTCCCAGAACTGATTGCCCTGGGCGTCGGCAAACCGCGCTCCGGATGCGGCCTGGGCACTGAGCAGGGTCAGCGTGCGGCCGTCGACGCTCAGCTGCACCGCATCGGTGGCCGGATCGAAGCGGGTGGTGATCGCGCGCGTGCCGCACCGCCAGGGCACCGCGTCCACGGGACCAGCAAGCGATGCCGGCGCCGGTGGAGCGGCGTGGGCAGGGCGGGGCAACGGACCGGTCACGCTGGCATCGGTGCCGATGGGCGGCGGGCTGGCTGGCCCGCCGGACGCTGCGGCAGGTGACGTGTCTGCCGGGGGTGTGACGGCTGCCGGCGGCTGATCGGCTGCATGACAGCTGGCGAGCGCGGCCGCCAGCAGGCTGGAAAGTGTCAGGGTCGAGAATGGACGCATCTGCGGACTCCTACCTGGGACGTCGAGCCGTCGCCGGGGCAGTGACGGCGGCAACAGGCGCTGGGCGATGGTGCCGACATTGAAACGCCGTGCCGGCAATCGCAACCGAACGCGATTGGGAGAGTGCCGGCTAGACGCCGCTACCCGAATCGGCCGCCCGAGCAGTCGTCGCGCTGTGCCTGGCGCCTGCCGGGATGCCGCACTCCGTCAACCGCGATGCCGGGCCGCGCGCGCGCCAGCGGGCCGACCGGCTACCCGTCGCCTGACGGGGATGCGCACCGCTTCAGGGCGCAATCCCGGACCATTCGTGCACCGGCCGACCGGCTGCCTGGTCCCGAACGGAGCTGCCTACCTGCTCCGCTGCTCAGCGACCTTGCCGGACCGCTCGCACTCCATCACGCCGGCTGCGCCTCGGCGCCATCGCGGTGCAGCGGGTTGGGCAGCGCCTGGCCATTTTCGGTAAAGCCCAGCGACACCGAGTTGAGGCAATGGCGCTCGCCGGTCGGCGGCGGGCCGTCCGGGAACACATGGCCCAGGTGGCTATCGCAGCGTGCGCAGACGATTTCGGTGCGGATCATGCCGTAGCTGACATCGCGGATTTCGCGCACATGCGCGGCATCGTAGGGGGCGAAGAAGCTCGGCCAGCCGGTGCCGGATTCGAATTTGGCGCTGGAGCGGAACAGCGGCAACCCGCACAGCCGGCAGGTGTAGACGCCGTCCAGCTTGTTGTCCAGGAAGACCCCGCAGAACGGCGCCTCGGTGCCATGGTGCAGCAGCACGCGCTGTTCCTCGTCGCTGAGCCCGGCGATCAGGGCATCGCGCTGGGCGGGGGAGGGAGGGGTCAGGTCGAACTGGCTCATAGGGCTCTCGCATGCGCGCGCTGGCGACGTACCGGCGTCTGCACAGGTGATATGGGCACGGCGGGGCTGGTTCAACCGTGATGGAGTGCGGCAACCGGCAACCGGCAACCGGCAACCGGCAACCAGTGACCAGTGACCAGTGACCAGTGACCAGTGACCAGTGACCGGGGAGCGGGGAGCGCAAACGCTGGCCCACCCGTATGACGCCCGCAGCCGCCGCGCAGGCGCTCCCAGGCGAGGGCACACGCTGGCCGAGTCTTCGCGCAGACGTGCGGAGATCGGCGTGGTTGCATCGGTCGTTCTGCCGACCTGTCGTAGCCGCTATGCGAACCTGCGAACCGGCGGAGTGCCTGCGGGGCAGCGGACATCGCCGACAAGGGATGCAACAGCAATCACCAGGGTCTGCCAACGCTTGTTCCCATGCCTGATCGGGATCCGCTGCCGCAGACACGTCTATTTCGCGCCCGGGTAGGTCCGTTTCTATTTCGCGCCCGGGTAGGTCCGTTTCCCGGCACCCGGATGGTTCGTCGAGCACTGACGTTCATGTGCCGGCCGGGCACATCCATTGCCACGCAACGGTGGCGCCCCCACTCCGTGAGTGTCCTTACTCACTGCGGTGGCTGACATGGCGATCCATCCTTCCACGCGCGCCCTGATGGCCTGCGCCCTGCTCGGCATTGCCGGCGCTGCCTGCGCGCAGTCCGCCACCAGCACGCGCTCGTCGAACACGCTGCAGCCCATCGCGACGCCGGCCCCCGCCCAGCCCAAGGTGGCGCCGCCGCGCGCGCTGCAGCCATCCAATGCGTTGAGCCCGGTGCCATCGCAGCTCAGCCAGCGACCGGCCGCTCCCAGCATCCCGACGCGTGGCCCGGCAGCAACGCTGGTTGCGCCAGCGGGCAGCCAGGTGCCGACCGCCACGCCGATGGTCTACGACCGCAACGGCCGTCTGTTGCAAGGCATGCAGCCAGCCGGCCCCAACCGGGTGCTGGATACCAAGACCGGGCGCTACTACGACGCCGTTCCTGCCGGCGACGGCATGCGCGTGGTGCGCTGACAGCCGCAGTAGTGCCTGCCGACTTGTCAGCCAGTGGCAACGCCGGCATGCAGGGGCAACGTGGTCAGCGCCGCAGGGTGAATGTGCTTACCCCATCAACGGCCATCCAGCAGGCAGATGCTCAGCCGACACGCTCCCTGCACATCTGCCGCCAAACACCAAGCACGAAGCACCAAGCCGAGCCGGCCGCCGCTCCACCCGCATTGCCAACGGCCCTCGCGAGCCGCACTTTCCAATCCCCAATCCCCAATCCCCAATCTCAGCCCTCAATCGGCAACGCCAGCGTCTCCTTGACCTCTTCCATCACGATGTAGCTCTTGGATTCGCGCACATGCGGCAAGGTGAGCAGTGTGCTGCCCAGCAACTTGCGATAGGACGCCATTTCGCTGATGCGGGCCTTGAGCAGGTAATCGAAATCGCCGGACACCAGATGGCACTCCAGCACGTTGGGCAGCTTCAACGCGGCGCGGCGAAACTCTTCGAAGATGTCGCCGGATTTGTAGGCCAGGCTGATTTCCACGAACACCAACAGGCTGGCCTTGAGATAGTGCGGGTCCAGCCGCGCGTAATAGCCGGTGATGGCGCCATCGCGCTCCAGCCGGCGTACGCGCTCGGTGCACGGCGTGGTCGACAGACCGACGCGTTCGCCCAGTTCGGTGAATGAAATCCGCCCTTCCTGCTGCAGGATGCGCAGGATCTTGCGGTCGATCTTGTCCAGCTCGCGGGCGCGGGTGGTCATGGGGTTTGTCTCCACAAGCTTTGACAGGAAGTTCCACTGCAAAGGTCAGCCGATTCCAGAAATGGCACTGCCTGGCTCGCAATATACTGCGTCTAACTATCTCCCTCAGCGCGTGGTTGTGGGGGAATACCCTTTCAGGAGAGCGACATGCGGGTGCTCATTCTCGGTAGCGGCGTCATCGGCACCACCAGTGCGTGGTATCTGGCCCAGGCGGGTTGCGAGGTCACCGTGGTCGACCGCCAGCCGGCGTCGGCGCTGGAAACCAGCTATGCCAACGCCGGCCAGCTCTCGTTCGGCTACACCTCGCCGTGGGCCGCTCCGGGGGTGCCGGGCAAGGCGGTGAAGTGGCTGTTCGAGCAGCATGCCCCGTTGTCGATCCGCCCCACCCGCGACCTGCGCCAGCTGGCGTGGCTGAGCCAGATGCTGCGCAATTGCACCGCCGAGCGCTACGCGGTGAACAAGGCGCGCATGGTGCGCATGTCCGACTACAGCCGCGACTGCCTGAACGCGCTGCGGGCCAGCACCGGGATCGAATTCGAAGGCCGCCAGCTCGGCACCACCCAGTTGTTCCGCACCCAGCAGCAACTGGACGCCGCCGCGCAGGACATCGAGATCCTGGCCCAATACGGGGTGCCGTACGAGCTGCTGAGCCCGGCGCAGATCGCGCAGTTCGAGCCCGGCCTGGCCGGGGGCGGCGCGCAGATGGCCGGCGCGCTGCGCCTGCCCGAAGACCAGACCGGCGACTGCCGCCTGTTCACCCAGCGCCTGGCCGAGCTGGCTGCGCAGGCGGGGGTGCAGTTCCGCTATGGGCAGCAGATCGAGCGCCTGGAACACAGCGGCGGCCGCGTCACCGGCGTGCAGATTGATGGCCGCATGGAAACCGCCGACCGCTACGTGCTGGCGCTGGGCAGTTATTCGGCCGACCTGCTGCTCTCGCTCGGCCTGCATCTGCCGGTCTACCCGCTCAAGGGCTATTCGCTGACGATTCCGATCGTCGATGCCGCGCGCGCGCCGACCTCCACGGTGCTGGACGAAAGCTACAAGATCGCGCTCACCCGCTTCGACGACCGTATCCGCGTCGGCGGGATGGCCGAAGTGGCGGGCTTCGACCTGTCGTTGAACCCGCGCCGTCGCGCCACCCTGGAAATGGTGGTCAACGACCTGTATCCCGGCGGCGGCGATCTGGCCCGGGCCGAGTTCTGGACCGGCCTGCGCCCGGCCACGCCGGACGGCACCCCGGTGGTGGGCGCCACGCCGTACGCCAACTTGTTCCTCAATACCGGCCATGGCACGCTGGGTTGGACCATGGCCTGCGGCTCCGGGCGCTACCTGGCCGACCTGATGCAGGGCCGCACGCCCGAGATCGATACCGAGGGCCTGGACGTATTCCGTTACCTGTCCACGCGCAGCCAGCGCCCGCAGCGGGAGGCCGCGTAGTGCGTCCTGCGCAAGCGTCGATCGATCTGGAGGCATTGCGTCACAACTACCGCCTGGCCAAGCAACTGGGCGGCGGCAAGGCGCTGGCGGTAGTCAAGGCCGATGCCTACGGGCACGGCGCGGTGCGCTGCGCACAGGCGCTGGAGCCGGAGGCCGACGGCTTTGCGGTGGCGTGCATCGAAGAAGCGTTGGAACTGCGCCAGGCCGGCATCCGCGCGCCGATCCTGCTGCTGGAAGGTTTTTTCGAGCAGGACGAGCTGCGCCTGATCGCCGAGCACGACGTGTGGACGGTGGTAGCCACGCCGCAACAGGTACGCGCGCTGGCCGACTTCCAAAGCCCGCGCCCGTTGCGTATCTGGCTGAAGCTGGATAGCGGCATGCACCGGCTGGGGCTGTCGCCGGAGGATTTTCGCGCTGCCTGGTTGCGTCTGCGCGGGCTGCCGCAGATCGCCTCGCTGGTGTTGATGACGCATCTGGCGCGCGCCGACGAGCTGGAGTGCAGCCGCACCGACGAACAGGCGGTGGCGTTCGCGCTGACCGCTGGCGGCATGCATGCGGAAACCAGCATTCGCAATTCGCCCGGCCTGCTGGGCTGGCCGGCGCTACGCAACGATTGGTCGCGCCCGGGCCTGATGCTGTACGGCGCAAATCCGTTCCCGCAGGACACCGAGATCACCGCGCAGTTGCGCCCGGTGATGACGCTGCGCTCGCGCATCATCTCGGTGCGCGACCTGCCGGCCGGCGAGCCGGTGGGCTATGGCGCGCGCTTCGTGGCCGAGCGGCCGACGCGGGTGGGCGTGGTGGCGATGGGCTATGCCGACGGGTACCCGCAGTTCGCGCCCAACGGCACCCCGGTGCTGGTGGATGGCCAGGTGTGCCCGCTGATCGGGCGCGTGTCGATGGACATGCTCACCGTGGACCTCACCGATCACCCGCAGGCCGACATCGGTGCCAGCGTCCAGCTCTGGGGCGATGCGCCACGCGTCAGCCCACTGGCGACGCAGTGCAACGTCAGCGCGTATCAGTTGCTGTGCGGACTCAAGCGCGTGCCCCGGGTGTATGTGGGCGAGGCTGCAGCAGTTTGAACGACACGAGTGCTTCGCCCCCCTCACCCCAACCCCTGTCCCGAGAGGAGATGAGAGGAGAGGAAATGAGGGGGGCTTCAAGCAGCAGCTCGACCGCTTGCCCTTCTCCCGCCGGGCGGGAGAAGGTGGCGCGCAGGGCCGGATGAGGGGACGGGCGAAGCCTCGCGCAGGCTGGGCGATACGAGCGCTTCGCTCTGCCGCGGGGGAGAGGGGCCTGAGCAGCAGCTCGACTGCTTGTCCTTCTCCCGCCGGGCGGGAGAAGGTGGCGCGCAGCGCCGGATGAGGGGACGGCCGAAGCCTCGCGCAGGCTGGGCAATACGAGTGCTTCGCTCTGCCGCGGGGGAGAGGGACCTGAGCGGAAGCTCGACCGCTTGCCCTTCTCCCGCCGGGCGCGAGAAGGTGGCGCGCAGGGCCGGATGAGGGGACGGGCGAAGCCTCGCGCAGGCTGGGCGATACGAGCGCTTCGCTCATCCCCTCACCCCAGCCCCTCTGCCGAACTGAGAGGTGCTTGAAGCGGCAGCTTACAACCCAGCCGTCGTGCGATCGCCGCGGAACTGCTTGCGTACCCAGTCGTCGATCATCGCTTTCTCGAAGCGCAGCGGGTCGCTGTCGGTCAGCCGCGGGCCACTCATCAGGAAGGCCGAGTCCACCAGCTTGCGTTCGCCCTGGTCGATCACCCGGCCGTCGGCGCCGGTCAGCGTGTAGCTAAAGCTCAGGCGCGGTGGGTAGATGTCCTTGACGCGCACGTCCTGCATGCGCGGGCCGTGCCAGGGCTCGTACTGGCCGGCACGGCGGATGTCGGTGATGGTCACGCTCAGGTGCTGGCCGTCTGGGAGCTTGCGGGCGGCACTCTGCTGGAAATGCGTGGCCAGCTGGGTCACCCAATCGCCGCGCTGCGCTTCCCAGCGATTGCCGCTGAAGCGTACTTCGGAAAATTCGGCCGGGTCGGTCCAACGCACGTCCACCTTGCCATCGCTGCTCAGCGCACGTGGTGCCTGCGGGTCGGTGACGTTGCGCACGCGGGCCTGCACACCGGTTGCCGCGAGCAGCCCTGCCAGCAACAGGCCGGCGCCGGAAACACTGGAAAGTTTCATGGAAAGCCTCCAAGCCAAGGGTACGTTGCGTACCCGCTGTCAGAGCAGTGTGGGGCTGCACCTGGCCGCCCGCAACGCACGCTGCGCCGGTGTCGCACGCGCGTTGCCGCCTGGTTAATCCGCGTCGGGGGCGCCATGACGGCGAGTTCACTGCGCCTGCGCCCGCGCTTCACGGCACACGCCGGAAGATCGGCCGCATGGACACCCACTCTTTCCGCACAAAGTCAGCCTCATCGGCGCCGGCGCACATGCCGGCGGACGTGCGCCTGCAGTTCATCGACTGGGCAAAACAGCACGGCCACAACCCCGCCACCGGGGCCGCCGCCTTCGTCGCCCTGCAAAGCGAGGTGGACCTGGACCTGGCCACACGTGGGTTGCGCATCGAGCCCGGTACCGACCCACGCGATGCACTGCGCGAGCACCTGGCCGGGCTGGCACGTCAGGTCGATGTTGCCGTGCAGTTTCCACCGGTGTACGCCTACACCGCGGCAACGGGGGTGGAGTATCGCTACTCGCTGATGCTGGTGATCGCCGAGGACTGCGTCGAGTGGACCGGGCGGGTCTGGCAGGACCTGGATTACCAGGGAATGCTGACCGGCCGTGGACAAGGGCCGCGTGCCAACTACACCCAGCTGGCGCGCATGGCGCTGGAAAACGAGCTAGATCAGGAGCGTCCGCGTTATGTCCAGGCATGAACTCGAACTGGAATTGCCGCTCGGTACGCAGGTGGTCACCGGCGAAGACGGCTTCAGCGAGCGCTGCCGTGGCGAGTGCGCAGAACTGGGGCTGTCGCGGGTGAGGCTGCTGTTGCTGGATGCCGACTACGCACGCTCCACCGCCTGGCGCGAAGAGGCGCAGCGCTGGATGGACGAGCAGCTGCGCCGTGAGGGCGAGTGGGTATTTCGCGGGGTGATTGCCGGCATCGTGGTGCTGGCGACCTGCATCGCCCTGGCCGCCGCCACGCTCTGGTAAGCGGAGCGGCATCACGCGAGCGACCAGCGGCGCAACGCAGGCGTGAACGACGTCGACCCCTGTGCACCCGCTGACGACATCGGGCGTGGTTTCATCCGTCCGTCATCCGCTCCGGCAGCATCCGTGGTTTCCGATTTGAGCACCTCCAGTTCCAGCCCCGATCTGGCCGCCGCCTTGCCGGCCGTCATCGCCGAGCCGTTTCTCGATCCGGCGATGTATCACGAGATCTTCCACAACATCGATGCCGGTTTCTGCGTCATCGACATGGTGTTCGAGGGCGAGCAGGCGGTCGATTACGTGATCCGCACGACCAATGGCGCGTTCGAGCGCTATACCGGTCTGTCCGACGCGCTCAATGTGTCCATCCGCGGCATGCTCCCCGAGCATGAGCAGGAATGGTTCGACCGTTACGGCCAGGTCGCCCGCACCGGCAACCGTATCCATTTCGAAATGCAGGCCAAGGCGCTGCGGCGCTGGTATTCGGTGGACGCGTTCCGGGTCGGTCAGCCGGAACAGGCGCGGGTCGCGGTGCTGTTCATGGACATTACCGAGCGCAAACGCGTGGAGCGCGAGCTGGCCGAAAGCGAGGCGCGTTTTTCCGCGCTGGCCGACGGCCTGCCGATGCCGGTATGGGTATTGGACGCCCAGGGCGTGGTGCGCTTCGTCAACAGCGCCTACGGCGAATTCTTCGGCCTGGATATTTCCAGCGGCACCGTATCGGCGTGGAGCGAATTGCTGCACCCGGACGATCTGTCGATCTTCCAGTTCGAGCTGTCGGCTGCGCTGGAAGAACAACGCGGCCTGCGTGCGCTGGTGCGTGCGCGCCGCCACGACGGGCAGTGGCGCTGGATCGAAATGACCGCCACACCGCGCTATTCGGCCGATGGACGCTTCATCGGCCTGGCCGGCAGCAGCCCGGACGTGACCGAACAACGCGAAATCGAGTTGGCGCGCGAGCAATTGCTGGAGTCGGAGCGCAGTGCGCGCAACGAAGCCGAAAGCATGGCGCGGCTGAAGGACGAGTTCCTGGCCACGCTGTCGCATGAGTTGCGCACCCCGTTGACCACCATTCTGGGCTGGAGCGAGTTGCTGCTGCAGCGCGTGGAAGAAGGGCACCCCAATTACAAAGGCCTGTCGGTGATCGCCAGCAGCGCACGCGCGCAGAAGCGGCTGATCTCGGACATGCTCGATCTGAGCAGCATGTTGCTGGGCAAGGTGCAGCTGGAAGTCGAAGCGCTGGACCTGGCCGAGCAGGTGCGCGAGGCGCTGGGCACGCAGGAACTGGCCGCCGAGGGCAAGGACCAGGTGTTGGAATTGCACCTGCCGCCGACCCCGTGTCTGGTGCTCGGCGATGCCACCCGCCTGCAGCAGGTGCTGTGGAATCTGCTCTCCAACGCCATCAAGTTCACCCCGGCGCACGGCCGCATCGACGTCACCATCGAACGCGACGATGGGCATCTGCTGGTGTCGGTGCGCGACTCCGGCGACGGCATCGCGGCCGAGTTCCTGCCGCATCTGTTCGGCCGCTTCCGTCAGGCCGATGGCACCACCACCCGCCAGCACGGCGGCCTGGGGCTGGGTCTGGCAATCGTGCAGCAGCTGGTGGAAATGCACGGTGGGCAGGTCGGCGCCACCAGCGGCGGGCGCGGCAAGGGCGCCACCTTTACGGTGCGTCTGCCCGAGCATATTCCCGATCAGGCCAAGCGCCCGCGCCGCGAGTTGCGTCGGCGCCTGATGTCCGAACAGATCGTCGAAGCGCGTGCGCTCAACGGTCTGCGCCTGTTGGCGGTCGAAGACCAACCGGACATGCTCGACTACCTGCGCCGCCTGCTCGAAGAACAGGGCGCCGAAGTGGTCACTGCCGGCAGCGCCACCGATGCGCTGGCCTTGATCGATCACCGCGGTCACGCGCGTTTCGACGTGATGCTGACCGACATCGGCATGCCCGGCATGGACGGTTACGGATTGATCCGTACCGTGCGCGACAACCTGGGCCTGGATGGGCACGCGCTGCCGGCGGTGGCGGTGACGGCACTGGCCCGCGACGACGATCGCAAGCGCGCGCTGGACTCGGGGTTTCAGGAACATCTGGCCAAGCCGTACAGCGTGGCGCAGCTGGTCACCGCAGTCCGGGCAGCGCGCGAATCCGTGGAGTGATGCCGGCGCGGCGGCAATGTCGCGCAGGTGACGGTGGCGCGGTGAGCAGGGGGCGATCGCAAGGCGGTTGGGTTCGATAACGGTCCGCGCGAGCTGGCCGCCGATGCCAGCGCAGCGTGCGCATTCTGTAGATGGAGATGCAGCGATACGCCGCGTTTGCTGCATCGTTCACGCACGCTGGCCTAGCGTGATGCGCTCCGCTCATGGAGATACCGCGATGCCCAAATACGCCCCGCACGTCTATTCCGAACACGTGCAGATCGCCACGCTCGAGCATTGGGTGTCCCTGCTCGGCGGACAGGAACGTGTGCGCATCGAACTCGACGATGGCAGCACGCTCAGCGGCACCGTCGCGGTGCGCCCCACCATCCAGACCTATCTCGACGACCACGACAACGAAGGCGTCAACGGGCAGCTGCGTCTGGATCAGCTGGATGCCACGCAGGAGCCGCACTGGATCTGGATGGATCGCATCGTGGCCGTGCACCCGCTACTGCTGGGGGCCGATCCACACGCCATGCCGTGACGCGGGCGTGTTGACGATGTATTTACTTCTCCCTGGACAGTTGTCGGCATGATGGCCGACTGTCGCAACTGTTCAGGATTGGCTCGCAATGCATGCATCCCTGCCCACGCTCATTCGCTGGCCGCTGTCGTTGCTGGCGGTCGCCGTTCTTGCCGGCTGCGGCGACACCGCCACGCTGGCCATCGAACAGGGGACCGGGCCTGACCCGCAATTGCCCGAGCCGGTCAAACGCCTGATCCCCACGGTCAAGGTGGCCCCGGTCAAGCGCTGGGCCGCCAACGCCAAACCCATGGCGGCCGACGATTTGCAGGTCAACGCCTTTGCGCGCGATCTGGATCACCCGCGCTGGGTGTACGTGCTGCCCAACGGCGATGTGCTGGTGGCCGAAACCGCCGAACCACCTAAGCCGGAAAATGCCGAAAGCGGCGGTGGTTTGCGCAAGAAGGTGCAGGGCGCGGTGATGCAGAAAGCCGGCGCCGTGGTGCCCAGCGCCAACCGCATCACCTTGCTGCGCGACGCCGATGGCGACGGTGTGGCGGAGGTGCGCACGCAGTTCATCAGCGGCCTGTTTTCGCCGTTCGGCATGGCGCTGGTCGGCGACCGCTTCTATGTGGCCAATGCCGATGCGCTGGTGAGCTTTCCGTACAAGCCGGGCGACACGCACATCAGCGCCAAGCCCACGTTCGTGGCCAATCTGCCCGGCGGTATCAACCACCACTGGACCAAATCGCTGCTCGCCAGTGCCGATGGCAGCAAGCTGTACGTGGGCGTCGGGTCCAACAGCAATGTGGCCGAAAACGGCATGGAGGCCGAGCTCAACCGCGCGGCGATCCTGGAGATCGATCCGGCTACCGGCAGCAGCCGCGTGTTCGCCAGCGGTCTGCGCAACCCGGTGGGCACCGCGTGGGAGCCGCAGAGCAAATCGCTGTGGGTGGTGGTCAATGAGCGCGACGAAATCGGCAGCGATCTGGTGCCGGACTATCTCACCTCGGTGCGCGATGGCGGCTTTTACGGCTGGCCGTACAGTTACTACGGCCAGCATGTGGATGAGCGGGTGACACCGCAGAACCCCGAACTGGTGGCCAAGGCGATCAAGCCGGATTACGCGCTCGGCCCGCATACGGCCTCGCTGGGCCTGGCCTTTGCCAGCGGCAGTTTGCTGCCGGAGCGGTTCCGCCAGGGCGCCTTCATCGGTCAGCACGGCTCGTGGAATCGCGACCCGCCCAGCGGCTACAAGGTGCTGTTCGTCCCGTTTGTCGATGGCAAGCCCAGCGGAACGCCGATCACCGTCCTGGATGGGTTTCTGGACGCCGAAGGCAATGCCCAGGGTCGCCCGGTGGGCGTTGCACCCGACAACAGCGGTGCCTTGTTGGTGGCCGATGACGTGGGCAATGTGATCTGGCGCGTGACGCCGAAGGCGCGATAAGCGGGGGCGTTCGCGGGCTTTCTCCCTTCTCCCCCCGGGAGAAGGTGCCCCGCAGGGGTGAAGGTGCCCCGCAGGGGTGGATGAGTGTAGGTGCGCAGCCTCGTAGACATGCCGCATAGCGTGGCTTCGCCCCGTACCCTCACCCCAATCCCAATCCCAACCCCAACCCCAACCCCAACCCCAACCCCAACCCCTCTCCCGAGGGGAGAGGGGAGAGGGGAGAGGGGAGAGGGGAGAGGGGAGAGGGGAGAGGGGCTTTGTTCCTTCTCCCCTCGGGAGAAGGTGCCCGAAGGGCGGATGAGGGTAGGTGCGCAGCCTCGTAGACGTGCTGCGTACTGCGCTTGGCCCCGCCCTCTCATCCCAACCCCTTTCCTGCGGGGGAAAGGAGCTTTGGCTTATCGCCGATTTCCTGCGGTGGCGCCCAAGCTGAGGACGTGCCGATTCGATCTTTGCAGCCGTGTTTGGCGACTAGGAGACATTGGTGGTCGCAACAATGGCGGCCAGAAGAGCCGGGCATTTGCCCGGTTCTTGATGGATATGCGGCGCGGGCACCATCGCCATGCAACGTAGATGCCGTGGCATGCAACGTGGACACCACATCGTCAATAGAAGCAGGACAGCTGACGCGTCCATGCCTGCCGCGTCAAGCTCTTATGCGCGTATCGACGAGCAGCCGCTAGCCAGATTTCCGAGCGGCCGCTAGCTAGATTTCAACGAGATGCTGCTAGTCGAACCGTTAATTGATACTGCACGTGCCGCAGGCAGTTCACTCATCTGCACAAAGCACCATGCTCAGCGCGGTGCCTCTGGCGATGCACTGAAACGACGTGCGTAGCCGCGTTCCTCGGTGATGCGGCTGATGTCGTCGTCGGCCATTTCCGGGGCGCCATAGACCGCGTAGGCCACGCTGCCGTCGTCGCGCTCACCGACCTGATGCAGGCGGTAACGGGGGCGACCGGCGCCGGTGTTTTCGGGGTAGTGCATCGGTGGCGGCGTGTCGTCCAGGTCCATTTCGCTGTTGTCGACAACTCCACCTACGAACAGGGCTCGCATCGCGTATCTCCGGTGTGGGCTTGGCTTCCAGCCTAGGCCGGCAGATGTTGCGTGCGCATCAACGGTCCGTATAAACAGCGCAAGGCGAGCCGTTCGCAGATCACGCAATGGTTGACCCGCGTCAGCGCGCAGCGATTTGCCACGCGGCAGGCCGGACCGCGCGCCGAGGACGGGCACCAGGCAGCGCTCCCTTACAATGGCGGTCTGTTCACGACCCGATGATCCGATGGCTGGCCCGCACGATGCACCGCTTCAAGCCCTGTTCCTGCCCTTCGCCCAAAGCGCGCTGCCGTGGCCGACCGGCCCTGTGCTGTTCCTGCGTGCGCGCGATGGTTTCCCGCTGCGCGAGCATGCATCCGCCGATGCGCTGACCTGCGAGCAGAGTTTCCGCCCGTTCGCGCAGGCATTGGAAGGCAGCGGCTGGCGCGTGCGCGAAGAGGGCGAGATCGAGGCCGACAGCACGCGTTATGCGCTGGTGCTGGTGCTGCCGCCGCGGCAGCGCGAAGAAGCGCGCGCGCTGTTCGCACGTGCGCTGGCACTGACCGCGCCCGGCGGCCGGGTGGTGGCGTGCCAGTCCAATAACGAGGGCGCGCGCTCGGGCGAGGCCGATCTGCGCCAGCTCGCCGGTCTGGCCGGCAGCCTGACCAAGCACCACTGCCGCACCTATTGGACCGCGCCGCTACCGGCCAACACCGATGCCGCGCTGCAGGCGCGCTGGGCGGCGCTGGATACGCCGCGCAAGATTCTGGATGGGCGCTTCGTGAGCCGACCGGGCGTGTTTGCCTGGGATCGCATCGATCCTGCATCGGCGTTGCTGGTCGAGCACCTGCCGGCCACCCTGGCCGGGCACGGTGCCGACCTGGGTGCGGGGTTCGGGTATCTCTCGGCCGAAGTACTGGCCCGCTGCGCCAAAGTCACCGCGCTGGATCTATACGAAGCCGAAGCGCGCGCACTCGCGCTGGCGCGGCGCAATCTGCAGGACATCGCGCATCCGGCGCAGTTGCAGTACCTCTGGCAGGACGTCACCGCCGGGCTGGCGGCGCAGTACGACTTCATCGTCAGCAACCCGCCATTCCACACGCCCTCGCGCGCCGATCGCCCGGACATCGGCCAGCGTTTCATCGCCGTGGCCGCGCAGGCATTGCGCCCGGGCGGGCAACTGCTACTGGTGGCCAACCGGCATCTGCCTTACGAGCAGGTGCTCAACGAAAGCTTCGGCCAGGTACGGGTGGCTGCCGAGCGCGACGGCTTCAAGTTGATCGCTGCCGTGCGCGGCAAGGCGGCGCGCGCATGAAACTGGTCAAACACATCGCCAATCTCGGCTATGGCAGCCGCAAGCAGGTGACCCAGCTGTTTCGCCAGGGCGCCGTGACCGATGTGCAGGGCGAGGTGCTGTATGCCGACGATCAGGTGGAGCACGACGCCATCCGCATCGATGGCGAGCCGTTGGACCCGCCGCCGGGTTTTAGCCTGTTGCTGCACAAGCCCAGCGGTTACACCTGCTCGACCAAGGACACCGGCCGGTTGATCTACGAGCTGCTGCCACCGCGGTTTCGCTCGCGTGCGCCAGTATTGGCGCCGGTGGGGCGGCTGGATCGCGAGACCAGCGGCATGCTGCTGATGACCGACGATGGCGCGTTGCTGCATCGGATCATTTCGCCCAAATCCGCGCTGGACAAGGTCTACGAGGTCAGCCTGGCCGAAGACCTGCGCGGCGATGAAGCGGCGCTGTTTGCCAGCGGCGAGCTGCTGCTGGAAGGCGAAACCAAGCCATTGCTTCCCGCCGAGCTTGAGGTCCTTGGCGCGCGCCAGGCACGTCTGACCTTGCACGAGGGCCGCTATCACCAGGTGCGTCGCATGTTCGCCGCCGCCGGCAATCACGTGGCGGCATTGCATCGCAGCCGCATCGGCGGCTTGTCGCTGGACGCGCTGCCATCGGGCCAATGGCGTGCCTTGGAGGCAAGCGATCTGGAGGTGTTGTTCGGGCGCGGAGCGACTGCATGACGGCGGCCATACCGCTGCCGTTTCGCCCGCAGGCGGTGATCTTCGATATGGATGGTTTGATGCTCGACAGCGAGCGCGCCATCACTGCCTGTCTGGCGCAGGCGGCCGATGCGCAAGGGCTGACAATCGAGCCGACGTTCTGGTTGCAGATGGTCGGTACCGGCGATGTGGCGTGCCGCCGTCTGCTTGGCGAACGCGTCGGCGACGCCGCTGCCGAACGCATGCTGGCGCGCGCGCAACTGCTCTATGACGCCGTCGCAGAGCGTGGTATTCCGCACCGGCCCGGCATCATTGCGCTGCTGGAGTATCTGGCTGCGCTCGATATGCCACGTGCGGTGGCGACCTCCACCCAACGCCCGCTTGCGTTGCGCAAGCTGAAAGCGGCCGATCTGCTGTGGCGCTTCGATGCGGTGTGCAGCGCCAGCGATGTGCAGCATCCCAAGCCGGCGCCGGATATCTACCTGCTGGCAGCGCAGTCGCTGGGCGTGGAGCCTGCACACTGTCTGGTGCTGGAAGACTCGCCGACCGGCGTGCGCGCCGCATTGGCAGCAGGCATGACCCCGATCCAGATCCCGGACCTGCTCGAACCCGATGCGAACGTGCGCGCGTTGGGCCATCGCATCATGCCCTCGCTGGCCGATGCGCAGCGCCTGCTGGAAGCGCGACTGTCGGGTTGATCAGCGGGTGTGGATTAGCGTCCGAAAAAGTATCCGAAAAAGCGTCTGGAACGCAGCGCCCAAGTGACAGTCGTAGCAATACGCGCTGGCGATCAGTCCACCACGCACGAGCGATCAGTGCGCAACAACCAAAGCCCAGCTCCCGCCGGTGCGAGAAGGCACGGTTTGCGCGGCACTGGTGCGCGTGCCTTGGAGCGCCCGCGTCGCAAACGCGGGCTGGGGCGCGGAGCGGGGGTTGGGGTGAGGGCACCAGCAAACCGACTCACATCACACCACGCATGGACAACGCCCAAAGCGCAGCAGCAGCGGACGTAGATGCACGACGCGCGTGCCGGTCTCCGAGCTTCCGCCTCACCGATCCCAACGTCGAGGTCGTGCATGACGAACACCAAAGACCGGCAAGCACGCGCGTCCCCGCGTCGCAGCAGCGCGCTGCAAAGCGCATCACCCAAGCCGTATCAGCAGCACGCCCTCACACGTACTGCATCTTGCGCGACATGCCGCCGTCGACGATGAAGTCCTGCCCGGTGACGAATCCGGATAACTGCGGCGACAGCAGGTACACCGCCAGCTGCGCGATGTCTTCCGGCGTGCCCACACGTCCGGCCGGATGCTGCGCATGGTCGCGTCGCGACAGTTTGGGCGCACGACGACGCTGCGGTGCACGCCAGGCGTCGGTGCTGATCCACCCCGGACTGATGCTGTTGACGCGCACCTGCGGGCCTTCGCTCAGTGCCAATGCGTGGGTAAACGCGACCAGGCCACCTTTGGCCGCCGCATAGGCTTCGCTATGCGGCTCCGACTGCCAGGCGCGGGTGGAGGCGATGTTGACGATCGCACCACCGCCATCTGCCTGCGTCAGTGCAGGCAAGGCATGTTTGCTGCATAAAAACGCACCATGCAGGCTTGCCAGGCGCCGATTCCAGTCATCCCACTCCAGCTGCGGCAACGGCGCGACATGCGGGTCCGCTACGCCAGCGTTATTGACCAGGCCATCGAGTCTGCCGAAGCGCTTGCGCGCCGTGGCGATCAAGCGTGCGGCCTGCGTCTCGCGCGCCGCATCGCAACGCACGAACGCACTGCGTTGCGGCAACGCCCATTCCTGCAGACAGGCCTTTCCGGCAGCGGCGTCCAGATCGCCGATCACCACGCTGCCGCCGGCACCGAGCACGGCCTGCGCAATGCCGCGTCCAATGCCTTGCGCGCCACCGGTGATCACTACCACGCGGTCCTGCAGCGGCAACGGGTTCCATGCGGAAACAGTGGGAATCAGAGCCATGGCGTGCGCACTTGATGGAAGGGTGCAGCACTGTAGCGCGCGCCATGTCAGCGCTGCAGCAACGCCAGGTACGCCCACGACAATCACGCAAACCTGCTGTTTACCGGTACTTCAAGGGATTACCTGCCGCCGCACGGTGCCGACAATCTGCCGTTGCTGCACGCAATGGTGCGCCAGCAGCCGACACGTTCAGTGCTCGGCGCCATTCAATACGCGGTCCCAGCCCGCATGGCCCAGCCGTTCCAGCGTCTGGATATTGCGCTCGACGATCACGTCCGGATCCGGGAACGCCGCCACCGCACGCTCCACGCTGTCCTCGCGCAGCAGGTGCAGGGTCGGGAACGGCGAGCGGTTGGTGAAGTTGGCCACATCGTCCGGCGCAGCACCTGCGAATTGATAATCGGGGTGGAAGCTGGCCACCTGCAGGATGCCTTGCAGGTCCAGCGCGTCCACCGCTGCGTCGGCGTTGTCGAGGAAGTCGTTGTACTCCAGGAAGTCGGTGAGCACGTCCGGATGCACGATCAACGTGGTGTCGATCTGCTCGGCCGGCGTGTCGCGCAGCAGCACCAGTTCTTCGGCCAGTTGTTCCAGCAGCGCCTCGGGCGTGCTGGCATCGCTGAGCACCAGACGCACCTGGTCCTTGACGTACACCGCCTTGGCGAACGGGCACAGGTTCAGCCCGATCACTGCGCGCTCGATCCAGGTGCGGGTCGCGGTCAACGGATCGGGCGTGGCAGGCGTGGTGGTCATCGTGGCGGCGGCGTGATGGCACACCAGTGTATGCGATCGCTGCAGACGTGGCCGCGCGGGCCGATTCATCGGCGATGACGCAGCAGACCCAACCGATGCTGCCGGCGCGATGCTGCCGCGCCCAGGCAATCAGCGCGTGTCGCTGTCGTCGCTGCGCAGCGCCTTGCCCACGTGCGCACCGACATGCGCACGCAAGAATTCCACCGACACCTGTGCGACGTGCTCGGCCAGCGGCGTCTTGTGCGGCGACCCGATGGCATGCGCGCCGCTGTCGAAGGCGATCGCCTGCTTGAGCGGGGCAGGCGTGCCCAGCGCTTCGAACATGGACAGCATCGCCGGCACCGAGGCAATCTGATCTTCGTCGCCATTGGGCGCGCGGTAATAGCCCAGCAGCACCGGGCAGCGCACCTGTGGCCACGGCGGGGTGGCGGCGAATTCTCTGAACACGCCGCGCAAGGTGCGAAAGCCGTCCGGGTGGATGGTGTCCGACCAATACGCCAGTTCCTCAGCGCTGCGCGGGTACGGGTCGGCGATCGGCGCATCGGCGTCGCAAAGCCGATCGAGCAAGTCCGCATTGACCGGCTGGATGCCGGGCGACCATGCCACCACCGCCGCAACCTGCTCGGGATGCTGCGCCGCCAGCCAGAGCGCCAAGCTGCCGCCCATCGATGAGCCGACAATCGCCACGCGCTCGCCCATGCGCCGCGCCTGCGCCAGCGCCTCCAGCGCAGAGCGCTGCAGCGCCGCCGTCGTCAGCCCCTGCATCGCATCGGGTGCGCTGCCTCCATGGCGGGGCCAGCGGTGCACGTAGCCGTTGGCACCTAGCGCATCGGCCATCTGTTCGGGCAGCGCGCCGGCCTCGCCCGGGCTTGCAGAAAACCCATGCAGGAACAGCAGCGCCACAGCGGTGCGTGTCTGGGCAGCGCCGCGCCAATGCATGCGCGCCGCATTGCCGGGCTTCAACTCAGTGCTGTCGTTGGTGTGCATGGTGGGCCAGCAGTGCGAGCAGTTCGTGGGCGTTGATCGGCTTGGATAAATAACCGGCCACGCCGGCGGCTGCCGCTTCGCGTATCGAATCGATGCGCGTGTCGGCGGTCAATACGATGATCGGCGGTAGCGCGGCAATCGCATCGCGGGCCTGGCCCAATGCATCCCAGCCGGAGGTGCCGGGCATGTGCAGATCGAGAAATACCAGATCCGGCGCGGCCTGGGCGATGCGCTGCACCGCATCGGTGCCATCGACATGAAAGCTCACCCGATGCCCGGCACGCGTCAGCAGGTTGCCGATCACCAGGCGATTGGTGTCCATGTCCTCGAAGACCAGGCAATGCAGCGGCGGCACCGTCTGCGCGTGGTGCGCCAGCGCATCGCGCAGGCCGAGCGTGCGGCTGCTGTCGGCCGCGGCTACAGGCAGCTCGAAGATCCAGCGGAAGATGCTGCCACCGGCGGGGTTGTCGCTCACCGTCAGGCTGCCGCCCATCGCATCGGATACCGACAAGGCGATATACAACCCGAGGCCGACGCCGCCCTCGGCACGGCCGAATCCGGTGCTGAGCTGGGTGAACGGGGTAAAGATGTAGGCCTTCTTGTCGTCGGGCACACCGATGCCGGTGTCGGTGATCGTCGCGGCGATCGACCAGCGCTGCTGCAGCTGCGTGGCTTCGATCAGCAACTCGACCGCACCACCGGCCGGGGTGAACTTGATCGCATTGATGACCAGGTTGCTGATGACCTGCTCGATGCGGCCCTCGTCGCCCAGCACATGGGGCGTGTCCGGTGCCTCCAGGCGCACGCTCAGCGACACGCCCTTGGTGGATGCGGCGGTCGCGCAGACCGCTTTGACGGTGGTCAGCACGTCCAGCATGCTCAGTGGCTTGCTCTGCAGCTGCAGCCGCCCACCGTCGATGCTGGCCACGTCCAGCACTTCATTGACGCGATGGCGCAGCGCGGTCGCATTGACCGTCACCGCCTGCATCAGGTCGCGCTGTTCGGCTGGCATGCCGTCGGTATCGATCAGCTGTGCGCAATTGATGACCGCATTCAACGGCGTGCGCAGCTCATGGTTCATGGTGCTGATAAAGCGGCTTTGCGCATCGCGCGAGGCCAGCGCCTGCAGCGCCACTTCCTGCATCGCAAGCACGATGCGCGCCACCAGCAGCGGCAATACCATGCTGAGCGCCACCGCATACACAAAGTACGCCGGCCGCGACAGCCAGTAGCCGCTGGGTGCGGTCAACAGCATCAGCACGAAGGTGCTGAGCAGCACCGGGAAGGTGGCGCGTTGCCCATAGCGCGCCACCGCAGCGATGGTGATGAACGGCAGAAACGCGTTCAACGACATCAACAGGATGAAGGCCAGCGTGGTCTGTATGCCGATGAACAGCAGACTCATCGCAAAGCCCATCGCATCCAGCCACTCACCCGGCGGGATGATCCGGCGCCGCACCAGCACCATCCACGTGACCGAGATCACCCACACGGTCACTGCGGTGGGGAAGACGTTATGCGCATCCTTGACCAGCACCGGCTGCGGGCCGTACAGCCAGCCCAGGCACCACAAGGTCACGATGGTCTGCACGATCACGCGGCCGACGCAGGCGCGGTATTCCAGAAACGACTCGAACAGCCGCACCAGTCTGTCGTTGCGCAGCTGCCGGGCGGCCAGAATCAGGCCGGGCGCTGCGCGATCGGAAGTGCTACGCATGAGGCTCCGCGTCGTCGGTGGGAAGAGTGCGCCGGTAGCGCTTGACCAGTAGACCTGCGGCAGTGGCCACGGCGGTGAAGCGGTGCGCAAGCATGTCGCTCAACGCGTCGCGTTCCACATCGCCACGCAGCTGGTCGCAGGCCTTGAGCAACGGCTGGGAGCCGGTCAACGAGATGGTGTTCTTCAACGAGTGGATCTGTTCCAGCGCCTGCGCCTGGCTGGTGTTGGCATCGCCCAGCGTGCAGCGCGCAATGGCGTGTTCGATCTCCACCGCGAAGGCGTCGGCAAAGGCCGCTGCAGCCACTGGGTCGAGGGCGGCCATGGTGTGCAGCGTCGATCCGCGTTCGATCTGCGGTTGCGCATGAACCTTGACCGCGTGCATGCCGCCTGCAGCAGGCGCGTTGGCCTGCCCGGTGCGCAGGCGATGCAACAGGCGGGTGAGCAGGGAGCGCATCGCGCCGCTAGACCTGCGGCCTGCGGCAGCGATTGCGATCGCCGCGGGCGCACCGCAGGCGGTGCCGGCCCCCCTGCGCGGCGCCGCAACGCACTGCAGGCGCCTGCATGTCCGCGTCGGCCAGCACACTCACCGGCATCGCCCAATCACGCTCAGTCGCGGAAGTTGTCGAACTGCAGCGGCTGCTCGAAATCAGCCTTTTTCAGCAGCGCGATCGCATCCTGCAGGTCGTCGCGCTTCTTGCCGGTCACGCGCAGCTTGTCGCCGTTGATCTGCGCTTCGACCTTGATCTTGGCTTCCTTGAGCTTGGCCACCAGCTGCTTGGCCTGCTTCTGCTCGAGGCCCTGCTTGACGGTCACCTTCTGCCGTGCGCCGGCCAGATTGGTTTCCACATCGCCAAAGTCCAGGCAGCGCACATCGATGCTGCGCGCCAACAGCCGCGCCCGCAGGATGTCGGTCATCTGCTTGATCTGGAAGTCGCTGGGGGCGGACTGGTTGATCACCTTGCCGTCTTCCAGTTCGAACTTGGCTTCCACGCCCTTGAAGTCGAAACGCGTGTCCAGTTCACGGTTGGCCTGGTCCACCGCATTGGTCAGTTCGTGCTTGTCGACTTCGGACACCACATCGAAGGAAGGCATGCAAAGCTCCTGCTGTCTGAAAACAGCGGCCATTCTAGGCCATCACGCCACGACGGCCGTCATCGACGCATGGCGGTCGGCGCGCTGCGATGGCGATAATGCACCAATGCCCAGCACCCGTTCTCCGCTTCCCGCCATCGCCTGGATGGTCGCCGCCGTGGCCTGCTTCTCGCTGATGGATGCGGCGATGAAGCTGCTGTCGGCGCAGTACCCGCCATTGCAGGTGACCTTGTTGCGCGGCGCCGCGTCGCTGCCGTTCGTGCTGGTGTGGGTGTTCGCCACTGCCGGGCCGCGTGCCATCGTGCCGGTGCGCTGGGGCCTGCATCTGCTGCGCGGGGCCCTGGGCATGGTGATGATCGGCTGCTTTGTCTACGGCCTGAAACGCATGCCGCTGTCCACCGCCTACACCATCTACTTTGTGGCGCCGTTGCTGGTGGCCGCCTTGTCGGTGCCGCTGCTGGGCGAGCACGTGGGGCCGCGGCGTTGGACGGCGATCGGCATCGGCCTGGTCGGGGTCATCGTAGTGCTGCGCCCGGGCGTGGGCGGCTTGGTCTCGCTGCCTGGCCTGATGGTGCTGCTGGCGGCCACGGCCTACGCCATCGCCGCGGTCACGGTGAGCCTGCTGACCCGCACCGACACGCCGCAGTCCATGGTGGTGTGGTTCCTGCTGTTCATGGCGATCGGCGCCGGGTTGCTGGCCATCCCCGACTGGGTGCCGTTACAGGCCGGCCACGGCTGGCTGATCGCCGGCATGGGCCTGGCCGGCGCGTTGGGGCAGATTGCGCTGACCCAGGCATTCCTGCGCGGCGAGGCCTCGATGATCGCACCGCTGGAGTACACCGGCCTGGTCTGGGTGATCGGCTGGGACTGGCTGCTGTGGCAGACCTTGCCCGACGGCTGGACCTGGACCGGCGCCGGCATCATCGTCGCCAGCGGGCTGTATCTGCTGCGGCGGGAGCGGATACGGCAGACCGACAGGCCGCCGCCGTTGGATAGGCCGTGATTGGGGATTGGGGATTCGGGATTGGCAACAGCAGGAATGCCGTTGTCCTTGCGAATCCCCAATCCCCAATCCCGACTCCCGGCCGTGAACATTGACTGGTAGGCTTCACGACCCCCCAATCGGCCACGCGCGGTGATCCAGTTTCAGGGCCTGCACAAGTCTTACTCCGTCGACGGTCGCCAGATCGTGGCGCTGCACCCGCTCGATCTGCGGATCGGCCCCGGCGAGGTGTTCGGCATCATCGGCCATTCCGGTGCCGGCAAATCCACGCTGATCCGGCTGATCAACCGGCTGGAAGAGCCCAGCGGCGGGCGCCTGCTGATTGGCGAGGACGACGTCACCGCGCTGGATAGCCAGGGCCTGCGTGGCTTGCGCCGGCGCATCGGCATGATCTTCCAGCATTTCAATCTGCTGTCCTCGCGCACCGTTGCCGGCAATGTCGCCTTTCCGCTGGAACTGGCCGGCACCGCGCGCGCCGAGATCGATGCGCGGGTGGCCGAGCTGCTGGCGCGGGTCGGGCTGCAGGAGCACGCCACCAAGTATCCGGCGCAGCTGTCCGGCGGCCAGAAGCAGCGCGTGGGCATTGCGCGCGCGTTGGCCACGCGCCCGCAGATCCTGCTGTGCGACGAGGCCACCAGCGCGCTGGACCCGCAGACCACCGCGTCGGTGCTGCAGCTGCTGGCGCAGATCAACCGCGAGCTGGGCCTGACCATCGTGCTGATCACCCACGAGATGGACGTGATCCGCCGCGTCTGCGACCGCGTGGCGGTGCTGGATGCCGGCACGCTGGTGGAAACCGGCCCGGTCACCGAGGTCTTCCTGCATCCCAAACATGCCACCACGCGGCGCTTCGTGTCCGAAGCCGAGCACGTGGACGAGGCCGAGCTGCACCGCAATTTCGCCGCCGTCGGCGGGCGTGTGGTGCGGCTGACCTTCCTGGGCAACGGCACCTATGAGCCGGTGCTGGGCCGCATCGCCCGCGAGACCGGGGTGGACTACAACATCCTGTCCGGGCGCGTGGACCGTATCAAGGACACGCCGTACGGCCAGCTCATCGTCGCCCTGACCGGTGGCGACCAGAATGCAGCGCGCGCCGGCTTCGTCGCCGCCTGCGTGGACGTGGAGTACCTGCGCGTATGAACCTGCTGCCGATCGCCGCCGCTGGCGGCTTCTTCCGCAATCTCGATGCCGCCAAATGGGGCGACATCGGGCAGGCGACTCTGGATACCTTGCTAATGCTGGCCGGCGCGTTGCCGCTGACCTTGCTGATCGGCCTGCCGCTGGGCGTTGCGCTGTTCCTGTGCGGCGCCCCGCAGCTGCGCCGTCGCCCGGTGCTGTACGGCGCGCTGGCGCTGGTGATCAACCTGCTGCGCTCGGTGCCCTTCATCATCCTGATGATTGCGATGATTCCGCTCACCCTGGCGTTGATGGGCACCTCGCTGGGCGTGCGCGGCGCGATCCTGCCGCTGGTGGTGGGCGCCGCGCCGTTCTATGCGCGGCTGGTGGAGACCGCGTTGCGTGAGGTGGACCGCGGCATCATCGAAGCCAGCCAGGCGATGGGCGCCACCACCCGCCAGCTGGTGCTGTGGGTGCTGTTGCCCGAAGCGCGCCCCGGCCTGATCGCCGGCGCCACCGTCACCACCATCGCGCTGATCGGATTCACCGCCATGGGCGGGGCGATCGGCTCCGGCGGCCTGGGTGATGTGGCCTACCGCGAGGGCTATATGCGCTCGCATGCGGACGTCGCGTTGATCACCGTCATCGCCTTGCTGGTGCTGGTGCAACTGCTGCAGATGCTGGGCGACCGTCTGGTGGCCCGCTACAGCCGCCGCTGAGCCAGCTGCCTCGCCGCGCGCGGCCGGTAGCTGCGACGCTGCAGCCGGCACCGCGTCCATTGCTGCTGCGGGCTGCAGGCGGATGCGCTGGCACCGTCCTGGGGTGGTTGTGTTCCATGCACGGCCCGTGCGGATCGCCGCTGCACCTGCGGTCTGCTAGGTTTAACGCCTGCGGCCCGTCCGCATTCCTCCTCCCACGGACCCTTTCATGAGCACATTTGCGTTTCGTTCCCTTCTTGCTGCGGCCACGCTGGCATTGGCGTCCTGCGGCGGCAATGGCGGCAGCGGTGGCGACACCCTGACCGTCGCCGCCACCGCCGTGCCGCATGCCGAAATCCTGGAAGTGGTCGAACCGCTGCTGGCCAAGCAGGGCGTGAAGCTGGACGTGCGCGTGTTCAACGACTACGTACAGCCCAACGACCAGGTCGTACAGAAGCAGATCGACGTCAATTACTTCCAGACCGAGCCCTATCTGGACGCGTACAACCGCGACCGCAAGAGCCAGCTGGTGACCGTGGTCGGCGTGCATATCGAGCCCTTCGGTGCTTACTCGCGCCGCTTCAAGGCGCTGGCCGATCTGCCGAGCGGCGCCGATGTGGTGATCCCCAACGATCCGAGCAACAACAGCCGCGCGCTGATCCTGCTCGACAAGGCCGGGGTGATCAAACTCAAGGACCCGAGCAACGCGCTGTCCACCCAGCGCGACATCGTCGACAACCCCAAGCAGCTGAAATTCCGCGAGCTCGATTCGGCGATGCTGCCGCGTGTGCTGGATCAGGTCGACCTGGCGCTGATCAACACCAACTACGCGCTCGACGCCGGGCTCAACCCGACGCGCGATGCGCTGGCGATCGAAAGCAAGGAGTCGCCGTACGTGAACTTCCTGGTGGCACGCGCAGACAACAAGGACGATGCGCGCGTGCAGAAGCTGGCCAAGGCATTGACCAGCCCGGAAGTAAAGGCCTTTATCGAACAGAAATACAAGGGCGCGGTCCTGCCGGCGTTCTGAGCGCGATAACGACACGGGCGCGCACACCAGCTGGTGTGCGTGGCCGATGGTCTGGGAGGGGCATGCAGTACGCGACGTGCTTTGAACGCAGACCGCCCGCCCAGCCGCTCACTATGCCGCGCGCTGCAAAGTGGAGACGCTGCAAGCGTACGCGGCCGATTGCGCGTGCAGCGCCGAAAACACGCGCGCCTGACGCAGGCGTAGTAGCGTGGTCTGTCCTGATCTCCGGCTCCTGACGCGATGCCCCTGCTTCTTGCCATCCCGCTGGCCGTGATCATCGCCCTGGCGGTGTTCGCGGTGCTGTTTCCGTTATCGCTGCTGCAACGTTTCCGTGTCGGTACCGCGCGCCGTCAGGCACGTGGCTGGTTGCTGATGATCAACCTGGCCTCAGCGGCGCTGTCCAGCGTGTTGTTCGTCATTTTTACCGGGATCGCTGCGGCATTCTGGCCCGGTGCGATCCGTCATGCCGCCTTCGGTTGGGCCTGCGGGCTGGCGCTGGGTGTGCTGGCGTTGCGCCTGACCCGGTTCGAGCGCACCGCCCAAGGGTTGTTCTATCGCCCCAATCTCTGGCTGGTGCTGGCATTGACCACGCTGGTGGTGGTGCGGGTGATCGCCGGCATGGTGCAGGGCTGGCGTAGTGCCTGGCAGGGTGTGACGTGGCCGGTTGATGGTTGGCTCAGCCATGCCAGCCTGTTGGGCGCCGCCGGCGTGCTGCTCGGCTATGCGTTGGCTTATGCCACCTTGCTGTGGTGGCGTTGGCGCAGCGCGCGCTTGCGCGGCAGCGTCTATTGGCGTTGAAGCGCGACGCGCACGCCAGCCAGCAATGCCGAATGCGTCGATGCAGGCTGGCGCACGTGGATGTTGGACATAAAAAAACGGGCCTTGCGGCCCGTTTTTTCGACTCAGACGTTGTGTGTCGCGACGTGCTTAGAAGCGCGCGCCGACACCGAAGCCAACGGTCCACGGATCCAGTTCCAGCTCGCTGCCGGTGCCCTGGCCGCCCACACGCAGTTCCGGACGCGAACGCATATAGCGGGCGTCGGCACGTGCGAACCAGGTGGAGTTGATGTTCATGTCAACACCGACGGTGCCGATCACGCCCTTGGCGGTATCCAGGCCCACGTGCTGACCGGTGGTCGAGGCCGCATCGATCTTCTCGTTGCTGAAGTTCGACTCGTAGTAGCCCACGCCCACGAACGGGCGGAACACATTGTCGGCCTGGCCAAAGTGGTACTGGCCGCTGATGGCGATCGGCTGCTGCTCGACGGTGCCCACCTTGCCCACGCCATCAGCGTTGACGCGGTGGTTGAACTTGTCGGCGGCGCCCCACAGTTCAACGGCCCAGTTGTCGTTGATGTAGTAGCTGGCGCTCAGCGTCGGTGCCGGGCCGCCATCGACGTCCAGGCCCGGAGCCGGATCGTTCTTCGGCTTGATCAAGGCGACACCGCCGACCACTGCCCAATGCTTGCCGGACGCGCTCTCGGCGCTGGTGGAAGTCGAGGAGGTATCGCTGGTATAGGTGGTGTCCTGCGCGAACGCGGACGGTGCAATCGCAAGAGCGGATACAGCAGCCAGGCTCAGGATGGAAATGGCACGCATTGGAGGTCTCCTCGCATAATTTTTGTTAGGCCCGTGGAGTGGGCCGCGCCAAAGCTATTCCTGAAAATCTGAATCCACGCCCACCTGCGACTCGCTAAAATTTCGTTTGTTCAGGAACTTTCCCAAGAAGGCCGTGGTTGCGACATGCAAGCTGAAAAAGACATTCACGCAGATGCGATTGCCGTGACGAAAAACGCCGTACGTGACGGCTTGCCAGCGCACATTCCTAACGATTGCCGTGTCCTGGTGCTTGGCTCGATGCCAGGTATCGCCTCGTTGGAGGCCGGCCGCTATTACGCGCATCCACGCAATCGGTTCTGGCCCTTGATACATGCCCTTTTGGGTATCGATGCCGCCGCAACGTATGCCTTGCGTATGCGGGCGCTGAACGCGTGCGGCGTCGGCGTATGGGATGTGATCGGCCAATGCGCGCGCCGCGGCAGCCTGGATGCTGCGATCGTCGCAGACAGTGTGGTGGTCAATCCGCTGCCTGCGTTGCTGGCGGGTTTGCCGCAGCTGCGCATGGTGGCCTGCAATGGCGCCGCGGCAGCGCAGGCCTGGCATCGCCACGTGCATCCGTTGCTGACGCCGGAGGCGCGCAGCGTGCCGCTGCTGGCCTTGCCGTCCACCAGTCCGGCCAACGCCGCTTGGTCGTTGCCGCGTCTATGCGCCGCATGGCAACCGGTGCGCGATGCGTTGGACTGATGCGGCTCTGGCCCACGTCAATGAATCGCCGACGATGATGCGTGTCTGCGCGCAATGCATGCCCGTCAGCGCGTGCGCATGCAATCAGCACGCTGCCACCTGCCGCCATACGTCATGCCAGCGTCCGGCACAGGCAGCCCGCAGCGCGTGGCCGCACAGTGCAGGCAGTACATGAAGGAGCACCGCGATGATGATCGGACACGCAACGACGATGGCGGCAGCGCTGGCACTGGGCCTGTTCGCCGTGGCGGATGTGGCCGTTGCTGGGGAGATGCAGTGCGATGTCAGCAGCGATTGCGACCTCACGCTCAATCCGCGCAGCCTCATCCTGATCCGCACGCCTGAATCCTCCGGCGCGCCCGCGCGCGTCGTGATGCGCGAGGGTGCGTTGTTCGTCGACGATCGCTGGGTGACGCTGAGCGCAGACGACCGTGCGCGCCTGATCCAGTTCGAGCGGCAGACCCGCGAGGTCGTGCCGCTGGCGCAGGAGGTCGGGCGCGAGGCCGCCGACATCGCGGTCACCGCGCTCGGCGAAGTGGCGGCCGGGTTCAGCCGCAGTCCCGAGGCGACTCGTGCGCAATTGGCCAGCGTGCGCGAAAAGATCGATCTGCGCTTGAAGCAGAGCTTCAGCAAAAGCCAGCTCACGCCCGTGAATATCGACGACGACATCGGCGCGCTGGTTGCCGAGGTGTTGCCGCAGTTGATCGGCGATGTGGTTGCCGGTGCGGTGCAGTCCGGGCTCACCGGCAACGAGATGCAGCTGCGTTCGCTCGATGGGCTGGAAGCGCGCATCGAGCGTCTGGTCGAGCCGCAGGCGCGTGCATTGCGCCCGCGTGCGCAGCGCTTGTGCGACCGCGTCGAAGCGCTGGATGGCTTGGACAATGCGCTGGCGTATCGTTTGCCCTCGGGCGCGCCACTGCAACTGTTGCGGGTGGATCGACGCGCCTCGAAATAAGCATGCACGTGCGTGTGCGGACGCTGCATCCTGCCGGCTGTGCGTTTTTTTCCGCGCCAATGGTTGGCGCTGCGGCCCGTGGCCGGCCACAATAGGGGTTTCCCCATCTGTTGCCGGAGTTCCCCGTATGGCCGAAATCAAGGAAGCACTTGTCCCCGATATCGGTGACTACAGCGACGTCCCGGTAATCGAGGTGCTGGTGTCGGTCGGCGATACGGTCGCGAAGGACCAGAGCCTGGTCACGCTGGAATCGGACAAGGCCACCATGGAAGTGCCCTCGTCTGTCTCCGGCGTGGTCAAGGAGATCAAGGTCAAGGTCGGCGATTCGCTGTCGCAGGGTGCCCTGGTGGCGCTGATCGAAGTGGCCGATGCCGGTGCCGACACCGCGGCCAAGCCCGCAGCAGCAGCTGCTCCTGCCGCTCCGGCCAAGTCTGCTCCCGCTGCTGCACCGGCACCTGCCGCCAAGGCCGCGCCGGCTGCACCCGCCGCCGAAGGCGGTCTGGTCGAAGCGCGCGTGCCCGATATCGGCGACTACACCGACATCCCGGTGATCGAAGTGCTGGTCGCCGTCGGCGATACCGTTGCCAAGGACCAGAGCCTGGTCACGCTGGAATCGGACAAGGCCACGATGGAAGTGCCGTCCTCGGCCGCCGGCGTGGTCAAGGAGCTCAAGGTCAAGGTCGGCGACACCCTGTCGCAGGGCAATGTGGTGGCGATCATCGCTGCCAGCGATGGCGGCGCCGGTGCGGCGCAGTCTCCGGCCAAACCCAGCACCGACACCGCCGAAACTGCCGGCAAGGTCGAGCCGGTCGCGGTGTCGGCCGAGCCGGACAAGCTGGCCCAGCGCGAGATCGCGCAGGTGCAGGGCGCACGTTCCAGCGATGCCTCGCAAGGCAGCCAGCCATCGGCCGGCAACCCGAGCAGCCCGCCGGTGACCTTCGACGCCGACAGCGTGCTGCCGTCCAAGGTGGCCTATGCAAGCCCGGTGGTGCGGGTGTTCGCACGCCAGCTGGGCGTGGATCTGAACCAGCTCAAGGGCAGCGAAAAGGGCGGGCGCATCACCCGTGAAGACGTGCAGCGCTTCGTCAAGGCCGCGCTCACCAGTGGCGCGCCTGCCGCAGCCGGTGCCGCACCGGCCGGTGGTGGTAACGGCCTGAACCTGCTGGCCTGGCCGAAGGTGGACTTCAGCAAGTTCGGCGAGACCGAAACCCAGCCGCTGTCGCGCATCAAGAAGATTTCCGGTGCCAACCTGGCGCGCAACTGGGCCATGATTCCGCACGTCACCCAGTTCGAATCGGCCGACATCACCGACCTGGAAGCACTGCGCGTGGCGTTGAACAAGGAAAACGAGAAGGCGGGCATCAAGCTCACCATGCTCGCCTTCCTGGTCAAGGCCAGCGCCGCGGCGTTGAAGAAGTTCCCCGAGTTCAACGCCTCGCTCGATGCGGCCGGCGAAAACCTCACGCTGAAGAAGTACATCAACATCGGGTTTGCCGCCGATACGCTCAATGGGTTGGTGGTGCCGGTGATCCGCGACGTCGACAAGAAGGGCGTGCTGCAGATCGCCCAGGAAAGCGGCGAGCTGGCCAAGAAGGCGCGCGACGGCAAGCTGGGCCCGGCCGACATGAGCGGTGGCTGCTTCTCGATCAGCTCGCTCGGCGGCATCGGCGGCACCGCGTTTACGCCGATCATCAATGCCCCGGAAGTGGCGATCCTGGGCGTGTCCAAGTCGGCGATGCAGCCGGTCTGGAACGGCAAGGAGTTCGTACCGACGTTGATGCTGCCGTTGTCGTTGAGCTACGACCACCGCGTCATCGACGGCGCGCTGGCGGCCCGCTTCACCACCTACCTTAGCCAGGTGCTGGCCGACATGCGTCGCGTCCTGCTGTGAGGATTGCGCTGCTGACGATCGCCGTGCTCGGCGTGTTGCCGTGGACCTGCGCGACGGCACGCGAGTGCGACAGCACGCTGGGGCGCGGCTGGCCGCCGGCCGTGGGCAACTACGGCACTGCGGTGAGCACGCTGCTCGACGGCGGCAACAAGCCGGCATTGTCGTTGCTGACTCTGCCCACACGTGGCGTGGAAAGCGGCGTGTCGCTGGTGCCGGGTAAGGACGGCGCCGACTGGACCCTGCGCCACAGCCGCGCCGACGAGCGCGTCTACAGCTGGGTCAGCCAGAGCGATCGCGGCAGTGTGCAGTTCCGCACCGAGCAGACGCCTGAAACGGTCGAGATCCCGATTCCGGCGGCGTTGGCCAAACGGCTGGTCAGCAACTGGACCGCGGCCTTGACCCAGCTGGCACCGAGCGGCCGCACCGCGCCGGTGACTGAGGGCGAAGTGCTGTCGTTCCAGGTCGAGGGCGTGCGCTACAGCGGCACGCGCCCGAGCTGCGGCGCCGGCGAACTGCTGCTGCAACAGGCCGCGCTGCTGATCGAAGCCAGCGACGGCAAGGAAAAGAAGCGCGACAAGCGCTGGACCCAAATCGAATCGTCGCTGGATGAACTCCAGCAGACGCTTGCCGGCACGGCCGGTTAAGCCACAGGAGAAGCAAATGGCGGTCATTGAAATCAAGGTTCCCGACATCGGCGATTACAGCGATGTCCCCGTCATCGAAGTGCTGGTCGCCGTGGGCGACAGCGTGGCCAAGGACCAGGGCCTGGTCACGCTGGAATCGGACAAGGCCACGCTGGAAGTGCCGTCCTCGGCTGCCGGTGTGGTCAAAGAGCTCAAGGTCAAGATTGGCGACACCTTGTCCGAAGGCGCGGTGGTGCTGCTGCTGGAAACCGAAGGCGAGGCCGCAGCGCCTGCGCCCGTCAAGGCCGAGACCAAGGCACCTGCACCTGCTGCGGCCCCTGCGGCCGCCGCACCCGGCAGCAAGCCGCCGGTGACGCCGTCGCACCGCGCCCCGGCCGAGCCGGCAGCGCCCAAGCCGGCGCTGGCCAGCGGCAAGGCCGCGGATATCGACTGCAAGATGGTGGTGCTCGGCGCCGGCCCGGGCGGCTATACCGCCGCCTTCCGCGCGGCCGACCTGGGCCTGGACACGGTGCTGATCGAGCGCTACGCCAGCCTGGGCGGCGTCTGCCTCAACGTCGGCTGCATCCCGTCCAAGGCGTTGCTGCATGCCGCCGCGGTGATCGATGAAGTGGCCCATGCCGGCGATTTCGGCGTGGACTTCGGCCAGCCCAAGATCACCCTGGACAAGCTGCGCGAGTACAAGGAAAAAGTGGTCGGCAAGCTCACCGGCGGGCTGGCCAGCATGGCCAAGCAGCGCAAGGTGCGCACCGTCACCGGTGTGGCCAGCTTCGTCTCCCCCAACGAGTTGGAGATCGTCGGCAACGACGGCAAGACGCAGCTGCTGCGCTTCGAGCACTGCGTCATCGCTGCCGGGTCGCAGGCGGTGAAGCTGCCCAACTTCCCGTGGGACGACAAGCGCGTGATGGACTCCACCGACGCGCTGGAACTGCACGACATTCCCAAGACCCTGCTGGTGGTCGGCGGCGGCATCATCGGCCTGGAAATGGCCACGGTGTACAGCTCGCTCGGCAGCAAGGTCACCGTGGTCGAGTTCATGGATCATCTGATGCCGGGCGCCGACAAGGACCTGGTCAAGCCGCTGGCCGACCGCCTGAAGAAGCAGGGCGTGGAGATCCATCTCAAGACCAAGGCCACCGACGTGAAGGCCGACAAGAGCGGCATCACCGTGTCCTTCGAAGCGGCCGTGGAGGGCGAGAAGCCCGGCCTGCCGGCCACCGCGTTCGATCGCGTGCTGGTGGCCGTGGGCCGCTCGCCCAACGGCAAGAAGATCGGCGCGGAGAAGGCGGGCGTCACCGTCACCGAGCGCGGCTTCATCCCGGTGGACCGGCAGATGCGCACCAACGTGCCGCACATCTTCGCCATCGGCGACATCGTCGGTAACCCGATGCTGGCGCACAAGGCCACCCACGAAGGCAAACTGGCCGCTGAAGTGGCGGCCGGCGAGAAGAAGGAATGGGTGGCGCGGGTGATTCCGTCGGTGGCATACACCAACCCGGAAATCGCCTGGGTCGGCGTCACCGAGAACGAAGCCAAGGCCAAGGGCCTGAAGGTTGGCGTGGCCAAGTTCCCGTGGGCCGCCAGCGGCCGCGCGATCGGCATTGGCCGCACCGAAGGCTTCACCAAGCTGATCTTCGATGAAGACACCCACCGCATCATCGGTGGCGCCATCGTCGGCGTGCATGCCGGCGACCTGCTGGCCGAGATCGGCCTGGCCATCGAGATGGGCGCCGAAGCCGAAGACATCGGCCACACCATCCACGCGCATCCGACCCTGAGCGAGTCGGTCGGCATGGCGGCCGAGGTGTACGACGGCACCATCACCGACCTGTACATCCCGAAGAAAAAGTAACGGCTCGCCTCGGCTGCTGTCAGCAACGCCCCGCCTTGTGCGGGGCGTTGTCGTGATGGGGATTGGTGCGCGTGATCGCCTTTTGCTGTGGTCGTTGTCGTTGCCGTTGCCTTTACGGTGCTGTTCCTTGCGTTTGGTAGGCGTCAAGTGCATGCGGCGCTACTGCGCACGTGCGGATTTTTCCTGGGTTTCCAGGGTAGTACGCAGCCGCATGTGGCTGCCCCGCTTGGCGGCTGCACTCGATCGCATGCGTCGACAATACTGATCCCTGCAAGCAGATTTCGCAGGTTATCCGGCAGCCTCCAGTCTGGGTGCGTGGCGATCGTGCATCGCTCGCGCGCGCGTCAGGGCTGACCACGCCACGCAGGGCATTGCCACGATGCGATCTCCAGGGCGCTTGCGCAGTCCGCAGCGGGCTTGCACCATCGATGCGCGGACACGCCGTTCGCAGCTCAGGGACGACCCCGATGTCGAAGATGCGTTTGCCGGTGCTGCTCGCCGCTGCTGGCTGCCTGTGTGCATCGCTGTGCGCGCACGCACAGACCACCGTGATCACCGCCGCGCGCCTGCTGGACGTGCAGACCGGTCGCTATGTGGACAAGCCGCAGATCGAAGTGGCCGCCGGCCGCATCACCCGCGTCGGTCGGCAGGGCGATCCGCTGCCGGCCGCTGCGCAGCGCATCGATCTGGGCGAGCGCACGCTGCTGCCGGGGCTGATCGACATGCATGTGCATCTCACCGTGGCCCCCACCTTGGGCGGCTACAAGGGCCTGGAGTACACCGACAATTTCTGGACCGTGGTCGGCGTGGCCAATGCCGCAAAAACGCTGCGCGCAGGGTTCACCACGGTGCGCAATGTCGGTTCGCTCAACTACGACGATGTCGCGCTCAAGCAGGCGATCGAGCGCGGCACCGTGCCCGGCCCGCGCATCGTGCCGGCGACCTACGCCATCGGCGCGACCGGTGGCCACTGCGATGCGACCGAATTCCCGCCCTCGGTCAAGGTCACCGGCCCCGGTGTCGCCGATGGTCCGGACGCGATCCGCGCCGCGGTGCGGACGCTGCGCAAATACGGCGCAGAAGTGATCAAGTTCTGCGGCACCGGCGGGGTGCTGTCCAAGACCGACAGTGTCGGCGGGCAGCAATACAGCCTGGAGGAAATGCGCGCGCTGGTGGACGAAGCGCACCGGCTGGGCCTGAAGGTCGCCGTGCACGCGCATGGCACCGCCGGCATCAACGATGCGATCCGCGCCGGTGCCGACACCATCGAGCACGCCAGCCTGGCCGATGCGGAGTCCTTCAAGCTGGCCAAGGCGCACGGCACCTGGTTTTCGATGGACATCTACAACGACGACTACATCCTGGCCGAGGGCGAAAAGAACGGCCTGTTCGCCGAATCGCTGGAAAAGGAGCGCCAGATCGGACGCAAACAGCGTGAGACCTTCCGCGCCGCGCACGCGGCCGGAGTCAAGCTGGTGTTCGGCAGCGATGGCGGCGTGTATCCCAACGGCGACAACGCCCGCCAGTTCGCCAAGATGGTGGAGTGGGGCATGACGCCGTTGCAAGCGATCCGCGCCGCCACCGTGGAGGCAGCCGAGGCCCTGGGGCGCAGCAACGATGTCGGCGCCATCGCCCCGGGCCGCTACGCCGATCTGGTCGCGGTCAGCGGCGATCCGCTGCAGGACGTCACCGTGCTGCGGCAGGTAGAGGGCGTGATCAAGGGCGGCGAACGCGTCGCCGAGTGAGCACCCTGGCGCTCGCCGGTGCGGAGCTGCACGCGCGCGGCTGCCTGACGATATGCGCGCCACTGGCGCGTTGATCGGCACGGGACTCACCGAACCTGCGAGTGGCCACGTCTGCGCACGCTGCCCACAACGCAGGCGCACGCTCAGCCGCTGCAAGATCGCGTCGCCCCGTCTTGCACGAGGCATCGTGGCCTGGGCATGCTGCAGGTGGAAGCTGTGCGGAGGTCCGGCCACGCAGTCCATCACAGGGAGTGTCGATCGATGCGCAAGGCCGTGCTTGGAATATGGTTTGTCTGCATGCTCGCGACAGCGCACACCACAGCAGCGTCCACGCAGGACGATCCGGCCATGGCGGCGGCGCTGGCCAAATGCCCGGGAGCGGCAGCGTTCGTGCGCACGCAGGAGCAGGCCAAGGCAGATGCCGCTACCGCCCCGCCTGCCGAGACGGCGGCTCCCAGCGAGCCCGCATTGCGCGCGCGGTTGCTGGAAATGGAGCGCCTGGATCAACAGGTCCGCAACGGTGACTGGTCGCAGGCAGCGATGGGCAAGATGCTGGCGCTGGACGCCGAACATCTGCCGCAGATGCGTCGCATCGTCGCCGAACACGATGGCTTGCCCAGTGTGGCCCAGGTCGGACGCGACGGCGTGGCCGCCGCCTGGCTGCTGGTGCAGCATGCCGACGCCGATCCGGCCCTGCAGGAACGCGTGCTGGGCACGCTGACCCGGCAGGGCGCACGCCGTGGCGAGGTGTCGGTGCACCAGCAGGTCTTGCTGACCGACCGCGTGCTCGTCGCGAACGGCAAACCGCAGCGTTACGGCAGCCAACTGGTGCCCGAGCAGGGGCGTTGGGTGCCCAAGCCGATCGCCGATCCGGCGCAGGTGGACGTACTACGCGCCGGCATGGACGAGATGCCGCTGGCCGACTACGTGTGCGTGGCCACGCAGCTGTTCCCGGTGCCGTCGACGCCGCCCGGCAGCTGAAACGCAAACGGCCCGCACAGGGCGGGCCGTTCGCTAGCAACGGTGGCGCAGATCAGAACGCGAACGTCACGCCTGCCACCGGGCCCTTGAACTCCTGCTTCAGGCCGATCAGACCATCGCTGCCGCGCTGGTCGACGTCGAGCTTGAACCAGTCGTAGCCGGCGAAGATGCCGAAGTTCTTGGTGAAGCGGTATTCGGCGATCGCGTTGGCGCGGCTCAGGTCGCCCTCGTAGTCGTCGAAGTTGCCCCAGCTGGTGTTGAGGTACTGGCCCTGCACGTTGAACAGCCAATGCTCGCTCGGACGCGCGGTGAAGCGGATACCCACCACCGGTGCCACGCCGTCGGCCTTCTCGTCCAGCACGTCGCCGGAGAACACGGTGCCCAGATCGGCATATCCGTTGGCTTCGACCTTGGCATATTCGGCACCGATCTGCAGGCCCAGGCTGAATTCCGGTGCATCGATCACCGAGTAGTCGTACACCAGGGTCGCGACCTGATACTTCAGCTCGCCCTTGATGAAGCTGCCGCTCGGCACGGTTACGCCGCCTGCGCTCAGATCCTGGGTCAGGGTCTCGCGGCGATCCTTGTCGTACTTGAAGTAATCGAAGATCAGGCGCTGACGGGTGCTGATGCGGAACACGCCATCGACGCGCGGCTCCCATTCCTTGCCGCCCAGCTTGAAATCTTCATTGACCGACACGTTGTTGCCCGCCAGCAGCGTGTTGCCGCGGATGGTGTTGTCGTTGTCCACATTCATCGCACCGAGGCGAATCTGGAAGCGGTCATCGGTATCTTCGGCGTGTGCCGGCGCGACGTAGGCGACGGCCAGAACGCACGGGATCGCCAGTGCGAGGAGGTGTTTCATGGGGAGCTCCGTAATCTTGGAATGGTCAGGCCGATGGGCCAGTGGCGCGCACTATCGATAAGCCCGCGTCTTCCATAAGTGAAGAGCCTGTCGCACATCCGTGAAGGCGGACATAGCAATCGGACAAAACGGTCCGCATGCCTAATAGGCATGGGCATCGCGCGCTGGCGGCGCCCAATCCGGCGCTGACGACGACACGCGAAAAGTGTGCCGTAGTGCATACCTGCGGGTACGGTCGTCGCTGCCAACTGCGCAGCCGATGATGCTGCACGCGGCAATCGGGCCTCCATCGTGGCCCTGCATAGAGCGAAACGAGCGTGCAATGCAGCGGATTGGACCGCCGATGGGAAAGTGTCAGGGTGCGACAAAATGCGTAAAAAGCAGGAGCCCCGGTCTCCCAGGGCTCCCATACGCGACCTGCGGCGGTACCTTTCGACGAGGATGTGCAGGCCTCGCAGGTTCCGACCGCCAGTTTGTGGCAAAGTTCCCACCCGCCGCCGCCGTGCATGTTTGGTGCGTTGCAGCAGCCGATGACCTTTGCCGGTTGTCTCGCAATTTGTCCCATTGCTATACTTTCGCGGCTCGACGAGGCGCAACTGCGCCTCCCCCTCATTCACACGTAAGGTAACCGTAGTGCTGAACTCCGTTGACGCGGGTCGGCGGTTGATGCTGCGCGCTGCGGTATATCCGCTTGCCGCCGTAGCTATAACCAGTCTGGGGTTGCTGTTGGTTGGTCCCCGTTACTCTGCCGGTCTGGCATTGACCGGCTTTGCAACGGTACTGGGCGGTTGGGTTGCGGCACGCACCGCGCTCGGCGGCGGCATCCAGGCAGCAGGCATCGCGATGGTGCGGTTGGTGCTGGCGATGGTGCTGAAGTGGGTGTTGGTATTTGCGGCGTTGTCGCTGGGCTTTGCCCTGTGGCGGCTGCCTCCTCTGGCTCTGTTGGCGGGTATCGCCATCGGGTTGATTTTTCAGGTTCTGGCTCTGGCCAGACGTTGATTCGAACTTAAAGGGCTCCAGACACATGGCGGGCGAGGCAGCAACCCCTACCTCCTACATCCAGCATCACTTGCAGAACCTGATCTATCCGGTTCGCGAGGGTGGCGGCACGTTTTGGACCATCCACGTCGACACTCTGGTCATGGCCGTGTTGATGGGCCTGGTCATGGTGCTGGCGTTCTGGACGGCGACCCGCAATGCCACGGCCGGCGTGCCGGGCAAGTGGCAGGCATTCGTGGAAATCTGCCTGGAGTTCGTCGACCGGCAGGCCAAGGACACCTATCACGGCAGCAGCAAGCTGGTGACGCCGATCGCGATCACCATCTTCTTCTGGATCCTGTTGATGAATCTCATCAAGATGATTCCGGCCGATTTCATCGCCATTCCGCTGGGTTGGGCAGGCATCCACGCCTGGAAGCCGGTGCCCACCGCCGACGTCAATGCCACCTTGGGCATGTCGATCAGCGTGTTCTTCCTGATGATCGTCTTCTCGCTGCGCTCCAAGGGCGTGGGCGGCATGACCAAGGAATTCCTGACGGCGCCGTTCGGCAAATGGATGATGCCGTTCAACCTGCTTTTGAACATCGTCGAGTGGCTGAGCAAGCCGATTTCGTTGGCGATGCGACTGTTCGGCAACATGTTCGGCGGCGAGATCGTCTTCCTGCTGATCTGGGTGCTGGGCGGTGCGGGCATCGCCGGCATGGTCGCTGGCGGCGTATTCGGCCTCGGCTGGATGCTGTTCCACCTGTTGGTGATTCCGCTGCAGGCCTTCATTTTCATGATGCTGTCGATCGTGTATCTGAGCCTTGCGGAAGACAGTCACTGAGTTTCGCTACACCCTTCATACGCTTCATCCCGATTCATCCATCACCCTTAGAAACTTTCGTTCGGAGATCACCATGTACCTCGCCGTCCTGACCAACCTCGCTCAAGTCCAGAGCTCCACCGTCCTCGCCGTCGGCATCATGATCGGCCTGGCCGCGCTGGGTGCCGGCCTCGGTCTGGCCATCATGGCTGGCAAGTTCCTGGAATCGGCCGCGCGCCAGCCGGAACTGATCCCGGTGCTGCAGGTGCGTATGTTCATCACCGCCGGCCTGATCGACGCCGCGTTCATCATCAGCGTCGCCGTCGGCCTGCTGTTCGCCTTCGCCAACCCGCTGGCTCAGGTGTTCATCGAGCGTCTGTCGGCTGCCGGCTGATCCAGCGGTAGCAGGATGTGGAGGCAGCCAGTGCGGTTGCATCCGCGGATGAAGGTCGGAAAGCGTCGCCACTGCGGCGGCGCTTTCACCCCTAAACAGCGATTGAGCGACCCATGGATATCACCCTTACCATCTTTGCCCAGGCGCTGGCCTTCGCCGGTCTGATCTGGATCGTCGCGACCAAAATCTGGCCGCCGCTGCTGCAGGCGATCGAAGAGCGTCAGCAAAAGATCGCTGAAGGTCTGGCCGCAGCCGATCGCAGCCAGAAAGATCTGGCGCAGGCGCAGGAAAAGGTCAACGAAGCACTGAAAGACGCACGCACCAAGGCCAACGAGATCATCGATCAGGCCCATGCGCGCGCCAACCAGATCATCGAAGCGGCCAAGCTCGAGGCGATTGCCGAAGCCAACCGTCAGAAGGATCTGGCCCAGACCGAAATCGACGCATCTGCCACCCGTGCCCGTGAAGAACTGCGCAAGCAGATCTCGGTGCTGGCGGTCAGCGGCGCCGAGAAGCTGCTCAAGCGCGAAATCGATGCCAACGCCCACAAGGCGCTGCTCGACGAGCTGGCGGCGGAGATTTAATCGATGAGTCAGGCCCTCACACTTGCCCGTCCCTACGGCCGTGCCGCGTTTGCAATCGCGCGTGAGGGCGGTACGTTCGCGCCCTGGTCCGATGCGCTGGCGTTTTCGGCGCAGGTGGCTGGCGATCCGCGCGTGGCTGCGCTGCTGCTCAACCCGGCCCTGCGCCAGGAACAGGCAGTGACGTTGCTGGCGCCGCCGCAGGCGAGCGAAGACTATCTGCGTTTCCTCGGCCTGCTGGCCGATGCGCAGCGTTTGTCGGCGCTGCCGGAAATCGCAGGCTTGTACGAACAGCTGCGCGCCGAGGCCGAACACGTCGTCAAGGCGACCGTGACCTCGGCAACTGAAATGACCGCGGCCGAGCTGGATACGATCGCCGTTGCACTGAAGAAGCGTTTTGGCCGCGAGGTGGACATCACCACCGCGGTGGATGCATCGCTGATCGGCGGCGCGGTGATCGACACCGGCGACGTGGTCATCGACGGCTCGCTGAAGGGCAAGCTCGCGCGTCTGCAAAGCTCGCTCGCCCACTGAATTCACATAAACGCATGGCCCTCGCGGCCGGCACCTAGGACTGAACGATGGCAACCACGCTCAACCCCTCCGAAATCAGCGACCTGATCAAGACCCGCATCGAGACGGTCAAGCTGTCCGCGGAGTCGCGCAACGAAGGCTCCGTGACCAGCGTGTCCGACGGCATCGTGCGCATCTTCGGCCTGGCCGACGTGATGCAGGGCGAAATGATCGAACTGCCCAACAACACCTTCGCCCTGGCGTTGAACCTGGAGCGCGATTCGGTCGGCGCCGTGGTGCTGGGCGATTACGAAAACCTGCGCGAAGGCGACGTGGCCAAGACCACCGGCCGCATCCTGGAAGTGCCGGTGGGTCCGGAACTGCTGGGCCGCGTGGTCAACGCACTGGGCGAGCCGATCGACGGCAAGGGCCCCCTGGGCGCCACCCAGACCGCACCGGTCGAGCGCGTTGCGCCGGGCGTGATCTGGCGTAAGTCGGTCGACCAGCCGGTGCAGACCGGTTACAAGTCGGTCGATGCGATGATCCCGATCGGCCGCGGCCAGCGCGAGCTGGTCATCGGCGACCGCCAGACCGGCAAGACCGCGCTGGCGATCGATGCGGTGATCAACCAGAAGGGCACCGGCATCAAGTGCGTGTATGTGGCGATCGGCCAGAAGGCCTCGACCGTTGCCAATATCGTACGCAAGCTCGAAGAAAACGGCGCGCTGGCGCACACCGTGGTGGTGGCTGCGACCGCGTCCGAATCGGCCGCGATGCAGTACATCAGCCCGTATGCCGGCTGCACCATGGGCGAGTACTTCATGGACCGCGGCGAAGACGCGCTGATCGTGTACGACGATCTGTCCAAGCAGGCCGTGGCCTACCGCCAGATCTCGCTGCTGCTCAAGCGCCCGCCGGGCCGCGAAGCCTATCCGGGCGACGTGTTCTATCTGCACTCCCGCCTGCTGGAGCGCGCCGCGCGCGTGTCCGAGGAATACGTGGAGAAGTTCACCAACGGTGCGGTGACCGGCAAGACCGGCTCGCTGACCGCGCTGCCGATCATCGAAACGCAGGCCGGCGACGTCTCCGCGTTCGTGCCGACCAACGTGATCTCGATCACCGACGGCCAGATCTTCCTGGAAACCGACCTGTTCAACGCCGGTATCCGCCCGGCCGTGAACGCCGGTATCTCGGTGTCGCGCGTCGGTGGTGCGGCCCAGACCAAGATCATCAAGAAGCTGTCCGGCGGCATCCGTATCTCGCTGGCGCAGTACCGCGAGCTGGCGGCGTTCGCGCAGTTCGCCTCGGACCTGGACGAAGCCACCCGCAAGCAGCTCGAGCGCGGTCAGCGCGTCACCGAGCTGATGAAGCAGAAGCAGTACGCACCGATGTCCATCGCCAACCAGGCGCTGTCGATCTACGCCGTCAACGAGGGTTACCTCGATGAAGTGCCGGTCAACAAGCTGCTGGCGTTCGAAGAAGGCCTGCACGCGCACTTCGCCAACACCCAGGGCGAGTTGATCGACAAGGTCAACAGCACCGGCGGTTGGGACAACGACATCGAAGCCGCGTTCAAGAAGGGCATCGCAGAGTTCAAGACCACCGGCACCTGGTAAGGCGCCGGGATTGGGGATTGGGCATTCGGGATTTGTAGGAGCGGTGGTTCGGGGCGTTGGCCCATGTCGAATCACCGCTGCCGAATCCCAGATTTAGGAATTAGAGAGTCGTGAAGTGGGACGCGGGAGGCTCTGGCCATTCCTGATTCCCGATTCCCGATTCTCACGAGCGGAGCGAGCAATGGCAGGCGGACGCGAAATCAAAACCAAGATCAAGAGCGTGCAGAACACCCGCAAGGTGACGCGCGCGCTCGAAATGGTCTCGGCCTCCAAGATCCGCAAGGCGCAGGAGCGCATGAAGACCTCGCGTCCGTATGCGCAGGCGATGAAGCAGGTGATCGGGCATCTGGCGCAGGCCAGCACCGATTTCCAGCATCCGTTTCTGGTCGAGCGTGAGCAGGTCAAGCGGGTCGGTTACATCGTGATCTCTTCCGACCGCGGCCTGGCCGGTGGTCTGAACAACAACTTGTTCCGCAAGATGCTGGGCGAAGTGCGCCCGTGGCAGGACAAGGGCGCCGAGATCGACGTGGTGACCATCGGTCAGAAGGCCTCGGCGTTCTTCCGTCGCATCAAGGTCAACATGGTCGGCAGCGTGACCCACCTGGGCGACAGCCCGCAGGTCGAGCAGCTGATTGGTGTGATCAAGGTGATGATCGATGCCTACATCGACGGCAAGGTGGACCGCGTGTATCTGGTCTACAACCGCTTCGTGAACACCATGACGCAGAAGGCCAGCTTCGATCAGCTGCTGCCGCTGCCGGCCGCCGAGCACAAGGTGGCGCATCACGATTGGGACTACCTGTACGAACCCGATGCCGCGACCGTGCTGGAGCACGTGATGACGCGTTACATCGAGTCGCTGGTGTACCAGGCCGTGCTGGAAAACGTGGCATCCGAACATGCCGCGCGCATGGTGGCGATGAAGGCCGCCAGCGACAACGCCAACAAGATGATCGGCACCTTGCAACTGGTCTACAACAAGGCACGTCAGGCGGCGATCACCCAGGAAATTTCGGAAATCGTCAGCGGCGCGGCCGCTGTCTAGCCGGGAATGGAGAATCGTGAAACGGGAATAGGCAAGGCTTCGGTGCTCTTGATCTTCCCATTCCCCATTCTCGATTTCCCATTCCCGACACAAGAATCGAACAGACATGAGTGGAGTTATCCAAATGAGTCAGGGCAAGATCGTTCAGATCATCGGCGCGGTCGTCGACGTCGAGTTCCAGCGCAATGAAGTACCCAAGGTCTATCACGCGCTGAAGGTCGAGGGCACCGCCATCACCCTGGAAGTGCAGCAGCAGCTCGGCGACGGCGTGGTGCGCACCATTGCGCTCGGCTCCACCGACGGCCTGAAGCGCAACCTGTTGGCGACCAACACCGAGCGTGCCATTTCGGTGCCGGTCGGTGCGGGTACGCTGGGTCGCATCATGGACGTGCTGGGTCGTCCGATCGACGAAGCTGGCGAGGTGCAGGCATCGGACCATTGGGAAATCCACCGCGCCGCACCGTCGTACGAAGACCAGTCGTCCAGCACCGAATTGCTGGAAACCGGCATCAAGGTCATCGACCTGATGTGCCCGTTTGCCAAGGGCGGCAAGGTCGGCCTGTTCGGCGGCGCCGGCGTCGGCAAGACCGTCAACATGATGGAACTGATCAACAACATCGCCAAGGCGCACTCGGGTCTGTCCGTGTTTGCCGGCGTGGGCGAGCGTACCCGCGAGGGCAACGACTTCTACCATGAGATGAAGGACTCCAACGTTCTGGACAAGGTCGCGATGGTGTACGGCCAGATGAACGAGCCGCCGGGCAACCGTCTGCGCGTGGCGCTGACCGGTCTGACCATGGCCGAGTACTTCCGCGACGAGAAGGACGAGAACGGCAAGGGCAAGGACGTGTTGTTGTTCGTCGACAACATCTACCGCTACACGCTGGCCGGTACCGAAGTGTCCGCGCTGCTCGGCCGTATGCCGTCGGCGGTGGGTTACCAGCCGACCCTGGCCGAAGAAATGGGCGTGTTGCAGGAGCGCATCACCTCGACCAAGAGCGGTTCGATCACCTCGATCCAGGCCGTGTACGTGCCTGCGGACGACCTGACCGACCCATCGCCGGCGACCACCTTCGCCCACTTGGATTCCACCGTCACGCTGAGCCGTAACATCGCCTCGCTGGGCATCTACCCGGCCGTGGATCCGCTGGATTCCACCAGCCGCCAGATGGACCCGCTGGTGATCGGCCACGAGCATTACGACACCGCCCAGCGCGTCCAGCAGACCTTGCAGAAGTACAAGGAACTGAAGGACATCATCGCGATCCTGGGTATGGACGAGCTGAGCGAAGAAGACAAGCAGTCGGTGTCGCGCGCACGCAAGATCGAGCGCTTCTTCAGCCAGCCGTTCCACGTGGCCGAAGTGTTCACCGGCTCGCCGGGCAAGTACGTGTCGCTGAAGGACACCATCCGTGGCTTCAAGGCGATCTGCGATGGCGAATACGACCACCTGCCGGAGCAGGCGTTCTACATGGTCGGCAGCATCGAAGAGGCCGTCGAGAAAGCCAACAAGATGAGCACCAAGGCCTGATTGATCCCAGCCGCCATGCGGCTGGAATCGGGAATCGGGAATCGGGAATCGTAAAGGCGGGTTTTAGGTGAGTTGGAAGTCACGAGAATCTGGAAGTGCGCGCAGTCATGCGCTCTTCCGATTCCCGACTCCCGATTCCCGATTCCCCGCCTCACTACAGTGAGGCACCATGAGCACTATTCGTTGCGACATCGTCAGCGCCGAGAAGGAAATCTTCCACGGTGAGGCGACGCTGGTCGTGGCCACCGGCGAACTGGGCGAGCTGGGCATTGCGCCCAAGCACGCGCCGCTGATCACCCGCCTGAAGCCGGGCAAGGTGGTGGTCACCACCGCCAGTGGCGAACAGCTGGATTTCGCCATCTCCGGCGGCATCCTGGAAGTGCAGCCGCAGGTGGTGACCGTGCTGGTCGACACCGCGGTGCGTGCGCAGGACATCGATGAGGCTGCAGTTCGCAAGGTCAAGGAAGAAGCCGAGCGTCTGCTGGCCAACCGTGGCGACACGGTGGACGTGGCGCAGGCGCAGCGTCAGCTGGCCGAGGCGACGGTGCAGTTGCAGGCGCTGGAGCGGTTGCGACGCACCCTCAAGCACTGATCGATCGCCTGGCCCATTGCGTGGGCAAGCGACTTGCTTCAGCTGTAATGCCGGATGCAGATGTGGATTGAAAACGCCGACCTTCGTGTCGGCGTTTTCGTTTTTGGAGATGCGCCTGCGTGGCACAAGGCCGCGTGTTGCCGACAGCGCGCACACTGCGTGGCATGGTTGCCATGCAGCGCTTCATTGCGCCATGGCATGATCACCCCCGACATTGAGGACACCCCATGACTCGCTCGATCGATGGCTTCCGCGGTTATGCACTGACTTGCACGCTTGCGGTTGCACTGCTGGGCTGCGCGCTTCCGGCACGCAGCCAGCCGCCGCTGGATCCGCTGCTGGATCGCATCGTGCAACGCAATGCGATCGGCGATGCGGTGGCGCTGAGCAAGTGGGATAGCGGCAAGCCGGTACTGGACCAGGCGCGCGAAGCGGCGGTGCTGCAGAGCGTGCGCGATCAGGCGCCGGCGCATGGACTGGATGCCGACGATGCAGCGCGCTTCTTTGCGGCGCAGATCGAGGCCAATAAATCGGTGCAGTACGCGCTGCTGAACCATTGGCACGAACGTGGGCGTGCGCCGGACACCGCACGCCCGGATCTGGCCGCACTGCGCGCGCGCCTGGACCAACTGCAGGGCGAGTTGCTCGATGCGCTGGCCGATGCCGCAGCGGCGCGCTCGGCACCGCAATGCGCCGCCAACACGGCACGGTCCGCGTCGCACTACGCGGCGCAATGGCAGCTGGATGCCTTGCACCGTGCGGCACTGGTGCGTGGCCTGGGCGACTTTTGCCAGCAGGCACCCGCCAAGAGCTAGCGCGGCGTTGTTGCTGCAGTGCGTGGCGAGGCAACGCGCTTGCGGTGATGATGTATCGGCAAGGTCGACGCACTTTCTAAGCGACCACGCCGCCGCATCGTGCCGCGCGGCTTCCACCTCGATCGCAATAGGGCTGGACACGTAATCGGGTGATGAAGTCGCCAGCGGGGCAAGGTGCCCCGCGTGGTGGCTGCCCGGTTCCCGCAGCAGATTGGGTGTGCTGTCGCCGGGGTACCCAAGGGCGGTACATGGGCTTGAGCCTCGATCACGTCGCATGTGCGCAGCTCAAGCTTGGCAAGCGCCAGCAGTGCGCGCGTTGCTTGGCAGCATGAAACGGTAAACAGCCGGCCACCTTGGTTTGACGACGCACGCTGGCGCGCGCTCCAACCTCGCTTGCCGCGCGCCCTCAGCGATACACCACATGCCGGCCGAGAAAGAACGACACGATCGCCAGCCCGCCTTCGACCAGTGGCTTGGCCAGCCAGGCCTGGCGCAGGCCGACCAGATCCACCGTTGCCGACAGCAGCCAGGTGCTGATCAGCGTCAACGCCAGCCACATCACCGCAAAGCGGCGGAAGCGCTGCCAGCCCAGCCGCGCGCCGCCGCCCTGCTGGGCGAAGGTGTAGCGGCCGTTGAGCCAGAAACCCAGCACCGCGCCGCTGATGCGCCCGAGCAGATTGGCCGGCACCGTCGGCATGCCGGCGGCGGTGGCGGCGATGAAGATGCCGCAATCCACGGCCAATTGCAGGCCGCCAATCAGGGTGAACTGGCTGCCTTGGCGGAACAGGCTCATGCGTGACGGGGACGAAGAAAGGGCGCCCATCCTAGCGGCCGCAGTGCTAAAAAAGTTGTCATCGCGTGTTTAAGAGCAGCTAACAAAACGACTGTGCTCACCGCCAGGCGGGCGCGGCCGGTGCTCGGTGCGGCATGTACCACTCGTCCACTCCGGTTCCTCCGCGCCGCCCGCACCCACCTGACGACTGCTCGCTACGTGTTGTTAGCCGCTCTAAGACATCGATCAAGCACGCGGTTTTGCATGGCTGCGACTAGAATTTGGCCTATCTCCCGCCTTTGGAATTCTTGATGACCCTGCCCCTGCACGTCGTGATCCTGGCTGCGGGCGAGGGCAAGCGCATGCGCTCGTCCCTGCCCAAGGTGCTGCAGCCGTTGGCGGGCCAGCCGATGTTGGCGCATGTCATCGCCACCGCACGGCAGCTGCAGCCGGCCGCGATCCATATCGTCTACGGGCACGGCGGCGATCAGGTGCGCGCGGCATTTGCCGGGCAGGCCGATCTGCAGTGGGCCGAGCAACAGCAGCAACTGGGCACCGGCCACGCCGTGCAGCAGGCGATGGATGCGATTCCGGATGCGGCCACCGTGCTGGTGCTGTACGGCGATGTGCCGCTGATCCAGAGCGAGAGCCTGCTGCAGTTGCTGCATGCGCCCGGCCGGATGGCGGTGCTGGTGGCCGAGCTTGCCAACCCCACCGGCTACGGACGCATCCTGCGCGATGCCGAAGGCAAGGTGGCGGCGATCGTCGAGCAGAAGGACGCCAACGACGAGCAGCGACGCATCCGCACCATCAACACTGGCATCCTCACCGCCGAATCCACTGCACTGCGGCGTTGGCTGGGTGGCTTGTCCAACAACAATGCGCAGGGCGAGTTCTATCTCACCGACGTGTTTGCCAGCGCCGCCGGCGACTTCACCCCGGCCGACATGGTGCATGTGGGCGACCCACAGGATGTGGAAGGTGCCAACGACCCCTGGCAACTCGCTCAGCTCGAACGCGCCTGGCAGCTGCGTGCGGCGCGTGCGTTATGCCTGCAGGGCGTGCGCATGGCCGACCCGGCGCGCGTGGAGCAGCGCGGCACGGTGCAGGTGGGGCGCGATGTACAACTGGACATCGATGTGATTCTGGAAGGCGATGTGACGCTGGGCGATGACGTGGTGATTGGCCCGTTCGTACGCTTGCGCGATGTGACGCTGGGTGCCGGCACGCAAGTACGTGCGCACTGCGATCTGGAAGGCGTGGTGACCGAGGGTGCGGTAATGATCGGCCCGTTCGCGCGGTTGCGTCCGGGCACGCTGTTGGCCGATGGGGTGCATATCGGCAACTTCGTCGAGACCAAGAAGGTCACGATGGGGGTGGGCAGCAAGGCCAACCACCTCACTTACCTGGGCGATGCAACGATCGGCAGCAAGGTCAACATCGGCGCCGGGACCATCACCTGCAACTACGATGGCGTGAACAAGTCGCAGACCACCATCGGCGATAACGCGTTCGTCGGCTCCAACAGCGCGTTGGTGGCGCCGATCGAGATCGGCGCCAATGCCACCATCGGTGCCGGCTCTGTGATCACCCGCGACGCGCCGGCCGGCCAGCTCAGCGTGGCGCGGCCGCGTCAGACCGTGATCGAAGGCTGGGAGCGGCCGACCAAGAAGTAGCATGGAGTGGTGTCGTGGTGCGCGGGTGGGTGACGCTACGCAGCCGCAGCACGGCGATGCTTGGCTGTGCCGCGGGTAACGACTGAAGGTGCACGATGCAGCGACGACCAGACACGTTATTGATCCTGCTCCTGAGAGCGGCCAACACCCGACTGTGCAGCCGTCAGGCGGGCGTGGCCTTTTCTCGGAAGCGGCATGGACCACGCCTGCACTCCGGCTCCTGTGCGCTGTCCGTAACCACATGACGATTCCTCGCTACGTGTTGTTACCCGCTCTTGGCGTGCTGATGCTGCAGCCGGGTACTGCAGCGGCTGCCAGTTACCGGCTGTATCTGGCGCCCGATGGCGACGATGCGGCGGCAGGTACCGAACCTTCGACCGCATTGCGCAGTCTCGGTGCTGCCCAGCAACGCCTGGTCGAACGACGACCGGCAGGGGAGGTGGAAGTGGTGATCGCCCCGGGCACCTATCTTCAACAGTCGGTGCAATGGACCTTTGCCAACGGCGCGCCCATCCGTTTTATCGCCGCTCCCGGCGCTGCCAGCCCGCCGCTCTTCGACGGGCGCGGTGGCGCGACCTGGTTCGCCTTGAAAGGTGGTCGAAATGCGCCGACGCGGCTGACCTTCGATGGGTTGAAGGTCCGCAATTACTGGATGGCGCTGGATCTGGGTAGCAGCAAGGCCGGTGAGGACGGCAATGGCGGCAACACGATCCGCAACATGCAGTTCGAGCGGATCGGCGGGCGCTACGGCCGCAGTGACGAGGCCGCGTATTCGTTTGCAGCGATCCGGCTGCAACAGTCGCGCGACAACCGCATCGAACACAATCGCTTTGTGTCGATCGAAAACGATACCGACACCTCGGGTTTCATCCATGCGCTGTATCTGGCGCGGCACTCGTCCGGTAACCGGATCGAGGGCAATACGTTTGTGGACGTCAACGGCGACGCAATACGCACGCGCGATGCCTCGGACCGGACCTATGTCGGCGGTAACCACTTTCTCAGGGCCGGCAAGTACGCCGCGTTTTCGGATTGGTTCAAAGCCGATGGCGAGTGCCCGTCGCAGGGCGGTGAGTTTGTTGGCAATACCGTGGGTATCGGGTATTACCGCGCCATTGAGGCGACACGTACCACTGGGGCAGACGATGCATGTGGTGCGCTCAAACGACCGCGCATCGCTGAACGCGGTACGTCGAAGCCCGATTGACGACGCTGTGATCGCAACGCGATTGTGCGCGTTTGTTGCAGCGACTACCTGCGCATTGGGTGGCCCGCCGGACCCGGCAAACGATCAGTACGCTGCGCTAGAAGGCGCGTTCGATCGTGTCGAATGTGGTTGACTACGCAGCCGATGCCGAGGGCAGCAACAAGGTCACGCACAGGCCGCCGTGCTCGCGGTTGTGCAGCGAAATACGCCCGCCATGCGCTTCGGCAATCTCGCGGGTGAGCGCAAGCCCCAGCCCGGTTCCATTGCGTTTGGTCGAGTAGAACGGCATCAGGGCATTGTGCAAGACCGCTTCGTTCATGCCATTACCGCGATCAAGCACTTCGATCCGCAGCCACTGCGATACGCGTGTCACGCGCACGGCGACGTCGCTATTGGGCGGCTGCGCTTCGCTGCAGGCCTCATGTGCGTTCTTGAGCAGATTGAGCATGGCCTGTTCGATCTGCGCTGCATCGATGCGGCTGCTGACATCGCTGATCTCGCCCTGCATCTGGAACGGGATCTGCTGTTGCAGGCGTTCGAGAAATGGCGCCCAGGCGATGGTCTGCAATTGCGGCTGCGGCAGCTTGGCAAAGCGCGCATAGCCGCGAATAAAGCCTTCCAGATGACGCGCGCGTTCTTCGATGGTTTCGAAAACCGTGCCCAGGCGGTCGGTGCGTTCGCGCCGTAGCAGCTCGGCGCCGGAATGCGCCAGCGAGGCGATCGGTGCGAGCGAGTTATTCAATTCGTGGCTGATCACGCGGATGACCTTCTTCCAGGTCTGCACTTCCTGCCGTCGCAATTCGGTGGTCAGGGTGCGGATCAACAGCAATTCATGGCCGCGACCATTGAGGTGGAAGCTGCGCCGCGACAGGTGATAGATCTGCTCATCGTCTTCGTCATCGCCATCCTCGCGCACAGCGAACAGGCAGTCGCCGCCGCGTGCCAATGCGTCGCGCAGCTCGCCAGGCATGCGTTCGAGCACATCGTCCAGATGCTGGCCTTCGAGCTTGCGTCCCCCGTAGAGAAGTTTGCGCGCGGCGTTGTTGGAAAAGCCGATGCGGCGCAGCCCATCGCCGCCGGCCACCACCAACAGCATCGCGACAGGCGTGTTCTGCAGCATGGTGTCGAGCATCAATTCGCGCTGCACCAGATCGCGCCGCTGCGCGCGTAGCACGTCGCCGAGTTCGGCATGTGCCTGCACCAACTGCGCCAGTTCGTCGGTGCCGCGCCAATACACGCCGAAGTTGTATTCGCCATCGCGGTAACTGCTGGTGGTGCCGGCCAGCGCGCGGAACAACGAGCGCATCGGTGCGGTGGCGCGGTTGAGGCTGAACCACATCGCGGCCAGCAAAACGACGACCGAAATCGCAGCCACCTGCCAGCCGCGATCCAGCCAGTACGCGATGAACCAGGGCAGCGCGGCGGCCAGTGCCAGCACCGGCAACAGCCGTAAGAACAGGGTGAGTGTGAAGGAACGATGCCGCATGCGGAGATTCATTCCGATTTGATGCCGTAACGGTCCATGCGCCGATATAGCGCCTGCCGGCTCAGTCCCAGGTCGGCGGCGGCCTGGGCGATCACGCCTTGCGCGCGCGCCAACGCCTGTTCGATGCGCGCGCGATCGGGCTCGCCGGCGACTGCCGCCACCGGCCGCGCCGCTGCGGCGCGTGGCAGGTTCAGATCGCTGGCTTCGATGCGCGCACCTTGCGCGAGCAGCGACGCACGTTGCAGCACGTTGCGCAGCTCGCGCACATTGCCCGGCCACGCGTGCCGTTGCAGCGCATCGCGCGCCTGTGCAGACAACGGCTTGCCGCCCGCCAGGAAATGCTCGGCCAGTGGCGCGATGTCGCCCGGACGCTCGGCCAGTGCGGGCAGCGCGATCTCCACGGTGTTGAGGCGGTAGTAGAGATCCTCGCGGAAGCTGCCATCGCGGATCATCGACTGCAGGTCGGCATTGGTGGCGCTGATCACGCGCACCTTGGCATGCCGCTCGCGATTGGAACCCAGCCGCTCATAGCGCCCGGTTTCCAGTACGCGCAGCAGTTTCATCTGGCCCGCCAGCGGCAGGTTGCCGATTTCGTCCAGGAACAGCGTGCCGCCATCGGCCGCTTCGAACTTGCCTTCGCGCGCCTTGTTGGCACCGGTATAGGCGCCGGCGTCGGCACCGAACAATTCTGCCTCGATCAAGTCGCCCGGCAGGGCGCCGCAATTGAGCGCGATGAAGGGGCCATGTTTGGTCGCCGAGTTGGCCTGGATGATCTCGGCGATCTTTTCCTTGCCGCTGCCATTGGGGCCGGTGATCAGCACAGGGAGTTCCGAGCGTGCGACCTGGCAGGCGAGCGCGATGACCCGCTCGCTGGCGGGGTCGGCGAAGACCGCGCCGCGCAAATCGTAGCGCTGGGTCAGTTGCTCGCGGCCGCGGTGCTCGCGTTCGCGACGGCGTGCGAGTTCGCGCCGCGCTTCGGAGAGTTCGAGCAGATTGTTGACCGTGGTCAGCAGCTTGGTGTCGTCCCACGGTTTGGCGATGTAGTCGGCGGCGCCGGCCTTGACCAGGCCTACCGCACTGCCCAGATGGGTCCAGGCGGTGAGCAAAATCACCGGCAGATCCGGATGACGCTGGCGGATCTGGGTAAACAGCGCCTCGCCTTCTTCACCGGAGGTGGTGTCGGCGGTGAAGTTCATGTCCTGGATCACCAGATCGAACGCCTGCTCGTCCAGCAGCGCCAATCCGGCTTGCGGCGATGACGCATGCCGCGCTTCGATGTCGTGCAACGAAAACAGCACCTCCAGCGCGGTGGCCACGGCGGTGTTGTCGTCGATGATCAGGATCTGCGGCATTGCGCGCTCGAAAGGCGAAAGGTATCGGGGGAGGTGCTCGCCACAGCATACGGCGCAAGCCGGTGTCGATGGCAACGGACGTTGCGACGGGGCAATGCGCCGGAGTAGTTGACGCTGGACTTGCGACAGGCTGGCGCGCGTGCCCCGGCTGCAAGCGATGGCTACCGCAGCGCTTGTGGTGGTGCCGGTGGCGCAGGCGGCAATGGTGGCAGCAGCGATGCATACATCTGCGCGGTCCAGGTAAGGCTCAAGGGTGCCTGACCGCGTGCCACCTGGACCTGCACTGGACGGCCGGCTGCAGCGCGTAATGCGTGCAGCAGTTCTTCCACGGTGGCGATGCCGCGGCCATCGGCTGCGCGCAGGGTATCGCCCTTGCGCAGCTGCAGTGCCAGCGACTCGCTGGCCTGCGTGACCAGCAGGCCGGCGTCTGTGGCGGTCAGCACCAGCGTCTGTGCGTTGTGGCGCCAGCGCAGCTGATGATCGTCGATGCGCAGTGCGGTGCGCTCAGTCACTTGGCTACGCGTCTGCGCAGTGGGGCGTACGGAGGCGTCACTGCCGGCATGCAGCGCGCCGCTCATCGCAGCGATGGCGAGTACAGCGGCGACGCTGCGGGGATAGACGATCTGACGCATAGGGAGAGAGTCCTTGGGAGGGAAGTATCGCGGTTTGTCGGCATGCGCAGTTGACCTGCGGCCGGCATCGCCGGGCGCCAGGGTGTGGTGATGGGCTTGAGGCAGCGTCCCATGGCCTGCTCAGGCGCTGCGGGTAGCGACTGCCGGCGGCACCAGCGCCGCGCGACGTGCGGGCCAGAACACGGCGATCTGGCCCAGCAGCCACAATATGAGCGCGCCGATCGGCAGGTAGATCAACGGCAGGCGTGGCAATTCGTAGCGCGCCATCAACCACAGGTTGATCGAGTAGGCCATCAACATGCCGAGCACGATCCCGATCGAGGCCAACAGGAAATTCTCGATCTGGAAGTAGCGCAGGATCTGCCCGCGCGTGGCGCCCAGTGCACGGCGAATGCCGATCTGCTTGGTGCGCTGCTGCACCCAGAAGCTGGCAAGACCGACGATGCCCAGCGCGGTGACGATCAGCAGGGCGATGCTCATGGTGACCAGCAGCCAGGACATGGAGCGATCCTGGCGATAGAAGTCGCGACGCATTTCTTCCAGCGTCTTTTTCTTCTGGATGATGCGACTGTTGCTGTTCTTCTCCAGGATCGCGACCGCTTGACGCAATACCTCCTGGCGTCGGTCCGGATCGGTCCTCAGCAGGTAACGATGTCCCTCGCTGTAGGCAATTTTGACAGGGGACAGCATCGAGTCGTCGTAGACAGTCGCCCCACCGTAGTCGTTGACACGCGCCAGGTGCTCCACGATGCCGACGATCTTGCTCGGCGTGTCCCCGGTGTAGATGGATTTACCCAATGCTGATTGCCCGGGAAACAATTTTTCCGCTGCGCTCTTGGTCAGGATGACGCTGGGAACCGTGGCCTTCTTGTCATTGCTCCAGTTGAATTCGCCTTCGGTGAAACGCCGCCCCTGCACCAGCCGCAGGCCGAGCGTATCGAGCATTTGGGAATCGCCGGTGTAGGCGTTGAGGTCAGCGGTCGGGACCCGTTGATCAGCGGTCAGGTTGATACCGGTGACCCACATGTTATCGCCGAACGGGACCTGGCTGACCGAGGAGGCAAACTTCACTCCCGGGATGTTGCGTAGCGCAGCCAGGTCGGTTTCGGTCAGTGCATTGGCGTTTTGATCTTCGCCGATGCCAGCGATGCTGATGCTCACGATTTCGTTTTCGGCCAGGCCGCTGGGGCGCTGTATACGCTCTATCCGGTTGCCGATGAGGAACAACGCGTTGGAGATGATGGCGCAGCTCAGTGCGATCTCAAGCACGATCAACGCAGCAGCGGTCTTGTGCCGTTGCAGCGTGGACAGGATGGGGCGGATTTCCATGAGAGTGTCCTTTCTGGTTGCTGGCTGCGTCCGATGCGACGAAGGTCGTACCTGACGCCAAGGCGTCACTGGGACTTGAGTTGAATGGCCGGCGCGACCTGGCAGGCTCGCCATGCCGGCAGCATTCCAGCCAGGATGCTGGCGAGCAGAGCCATCACAAAGGTGCTCAGCAGCATGGCTGGATCCAGATACGCGAGATCGGCGTAGCTGCTGGGCTGTTGTCGTACGGCCCAGAGCCCCAGGCCGGCCAGGCCGAGACCCAGCAGGCCGCCGGTCAATCCGATCGTCCCGGCCTCCACCAGCGCTTGCGCAAAGATGCTGCGTTTGGTCGCGCCAAGCGCCCTGCGCACACCGATCTCCCCGCTGCGCCGCAAAAATTTGGCCAGCATCAGGCCGATGGTGTTGACCAGGCAGACCAGCAGAAACCCGAATGCAAGCCAGGTCTGCAGGCGGACATCGCTGGGCACCACTTTCATGAAGTCCAGCCATTCCATCAGGCTACGCAGCTCTACATTGTTGGGTCGCTCGAAGCGACCGGCACGCCGTTGCAGATCGGAATAGTTTTCCAGGTATTGGCGATAAGCGATGGCCTTCTGGGGAGTGTCCAGCTGGACCCAATACTGGACCCATACACAGGGCTCATCGATGCCTTTTTTCTCCGCGCTGCTCGACCCCCAGCAGGAACGCGAGCCACTGGTGGCAAATTTCAACTCCATCGCGGTGCTGAAGGGAATGAAGATCTGTTCGAGCTTGGCATAGCTCCCCTTGTTGAGGTCGTAAAATTTCGGAGTCGGACGCCAGTCCTTGAGGACACCGACGACGCGCAACGCGTTGCGATTCACGCGCACGGTGCGGCCCACGCTGTTTTCGCCGTTGAAGAGCTTCTTGTTCAGCGTTTCTGACAGCACTGCCACGCGCGCGCGGCTGCCGTCATCGCTGGTCGACCAGGCGCCGCCATAGAGAAAAGGCGCGTCGAACATCGGGAAAAAATCGGTAGAGGTGTAGCGCGCGTCAAGCGAAAACGGTCGCAAGGATGCATTGTCCGGTTCCACAGCAACGTCACCGCCGCTCATCATCGCCTGTCGATCGGCGCGTTTCTCGCGGAGCAAGGCTTCTGCGTCGAACCGTGTGAACTGCTCGAGTGCTTCCGTACTCCGGTGATCAAGCGAGCGTGCATCCAGTTGCGGAATGAAGATGGTCTGGCTCTTGCCGGGCAGCGGATCGCCAGACAGGATGTAGAACACCGTCAAGGTGGTCATGCTGGCGCCGATGCCCAGCGCGATCGCTAGCACCATCAGCGCGGTGAGCACCTTGTTGCGGCGGAAGCTGCGCAGCGCGAGATTGAAGTAATAGCCGAACATGGGGGCGCTCCTCATTCGGCCAGGCTTGCAGTGGCGGCGGGCGCGCGCATCAGGCTGGGATTGCGTTCCAGATCGGTGGCCTGGCCGTCGACGATGTGCACGTTGCGCTGCGCGCGTGCGGCCAGTTCCGGGTCGTGGGTGACCATCACGATGGTGGTGCCCTGGCTGTTGATTTCTTCCAACAGCTCCATCACCCCGCGTGCCATTTGCGAGTCGAGGTTACCGGTGGGTTCGTCGGCCAGCAGCAGGCGTGGGCTGCCGGCCAGCGCGCGTGCAATGGCGGCGCGCTGCTGCTGGCCGCCCGACAGTTCGGTGGGGTAATGCTTCAGGCGCGAACCCAACCCGACTTTGGTCAAGGCTTCTTCGATGCGCTGCTTGCGCTCGGACGCGGGCATGCCGCGATAGCGCAGCGGCACGTCGACGTTGTCGAACAGGTTGAGGTCGGGGATCAGATTGAAGCCCTGGAAGATGAAACCGATCTTCTGATTGCGCAGCCGCGAACGCGCGTCGTCGGAGAGATGGCTGACGTCTTCGCCATCCAGCAGATACTGCCCGCTGGTAAAGGTCTCCAGCAGTCCCGCCAGGTTGAGGAAGGTGGTCTTGCCCGAACCCGACGGCCCGGTCACCGCGACGAATTCGCCTTCGCGCACATGCAGGTCCAACGAGCGCAGCGCGTGCGTTTCCACCTGTTCGGTGCGGAAGACCTTGGAGACCGCTTGCATCTTGAGCATTGCCGATTCCTTTGCGAAAGAGAGTGCGACGAAGAGGATTGAACGAATCAGTGAACGGTGACGCGCGGCGCGTCGCCAAAATTATCTGCACCGGACACCACCACGCGGTCGCCGACCTGCAGCCCGGACAGCACCTGCACTTCGCCCAGGCTGCTGACGCCGATGCGCACGGGGCGGCGCACCGCGGTATTGCCCTCCATCACGTAGGCGTAGCTGCCGCCGGATTGCTCGACAAACGGGCCGCGCTCGACCTTGAGCACATTGCGACGCGTATCCATCACCACACGCGCGCTCATGCGCTGGCTCTGGCGCAGCCCCGGCGGCTGCTTGTCGGCAAAGCGGATGCGTGCGGTGACTTCGCCGTTGACCACTTCCGGCGACACCGCCGAGATGGCGCCGGGGAACGGTTCGCCGCTGCCGCTGGTGAGCTGGGCCGGCATGCCGATCGCCAGATCGCGCGCGAAGCTTTCCGGCACCTTGATCTCCACTTCGAACTTGGACAGATCCACCACCCCCAGGATCGGTGCGTTCGCCGCCACCTGGGTGTGTTGCACCGCCTGCACCTGGCCGACCTGACCATCGAACGGCGACAGCAGCGTGAGTGCGTCGACCTGGCGTTGCACTTCGGCCACCACGGCGCGTTGGCGGTCGGCCAGCAAACGTTTGTTGCGCGAATCCAGATCCGCACCCTGGCTCTTCAACGACGCATCCCGCTCGGCGTGCTGCAAATCGATGTCGGTTTTCTTCAAGGTGTCCTGCGCCTTGGCCAGCTCCACCTGCGGCACCGCGCCGCCATCGAAGCCGCGCTGATAGCGCTCCAGGTCGCGTGCGGCGGCCTGCTTGTCGATCTTGGCCTGGTCGGTGAGCTTGCTGGCGTTGGCACGGGCGAGCGTGGCGTCCAGCCCTGCGCGGCTGGACTCGGCTTCCAGTCCGGCCAACGTGGCTTGTTCCTGCGCCAGCTTGCTGCGTAGCTCGGGGCTGTCGATGCGCGCCAGCTCCTGGCCCTGCTTGACCACATCGCCGGCCACCACGCTCAGCGTTACTGTGCCGGCCGAGATGGCGTACAGCACCGGGCTGTTGGCGGCGATCACCCGGCCGTCGGCGGCGATGTCGCGCACCAGATCGCCCTGGCTCACCGTGGCGATCCGCACCCGGCTGGCATCGAACGAACTGCTGCCCGCGCTCCACGCGCTGATCGCCCAACCGATACCGGCCAGCACCGCCACGGTGGCGACGCCGGGCCACAGCCAACGACGCCACGGCGCGTTGCCGGCGTGGGTGCGGAGAACCTGGTCCTGGGCAGAAGTATCACGAATCATGGTCGGCGTGCTCGGTGGCGTCGGGTTGAGAAAGCAGGGTGCGTGCCAACATCCAAGTGATTGATATAAAAGAAATTCGAGGCGGTCAGGCGAGTGTCCGCAGTGTCCGCGGACACCGGCGCGGACACGCTGTCCGGGCACGGTCATGCAGTGGACAACAGCGGACACGCTAAAATGTCGGCCTTCTTTCCTCATGAGCTGTCCCTATGTGCGGCATTGTCGGAGCGATCGCCGGGCGCGATGTGGTCCCGGTCCTGATCGAAGGACTCAAGCGCCTGGAATACCGGGGCTACGATTCTTCAGGTATTGCGGTGCTCGATGGCGCGCAGGTGCGCCGGGTGCGGCGGACCGGGCGGGTGGTCGAGATGGCGCAGGCGGCGCAGGCCGAACAGTTCGGCGCAACGCTGGGTATCGGCCATACGCGCTGGGCCACCCACGGCGGCGTCACCGAAGCCAACGCGCACCCGCACATCAGTGCCGGCGTGGCGCTGGTGCATAACGGCATCATCGAAAACCACGAAGAACAGCGCGAAAAGCTGCGTGCGCTCGGCTACACCTTCGAGTCGCAGACCGACACCGAAGTCATCGCGCATCTGATCCATCACCACCTGGCCGGCGCGGGCGATTTGCTCAGCGCGCTGCAGCGCACGGTCAAGGAACTTACCGGCGCCTACGCGCTGGCGGTGATGAGCCAGGCCGAGCCGGAACGGTTCGTCTGTGCGCGCATGGGCTGCCCGTTGTTGATCGGCGTGGGCGAGGGCGAAAACTTCGTCGCCTCCGATGTCTCGGCCATCGTGCAGGCCACCCGTCAGGTGATCTTCCTGGAAGAAGGCGATACCGCCGAGCTGCGTCGCGAGGGCGTGCGCATCTTCGATGCCAACGACGCGCCGGTCGAGCGCTCGCTGCATCTGTCCGATGTGTCGCTGGCATCGCTGGAGCTGGGGCCGTTCCGCCATTTCATGCAGAAGGAAATCCACGAGCAGCCGCGCGCGCTGGCCGATACCATCGAAGCGGCGATCGATGCGAAGGGCTTCCCGGCGTCGCTGTTCGGCGCCAACGCCGAAGCGGTGTTGCGCGATGTCGAAGGCGTGCAGATCCTGGCCTGCGGCACCAGCTATTACGCCGGCATGACCGCGCGCTACTGGATCGAAGCCATTGCCGGGCTGCCGTGCAGCGTGGAGATCGCCAGCGAATACCGTTACCGCGCCGCGTACGCCAATCCCAAGCATCTGATCGTCACCATTTCGCAGTCGGGCGAAACGCTGGATACGATGGAGGCGCTGAAATACGCAAAATCGCTGGGCCATCTGCATACGTTGTCGATCTGCAACGTGCCCGAGAGCGCGATCCCGCGCGCCAGCGAACTGGTTTGCTACACACGCGCAGGCGCCGAAATCGGGGTGGCCTCGACCAAGGCCTTCACCACCCAGCTGGCGGTGCTGTTCCAGCTCACCATGGTGCTGGGCAAGCTGCAGGGCCGCATCAGCGAGGCTGAAGAGGCCGATTATCTGGAGCAGCTGCGCTTCCTGCCCGGCAGCGTGCAACACGCCTTGAATCTGGAACCGCAGATCATGGCCTGGGCCGAGCGCTTCTCACCGAAGGAAAATGCGCTGTTTCTCGGCCGTGGCCTGCATTACCCGATCGCGCTGGAAGGCGCGCTCAAGCTCAAGGAAATCTCCTATATCCACGCCGAAGCGTATCCGGCCGGCGAGTTGAAGCACGGCCCGCTGGCGCTGGTGGATGCGGCGATGCCGGTGGTGGTGATCGCACCGAACGACCGGCTGCTGGAAAAGGTCAAATCCAATATGCAGGAAGTGCGCGCACGCGGCGGCGAGCTGTTCGTATTCGCCGACCAGGACAGCCACTTCAGCGAGTCCGAAGGCGTGCACGTGATCCGCACCCCGCGCCATGCCGGCGTGCTGTCGCCGGTGATCCACACCATCCCGGTCCAATTGCTGGCGTATCACACCGCACTGGCACGCGGCACCGACGTGGACAAGCCGCGTAACCTGGCCAAGTCGGTGACGGTGGAGTAACGCCAGCGCTGCGTGCGTGCAGCGCCGGCGTCCATCCGGGAGTGCGCGCTAGCGGTTCAGTACCGCGCAGGTGCTGGCGTCAGTGCTTGTGCAAAGCACGTTGCCGTTGCCAGGGCGGGGCTCATTGATCAAGCGCTGCGGTTCGCCTCCGCCTGCAGTGCGATTGGCGCGGATCAGCGAGTCTTTGACGTTTTCATTCTGAATTCGAAACGCCGGGACGATGTTGTTCTCTAGCAGCGAATTGCTCACCCGATCCCACAGCCCAACGCTGCCGCTCGCACCGGTGGCAAACCGGTTGTTGCGGATGATGGCGGTACTGAGAACGGAGCCGGTGTACGTGCGGTTCTGCAGATCGCCTTGGGTGATCATCCAATTGCTGCCTTGTACGTTGAACGTTGCGGTCGAGTCTTGCGACGACAATGGATTCGTCGTCGCCTCGGCGGTGACCTCATTGTTGAGCATTTGCGAATGCCAACCGGGTAGCAGCGCTTGGGCATCGGTGTAAAAACCGTTCGCCTGCACCAGGCTCCCGCCGAAGCGATTAAAACGGTTGTACGCATGGATCACCTCAGCGGATGGATAGAAGTTGGTGACAGGGCCGGACCCGTTGTAATCGTTGTTGACGAACAGCATCCTGCCATTGGTCGTCACGATGCTCAGATCCGATTGCTGATCAGGGGGGATCTGCCAGGCGCTGTCTAGGGTGACGGTGTTGCCGAGAGTCAGCGGGTTGCCTGTCAGGTAGCGCTGCTGTCCGGTGCCTCTTCCAGCGACGATCATCGCTGAGTTGCCGTCGGCATCGCAGCGGTACGCCACATCGATGGCTTGCCTTGCCAATGTCAGTTGCTTCCCCGAGACCGCAGCAGCCTTCCCGAAGTAGTTGCCCGTGCCTTCGTCCATCGTGAGCTGCCACGGTGGGGGCTCGGCGTCGACTTGGTATTGATTGGCGTTGTTGGCGTAATACACATCCCGGCTTGGCGCGCTGAATTGCAGTTCCGACGGTGTACCGTAATAGGGCGCCCCTGCGGAAATGTTCCTGTTGTGGGTGATGAGCGCGTTCTGCGCGTCGTGGTTGAACGCCAGCGCCGTCTCGTGCCAACGCAAGGTATTGCCCTGCACTGTCACGCCATACACATTGCCGTCCATGAAAATCGGTTTGCTACTGGTGATGTCGTTGCCGGTGATCTGCAAGTTGGACGTATCGCTGGCCTTGATGCCGGTCGTGTGCGGATCGGTTCTTGTCCGATCTGACGGCTTGCCGAGTGTGATGATTGAGTCGCGTACGAACGGGATCGAGTGCAGGTCTTCGACGGACATGTGTTCGAACAGGATTGCACTGCCTTCGCGCAGTTCCGGCGCGTTGATGGAGAGATCGCGTACGCCATACACGCCAGCGGCATAATTGATCGGGCGGCCACATTTAGGTTGTTTGGCCTGGTTGTAGGCAGTGGAGCCACCCTTGAAGATCACCGCCTGTGCATCCTTGCTGCCGACCACCTGCGGAAAGTTCAGCACGGTTGCCTGTTTGCCCGCACCTGCGATGACGGTGTGGTTGGGGATGTTGTCGAAGCCTCGGCCGGACAAGGTGTAGCTGCCCGCAGGAATGGACACCACGCCACCCTTTGCATTGGCCGCGCAGGCGAATGCGGCCGCAAAGCTGGCGTCGTCCGAAGCGCCGTTGCCGATGGGCGGCGCGACGTTGCATCGGGTTTGCGGCCAATTGGTGGCATACCCGATGTTGATGCTGGTGATGGTAGTGCGCGGCGCCGTGCGATCCGGTCCGCTGCCGAAATTCTGATAACGGCTCCATGCGCTTGGGCCACCGGAGCCATTGTGTAGATACAGCTCATAATCGCCTGGCGGCACGTCGGCGGGAATGGCAAAACTCTGCACATACATGCCTTCCTTCGGATTGGAGGGATCTGCGCTCAGGATTCGCTGCACGCTTCCGTTTCTGACCAATGCGATCCGTACCAGTTGGCTCGATGCCGACATCCTGCCCAGTGCCGTGCCGAAGACGTTGAGTCTGCCGCCTGGAGACGCGCCACCGCCGACGTTGCCTTGCACGAACCAGATATCCGGCGCATTCACCAGCGTTGTCGCACCGGTCCCGCTGCCGGTGACGATCCGATACGCGTAGACGCCGCGCGCGCGATCAGGTAGCTGAAACTTGAGTGATTGCTCGGTGGCCTGGCTCGGCACCACGTCGATCCAACCGCTATTGCTGCTGTCGGCGACATCCAATGGGCTGCCTACTGCGCCATCATCGAGCCGGGTAAGGTGCACTGTGGCGGTTGGGCTGAGATTGCCGCCGCTCACGACGACCGTCTCGTTGCGATCGACCGGCTGCGATGCCCAGAACGTCATTGCGGTACCTGGCGGCACCTCGTCATGCCGTGGATAGGCAAGCGATGCAGGAGAAGCCGCGCGTCCGGCGCGTGCTTGGTCAGTGCCCAGATCAGGCCGTTGGGATGCGCTGCCATCAGTGCTGGCAACGCAAAGGGTCACTGCGATAAAGGTCGTAAGTTTGGAGGTTTTTACACCCATGTCGGATCACTCCTGATGCGGAAGCGAAGGGCTTCCGGAACGTGCGACCACCACGCGATGCGTTGCGCAAGGATCGTGCAAGACGGTTCAACGGTTGTTGCTGGATGACGACAGCGGTGCATCGCACACGCGCATGCACCTGCTAGAACCGCAGAACCATGATGCTCAGTGGCGTGGGGCTCGCCGAGCAGCGGCCATCCTAGAGATGCATAGCTGTTTGAATGCGAACAGATGTCACACAGTTGTGCTCGCTTGGTTCCAATGTCTCGCTGCGGGAGTTAAGTCACTCTTTGAGGCATGTGGTGGCGATGTGGGGTGGTCGCGCGCTGCCGCATCGCGCTGCGAAATCGTTCGCTTCCATCCACCCTCGCGACGGAATCATTCTGCGATGCGATGCGATGCGATGCGATGCGATCGGCAAGGCAGCGATCGCGAGTGGCGCGTGCATCGCCGTGGTTGTGCCGTGGTCGCGAGGCGCAGACGTCTCTGCTGTTGCGAGTAGCGCAGGTCGATTCGCGCAACGCCCATACGTGCCTGACGGCCGGCAGCAGCTTGGTCAGCGGTTTCTGGCGCTCGACCACAGCCTCTGCCAACGCTTTGGCTCAGGTTATGCATAAGCTTCTTGCGAGGGTCAACACCACGCAGGAGGACGTATGCACGAGTCTTTCAAACAGGGGGCGCCGGCCGAATTGTGGCAGGCGTTGGTGCGCGAGGCGGGGCAGCGGATCGCACGTCCGCTGGACGAGTCGCGCGAGCATTATCTGGTCTTCGTGTTGCTGCGCTTTCAGCGCGATGCGCATCTGTTGTCGCGCACGCAGGCATTGGCGTGGTTGCACGCGCAGGAGCAGGTCGGCAGTGTGCGTGCCGATTTGTTGCGGGATGTGGGCGATGGCTGTCTGCTGATTGCCGGGCTGTTTCCCGGCCTGGCACAACGCCGCCGGGTCAGCGTGGACTACTTCATCGATCTCGGGCGCGGCGCCTATTCCGACGTCGCCGACACCCGCTGCAGCGATGCAAGCCTGTTCGCGCAACTGGCCGACAGTTATCGCGAGTTGGTTCGCATCCTTGCTGCGTTACGCACGCCACCCAATTGGCAACCTGGAGCGGGCGGGATCTTGCATGCCTGAGCAGTGAGCCTGGGCAGGGGTGGTCCCGACACACGCGTCGGGCCCGCCCCGACTGCGATTGCCCGCGTCTGCGCGCACACTACCCCGGCAGGCAGATCCGCCGGGTGAGTGCCATTACCTCACGATCAGTGCCCTGCAGTGTTGATCGTCGTAGCGTCGATGCGCTGCGGCGCATCGTGCGCGCAGCATGGGGGACATGCTGCGCGCCGCAATCATCCAGAGGGACGTGGATTCATGAAGACATGTATCGCGACGGTGCTGTTGGCACTGTCCGGGCTTGCTGTTGCACAAGACCTGCCGCCGGGCTATGCCGGTGAGGGCGGAATGACGCTGCAGGAAATCGACCCTGCCATCTATGCGTATCACTACGACCACGGCTTCGTCGGCGAAGATGCGATGGGCTGGGATCCTGCACTGCAGTTCGTCTGGTCGCGCATCGCCGCTGCCGAGGTCTGTGCACAGCAACCGCCATCGGATGTTGTGATCGGCAAGCTGGTGGAGCAGTACGGCAAGGATGCCGTGGTGCACCAGACCAACGGTATCGGTTTCCATGCAGCGCAGATGCGTGCTGCCAGCACGTTCTGTACCCCGACGCGTCATGCAGAAGCTGTCGCGGTAGTGCCCGCGTTTGCTGCCGGGGACTTTTCTACCGCAACCGTGTATGTCGCTGCTGCAAAGGCGGGGACGCTAGTGGTGGTAGCAGACGGACAATCCTCGTCACAGGCGCAGGCCGATGCAGCCGCGGTCGTTGCACCGTCGGCAGATTGGGCGTTGCTGCTACCGTTGCATGCCACCATGCGGGTCGGCTCGAACGGTCTGCCTAACGGCGATGAAATGCTGCGCGTGGTGCGCCGCGGTCATACCGGCGCGATGGTGGGATTGCAGGTCGCCGCCAGTCTGTTCGCGCGCGGCGTTGTAGCGTCTTCCTTCGGCAAGGACCAGCTGAAAGGCGAGAAGATGGAAGGCGTCGGCAATCCCGGCTATCAATTGCAGCGCGATGCGGTCAATGCACATCTGAAGAGCTACTTCACCGGTCATCCTGCAGCATTGCCAGTGGATCCGTTCCCGCTGCAGGTGTTGATGTCCGACTGGCTGCTTGTTTACCAGAGCCTGGCCGACACCAAGTCGCCTTACGAACTGCGCTACGCAGTGACGATCGGCGGCGAGCGCAGCGGCTTTTTGAAGCGCAAGGCAAGCCCGGTTTCGATGGACTGCATACCAACCCCGCGCACCGCATCGCTGGAAGAGTGGGAAGCAAACGATTACGCGATGGTCAAAGAAGCCGCGCAGGCTTACAGCGACGAATGCGCTGCAAAATTCGCCGAGCAGTTGCCGCAGTGGTTCCCCGATAGAGCGACTGTGACTGCCTCTAACTGATCTTCAGATCGAGTGAGGTCGGATATGCGGCCGCTACGGTGATCTGTAAAAATCGACATCACGCATCCTTAAACCAAAACGGGCACTGATCCATCGATCAGTGCCCGTTCAGCCTTTCGGAATTGCAGATGCATCAGCCTACATTGCGTGCCTGGCTGCGTTGCTGCTCTTGCTGATCCTGGACCTGCGTTTGCGTCTGCGCGTCCTGCCGCACGGCATTGCTGCTTTGCTCCAACGGGCGCTCTGCAGCGGCGGCCTTGTCCGCATAGATCCGCTGGTGCGCCGGGTCGTTTGGCTGACCCTGCACTGCGAACAGTCCGGTGCCGTCCTTGCTTGGCATCACCGCGTCGATGCGCTGCAGACCGCTCACCTTGGCTTCGAAGGCCAATGAACCCGCTGCATTCTCCAAGGCGCGACGGTCGGCGAATGCATTCGGACCCAGCTGTTCCAGCTTGCTCACGGCCTGGTTGTAGAGCGGATGATCGGGATTGGTTTTTTCCGACAGCAATGGCGTCTTCTCGGCCTGCTTCAGTGCCTTGAGCGTATCGCCACCCACTACGCCATCATCCTGCAGCCCGTGTGCACGCTGAAAGGCCTTGACCGCTTCACCCGTTCGCTGACCATAGGCGCCGTCGGCATCGAGCGCATTGCCCTTCGCGTCCTTGTAGCCCAACTGCTGCAAGGTCTGCTGCACTTTCAAAACCTCAGTGCCATGCGCCTTGTCGCGCAGCACCCCGGATGTTTCTGCCACAGCCTGCGCATGCGCCGGTTTGGGTGCGTTACCGTCGTGAGACTGCTGCTTGCTCTGGCTGCGGTCCTGCAGCAACTCGCGCGCCTCGGACAGCGGGTCGCTGGCATAGAGCTTGACGCCCTTGGCGTGCTTACGCTCAAGGTAAGAATCCAGCGAGCTGAGCTCGACGCCCTCGCCACCACGCGACTGGCTGATCTTGAGCTCGCCATCCTTGGGATCACGTACCACCATGGTGATGTGGTCAATGCCCTTGTAGCGCCCCTTGTCCCAACTCTGGGGGCCATTGTCCTCGCCGATGATCATGCCTTCTTTGAGGTTCTGGGCAGTGACGTCTTTGCCTTGGATCAGGACACCAGAGCGTTGTTCGGCCTTGCGCAGCAGTTCGGATGCACTATCGAAACCAGGGCTGAACTTCTCGTCCTTAGTGAAGATGACCTTGCCGGCGCCCTCGTTGATTTCATCCATGGTCGCGTTCTGCATCTCGACCACCCAGCCAGAACAATCGACCCTGCCTTTGTCCGGATCTTTTGCTCCCAGGCCGTACTTGACGTGGTCGTATTTGTTGGTGAGGTCATAGGCAGCGTGTAGCGCGATGCCATGCGCTGCAGCTTTCTCCGGCTGTGCAGGTGCGGACTGCGATGGCGCAGCTTGCGACGGCGCCTGCTGCGTGGCCGAAATCGGCTCAATGCCTTTTTCAGGGATACGGATACGGTCCATCTTCGTATCCCAGTACTGCACAAATGTCTGTGCCATGTCCTTGTCCGACATGCGCTGGAACGTCGCCGAATCGACGCCCGTCAGAGACTTCAGTTCTTTCTCGCCGACATTGTTGAGGATGTTGGCGCGAGTGCTCTCAAGCCCGAAAGATCCTGTGGCAATCGCAGTCTGAAGTGAGCGGTAACCGCTAGCGCCTTGCTGATGGGCCATGTACATGTCCAGGCCATCAGGCGTCGGCTTGCCCGACAGGTAAGGCCGGCCGTCGCGCTCGTGCCGGTCGACCAGGCTCGTCCGGTTATCCAGATACAGCCGCGCTGCTGCGTCGGTGTTGGCCACTGCGTCCAACTCGCGCCCAGCGATGCCGTATTGCTCGGCGGTGCGGGGAGTGAACTGAAATAGCCCTTTCGCACCACCGGCTCCGCGACTGGCCAACTCGTCGAAGTTGCCGCCAGTCTCCACGTGCGCAAACCGCAGGAAGTCGTCACGCGGAATATTCCGCTCGGTTGCTTCGCGTTCGATGATGTCGAGCACTTGGGCTCGTGAGTAGTTCGTCGGCATCGCTCAAGGTCCTTGATTGAGTGCTGCAGCCACGTGGCTGCAGCGGTACGCCGCCCGAACCAATTCCTTTGGTTCTGTATCAAGGGGTCGGCAAATACGATTTCTGGGCCGCATCGTAGCGGTATTCAACCGTTTCGTCACCCCCGCTCGTCGGCGAGTCTGCAGACACCGTCACCCGCAGCATGGGTAGGCCGGGCTGCTGGACAAACGCAAGCGTACTGCTGTTTTTGACGCAAGGAATCTTCCCAGGCGCCTCCTCGCCACAATTTGCACTGTTGTCCTCACCAGCCGGGATGTTGCCGATATACGTCCAATGCTTGTCGTTGACGTCATCTGTTTCCTTCGGGTTGAACACGAGTGCGTCGTAGGAAAGGATCCGTACGCCCGACTGCAGGCTCCACGTCGGCACGGCCAGGACCAGCCGGCCGTCGTCGGTGACGAGGGTTTGTGGCTTACGTGTCGTGTCGACGGTGTTGCCTTGTTCCATTCCTCCGAATTCGCCGATGTAGGGCTCTGCGCCAAGAAGCTTCCATGGCGACTTGCTACCCGGTTCGCTGGTGACGAAGGTGGCGTGTGCCAAGGTCACCTTGGTGCCAGGCGCGGGATAGTGGTTTTCGCGCTCTGCGCCGAAGAGCTCGGGCGTTTCCCAGGCGAAGCCGGTGTAATAACGCGTACCGCCAAGTTCGAACTGAAAGCCGTACCAGTAATTAATCCAGCTGCCGTTGGCCACTTCGTAGGAAAGTGCGCCGTCGCCATCCACATTGCTGATGAAGTACAGCACGCTGTCGGGACGGGGCGGCTGTAGTTGCTGGGTGGATCCCTGGGTTGCGTCCTGCATGGGAGAAGCATCCTTGTCTGAAGGTTTTGGGGCGGTAATGGCTGCGGGGGGAGTCGCCTTCGAAGCCGCGGCATCCGGTGGCGCCGGCTTGCAGGCAGCGATCATCGCTAACGCAAGGATCAGTGGAATCTTCCTGACGAGCATTGGGGTGCATCCATTGCGGAGGGCGGCGAAAGTCTACTCCAGCGCGACGAGGTGTCCAGTCGTCGCGCCGAGTATCGCCAGGCCAGGGGGCCTGCTGGGCGTCGCGCTTCCAGGCGAGGTAGTGTGTGTGGGGGCTCAGGTCTGCATCCCGTCTGTTGCATCGCTCGTCCGCAGAAACCTCAGGAGGGCTCAGTATCAGTCGTACTTACGCCAGCGGCGTATTGGAAATGATCTCCACCCAATAGCCGTCCGGGTCCTTGATGAAAGCCAGGTGCTTCATACGGCCGTCTTCCAGGCGTTTTTGGTATGCCACGCCGAGGCTGTCGAAGCGTGCGCAGGCGGCGTGGATGTCCGGTACCGAGACGCAAATGTGGCCGAAGCCGCGTGGGTCGCTATTGCCGTCGTGATAGACCGGGCCGTCCTGGGTTTCGGTGCCGTGGTTGTGGGTGAGTTCCAGCACGCCGGGGATGCCGGCCATCCACAGACGGCGCGCTGCGTCGTCGTCGGGAATCGATGTGCCTTCCGGGGTTAATGCGAGAAAGTACAGGCTGAACTGCGCTTCGGCGAAGTGACGCGCATCCAGCAGGCGGAAGCCGAGCACGCGCGTGTAGAAGTCCAGCGATCGCTGCGCATCCTTGATACGCAGCATGGTGTGGTTGAACACGAAACCGCTGGTTACGGGGGGCGCGGCGCTAGCGCCGGGAACGTGTTGCAGATCGGTCAGAGGCATTGTTGGGTTCCTTGTTGAAATCGGGGCACAGGTCAGTGCTGCAGTGTGGGCCGATGTTAGCGAGGCAAGGGTTGTCGGCGTGTCTGCATTACGCGCGTCGGTGATCTGGCCGCCACGCGCTGTAGTCGATCATTGCTTTATGTCTGCGTTTGCCTGCGTTTGCCTGCGTACAGGCCGTGCGCATGGGCCGGAGCGTCCAGGTCCATGCGCACGGCTGTGGCCATCTCAAAACCAGATGCGCACGCCGGCGATGAAGCGGCTGTCGCGCGCCGGTTCGTCGTCCATCGGGGCGCGCTGGGCCCGGTTGCCGAAGCTGCGCTGATGCACCCAGCCGATGTAGGGCGCAAACCGGCGCGTGACTTCGTAGCGGAGGCGCACACCCGCTTCGAGCTGCTCCAGTCCACTGTCGATGCCGCGCTGCGTATCCTCGCTCAGTGCGATGTTCGCTTCCACGCGCGGCTGCAGGATCAGGCGGTTGGTGAGCAGGACGTCGTATTCGCCTTCCAGTCGCAGGGCCGCGCGACCGCCGCTGGCCACGAAGAGGGTGGCCTCGGTTTCGAACTTGTACGGCGCCAGGCCTTGCACGCCGAACGCTGCCCAACTGCGATGATCGGTGCCGATGTCCTGACGCACGCCCACCAGCACGTCCCACCAGGGCGAGACGGCATGGCCGTAGAACGCTTCGACCGACGCGTCTTGCGTGCGCCCCTGTTGTCGCTCGCCTTCGCTGCGTAGCCACAGACGGTTGATATCGCCGCCGATCCACGCGCGCGCCTCCCATTCCTGGCCGCTGCCGCGATCGGTGTCGAACGCCTCCAGTCGATCGAGCAGCACATACCGGTTGACTCCTGTCCCATGCATCGCATGGCTCTGCAACGGGGCGAAGGCCGCTGCGATGTCCTCGGCGGTCGGCTCTGGAATCGGCTCGCGTGGCAGTGCAGTGCGGTGAGTGGCGGCGCTCGTTTGCATCGGCGGGTTGACTGGTGCGTCGTGCTGCATCTGCGCATGGTCCATGGTTGTGTGATCCATTGGCGTCTGCTGCGTGGGGGCTTCATCCATCGATGCGTGATTCATCGCCGCGTGATCCATGGAGCCATGCTCCATGCCTGCGTGCGACATGTGACTGTCACCTGCAGGCGGCTTCAATGCGGCTTCCTGCATCTGAGCATGCTGCAACACCGATGTATCGGCGCGTGCCACAGACGTTGCGGCGTCGCGAGTAGATGCCTTTGCAGGCTTTGGCATCTCGTCGGCGTGCTGCATGTGCGCGTGTGACATCTCCATGGCAGGCAGCATGTCCTGTGCAGTTGCCGACTCCGCATAAAGCGGTTTTGCCGTTTGCAAATCGGTATCGTCAGCCTCGGCCGTCATCTGCATCGCATGCACAGGCGGGTCGTGCGCTGTGTCGTTGCTCGGCGCATCCGCGTGCTGCTGTGCGGCCAACGATGCACTGAACAACCACGTGCTCACGAACAGTGGGCGTAGACGTAACGCGCTCATGCGTCCACCCGCACTTCGCGCATCATGCCCGCTTCCATGTGGTAGAGCAGATGACAGTGGTAGGCCCAGCGGCCCAGCGCATCTGCGCGCACGCGATAGCTACGGCGCGTGCCGGGCGGCATGTCGATGGTGTGCTTGCGCACCTGGAAATTGCCGTCGGCATCTTCCAGGTCGCTCCACATGCCGTGCAGGTGAATCGGGTGTTGCATCATGGTGTCGTTGACCAGCACGATGCGTAGCCGCTCGCCGTAGCGCAGCCGCAGTGGGTCGGCCGAGGCGAAGGCGATGCCGTCGAAGGACCATGCGAATTTTTCCATGTGGCCGGTCAGATGCAGCTCGATCTCGCGACCAGGCTCGCGGCCATCCGGGTCGTCGAACAGACTGTGCAGATCGCCGTAACACAGCACGCGGCGGCCGTTATCGCGCAGGCCTAGGCCAGGGTCGTCCAGGCGCGGTGCAGTGGCCTTGCTGCGCATGTCGATCAACGGATTGCCGGTTTCGCTGGCGGAGTGGTGCGGTGCCTTGTCCGACGCGCTGTCCGGCATGTGCGCATGCTGGGCCGGCATCGGCATCGGCATCGGCATCGGCATCGGCATGGCGTGTGCGGCATGCGGGTCGCTTTGCATGGCATCGCCAGCGTGCATGGAGTGATCGGCGTGCCCCGTGCCACCGCCATGCGCCATGTCCTGCATGGTCAGTATCGCGCGTGGGTCCAGTGGGGGAATTGGCGCCCGCAAGCCATGCCGTACCGCCAGCGTGCCGCAGGCGAATCCGGTGCGGCCCATGTCCTGCGCAAACAACGTAAACGCGTCCTGGCCGGTCGGCTCGACGAGCACATCGAAGGTTTCGGCTGCGGCAATGCGCAGCTCGTCCACGCTGACCGGATGCACGTATTGGCCGTCGGCCGCGACCACGGTCATGCGCAGGCCGGGGATGCGGATGTCGAAGTAGGTCATCGACGAGCCATTGATGACACGCAGCAACACCTTTTCGCCGGGGGTGAACAAGCCGGTCCAGTTGCCGGCCGGCGCCACGCCGTTGAGCAGATAGGTGTAGGTGTTGGCGTTGACGTCCGACAGGTCGGTGGGTGTCATGCGCATGCGCCCCCACATGCCGCGGTCGGCCAGTGTCGCGCGCAAGCCGTCTTCGCGCGCATCGCGCACAAAATCGCCCACCGTGCGCTGCGCGTAATTGTCGTGGCTCGGCATCTGTTTCAAACGACGGAACAGCGCCGCCGGGTCCAGATCGGTCCAGTCCGACAACAGCACCACATGTTCGCGATCAAAGCGGTACGGCGGCGGCGTCAGCGGGTCGATGACGATGGCGCCGTACAGGCCGGCCTGCTCCTGGAACATCGAGTGGCTGTGGTACCAGTAGGTGCCGGATTGGCGCAGCGCGAAGCGGTAGTGATACTCCTGGCCCGGCGCGATGCCATCGAAGCTCATGCCCGGCACGCCGTCCATGTTGGCGGGCAGCAGCAGGCCATGCCAATGCACCGAGGTGGGCTGGTCGGTCAGCGCATTACGCACACGCACGCTCACCGTGTCGCCCTCGCGCCAGCGCAGCGTTGGCGCAGGCAGGCTCTGATTGACGGTGATGGCAGGGCGCGTGCGCCCGGTGAAATTGACCGGCATGCGGCCGATCTGCAGCGACTGGCTACTGCCGCGCAGGACCGGCGTGGAGACCGTGCCGGCCGCACGCGCATCGGTGCTCCACAGCCCGGCGCCTGCGGCAAGCCCGCCCAGGGCCAGGCCTTGCACAAAACGACGCCGGCTGATGGCGGGCGTGGAGGTTGGATCGAATACAGGGGAATCGGAAGACATGTCACCTCCGGCGCGTCTGCAACAGCAGGCAGACGTAGCGCATCGCTGAGAAATCCCGCGTGCAAGGACGCGGGGCGAAGCATGCGTGGAATGGCCGAGGGACGCGGCGCGCTATCGTCAGATCAGGCGGACGACGCACGTATCGTCGAAGCGTTCGCGCAGCCCCTGCCGATCCTGAGCATCTGCGACGCAGCGCTGATGGAGCGCGTCGTGTCGTGTCGGCCGTTAGCCGATGGGAGGTCGAACCGGTTGTTCGTGTGCCGGGCTGCCGCGGCCTTCGTCCAGGGCGGCGGTCACGCCGGAATGACCGAGTAGCCGCGCCGGAACCGCAGGCAGGGTCAGCAAGGCCAGACTGGCGTGCTGCAGGCAGTCGCAGCTGCCCAGCTTGCAGCAGTCGCTTGCGTTCGCGTGTTGGGTCTTGTCGGGCAACGGCGCCGTATCTGGCGCTGGCATGGCGTCATGGCAAGGCATTGCTGCTGCCATGCGCGCCGGCATCGCGTGCGTTGCCGCCTGCGGCATGGCCGTGTTCGGCATCGCCATGCCCACCGACGCCCACGCGCCGGTGGCCGTATTGGCGACCAGGCACAGGCACAGCAGCAGGCGGAGCAGGCAACGCAGCACGGGCGGTCGGGGCTGGCAAAGAACGTTGCGAGCATACCACCGGCCCGCAACTGTCCGCCCGATGACTGCCTGCCCCGGGTGCGCGCCTGGCGGCGGTAGAATCGGGGTCTCTTTCGCATCAAATCCGTGCCCATGTCGCAGCGCCAGTGGGTGGCCGCCGCCATCCAGAAGATCGAGGCCGATTTCAATCGTTCGGCCGACACCCATCTGATTCCGATGGGCCTGCCGGGCTATCCGGGCATCGACCTGTATTTCAAGGACGAGTCCAGCCACCCCACCGGCAGCCTCAAGCACCGCTTGGCGCGCTCGCTGTTTTTGTATGCGCTGACCAATGGCTGGCTGCGTGCAGGGCGCCCGGTGATCGAGGCCTCCAGCGGGTCGACTGCGATTTCCGAAGCCTATTTCGCGCGCTTGCTGGGTGTGCCCTTCATCGCGGTGATGCCCGCCTCGACCTCGCCGGAGAAGATCGCCGCGATCGAATTCCAGGGCGGCCGCTGCCATCTGGTGGAGCGCGCCTGCGATCTGGACAGCGCCTCGCATCAGCTCGCGCGCGAGACCGGCGGGCATTTCATGGACCAGTTCACCTACGCCGAGCGCGCTACCGACTGGCGCGCCAACAACAACATCGCCGAATCGATCTTCAAGCAGCTGGCCGAAGAACCGCACCCCATCCCCGACTGGATCGTCTGCAGCCCCGGCACCGGCGGCACCAGCGCCACCTTGGGGCGCTATGTGCGCTATCGCCGCCATCACACCCGCATCCTGTGCGTGGACCCGGAAGTATCGGTGTTCTTCGACGGCTATTGCCGCGCGGTGGACGGGCAGTGCCCCAAGGAGCTGGCGATCACCGGCGGCTCGCGCATCGAAGGCATCGGCCGGCCGCGGGTGGAATCGAGCTTCATCCCCAGCTGCGTGGATGAAATGATCAAGGTGCCCGATGCTTTGAGCCTGGCCGCGATGCGCCACGTCAGCGCCACCCTGGGCCGTCGCGTGGGCGGTTCCACTGGCACCAACTTCATCGGCGTGCTGCACGCCGCGCAGCGGATGCGCGAGCAAGGCCGTCAGGGCTCCATCGTCAGCATCCTGTGCGATGCCGGCGAGCGCTACGCGCACAGTTACTACAACCCGGCCTGGTATGTGGAACGCGCGATCGATGTCACCGACAGCGATGCGGCCATTGCCAGCGCGGTCAACGGCGGCGCATTGCCGCAGCTGCCTTGTGCTGCGCTGGAATGATCGCCATATCGGGAGCCTGCTGACGCGCGCCGCGTGTCGGTAGGTATCGCCACACATCATTCGTCATCCCTGATCCAGTCCACCGCCGGAGCGCTCCATGACCAACCCGCTGCTCGACCTGTCTGGACTGCCGTCCTTCGATGCCATCCGCCCCGAACATGTGGGCCCGGCGATCGACCAACTGCTGGCCGAGGCGGAAGCGGCGGTGAAGGTGGCCGAGCAGGTCAGCCCGGTGAGCTGGAACAGCTTCGTGGTGCCGCTGGACGATGCCACCGAGCGGCTGTGGCGCGCGTGGGGGCAGGTCGGCCATCTGCAGGCGGTGATGAACACGCCCGAGCTACGCGAGGCCTACAACAGCAATCTGCCCAAGGTGAGCCGCTTCGGCAGCGCGCTGGGCCAGAACCTGGCCTTGTACGCGCAGTACAAGGCGCTGGCGCAATCGCCGGAAGCGGCCGATTACGATGAGGCACGCCGCAAGGTACTGGATAACGCGCTACGCGATTTCCGTCTGGGCGGCGCCGAGCTGGACGACGAGGCCAAGGCGCGCTTTGCGCAGATCCAGGAAGAGCTGTCCGCGTTGGCGGCCAAGTTTTCGCAGAACGTGCTCGATGCCACCGACGCATGGTCGTACGTCACCGAAGACCAGACGCAGTTGTCGGGGCTGCCGGCCGAAGTGATCGCCGCCGCCCGCGCTGCCGCAGAGAAAGATGGCGTCCCGGGCTGGAAGTTCACCTTGCAGATGCCGTGCTATCTGCCGGTGCAGAGCGATGCCGACAGTCGCGACCTGCGCGCGCTGCTGTATCGCGCCAACGCCGAGCGCGCGTCCGAATTCGGCGATGCCGCGCTGGACAACAGCGCCAATATCGATCGCATTCTCGCCCTGCGCGCAGAGCTGGCGCAGCTGCTTGGGTTTGCCGGGTATGCCGACTATTCGGTGGCCACCAAGATGGCGCAAAGCCCGGATGAAGTGATGGGCTTTCTGCGCGACCTGGCGGTGCGCGCCAAGCCATATGCGCAACGCGACCGCGCCGAACTCGAAGCCTTTGCGCGCGACGAACTTGGCCTGGACGAACTGCAGGCCTGGGACCTGGCCTACGTCAGCGAAAAGCTCAAGCAGGCGCGCTACAGCTTCTCCGAGCAGGAAGTGAAGCAGTATTTCACCGAGCCGAAAGTGTTGGCCGGCCTGTTCGATGTGATCCACAGCTTGTACGGCCTGCGCGTCAAGCCCGACAGCGCGCCGGTCTGGCATGAGGATGTGCGTTTTTACCGGCTCGAAGATGCGCAAGGCGCGTTGGTCGGCCAGTTCTATCTGGATCTGTACGCGCGCGAAGGCAAGCGCGGTGGCGCGTGGATGGACGATTGCCGCAACCGCCGCGAGACCGCCAAGGGCGTGCAGACACCGCTGGTGTATCTGGTGTGCAACTTCGGCCGTGGCAGCGGCGATGCACCGGCCACGTTCCGGCATGGCGAAGTCACTACGCTGTTCCATGAAATGGGCCATGGCCTGCATCAGCTGCTCACGCGGATCGGCGAGCTGGGTGTGGCCGGGATCAACGGCGTGGAATGGGACGCGGTGGAATTGCCCAGCCAGTTCATGGAGAACTTCTGCTGGGAATGGGGGCGCGTACAGGCGATGACCGCGCACGTGCAGACCGGCGAGCCGCTGCCGCGCAACCTGTTCGACCGGCTGCTGGCCGCGCGCAATTTCCAGAGCGGCATGTTTACCGTGCGGCAGCTGGAATTCGCATTGTTCGACATGCAATTGCACAGCAGTTTCGACCCGGCTCAGGACAGCGTGCTACAGCTGATCGAACGCGTGCGCGATGAGGTCGCCGTCAATCGCCCGCCGGCGTGGAATCGCTTCCCGCATCAGTTCAGCCACATCTTTGCCGGCGGCTACGCGGCTGGTTACTACAGCTACAAATGGGCCGAAGTGCTCAGCGCCGACGCCTATGCCGCGTTCGAAGAAGCACCCGAGCAGGTGGCCGAGACCGGTGCGCGGTTCCGCGTTGAGGTGCTGTCGCGTGGCGGAAGCCGTAGCGCTGCCGACAACTTCCGCGCCTTCCGTGGTCGCGCGCCCAGCATCGATGCGCTGCTGCGGCATAACGGCATGGCGGGCTGAGCGGGGCAGTCGCGCGCCTGCCATCGCTGGCAGGCGCTGCGTTCGCAGGGCATGCGTTCGCAGTTCAGTGAGGTGGATTGTCGTATAAGCGCAGCAGCGCGGTCACCCAGATGACCGATGCGCCACTGGATCAGCACATCAAGGAAAGTGCAATGCAGCGACGTCTGTCATGGAGTGTGGTGGTGTTGATGGCCGCGGCGGTACCGGCCGCGGCGCAGCACGCCGGTCACGCCAGTAGTCTGGCTGGCCTGCGCGCAGGCCCAGGCGAGGAATACCGGCGTGTGGGCGAGGCCAGCGCCGGCAACGCGCTCACGGTCTATGGGTGCCTGAAGAACGGCAGATGGTGCGATGTGCGTGCGCCGGATGCGCGTGGCTGGATGCCTGCGCAAGCGATCGCGCTGGAGCGCGGCGATTTGAGCCGCGTGGTGCCGAAACTCGAGTTTTCGCTGGACGCGTATTGGGACGCGCATTACCGCGGCCGCGAATGGACCGTGGAGAGTGAGCGCGCGCTGTGGCGCGACCATTCACCCGGCAACTCGCCGGCGCTGGAAGTGCTTGCGCCCGGTGAGGGCCTGCCGCAAGCCGGCGACCCCTCCATCGCAAGACGCGTCAAACAGGAGACACGCGTAAACACCGAGCGGACCAACCGCGAGCGAGCCGAGATCGATGCGGCCAGGAGCTTGCAGTTCAAGCGCGATCAGGCCCGGACGGCGTGCCGCAGCAGGCAGCGCGCACAAGAGCAGAGCGCTGCCAGGGACGCGAAGGGCCAGCCCGCCAGCAGCGGGACCTCGATGGAAGATTGCGACCGCTTGCGGGACGAATAAGACACCGCACCTGCGCCTTGGCGCAGGGCGGTAACGCGTGATTGCACGTCGCTGCTTTCACATAGGCATGTCGTCAACATGCGTGCTGGCAACGCTGTTCTGTCGCATCGCGGTTGCTTGAAGTTGCACCGCCCGTCTTCCACTGATGGACCCCTTGCACGGCGCGGACACGGATCGACTCTCCGTACCCGCGTGGCTGCACAACGCGATTACACGCGTTTGCATGCAGCCATCACGCCCGCCCGAACACCAGGGTGCCGTTGGTCCCGCCAAAGCCGAAGCTGTTGGACATCACCGTGTTCAAGGTCGCTTCCTGTGTCTGCCGCAGGATCGGGAAGCCTTCGGCGCGCGGGTCGAGTTCGTCGATATGCGCCGAGCCGGCCATGAAGCCATCGCGCAACATCAGCAGGCTGTAGATCGCCTCGTGCACGCTGGCTGCGCCCAGCGAATGACCGGACAGCGCCTTGGTCGACGACAGCGGCGGCACGTTGTCGCCGAACACCGCGCGCACTGCGCCCAGCTCGGTGACATCGCCCAGCGGTGTCGAGGTGCCGTGCGTGTTGAGGTAATCGATCGGGCGATCCAGCCCCTGCATGGCCATGTGCATGCAGCGCACCGCGCCTTCGCCGCTGGGCGCCACCATGTCCGCACCATCGGAGGTCACGCCATAGCCGAGCAGCTCGGCATGGATGCGTGCGCCGCGTGCGACGGCGTGGTCGTAGTCTTCCAGCACCAACATGCCGCCGCCGCTACCGATGACGAAGCCATCGCGCTGCGCATCGTACGGGCGCGAGGCCACTGCCGGGCGATCGTTGAAGCCGGTGGACAGCGCGCCCATCGCATCGAACATCACGCTCATGGTCCAGTGCAGTTCTTCGCCGCCGCCGGCGAACATCACATCCTGCGCGCCGTGCCGGATCAGATCCGCCGCCGCGCCGATGCAATGCGCCGAGGTCGCGCAGGCGGCCGACAGCGAATAGCTCAGGCCGCGGATCTTGAACGCGGTGGCCAGCGAGGCCGACACCGCCGAGCACATGGTGCGCGGCACCATGTACGGGCCCACCTTGCGCACGCCGCGGTTGCGCAGCAGATCGGCGGTTTCCACCTGCCATTGGCTGGACCCGCCGCCGGAACCGGCGATTACGCCGGTGCGCACATCGCTAACCTGTTCGGCGCTCAGGCCCGCATCGGCAATCGCATCGCGCATGGCCAGATACGCGTACGCGCAGGCGTCGCCCATGAAGCGTTTGAGCTTGCGGTCGATCAGTGCTTCCAGATCCAGCGTGACTGCGCCGCCCACCTGGCTGCGCAGACCGGCCTCGGCATGGTCGGGCAGGGCGGTGATGCCGGAGCGGCTTTCGCGCAATGCGATGGAGACGGTGTCCAGGTCATTGCCCAGACACGAATTGATGCCCATTCCGGTGACGACGACACGACGCATCAGAAGTTCTCCGTCGAAGTGAACATGCCCACGCGCAGATCCTTGGCGGTATAGATTTCGCGCCCGTCCACCAGCATGCGCGCATCGGTCTGCGCCATCACCAGCTTGCGGTTGATCACGCGGCTCACATCGATCTCATAGCTCACCAGCTTGGCGCTGGGCAGCACCTGGCCGGTGAACTTGACCTCCCCGCAACCCAGCGCGCGGCCGCGGCCTGCAGCGCCGATCCAGGTCAGGAAGAAGCCGGTCAGCTGCCACATCGCATCCAGCCCCAGGCAACCGGGCATCACCGGGTCGCCGATGAAATGGCAACCGAAAAACCACAGGTCGGGGCGCACATCCAGCTCGGCGCGAATCACGCCCTTGCCGTGCGCGCCGCCGGTGTCGCTGATCTCGGTGATGCGGTCGAACATCAGCATCGGGTCGTTCGGCAGCCTGCCGCTGTCGGGTCCGAACAATTCACCGCGCGCGCTGGCCAGCAATTGGTCGCGCGAATACGCACTTTGACGAGTCATCACAAACGTTTCCTGCAAGGAGCGAATGGCGAAGCCGGCAAGGGTGCATGAGCCGGCGCGGTTCAATCAAACGTTTTATCCGTACGCATGCGTGCTGTTTTCAGCCGATTGCGTGGTGCGGCGCGCGATGTGGTGCATGGGCACCTCGCGTCTGCGCACGCAGGCCGGTTGCGCACGCAGGCCGGTCGTGACCAACGGCCGGTCGTGACCAACGGCCGGATTAGGTGCGGCGCCATGAGCATCCAGAGCGATGGCGAAGACAAGAACTGCCGGCGGTCGCGCCCGTTTCGCGCCGCTTTGCCGTGAGTACTGGATCAAGGCGTGAGACGCGGCTGCCTTATCATGGCCGCATCCTGAGTGGAGAGACCCCAGCTTGATGCGCAAGATCGTGCACGTGGACATGGATGCGTTCTACGCGTCCGTGGAGCAACGTGACGATCCCGGCCTGCGCGGCAAGCCGGTGGTGGTTGCCTGGCGCGGCGCGCGCTCGGTGGTCTGCGCCGCCTCCTACGAAGCACGCACCTTCGGCATCCGCTCGGCGATGCCGGCGCTACGTGCAGAACGGCTCTGCCCGGATGCGGTGTTCGTGCCGCCGGATTTTGCGCGTTACAAGGCGGTGTCGCGGCAGGTGCGCGAGATCTTTCATCGGCATACCGATCTGGTCGAGCCGTTGTCGCTGGACGAAGCCTATCTGGACGTCACGCACGCCAAGACCGGCATGCTGCTGGCCACCGAAATCGCGCAACTGATCCGCACCCAGATCCGCGACGAAACCGGGCTCACCGCATCGGCCGGCATCGCGCCGAACAAGTTCCTGGCCAAGATCGCCTCGGACTGGCGCAAGCCCGATGGCCAGTTCGTCATCGCACCCAGTCGCGTGGATGCGTTCCTGCTGCCGCTCAAGGTCAATCGCATCCCAGGCGTGGGCAAGGTGATGGACGGCAAGCTGGCGGCGTTGGGCATCGTCACTGTGGCCGATCTGCGACTGCGTCCGCTGGAAGAATTGCAGGCGCATTTCGGCAGTTTCGGACACAGCCTGTATCGCCGCGCGCGCGGCATCGACGACCGCCCGGTGGAGCCGGATCAGGAAGTGCAGTCGGTCTCTTCGGAAGACACCTTCAGCGAGGATCTGGCGCTCGATGCACTGGACCCGCACATCCTGCGCCTGGCCGAAAAAACCTGGCTCGCCACGCGGCGCACCGAACGGATCGGGCGCACGGTGGTGCTGAAGCTGAAGACCTCGAACTTTCGCATCCTGACCCGTTCGTACACGCCGGAGCAGCCGCCGGCTTCCTTTGATGCATTGGCGCAGATTGCGCTGGCACTGACCAAGCGCGTGGAGCTGCCCGACGACACGCGCTATCGCCTGGTCGGTGTCGGGCTGAGCGGTTTCAGCGATGCCGAAGAGGGCGCGGTGCAGGGCGAGTTGTTCGGCGAGATGCCGCAGGCGCAGTGAGTGCGACGTCGTGCCTGCGATGCCGTGTGGTAGAGCAGCCACCAAAACGACTGTGCTCACCGCCGGGCGGGCGTAGCCGGTGTTCGGTGCGGCATTACCACGCGAGCACTCCGGGTCTGAGCGCGCCGTCCACCCACACCTGACGACTGCTCGCTACGTTGTGGTAGCCGTCCTCAGCCTGATGCATGCAGCGATGACGGCAGCACGCATCTTGACCGCGCACGCTGACGCGCTCTGAATCCAGCCGCTCGTACACTGCAGGCCGCTCCCCCAACGAGGCGTTGTGCATGTTTCCGTATCCGCTGGTGATCTTCGACCTGGACGGCACGCTGGTGGACAGCGCACCCAATATCGCCGAAGCGCTCAACGCCACCTTGCACGAACTCGGGTTGCAGCAGTTCAGCGAGGCGACGATTCGTGGCTGGATCGGTGAGGGCGTGCACGTGCTGCTTGCCACTGCCTTGCGCGAAGCCGGCGGCACGCACGATGCCGATACCGCGATGCCGGTGATGATGCGTCACTACGAAGCCAGCCTGCTGCATAACCCGCAGCTCTATCCCGGTGTCGGCGAGGCCTTGGTTGGCCTGCGCGAGGCCGGCGCCACGCTGGCGTTGTGCACCAACAAACCATCGCGGTTCATCGCGCCGCTGCTGGAGCATCTGGGCATCGCTGCGCACTTCAGCAGCGTACTCGGTGGCGATTCGCTGCCGCAGCGCAAGCCCGATGCCGCGCCGCTGCTGCACCTGGCCAGGCAATTCCAGCACGCACCGCAGCAGTGCCTGATGGTTGGCGATTCGGCCACCGATGCGGCCGCCGCAAACGCAGCGGCAATGCCCTTGGCGATGGTGTGCTACGGCTATCTGCGCGGCTTCGACGTGCACAGCTCCGGCGCGGTGGCGGTCATGGATGACATGCGCGAGCTGCTGGCATTGACCTAGAGCGACCGACAAAGAGACTGCGCGGCTGCCAGGCGGACGTGATCGGTGATCGGTGCAGTGCGTCCTGTTTCCGTCCTGCGGTTCTAAGCGTAGCGTCCGCATCCAACCGACGATCGCTTCGTAGATGCTGTTAGCTGCGTTTGGTGTTTGGCGCGACGCGACAACGCGGTCGACAGCGGAGTGGGTGCGCTGGCTGGAGTTCGCAGCGGGGGTTTTGCGTGGTGTGCCGCCGACGTTGCGACCAAGCGCTGCGCGCAACGCGCGCAGCCATCGTGTCGGGCGCTACCGCACGGCGCCGATACCAACCGCACGGCGCCGATACCAAAAGATGCAGCGGCGCTCCACCCATGGTGTGCGCTCAATCCTCGCGGGTCTGGCTCGGGTCCGCAGCGTCATCGTGTCCTTCGAGCATGTCGCCATGCGTATCGTCGTTGTCCGCCCGCGCGTAGTGCACGGTTTCCACCGGCCCGGCGACCGCGCGACCGCGCACCGGCAACAGCGCACTGGCCGCTTCGTATTCGGCCAGCAAGGCATGCCGACGCGCTTCCGGTACGTCCTGCCAATGGCAATCGGTCAAGGCGCCTTCCAGCGAATACAGCAGATTGAGGCTGGGTCTGAAACCGGCGCGGCGCACTTTGACGAAGGCGCCCACCGCGCCCACCGCCTGCAGATCCTGCTGCGTACGCAAACCCACCTGGCGCAGCCACGCCGCACTTTTCGGGCCGATGTTGCGCAGCCGTTCGGTGGTCACGTCAACGCGCCGACGAAAATTTGCGCAATGGCTTCCAGGCCTTGCTGATCGTCGGCGTCGAAGCGATCCAGCTCCGGGCTGTCCAGATCCAGCACGCCGATCAAGGTCTCGCCCTTGACCAAAGGAATCACCAGCTCCGAGCGCGACGCCGAATCGCAGGCGATATGCCCCGGAAACGCGTCCACGTCGGCAATGCGCTGGCTCTGTCGGGTGCTGGCGGCCGCACCGCACACGCCCTTGTCCAGCGGAATGCGCACGCAGGCCGGCAAGCCCTGGAACGGCCCCACCACCAGCTCGCGGCCATCGTAGAAATAGAAGCCGGCCCAGTTGAGCGACGGCAGCGAATTGAAGATCAGTGCGGCCAGATTGGCGGCATTGGCGATCCGATCCGGCTCGCCGTGCACCAGGGCCTGGGCCTGGGCGGTGAGCTGGGCATATTGTTCCGGCTTGCTGCCGGTGAGCGACGAGGTGGCGAACATGGCAGAAGTTTAGCAGCGGCCATCCGCAGCGGCATTGCGACTCAGCCGCGCGTTCGGATCCGCACGTTATGCTGCCCGCCCTCTCGGCAATGGCGGCCCGGCCGCAGGATCGAACGCATGCAGCACCCGGCGTTGTACGTCACCGGCACCGACACCGGCATCGGCAAGACCATGGGCAGCACGGCGTTGCTGCATGCGCTACGCGCGCGCGGCCACACCGCGGTGGGGATGAAGCCGGTCGCCAGTGGCTGCGAACAAACGCCGGATGGCTGGCGCAATGAAGACGCGCTGGCGCTGCAGGCGGCCAGCGACCCGCAACCGGATTACGCCACCCTCAACCCGTACGCCTTGCCCGCACCGCTGGCACCGGAGCTGGCTGCTGCCGATGTCGGCGTGACCCTGTCGCTGGACCCGATCGCCCGCGCCTTTGCGCAATTGCGTCGCCAGGCCGGGGTGGTGGTGGTCGAAGGTGTCGGCGGCTGGGCTGCGCCGCTCAGCGCCGATCTGGACCAGGCCGATCTGGTGCGCGCGCTGCAACTGCCGGTGGTGCTGGTGGTCGGCGTGCGGCTGGGCTGCATCAACCACGCGCGCCTGACTGCCGCCGCCATCGCCGCCGACGGGCTGGAATGCATCGGCTGGATCGCCAACGAAATCGACCCGCAGATGGAGCGCGTCGAAGAGAACATCCAGATGTTGCACCAGCGGCTGTCGATGCCGTGCTGGGGGCGGATCCGCTGGCGCCCGGGCGCCGATGCCGCCAGCCAGGCGCAGGAGCTGCGGCTACCTATTTAGCCGCGCCGGCCGCAAACACGGCAGTGCCACTCGCCGCGCGCAAGCCGCGGCGACAGATGGCCGGCAAACGCACAATAAAAAAGCCCGACAGAGGGAGGGATCTGTCGGGCCGGATTGCATGGGGGGAGGGACCCATGCAAAGACGCTGAATTTTTGGTGGCGGTTAGCTGCGCCGTGTCTTGCCTGCTGCGCCGGCCTGCTCGCTGCCGGTGTCGAACTGCTGCTTGGCAAACTGCCCAAGCTCGCTGGACATCTTCAAACCCATCCCGACCACTTCCTGGTTGGCCGAGGCCAAACGTTCCAGGTTGTCGCGGGCCAGTTGCAGACCTTTCGGCCAGAGCGTCTGGTAGGCACCCAGGTCGCGTGCCTGCGCAAACTCACCCAAGAAACTGGTGGTGGCGGTGACGTTCTGCTTCAGCGTGTCCAATGCCAACTGATTGGCACGTGCTGCGGCAGAGGCGAACTGACTGGTGAAGCTGTTATCGAACTGCGCCGACATTGCGAACCCCTTGGGGAAAGCCGTGACCGTTTGTTGCGTTGCAGCATACGCGCATATTGGTGCGATGCAACACGTTTCCTGAAATTTTCCAAAACATTGTTCAAATTCATTTGAATTCAATCGGTTGGAAGGACCGCAAAAACGACGAAGCCGCCCATCAGGCGGCTTAGAATCGAACACTGCGCACGCGGTCAACCGCGGTAGCGGCAGCCGGACGTGCAGGTTTCATGCACCACGATTTCGCTCAACTGCGGCAAGGCCGGCTTGAGCTGCTGCCAGATCCAGATCGCCAACCGTTCGCTGGTCGGGTTCTCCAGCCCCTCGATGTCATTGAGGTAGTGGTGGTCCAGGCGGTCGTAGATCGGCTGAAAGGCCGCCTTGATATCGCCGAAATCCATGATCCAGCCGGTGTCGGCACCCGGTTCGCCGCTGACGTGCAGCTCGACCCGGAACGAATGCCCATGCAGCCGGGCGCACTTGTGGCCGGGCGGCACATTGGGAAGCCGATGCGCGGCTTCGAGCGTAAAGACTTTGAAGATATCCATGACGGTGATCGGCAAGCAGTAACGAAAGGGAAAGGCACGTGCCGGCGTGGTACCGGATCACGCAAGGGTCCGGAGCGGCCGGGTCCGATACAACGCGGGCCTGATACAACAAGGGCCGCATGGCGGCCCTTGTTCTCAGCAGACGCGTCTATCAGGCGCCGCGGTTAGCCGGACGGCCAGCGCCGCCACGGCTGTCGCGCCGGCCGGCACCTGCGCCCGCATTGGCTTGACGCGGCCCGGCGCTGCGCTGGCCACCCGGCTTCTTCGGGCCGGCATGTGCATGCGCCTGACGCGGTGCATCGCCATGCGGACGACGCGCGTGGCTCTTGCGCGGTGCGCGATCGCCGCCCGGCTGTTCGGCACGGCCCGGGGCGCTGTTGCCCCAACGGATCGGGGTCTGCGGCTCGTAGCCCGGCACGTCGCGGATTTCCACGTCGCGGCCCAGCATGCGCACGATCTGACGCAGCAGCTTGGCTTCGTCCTGCGCCACCAGCGAAATCGCCTCGCCGGTGGAGCCGTTACGGCCGGTACGGCCGATACGGTGCACGTAGTCCTCGGCCACCATCGGCAGGTCGTAGTTGATGACCTTCGGCAGCTGGTCGATATCGATACCGCGCGCGGCGATATCGGTGGCCACCAGCACGGTCACGCGGCCGGCCTTGAAGTCGCTCAGTGCACGCATGCGCTGGCCCTGGCTCTTGTTGCCATGGATCGCCGCGGTCTTGATGCCAGACTTTTCCAGGAACAGCGCCAGCTTGTCGCTGCCATGCTTGGTGCGCGCGAAGACCAGGGTCTGCTCGCGGCTGTCCTGCGCCAACAGGTGCAGCAGCAGATCGCGCTTGCGCGCGCCATCGACCGGGTGCACGCGGTGGGTGATGCTCTCGGCCACGGTGTTGCTCGGGGTGACCTGGATCTGCATCGGGTTGCGCATGAACTCCAGCGCCAGCTGCTTGATGTTCTCTTCGAACGTCGCCGAGAACAGCAGGGTCTGACGGTCCTGGCGCGGCAGCTTGGTCAGGATGCGCTTGATCGACGGCAAAAAGCCCATGTCGAGCATGCGGTCGGCTTCGTCCAGGATCAGTACTTCGATGCCGGACAGGTCCACGCTGCGACGCTCGATATGGTCGATCAGACGGCCCGGGCAGGCGATCAGCAGGTCCACGCCACGACGCAGGGTGTCGAGCTGGTTGCCCATGCCCACGCCGCCGTAGATCACCGCGCTGGGAATGCGCAGGTACTTGCTATAGCCGCGCAGGCTGTCGTGCACCTGGGTGGCCAGCTCGCGGGTCGGGGTCAGGATCAGCGCGCGCGGCTTGCGCGGGCCGTTGACCGGCTGCGGCGTGGTGCCCAGGTGCTGCAGCAGCGGCAGGCCGAACGCGGCGGTCTTGCCGGTACCGGTCTGCGCGCCTGCCAGCAGGTCGTGACCGGCCAGCACCAGCGGGATCGCCTGCTGCTGGATCGCAGTGGGGGTTTCATAGCCCTGCTCGGCCAACGCGCGCAGCAGGAAGGGCGCAAGGCCCAGGGATTCAAAAGACATCAGGAAGCTCCAAGTAAAGCGCCGCCACCAGGCCAGGCCCGGAGCGCAAACGCATTGCAGATGCAAAAAGTGAGGCTCGGAGCGTTCCCGTGAACCGCGCTGCGAGATGGTGGAACAACCCGATCAAGAAGCGATGGGTTTGTCGGCACCACGAAAGGCGTCGGGTGGGGCGGGCGAGCGGATCGATCGATCCTGGCCTCGCCGGCGGTCCCAAAGGGAAACGGACGGCCGCATGCAGACGGGGCCAGTGTACGCGCGTTTGGCGCGCTGCACAAAATTTCGGCATTGCATTGTGCTGCGGGTCAGCTGTTTCAATCGCAACCATTGTTGCGCCAGGTCGTACAATCGCCCGATCAGCCACAGCACAGGATCGTCATGAAGCTAGGTTCCCTGAAGGAAGGCGGCCGCGATGGCAGCCTGATCGTGGTCTCACGCGACCTGAGCAAGGCCGTGCATGCCGCCGGCATCGCGCCGACGCTGCAGCGCGCGCTGGAAGACTGGAGCAACGTCGCGCCACGGCTGAACGCCTTGTCTGCCTCGCTCGACGACGGCAGCGCCGATGGCGTCTTCGATCTGGATCTGCAGGCGCTGGCCGCGCCGCTCCCGCGCGCTTACGAATTCGTCGATGGCAGCGCCTACCTGCCGCATGTGGAGCGGGTGCGTCGCGCGCGCAATGCCGAGGTACCGGAGAGCTTCTACACCGACCCGCTGATGTACCAGGCCACCAGTGCCGGCTTCTACGGCCCGCGCGATGCCATCAAGGTGATCAGCGAGGACCACGGCATCGATCTGGAGGCCGAAATCGTGGTCATCACCGACGACGTGCCGATGGGGGCCTCGCCCGATCAGGCGGCCGCGCATATCCAGCTGATCGGCCTGGTCAACGATGTCTCGCTGCGCAACCTGATCCCGGCCGAGCTCGCCAAGGGCTTTGGTTTTGTGCAGTCCAAGCCGCGCTCGGCGCTGTCGCCGGTATTCGTCACCCCCGACGAGCTGGGCGATGCATGGCGCGACAGCAAGGTGCATCTGCCGTTGGTGACCCACGTCAACGGCGCCTGGTTCGGTGCGCCGGAAGCGGGCAACGACATGCAGTTCGATTTCGCCCAGCTGATCGCCCATGCCGCCAAGACCCGTCCGTTGTCGGCTGGCACGATTGTCGGGTCCGGCACCATCGCCAATCAGGACACCACGCTGGGCGCGTCGTGCTTTGCCGAACAGCGCGTGGTCGAGACCTTGCGCGATGGCAAGCCGAGCACGCCGTTCATGGCGTTCGGCGATGTGGTGCGGATCGAGATGTTCGATGCCAGCGGCGCCAGCATCTTCGGCGCGATCGAGCAGCGCGTCGAACGGCAGCCATCGCCATGACGCGCAGCGTCCCGCCGGCGGGCGCGGTCACTGGCGGCCGCGCATGAGCGCGGCGCTGGAGCTGTTTTCGTACTGGCGTTCAAGCGCGGCGTATCGCGTGCGCATCGGGCTGCACCTGAAATCGCTGGCCTATATCACGCACCCGGTGCATCTGGTGCGCGATGGTGGCGAGCAACATGCCACCGCCTACGCGCAACTCAATCCGCAGGAGCTGGTGCCGACGCTGCGCCACGGCGCAGTGGTGATCCCGCAGTCGCTGGCGATTCTGGAATATCTGGACGAGGCCTTTGCGGACAGCGCGCCGCTGTTGCCAGCAGCCCCGGCCGACCGTGCCCGCGTGCGCGCGCTGGCGCAGGTCATCGCCTGCGATGTGCATCCGCTCAACAATCTGCGCGTCACCCACTACCTGGAGCGCGGCGTTGCGCTGGACGCGGCGCAACGCCAGCAGTGGACACAGCACTGGATGCAGTGCGGCTTCAGCGCGCTGGAAGCGCAACTTGCGCAAGACCCGCGCACCGGAACGTTCTGCCACGGCGAGACGCCGGGCCTGGCCGACTGCGTGCTGATCCCGCAGCTCTACAACGCGCGTCGGTTCGAGGTCGATCTGACACCGTATCCCACCTTGCAACGGATCGAACGACAGTGCCTGGCACTCCCGCAATTCGGCGCTGCCCGGCCAGAGGCCCAGCCCGACGCGGCGGTGTGAGTGCAGCGAGATGTTCGACGGTGGCCTCAGTCCTTGGGCCATCGTTTCCCACAGGCAGGGGACGTGCGGCGCGTTGAAGCGGTGCCTAGTGTTGAAGCGGTGCCGAGTAAGGAGAGGCTTGAACAACGGCCCTGATCAGCGCCAAACCCCAGCGACGGGCCGCGGCAGAAGCAGATCAGTCACAGCGCGCCGCAACGCGTGCGTCCGGTGCCCATGTCCTTCTCCCGCTCGCGGGAGAAGGTGGCGCGCAGCGCCGGATGAGGGCGCTGCCGCATTCCAGATCAAATAAACCCGTGACTGATCTTCGGCGCCGACGCCGACTCGTAATCCGCGTATGGGTCGTGCTCGCCGGAGCCGCCTTCGGACAGCCGGAACTTCAGCGCCAGGCCATCGCGCGAATCGGCTGCACGCAGCGCTTCTTCCTGCTCGATCTCACCGGTCTTGACCATGCGGAACAGGCATTGGTCGAAGGTCTGCATGCCTTCTTCCAACGACTCTTCCATCGCCGCCTTGACCTCGTGCACCTGGCCACGACGCAGCAGGTCGCGGATCATCGGGGTATTGAGCAACACCTCGGTGGCGGGGCGGCGGCGTCCATCCACGCCCTTGACCAGGCGCTGCGAGACCACCGCGCGCAGATTCAGCGCCAGGTTCATCAGCACGTTCTTGTGCGCGCTTTCCGGGAAGAAATTGAGGATGCGCTCGATGGTCTGGTCGGCGTTGTTGGAGTGCAACGTCGCCAGGCACAGGTGGCCGGTCTCGGCGAAGGCGATGGCCGCCTCCATGGTCTCGGCATCCAGGATTTCGCCGATCAGGATCACGTCCGGCGCTTCGCGCATCGCGTTCTTCAGCGCACTCTGGAAGGCGTGCGTGTCCAGGCCCACCTCGCGCTGGTTCACGATCGACATCTTGTGCTTGTGCAGATATTCGATCGGGTCCTCGATGGTGAGGATGTGCCCGGTGGTGGTGCTGTTGCGGTGGTCGATCATCGACGCCAGCGAGGTCGACTTGCCGGAGCCGGTCGAACCGACCACCAGCACCAGCCCGCGCGGGGTCATGATGACGTCCTTGAGCACCTGCGGCAGGTTGAGCTCTTCGATGCTCGGGATCCGGCTGCGGATGGCGCGGATCACCATGCCCACCTCGCCACGCTGCTTGAACACGTTCACGCGGAAGCGGCCGGCATCGGACAGGGCGATGGCCATGTTGAGCTCGAGCTCGCGCTCGAACTGCGGCACCTGGCCTTCGTCCATCAATGAGTAAGCGATTTTCTTGACCATCCCCGGCGGCAACCCCGTGTTGCCAAGCGGGTAGAGCTTGCCTTCGATCTTGATGTACACCGGCGCGCCGGTGGTCAAGAACATGTCCGAGGCATTCTTTTCGGTCATCAGCTTCAGGAAGTAGCCGATATCCATGCGCAATGGTTCCCCAACAAACAGCAGCGTCTCGTTGCAAGTCCGCCGCAGGCTTCCGACAATGGCCGTGCTCGAGACTTCCTCGCTACGGCTCCCCTAATGACGGCTAGCTTCGCATACTTGCGGCGATCCCTGTATGGCATCGCCTGTTTCATGGTTCTTTCCTCTCCGGCCGCCGCCCAGGTGGCACCGGAGCTCACTGCCGCCGAACAGGCCGTGCAACGCGCCACCCAGGCCGATGCCGACCAATACGCCCCGGATCTGGTCAACCTGGCCCGCCAGGAATTGATGCAGGCCCAGCAGGCGCAACTGGACAAACGCCAGCGCAAGGAGGTGCCGCAGCTCGCACTGCGCGCCGCCGCCGATGCCGATCTGGCCAAGGCGCGCAGCGAAGAGGCCGTGGTCAGTGCCCAGCTGGAGCAACGTCGCAAGGAAGTGGCGCAGCTGCAGAACACCCTCAACACCGGGGAGAACGGCCGATGAAACTGCGCCCCCTCCTTTATATCGGTGTGCTGAGCCTGGCCACGCTGCCGTCGCTGGCGATGGCGGCCAAGGACGACCCGCAGGCCGACGCGCTCAATCGGCGCCTGGCAGCGTTGCAAAACGACCCGCAGACCAGCGACCTGGCCCGCTACGAGCGCTTGCAGGCGCAGCAGACCGTGGCCGCACTGGCCGAGGCCAAGCGGCGCGACCGCGATGCGCTGGTGTTTCTGGCCGACCGCCGGGTCGAGATCGCCGAGCTCACCGCCCGCACCGCGCTGGCCCGGCGCGAGCTGGACCGCCTGGAAGGCACCCGCAACGATCTGCTGATCGAGGCCAGCCGCCGTGACGCCTCGCGCGCCCGGCAGGAGGCCGAGCGGCTGCGTGTGCAGGCGCAGATCCAGGCCGAGGAGGCTGAGCGCATGCGGCAGGCCGCCGAACAGGAAACCCTGGCTCGCCAGGATGCCGAGCTGGCGCTGACCAGCGTGGCCGGCAAGCAGACCGCCAAGCTCAACGCCGCCCAGCAAAAGGCCCTTCAGCTCGCCCATGAAGAAGCCGAGCTGGTGGCCGGTGCCAAGCTGCCCTCGTCCAGGGTGGACAGCCGCGGCGAAGTGTTCTCGCTGGGCAGCGGTGCGTTCGGCGGCAAGGCGGCGTTGTCCGGCGATGCGGCCGGGCAGGCCAAGGCACTGGCCGAGTATCTGAACATCGGCAAGAAGGGCCGGGTCAGCATCGTCGGCTTCGACAGCGATGCGGGCACAGCCAAGAAGCGTGCCGAAGCGCTTCGCGACGCTCTGGTCGCCGCCGGTGTTGCGGAATCGCGGTTGCAGGTCAGTGGCAGCAAGGGTGCCGCCAGCAAGACGCGCGCGGCGGAGGTCGTCGTCGCGCCCTAATGCAAGTGGTTGGAAGTTAAGGTCTTTTAACCCAGGCATGACGCCCGGTTGAACCGCGGTCACTGATTGACGCAGGGAACGGCAAAACCAGCCGTTCCGGCCTTGAACCCCCTCCGCGACCGGCGTAGGGTCGTACCTCCGGGCAGCAACTCCGCCGCCCGGAAAGTACGGAGGGCCGGGTCAGTGACGCAAGGGCACGCAGAGACGCACGCAGTTGCAACAGGTAGTGGTTTTACCAGTGCGTCTACCGTGATGACCTTTGCCAACGTGACGCGCGGGTCTTCGATTCCCAAGCAGCGCCCTGTGCCGTTCGCGGCCGGGGCGTTCTTGTTTTAAGTGAAGGAGGTAACGCCATGTTCGAAGGGCAACCGCAGACCGAAATCGACGCATTGATCAAGTCCGATCCCGAGTTCAAGCAGCTGTACCAACGCCACAAGCTCTTGAACAAGAAATGCATGGATGCCGAACTTGGGGTGCTTCCCATCGACGACGTGACCTTGGGCCAGATGAAACGCGAAAAATTGCAGGCCAAAGAGAAGCTCACCCGGATGTACGACCAGCTCACGCACTGATCCTTCCCCACCGTTACAACAAGTTCACCGCCGCGGGCGGTGGCGGCCTCCTCGTCGGCTTGCCACCGTCCGCGTCTTTCGTTTTGGCCGATGCCTGCGCCGTGACGCGTGGCCTGTCAGGCAGCTGAGCACGCTCGTTCATAGGCGAGCACGATCGTTTCCCGCCTGAATGAGCATTCCCCGGCCGTTCGTCGGATAATGACCGGTCTAGCCCGCGCGGCGCAGCGACGATATCCCGATGGCGATTCATTCCTCCGTACTCGAACTGATTGGCAACACGCCGATCGTCAAGGCCCAGCGCCTGGACACCGGCGTCTGCGAGCTGTTCCTCAAGCTGGAGGCGAACAATCCCGGCGGGTCGATCAAGGATCGCATCGGCCTGTCGATGATCGAAGCGGCCGAGCAGCGCGGCGACCTCACCCCTGGCGCCACGCTGGTGGAAGGCACCGCCGGCAATACCGGCCTGGGCCTGGCGCTGGTAGCGCAGCAAAAGGGCTACCAGCTGATCCTGGTGGTGCCGGACAAGATGAGCCGCGAGAAGATCTTCAATCTCAAGGCCATGGGCGCCAACGTGGTGCTGACCCGGTCGGACGTGGCCAAGGGCCACCCGGAGTACTACCAGGACCTGGCCGCCAAGATCGCCGCCGAAACCCCCGGTGCGTACTTCATCAATCAGTTCGGCAACCCGGACAACCCGGCTGCGCACGAATTCGGCACCGGCCCGGAAATCCTGGCGCAGATGGACGGCCAGCTGGACGCGATCGTGTTCGGCTGCGGCAGCTCCGGCACCATGACCGGCCTGTCGCGCGCCTTCGCCAACGCCTCGCCGCACACCGAACTGGTGCTGGCCGACCCGGTAGGCTCGATCCTGACCCAGTACATCGAAGAAGGCACGGTCAGCGAGAAGTCCGGCAGCTGGCTGGTCGAAGGCATCGGCGAAGATTTTCTGCCGGATATCTCGGATTTTTCGCGGGTCAAGAAGGCGTATTCGATCAGCGATGCCGAAAGCTTCCACACCGCGCGCGAGCTACTGGCCAAAGAAGGCATCCTCGGAGGCTCGTCCACCGGCACCTTGCTGGCCGCAGCGCTGAAGTATTGCCGCGAGCAGACCACGCCCAAGCGCGTGCTGGTGTTCGTATGCGATACCGGCAACAAGTATCTGTCGAAGATGTACAACGACTACTGGATGCTCGACAACGGCTTCCTGGAGCGCCCGCAACACGGCGACCTGCGCGACCTGATCCTGCGCCCGTACAACAAGCGCGACACCGTGGTGGTGGGCCCGAAGGACCTGCTGACCACCGCCTACCAGCGCATGAAGCTGTACGACGTGTCGCAGCTACCGGTGATCGACGACGGCGAACTGGTCGGCATCGTCGACGAGAGCGACGTGCTGCTGCACGTGTATGGCGACGAAGCGCGTTTTCGCGATCCGATTTCCACCGCCATGGTCAGCAAGCTCGACCGCCTGGATGTCGCCTCGCCGATCGAGGCGCTGCTGCCGGTGTTCGATCGCGGCCAGGTCGCAATCGTCATGGACGGCACGCAGTTTCTCGGCCTGATCACCCGCATCGACCTGCTCAACTACCTGCGCCGCCGCGTGCAGTGATCGCGCAAGCCCGCGCGTGTCAGTGAGACGCGCGGCATTGGCCGTTCAGACCTGCTTGTTACAATCCGCCACTTTTTCCGGGAACCTCCATGTCCAACCGCATTACCAAGAGCCACGATGGCGAGCGCGCATTGGCGCTTGCAACGCTGGCGATCCATGGAGGGCAGTCGCCAGATCCCAGCACCGGCGCAGTGATGCCGCCGATCTATGCGACGTCCACCTACGCGCAGTCCAGCCCCGGCGAGCATCAGGGTTTCGAGTACTCGCGCACCCATAACCCGACGCGGTTTGCCTACGAGCGCTGCGTTGCCGCTCTGGAAGGCGGCACGCGCGCGTTCGCGTTTGCCTCGGGCATGGCCGCCACCTCAACCGTGATGGAACTGCTGGATGCCGGCAGCCACGTGGTGGCGATGGACGACCTGTATGGCGGCACCTTCCGCCTGTTCGAGCGCGTGCGCCGCCGCACCGCCGGCCTGGATTTCAGCTTCGTCGACCTGACCGACCCGGCCGCCTTCGAAGCCGCGATCCGTCCCGACACCAAGATGGTGTGGATCGAAACCCCGACCAACCCGATGCTCAAGCTGGTCGACATCGCCGCGATTGCTGCCATCGCCCGCAAGCATGGCCTGCTGATCGTGGTCGACAACACCTTCGCCTCGCCGATGCTGCAACGCCCGCTTGAGCTGGGCGCCGACATCGTCGTGCATTCGGCCACCAAGTACCTCAACGGCCACTCCGACATGGTCGGCGGCATCGCGGTGGTTGGCGACAACGCAGAACTTGCCGAACAACTGGCCTTCCTGCAGAACTCCATCGGCGGCGTACAAGGCCCGTTCGACAGCTTCCTCGCCCTACGCGGATTGAAGACCTTGCCGCTGCGCATGCGCGCGCATTGCGAGAACGCCCTGGCGCTGGCGCAGTGGCTGGAAACCCATCCCGCCATCGGAAAGGTGATCTACCCCGGCCTGGCTTCGCACCCGCAGCACGCACTGGCCAAGCGCCAGATGTCCGGCTTCGGCGGCATCGTCTCCATCGTGCTCAAAGGCGGCTTCGACGCAGCCAAGCGCTTCTGCGAAAAGACCGAATTATTCACACTGGCCGAATCGCTGGGCGGCGTGGAGAGTTTGGTCAATCATCCCGCCGTCATGACGCACGCCTCCATCCCAGTGGCCCGCCGCGAACAACTCGGTATCAGCGATGCGCTGGTGCGGCTGAGCGTGGGAGTTGAGGATTTGGGGGATTTGCGTGGGGATTTGGAAGAGGCCTTTCTATGATGTCGGCAAGGCGTCAGTCATTGCAGAAGGTTCCGAAAAAGCGAATGGTGGCCCGCGCACTTGGGCCAATCGCTCTGCTTGTAAATGAACGCGCGCTCTTCACCAGAATGGTTAGCCGAGATATTAGTTCGAGATATAAAGGCTCTGTCTTTGGTCTGCTGTGGACTATCTTGAATCCCCTGGTGTTGCTTGCAGTATTTGGATTTGTATTTGGGACTGTCCTGAAAGCAAAATGGGGCGTGGGAACAAAGGATAATTTTTCTTTGGTTCTGTTCAGTGGACTTTCTGTTTTCTTGCTTGCCTCTGAATGCCTGAATCGCGCACCAATGTTAGTGGTTCAGCATGCGACATACGTGAAAAAGGTGGTCTTTCCACTGCCGTTATTACCTCCAATTGTAGTGGGCTCAGCTGTTGTCAACTTTGGTGTCGCGGTGGGCTTGCTGCTTCTGGTTCAGATTTTTTTAACGGGTAAGGTGTATTCAAGCTGGGTCACAATTCCTCTTGTGGTCGCGCCGCTTCTAATAATGTTAACTGGTTTGGTTTATTTGGTCTCAGCACTTGGCGTTTTTCTAAGGGATCTTAATCAGCTTATGGGCTTGGTTACTTTGGTGATAATGTATATGAGTCCGATCCTGTTTCCCATGGAGACCGTTCCAGCTGAGTTTCGTGATTATCTTTTCTTGAATCCCGTTACTGTCCCGGTAAATGAGTTGCGGCATGTAATTTTGGCTGGAAATAATCCGGACTGGGTTGCGATAGGGGTATATTTCTTAATCTCTTTGGTGACGTTGTTACTGGGTTACGGGTTTTTCCTGCGGTGCCAGCGAGGATTTGCAGATGTCTTATGATGCGGCAATTGTCATCGACGACGTCTATAAAAGCTATACCGTGTTTGACACGCCTGCTCATAGGCTCTGGCAAATGCTTTTTCGTGGAAAGAAAAAGTTGTTTAAGGAGCATCGAGTTATAAAAGGAGTTTCTTTTTCTGTTGGGAAAGGCGAGACGGTAGGATTAATAGGTCGGAACGGTGCTGGGAAATCGACTTTATTGCAGATCATCTGCGGAACCTTAGAGCCTACAGCAGGGAATGTAAGTATCAACGGCCGCGTTGCCGCATTGCTGGAGCTTGGCGCTGGTTTCAATCCAGAGTTTACTGGGCAAGAAAATATCTTCATGAGTGCCCAGATTTTAGGTCTAACAGAAGATCAGATAAAAGAACGATACGAATCAATCATTCGCTTCGCCGATATTGGCGCCTACCTTGAGCAACCAGTTAAAACATACTCGAGTGGTATGTTCATGAGACTGGCTTTTTCAGTGATAGCTCATGTGGATGCTGACATATTGGTTATTGATGAAGCCTTAGCCGTAGGCGACGCGTACTTTGTCCAAAAATGCATGCGATTCCTGAGAAATTTCACTCAGAATGGAGGTACTCTACTTTTCGTAAGCCACGATACGACTACAGTAACTTCCTTGTGCGATCGTGCAGTTTGGATATACGATGGCAAGGTGAGGATGGATGATAAGCCTAAAAAAGTCTCTCAGGCTTATCTAGCCGACATGTATCAGAGTAATGAGGAGACGGATAAAGTTTTTGACTATTCTGCGAATAGTGGTGAGACGCAGTACGAAGATTTCCAAGACGTCCGGCGGGATTTCGTCGTCCACTCTAATTTACGTAATGACATATCGGTTGCCATGTTTAACCCAAACTCTGAATCTTTCGGCAAAGGTGGAGTAAGAGTGAAAGATGTACGAATACAAGGAGCCGATGGGCAATCGTTAATGTGGATGGTGGGCGGAGAGTCTGCATCTCTTACAATACGGTTCGAGTGCATGCGTAGCGTCTGCGACATGATCGTTGGATTTATTGTCCGAAATCGTCAAGGCCTGTCGATCTTTGGGGATAATACTTATATATCCCACCTAGGTCATGACCTGAACGGCGATATTGGAGAAAACTGGGTGGCGCGTTTCGATTTTCGTATGCCTATATTGCCAGGCGGGGACTACTCAATTTCAGTGGCAGTTTCGGAGGGAAGCCAGCACGATCACATTGTCCACACGTGGTTGCATGATGCCTTAGTGCTTACAAGTCACTCTTCGTCAATTGCGACTGGTTTGGTTGGAATTCCAATGCGTTCAATAATATTAGAGCGTATTTCAACTGGTTGATTAGCGTGATGCGCAATTGGCGGTGCTGCACTGCATTTCAATAACACGTAATGAAAGAAGCCCGCATTTGTCGCCCAAGACTTGGTTCTGGATAGGGTGAACTGTGATAGTTAACCGCTCCACTTGGTCCGTTGAGAGGGTACTAAAGTCGGCTTTGCCCTTGGCGATCATCCTAGCCACCTCTACACCGTCTCCCTGAATAGATATCACTTGCTCTGATTTGCATCGAGGATCCACTGGATATGCACGCAATGTTATCGATTCGATCACACCTTTCAAGTTTAAAGTGGCTGACTCATCTTTAGCTGAATGGGGAAATACTAAATCTTGCGTGATGTTGGGGTTGATCTCTCCTTGGATAACTTTATTTTTTAGGAGTTTTGCAGTTGCATTTTGATTAAAACGATATATTTTTTTTGGAGGTCTTCCTCGTGCGAGTTGTTGACTTGCTAAAGCGTAATAGCCTTCTAATATCTTTCTAATCTGATCCCCTCTTGCCGCTTCGCTCAATTTGGGCAAGCGAGCCGAAACCAGGAAAAAGTCACTCGAGGGGAGCTGGCTCGATTCAAGTATCCACCCAGGAAGCTCATAACTGTGGATTACGCTAGGTAATAAGGGTAGGGGATAGTTTGCCCAAACCGCGACAGGCGGAGATTGTTGTTCGGCTTTGCGTCCGTCAGTGAAACAGCGCTCTTTAAAGGTAGACGCGAGCGCGGGCATATGGTCGCCGTAAAGAATGGCCAATGTTGGACGTTGCCGGTGTGATAATTGCTCAATTAAGTATGCCCAAGCCTTGTCAGCTTCGACGGCTCTTGAAATGTAATCTTGGAGCTCCCCGTCCGTAGATTGGGCCGACGTCCCCCCGCCCTGAGTAGCGATCGGGTTTAGAGTCCGGGGTTGATGATATCGGTGTTTGCCAGATGTTGGGCATAAGCGGACGGCG
>NZ_MDEE01000008.1 GCF_002939865.1 Xanthomonas dyei
CCGTGCACACGCATTGCCACCGATGCAGGCCAATCGCAGCGATCCACTCGATTGCCGTCTGGTGCTCTATGCCAAGACACCGCAGGGACGTCGCGTCGGCAACGCAATCGACGCTCACCTGCAAAGGTCTCGCGCGCATCCTCAAGTTTGAAAGCAGCAGCGCGTGAGCGCGAGCCATGGCTGATCGTCGCCTCCCCACAACTGCAAGCGCCCAGCGCAAAGCAGTTGGTCAACCTGTACGCACGAAGGATGCAGATCGAGCTGGCATTTCGGGATCTGAAGTCGCATCGCTACGGTCAGGCGATGGAAGACAGCCTGACCCGTCGCGGTGAGCGCTTGCAGATCCTGTTGTTGCTCAATACGCTGGCCACCTTCGCCAGCTGGCTGGCAGGGCTGGGCTGCGAAGCCACCGGCATCGCGCACTGGCTGTCGCCCCGCAACAGTCAGCGCAAGCTCTACTCGACACTGCGTGTCGGCCGCGAGGCGTTGATCCGACGTTGACCGATGGAACCTGTCTCAGGCTGGCGAGAACGCTTGCGCACACTGCCCGACGCAGTGCGCGAGCAGATGACCCTGGTACCTTAAAAACGTCGGGATACCTAAGAACCTGACCCCGTTACCCTCGGTCGGGAATGGACTGAGAGGGAAGTGGGACATGGCCGGAACGGGTGGATTGGGAGGCCACCAAGTATTGCGCATAGAGTGGCACGACTCACATTCAAACGCTCCCAGAGGGCACCCGAACCGAATGGCGTCTCCATCGCAATTGGCCTTCCGCTGATCGCCTTGCTGTCGCCGCAATCGCACCACCCGTGACTCGCCACCGCCGATCGCCGCCAGATGTCGCGTTCGCGACACCGCTAGGAAAAGGTGATGTAAATGGGCAGGTGATCGGACATGGCCGCCCTCGACATAACCCCGGCAATATTCATTGAATCCACAGTCACGGCCGTCTTGTTCGCGGCGATCGCGTAATCGTAGACCTTGGTCGCCCCATTCCTCGCGTTATGTGTCGGCCCGGAAAAAGCAACGATGAAGTCCTCCGGAGCGCCGACGTCATTTCCATGCTGATGGTTGTAGCGGATGTAGTCGATCAGGACGGCGGGTTCGCAGTTAAGGTCGCCGAACAGGATGAACCGCCGTTTTGTCTGCCGAAGCGCTTCAACGATCCAGGCTACCAGGTACGCCGCTTTGGTACTGGCGTTGGCATGATAGACGTAGCAATCCACATCGCCCCCGCCCTCCAGACGTGCCACATAGCGTTTGCTGTGATTTGCGAACGCATTGCCGCCCTTCCTATACGCACTGAACCCGAAAACGTCGGCGAATGGCGGCGGCTGGTAGGCCACACACGCGGCCGCAGTAAATTCATTGTCAAGCGCTGCATAGCCCAGCTGCGAAGACTGCTTCTTTTTGCCCCGCCTCGCCATCACCAGCGCCTTGTCGATCGACGCGTCGCCCAATGTCGTATCCGAAGTGACTTCGCAGAGTACCGCGAACTCCGCGCCTTCATTGAACGCCTCGGCTATTACACCCTCCGCCAACACCGCCTTTTCGCCGGTAGTTCCACTGCCCAGCCGAAGCGTGTTCCAGAACAGAATTTTCATTCTCAACCCCTTCAATCAATTTCGGTCGTATTTTTAGATTTCTTCACATCTTTTAGATAATTGCGGACATCGCCATCCGCCCGAAAGCCGCAGAACATGCCAGACGAGTCCCGCCGCACTCCCGCGCTCTTCCACCGCTCAAACCGAACCGGGGCTCAACAGCGAGTTGTAGAACCCTTCCCGCTGGGGGGCATAGCCGGACCAAATCGCATCGTAAGGATCGCCCCAATCCCAGGGCGGCATGCATTGCTCAAACATCTTTCCGTCTTCGGACTTCCAGAACTGCACGTAAGTCCGGACCAGGACGTTTCCTCTCATTCGGTAGATCCATCGCAGTTCCGAACCCGTTACGTTGCGCGACTTGTTCTTGTATTCATCCGTGTAATCGTTCTCCCCGAACGAGAAACGGCTTTCCACCGCACTGCCAGCTGGAACGTCACCTGAGCTCACAGTTCCGCCGAATTTCGAGGTTTTTCCAGCCACCATGCGTTGGCTTTCGACCGTCGCAAGCATGTGCATGACGAAATGGACATGAATTCCATTTTGCGCGGCCCAATAGAGGCTGCCTTTCGACTTCTTTCGGTCGTAGGCGTTTGTATTCAGCTTGAACAGACCCGGCGACGCTTCGGGATACGCCTTCAGGACCGCGTCCCGGTGCTGGTCGCGGGTCGACACAAGATGATCGGTGTTCTTTATCCCGGGAGCGTTCAGGTCATCGTAGGCATCGATAAATAACGGAATGTCCTTGCGCCTCAGCTGAGGCGGCTTCAGCTTCAAATGATTAAATACGAAACTCGTCCGGTCAGGCTGAATCCCATAGATGATGTCACGCCGATTATCGAAATCCCTGAAATTCAATTTTTGAAAACCCATGTCGAGCGCCTCATTTGGATATTCCGCGGATAGCCGACCGCACATCCGCAATGAGCGGAGAGCGCGCCGTTCTGCGCAGCTTGAAAGGTGGGCATAAAGGGACGGAACCGGAATACCCCTTGCCCGGCAGCCGGCGGCGTGGTGGCAGACCATCGCCCGGCTCGAGTTCAGGCGAATTCATACAAAAACGCTGTTTCGCCGGCGCCGACCTTCACCCTTGCTATCGACACTCCCTCGATCGTCCGGTTGAGAAACTCCCGCGAAATTTCCGGCAACATCGAATTGGTCAAAATCGCATCGATCATCCGTCCACCCGATTCGCTTTCGATACACCGGCTCACCACCAGCTCGACAACAGACGCGTCATACTCGAACGGAATCCTGTAGCGCGCCTCGATCCGCTTCTTGATGCGGTTCAACTGCAGCCGCACGATCTGGCCGAGCATGTCGTTGCTCAGCGGGTAGTACGGAATTGCCACCAGCCGCCCGAGCAATGCCGGCGGAAACACCTTCAACAACGGTTCGCGTAATGCCTTGGCCATGCCCTCCGGATCCGGCATCAGCTCCGGGTCCTTGCACAGGCTGGCGATAAGGTCGGTGCCGGCGTTGCTGGTGAGGATGATGAGGGTGTTGCGGAAGTCGATGCGGCGGCCTTCGCCGTCTTCCATCCAGCCTTTGTCGAAGACCTGGAAGAAAAGTTCGTGCACGTCCGGGTGCGCTTTTTCCACTTCATCCAGCAGCACCACCGAGTAGGGTTTGCGGCGCACCGCTTCGGTGAGCACGCCACCTTCGCCGTAGCCCACATAACCCGGCGGTGCGCCCTTGAGCGAGGAGACGGTGTGCGCTTCCTGGTACTCGCTCATGTTGATGGTGATCAGGTTTTGTTCGCCGCCGTACAGCGTCTCTGCCAGGGCGAGTGCGGTTTCGGTCTTGCCGACGCCGGAGGTGCCGGCCAGCAGGAACACGCCGATCGGTTTGTCCGGGTTATCCAGGCCGGCGCGGCTGGTCTGGATGCGCTTGGCGATCATCTCCATGGCGTGGTCCTGGCCGATGACGCGCTTGGCCAGCAACTCGGGCAGGCGCAACACAGTGTCGATCTCGTTGCGCGCCATGCGCCCGACCGGGATGCCGGTCCAGTCGGCGACCACGGCGGCGACGGCTTGATAATCGACGGTGGGCAGGATCAGCGGCGATTCGCCTTGCAACGCGGCCAGTTCGGCCTGCACCAGTTGCAGGCGCGCCAGTAGCGTGTCGCGATCCACTTGCACCGGTGCGTCGAGCACGGCGGTATCGCCGGAGGCATCCTGTTCTGCCTCGGCTTCCAACGCACTGCCGGTGCCTTCGACCGGGGCGTTGCCGCTGCGTAGTTGTGCGCGTAGCGACAACAGTTCATCGACCAGTGTTTTCTCGGACACCCAGCGCTGTTCCAGGTCATGCAAGCGGCGACGCTCGCCATCGAGCAAGCCGGCACACGCAGCCGCGCGCTCATCCACCACGATGCCGATCGCACGCTCGCGTTCGATGATGGCGTGTTCGGTATCCAGCGATTCGATGCGGCGGCGGCTGTCGTCCACTTCCGCTGGCGTGGCATGCAGGCTCACTGCAACGCGCGCGCACGCGGTGTCGAGCAGGCTCACCGATTTATCCGGCAACTGGCGCGCGGGGATATAGCGGTGGCTGAGCTTGACCGCCGCCTCCAGCGCCTCGTCAAGGATCTGCACGCTGTGGTGCTGCTCCATCATTGAAGCGACGCCGCGCATCATGCGCACGGCCTTGGCCTCGTCCGGCTCGTCCACCTGCACGGCCTGGAATCGTCGGCTCAGCGCCGGGTCTTTTTCGATGTACTTCTTGTATTCGGCAAAGGTCGTCGCGCCCACGGTGCGCAAGGTGCCGCGCGCCAGTGCCGGCTTGAGCAGGTTGGCGGCATCGCCGGTGCCGGCCGCGCCACCGGCGCCGACCAAGGTGTGGGTTTCATCCACGAACAGGATGATCGGCTTGGGGCTGGCCTGCACTTCGTCGATGACCGCGCGCAGGCGCTGCTCGAACTCGCCCTTCATGCTGGCGCCGGCCTGCAACAGGCCCACATCCAGCGTGCGCAGTTGCACGTCCTTCAATGCAGGCGGCACGTCGCCGCGTGCGATGCGCTGCGCGAAGCCTTCCACCACCGCGGTCTTGCCCACGCCAGCCTCGCCGACCAGGATGGGGTTGTTCTGGCGGCGACGCATCAGGATGTCCACCACCTGGCGAATCTCGTCGTCGCGGCCGATGATCGGGTCCAGCTTGCCCTCGCGCGCTTGCGCGGTGAGATCGCTGGTGAATTTCTTCAGCGCTTCCTGCTTGCCCATCGCGGCCGGGGCGATGGCACCGCTGGCTTCGCCCGGCGCCGCACTGTGACCGAGCGAAAACCCATCGCTGGGCAGCAGTCCATCTTCCGGCGAGCCGGCCACGATCTGCGCGAAGTGCTCGTTGAGCACGGCGGGCTTGAGCTTGTCGAACTCCTTGGAGATCGTCAGCAGCGCGTTGCGTAGACCGCGCACGCTCAAGATGCCGACGACCAGGTAACCGGTGCGCACCTGCGCCTCGCCGAAGCTGAGCGAGGCATACACCCAACCACGCTCCACGGCTTCTTCGACATTGGCCGATAGATCGGTGACGGCGGTGGAGCCGCGCGGCAGTCCGTCCAGCGCGGCGGTGACATCGCGCGCCAGCGTGGAAGGATTGAGTTGGAAGTGCTTGATGATGCGGTGCAGGTCCGAGTCCTGCAGCTGCAGCAGCTGATGCAGCCAGTGCACCAACTCCACATACGGGTTACCGCGCAGCTTGCAGAACACCGTGGCACTTTCGATGCCGCGATAGGCCAGTGGATTGAGCTTGCCGAACAGGGCACTGCGGGAGATCTCGGCCATGATGCGTCCTTCGAAGTCGGTACGTTGCGTGTGAGCGTGTGTGTGAGCGGCAGTGGTAGCGGTGCGATCAGCCGGAGGGGCGGAGCAGCACCTCGTCGGCGTCGGCAACGCTCCAGGCGCGCCGGCCGAGCCAGGTATCCAGGCCCAAGCGGCTATTGCGTGCCAGGTGCGGGGTGGGGACTTCGTCGGCCTGGAGCAGCAGCTGCAGCTCCCAGCCGAATTCGTCGCCCAGATAGCTGCGTACCGCCGCGGTAAGTTGGCGTAGCGCGTGGCCACCGGGCAGGAAGCGTTGAAACGCGATGCGCGGCAGCGGCCCCAGCCGAATCCGCACACGCTGTTGCGCACCACGCACCTGCGCACCGACCACGCTGTCCACACCGAGCCGCGCATTGCGTGGGCCAAGGCCCAATTGCAACTGCGCATCGGCGGGGAGCCGCATCCATTCGGCAATGAATTCCTGCACCTGCACCGGCCAGTCGAACAGCTGCTGCAGCACGGCGCGCAAGCCTTCCGGTGTGCGCGTGGCAGCGCCAAACCGGCCGGCGTGATAGCGGCGCGCATCGTCGGGCAATGCATCGCGCTTGCGCAGATGCGGGCTGGCGATACCGACCAGCGCATCCAGCCACGCACGGAACTGATCGCTGGCCGGTCGCTCGGCCTGCACGGTGGGCTGCGCCTGCGCCCAGGCGCGATAGAACAGGCTGAGCATGCGGTGATGGAACACATCGGCAAATGCAGCGAAGGTGCCATCCTTGGCTTGCAGCGCACGCTCGATGGCGTATTCGGTCAGGTGTAGCGGCAACGGCGCGTTGGGGCCGAACAGGCCAAGAAACAGCCCGTACAGCGCCGCCGGTTGCGCGTCGTGCGCCGGTGTGTAGCGGTCCAGTGCGTGCGGCGCGAATGCCAGCGATGGGGTGTGCCGCAGGCGTACCACGTCGTCCACCGCACGGGCGGATTCGCCCAGGCGCGGCTGCAACGGATGGCAACGCTCGATCGCGCGCAGCGCCGCAAACGGGGTGAAGTCCTGGGGCCGGGTCTGCAGCGCCTGTTCCAGCGCGGCAGCACCGGCGCTTACAGGCGCGGTCGGGAGCCGGGCTGGGCGGGCCATCGGGCCACCTCGTTGCGTTCGGTGGTGCGCAGCACGGTTTCAGTAAAGGAATTCACCGAGACATAGCGCGCAAAGAAGTGCCGCAGCACCGAGGTCAGCAGAAACGCGCCGGTGCCTTCGAAGGCGGCGTCTTCGCAAGTGAGCGTGATCTCCAGACCACGGCCGAATGTGATCGGACCCGGCACCGGAATGCGTCGCACGATCGGCGTGCCGGTGACCTGCTTGACCCCTTCGATCTGCCGCTGTGCCGAGGCATCGAACGGGTCGCAATACAGGGTGAGGATCTCGCGCAGCGCCGCCGCACCGTTGGGGCCATCTTCGAACAGCGACAGATAATTGAGCTGCAATTGGCTGAGCAGGCGCCACGCGGTTTGTCCGTCGGACACGGCCGGGCGCGGCTTGGTCGGCCCGGCCACGCAGCGCACGCTGCGCACCGGCACACCGCTGTCCATGCTGAAGTCGGTGGTGCCCTTGCCCACCGGCATGTGCAACGGCAGGTCCCGATTGCTGCACCACAACTGCAGCCCGAGCTGACGCAGATTGCTGGCATGCGCCTGATCGTTTGCGTCGACCAGGCTGACGAACACCTCGCTGCCCACATAACTGGAGCGCGCCCCATCGCGGCGTTGCCGCGCCGACAGCAGGCGTGGCTCGCGGCGCATGGTGTAGAACGCGCCATGCCGCGCATGCCAAGTGTGTGCGTCGCCGCCATAGAACGCGGTGAAGCGTTGTTCCGGTTCCTGGCGGTCGCCGAAACCTTCCACCTCGCCCAGATGATGGATCTCGAAATCCATCGGCCGGGTGCGATCGGCCAGCACGTGATATTCGTGCTGGCCGGTCTGCAGATGGATACGGTCGGCGCGGCGTTCGAACAGATTGATCGCCGGCGTACAGAACAGCTTGAGGTGTTCGGCACTGACTGCGGCCGCCAGGCTGGGCACGCTGCGTTCCAGCAAGATCACCACCTCGAAACTGGTGCCGTGCAGGCGACGCAATGCAGAGCGCAGACCGGTGATTTCTGCGAACAGAAAGCGCTCCGGGCAGGCGAAGTATTCCTGCAGCAACCGGTAGCCACTGAACGAGCGACCGTCATACGGGATCAAGCTGTCGTCGTCGGCGTACCCGCGCATCTGCAACGCATCGGCGCCTTGCAGCGTCTGCACGGTCGCGCCCTGCGCATCGCTGCCACGTACCAGCACGGCGCTGGTGTCGGCATGCAGTTGTTCGTACAGCCGCTTGGGCAGGCCGTCGGCGCCGGCCAGGAACAGCGGCAGCCGATCCAAGGCCAGGCCTTGGGTCTGCGTACCGCCCACCAGCTCAAAGCGCAAGCGGATGCCAGCACGCACGCTGCGCCCGGCGGGCAATGCGATCCCGGCCGCCGCCAGCGCAGCCGGCGATTCCAGATACTTGGCCTCGGCCAACTGCAGCGGCCACAGCGTCACCGCATGCGCGGTGCGAAACTCGCAGGCGGTGCGCTCACCGGCACCGATCAGGCTACGCAGCGCGCTATGGCGCGGCACGTCGACACCGGCGCTCAAGCCGCTGTCTTTCAGATCCGGCTGCAACTGCACCACTGCCATCGAGGGCAGCGGCGCCAGATAATGCGGGTAGACCATTTCCAGCAAGTGCTGGGTAAAGACCGGGTACTGCGCGTCCAGCTTGAGCTGCACGCGCGCGGCCAGAAACGCGAACCCTTCGAGCAGGCGCTCCACATACGGGTCGGCGCATTCGAACGCATCCAGCCCCAGCCGCCCGGCGATCTTGGGGTACTCGCGCGCAAACTCGGCGCCCATGTCGCGCACGTGCTGCAATTCGCGGGTGTAGTACGGGAGCAGGCGCGGATCCATGGGATTAGCCGTGGCCCTCCATCACTTCGAGCCGCCCGGTTTCCAGGTCCAGCGCGGTCTTCAGATACAAGTTCAGCGGCAGCGGCTGCGCCCACATCTCCGATTGGATGGTGAACAGCAGCGAGCGCTTGTCCATGCGTGCAGCGTCGGCGTGCACGCTGACGCGCAAGGTGTCGGCGATCAGGCGTGGTTCGAAGGCGAGGATGGCGTCGCGAATGCGCTGCTGCAGCGCGGCCGCATCGATGCCGGCCACGGCTGCGCCGGCCAGATCGGGGATGCCGAAGTTGAGCACCGAGCGACGGATCTGCGGATGCGCGTCCAGCGGCCGGCTGGTTTCCAGATTCACTGCATTCAACAGCCACGACAGATCGCGGATCACGTATTCGCGCAGGCGCGTTGCCGAAATCACGCGTTGATCGCGGCTCTCTTCGCGTTGGCTGGGCGCGGCATCGGTGAGCCGGTCCAGCAGCGAGGGCTGCAAGCGTTCGGTGGTGGTGAGCTCGGCCATATCGGTCAGGACGCGTCGAACTGCAGCTCGCGCACCTCGAGCAGCGCAACCTCGCGCGACTCGGTGCTGAGCATGCGTTGGCCCAGGCCGATTTCGCCCTGCGCACCTTCGGTCCATTCGGTGCGACGCGCCAGTTGCAGCTCGCCCGCATCCAGGTGTTCGCTGCCGGGATAGCGCACCGGCATGTACGCAAACGCCTGGCCGCCATTACGCCACAACACGCTTACCGGCGCCCATACGGTGTCGCGTAAATCGCTGGGCGCTTCGAAGCGCAGCTGCTGCACCTGATGCAGCGGTGCCCACGCATAGCCGGTGTCCAGGATCAGTTCGACGCACGGGCCGAAGCGTGCATCCGCATCGGCCAGCCACTCGAACCGCACGCCATCCAGCGTGCCACCGATGGCCGGTGCCTGCGCAAACGCCTGCTCGCGCAGTTCGGCCGCCTGCGCTGCATTGCCGCGTAGCGATAACTGCAAGGCCTGCAGGTGCAGCGCCATCCAGGCATCGGGTGCGCCGATCACGGTAGGCACGCAGTCGCCGGCAAATACCGCAGCGCGCGTCTGTTCTGCCTGCAACACGCGCTGGTAGGTGTGCACCATCGGTGCACTGCCGCCATCCAGCTCCAGGCAGGCGCGTAGCTGGTCGGCCGCACGCGACCACTGGCCCAGGACGGCCAGCAGCTGAAACAAAAACACGCGCTGCGCAGCATCGGCCGGTTGCCGACGCACCTGCTGCACCAATTGCTGCAACGCCTGCGCCGGCTCGCCGCGGGCAAGCAAGTTCTGTGCGGTAGCATCCATCGCGCGCGTCCTTATCGAAGAAGGTAGCGGTGCCGGCGTACGGCACCGCAGGAACACGTGTGCAGCGGCGTACGGCTACGCTGCAAGCGTGCTCGCTGTTTGCTGCGTCAGTTAGGCGCCCTTGGCAACCTGCTGCATGTCGTACACAAACGGCTTTGCAGCGCCGTCAGCAGAGCCGTCAGGCTTTTGCGGCTGGAAGCTGTATTGAAATTTACCGAAGTGCAGGGTGATGTTCTCGGTCAGCCGATCCTCACCGCCAGAGCCACCCGTCGATACGGAAGTAACAAGTACGCCATTGGATAAATGCAACGTCACATAATCGGTCTGCTCGCCCGTGGCGTTGGTCACGTAAAGCCATGCTTCCTCCAGACGCGCGCCGGTACAAGCGGCCTGCAGCAAAGCATTCGAACTCTTGTCCACGTATTTCGTGAGCGAAATATCCTGCACATGTGCCTTGCCACCACCGGACGAGCCACCAGCGCTATGAAGATCGCCAGAGTTGCTGGCCCCCCAGGACCAGGCGAGTACGGGAATCTCACCCTTGTGTTTGGAGTGGCCGGAGCTGCCTTCGATGGCCACACTACCGCCCTTGAACTTGATATGCATGTCGAACGCCATGAATTACTCCTTGAGATATCGGACTGAATGGGACGATCCCGACAGGATCAACGGATCGTGGCTGGGCTCAGGCCTTGGCCTGAGACGGCAACCGGGAAACCAAACGCAATGAGACGGTCAAACCTTCCAGTTGGTAATGCGGCTTCAGGAAGAACTTGGAGGTGTAGTAGCCCGGAGCACCTTCCACTTCCTCCACCACCACTTCGGCGGCGGCCAGCGGATGGCTGGCCTTGTACTCTTCGCTCGAGTTGGCCGGATCGCCGTCGACGTAATTCAAGATCCACTTGCCCAGCCAGCTCTGCATCTGCTCGCGGCTGCTGAAGCTACCAATCTTGTCGCGCACGATGCACTTGAGGTAATGCGCAAAGCGGCAGCACGCAAACATGTACGGCAGGCGCGCGCCCAATGCGGCATTGGCGGTGGCATCCGGGTCGTCGTATTCGTCGGGCTTGTTCAAGGACTGCGCGCTGATGAAGGCGGCCATGTCAGAGTTCTTGCGATGCACCAGCGGCATCAGGCCCATCTTGTCCAGCTCGGCCGACCGGCGGTCGGTGATCGCCACTTCGGTGGGGCACTTCATGTCCACGCCACCGTCGTCGGTGGGGAAGGTATGCGTCGGCAGCCCTTCCACCGCCCCGCCGGATTCGATGCCGCGAATCCGCGAGCACCAGCCATACTGCTTGAACGAGCGGTTGATGTTCACCGCCATCGCATAGGCAGCGTTTTGCCAGGTGTATTTATTGGAATCGGCACCGGCGGTCTCTTCTTCGAAATCGAATTCGTCCACCGGGCTGGTGGCCGCACCATACGGCAGGCGCGACAGCGTGCGCGGCATCGCCAGACCAATGTACTTGGAGTCTTCCGACTCGCGCAGCGAGCGCCATGCGGCGTAATCGGGCGTGGAAAAGATCTTGGCCAGATCGCGCGGGTTGGACAGCTCGTTCCAGTTGTCCATGCCCATCAACTTGGGCGCGGCCGCGGCAATGAATGGCGCGTGCGCAGCCGCAGCAACCTGTGCAATACCGTTGAGCAGCTCCACATCCGGCGGGCTCTGGTCGAAGTAGTAATCGCCGACCAGGCAGCCATACGGCTCGCCGCCGAGCTGGCCGTATTCCTGCTCGTAGACCTTCTTGAAGATGGGGCTCTGATCCCACGCGGTGCCCTTGTAGCGCTTGAGCACCTTACCCAGTTCCTTCTTGCTGATGTTCAGCACGCGGATCTTGAGCTGCTGATCGGTCTCGGTGTTGTTGACCAGGTAATGCAGGCCGCGCCAGGCACCTTCGAGCTGCTGCAGATCGGCGTGATGCAGGATCTGGTTGAGCTGTTCGGTGAGCGTGCGGTCGATCTCGGCGATATAGGCCTTGATGGTTTGCGAGACGTCTTCGCTGACCACATCGCTGCGGTTGAGCACCTGCTCGGCGAGCGTGCGTACCGCCGCTTCCACTTCTTCCTTGGCGCGTTCGCTCTTGGGGCGGAACTCGCGATTGAGCAGCGCGGCAAAATCGCCCTGCTCGCTGGTGTCGGTACTGCTGCTGGCCAGTGCGGCTTCGGTGGCGGACATGGCGTCAGGCTCCTTCCGGCTCGGAGGCAGGCTTGGCCGCCGACACCAGCGACTGCAGCAACGCCGGGTCGCGGATGGCATTGGCAATCAGCTGCTCGGCGCCGGCCTTGCCGTCCATATAGGTGTCCAGGTTGGCCAACTGCGTGCGTGCTTCGAGCAACTTGGCCAGCGGCGCGACCTTGCGCGCGATGGCGGCCGGGGAAAAGTCGTCCATGCTTTCGAAGGTGATGTCCACCGCCAGCTCGCCTTCGCCGGTAAGCGTGTTGGGCACCTTGAACTGCGCACGCGGGCGCATCGACTGCAGCCGGCTGTCGAAGTTGTCGACGTCGATCTCCAATGCCTTGCGCTCGTCCAGCGAAGGCAGTTCGCCGGCGTTGGCACCGGACAGGTCCGACATCACCCCCATCACGAACGGAATCTGCACTTTCTTCTGCGCGCCGTAGACCTCTACGTCGTATTCGATCTGCACGCGTGGCGCCCGATTGCGGGCGATGAACTTCTGACTGCTGGCCATGCCTGATCTCCGATTGAGCTTGCCCGTTGCGCCAACGTGCGGCGCACGTGCGCTGTCTTGTGGCCTGGATATCGCCGGCCCGGCCGATCGCCTGGAGCCTGCGTGCGACGCCGGTGCTGCGGGCTTGCCCGCAACTGCCGCACCACGCGGACCCAAGCGGCAGGCCGTGCGATGACGCCTCTTCAGCGTTGCGGCGAGTCTAGGAATGGCCCTGTGCGCTCACCCGACAAATCGTCTCAATCGTGCCGATGCGTGATGCACGGCCGACTTCGTGAAAGAGGCGTGATGGGTTGGCGATGCTTTTTTCGGTTGATCAAAGGACAGGCCCCGGGGAGTGGGCCGCAGGCAGCACCGCATGAGCATCAGCTACTACAGCGCCATCGTTCCGCAAGCGTCCTCGACCATGCAGGCGCATGCGCCGCTGATGATCGATCTGCTGGCCTATATCGAGCAGCACATCAGTGAGGCCGAGCTCGGCACCGAGTCGTTGCAACAGGCGTTCGCGCTGTCGCGGGCGTCGTTGTATCGGCTGTTCCAGTCGCGTGGCGGCGTCGCCAGTTATATCCGCGAGCAGCGCCTGTGCACCGCGCACCGCTACCTGCAGGCCTACCCGGAGTGCAGCCTCACCTGGTTGCTGTACGAAATGGGGTTTGCCTCGGAGCGGCAGTTCCAGCGCGCCTTCCAGCAGCGCTTCGGCATGCCGCCGATGCAGTGGCGCCGCCAATGCCGCGCCACGCCGCACGCACCGGCGCCGCGCCGCGGCCACTACATGCCGATGTGGCGCTTCATGCGCGAGCTTGGCCAGGACGCACAACCCGAGTACGCATCGATCCGCAGCGGCGCGGTCACACCCACCCATGGCTCCCCGCTGGTGCATACCGAAGCACTGCGCCGGCTCGCCCGACCGTCGCCACGCTTTGCGGCGCAGACGGAGCCGATAAAGGGCTAAGCACGGTGGGTTGCGTAGGAGCGCACCTGGGCGCGACGGGCTTCACCGGGACGCCCCATCGCGCCCAGGGGCGCTCCTACAAAAGCGTGCATGCATCAGACTGCACGTCCATTCATCGTGTTCTTGTCTGCCTCGTGCACACCGGAGACTATAAACACTACGTAGGAGCGCACCTGGGCGCGACTGGCATTACCGGGAACGCTCCATCGCGCCCGGGTGCGCTGCTACGTGTGACAACCCGATGGGACGTCTGCATGCCTGCTCATCAACAACTTAATATCGGCCTCAACGAATCACCAGCACCGGAATCGTGCTGTGCGTGAGCACTTCCACGGTCTGGCTGCCGAGCAGCATGCGGCGCACGCCACGTCGCCCATGCGAGGTCATGATGATGAGATCGCTTCTGCATTCTTCTGCGATCTGCACGATGCCCTCGGCGGCGAAGCGGTCCAGCACATGCCGTGGCGTGGCCTTGAGATTGGCAGCCGCCGCCAATTCCAGTGCAGGACGCAGAATCTTTTCGGCAGCGGCTTCGCGCTCGGCGCGATATTCCGGGCTCGCCTCGTACCCCACGCTCCAGCCCATCGCGTCGTACATGCCCATCGCCCACGGCTCGGACACGGTGACGATGTCGACCTTGGCACCGGTCGCCTTGGCCAATTCCAGTCCCTGAAACAAGCCGCGATGCGACAGCTCGGATGCATCGATGGCGATGAGAATACGTTTGTACATGGTGACCTCCTGCAAGGGTGGCAGTGCTGCCGTTGGCTGGTGCCGGATTTACGATGACAGGCGCGGGTGATGGCTGCCTTGATGTGGATCAATGCTGCAATTGCTGGCGTGGCGACTCATGGTGTTTTTGCTCCTACGTGCACTGCATGCAAGATCGATCACATCGCACGCAACGCGTCTTTCACTGCGCTCAATCCGTCGCTACGGCATCCGGATCAGGCCGCATCTCGCGCACGCGCGCCGGATTGCCCACTGCCGTGGCACCTGCGGGGACATCGCGGGTGACCACCGCGCCTGCGCCGATCAACGCATCGTCGCCAATGCTCACGCCCGGCAGGATGATCGCCCCGCCACCAATCCACACGTTGCACCCAATGCGAATCGGGCGTCCAAATTCCAGACCGCTGGCACGGCCGGCCGCATCGCGTGGATGGTCGGCAGCATAGAACTGCACCGCAGGCCCCACCTGCGTGCCCTCGCCGATACTGACCTCGCAGATATCCAGAATCACACAATTGAAATTGAGAAAGACACCGGCACCCAGACGGATGTTGTAGCCGTAGTCGCAATGAAATGGCGGGCGGATCACCGCGCCCGCGCCCACCTCGGCCAACCGCTCGCACAAGAGCGCGTGCCGCTGCTCAGCCGTCTGCAGGCCAGCTGCGTTGTAACGCGCCATCCACTCGGCAGCGGCCGCCTGATCGGCCTGCAACGCTTCATCGGCAGCGTTGTACAGCTCGCCTGCGAGCATTTTCTGTTTTTCGGTGTGCATCGGGCCGTGTGTCTTCATGCAGTCGGTTCGACCGCAGCGTGTCACGAATGCTGTGGCGAATGCATCGGGCAGCGCACAACGGCGCGATACGGTGCTGGAACGGCCTGGACACGAAGATGACGCTCCGTCACCGCGCCCCACCCTCATCCGGAACTGCGCGCCGCACCTGCCTGCAGGAAGAAGAGAAAGCGCGCCATCGCCTAGCTACATCACCGTCAGATTCGCGTACGCCATCACCAGCCATTTGGCGCCTACCTCGTCGAACTGCACCTGCACGCGCGCATGCGCACCGTTGCCTTCGTAATCGACGACCACGCCGCCGCCGAAAGTAGGGTGCTCGACGTTGGCGCCGAGTTTGATCGGCGCGGTCTCCACGATTCCGTGCACCGGCCCGCCACGTGCTGCGCCCAACGAGGCGGTGCGCGAAACCTGCACCTTGGGGCGCACTTCGTTCAGCAGCTCGCGCGGGATCTCGCGCAAGAACCGCGATGGGACGTTGTAGTTGTCCTGGCCATGGATGCGGCGCGATTCGGCGTAGCACAGCACCAGCTTCTGCCGTGCGCGGGTGATGCCCACATACGCCAGACGCCGTTCTTCTTCCAGCCGGCCGCTTTCTTCCAGCGACCGCGCACTCGGAAACAAGCCATCTTCCAGGCCGACCAGAAACACGATCGGAAACTCCAGACCCTTGGCCGAATGCAGCGTCATCAACTGCACGCCTTCTTCGCCGGCCTGCGCCTGGCCTTCGCCGGCTTCCAGCGAGGCGTACGCCAGAAACGCAACCAGCTCGGTCATGCCCTGGCTGTCTTCGTCGTCCGGCCGGGTGAAGCGCGAGGCCACCGACACCAGTTCGTCCAGGTTCTCGGTACGCGATTCCGAATCCAGCCCGCTGCGGCTTTCCTTGGCCCAATGCTCGCGCAAGCCCGAGCGCATCAGCACGTGGTCGATGCGTTCGGCCAGCTCCATCTGCCCGGTTTCGGCATGCAACTGGCCGACCAGGCTCAGGAAGGTCGCCAAGGCATTGCGCGCACGCGCAGCCAGGCTGTTTTCCTGCGTGGCCAGCATTGCCGCTTCCCACAACGACAACGCATTGGCGCGTGCCAGCCGGCGCACTTCGTCCAGCGTGCGGTCGCCGATACCACGCGTGGGCGTATTGACCGCGCGTTCGAAGGCGGCATCGTCGCTGCGGTTGGTGAGCAGGCGCAGGTAGGCCAGCGCATCCTTGATTTCGGCGCGCTCGAAAAAGCGCATGCCGCCATACACGCGGTACGGCAATTGCTCGGAAATCAGCGCTTCTTCCAGCGCGCGCGATTGCGCGTTACTGCGATACAGCACCGCCACTTCGCCGTAGCTGCCGCCATCGCGCACCCACTGGCGCGCACGCTCCACCGCATAGCGCGCCTCGTCCACCTCGTTGTAGGCCGCGTACAGATCGATCGGGTCGCCATCGCCGGAATCGGTCCACAGCTGCTTGCCGATACGGTCCGGGTTGTGCGCGATCACCGCATTGGCTGCGCCCAGGATATTGGCGCTGGAACGGTAGTTCTGCTCCAGCCGCACCGTTTGCGCGCCGGGGAAATCCTTGAGGAACTTCTGCACGTTCTCGACCTTGGCACCGCGCCAGCCATAGATCGCCTGGTCGTCGTCGCCGACCACGAACACATGCCCGGTCTCGCCGGCCAGCACGCGCACGAAGGCGTACTGGATGGCGTTGGTGTCCTGGAACTCGTCCACCAGAATTTCGCGAAAGCGTGCGCGGTAATGCGCCAGCAATGCCGGGGTGTCGCGCAGCAGTTCGTGCGCGCGCAGCAGCAGCTCGGCGAAATCCAGCAGCCCGGAGCGGTCGCAACGTTCCTGATAGGCCGCATACACCTGCCGGCGCACCTCGGTCCAATCGTCGTTGGGCTCGGGCTGGATATGCTGCGGACGGCGGCCTTCGTCCTTCTGCTCGTTGATCCACCAGCTCATCTGCTTGGGCGGATACTTGCTCTCGTCCAGTTCCAGCGACTGCACCACGCGCTTGACCAGCCGCAGCTGGTCGTCGCTGTCCATGACCTGGAAGCCTTCAGGCAGCCGCGCGTCCTGCCAATGCAGGCGCAACAGCCGATGCGCCAGCCCATGGAAGGTGCCGATCCACATCCCGCGGCTGCCGTTACGCAGCTGCAGGTCGGTGCGGTGACGCATCTCGCCGGCGGCCTTGTTGGTGAAGGTCACCGCAAAGATGCCGTGGTTGGGCACGCCCTGGACTTCGTTGAGCCAGGCAATGCGATGGATCAGCACGCGCGTCTTGCCGGAGCCGGCGCCGGCCAGCACGAGGTAATGCCCCGGCGGCGCGGAAACGGCCTCGCGCTGGGCGGGGTTTAAATGATCGAGCAAATGAGAGACATCCACCGGCGCATTTTACCGGTTGTGACGTCGCTGCGGCTGAGATTGCGATGAAGCGGTTGGAATTGCGAGGCTTCGCACGCACCCTCATCCGCCCCTACGGTGCACCTTCTCCCGATGGGAGAAGGGAACAACACCCGGCTCCCGTTGAATTTCGGGGCCGATCGATCAGCGCCGCAGCAGCATCAGCACGTCGCGCGCAATCGTCTTGGCCTGTTCGCGAAGCTCCGGCACTGCCAGGCTTTCCCACAACGAACCGATCCGCAGGCTGCCGATCACCCGCAGACGCGGGTTCGCGTGGCCGTTGGCATCGATCAGGCTGGCATCGGCAGCGGTATCCACGCCGATGCCGTGCGGGCCGGCCGTCGCAATGCCCTGCCCCAGCAACTGCTGCAACAACGGGTTACGCATCGCCTGTACGCGCATTTCAACGCCCGTGGCATTGACCAGCGTCTGCACATCCAGCTGCAACGCATGCCCGGCACTGGCGGCGCCGGCACTCACACGCACGCATGCACCTACCTCGAAGGCCACATCCAGCCGCGCGCGATGCACCTGCAGTTGCCCACGCGCCTGCATTGCCTGCAACTGCGCATGCACCGGCGCAGCGATGCGATGCCGGTGCACATCCCAATAGCGCACCACATGCCGCAGGAAACGGCGTTGATCGGCCGCCGACAAGGTCTGCCACAAGGCCTGACTCAATGGTCGGATGCGTTCCATCACGCTCTGCCACGGCAACCCCTGCGCCAGCGCCACGCCGGCGTGCTGGCGCAACGCACGCATGCGTGCGCGCAACGGCAGCGCAAGCAGCGGTTGCGGGTCGAAGTCTGCGGCGGCGCCATGCGCATGCGGCAAGGGCAGCAGACCATGCCGCGACACCACATGCACCGCGCCGCGATGTGCCTGCGCGGCCAGCGTCACCACGGTATCGGCCATGCTCAGCCCCGAACCGACGATGCACACGGCGTCGTCGTGCGGTAGCGCGGCCACCGCCTCGGTATCCCAGGCTTCCACCCGTTGCGCCGCCGACAGGCCGGTGGCACCACGCAACGGCAACGGGCGCAGCGCATTACCGACCGCCAACACCACGGCGGCGGCCTGCACGGTGTGTCCGTCATCCAGCTGCAACAGCGCGCCGTCTGCGTTGGGCTGCAGGGTCTGCACACGTGCGGTGCGCACGCGCAAGGTCGCAGGGCTGGTTGCACGCGCGGCCTGCAGACGATCGCGCAGGTACGGGGCGTAATGCCTGCGCCCGACACACTGTTGCGGCAGCTGCGCGTCGTCCAGCTCCGGGCAGCATGCGTGCGTGCGCAGATAGTCGACAAAATCCTGCGGCGCATCGGCCAGCGCGCTCATGCGCGCGGCGGGCACGTTCAACAGATGCTCGGGGCGTGCGGTGGCATACGCCACGCCCTCGCCCAGCACCGGGTGCGGCTCGATCAACACGATCCGCAGCGGCGTGGTCGCCTGATGCAGCAGCTGCAAGGCCACCAGCACGCCGGAAGCGCCGCCTCCGACGATGGCGATCGCTGCAACGCCGGGATCACGCGATGTGTTCATTGCCGCATTGTAGGCGATGGCTGCACCAGACCCCTCGGTCACCGCACCCCTTGGCTGCGCAGGCGCGTCGCCAGCCGCTCCAAGGGGCGGAGCGGTTGCCACCCGTCTCGGCATCAGAATACGTACGATCAGCCGCGCACGCTCGGCAAACGCCGCGGGAGGCCCACAGGATGTCCATCGCATTGGTCAGGCGCATCATCTATGTCCGCGAGGTCGCCGTGGCCAAGGCGTTCTACCAGACCCACTTCGCGCCTCCGGTCATCGAGGAGATTACCGATCAGTGGGTCGTGCTGGCGGCGGGCCAGATCGAACTGGCGCTGCACCTGATGGGCGACAGGGACCGACAGCAGCCGTCATCGCCCGCATCCAACGGGGCACCGACGGCAGGTTCGACCACCAAGTTGGTGTTCGCCATCGCCTCCGATCTGGCCGCCCATCGCGAGCAACTGCGCAGCGCAGGCGTGCGTGTGGATGAACTCAAACGCGATGCGGGCTTCGCTTACCAGATGTACGACGGCCGCGACCCGGAGGGAAACGTGTTCCAGGTGATGCGCCCGGACTGACCGCAGGCTACTACATCAACGCATCGGCCAGCCGCGCGATGCCTTCGCGACTGCGTCGCCAGGCCGGACGGCGCTGCCACTGCGCCAGATCCAGCTGCCGCGCGTGGGCCAGATAGTCTTGTTCGATGTCCCGCAGCCGCTGCACCACGGTGCGGTCGTAGCACACCATGCCGATCTCGGCGTTGAGCGCAAACGAGCGGATATCCAGATTGATCGAGCCCACCAGCGCAATGTCGTCGTCCACGCTCAGGTGCTTGGCATGCAGGAAGTGCGGGCGGTACAGCGCAATCTTTACTCCACAGCGCAGCAGTTCGTCGAAATACGCATCTTGTGCCCACGCCGCCAGCCGCTGGTTGTTGCGCTCGGACAGGATCAGCTGCACATCCACGCCCGACACTGCGGCGATGCGCAAGGCGCTCAGCAAGGCTTCGTCCGGCACGAAGTACGGCGTCACCAGCACCACTCTTCGTCGTGCCAGATGGATCATCGCATTGATCGCATCGCGCGCATTTTCGAACGGATACGCCGGCCCGCTGGGCAATAACTGGGTGGCGATATTGGCCTCGCAGACAGGCGCATCCGGCCAGACATCCAGGCGCTGCCCGGTTTCGGTGAACCAGTCGCTGGCGAACACCGCTTCCAGATGATTGACCACCGGCCCGCGCACGCGCGCCACCAGCTCGCGATTGGGCACGCCATCGATAAAGCCGGCGTCGGCCAGATTCTGCGAACCGACAAAGCCCACCTGGTTGTCGACCACCGCAATCTTGCGGTGATTGCGCAGATCCATGCGCCCGCTGCGACGCCAGCGCAACCCACCGGGCAGCACGGCCAGCACCTCGATGCCATCGGCCTGCAAGCGCTTGCGATAACGCCGCAGGCCGCGCTTGGCGCCTACCGCATCGAGCAGCACGCGGCAGCGCACGCCACGCGCGTTTGCCCGCTGTAGCGCCGCCACCACCGCATCGCCCACTGCATCGTCGAACATCAGGTAATACAGCAGATGCACGCGTTTTTCGGCGGCATCGATGGCGGCGATCAGGGACTGCAGCGACTGCGCGTAGTCGTCGAGCAATTCCACCGCATTGCCTAAGGTGGGCATGAAGTCGCCCTGCCGTTCGATCAGCGGCACCACCTCGGCACTGCTGCTGTCGGCCTGCGGCGTCCAGCGCAGCGCATGCAAGGGCAACTGCTGCTCGCGGATCACCTGCGAGGCGGTCGCCTGCCGCTCCACGCGCAGCCGCGACACCCACGGTTGGCCGAGCAACAGATACAGCGGCAGCCCGACCACCGGCACAAAGCCGATCAACAACAGCCAGCTGCGCGCCGCACCAGGCGTGGTGCGGCTGGGAATCCAGAGCAGCGCCACCAGGCGGATCGCCCAGTCCAGTGCCAGCAGCCAGGTGCCTTGCGACCAGTCGGGCAGCATCAGCGCTCCATTCTCATGAGGAAGCCGATTCTGACCCGGCTGCGCGTAAACGCAACGGCGCGGTGCCCATCGGCTGGAGGCAATGGCGAAACGGGCCGGCATCTGCCGCCGCCGGATGCACGCGCTCGGCGCACACCTGCCGCAGCGTCTGCACGAAGGCGGTCTGCGCGCGCGTGGGGTGCCAGTCGCTGCGCGTGGTCATGCCAATCTGCCGACGCAAGCGCGGCCCGGCGCTGCCGATCTCGCGCAACAGGCCGGCGCGGCGCTCGAACAGGAACTGGTCGCGCGACATCAAGGTCAGCCAATCGTCTTCCAGCAACAGGCCGCGCACGGTCAGCTCGGCGCCGCATTCGATGCGTAGCGGCGGCGGCTCCAGCTGCCGGTCGCGGAACATGCGCTCCCAGCGCTCGCGCACCGGCGTGCCCGCCGCGGCCATCACCCAGGGGTAGTCGAGCAGCTGCGCAAAGGGGTACGCCTTACCCGCCAACGGGTGCCCGCTGCGGGCCACGATCACCGGCTCGTCGTCGAACAGCGGCTCCTGCAGCACGTCGCGCACCGGCAGCGGGTCGCGTAATGCACCGATCAGCAGGTCCAGCCCGCCCTCGCGCAGATGCGCCAGCAACTCCGCATACGGACCTTCCACCACGCCGATGCTGGCAGCCGGGTGCGCACGCGCAAACCGCGCCAATGCCTGCGGCAACAGGATCGCACGCGCCAACGGCATCACCCCCACCACAACCCGCCCGGCATGCTGCGAGCGCAGGGCGGCTACTTCATCGAGCGCGGCGCGCACCTCCGCCAGCGCCAGCCGCACCTGCCGCAGCAACCGCTCCGCCACCGGCGTGGGCTGCATCGCCTTGCCGCGGCGCATGGTCAGCGGCACCTCGATCACATCGGCCAACGCCTGCACCGCGCGGTAGACCGCCGGCTGCGACACGCCCAGCTGCACGCCCGCCAGCGAATAGCTGCCTGCCACGTCCACCGCCACCAGCGCCTGCAGCTGGCCCAACGAGACCCGTCGCTCCAGACCGGGGCGCGCCGGCAGCCGCAGCGCACGCCGCGCCACCCGGATGCCACGCCCCAGATGCGCCAAGGCGCGCTCGATCCGCGGCACCACCAGCTGGGTGGCCTCGGTGGCGGCCATCCCGCCCGGCTGCCGCTCGAACAGCCGCACACCCAGCTGCTGTTCCAGGCGCGCCACCGCCTGGGTCAAGGCCGGCTGCGACAGATTCACCTGCGGCGCAGCCGCGCTGATGCTGCCCAGCCGGTGCACCACGACCAGGGCATACAGATGACGCAGGTTCGGCTCGGGCATCGATGGCATGCTCTAACTATAAGCAAAATCAATACGCATACCTCAAATGAATCTTGAGCTGATTGACTCTTGCCGCTCAGACTTGGCGCAGCACTAACGAGGATGGATGGATGAGCCAGGTCGTCACCCAGGTTGCGCGCACCCCGATCGCCCTCGTGGACGGGCTGGCACAGGCCGGCGTGGCCACCGTGCACGAGGCGCAAGGCCGCAGCGGTCTGCTGCATCACCGGCTGCGCCCGATCTACGCCGGCTGCCGCATCGCCGGCACCGCGATCACGGTGTCGTTACCGCCGGGCGACAACTGGATGATGCATGTGGCCATCGAACAGCTGCAGCCCGGCGACGTGCTGGTGGTGGCGCCCACCAGCGACTGCTGCGACGGCTACTTCGGCGATCTGCTGGCCACCTCGGCACAGGCGCGCGGCTGCCGCGGGCTGATCATCGATGCCGGCGTGCGCGACGTGCGCGACCTCACCGCCATGCAGTTCCCTGCGTGGAGCCGCGCCATCTGCGCGCAAGGCACCATCAAGGAGACGCTGGGCTCGGTCAACGTACCGCTGGTCTGCGCCGGGCAACTGATCCAGCCCGGCGATGTGGTGGTGGCCGACGACGATGGCGTGTGCGTGGTGCCGCGCGCCACTGCGGCCGCCGTGCTGGCCGAAGCGCAGGCCCGCGAAGCGCGCGAACTGACCAAGCGCGAACGTCTGGCGCGCGGCGAACTGGGCCTGGATCTCTACGCCATGCGCGAGCGCCTGGCGGCCAAGGGGCTGCGTTATGTCTGAGCAGGTGCGCGCGATGTGGATGCGCGGCGGCACCTCCAAGGGCGGCTTTTTTCTCGCCGACGACTTGCCCGCCGACACTGCAGCACGCGATGCCTTGCTGCTGCGTGCCTTCGGCTCGCCGGACCTGCGCCAGATCGACGGCATGGGTGGCGCCGACCCGCTCACCTCCAAGGTCGCGGTGGTGTCGCGCTCCACACGCGCCGATGCCGATGTGGACTATTTGTTCTTACAGGTGGCGGTCGAGCAGGCGCAGGTCAGCGATGCGCAGAATTGCGGCAACATGCTGGCCGGCGTGGCGCCCTTCGCGCTGGAGCGCGGCCTGCTGCCCACGCGCGACGGGCAGACCGACGTGCGCATCTTCATGCGCAACACCGGCACCCTGGCAACGGCCACCGTGCGCACGCCCGGCGGCCGGGTCACGTATGCGGGCGATGCGCGCATCGACGGCGTGCCGGGCACTGCCGCCCCAATTGCGTTGGCATTCGCCGAGATCGCAGGTTCCTCCTGCGGCGCGCTGTTGCCCACCGGGCGCGCCGTGGACATGCTCGATGGCGTGGCGGTGACGCTGATCGACAACGGCATGCCATGCGTGGTGCTGCGCGCTGCCGATGTCGGGATCAGCGGGTATGAAGACCGTGCCACGCTGGATGCGGATGACGCACTCAAAGCACGGCTGGAATCCATTCGCCTGCAGGCCGGCCCGGTGATGCAGTTGGGCGATGTCAGTGCAGCGACAGTGCCGAAGATGATGCTGGTGGCCGCACCGCGCAACGGTGGCGCGATCAGCGTGCGCTCGTTCATCCCGCACCGCTGCCATGCCTCGATCGGCGTGCTCGGCGCTGTCACCGTCGCCACCGCGTGCCTGCTGCCGGAGTCGCCCGCGCACGCGCTGGCGCAGCTGCCCGGCGGCAACATCCCGCAGGTGGACGTGGAGCACCCCAGCGGCATGACCGGCTGCGTCATCGAACGCGATGCACATGGCGCAGTGGTGCGCGCCGCGGTGGTCAGGACGGCACGCAAATTGTTCGATGGGGTGTTGTTTGGGTAAGCACTGCCAGTCTCGGGCTGTGTTGCCAGCGTCAGGCTGGTTCGAGCAGGGGGATGGTGGTGCGCGCCCTGCACACGTCCGATCGTCGATGTGCTGCCCGGTGTCGTCTGCGTTGTCATGCAAGCGCGTGTGCTTGCGCCGCTGCGGATCGCACATCGGCGCAACGTCCCGTGACATCTCGGTAACGCGTTGCCGGCCGGGAATATGCCAGGCAGGTGCGTGGCAGACGGGGAGCAGCACCTGCAGCGGATCGAATGCCGGTCGCGCTCGGGTGCGCTCCTACGTGGTGGGCGCGGCGGGCGGCCTGGGGTGCAGCTTGAAGCGGGAAACGACGCACGTGCAGCGGCATGCACGTACTGATGCAGTGCCGTCGAATCGCCGCGCACCGCGACAAACGCATTCCGGAGACGCCGTGGTGGAGGGCGATAACGATGGCACACCCGCTCAAAGACTGCGTGCGACTGGCGGCTGGGCAGACGCACACGCAGCAGTGGCTGCTGTCACACGCTGCACGCCTTCACCCGAACGCGCCCGACGGATCCGACCCGCACTTCAACGAGCATCGCCATGATCATCGACTGCCACGGCCATTACACCACCGCACCCGCTGCACACGATGCGTTTCGCAAGGCGCAGATTGCGCATTACACCGACGCAAGCCTGCCCGCACCGGTGTATCCGCACATCTCCGATGATCAGCTGCGCGACAGCATCGAGCAGCATCAATTGCGCCTGCTGCGTGAGCGCGGTGCGGACATGACGATCTTCTCGCCACGTGCCAGCACCATGGCGCACCACATCGGCAACGAAGCCGTGAGCCAGGTATGGACGCGGCATTGCAACGACCTCATCGGCCGCGTGGTGCAGCTGTATCCGCACAGCTTTATCGGCGTGTGCCAGCTGCCGCAGTCGCCGGGCGTGTCGATCGCGCACTCGATCCAGGAGCTGGAACGCTGCGTCACCGAGCTCGGATTTGTCGGCTGCAATCTCAATCCAGATCCATCCGGTGGGCACTGGACCGGCCTGCCGTTGACCGATCGCGCCTGGTACCCGTTCTTCGAAAAAATGGTCGAGCTGGATGTGCCGGCAATGGTGCATGTATCGGGCAGTTGCAACGCCAATTTCCACGCCACCGGCGCGCATTACCTCAACGCCGACACCACTGCCTTCATGCAGTTTCTGGAAGGCGACTTGTTCGCCGATTTTCCGCAGCTGCGCTTCATCATCCCGCACGGCGGTGGCGCCGTTCCGTATCACTGGGGTCGCTTCCGCGGCCTGGCCGACATGTTGGGCAAGCCGCCGTTATCCACGCACGTGATGCGCAACGTGTTCTTCGATACCTGCGTGTATCACCAACCCGGGATCGACCTGCTGTTCGAGGTGATCGACATCGACAACATCCTGTTCGGCTCGGAAATGGTCGGCGCGGTGCGTGGCATCGACCCGCAGACAGGGCATTATTTCGACGACACCAAACGCTATATCGATGCACTGGCGATCTCCGATGCAGACAAGCGCAAGGTGTTCGAAGGCAACGCGCGACGCGTGTATCCACGCCTGGACGCGCAATTGCGCGCGCGTGGGCTCTAGCGATTCCTTCTCCCAGCGGGAGAAGGTGCCCCGACGGGGCGGATGAGGGGCGACGCAGAGAGTGTCACCGCCTGCGATATCAAACGCGTCGCCACGCGCCTACAGAAATGAAACCCCACCGCTTCCCCCTTCGCCCTCTGCCGCAGGGGGAAACGAATGCAGCCAACCAAACTGCATCCCAACGTTTGCAGGGCGCAACACAACCCGTGCATCAACGTTGGCCGATCGAACGCGTTACGGCAATCGAGAATGTCGGGATCGATTCCCCAAACGCAAACACCCGCCTTTCGGCGGGTGTTTGCTTGGATGCAGATCGCGTAATCGGTGGATTACTTGATCTTGCCTTCCTTGTACATCACGTGCTTACGCACGACGGGGTCGTACTTCATCATTTCCATCTTCCCCGGAGTGTTTTTCTTGTTCTTATCCGTGGTGTAGAAGTGGCCGGTAGCGGCCGAGGAAATCATACGAATCTTGTCACGCTTGCCTTTTGCCATGACTGCTTACTCCTCAGACCTTTTCGCCGCGCGCACGCAGCTCTTTCAGAACGGCATCAATCCCGTTCTTGTCGATGGTGCGCAATGCATGCGCGGAGACACGGAGCTTCACCCAGCGGTTTTCGCTGGCGACCCAGAAACGGCGCTCGTGCAGGTTAGGCAGGAAGCGACGACGGGTTCTGTTGTTTGCGTGGGAGACGTTGTTACCCGTCTGCACACGCTTGCCGGACACTTGGCATACGCGGGACATTACGCACCTCGATAAATGAATTGCCACCCATAGCCTGGGGAGCGGCGGCCCCGACAGCATCAAGCTGCCACGCAACGTTGGGAATCAAGAACTTACGCTGGAACCGGCCGGCAACCCCATCGCGCTGAGTGCCGCCATCCGGAGCGATCCGGCCACAGCGAGCCGCGCATTATGCACGGCAATTCCTTGTATCGCAAGCACTTACAGCGAGCCCGCCTGCGCACGGCATCTACCCGGCGCGTGCGCAGGCGTCGATCAGCCGCCCCCGGCCTGCGCCATCGCAGAGGCCTGGTGCAACTCCGCCAGGGCTGCATGCGCCACCTGCCAGGCCGAGCGCAGGAACAGCAGCAGCAACGCCACCGCGATCACCAGGTCGGGCCAACCGCTGCCGAACGCCCACACCGCCGCACTGGCAGCCAGCACCGCAATGCCCTCGTAGACATCGTTGCGCGAGCAGGCCCACGTCGACGCCAGATTGATGTCGCCGTTGCGGTACGGCCACAGCAGGCGCAGGCATGCCAGATTGGCGGCAACGTTCAGCGCCGCCACCACGCCCATGCTCTGGAACAACGGCAACTGCGGGTGAGCCAGTTTCCAGCCGATTTCCGCCGCCACCGCCAGCGCCGCCAGCAGGATCAACCCGGCCTTGAGCAAGGCCACCCGCGCCTTGGCCGCCAGGCTGGCGCCCACCACCGCCAGGCTCAGTGCGTACGTGAGCGCATCGCCCAGATTATCCAGGCTGCCGGACAGCAGCGAGGCGGCGCCACTGTGCAGCGCACCTGCCAGCATCAGCGCAAAGGCGCCGACATTGATCGCCAACACCCACCAAAGCACGCGCCGCTGACGGGCCTGCATCGCTGCAACATCCCAAGTGTCTTGCTACACCCGCAACAGGACTTGCTCATGCGTCGCCCCCCGCGTGGCGTTGCCGCGACAACAGCTCTGGATCGCCCTGATCGCTCCCGATGCAGCCACCGATACAGCACCGGCAACACCAGCAAGGTGAGCAAGGTGGACGAGACGATGCCGCCGATCACCACTGTCGCCAGCGGGCGCTGCACCTCCGCACCGGCGCCGACGTTGAAGGCCATCGGCACGAAGCCCAGCGCGGCAACCAGCGCGGTCATTAACACCGGCCGCAGGCGCGACAATGCGCCTTCGCGCAGGGCCTGCTCCAACGGCATGCCGTCGGCGCGCAAGCCACGGATGAAGGCGATCATCACCAAGCCATTGAGCACCGCCACGCCCGACAACGCGATGAAGCCGACACCGGCCGAGATCGACAACGCCAACCCACGCATGGCCAAGGCCACCACGCCACCGGTCAGCGCCAACGGCACGCCGCTGAACACCACCACCGCATCGCGCAACGAACCGAACGACCAGTACAACAGCGCGAAGATCAGCAACAAGGTGCCCGGCACCACCCAGGCCAGGCGCTGGCCGGCGGAGATCAGTTGCTCGAAGGTGCCGCCATAGCCGATCCAGTAACCGGTGGGCAAGGCGACCTCCGCCTGCACACGCTGCTGCACCTCCGCCACGAAACCGCCCAGATCGCGGTCGCGCACGTTGGCGGTGATGACGATGCGGCGCTTGCCGTCTTCGCGATTGATCTGGTTCGGGCCAAGTACGGTCTCGATCTTGGCGACCTCACGTAGCGGCACGGTGGTCGGCTCGCCGCTGCGCCAGCCGGCCGCGCGGCTGGATTCGTCGGCATCGCCACGCTCGCCATCGCCGCGCAGCGGGATCGGCAGATCCGCCAAGGCTGCCGGGTCCTGACGCAAGCCCTCCGGCAGCCGTACCACGATGTCGAAACGACGGTCGCCTTCAAACAATTGCCCGGCCTCCTGCCCGCCCACCGCAGCGGCCACGGTGTCCTGCACCACACCGGGATTGAGCCCGTAGCCGGCCAGTGCTGCGCGATCGGGCACCACCGCCAGCATCGGCAGGCCGGTGGCCTGTTCCAGGCTGACATCGGCTGCGCCGGGCACGCTGCTGGCGATCTCCTGCACGCGCTGCCCCACTTTCACCAGGGTTTCCAGATCGTCGCCGTAGACCTTGATCGCCACATCCGCACGCACGCCGGAAATCAGCTCGTTCATGCGCATCTGGATCGGCTGGGTGAACTCGTAGTTGTTGCCAGGCAGCTGTTTCACCGCCGCTTCGATCTCGGCCACCAACTGCGCCTTGGGCTTGCGCGGGTCCGGCCATTGCGCACGCGGATGCATGATCAAGAACGTATCGGCCACCGATGGCGGCATCGGGTCGGTGGCCACTTCGGCGGTGCCGAGCTTGCCGAACACATGCGCCACTTCAGGAAATTGCTTGATGCGTTTTTCCAGGGTGGATTGCATGGTGATGGCTTGTTCCAGGCTGGTGCCGGGAATGCGCAAGGCATGCAGGGCGACATCGCCTTCATCCAGATTGGGGATGAATTCGCTGCCCAGCCGTGTGGATAGCACCGCACACAGCGCTACCGTGACCAGCGCCGCAATGCCGACCCAGCGCCCGTGTCGCAGCGCGCGATCCAGCAAGGGCGCATACACACCGCGCGCCCAGCGCATTGCGCGGTTTTCATGCTCGGCCACCTTGCCGCCGAGCAGCAAGGCGATCGCCGCCGGCACGAAGGTCAGCGACAACAGCATCGCTCCGCTCAGCGCCAGCACCACGGTGATGGCCATCGGGTGGAACATCTTGCCTTCGATGCCGGTGAGCGCGAACACCGGCAGATACACCGCGGTGATGATGCCCAGGCCGAACAGGCTGGGACGGATCACCTCGGCGGTGGCCTCGGCAGTGAGTGCAAAGCGTTCGTCGCGATCGAGCACACGCCCAAGTCGCAGCTGCGCTTCGCCGAAGCGACGCAGGCAGTTCTCCACGATGATCACCGCACCATCGACGATCAAGCCGAAATCCAGCGCACCCAGGCTCATCAGATTGCCGGACACGCCACCGCGCACCATGCCGGTGAGGGTGAACAACATCGCCAACGGAATCACCGCCGCAGTGATCAATGCCGCACGCACATTGCCCAGCAGCAGGAACAACACCACGATCACCAACAAGGCGCCTTCGATCAGGTTCTTGGCGACGGTGACGATGGTGCGGTCGACCAACGCGGTGCGGTCGTACACCGGCACCGCCTGCACGCCGGCCGGCAAGCTGGCGTTGGCCACTTTCAGGCGCTCGGCGGCCGCTTGCGACACCGTGCGGCTATTGGCGCCGACCAGCATGAACACCGTGCCGAGCACCACTTCGGTGCCGTCCTGCGTGGCGGCCCCGGTGCGCAACTCGCGGCCTTCGCCGACCTGCGCCACATCGCGTACCCGGATCGGCACGCCTTCGCGGCGATCCAGCACGATCGCGCCGATCTGCGCGATGTCATCCACCTGTCCCGGCACGCGCACCAGAAACTGCTGCCCGTTCCGTTCGATATAGCCGGCACCGATGTTGCGATTATTCGCTTCTACCGCCTGCGCCACGTCATCCAGCGTAAAGCCCAACGCGACCAGGCGCGCCGGATCGGGCGTGATATGGATCTGCCGCGCATAGCCGCCGATGGTGTTGACCTCGGTGACGCCGGGCACATTGCGCAACTGCGGCCGCACCACCCAATCCTGCAGGGTGCGCAGATCGGTCGCCGTCCACGCGGTGCCGTCGGATTTGCGCGCATTGGGCTTGGCCTCCACGGTGTACATGAAGATCTCGCCCAGGCCGGTAGCGATCGGCCCCAATTGCGGCTCAAGCTCGGCCGGTAACTGCGATTTGACCTGCTGCAAACGCTCGGCCACCTGCTGCCGCGCAAAGTACAGATCGGTGCCATCGGCAAACACGGCGGTTACCTGCGACAAGCCATAGCGCGACAGCGAGCGCGTCGACTCCAACCCCGGTAATCCCGCCAGCACCGTCTCCAACGGAAACGTCACCCGCTGCTCCGACTCCAGCGGCGAATACCCCGGCGCTGCGGTATTGACCTGCACCTGCACATTGGTGATGTCCGGCGTGGCATCGATCGGCAAGCGCGAAAAACTCCACGCCCCGATCGCGATCAATACCCCCGTGAGCGCCAGCATCAACCACCGCTGCGCGATCGCAAACCGAATGATGTTGGTCAGCATGACGCCCACCTCCACGCACGATGATCGAGGAGATCGCCGCACCCGTGCTTACCGGGAGCGTGGCTTAAAAGCGCACAAGAGAAGAGTCGCTCCCAAGCACGCACATGCGGTCGGCTTCGAATCAAACCGGAAACACGCTGATCAATGATCATGCGATGCCCCCGACTTCTCGATGTCGGCCTTCACCAGATAACTCTGCTCCACCACCACCGTGTCGCCCGGCGACACGCCCGAAACCAGCTCCACCTGCTGCGCGTCGCGCGCGCCCAACGTCACCGGCCGCGCCTCGTACACATCGCCCACGCGCACAAACACCACATCCCAGTCGCGAAACTGCTGCAAGGCTCCCACCGGCACCACCATCGCGGCCGGCTGCTGCGCGACCGTCACCCGCGCCTTCACTGCCGAGCCTGGTCGCCAGGACCCGTCGGTATTGCGCAACACCGCGCGTGCCACCGTGCTCTGGCTGGCCGTGGCCGTGCCCGGCAACACGCGCTCCAGGACGGTTTGCGCCACCACGCCATCGCTGATGCGCGTCACCGTCACCGGCGCGCCGGCGGCGATATGCCCGGCGTCGGCGCCGAAGATGTGCAGATCCACCCACAGGCTCGACAGATCCGCGATCTCGAACAGCGATTGGCCCTCACCCGCGTTGCTGCCCAGGCTGGCGTGACGCGCCAGCACGGTGCCGCTGATCGGCGCGGTGACCGAGTAGGTGGTCAGGCTGAGATTGCTCTCCACCGTGGCCAGCACCTGGCCGGCACGCACCTGATCGCCGACGTTGACACGCAAGCTGCGTACCGGCCCGGGAAAGCGCGCGGTCGCCTGCGCCTGCGCACCTTCTGCCGGCGTCAGCAGGCCTTGCACCTCGTGCTGATCGGCGATGCTGCCGGCACCCACCGGCGCCATGCGGATACCGGCGTCCTGCGCAATCTTGGCGGCGATCGTGGTGCGGCCTTCGTAGCTGGAATAGGTCCAGCGATGCGTCTTGCCCTGCACGCTGGCGCGCACTTCCACATCGAACGAATGCGGCTCGCCTACTTCGCTGGCGGCCAGCAGGCTTCCGTCGGCCTGCGCACGCAGCGGATAGGTGTCGACCTTGCCCCCCAGCCGCGTGGTCTTGACCTCCACGCTGCCGGCGCTGGCCGGCACTGGTTTGCCATCGCGATACAGCCAGGCCTGGAACGTCGGCGGGCGGCCGTCTTCGGCAATCGCAAGCTCCACGCTGTCGCCGTCCTGGCTGAGCAGCCGGCCGCCGTGTTTGCCTTTGGCCTCGTCGGCGTGCTCGGCAATGCCGCCCTCCTCGGCACCGCCACCCTCTTCGGCATGGCCGGCCTCGCTGCCTGCATGGCCGTGGGCGTCTTCGTCGGCGCGGCCGCAACCGCCGAGCAGCAGCGCCAGCAACAGCGGCGCAAAAATGTATGGCGTCATCGAACGAGATCCTTTGGAATGCCGGCGCGGTGCGCCGAGCGATGCAGCGAGTGAGGTGCGGCGAGGCGGCTGCGGCTGCGTGCGCGTAGCGGTGCCCGCGTGGGTAGCGTCTGCGGTGCAGGTTACGGCTAGCGGTGCGGGCGAGATAGCGTGCAACGGTGTGTGCAACCGCGCGTACATCTGGATGGTCGTCGTCATGGCGTCGTCTCCGCCGTGACCACGAACGGTTGCCCGGTCAGCCGCTGGATTTCGATCAATGCGCTCTGCGCTTCCACGGCGGCAGCGAGTTGCTGCTGCCGTGCATCGCTGCGCTGCGCCTGCAGCTGCGCCCAATCCAGATAACTGGTGGCTCCGGCGCGGTAAGCCCGCTCTGCAGCGGTATCGGCGCGTGCCAGCGCGGGCAGCACCTCCTCGCGCATGCGCGCCACTTCCAGCTGGCCGGCGCGGTAACGCCCATGCGCATCGGCCAAGGTGGCGTACAGCTGCAAGGCCTGCGATTGGCGTTCGATGTCCAGCAGCGATAGCTCGGCCTGCGCGGCGCGGATGTCCGGCTGCGCGCGACCGGCGCTGCCCAGTGCGAGCGACACACTGCCGACCAGCGCGGTGGCGTTGTTGCCTTCGAGCCGGCGCACACCTACTTGCCAGTCCAGGTCCGGGCTGGCCTGGCTGCGGGCCAGCTGCAGCCGCGCATCACGCAGGCGCTGCTCGTTGTTCAAGCGCGCCAGCTCCGGTGTGCTGTCGAGTAACTGCGCCAGCACCTCGAACTCCGGGATGGCCGGCAGCTGCAAGGCATCGCCGCTGATCTGGTCGGCCTCGATGCTGCGCGCGCCCCATAGCAACGCCAGTTGCCGACGTGCCGCGGCCACCTCCAGCTGCGCGCGGTCGCGGTCCAGTTCCGCACGCGCCTGCAGGGCCTGTGCGGTGAGCAGGACCGATTCGGGCGATGCGCCGGCCTGCAGCCGCTGGCGGGCGGCGGCCACGGTGCGTTGGCGCTGCGCCAGGGTTTCCAGCGCGATGGTGTGGCGCTGGCGGGCGGCGGTAGTGGCCAGATAGCGCCGCGCCACGTCGGCCAGCACGTCCAACCGCGCGATGGCACGTTGCGGAGCCAGCGCATCGATGCGCGCCTGCGCCAGGGTGCGGCGCGCATCCAGCTTGCCGCCGCGTTCGAGCACGCTGGCCAGGGTGACGGTGAGTTCGGCCTGGTCCAGCGCGCGGGTCGGCCCGCTGCCGAATACGTTTTCGATCTCCGCGCCGATGCGCAACGGCGGGCGCAACGCATCGCGCTGCGCCTCGGCGGTGAGCACGGCCTGCTGGCCGTCGGCCAGACGTAGATCGGGGTGCTTGGCAGCGACGCGCGCGATGGCGTCGTCCAACGTAAGCACGGTTTGGGGCGGTACGTCCTGCGCCATGGCGCACGGCACGACCGCGAAGGCGGCAAGTGCCGCCAGTCGCAACCACATGAGGGTATCTCCGCGAATCGGGATCGATGGACAGGCCGGCAGCCGCCGGCAAGGCATCAGGCCGCGATCGGGGGCCGCAGCAAGGTATCGATCAGATGCGAACGGTAGTCGGAGGTCAGCGCGGCCGGCTGCGCGTGTGCGCGCATCGGCAGTGGACCCCAGGCGATGGCAGGCAGCATCGCCGGGCTATGCCCATGGCAGTAACCGCTGTGCATCAACGCATGCAGCAGGCCAGCACCATCGCGCTCGCCGGCATCGTCTTCATCGGCGCCGTCGTGGCCGTGCGGCGCGCTGTCGTCCAGATGCGCCTGGTCGTGCGCCAGCGCATGCACATCGCCCAGTGCACAGGCAACCGGCGCGACCAGCACGCCCATGACCAGCACCGCCAACGCCATCAGGCGCAGCAGAGGGTGCAACAGGCGGGCGCGGCGAAGCAACATGGGGCGCAGCGTATCGGGGCCAGGGTAGTTACACAATCGCATGCACGGCTAAGAGCGGCCAACAGCACCACTGCGCGGCCGCCAGGCGGGTGCGGTCGGTGCTCGGTGCGGCATGTACCACTCCTACACTCCGGTTCTGAGCGCGCCACCCGCACTCACCTAACGACCGCTTCGCTACGTTTTGTTAGCCGCTCTTAGTTGGAAGCTCAGGGCAGAGCCTTGGTGGGCCGAGGGTGCGGTGCCCTCACCGCTCGCGGGACACGCCGTGAACCCGTCCCTGGGGGCTCGGTGGCGGCATCCATGCCGCCAACGGTCCCGCAAGCGGCGGGGACACCGCACCAGAACGTTGGTCGGTGGTCGCGTAAAAGCCGCTTGTAGCGCGCTGCACATCAAACATTGCGCCGGCGCGTCACGATCCGACAACGCGCATCAAGCACTGCTCCTACCGTTCATACCGACCATGTCCACTGGTCCTTGCCCGCCCACCGTCGCGGGACCTTACGCGGCATGGATGCCGCGTAAGAGCCTCCAGGGACGGATTCACGGTGTGTCCCGTGATGGTGGGCGGGCAAGGGCCCTGCAGCCCAACCACAGATCAGACGCTCTACAGGTGGTCCTGTCCGCCGCTCCAAGTGCTCCCAGTGCTCCTAGCCATCACGGCGCCACGGTGCGGACCCGCTTGGCATCGGCCGGGCGCGCCTTGCTCTGGGCGATAAACGCACGCACCTGCTGCTCCAGCACCGGCAGGGTGACCGAGCCCTGCTTCAGCACCACGTCGTGGAAGGCCTTGATGTCGAAGCGCTCGCCCAGCTCCTGTTCGGCCTCGGCGCGCAGCTTGACGATGGTGATCTCGCCCAGCTTGTAGCTCAGCGCCTGGCCGGGCCAGGAGATGTAGCGGTCCACTTCGGTGGTGACTTCATGCTCGCTGAGCGCGGTGCGGTCGCGCAGATAGGCCAGCGCCTGCTCGCGGGTCCAGCCGTCGTGGTGTACGCCGGTGTCGATCACCAGCCGGCAGGCGCGCCACATTTCGTAGGTGAGCCGGCCGAATTCCTCGTACGGGGTCTCGTAGATGCCCATCTCCTGGCCGAGTTTTTCGGTGTACAGCGCCCAGCCTTCGCCATAGGCGGAAATGTAGTTTTCGCGCCGGAATGCCGGCTGCTCGCCCTGCTCCAATGCGAGCGAGCCCTGCAAGGAATGGCCGGGCGAAGACTCGTGCAAGGTCAGCGCCGGCAGGTTGTACAGCGGCCGCGACGGCAGGTTGTAGGTGTTGACCCAGTAAGTCGTGGCGCCGCCGCGCCCGGCGGTCCAGAACGGCGCGATATCGGCCGGCACCGGCTTGATGGTGAAGCGCCCGCGCGGCAATGTGCCGATGAACTTGCCCACCTGCCCGTCCACGCGCTTGGAGATCCATGCGGCGCGATCGAGCAGCTCCTGCGGGGTCTTGGCGTAGAACTGCGGGTCGGTGCGCAGGAAGCTGAGGAACTGCGCGAAGCTGCCCTTGAACCCCACCTGCTGGATGATGGCGTTCATCTGGGTCTGGATGCGCGCCACCTCGTCCAGGCCGATCTGGTGGATCTGCTCGGGCGTCAATTCCAGCGTGGTGTATTCGCGGATCTGCTGACGATAAAACGCCTTGCCATCGGGCAGCGCTTCGGCGGCCAAAGTAGTGCGCGCCTTGGGCATGTAGTCGGTGCGGAAAAAGGTCAGCAACTTGGCGTAGGCCGGAAGCACCGCGCCGCTGACCGCAGTCTTGGCCTGCGCACGCAACTGCGCCTGCTCGGCGGCCGGGATCTGCGCCGGCAGTTGCTTGAACGGCGCGTAGAAGGTGGACTCGGTGGGGTCCTTGACCTCGGCGACGGTGGCGATGGAGACATCGCGCCCGTCCAGCACCGCGCGCGGCACGCTGAAGCCGCGCGCCAGCCCGGTGCGCATGTTGACGATCTGCTGGTCGAAATAGCGCGGCACATCGTTCAAGCGCGCGATATAGGCACGGTACTCGGCGGCGGTCTTCATTGGCCGCTGCGCCATGAAGCCCAGGTTGGACCAGAACGAGCTGTCGGAATTGAACGGCATCTCGTACAGCCGCAGACGCACTTCGGCCGCGAGGTTTTCCACCTGCGGGCGATAGATCGCAAGGTTGACCTGGTTGGCGGACGAGAGCTGCTTGGGGTCGATGCCGTCGAGCTGCTTGAGCACACCCTCCCACACTGCTAGACGCGCCTGCTGCGCGGTCGCGCCGACGTCCGGCAGCTTGGTGTTGTCGCCGGTGGTGTCGGTGTCTTCATCGGCCTGGCCGGTTTCGGCCTGACGCCATGCCCACTCTTTTTCGTAGATCGCGCGGAAGCGCGCGTCGGCAGGTGCTTCGGCAGTCAGCGTGGCCGGAGCGGCGACGGGCGGAGCGGCGACAGCGCCGAAGGACAGGCCCAGCAGGGCGAGCGAGAGTGCAGCGGCGAGAGGAGAGGTCACGTGCGGAGAGCCTGATCTGGAGCGAACGCCCGATCATGGCAGCCCCCGGGAGCGCTGCCATGGGCCGGAAGTCCCAACGCGGGCCGGCGCACGGGTGTGGCTGGAGTATCGGCGGCTGGATTGATATGGCGGGGCGAGTCAGGGACTGCCCCCATCCGCCCTGCGGGCACCTTCCCCCGTAGGCGGGGGAAGAGACGTGGTGGGCTTGTCAGAAGCCGGTCGTCACCTCTTCGCCGGAGGTAAAGGTTCGCCGGAGGTAAAGGACGTGACGCGCTTGGCGAGGGCAGTATCGCCCCCTCTCCCGCTTGCGGGAAAGGGTCGGGGTGAGGGCCGCTCGAGGCAGATAAACGTGGCTTCGGCTCAGGCCTTACGCACTACCACCAGATGCCGTTCGCCATCCAGGCCAGGCACCTGCAGCGGGTGTACCTCGGCCAGCGTCCAGCCGGCCGGGAGCGCGGCGATTTCCTCGTGCGGGTAGACCCCCTTCATCGCCAGCAGGCTGCCGCCCGGGCGCAGCAGGTGACCACCGACGTCGATGATGCCGGCCAACGTATCCAGCGCGCGGGCGGTGAGGTGGTCGTAGGCGGCCTGCTCATCCAGCGCTTCGGCGCGCGACTCGGCCACGCGCGCATTGCCCAGCGCCAGGTGACGCAAGGCCTCGCGCATGAAGCGCGCCTTCTTGCCGTTGCTTTCCACCAGGGTCACCTGCAGCTGCGGGCGGGTGATCGCCAGCGGGATACCGGGCAGGCCGGGGCCGGTGCCCAGATCGGCCAGGGTACCGCTGGCGATGTACGGCTGCATGGCCAGCGAATCGAGCAGATGGCGGGTGACCATCTCGCGCGGGTCGCGCACGGCGGTGAGGTTGTAGGTCTTGTTCCAGCGCACCAGCAGCGTGAGATAGCGCAGCAACGGCGCGGCGAAATCCGCATTCAGGGATTGGGCCTGCAGGCCATGCGCCAGCGCGGCGGAGACATCGGGGGGAAGTGCGGCATCGTTCATGCCGCGATTATCGCAGGTGGGCGTGGCGTGGCGTGGCGGGATTGGGGATTGGGGATTGGGGATTGGGGATTGGGGATTGGGGATTGGGGATTGGGAAGCGGGAAGCGGGAAGCGGGAAGCGGGAAGCGTCGATGCTCGCGGGAATGATCTGAAGCAACCGGAGCGTGCATCGACACAATCGGCCGGCGGTTCACCGCATCGGCTGGCGGCCGCGATACGGCGACGCATTGCGAATATCCCGTCCGCCGATGCCGGCGCATCCCTGGCCGGCATCGGCGTGATCCCGGTCACGCGGCCTGGAGCTGTGCCGTTGCCGGACACGCAGCGGTAAGACAGCGGCGCTACATCTGCAGGCTCCCCCGTTGTGCGAAGGACACCCCATGACCGCTTCCGATCCCGCGCGCCGCCGCGTGTTGCAAGGTTTGGGCGCCGGGCTGTTGCTGCCGGCCGCCGGCGGTGGGTCTGCACGCAGCCTGGCCGCGCCCTCCGGGCGACCGATCATCACCGATGGCGTGCAGAGCGGCGATGTGCGCGACGGTCGCGCACTGCTGTGGAGCCGCGCAGACCGCCCGGCGCGGATGCGGGTGGAATGGGATACGCGGCCCAGCCTGCGCCAGGCGCGCCGCGTGGAGGGAGGCATGGCGGTACCCGCCCACGATTTCACCGCGCGCGCGGACCTGGGCGGGTTGCCGTGCGATCAGGAAATCTTCTATCGGGTGCGTTTCGAGGACGCCGACAGCGGTGTACTGAGTGCGCCGGTGCATGGCCATCTGCGTAGCGCACCACAGACGCGCCGCGATGTGCGTTTTGTCTGGAGCGGCGACACCGTGGGCCAGGGCTTCGGCATCAATCCCGACATCGGCGGCATGCGCATCTAAAGCGCGATGCGCGCACGCAACCCGGATTTCTTCCTGCATAGCGGCGACACCATCTACGCCGACAGCCCGATCCCGGCCGAACTCACCGTGGAAGACGGCAAACGCTGGCGCAATCTCACCACCGCGGCCAAGAGCAAGGTGGCCGAAACGCTGGACGAATTTCGCGGCAACTACCGCTACAACCTGCTCGACGACCATGTGCGCCGCTTCAATGCCGAGGTGCCGCAACTGTGGCAATGGGACGACCACGAAACCACCAACAACTGGTCGCCCGGCAAGCAACTGGATGCGCGCTACCAGGTGCGCGACATCGGCGTGCTAGCCACACGTGCGCGCAAGGCGTTCCTGGAATACGCCCCGATGCGCGGGGTGCGCGCCGATGGCAATGGGCGCATCTATCGCAAGATCGGCTATGGCCCGCTGCTGGATGTATTCGTGTTGGACATGCGCAGTTATCGCGCTGCCAACAGCGACAATCTGCAACCCACGCCAAGCGCGGACACCGCATTTCTCGGGGTCGAGCAGCTGGCCTGGTTGCAGCGCGAGCTGGCCGGCTCACGCGCGCAGTGGAAGGTGATTGCCGCCGACATGCCGATCGGTTTGCAGGTCCCCGATGGCGAAGATGGTAACGGGCACCTGCGCTGGGAAGCGATCGCCAACGGCGATGACGGCGCGCCGCGCGGACGCGAGCAGGAGATCGCCGCGCTGCTACGCTTCATCAGCCGCGCGCGCATCCGCAACACGGTGTGGCTGACGGCCGATGTGCATTATTGCGCCGCGCATTACTACCACCCGGACCGCGCGGCGTTTCAGCAGTTCGAGCCGTTCTGGGAATTTGTCGGCGGCCCGCTCAATGCCGGCAGCTTCGGGCCGAATGCGCTGGATGCCACCTTCGGCCCGACGGTCGTGTTCCAGAAGGCGCCGCCCGCGCCGAACACCTCACCGTTGGCCGGGTATCAGTTCTTCGGCGAGGTGGAGATCGACGGCGCCAGCGGCGTGTTGACGGTGACCTTGCGCGATCTCGATGGCGTGGCGCAGTTCCGTCAGCCGATCCTGCCGTATGGCGCGGGGCCTCACGCGGCGGGCTGAGGATAGAACGCCAACGCGGCGCGGCAGTCCGGCGCGGCCCACCATTCGTGCAGCTGCCACTGTGCGGCATCACCTAGTTCGGGGTCGCACCACTGCAGGTGCAATGCGCCATCCGAGTCAACGGCGTACGCAAGCCGATGCAGACCGAACGACAGGCCATGCCCGTAGGCCTTGAGCAAGGCCTCCTTGGCGCACCACAGGCGGAAAAATAGCGCCTGTTGCGCATCGGCCTCCAGCGCCGCCAGCAACGCCAGTTCGTCCGGATGAAAGAAACGCTGCGCGATGTCCAGCAGGCGCGGGCGGGCGCGGATGCGTTCCAGATCCACCCCCAGCCGCACGCCGCGGCCCAGCCCGACCAGCAAGTAATCGCCACTGTGGCTCCAGCCGGTATCCCAGTCGGGCAGCGCCGGCTGCAGCGAAGGGCGACCACGCGCATCGCGCAGCAGCGGCACCGCGGCCGGGTCGATCGCCAGGGCCGGGCCTAGCAGCTGCCGCGCCTGCGGTTCGCCGCGCTCACCGGGCCGATGCGGGCATAGCCATAGCTGCACCGGGCCATGCTGCCACCCAGCGTGCGCTGTCACGCCGTGCACACCAACCCCAACGCTTGGACAGTGCGTGGGTCGCACGCGACAGCTGCTTCACGGCGCGCTGCGTCCAATGGCGCGCATGCACCACTCCCGGTGCAAGCGAACGAGGAGATTGGCACCATGGGCATCATCATCTGGTTGATCATCGGCGGCATCGTGGGTTGGCTGGCCAGCATCATCATGCGTCGCGATGCACAGCAGGGCATCATTCTCAATGTGGTGGTCGGCATCGTCGGTGCCATGATCGCCGGCTGGTTCTTAGGCGGCGGCATCAATCAGGCGATCACGCTGATGACCTTTGTCTGGTCGCTGGTGGGTGCGGTGATTCTGCTGGCCATCGTCAATCTGTTTACCCGTGGCCGGTTGCGCTAACAGCGTCGGACAAACTGGTGGGTGCGGCCGTCAGGTGCATGCGGATAACACGGCGTCATCTTAGCGTACGCGCGGCATATGCCTCCGGGCATCGGCCGCATCCACCCAGTAGTCTCATGGCTGTTTTGCTGGTCGCTTTAAGAACGGCTAAAGAGCAGTCGCCGGTGGAGATGGACGGCACGGGAGAACCGCAGCGTACGAGCGGTACATACTGGCTTCGAGCACCGTCCGCGCACCCAACGACTACGCGGTCGATTGGTTAGCCGATCTGAATCGCGCCACATCGGTGACGACACTGCCCGGGCTTGCCCGGGCAGTGTCGTTTCAGCTGCCGGCAGCGGCGCGATCTGCCGGATGGTTGACGCCATCGTGCACCTGCACCGCAATGTTCAGCGCGTACGGGTTGACGCCGTCCAGGCAGCCGACGTTGTAGCCGTATTCGTTGGGATTGGAGCGGCGGCGGTGATGGGTGTAGATGCCGCACACGCCGCAGAAATAATGCGCGGCGGCGTGCGTGTTGAACTGATACAGGCGCAGCACGTCTTCGCCCTGCCGGACGTGCAGGCCATCGAGCGCGACCGAGGCGACGATGGCGCCACGACGGCGGCACATCGAACAATCGCAACGGCGTGGATCGAGCAGGCCGTGCGGCAATTCCAGGTCGATCTGCACGGCGCCGCAATGGCAGCTCAAACGGTGGACCGGCCCCAGCGTCACGTCGCCGATCTTGTGCGTGCTGCGACGCAGGTGACGCTCGCTCATGCGCCCACCTCCGCCAGTTGCACCCAGGCCGGTGCATGGTCGCTGGGCCGCTCCCAGGTGCGCGGTTCGCGGTCGATGCCCGCCGCCACCGCACGTGCGCGCAGCGCATCCGACACCAGGGTCAGGTCGATGCGCAGCCCCAGGTTGCGGCGGTACGCGGCCTGGCGGTAATCCCACCAGCTGAACTGCTCGGCTTGGTCATGGTGCAAACGGAACGCATCGTGCAGGCCCAGCGCCAGCAATTTTTCCAGCGCGGCGCGCTCGGCGGTGGAGGTGAGGATGTGGGTCTCGTTCCACACCACCGGGTCGTGCACGTCGCGCGCGTCCGGGGCGATATTGAAGTCGCCCAGCACCACCAACTGCGGATGGCGCTGCAGCTCCTGCGCGATCCAGGCGTGCACCGCATCGAGCCAGCGCAGTTTGTAGGCGTATTTGTCGGTGCCCACGTCCTGGCCGTTGACCACGTACAGATTGATGATGCGCACGCCATCGACGGTGGCGGCGATGACGCGCTGTTGCACGTCATCGAACCCGGGGATGCCCATCTGCACGTCCAACGCCGGCGCGCGCGACAGGATCGCCACGCCGTTGTAAGTCTTCTGCCCGCAGAACACGCTGCGGTACCCAAGCGCGGCCAGCGCCGCATCCGGGAACTTGTGGTCTTCCAGCTTGGTTTCCTGGATGCCCACCACGTCCGGCGCGACATCGGTGAGCCACTGTTGCAGGTGCGGCAGGCGCACGTTGAGCGAGTTGACGTTCCAGGAGGCGATCTTCATGGCGGGGGCCGTGGTCCAAACCACCAATGGTACCGCGCCATCTGCCGACGCCTCAGGGCTGCCCCACGATCCGCACACCCAACTGGTTGGCGACCGGGCGTTCGCGGCCCGGAATGCCGGTGTGGATGGGGCGGTTGAGCGTGCGCACGCGGCCGTCCACGCGGGCGGCCAGGGTGCTGGAGCCGCCGCCGTCCAGGTTGATGGCCGCATAGGCACCGAGCTGCTGCAGCACGGCGGTCAGCGCGTCCAGCGTCATGCCGGCGCTGTAGCCGGGTTGGCGGCCGTCGGCCACCACCATCCACAGGATTGTGCCGGCGCGGTCCAGGCCCAGCGCGCTGCGCGGCTCGGGGCCGTCGTAGTAGTCGGCTTGGGTGGCTTCGCGCGGTTGGCGCTTGCCATCGAGCAACAGCAGCGGGCCGGCGCCCACACCGACGCGCGTGCCGGACGGGCAACTGGCGCGCACGATGCGCACGGCGTTGCGCGCGCTCACGCAAAAAGCGGCATCGACGCGCGCATCACTGGTTGCGGCGGCCGAATCGAGGTGGCCATCGTCGATGGCCAGGCCTTCGGCAGTGACGCCCTGCCCGGCTGCCGGGACGAACGCCTTGTCGAACAAATGACCACCATCGAACGGTAAGAAATAGTCGGCATTGATCGCCAACGCCAGCCCGTTATCGCGCACGAAGGCAGTGGTGGGGTTGGCGAGAAATTCGCCACCGCCGCTGCGGTCGCCATGCGTGCCGACCAGGTGCAGGCCCGGCGTGGTCAGGTCGATCTGGGCGATGTGCAGCATCACCGGCTGTGGGCCATCCACGCGCTGGCGCCAATAGCGCACGCCCGGCGCCAGCGTGACCGGCGCGGCAGGTGCGGGCACCGGTTGCACCAGCGGCTCGATGGTCGCGCGCGCACGCGCCTGCGCGTGATCCAGCGCAGCCAGGACCGCATCGATGCGTGCCGGTGGTGTGCGCAACAGCAGCGCTTGCGCCGGTGCCGACTGCAGCAGCTGTGCCAGGCCGATGCAGCGCGCGCCACTGCAGGGTGCCGCGTCGCTGCCCACGCGTGCCGGGCCGTCGGCATCGTCGAGCACCTGCAACGCAATACGATTGTGCGCGGCCGGTTTGCAGCGGGTTACCGCCGCCAGCACGTCGTCGGGCCATTGGCCCCAGCAATTGCCGCTGACGATGGTCTCCATCGCCACGAACGGCGGCGTTGCTGCGGGCGTGGCCGCTTGGTCGGCACACGCATTGCCGATGCATGCGGCCATCAGACAAATACCCAGTGCCGCAGCAAAGCGTCGATCAGAACGCATAGTCCACTCCCAGGTAATACGCGCGGCCGTTATCCAGTTGCTCGCGCATCAATTGCTGATCGGCGCCGATGACGCGGGTCAGCCGCGCGTTGCTGAGGTTGCGGCCCTGCACGGTCATGCGCAGCTTGCTGGACAAGCGCCACGCCAGCTGTGCGTCGTAGCTGGTGATGGCATCGTAGTAGCGATCATTGACGCGGTTGTCGGTGGCTGCGGACAGCAATTGCAGACCGGTGTAATTGGCGCTGACGCGTGCACTGAAGCGGCCGAGGTCGTACAGCAGCGAGGCATTGGCGCTGCGCTTGGGCGATTCCATCAGGCCGGGCAGCGCGCGCAGGCTGCCATCGCTCATCTGCACGTCGGCGGTGCGCGGGTCGAGCACGGTCAGATTGGCCATCGCGCCCAGATGCGACCACGCACCCGGCAGAAAATCGAACCGCGTATCGATGGCGGTGAACTCGACGCCGCGCACGCTGGCCGCGCCGGTATTGATCGCCTGGGTGGTGGTGACCTGATACGTGCCGACCAGCCCACCGGGATCGCGCTGCAGATCGGTGTTGGTGACGCGCACGATCTCGTCGTCGATGCGCTTGTGGAACACGGCCATCGACACCTGCGAATCCTGGTCCGGGTACCACTCCAGCGACAGGTCCAGATTGTCGGCGCGGCGTGGGCGCAGCTGCGGGTTGGCGATGCTGCGGTTGATGGTGAGGCCGGTGGTATCGACCACCGGGCTGCTGTTCTGGCCGATATCGCCATAGGTGGGCAGGCCGATGGTGCGGCTACCGGCCATGCGCAGTTTCAGCGCCGGAGTGAGGTCCCAGGCAAGGTTGGCCGATGGCAACAAGAAGCGCCGGTCGCTGGCGTCGGATTGCTGCAGATAATTGGTGGTGCTGCTCAGCGGCTGCGGCACCGCACTGAGCACCTCGCGCTGCAGATACTCGTTGCGCAGGCCGAACGTGGCCTGCGTGCGTTCGCCATGCCAGGTGCCCATCAGGTAGGCCGCGCCATTGCGTTCGTCGATGCGGAAATCGCCGATCGCGCTATTGCGCGCATTGGTGTTGGCCAGCACGTAGGCGCTTGGCGAAGCGGCCGCAAACGCGGCCACCCGCGCAGGGTCGACCAGCAGCAGGCAGCTGAAATCTGCATACGGACAGATGCGCGCATCGTCGGTCCCGACCGTCGCCAGGCTGACCCGCCCGAGCGGATTGCGACGCACTTCGTCCAGGTTATAGCGCTGCTGCAGATCGCGGTACTGCAGGCCGGTCCGCAGCCCCCATCCCTGCGCATCGGCATCGGCGTTCTGGCTGTAGTCGACCTTGACCGTGGTGGTATCGGTGCTGCTCTTTTCCACCCGGGTCAGAAAGTACGACTGCAGGTAGTTGGCCGGGTTGCTGTAGTAGCCGGGGTCGACCAGGGCGATGGTCGGGCGCGTGTCGTTGCCCAGCGCGTAGCCGAATCCCAGCCGTGCGGAGGCGGCCGCAGTGAACACGTCTTCGCGCGTGTCTTGTCGATACTTGCCGGTGGCACGGTTGAACAACACATCGATGTGGCCCTGCGGATTGAGGCGGAAGCTGCCGCTGGCTTGCGCATAGCGCAGCGTGCGGGTCTGGTCGAAGCGGTTGGCATCGGTCTGTGCGCTGCCCTGCGCGTAGCGGCCGTCGTCGGCATCGGCCACCAGCGCATTGCCGACCCGGTTGATCCACTGCGAGCGGCGTTGTTCGTCGTTGCCGTGTTCGAAGGAGCCGGCGCTCAACGCCAGTTTCAGCGCATCGCCATCGTCGTATTCCAGCTTGCCGAACACGCTGCGGCGCTGACGCACGTTGTCGTAGCTGAGCGGGCGGAACCGGTCCGGGGCGATCGCCATGCCGTTGGTGTCCAGCGTGGGGACCAGGGTCTGCCGCGCGCCGTTGGCGTAGTAGCTGTAGCTGTCGATGGCGGTGTTCAACGACGACGAATCGCGACGGAAATAATCGGCCGACAGCACCACACCGAAGCGGTGGTCCGGCCCGAAGGTGTTGCTGAAACTGCCCTGTACCTGCCCGGACGGCCCGCTGCCTTGCAGCTGCCGGCGGTTTTCCCAATCGGCCAGATTCGCGCGCACGGTGGCGAACGGGCCGTCGTGATCGAACGCGCTGCGCGTGCGCAGCGCAGCGATGCCGCCGATGGCATTGCTGTCCATGTCGGCGTTGAAGGTTTTGTAGATGTCCACCTGCTGCGCCAGCGATGCGGGAATCACATCCAGCGACTGCACGCGCCGGTTGGTTTCGGTGGACGGCAGCGCCACCCCGTCGATGAGCACCGTGTTGTAGTCGGGATTGAAGCCGCGCAGGCTCATGAACTGCGCCTCGCCGCGGCCGTTGTTGACCACCATCGACACGCCCGGCACGCGCTGCAACGCCTCGCCCAGGCCGAAGTCGGGGATCGAGCCGATATCGTCGGCCGCCACGCCATCGGAGACCACCGCCGCTTCGCGCTTGGCGCCGATGGCCTGGCGGATCGACAGGTGCTGGCCGGAGACCTGCACGGTGTCCAGCTGGACGGGTGCGTCGCTGGCGGAAGCCGCCGGGGACGGCGCCGGCTCGGCGGCATGGGCGCTCAGGCTGGCGCTGACGCACAGGGCCAGCAGACACAGGCGGGGGCACGGGCGGGTGCTGAGGCGGGACATGGGGCGGCCGGTCGAGGATGAGGTGGCTAATTTAATAACTTACTGTGAATTAATTATTTCAGTCGCGGGCGGGTAAGCTTGTGTCTCCCCCGCGCTACCCTCCCCCATGGCCTCTCCCGCCGCCTTTGCGCTGCCACCGCACACGCCCGCCGTGCCCGGCTTGAGCCTCAACGAGCGCGACATGCTCGACCGCTTGCGGCTGGCCGGGGTGCTGACCCGCGCCGACCTGAGCCGCGGCACCGGGCTGACCGTGCAGACCGCAGTGCGCCTGATCGAGGGCCTGCAGGCGCGCGGCATGGTGCACTTGGGCAGCGGCATCGCGCGCGCCGGGCGCGGCAAGCCGGGCGTGGCGGTGTCGTTGAACGCGGGGCACGGCCACACGCTGGGCATCTCCATCGCCACCGATGCGCTGAGCCTGGCGCTGATGGATTTTTCCGGTGCGGTACTGGCCGTCACCGAGGTCGCGCTGACCGATACCACCTTGTACGGCGTGCTGACCCAGTTGCAGGCCGCCGATGCCGCGTTGCTGGCGAGCGTCGACGATGCAGGCCCGCGGCTGGGCATCGGCGTGGCGATGAGCGGGTTTTTTACCGGCGTGGACACCTTCATCAATCCGCCCGAGCCGCTGCGCGCCTTGGGCCAGGTCGCGCTGTGTCCGTGGCTGGCCGATGCGTTTACCCAGCCGGTGTGGATGGACAACGACGGCAGCGTGGCAGCGGCGGGCGAAGCGATGCTGGGCGTGGGCCGGCGGCATCGCGATTTCGCCTATCTCTACCTCAGTTACGGCTTCGGTGGCGGGCTGGTGGTCGACGGCCAGGTGCTGCGCGGCGCCCGCGGCAACGCCGGTGAGTTCGCCGGTATGCTGCCGGCGCAACAGCTCGAGCGCGCCACGCTGGAGTTGCTACGCGAACTGGTGGCAGAAGACGGCATCGCGCTGCCGGATGTGCGCGCGTTGCTGTCTGCCTACGACCCGGCATGGCCGGCAATCGATCGCTGGATCGCGCGCAGCGCGCCAGGCGTGTCGCTGATCGTCTCGGCGATCACTGCAGTGTGCGACCCGGAAGCCATCGTCTTCGGCGGCCGCCTGCCGGCCGATCTGGCGCAACGGCTGATCGCCGCCGTGCAGATCGACAACCAGCCGCGCCGCGGCCAGGGCCGCCCGATGCCACTGCTGCTGCCGGCCGAAGCACCGGCCGATGCGTGCGCGATCGGCGCGGCAACGCTGCCGTTGAAGGCGCGCTACTTCCGTTGAGTGGCGGCAGCGCTGCAGCGGCGCTGGCACGCACAGTGCCTGGCCGTCGAACACACATGCGCTCGGCGACTACATTGGATAGGGCGCATCACCGTTCTGCCGCAACACGCGTGCGGCAGCAATAGCCGAACACTTCCACTGCCAGCGCACGTGCCTGTTGCTGCTGCTGTTGCGGCATCGACTCCAGCAACTCGTCTTCTGCCTGCAACGGTGCGGCTGCATCCAGCGCGCGGCCCGGCGGTTGCCGCGCGGCCAGTCGCCACGCGGCTGCATACACCGGATCGGGCGCGTGCAACAGCGGCGATTCCACCACCTGCGCCAGGGTCTCGATGGCATCGCGATGGCCTGCTAGCGCCAGCGTTTCCAGCTCGGCCACAATCGCGGCCACCTCCTGTTCGTCGCTCGCCGACAGTTGCGCGGGCATGCCGGCGGGTGCGACGGCCACCGCACGTTGCATTAACTCGGTCACATGCTGTGCAAGCAGATAGCGTTGCGCGTCGGCATCGCCGTGCGCTGCGGCCGTGCGCAGCAGTGCCTCGATCTGCAACGGCGTCCCGGCGACGCAGCGACGCGCGTCCAACGGCGGACTGTGCGTGCCGCCGTGCGCGATCTGCGCCGCGCGTTCCTCGCCCTGGTCGCGACAGGCCAGCTGTTGCATGGCGCTGTCGAACAGGCCCTGCGCGGCGCGTGCAGACGGTTGCGCGGACGCAACGCCGGCAGGCAGCAACTGGGGCGCAGCGACGCTGCGCTGCAGAGCTGATGCAGCCGGCGTGCGCAGGCCCCACATCCCTGCTGCCGACACCGCTGCAATCACACACATCGCACCCGCCACCGGCCAGAGCAGCCGGGGCCGATGGCATGGCTGCGTGCCGACGTTCAGCGCAGGCGCCGGCATCAACGCAGCGCCGCTTCCAGCGCGGCGCGATCGAACTGCAACGGATTGGCCTGGCGCAGACGCTCCAGTGCAGCGGTGGCGGCCTGGTCGCGCAATTGCACTTCGATCTGCCCGCGCGCTGTCTCCAGCGTGGCGGGACTACGCGCATCCACCCGAATCAGGTGATACCCCTCCGGCCCGCGCACGGGGGCCGACACCTCCCCCACGCCTATTCCCTCTACCGGCGCAACAAAGGCATCGGCCACATTGCGCAGGAAAATCGATGACAACTGGCCGCCCTCGGCCGCGGTGCTGCCATCGTCGGATTCGCGCATCGCCAGTTCTTCGAAGGGCGTCCCGGCATCCAGCTGCTGCTTGAGCTGCTGTGCGCGTGCAAGCGCCTGCGCATCGGTCAACGGTATGCCACGCCGCGCATCGCCTTGTGGCTGCAACGCGACGAACAGATGGCTCAGGCGCACCTCGTCGTAATCGTGCGGATGCGCATCGAACTGCGCTTGCACCTGGGTCGCCTCGATCGGTGCGGCATCGCGTGCGCGCCGCTGCATCGCCTCGGCAAGAATCGCATCGGTGGCCTGACGGATGTGCGCGGCCACCACCGGGTCGTCTTGCAGATGCGTCTGACGCGCCTGGTCCACCAGCAGCAGCCGGTCGGCAAATTCGCGAACGAAACTCGGGTCGGCCGCAACGGCCGGATTGGCGTTTTGCGGCAGATCGGCCAGGGCCAGCGCGCGATATTCCGGCACAGTGAACGTCTGCTGCCCGATCTGCAGCACCTTTCCGGAAGCCGGGCCAGCCTGCAGGTGTGCATCGGCCGTGGCGGCCTGCGCCAGCGGCGTGCAGCAGGCAAGGCTCAGCGAAAGCACTTTGAAAAAATGCGATGTGGAAAACATGGGCAATCTCCGTGATGGCATGAACCGGCGGCGGCAGGTGCCGTCGCCGGGACAGCCGGCCCGCACGGGCCGGTAACAGCTGCTTGAAGCGGCTAACACAACGTAGTGAGCGGTCGTCAGGTGGGCGTGGACGGCGCGCTCAGAACCGACGTGTATGAGTGATACATGCCGATTCAGAGCACCGTCCGCGCCCGCCTGGCGGCCGCGCAGTCGTTTTGTGAGTCGCTCTTAGTCGTGCTTGCCGCGCGCATGCAGGTAGGCGATGGCCGCTTTCGGGTTGTCGCTGGTGATCAGGCCGAAGGCCTCGTCGCGCACGATGAAATCCAGATTGCCGCGATTGTCGGCCGTGTCGCGGCCACCGGCGTAAGAGAAATACAGATCCGACAGCGCGTAGCAACAAGCGCCGCTGTTCTGATAGAACTTGCCGGCAGACGGGCCGTCCGGAATTGCCTGGAACACGCCCACGCGATAACCACGCTCGCGAATGAAATCGGCATCGCTCTGCAGCAAGCCGCCGAGTTGTTTGACGTTGATCTCCATCGTCTGGTTACCCGAGTTCATCCATGCCGAGATCGTCTGGCGCACATTGATCTTGCCCAGCATGTTGGTGGTGAACACCGGAATGCCGACCATGCCGCTGCCATCGGCACGGTAAGCATCGCGACTGGTGTACAGCGTTGCATTGACCTTGGCGGCGACGTAGCTGCCGGAAGCGATGCCAAACACCTTATTGGCTGCACTGCTGACCGCACGCACGGTTTTGGCGTCCTTGATATCTAACACCATCGGTGTGCGCAGCTGGCGCTGTTTGTAATAGGCGAACAGCTCATCCACACGCGGCACGTGATAGCCGGTGGTGGTACGACGATTCGGCGCCAGCAGGAACAACTGGCTGACTTCCGACCACGGGGTGACCAACACGGATGGGTTTACGCCCTGATTGGTGATCGGGTCGTACTTCACCCCCGGATGGTGCTGCCACACCGTGGTGGTGCGCCCCAGGTTGTAGTCGTGCAGCAACACCGGCACGCCATCGCTGGTGAGCTTGACGTCCAGCTCCACGCCATCCATGCATTGGTCGTTGGCAGTCTGCAGCGAACCACGCGAGTTTTCCGGCATGTCGGCGATGCCGGCGTAGTTGCCCCATAAGCCGCGGTGCGCCAGCACGACGGTATTGGAGGAGTTGAACAGGATGCGTTGCATCTTGACGTCGGAGCTGTCGCTGCAGGCGGCCAGTGCCAACTGCGGCAGTGCCGCCAGCAGGGCCAGTGCGCCGAGCAGGCGGCAGGCGCGCGCCAGCGGATGTGGAGCGAGGAGGGTAAGCATGGTCTCTGTGTCCCGGCTCGTAGGTGCAGGAAGGGCAAGGGATGGACGAGAGCCGACGGGTCGACGCAATCGGCGAACTCGCTTGCAGCGCACTCGCCAGCCGGTCGATGCCGGGGGAGAGGCCAAGCCGTGCGTGATCAGCGTTCGGCTTGCGAGCCAATTTAGTCACTATCGATGACTTAATTTCTTCGCTGGTGTTGCGGTTGTTCGCGATCGCGCAGGCGTTGCGTGAAAAACGAAGTGGACGACGGCGATCGCATCGTTGGCGCGCAAGTACGCGGCGATTGGTTTCCCTGCGCGTAACGCGGCGGGCGCCTGCGCACCGATGTCTGATGTCGCGCCGTGCCTGGGTAATCCCGACATTGGATCGCCGCCGGCATCGGCAACTGCGCGCACGGTCGAGCGATACAGACAGAGCCTTGGCTTCTGCGGATGCGCATGGATACGTGGCAGCAGCGACGCTGCCTGGTCCGAAGGACTCCAAAACGCAAAACGCCGGCACTAGGCCGGCGTCTTGCGACTACATCCAGTGACGCTGCACTCAGTGACCCGACGCACCGCTGGCACCCAGGCCGGTTTCGGCACGGATCTGCTGCGCCTTGAACGCTGCGCGTTCGTTGGCCGCCTGCGGGCTGCGATCCAGCACCGAGAACAGCCAGATGCCGACAAAGCCAATCGTCATCGAGAACAGTGCCGGCGAGGTGTACGGGAACGGCGCCGACCCGGCCGCGTTGCCCAGCGTGTCCACCCACACCGACGGCGACAGCACCGTGAGCACCAGCGAGGAAATCAGACCCAGGAAACCGCCGGTCACTGCGCCACGCGTGGTGCAGTTCTTCCACAGCAACGACAGGATCAGTACCGGGAAGTTGGCCGAGGCGGCGATGGCGAAGGCCAGCGACACCATGAAGGCCACGTTCTGCTTCTCGAACACGATGCCCAGCAGCACCGCGATCACACCCAGCACCAGGGTGGTCATGCGCGAGACCTTCAGCTCCGAGCCCGGCGCCGGGTTGCCCTTCTTGATCACCGTGGCGTACAGGTCATGCGACACCGCCGAGGCACCGGACAGGGTCAACCCTGCAACCACCGCCAGGATGGTGGCGAAGGCCACCGCCGAGATGAAGCCCATGAACACGTTGCCGCCGACCGCATTGCCGACCAGCACCGCCGCCATGTTGGCCGCCCCCTTGCCGCCGTGGATGGTGCCGGTGGTGACGTCCGCAAACTGCGGGTTGGTCAGCACCAGGGCGATCGCACCGAAGCCGATGATGAAGATCAGGATGTAGAAGTAGCCGATCCAGGTGGTGGCCCACAGCACCGACTTGCGTGCCTGCTTGGCATCGGGGACGGTGAAGAAGCGCATCAGGATGTGCGGCAGGCCGGCGGTACCGAACATCAGCGCCATGCCGAACGAGATCGCCGAGATCGGGTCCTTCACGAAACCGCCCGGGCCCATGATCGCCAGGCCAGCCTTGGCCGCGTCGTCGGGCGATGCGCCGCCGTTGGCCGCAATCGCGGTCTTCACCCGCACGCCCTCGGCAAACAGCGCCTCGAAGCTGAAGTTGAAGTGCCACATGATCGCCACGGCCATGAAGGTCACGCCGGTCAGCAGCAGCACCGCCTTGATGATCTGCACCCAGGTGGTGGCGGTCATGCCGCCGAACAACACGTAGACCATCATCAGCACGCCGACCAGGGTCACCGCGACCCAGTAATCCAGCCCGAACAGCAGCTTGATTAGCGCACCGGCACCGACCATCTGTGCGATCAGATAGAACAGCACCACAACCAGCGTGCCGGAAGCGGCGAAGCTGCGGATGGCGGTCGGTGCGAAGCGATAGCCGGCCACGTCGGCGAAGGTGTACTTGCCGAGGTTGCGCAGCCGTTCGGCCATCAGGAAGGTCAGGATCGGCCAACCGACCAGAAAGCCGATCGCATAGATCAAGCCGTCGTAGCCGTTGGCCATCACCGCCGCGGTGATGCCCAGGAACGAAGCCGCCGACATGAAGTCGCCGGCGATCGCCAGGCCGTTCTGGAAGCCGGTGATGCCGCCGCCGGCGGTGTAGAAGTCGGCGGCCGACTTGGTCTTGGCCGCCGCCCATTTGGTGATCCACAAGGTGCCCAGCACGAAGAAGCCGAACATGCCGATCGCCACCCAGTTGGTGGGCTGCTTGTCGACCTGGCCCATGTCGCCACCGGCGGCCAGCGCGAGGCCGGCCGGCAGCAGGCCGGCCAAAATCAGAAGAAGGCGCGAAGTCTTGCTCATTTGCGGGCTTCCTCCAGGATCTGCGCGGTCAGCTGGTCGTAGGTGCTGTTGGCACGACGCACGTAGATGGCGGTGATGATGATGGTGAACACCATCACCCCGATCGCGATCGGAATGCCGATCGAGGTCACCCCGGCGCCGATCGGCTTGGCGAGGAATTCCTTGTCGAAGGCAATCAGGCCGATGTAGCCGTAGTAGGCGAGCAACATCAGCACGGTCAGCGTCCAGCCCAGCGTGTTGCGTTGGCGTTTGAGCGCGTGGTACTTCGGATTGGCATCGATCTTGGCGATCAATGCGTCATTCGAGACGGTCATGGTCTGTCTCCTGGAGTGCGGGCGGCACGGCCCGTCCACATGCGTGGCGGGCCACCGGCGGGGTGAATCTTAGAAGCTGTACTTGGTGGTGAACTGCAGGCGCGAGATGTCGCCGGAATCACCGTTCTCTGCTTCGCGGCGGCCGTACATCAGCTCTGCACCCACATCGACCTTGGGCAGCGGCGAATAGAAGACGTTGGCGCGGATGCTCTGCTGCGACTTGCTCGCCAGCCCGCCGGTATTGGCGATGTCGTGGTCGTAATCCACGCGCGAATACATGATGGTGCTGCGTAACTTGGCGTTGTAATCGTGGCGCCAGGCCAACCAGCCGGCCACGGTGCTGACGGTCTGGATGTTGCCATCCATGTCGATTTCCACATCCGAGCCGTTGCCCAGGCCCAGATAGCGGCCAAGACCTTCGCCGTAGCTGAGCTGATAGCGCAGGTCGTTGTTGGAGTTGATGATCCAGCGGCCGCCGCCGGCGATGGCGCCGCCGAAGTCGGTGTCGTTGGTCAGCGCGCTGCGGGTGCGGTACTGGCGTGCAATCGCAGACAGGCCGAACGTGCCCCAGGTGCCCTTCCAGTTGTAACGCGCGGTCAGATCCGGCATCGCGCCATGGTCCGAGGCCAGGATGGTGTTGCCGCCCTGGTATGGCGTGGTCAGCGTTTCTGGATTTTCCGCCGACACGCTGAAAGCGCCGCGGGTGTAACGGATCTGGGTCTGACGGCTGAACAGCGCGCCGTCGGTCGGCCCGACGATGTCGGCCGCTTCCGGCAGGATCGTGGAGTCGACGAAGTTGGACCAGGTCTGGCCGGCCAGCCAGTTGTTCCAGCTCATGTAGGCGTGCCGCAAGGTGCCGCCGTACAGATTGTTGACCTGGTTGGCCAGCGCGTTGCCGAAGAAATCCAGTTCGATGAAGCCGGTGAGCTTGTCGCCGTTTTCGGTGACCGTGTCCACGCCCAGATTGAAGCGCGAGAACTTGGCATGGAAGTCGGTATCGGTGCTCGACGCCTGCCCCCCGACAGGCGTCTGCGTCGGGATGTACAGGTAGCGCCCCACCGCACCTTCAGGCAATGCGCCGTCGCTGGTGCGGGTAGTCATGAAGTCGGCCTTGATGAAACCACCGTAACGAAACGTTGTCCCCGGCAACGCGTTCGGCGTGATGCTGGTCAGCTGGATCGGCTTCTTGCCGGCCGGGAGCGCAGGCGCGGGCGGAGTCTGCGCCTGCAAGGTGCGCACCTCGGTGACCTGCGTCTGCGTCTGGGCAATCTGGCCCTGCTGTTGTTGCTGCGCGGTCACCAGCAGTTGGACCTGACGCTCGAGCTCGGCAATACGTGCTTCCAGCGCCTTTTCCTTTGGCGTCTGCGCAAACGCGACGCCTGGCAGGATGCTGGCCACGAACAAGGCGGCCGCCAACGGATGGCGCACCAGCGGTGCAGTACGGTGTTTCATGGAACCCTCTCCCCAATGAAGGCCTCGCGCTTAATGGCGATGCTGTGCGGAGCGTGAGGCAGTCCGCGCTTTGCAGCCTATTCGCCTTTGGTCGTAGCTGCAACGCAGCATTCCACCGGGTGAGCGATGGTCGCACCAGGACCCGCAATGGATGTGCGCCAGCGCACGCCCTTCGGTTACGACCATGGTCTAACGCGCCGTTGACCACCGGGACAGAATGGATACGGCACACTGATTGCCTACCGAGGGCAGCCGCAACGCCCTCTCCCGACAAGTTCATCGCAAGTGAGGGTGCCATGGCTGATGTTTATCCCGTCGATCCCGCGTTCGCTAACGGCGCACGCGTCAATGGCGAGCAGTACGCAACGCTGTACCGCGAATCGATCGAGCATCCCGAGCAGTTCTGGGGCAAGGCCGCGCAGCGGCTGGACTGGTTCAAGCAACCCACCCAGGTCAAGGACGTCAGCTTTGCGCTGGACGACTTCCACATCCGCTGGTTCGGCGATGGCGAGCTCAACGCCAGCGTCAACTGTCTGGACCGCCAGCTCGCCACGCGCGGCGACAAGACCGCGTTGCTGTTCGAACCCGACAGCCCGGATGCGGCATCCTACCCGGTCACCTACCGCGAGTTGTACGAGCGCGTCTGCAAGCTCGGCAACGCGCTGCGCAACCTCGGCGTCCAGAAGGGCGACCGGGTCACCATCTACCTGCCGATGATCGTCGATGCGGCCGTGGCCATGCTCGCCTGCGCGCGCATCGGTGCGGTGCACTCGGTGGTGTTCGGTGGCTTTGCCGCCAACTCGATCGCCGACCGCGTGATCGACTGCCAGAGCAAGCTGATCATCACCGCCGACGAAGGTCTGCGCGGCGGCAAGAAGATTCCGCTCAAGGCCAACGTGGATGCGGCGCTGAAGATCCCCGGCACCAACACGGTCGAAACCGTTCTGGTGGTGCGCCATACCGGTGGCGCAGTGGACATGCAGGCGCCGCGCGATCGCTGGTTCCATGACGTGGTCGATGGCCAGCCGGCCGAATGCGAACCCGAGCGCATGAACGCGGAAGATCCGTTGTTCATCCTCTATACCTCCGGCTCCACCGGCAAGCCCAAGGGCGTGCTGCACACCACTGGCGGCTATCTATTGTTTGCCAGCTACACGCACGAAGTGGTGTTCGACCTGCGCGAGGACGACATCTATTGGTGCACGGCCGACGTGGGTTGGGTCACCGGCCACAGCTACATCGTCTACGGCCCGCTCGCCAATGGCGCCACTGCGGTGATGTTCGAAGGCGTGCCCAACTACCCCAATGTCTCGCGCTTCTGGGATGTGATCGACAAGCATCAGGTCACCCTGTTCTACACCGCGCCCACCGCGATCCGCGCGCTGATGCGCGATGGCGAAGCGCCGGTCAAGCGGACCTCGCGCAAGAGCCTGCGCCTGCTCGGCAGCGTCGGCGAGCCGATCAATCCGGAAGCCTGGCGCTGGTATTACGAAGTGGTCGGCGACAGCCGCTGCCCGATCGTGGACACCTGGTGGCAGACCGAAACCGGCGGCATTTTGATTTCGCCGCTGGCCGGTGCGGTCGACCTCAAGCCGGGGTCGGCCACGCTGCCGTTCTTCGGCGTGCAACCGGCGCTGGTCGATGCCGAGGGCAAGATCCTGGACGGCGCCACCGAAGGCAACCTGGTGCTGCTGGATTCGTGGCCGGGCCAGATGCGCAGCGTCTACGGCGACCACCAGCGGTTCATCGACACCTATTTCCGTACCTATCCAGGCAGCTACTTCACCGGTGACGGCTGCCGCCGCGATGCCGATGGCTATTACTGGATCACCGGCCGCGTGGACGATGTGATCAACGTGTCCGGCCACCGCATCGGCACCGCCGAAGTGGAAAGCGCGCTGGTCTCGCACCCCAAGGTTGCCGAAGCGGCGGCGGTGGGCTTCCCGCACGACGTCAAGGGCCAGGGCATCTATGCCTACGTCACCTTGATCGCCGGCGAAAACCCCAGCGAAGAACTGCACAAGGAACTGGTGAACTGGGTGCGCAAGGAGATCGGCCCGATCGCCTCGCCCGATCACCTGCAGTGGGCACCGGGCCTGCCGAAGACGCGCTCGGGCAAGATCATGCGCCGCATCCTGCGCAAGATCGCCGAAAACGCACCCGATCAACTCGGCGATACCTCTACCCTGGCCGACCCGTCGGTGGTGGATTCGCTGGTCAATGAGCGGCTGACGCGCTGACGCGCGTTGGGAATGGGGAATCGGGATTGGGGAATCGTGAGAGCGATTCCCTGAGCGACTGGGAGTTGAGGTTGGGGATTGGGGATCCGCTGAAGCGGATTGCCAACCTAGCTGATCACTGCCGACTGTCGTCCTCAACCTCACCACGCCGAAATTGCCATTATTTGCCTCGCCGCTCTGCGCTGTTGCTGTTGCGATTCCCCATTCCCGACTCACGATTCCCGGCCCCTCAATGACCACCCTGCTGATTGCCGATGACCATCCCCTGTTTCGCGAGGCCTTGCGCGGGGCGGTGCAGCGGGTCATGCCGGGCGTGCAACTGTTCGAAGCCGACAACGTGGATGCGTTGTACACGCTGGCCGATGCGCAACCGGATGCGGACCTGCTGTTGATGGATCTCAACATGCCGGGTGCGCAGGGCTTCAGCGCGCTGGTGCATATGCGCTCGCTGCATCCCCAGTTGCCGGTGGTGGTGGTGTCCGCACGCGAAGAGCCCACGGTGATGCGGCGTGCGATCGACCATGGTGCGTTCGGATTCATTCCCAAATCCGCCGACTCGGACACCATCGGCCGCGCGTTGGCCACCGTGCTGGACGGCGAACGTTGGATTCCGGCCGAAGCACAAAACCTGCCGCCCACCGATAGCGAAGAGCGCGAGGTCGGCCAACGGTTACGCGATCTCACCCCGCAACAGTTCCGCGTGCTGCAGATGCTGGGCGCAGGCCGGCTCAATAAGCAGATCGCCTACGACCTTGGCGTGTCCGAAGCCACCATCAAGGCGCACGTCACTGCGATCCTGCGCAAGCTCGGCGTCACTAACCGTACCCAGGCCGTGCTGATGGCCGGCAAGCTCGCCATCGACTCCGACGGCATCGTGTTGCCGCCGCCGGAAGAGGACTGACGCGCAGCGGTGAGTCTGTGGGCCATTGGGGTTGGTCTGGAAAGCGCGGTCGCGCCCGGGTGCGCTCCTACGTGTGATCCCGCTACGTTTGCCGTCGTCGTTGGTGGGCAATCGATAGATTTGCTGTGCTGTGCCGTGCAACGCAACACGAAACGACACCCGCGTAGGAGCGCACCTGGGCGCGATGGGCGTTACCGGCAAAGCTTGTTTTGCAGAAGAACCCTGACGCGCGTTGGCGCGTACGACGGTGATGAGCCTTACCGGAAAAGCCCCATCGCGCCCGGGTGCGCTCCTACGTGTGGGGCTTTGGCGTTTACTCCGGCGCGCGCACGAACAAGACGTTCAGATCGCGCATCGGGACGAAGTTGGCCTGCTTGAACTGGAAGGTCAGCGGGTCGATCTTTTTCAGCTCGCCGTCGAAGCACAGGCTGAGGATGTCGCTGGCGGCCTGCTTGCGAATGGTCAGCTGGAAGTCCTTGATCGGGCCGTTCCAGTTCTTGCCGGTGGTGAGCACGTAGCGCAAGTTGGCCCAGGCCAGCCCGTATTGACCTTCGCGGCGCTGCATGCTGGTCTTGGTGGCCGGTTCGATGCAGGTGTCCTTTGCATAGGACTCCAGCAAATACGTGCTGGGCTGCGGCACACCGGTAGACAGGCTGGGCGCATACGCATGCCGGATCTGCACGCTGCGGCGCGCCGGAAATGCCTGTTGCCAAACGAAGTACTCGTTGAGGGTGAAACGCGGTTGCGCGTCGGCATCGACCCAGCGTGCGGGCAGCGGTTTGCGGCCCTTGGGCGCGGTGCCGGATTCGGTGAAGGCTTGCACATCGTCCTGGGTCCACCCGGTGGCGGCAAATGCCTTGGAGATATCGCTGCCGTCGTCCAGCAACACCACCAACTTGCGCGTGGTGGCGATCGGCTTGCCGTCCACCCACAGTTTGAAGTCGGTGAGTTCGCTGTGGTCGGCCATGCCGAAGTACATCGGCGGCATCGGGAAGGCCACCGGCACGCTGAGGTCGCGCTCGCTGTTGTTGGTGAACACGTAGTCCACCTGCACACGCTCTTCGCTGAGCAGCAGCGCTTCTTTGTCCATGCTGATGTCGGGCTGGTGCAGCAGCCGGATGCTGCCGTTGTCGTCGCCAAAACTACTGTCGTTGGCGTGCGCTGTCGCACAGACGAACACCGCCAGCAGCAGCCGGCACGCCATTGAACCCTTATGCATCGCTCCCCCGTCACCGGCACGCACCGACGCGCCGCACTGCACAGCATGCCATGCACCGCGGCCTGGCAGATGGCAGCGTGCGACAGCTGCATGCGTTAGCTGCAGCGGCGGGCCGGTTACAGCTATTTGTGCACACAGTCCGCGTGCCGTTGCCCAACGATGGCGAGCCCAAGCGCATCGGCATGACCGCATCGACAGTTGGCATCGTGTGATAGCTGCGCTCGCTATTAGTCGCAAAGTACTGGTTGCAGCGGTGCTCGCGCTGCCCACTCGCTTGTCGTTGCTCACAGGTGGCAGGCCACGCGCACTGGCATGACCGCCTCGGCAGATGGCATGGCGCGACTAACTGCGTGCGTTATCTGTCGCAAGGCAGTGGTTGCAGCCGTGTTTGCGCAAACCGCCCGCATGTCATCGCCCGACGGTGGCAAGCCCAAGCGCACCGGCGTGATCGCATCCACACCTGCGCACCGCGCGACATCGCAGTTGTCGATATCACCATTGACCATAAGCTGATGCCTGGGCAAGGCTCGGGCATCGAGGACGCTTTGGAGCTGGCATGGCGCGACGTTTTCCCTGGCTCTGGATCGGCCTGCTGGTGGCCTGTGCATTGATCGCGGCGCTGGCGTGGCAGAACCGACAACTGCGCGTACAGCAGCAATGGCTGCAGACGCGCATCACCACGCCGTACGAGGGCATGTACGTGCCGCGCATCGAGGCGGTGGATGCCGAGGGTCAGCACCATCTGCTGGGTGCGCCGCAGGGGCCGGCGCAGGTGCTGTTCTTTTTCACGACCACGTGTCCGTACTGCCAGCGCTCGGCACCCACCGTGCTGCGCGCGGCGCGGCAGTTGCAGGCCAACCTGCCGGGCCGGCCGCAGTTGCTGGGCGTGTGCCATTGCGATGCGGCGCAGGCCGCGCGCTATGCGCAGGTGCATGGCTTCGATTTTCCGGTGGTCACGTTGACCGATCGTCGCGCACTGATGCTGTTCCGTGCGCGCAACGTGCCGCTGCTGATGGCCATCGATGGGGACGGGCGCGTGCGCCATTCTCATGTTGGCGTATTCGATACCACGGAGCGGGTGCAGGACCTGGTCGCCGCCTTGGGCCGCACGGATGCGCCAGCGGCTTTTGCAACGTTGAGGGAGTAGTGCATGAAAAAGCGTTGGGTGAGCTTGCGTAGTGCGTTGATGGCAGCGACGTTTCTGGCCAGCACCGGTTTCGGTGCGTTCCAGGTGATGGCCGTGGACGGCGCACAGCCAAAGGCCGAGTCGTGCAGTGCATGGGCCTGCAATGCCGAGTGTCCGGAGTTCGGCGGCGACCTCGGACCAGGCAACGTCTGCTACTGCTGCGGTTGAGTCCAGCGGCGGGGCCATCAAGGCCCCGCCCTCTGAGTGAACCCAGGCACTGACACCACGTAATGCCAATGCACTGGGTCCGCCATGCGCCACGCTCAGCCCAGCGCGCGATAGCTGAAATCGCGCAACACCACCTCGCCTTGCTGCGCGGCATACACGCCCAGCTGCAGGCTCAAGAAGCCGCCGAACACATTGTGGTGGAATCCGGACACTTCCATGCGCGTGGGATGGCGCGTCCACTGCCGGCCGTCGTCGAACGAATATTCAAAGCTCACGATGTGGCGATCGTTGCTCAGCCGCACGCGGATGCGGCGATGCGTGTTGGGCGCGCGTGCCCACACCAGTTCTTCGGAATACTCGTAGGTCTTCATGGTGTCGGCGGTGAAGCCGATGCCGACGAAGGCCTTGTGGTTGTAGAACAACAGGAGGCCGCCTTCGGCATTGCCGACCAGCTCCAGCGTCACCTCGGCGGCATAAGCGCGATCGGGCACGCCGCAGGTCAGCGGCGCGCTGTCGATCGGCGATGTGTCGGCGCAGGTCAGCGTCAATGCCTTGTTGGCCCGCCGCACGCGCGCCTGCTCGCCGGGCTTGGGCGCGTGCAGGCTCCACTGGATGCCGAATCGGTCGGTGGAAAAGTCATCGGACAACGCGAAGCCGGCGGCCACATTCGCACTGCTGGTGGCAGCGCGTGCCGGCGTGCGCAACGGCGTGGACAGGTCGCCGCCGGTGGCGCGAAACCAGCCGTCGGCGGTCCACTCGATCGGCTCCAGCAGGGTCTGGCGCCCCAGGGTGCGGAAGCCGTTTTCATAGCCGTGATAGACCAGCCACCAGTCGCCGCGTGGGCCTTGCACCAGCGTGGCATGGCCGCGCGACCACCACGGCTCCTGTTCGGACAGCGTGCGCACCAGCGGGTTGCGCGGGCAGTGTTCCCACGGCCCGTGCACCGAGCGCGACCGCGCGGCGATGACCATATGCCCGGTCACCGGCCCGGCGGTGCCACCGACGGCGGTGACCAGATACAGCCAGCCGTTGTGCCAGGTGAGCTTGGGGCCTTCGGGCGCGAAGTTCTCCACCACCCAGTCGTCGGGATAGCGCCAGGGCGCGTAGGCCGGTTCGAGTTGCCCATCGGTGGCCAGGCCGTCGTCGCGCAGGCCGATCTTGCGGATGCCATTGACGAACAGATAGCGCTTGCCGTCCTCGCCGACGACATGGCCGGGGTCGATGCAGCCGGCGATGTTCAGATCGATCGGCGCGCTCCATGGCCCGCGGATGTCATCGGCCCAGATCACGAAGATCGACCAGCCCTTGTCGTCCGGATTGGCCGGGATATAGATGAAGTAACGGCCGGCGTGCTTGCACAGATCCAGCGCCCAGATCGTGCCCAGTTGCTGGCGCAGCGCCGGGCCGATCGGGGTCCAGTTGACCAGGTCGGTGGAGTGCCACAGCACGATGCCCGGGTACGAAAAGAACGACGAGAACGTCATGTAGTAGTCGTCGCCATCCTTGAGGATGGTGGGGTCCGGGTGATCGCCGGCCACGATGGGGTTGAGATAGGTGCCGTTGCCCAGGTCGGCCTTGCGCTGGCCCTCGATGCCGCGTGCCCACGGCGGCGGATGCGCGGCGCATGGCACGGCTGACGCCTGCGCGGCAGCCGGCAACGGCGCGACCAATGCGCCTGCGGCCAGCACCTTGAACAACTCCCGCCGTGTCGTGTCTGGCATGCATCAGCTTCATCGGATCAGGGCTGGTATCTAGCCCTAGCCGCCGGTGCGAGGCAACCGCGCAGGCCGTGATATAGGAACTGGTGATGCGGCGCCCGGATTTTGAAATAGCAGGGTTGGAGTGCGTTGCAACGCGAGGGGTCACGCCGCTGCGCTGTGGTGCGGGTATCCAGACGGCGAAAGCAGACGCGCCCGCGCGATCAGCGCGGCGCTACCCTTGGCCTGGATAGCCGCAGGGCGATCTCTCCAGCGCGCGCGGACAACCGAGTTCGCAATGGGGGCGAGGGTCGAAGACCATGCGGGTCTGGGTCATGGATTCCGCACGCCTGCCGTTTCACCGGCCGCAGCTGCCGCACGAGAGATCCGATTGGTCAGCGGAGTTCGGTCTTGCCGTTAGCCGTTAGCCGATGGCCGATGGACCAGACGACCAAAAGCGATGCGCGCACGAACAGAGAGCGCGCGCGACGCGCACGGTGCCCATCGCCCAATCTCGTCAGCCCCCTAGCTCGCCATGCTGCACTGCAGCGTGATCTGTTCATTGATGATTGCGATATTCATATGCGAACAGCCGGGCACCTGCCGGCTGGTGGACGTTGCGATGCCCAGTTGCCCTCCAGATTTCATTCGCGCCTGCGCCACCCTTGCCGAGCGTGGCGTATGAGCGCCCTGGCACGGCAACGCCTGGGCCGCACCGACGTGCAGCTGTCGGCGCTGGGCTTTGGCGCTGCGCCGATCGGCAACCTGTACACCGAAGTCGACGAGGCAGACGCGCTGGCGGCGGTGGCAGGCGCGTTCGAGGCCGGCATCCGTCACTTCGACACCGCGCCTTACTACGGCTACGGACTCAGCGAAACGCGCCTGGGCCGCGGCCTGGCCGGCGTGCCGCGCGCTGCCTATACGCTGTCGACCAAGGTCGGCCGCTGCATCTACGACGACGCACACGCCGTTGCCGGGCGCGACGGTTTTGCCGTGGCCGGCCGCCGCGCCGCATTCGACTACAGCGCCGACGGCGTGCGGCGCGCGTTCGCCTCCAGCCTGGAGCGCCTGGGCACCGACTATATCGACGTGCTGCTGCTGCACGACATCGGTGCGCTGACCCACGGCGACAACCACGCCCACGTGCTGCAGCAGGCCTTGGAGGAGGCCTTGCCGGCCATGGCGGAGTTGAAGGCATCCGGTGCGTGCGGGGCGATCGGGCTGGGCGTCAACGAGCAGGACGTGGCACTGGAGGTGCTGGCACGCTTCCCGATCGACTGCGTGATGCTGGCCGGGCGCTACACCCTGCTGGAACAGCACGGCGCGCGTGCGCTGCTCGACCAGGCGCAGCAACACGGCGTGTCGATCCTGTCGGCCGGCCCGTACAGTTCCGGCCTGCTCAGCGATGCGCGCGGCCCCGGCGCCACCTATAACTACGCCCCGGTGGATACCGCCACCTTGCAGCATGCGCAGCGCCTGTATGCGGCGTGCGCGGCGTTCGAGGTGGATATCGGCGCGGCCGCCCTGCAGTTCCCGCTGGCACATCCGGCGGTGACCACCGTGGTGGCCGGCATGCGCACCCTGGCCGAGGTGCAATCGGCCGCCACGCGCTTGCAGGCATCGATCCCGCCTGCGCTGTGGCAGCGCCTGCGCGATGGCCGCCTGCTCGACACGGACCTGCCCACACCATGAGCCGCGTCGATGCGCATCTGCATTTCTGGCACCTGGCCCGTGGCGACTACGCCTGGCTGACGCCGGAGCTTGCGCCGCTGTACCGCGATTTCGCGCCGCATGATGTGGACGACGCACTGGATGCGGCCGGTGTCGACAGCGTCGTGGTGGTGCAGGCCGCCGCAACCGAAGCCGAAACCTGTTACCTGTTCGAGCTTGCACACGACGCGCCACGCATTGCAGGCGTGGTGGGTTGGACGGATTTTGCTGCGCCCGATGCCGCCGCACGCATCGGCGCACTGGTCCGCGCAGCCGGCGGTGTACTCAAGGGGCTGCGCCCGATGGTGCAGGACATCGCCGATGCGCAGTGGTTGGCAAGCCCCGCATTGGACGCCGCCTTCGATGCAATGCTGGCGCACGATCTGGCCTTCGATGCCCTGATTCGCCCCGTGCATGTACCGGCATTGCAGGCGCGCTTGAAGCGCCACCCGCAGTTGCGCGTGGTCGTCGATCACGGCGGCAAGCCGCAGATTGCGGCCGGCGAATTCGTCGCCTGGGCCGCAGGCATGGCCGCGTTGGCACAGCATCCCAACGTGCACTGCAAACTGTCCGGGCTGCTCACCGAAGCCGCGCGCGGCGCCGGCATCGATGCACTGGAGCCGTATGTTGCGCATCTGTTTGCGCGCTTCGGTGCGCAGCGCCTGCTCTGGGGCAGCGACTGGCCGGTGCTGACCCTGCGCGCCGATTACGCGCAATGGGTCGATCTTGCGCAACAGCTCGTCACCCGGCATGCCGCCGAACACGCCGATGCGGTGTTCGGCGACAACGCACGCACGTTCTATCGTCTGCCACGGCCGGCGGCCCCCACCCACGGAACCTTATCGGTATGACAGTCTCCATTCCCACCACGCCCAACACCCGTCTGCAGGGCAAGCGTTGCCTGATCACCGCCGCCGGCGCCGGCATCGGCCGCGAAAGCGCGCTGGCTTGTGCACGTGCCGGCGCGCAGGTGATCGCCACCGACATCGACGCCGTTGCCTTGCAGGCGCTGGCGTCCGAGTCCGATGCGATCACCACCCAGCTGCTCGATGTTACCGATGCCGCCGCGATTGTGGCGCTGGTCGCCGAACACGGCCCGTTCGATGTGTTGTTCAACTGCGCCGGCTACGTGCATCAGGGCAGCATTCTCGACTGCGACGAGCCGGCATGGCGCCGCTCGTTCTCGATCAACGTCGATGCGATGTACTACACCTGCAAGGCGGTGCTGCCGGGCATGCTCGAACGCGGCCGCGGCAGCATCATCAACATGTCCTCGGTCGCGTCCAGCATCAAGGGCGTGCCGAACCGCTTTGTGTACGGCGTGACCAAGGCCGCGGTGATCGGCCTGAGCAAGGCCATTGCTGCCGATTACGTAGCGCAGGGCGTGCGCTGCAACGCGATCTGCCCGGGCACCATCAAGACGCCGTCGCTGGGCCAGCGTGTGCAGGCCCTGGGCGGCGACGAACAGGCGGTGTGGAAGAGCTTTACCGATCGCCAGCCGATGGGCCGCCTGGGCGACCCGCGCGAAATCGCGCAGCTGGTGGTGTATCTGGCCTCGGACGAATCCTCGTTCACCACCGGCCAGACCCACATCATCGACGGGGGCTGGTCCAACTAAACCCAGCCGACCACACTGCTGTGCAGCGGCCAGACCCATGGCCGCTCGCGATGGTGTCTCAGCCGCACTGAGTACCGCTGACAACACGCCGCATCGCACGCCGACGTGACCTGTTGCCAGCACGCATCACCGATAGTCCTGTTCCGAGCGCGTTGTCCACCTCCTGCTGAAACACCTTGCAACAGCTGGCTGCTCGCTCCGATTCCTCCCCTGCAAAGGAAGACTGCATGAAACTCGTACGTATTGGCGCCGAAGGCCACGAACGTCCCGGCGTGATCGACACCGCAGGCCGCATCCGCGACCTGAGCGGTGTCATCGACGATGTCGCCGGTGAGCACCTCACCAATGCCGGCCTGGAAAAACTGCGTGCGCTGGATCTGTCCACGTTGCCGCTGATCGAAGGCGAGCAGCGCTATGGCGCCGCGGTGGGCCGCATCGGCAAGTTCATTTGCGTGGGTTTGAACTACGCCGACCACGCCGCCGAATCGGGCATGGACGTGCCGAAAATGCCGATTCTTTTCATGAAGGCCACCACCGCGGTGTGCGGCCCCAACGACACCGTCATCATCCCGCGCGGCTCGGTCAAGAGCGACTGGGAAGTGGAACTGGGCGTGGTGATCGGCGATATCGCACGCGATGTGTCGATGGACGACGCGCTGAATCATGTGGCCGGCTATGCGGTGATCAACGACCTGTCCGAACGCGAGTTCCAGCTCGAGCATGGCGGCCAGTGGGTCAAGGGCAAGAGCGCCGACACCTTCGGCCCGATCGGCCCCTGGCTGGTCACCCGCGATGAAGTGCCCGACCCGCAGAACCTGTCGATGTGGCTGGAGGTCAACGGCCACCGTTACCAGAACGGCAGCACCCGCACGATGGTGTTCGGCGTGGCCGAACTGGTCAGCCACATCAGCCGCTACATGACGCTGATGCCGGGCGATGTGATCAGCACCGGCACCCCGCCGGGCGTGGGCCTGGGCCAGAAGCCGCCGGTGTATCTGAAGCCGGGCGATCTGATGGAACTGGAGATCGAAGGATTGGGGCGTCAGCGTCAACCGGTAGTGGCGCATCCGCGCGATGTAGCTTAAAGCTCCTTTTCCCTTTCCAGGATTTTGGTCGCATTGCGTGCCAAGTTGCGCTCAACGCACGTGGTAACGCCTCCGCAAGACGCAACTTAAAGCCCCTCTCCCTTCGGGAGAGGGGTTGGGGTGAGGGTACGTAGCGACGTATCCGAACAATTCGTCGCGCTGTCGCGCGTTGTTGTTGGACGTGTTGCTAGACATGACGTGTCGGCACTTGTGTTGATCCGTCATACGTATCTTTTTCTGGGTTGTAGCGGCGCGTTGAATGACCAAGCACCGTAGCGTGTTGATATCGATGCGTTGTCAATCGTTTAGTGGTTTTTTGCTGATCCGTGTTGCAAACGGATGTGTCACTGCAGCGCTTCAACACTTCCGGCGCTGCGCGTCCGCACCCTCGCCCCAACCCCTCTCCCGGTGGGAGAGGGGCTCAAGCGCACCGCTTCCGCACGCTCTTTTTCGCCCGTTTTCCATTTCCCGTTTCCATCGCCCAGGACCTTCATGAGCACCATCGTCGCCCTCGATACCCACGACGTCCGCTTCCCCACCTCGCGCGAGCTCGATGGGTCGGACGCGATGAATCCCGATCCCGATTACTCGGCCGCCTACGTCGTGCTGCGCACCGATGCGCCGGATGCGCTGGCCGGTTACGGCCTGGTGTTCACCATCGGCCGCGGCAACGACGTGCAGACCGCCGCCGTGGCCGCGCTCGCCGAACACGTGGTCGGCCTGCGCGTGGAAGACGTCATCGCCGACCTGGGCAGCTTCGCGCGCCGGCTCACCAACGACTCGCAACTGCGTTGGCTGGGCCCGGAAAAAGGCGTGATGCACATGGCCATCGGCGCGGTGATCAACGCCGCCTGGGATCTGGCCGCGCGTGCCGCCAACAAGCCGCTGTGGCGCTATATCGCCGAACTCACGCCCGAGCAGCTGGTCGACACCATCGACTTCCGCTACCTCACCGATGCGCTCACCCGCGACGAAGCGCTGGCCATGTTGCGCGCCGCGCAGCCGCAGCGCGCGCAGCGCACCGCACAGTTGATCGCGCAAGGCTACCCGGCCTACACCACCTCGCCCGGCTGGCTTGGGTACTCCGACGAAAAACTGGTGCGCCTAGCCAAGGAAGCGGTGGCCGATGGCTTCCGCACCATCAAGCTCAAGGTCGGCGCCAACGTGCAGGACGACATCCGCCGCTGCCGCCTCGCGCGCGAAGCGATTGGCCCGGACATCGCGATGGCGGTGGATGCCAACCAGCGCTGGGACGTGGGCCCGGCGATCGACTGGATGCGCCAACTGGCCGAATTCGACATCGCCTGGATCGAAGAACCTACCAGCCCGGACGATGTGCTCGGCCACGCGGCTATCCGCCAGGGCATCACCCCGGTGCCGGTGTCCACCGGCGAGCACACCCAGAACCGGGTGATGTTCAAGCAGTTGTTGCAGGCCGGCGCGGTGGATTTGATCCAGATCGATGCCGCGCGCGTCGGTGGCGTCAACGAGAACCTCGCCATCTTGCTGCTGGCTGCCAAGTTCAACGTGCGCGTGTTCCCGCATGCCGGCGGCGTGGGCCTGTGTGAGTTGGTGCAACATCTGGCGATGGCCGACTTCGTCGCGATCACCGGCCAGATGGAAGACCGCGCGATCGAATTCGTCGACCATTTGCACCAGCACTTCCTGGACCCGGTGCGCATCCAGCACGGCCGTTATCTTGCCCCACAGGTGCCCGGCTTCTCGGCAGAAATGCACGCCTCTTCGATTGCGGAATTCAGCTACCCGGATGGACGTTTCTGGGTGGAGGACCTGGCAGCCAATCGACAGGGCTGACCAGCGCCCTCATCCGCCCTTCGGGCACCTTCTCCCGCGTGCGGGAGAAGGGAAACGGGAGCGGGCAACGACGCAGCAGAGATCACTGCGAGCAGCAAGATTCAGCCGCCGGGCCACGCCATCGGCCGGGCCGAGCCAAGAGAAAGAGCAGTCATGACTGTGAGGGCGAGGGCGAGGGCGAGGGCGAGGGCGATAGCCTAGCCATGGCTGCGACCGGAAAGGGCGAGAACGCTAGCCTAGTCATGGCTGCGAGCGAAATATGCACGCTGCAACCACTTCACCGCCACCCTTCTCCCGCCTGCGGGAGAAGGTGCCCGCAGGGCGGATGAGGGAGCGGGGAGCAGAAATCACTGCGAGCAGCAAGGAAAGAGCCGTCATGACTGCGCGAGAACGCTAGCCTAATCATGGCTGCGAGCGGAACATGCACGTTGCAGCCCTTCACCGCTACCCTTCTCCCGCCTGCGGGAGAAGGTGCCCGCAGGGCGGATGAGGGATGCGACTCACCCTTGCGCCGCTACCGCCTCACTCAACGCAAAAATTCGCCCGGCCTTTCGCCACTTTTCCCCAGGCGCACTGCCCGGCAGCGGCTTCTGGAAGCGCCACATCAGCGCTTCCCACGCCTGGATGCGCGGATCGGCCACATCGCGCGCGTTGACGGCTGGATCGTAGTCAACGCTAGCCTAGTCACGGCTGCGAGCGGAACATGCACGTTGCAGCCCTTCACCGCCACCCTTCTCCCGCCTGCGGGAGAAGGTGCCCGCAGGGCGGATGAGGGAGGCGACTCACCCTTGCGCCGCTACCGCCTCACTCAACGCAAAAATCCGCCCGGCCTCCCGCCACTTCTCTCCAGGCGCACTGCCCGGCAGCGGCTTCTGGAAGCGCCACATCAGGTCTTCCCACGCCTGGATGCGCGGATCGGCCGCATCGCGCGCGGCCTTGGCGGCTGGGTCGTAATCGTCGCCCACTTCCATCAGCATCACCAGTCGATCGCCGCTGCGAAAGATCTCCAGTTCAAGAATGCCGGCCTGCTGTAACGAGGCCACCACTTCCGGCCACACCTCGGTGGGTTGATGCCAGCGCTCGTAGTCGGCGATCAACGCGGCATCGTCGTGCAGATCCAGTACATAGCAAAGACGCGGCATGCTCAGGCTCCGGCAATCGCAGGCGCGACACGACGTGCGCGCAATGCGAACAGCAGGATCACCGCAAAGCACGCGCCCGGCACCGCCATCGCCCAGTGAATGCCGGCCATGTCCGACACCGCGCCCATCACCGCCGTAAGCAGCGCGCCACCGATGATCGACATCACCAGCAAGGAAGAGCCCAGCTTGCGTGCGTCGTCGTGCATGCCATCCAGGCCCAACGCAAAGATGGTCGGGAACATCACCGACATGAACACGCTTGCCACCACCAGCGCGTACAACCCGGTCCAGCCGGGCAGCGCGATGGCAACCGCGCACAACACCACATTGATCGTGGCAAAACTCGCCAGCAATTTCGCCGGTGCCAGATAGCGCAGCAACCCGGTGCCGACAAAGCGGCCGGCCATGAACAGCACCAGCGAGATGGTCAGATACGTGGCGGCGGTCTTTTCCGGCGTGCCCGGCACTGCGTCCTGCAGGTAGCGGATCAGATAACTCCAGATGCCGACTTGCGCGCCCACGTAGAAGAACTGCGCCACCACCGAAAACATGAAGCGCCGGTTGCGCACCAATTCGCCAAAGCGTGCGCGTTTGGGCGCCACGCCGCTGTCGCTCTCCGGCGCGCCGGTGGGAAAACGCACCAGCGCGATCAGGATCGCCCACAGCACCACCACCGCGCCGATGATCAGATACGGCATCTGCACGGCCGAGGATTCGGCAGCGAAAAACGCCTCGCGCGCGGCCGGCGCCATCGCCGCCAGCTCGGCGGGCGTGTGCTCCACACCGGAGAAGATGAAATGCTGGCCGACCAACACGCCGGTGATCGACCCCAAGGGGTTGAACGCCTGCGCAAGATTCAGCCGCCGCGCCGCGCCATCGGCCGGCCCGAGCACGGTCACCAGTGGATTGGCGGTGGTTTCCAGAAACGCCAGGCCGCTGGCGATGACGAACAGCGCCAGCAAGAACAGCCAGTAGGTGTGCACCTGCGCGGCCGGGTAAAACAGAAAAGCCCCGCACGCATACAGCAGCAACCCGAGCACCACCGCGGCCTTGTAGCTGTAGCGGCGCATGAACATCGCCGCCGGCATCGCGAAGACGAAATAGCCCATGTAGAAGGCGCTCTGCACCAACCCGGCCTGCAGGTCGCTCAGCTCGAACGCCTTCTTGAACTGCTTGATCAGGATGTCGTTGAGGTTGTTGGCCATGCCCCACAAAAAGAACAGGCTGACGATCAACAACAGGGGAACCATGGCGGTACGCGCCAGGTTGCCGCGCGGCGACGCGGCAATGTCACTGTGATGCATGCGACCGATCCCCTCCCAAGGCTGTGGCGCTTGCGTTGCAATGGCGCGAGCGTACTGCGCACGCCAACGCCATGCAAATATAAAATCTTTGTTTATATTTGCACGCAAGCACCCACCCTGACCCGTGCCGGCGATGCCTGTACCCTGGCGCGCCGCACCTTGCCTGGAATCGCAAACGGATGAGCCCCGAACCCGCCAAGTACCGCGCGCCGGCCCTGGACAAGGGGCTGGATATCCTCGAGCTTCTTGCCCGCCAGGCGCAGCCGATGAGCATGGGCGCGATCTCGCAAGGCATCGGCCGCTCGCGCGGCGAGATCTTCCGCATGCTGCAGGTGCTGGAGGAGCGCGGCTACCTCACCCGCGATGGCGAAGGCGACTACGTGCTGACCAACCGCCTGTTCATGCTCGGCATGCAGCAGCCGCCGGTACAGAGCATCAGCGAGGCCGCGTTGCCGGTGATGCGGCGGCTGGCCGATGCGATCTGCCAGCCCTGCCACCTGGTGGCGCCCTCGGGCGATCAGATCGTGGTGATCGCGCAGATGGATGTGCCCAGCGATCTGGGCCTGGTGGTGCGCCCGGGCCATCGCCGCCCGTTGACCCATTCCAGCTCGGGGCTGGTGCTGTTCGCCTTCCAGCAACCGGAAGTGCAGGCGCGCTGGCTGGACATGCTGGACGCCAGCGAGGTGCCGTTCGAGCGTAGGCAGTTCCTGGCCGCCGCCGCGCAGGCACGCAACGATGGCTACGCCATGCAACCCAGCGAAGCGGTGGTGGGCGTGGTCGATCTGACTGCGCCGATCCTGCAAGGCGGCAACGCGACCTATACGTTGACCGTGCCGTTTATCGAACGCCGCCCGGAACTGGTGGGCCCGCACGCGGCCTTGCAGGCGCTGTGTGCGGCCACGCAAGAGATTTCCAACGCGCTGCACTGACCTCACGCCGCCTGGCGCAGATGCGCAGGCGCGTTGCACCAGGCATCGCCCTATACTCGGCGCGGTCGACCACGCGGGATCGCATGTCCAGCCTCACGTTCGGGATGTGGAGCACCATCCTGCTGCTGGGCAGCGCGCATGGCGTGCTCGGCGCAGGCCTGTTGCTGCTGGCCCCGGCCAACCGGATCGCCAACCGTTGCCTGGCCGCACTGCTGCTGGTGGTGGTGGCGCTGATCACGCCGTACACGCTGGGCTATGCCGGCGCCTACGATGCCTACCCTGACCTGACCTACGCGCCGCTGTTCTGGGAACTGGCCATCGGGCCGCTGGTGTGGCTCTACGTGCGCCAACTGGCGCGCCGGCAGCTGCCGCGGCGCTGGGCGTTGCATCTGCTGCCGGCGCTGCTGCAAGGCGGCTATTACACCTGGCTGTTCACCTGGCCACTGCAACGCAAGTGGGACTGGAACGCCGCCGTCCACGTGCCCTGGGTCGCCCCACTGCAAGACGCCTTGGTGCTGGCATCGCTGACGGCCTATCTGGTGCTGGCCTGGCGCGAGTATCTGGCCTATCAACGCTGGCTGGAACATCACAGCGGTGCACGCGAGGAGCTGCGCTTGCCGTGGCTGCGCGGTTTTCTGCTGGCCTCGTTCTTTCTGCTGGTGGTGCGGCTTGGCTTCACCGCCAGCGACCGGCTGTGGAAGCCGCTGTCCTATTTCGACGAGTTTCCGCGCTACCTGGCCACCGCAGCGCTGGTCTATTACCTGGGGCTGGAAGGCTGGCGCCATGCCCGCCTGCACTACCCGCCGCGCGATGCGCCGCTGATGCTGGAGACGCCGCCAGATCCGCCCGACCCGGCGGCAACGCTTGCCGCGCCACAGCCTGCGGCAGAAAAGGACTGGCAGGCACTGGGGCAACGCGTGGCTGCCGAGGTCGCTGCGCACGGCTGGTGGCGCGAGCCGGACCTCAGCCTGCCCGAGCTGGCGCGCCGCATGGGCACCAACAGCAACTATCTGTCGCGTGCGCTCAACGAAGGCCTGGGGCAGACCTTCAGCGCCTTCATCAACGCGCTGCGCATCGCCGACGCCCAGCGCCTGCTGGCCGGCGATCAGGACATCCTCTCCATCGCGCTGGCGGTGGGGTTCGGTTCCAAGGCCAGCTTCAACCGGGTGTTTCGTGCCCACTTCGGCTGCACGCCCAGCGACTACCGGCGCGCGCAACGTCGCACATCCTGAAAATTTTTGGCAATTGGGCATTTGAGTCGCCCGCCACCGCGCAGCTGCCGATGCTGGCGACTCTTGCCCAGGAGCTGCCATGTCCCATCGCATCCGCCTTCTTTCAGTGTTGTTCGTGCTGCTGTGGCCGATCTGCGTCGCGCGGGCGGCCCCGCCCGCACCCGCGTTGACCCGCGACAGTCCACTGCCCGGTCCGGCGCTGCTGGCCGATATCGATGTGCTGCAACACGCCTATGGCGCACTGCATCCGGGCCTGTACCGCTACGCCACCGAGGCGCAGGTTGCGCAACGCTTCGCCGAGCTGCGCGCCGAACTGGCAGACGGCGCCACGCTTGGCCAGGCCTACCTCGCCATCTCCCGCCTGACCGCAAGCGTGCGCTGCGGTCACAGCTTCCCCAATTTCGTCAATCAACCCGAGCCGCTCCAGCAGGCTCTGTTCGGTGACAGCCGGCGCCTGCCGTTCCACTTTCGTTGGCTACAGGGCCGCATGATCGTCAGCCGGAATGGATCGGATCAACCCGGCTTGCTGCCCGGCACCGAAGTGCTGTCCATCGATGGCATTGCCACCTCGCAGATTCTGGCAGCGTTGATGACAGTGGCGCGCGCCGATGGCAGCAATGACGCCAAGCGCATCGCCCAGATGGAGGTGCAGGGGTTTGCGCAGATCGAGGCGTTCGATGCGTATCTGCCGTTGCTGTTTCCGCAGATTTCCGCCAACCCGGTGCTGCAGGTCCGCGCGCCCGGCGCCACCGCTCCACGCGCGCTGCAGGTGCACGGCATCGACGCGGCGCAGCGCCATGCGATGGCGCCCAAACGCGCGCGCGACAGCGCAGCGCCGGCATGGACGCTGACGATGGACTCGGCCGATCTGGCGGTTCTGCGCATGCCGGATTGGGCGCTGTATGAAAGCGCCTGGGATTGGCAGGCATTTCTGGCGCGCAGCTTCACGCGCCTGGCCAAGCGCAAGGTGCCTGCGTTGGTGATCGATCTGCGTGGCAACGAGGGCGGGCTGGACGTGGGCAGCGTGCTGCTGGGGTATCTGGCAGCAGGCGAGATCGCGGCGGCGCCGATGCGCAACCTGGTGCGCTATCGACGCGTGCCCGATGCGTTGGCGGCCCACGTCACCACCTGGGATCGCGGCTTCCGCGACTGGGGCACGCGCGCGGTTGCCTACGACACGCGGTTCTACACGCTCAATACGCAAACCGGCAGCGCTGCACAGCGCTACCTGCCATTGCGTACGCCGCACTTCACTGGCCGGGTGTTTGTGTTGATCGACGCCGAAAACAGCTCGGCCACTTTCGCGTTTGCGCAGCAACTACAGCGCAACGGCTTGGGCACGCTGGTCGGCCAGCCCACCGGCGGCAATCTGCGCGGCATCAACGGCAGCGCGTTCTTCTTTTTGCACTTGCCCAATTCGCACATCGAAGTGGATCTGCCGCTGGTCGGTCAGTTTGCAACCAGCGCGCAACCCGATCGCGGCGTGCTGCCCGACGTGCCGGTGCAGAGCACCGTGCAGGATCTGCAGGACGGCCGGGATGTGGAAATGGACACCGTGCGCGCCCTGCTGGGTGCCCAGCGAGCGCGGCCGACACACTGACAGCGTAGCAACCGGGCCGTAGGCTCGCCCGTGGTTTTCCGGCCGTTCTACTGCGGCTGCAAACTCCACAGATGGCCGCTGCATAGCCACGGCTATAAAGATCAGACCGACCTTCGCGTGCAGGCAAAACGCCCGAAAGCGGGTGTTGCGTTGTTACACTGCGCGCCCCTTGGGGAGTAGCCTGCTTTCGTTTATCGAAAGCGCCTGCATCAACATACTCGGCCGTTGCGCCGTGGTGCAGGCAACCAATCGTGGTTTGGCGAGACCAGCGACATGCGCGTACGACGACGGTTGGCGCGGGCGCATGCCGTTGTGACCGTGCCCAGCCCGAGAGTGCCGATGTCTCCTTTTTCCATTGTGTTGATCGGTTTTGCGATGTCCACCGATGCGTTTGCCGCAGCGATCGGCAAGGGCGCGGCGATGCGCAAACCGCAGTGGCGCGATGCGCTACGCGCCGGATTGATTTTTGGGTGCATCGAAGCGATCACACCGGTGATCGGCTGGTTGCTGGGACGGGCGGCGTCCAGCTATGTGTCCGCCTATGACCACTGGATCGCCTTCGTACTGCTCGGCGCGCTGGGCACGCACATGATCGTGGCCGGTCTGCGTGCCGATCCTGACGATGCAGATGAGGCGGCCGATGCACCGAAGAAAAACGGTCTGCTTGCCCTGGCCGCCACCGGCTTTGCCACCAGCATCGATGCGATGGCGGTCGGCGTCAGCCTGGCATTTTTGGATGTGCACATCGGCGTGGTGGCCGTAGTGGTCGGCCTGTGCACCTTCAGCATGGTCACCGCCGGCATCATGCTGGGCCGCGCACTAGGTGCACTGATCGGCAAGCGCGCCGAAATCCTGGGCGGCGCGATCCTGGTGATCGTGGGCAGCGTGATCCTGTACGAACACCTCAGCGGCGCGGCGTAAGCGCTCTGCTCACAGGCAATCTTTCGACTGCCTGTTTTCTCTAGGAGCGCGTCTGAGTTCATCGCGGCCATCGTGTGCGCACGCTCACTGGCAGTTTTTTCGTAGGAGCGTGCCTGCGCGCGACGAGGCGTTATCGGCAATGCCACATCGCGCGCAGGCACGCTCCTACGCTGCATTCGAATGGAGATCCGTCAGCGCTTTTTCGCATCGTGGAGCGCGCTCAGGAAGGCACGCAGCGATGCAGGCTTTACCGGTTTGGTGAGCAAGCGATAGCCGCGTTTTCGCGCGAGCTGCTTGCGTTCATCGCAGCCATCGTGGGTGAGCGCTCGCTGGCTCTTTCGTAGGAGCGTGCCTGCGCGCGACGAGGCGTTATCGACAATGCCACATCGCGCGCAGGCACGCTCCTACGCTGCATTCGAATGGAGATCCGTCAGCGTTTTTTCGCATCGTGGAGCGCGCTCAGGAAGGCACGCAGCGAGGCGGGCTTTACCGGTTTGGTGAGCAAGCGGTAGCCGCGCGCACGTGCAAGTTGTTTGAGTTCGTCGCGACCGTCGGCAGTCAGTAGCGCGCCAGCGATCGGCGCAGTCGCGGCGGCCTGCACCGCATCCAGCGTGTCCAGTCCATCCAGACGGTCGTGCAGGTGATAGTCCACCAACATCACATCCGGTTGCTCGCGCGCACAGTCCAGCGCCTGATCCACGGTGCTGGCAGTGATCACCTCCACCTGCCAGCGGCCGAGCAACGCGCGCATGCCATCGAGAATTTCGCGGTCGTTGTCCACGCACAGCACGCGCAATCCGGCCAGCGAATCGCCGCTGGGCAAGGCGCGCGCGGCCGGCACCGGCAACAACGGCGCCACCGGCACCGGCGCCACGCGCGGCAACAGGATCGAGAACATGCTGCCGCGGCCGACCTGGCTGCGCGCACTCAGATCGTGATCGAGCAGGCGCGAGATGCGTTGGCAGATCGACAACCCCAATCCCAAGCCCTGCTCGCCCCAATCGAAGGGCTGCTGATAGCGGCGAAACTCTTCGAAGATCTGCCGCATGTGGTGCTCTGGAATGCCCGGGCCGGTGTCCCACACCTGCAGTTCCACCTGTTCGCCACGCCCGCGCATGCCGAGCACGATACGGCCCTGACGGGTGTAGCGCAGCGCGTTGGCCAGGAAGTTCTGCATCACCCGGCGCAGCAGGCGGCGGTCGCTGCGCACCCAGATCGGCCGGCTATGCACTTGCAGGCGCAGGCCGCGACTGGATGCCACCGGCGCGTATTGCGCGGCCAGCTCATGCATCAATGCGCTGGCATCGAAGTCTTCAACCGTGGGGCGCAGCCCACCGGCATCCAGACGCGACACGTCGAGCAGACCGTCGAGCAATTCTTCGGCCGCACGCAACGAAGCATCCACACGCTCGGCCAGATGGCGTTGTTCTTCGTTGTTCTGATGGCTCTCGCGCAATGCGGAGGCGAACAGCCGCGCGGCATTGAGCGGCTGCAACACGTCATGGCTGATCGCAGCCAGAAAGCGGGTTTTGGATTGCTGCGCCAGCTCGGCTTCGCGCGAGCGATCAGCCACACGTTGCTCCAGGTTTTCGTTGGCGTCCAGCAGCGCGCGCTCGGCGCGTTTGTAGTCGGTGATGTCGTTGTAGCTGGTGACATAGCCACCGCCGGGCAGCGCCTGGCCGCGCATTTCGATCACCTTGCCGTCGCTGCGGGTGCGCTCGAACACATGCGGCGAGCCGGCACGCATGTGGCGGATGCGGCGGTCGATCTGGTCTTCGATATCGCCTTCGCCCAGCTCGCCGCGCTCGGCGTTGTAGCGGATCAGGTCGGCGACCGGGCGGCCGACATACAACATGCCATCCGGGTAACCGAACAACTGCTGATAACGCCGATTCCATGCGGTCAGGCGCATCTCCGGGTCGACCACGCTGACCGCAGCGCTGATGTTTTCCAGCGTGGTGGACAGGATCTCGCGATTGAAGCGCAGTTCCTGGCCGGCCTCGTCCAGCACCGCCACCACTTCGCCCAGTTCCATGCCCGAACCGCGCAACAAGCTGGTCAACACCAGCCGCGCCGACGCCGCGCCGATGGACGCCGCCAGCAAGCGCTCGGTGAACTGCACCCAGGCGCGGTCGGCCACCACGGTCGGTTGCAGCTCGCGCTCCAGCAGCACCGCCTGGTCGACAAAGGCGCGATGCGCATGCCGCTCGCCCACCACGCGCTCGGCCAGCGCCTGCAGGTCGGCCACGCGCACATGGCCGGGCCAATCGCCAGCGACCGCCGGACGCTGCGCATACGGGTCCAGGAACGGGGCCGCACGCAGCCGCTCGTCCACACCCGGCCGCCAGCGTGCGGACACCAGCATCATCGCGCCGACGTTGATCAACAGCGACCAGAACGTGCCGTGCGCCAGCGGGTCCCAGCCGCGCATGCCGAACAACTGCTGCGGCTGAAGCCAGGCGATGCCGAACGGCCCATCCACCAACCACTCCGGCTGCAGCCAGCCCGCCCGCGTGGCGGCCGGCAGCAACAGCGTGTAGATCCAGGTCATGAAGCCGAGCACCATGCCGGTTTCCACGCCCTTGCGGCTGGCTCCGCGCCAATACAGCCCGCCGATCACGCCCGGCGCAAACTGCGCCACCGCCGCAAACGCCATCAATCCGTAGGCCGCCAACGTGGTGTCGTCGGCCACGCTGCGGTGATAGCCGTAGGCCACCAACGCCAGCAGCAGGATCGCCACGCGGCGGATCCACAGCACACGCGAGGCCACTGCGGCGCGTGCATCCGCGCTGCCGCGGCGACGCAGCAGCACCGGCATCACCAGGTCGTTGCTGACCATGGTGGCCAAGGCGATGCTGGCCACGATCACCATGCCGGTGGCAGCCGAAAACCCGCCCACGTAGGCCACCAGCGCCAGCACCGTGTTGCCCTGGCTCAGCGGCAAGGCCAGCACCACCGCATCGTCCACCACCGCGCTGCCCTTGCCGAACAACGCGATGCCGGCCGAGGCGATCGGCACCACCATCGCCGAAATGATCACCAGGTACGCACCGAACAACCAGCGTGCGCGCCTGATATCGCCGACATCGCTGCATTCGACCACCGCCACATGGAATTGCCGCGGCAGGCAGATCACCGCCAGAAAACTCAGCAGCGTCTGCGAGATGAATCCCACCGACGGCGTGTGCTCGAACAAGGTGCGCGCCGAATCGGCGATGTGCAGTTGGTGATCGCTCAGCCACATCCACGCAAACAGCCCCACCGCCACGATGGCGATCAGCTTGATCACCGACTCCAGCGCGATGGCCAGCATCATGCCGTGATGGTGTTCGGTGGCATCCACCTGGCGGGTGCCGAACAAGGTGGCGAACAGCGCCATCAGCAGCGCCACATACAACGCCGGATCGGCAAAGATGCCGCGCCCGGCGCTGCTATGCCCGGTCAGCACCTCCAGGCTCATCGCCACCGCTTTGTACTGCAGCGCCAGATACGGAACGATGCCGACCAGCGCGATCACCGCCACCAACGCGGCCAGCCGCCGCGAGCGGCCGTAGCGCGAGGAAATGAAATCGGCGATGGACACGGTGTTTTCGGAGCGTGCGATCAACGCCAGCCGCTCGATGATGCGCCAGCCGAACAGCAGCAACAGCAGCGGGCCGAGGTAGATCGGCAGATACCCGATGCCGTTGCGCACCGCCGAACCCACCGCGCCGTAGAACGTCCACGACGAGCAGTACACCGCCAGCGCCAGGCTGTAGACCGCCGGGCGCAGCCACGGCCGCTCCGGATACATCGGCCGACGATCGCCCCACCACGCCACCCCGAACAGCAGCGCGGCATAGCCGACTGAGACCAGCAGCAGTATCCAGCTCGAGACCAATGGGTGTCCTAGGCGGCGCGATGCGAACCTGGGAGTTTACGCAGTGGGGAACAGCGCGTGGGCGACGGGACGCTGCCGGCGGCGGATTGGGCAGCGCGGCGCTGCGCGTGGACGGCTGGAGAAGGTGGGATGAGGTGGCTGCCCCCATCCGCCCTTCGGGCACCTTCCCCCGCAGTCGGGGGAAGGAGGCCTAGCGGATGAGAACGGAAGGCAGGCTGTTGGCTGTTGGCTGTTGGCTATTGGCTATTGGCTATTGGCTATTGGCTGTTGGCTGTTGGCTGTTGGCGATTGACTGTTGGCGGTTGGCTTACGGCTTACGGCTTACGGCTTAAGGCTTAAGGCTTAAGGCTTAAGGCTTCTAGATCCTGGATCTGGCTTTGAGCGTTAGCTTTGGCTTTGGCGTTAGCTTTGGCTTTGGCGTTAGCTTTGGCTCTAGCAACTCCAATCTAGAAACTGCCGGCAACCTCCCCTCTCCCCCCTGGGGGAGAGGGTGCCCGAAGGGCGGGTGAGGGCCGCTAGCTAAGCAAGCCACAGACACCCCTCAGCCCGGCAGACGCACGCGCACCTGATACGTGCGACCGGCCACGATGTTGTGAACCCGTTGATCCGGGCAGACCTCGCCATCCACCAGCACCTCGCTGTCGCGACGACCCGCCTCGCGCGTCACCACGACCTCGAACTGCGCGCCACGAAATTGCCGCGTCACCTGCGCATGCGGCCAGTGCGAAGGCAGCTGCGGGCGGATCGCCAACGCGTCGCCCTCGCCGACTAGGCCGAACAAACCTTCCAGCACGCAGCGATACACCCACGCCACCGTGCCGGTGTTGAACAACTGGCTCGATCGCCCGGCAGTGCGCGGGTACTGATGCCACGCGCCACGGTAGTAGTTGGGCAGCGACACCGGCAGATGACCCCGCTGCAACACGTCTTCGCGGGTCGGGCCCGGCAGCATCGCGCGCAGGATCTCCCAGGCGCGGTCGGCCTCGCCAATCTGGTACAGGCTGTACAGATAGAACGCCACCGCGTGATTGTAGACCGCACCGTTCTCCGCCGCACCCGGCCATTTCTGGGTGAGGCGACCCACGTCGTCGCGCATGTGGGTATAGGCCGGTGCCAGCATCACCGGGCCATACGGCGTGTGCAGTTGCTCGCGCACCGCCTCCAACAGCGCCCTGCGTTGCTGCGCATCGGCGGTGCCGGCCAACAGCGCAAAACTCTGCGGGTTGAGATAGATGCGCCCTTCCACATCGTCGGCAATGCCGAAGCGCACACCGTCGTCGGTGATGCCGCGCGCATACCAGTTGCCGTCCCACAACTCACGGTTTGCGTCGGCATTCACCGTGCCCACTGCCTGGCCGAATGCTTCCGCCTGCGCGGTGCGCCCATGCGCGGCGCAGATGTCCGACCACAGCCGCAGCGCATACGCGGTCGCCACGGTGAGCCAGCCGGAGACCCCCTTGCCGCGCCAGCCGACCATGTTCATGGGGTCGTTCCAATCGCCCTGGGCGATGAAACTCAGGCCGCGCGCGTCACGTGCGTCCAGCAACCACTGCATCGCAGCATCCAATCGCTCGGCCACGCTCAGCGCCCGGCTATCGTGCGTGCGCACCACCGCCTCCAGCACACTGGCATCGCCGGTTTCGGCCAGATACGCACTCAGGAAGATCGGCAACCACACGCAATGGTCGGTATGCGGCACCTGGTTGATGTATTTCAGCTCGGCGCCTTCCACCAGCAAGATGCCGTCCGGCATCGCGCCGCTGGGTTCCTGCTGCGACAGGGCATGCAGCAGCGCCGCACGCGCGGTCGCCGGCTGCAGATAGGCCATGCCCATGTGGTCTTGCAGATAATTGCGTGTCTGCGGATCGGTGGTCAGGCGATTGACATCGCCGTGATAGAACACCTGCCGCGGCAACCAATGGTTGACCAGGTTGTCCAGCGCCGCATCGGGCGTGGCGATCTGGATGCAACCATGGCCGGCGTGCAGATACTGCGCATAGGCGCGTGCCGCCTCGGCAAAGCCTTCCTGCGACAGATAGCGCGCACGCAGCGCAGCGATTTCTGCATCGTCCTTGGCCGGCCCGAATGCAAAGCGATATACGCTGGCCGCATCGGGCTCCAGCTGCAGGCGATATTGCAACGCGGCGGCCGGCGTTTCGTAATGCGCCTCGCTGTTGCCCAGCTGCTCGGCCTGGATGGCAGAAGGCGCATGCAAGCCGCCCTCGCCTTCGAACGCCAGTTGCTGCGCGTCCCACGCCGCCGGCGGTTGCTCGTGCAGCAGGAAGGTGCAGTCCTTGAAATCGCGCTGACGGAAATAATCGTCCACTTTCTGGTACGGCGCCACGCTGCGGCAGACGATGCCGCCCAGCGCCGGCTCGTAGCCGCCGGATTGATGCATCCACGACATGTAACCGACCGGGAAATACACGTACAGGCTCAACCGCCGCGCGCGCCCGGAGGCGTTATGCACACGGCATTCCCACAGCTCCACCGCATCGTCGGTGGGCAAAGCCACGCACAGCTCCACCACGATGTCGTCATGCTGCACGCGCCAACGCACATCGTGCTTGCCGGCAGAGAATTCGAAGGCCTGCGGCTGCGCGCGCACCGGCTCGTGCGGCACCGAATACAGCGCGCCGCTGTCTTCGTCCTTGAGATAGAAAAAACGCCCGGGGTGATGCGCGTAATACGGCTGCTCGGGCATCATGAAGTTGCGCGCTTCCAGCATCGGTGCGTGCGCGTACTTGGATGGCTCCGGCTGCATGAACTGGCCGGTGGCATAGCCACGGCAGGTGAGCTGCAACATCATGCGGCGGTTCCACAAAAAGCCGCCGGCATTGGGCATGGCGGTCGGGCTGTAGAGCGCGTAGCGCATGCCATCGGCGCTGGGCGCCATCAAGGTAGACAGTGGGTCGGACGCAGCGGTGGGCGTTGCAGACACGGTCAGGGGTGCTCCGGTTCGTCGCGCTTGCGCGCGGCCAATTCGTGCTGGATCCGACTCAGCAAGCCGTCGTCCAGCGGATAGAAACGCATGGTCCAGGCAGCCAGCAGCGCGATCGCCCCAGGGATCACCGTCAGCAGCAGCACGATGCCGGTCAACGACCCGGTGGACTGCGCACTGTTGGCCACATAGCCCATCCCGGCCAGCACCCAGGCGATGCCGGCCGAGGCCAGTGCGCCGCCAAGCTTTTGCGAAAACGTCGCGGCCGCAAACGTCATCGCGGTCGCACGCCGGCCGGTGCGCCATTCGGTGTAGTCGGCGCTGTCGGCATACATCGAAAACGCCAGCGGCGACTTCGGCCCCAGCGCCAGGCCGATCAACATGTTCAACGCGAAGATCGCCCATACCGCATCGGCAGGCACGAAGAACATCGCACAACTCAACACACCGACGATCACCATCAGCCCGCACATCAGCTGGCGCTTGTCCCAATGCCGCGTCAGCAATGGGGTGATGGCCGCACCTACGCCCAAGGCCACCGAATAGCTGCCCAGGAACAAGCCGACCAGATCCGGGCGTTGCACGTAGTACTTGAGGTAGTACACGCCTGCACCACCGCGCATGGTGATCGTGATCATGATGATCAACGACAGCACGAACAACACGCACCACGGGTTGTTCTGCAGCAGATCGGCGATGTCGCGCCGGATCGGTGTGCGTTGTTGCGGCGGCGGTTGCACGCGCTCGCGCGTGGTCAATGCCACGGTGACAAACAACACCAGCGCCACTGCGCCGTACAGCATCATCGTGCGCTGCCAGCCCAGCGCATCGTTGCCGCCGCCGAACCAGCGCACCAGATCCATCGTGAAGTAATTGACCAACGTGGTGCCTGCAAACGCACCGATGAAACGCAGGCTGATCAGCCCGGTCCGCTGCTGGCTGTCGGCGGTGATCACGCCCGACAAGGCCGAGTACGGAATACTCACCACGGTGTAGGCCAGCATCATCACCAGGAAGGTCACCGTGGCCCACACCATGCGCCCGTGTTGATCCAGGTCCGGCGTGGTGTAGGCAAGCACGCCGGTCAGCGCCATTGGTATTGCGCCCCACAACAGATACGGGCGGAACTTGCCCCAGCGGCTGCGGGTGCGGTCGGCGATGGCGCCCATTGCCGGGTCGGCAATCGCATCGGCGATCTTGGTCAGCAGGATCATCGTGCCCACCGCTGCGGCCTGCAGATGCATGGTGTCGGTGTAGAAGATCAGCAGAAACGCCGAGATGTTGGCCCAATACAGATTCAGGCCCAGATCGCCGGCGCCGTAGCCCAGCTTTTCGCGCCAGCGCAGGCGCGCCGATGCAGGAGACGGTGCGGGTGTTGACGTCATCGACAGACCTTCGGATGCGTTGTACCCGGCCGGGCACGCCGTTACGCTGGGTGCCCGCTCACCTGGCAAGGAGCGCCGACGCTACACCACGCATCGGCTGCCGCCAACGTGAAATCGGCTCAAATGCCGAATCGATCCGGAGATATAACCTGACGTGATGGACACCGCCGTACCTGCCACGCCCGCGTCCGCTTCGCCCATGGCCATCGTTGTATTGGGCGTCTCGGGCAGCGGCAAGACCACCATCGCGCAGGCGCTCGCCGCGCATTACCGCTTCCGTTTTCTGGATGCCGACGACTATCACAGCGTGGCCGCGCGCGCGCAGATGGCAGCCGGCCAACCGCTGACCGACGCCATGCGTCTGCCGTGGGTGGAACTGATGGCCGCCACCTTGCGCGAGCGCGTGCAGGCTGGCGAATCGGTGGTGCTGGCATTTTCCGGATTGCGCGGCACGCACCGCCAAATGCTGCGCGGCAGCGGCGTACCGATGCGCTTTGTCTTCCTGCATGCGGCGCCGCATGTGATTGCCGCACGCCTGAGCGCACGCGCCGGCCACTTTATGCCGCCCAGCCTGCTCGACAGCCAGCTGCAGACGCTGGAGCTGCCGTTGGACGAGGCAGACGTGGTGTCGGTCGATGTGGACGCGACCGTGCCGGAGGTGGTGCGCGATGCGATTGCGCAGCTGGCGCTCAACGCTCCCGCTGCAGTGCATGCAGCTGCGCACTTACCTCAACGTCCATAACGCGCAGAGCTCACCACTGGCCCAGCCCACCGCTGAGCGTGCGCTCGATTGTTCCTTCCCCCATCGGGAGAAGGTGGCGCGAAGCGCCGGATGCCGGTGCGTGCAAAGCCGTGCGCGGCTTGGATACATCGGGGTCTGGCCCCGTACCCTCAGCCCACTCCCTCTCCCGCGGGGAGAGGGGCTTTGTGGTGGTCTCACTGATTGGTTTGCGTGCCCATCGAGAGTCGGTGACGCGCCACGCTGGGTGGCGCTGGCAGTACTTCATAAGACTGCAATCCGCCGCACAAGGTGGCGCAAAATTTCCTGGTTACTTTTTGCAAACCCATGAATTACGGACGAATTTAACACTGTCGCGTTGAATCATTTTTTCTATTGCACTCGTGCGAAATAGTGATGATTCAGCACTATTTGTGCGATTAACGCACGTGCTGAACGCAAATTTTTCGAGCTGGTACTACCAGTGACGAACGGACCCGACCGTTGCATGAATACAGCGGCGCGCGGGTGTTGCGCGGACACGGCAATCGGCCATCTTCACCACGCAGATCCGGGGGGATCCAGCGCTTCCTTCCATCAATGGACATGCCGTGATGACCAACTCCAATCGCCGCTTGCGGTTACGCAGTTTGACGCTCATTCCCTGCCTGCTTGCCAGCGCAGTGGCTTTCGCCCAGCCCGGCCCCGCTACCGCACAACAGTCGGTTTCATCCCTGGATGCCCAGGCGTTCGCGCGCTCCGGTCGGGTGTGGAGCGCATTCGGCAGCAACCTCCCATTCGCGAGCCCCAGCAGTTGGCCCACCGCCGGCGGCGGTTACCTCAACGCGCGCTTCGCGCCGGGTGAGTGGAAGATCAATCGCACCACCGTCAAAGGCCTCAAGCCGGCCTGGACCCTGACCACCACCGGCGACATCTCGGCCACGCCGAGCGTGGAAGGCGGCACCCTGTATGTGCCCGACTGGGGCGGCACGCTGTATAGCGTCGACACCCAGACCGGCAAGCCGAACTGGCAGGCCAAGCTGTCCGACTACACCGGCAATGCCGCCTCGGTAACGCGCAACACTCCGGCCATCAGCGCCAAGAGCATCATCGTCGGCGACCAGGCTGCAGGCACCGTGATGGCGATCGACAAGAAGACCGGCAAGCTGCTGTGGAAGACCACCGCCGAAGCCAACCCGCAGGCGCGCATCACCTCCTCGCCGGTGATCTACGGCAACCGCGTCTACGTCGGCATCTCCTCGGGCGACTGGGGCAATCTGGCGCCCAATCACACCTTCAGTTTCCGCGGCAGCGTCGTGGCGCTGGATCTGAACACCGGCAAGCTGCTGTGGCAGTTCTACAACGTGCCCGAGGGCTACACCGGCGCCTCGGTATGGGGCCAGGTGGCGATCGACCCGATCAGCCGCCGCCTGTATTTCGGCACCGGCAACAACTACAACATTCCGCAGAGCGTCGGTAACTGCGTGTCCAATGCGCGTTCTTTCCGTGGCAGCGAACTCACCGTGCAGGACGAACTGAACTGCATGGCGCCGGATAACTACGTCGACTCGGTGGTGTCGTTGAATCTGGACACCGGCAAGCTGGTGTGGGCCGACCGCGCACAGGGCTATGACGCGTGGAACCTGTCGTGCATCGTGGCGCCCACCAACGGCCTGTGCCCCAATACGCAAGCAACTAACCTGACCGGCCCCGATTACGATTTCGGCGGCGCGGGCGTGCAGCTGTTCACCGTGTGGCGTGACGGCAAGGCGCAGCAGGCAGTCGGTGCCGGGGCCAAGAGCGGCACTTACTGGGCGTTCGATGCCAAGACCGGCGCCAAAGTGTGGTCGACCCAGGTCGGCCCCGGCGGCACCACCGGCGGCGTCGAGTGGGGCACCGCGTTCGACCCATACAAGTCGCAGATTTATGTGGCCATCAACAACAGTAGCAACGCCACCTACACCCTGGGGCCGGACAACACCGTCACCCACAACGGCGGCTCGTGGGCAGCGTTGGATGCAGCCACCGGCAAGATCAAATGGCAGGTCAAGGTGCCTGGCATCAACCGCGTCAACCCGACCGTACCGGCCGGTGGCCAAGGCTCGCTGACGGTGTCGCCGAACCTGCTGTACGCCGGCTCGATGGCCGGCAACATGGTCGCCCTCGACACCGACACCGGCGCCACGCTGTGGAACTACGACGCCACCGGTTCGGTCATCAGCTCGCCGGCCGTGGTCAATGGTGCGCTGTACTGGGGCGCCGGCTACGGCCGCTTCAACTTCGGCACCGCCGCGACCAGCAATCAGCTGACCAAGTTCGTGCCGGAGAGCGGTGCGGCCAAGTAAGCGGTTAGCACATGCTCTGCGTTGCGTGATGCGCAGTGAAAGCAAAACAACGACGCCGCCTTCGGGTGGCGTCGTTGTGTGTGGGGCTGGAGAATCGATATGGCAGCGCATTGATGCGCGTATGTGCTGTTTGCTGTTGCTGTTTCCTGATTGAGTATGGAGACTGCGCCACGCAATGCTCTGTATTCAATGCCGTGGCGTGATCGCAGGACAGCGTCGTCGCTCGGTGGCACGATCATGGACAGCGTACGTAAGACAGGTGCGTGCGGCTGCAGCGATCGGCATGCCGACACAGTCTTGTTGCGACGCATGGAAAGAAGCGCCGCGTTCTTGATCGACCGCAACATGCGCGTACAACGCGCGCTACACCACAAGCGTAGGTCATGCCGCTACAGCCGCGTGACCTGACAGAGACGGATCTGCCCCGCTTCCAGCCCATGCGCTTCTGCCGCACGACGGCGCAACGCACACACCAGTCCGGCGGCATCCAGAACGCCATCGGCAGGCACCTCCACGCTGTGAGCGAGCTGCCCCCATAGCACCGGCCGACCATCGCAATAGCCTTCGTAGTCGGCGAAGTAATGCAGCTGGTGCGGCTCAGGTGCCGACGTGGACATCGCCCTGAATCTCCGTGCAGCCCAGATGTTCCAACGCGATTTCCAGCCCCAGCAGATAGCTCTGCGCGCAGTAACCGCGCACCGTCGCCACGCACTCGCCCAGACCTGCCGGCAGGCAGCGCTCCGGCCGGTCCGTACTGTCGTCGTGCGTTTCCACATAGGGATAGCGCAACGCCGCCAGCACCCGATGCAGGCGCACGCTGTCCACGCAACTGCCCGGATCGATCAACGCAATGTCCATCCGCGCCTGCCCGGCCACGCGCAACGCATCCAGCAACTCCTGCTCCGACCCGCAGGCGCGCAACGCCACCGTCTTGCCTGCATCGCCGGCACATTGCACCAGCTGCCGGATCACGGCCCGCGGCAACGGCTGCGGCCCACGCACCCGCGGCGATAACGCATCGGGCCCACGCACGATCATGATCGACATGCCGACGTCCTCAGGCAGCCACGCGCAACGGCGCGTGCAACGACGGCAGACAGCGCGCGGCAATGCCCAACGACATCGCATACGCACGCGGCGCATCGTGCGGCGCAATCACCACCGCCAACGGCGCATGCTGCGGATGCAGCCACGGCTCCAGCTCCTGCGCCGCATCGGCATGCAGCTCGATGTACGGCGTGGGCAGCGCATCCACCGCCGCACGCAAGGCCCTGGCACAGCTGCGCTCGCATAACGGCAGATCGCCCGAGTCCAGCAGCACCAGTTCCACCTCTGCATCGCCACCGGCCAATTGCAAGCTCGCAATCAAGCTATCGACATCGGCGCACGCCACCGTCCGCAGCGCACGCCCATCACACTCGGGCGACATGACCGGCAACGCTGGCGCCGGATCGGCCTGGGGACCTTGCAAAATCAGGATACACATCGTGTTTGGCTCAACGCACCACTGTGCGGGAGTGCCAAGGTAGATTTGTCGGGCGTAAACAGGCTAGGCCCGCACCACTGCGCGGGCATAAAGAGTACGTAACCGCTTGCCCTCACCAGTCGAAACCGCACGACGTGCAAGTGATGACGGTGCTCAGCGCACATGGGGCTGAAAAACGTTTACGCAGTGGGAACCTGGTTCCGCAGGGCGGGCACTTACCGCCTACACATTTTCGAGTAGTCGATTGCCAGCGCTACTATTAGCAACAATTCCGAGAAGAAAAACAGCTTCACTGTTTTGGTGAATGCCAAATCCACTCCAGACCATTGGAGTATCAGAAAGAACGCGCAAAACATGATTATGTAACCGACCTGATAAACGACAAGCCTCCTAAGCCATCTTCTCCTCGCAGCCCTCATGCTGTGCTCGCTCTCCTGGACTACCTGGAAAATCATTTTGCAACATCACTTACAGGTCAATCACAAACCAGTCCGCCTGGCGTTCTTTCTTACTACCACTCGGAAGATACACGCCGACGCAAGCGACATAACCTTTTATCCACGCAGCAAGATCTGCAAGCTACAGGCGGCAGACTTCGCAGATGGGCCAGCAGCTTCCCGCAAGCTAACTGTCGCCCCCTACTTCTCCCGCCGCCAATTCACAGACCCCTTGGTCTCCACCGTGCTGGATTCGGCTTCCACATCGAAGCCGCGGCTGAGCAGGTACTTCAGCGTCAGCACCGAGCCGCCGCCGATCATCGAGACGCCGTAGCCGACGTACAACCTGGGCGAGAGGTATTTGCCGAATCCCACCACTGAGCCGAGCGTGCTGGATTGGCTGACGCCGGCTTCGTCCAGGCCGAGCTTGGCGCCGATCTGCGAGGCGATCAGGCTGCTACCGGCCGACAGTGCGGCCGAGGCGGCGCTGACTTGCTGGGTTTCGTCGCTGCTGGCGGTGGACAGGCCGCGGCCGAGCACCAGGTACGACAGCGCTTCGGATTGCGACATCGCCGGCTCCGACCACACATCGGCACGTGGCGATTCGGCGCGGCCGCTGACGTCGATACCGGCGGTGACATCGCCGATCTTGCGTTCGGCGCGCAGGCTCACGCGCGGGTCGGAGACGATGTTGTTGTTCCAGGTCAGCTGGCCGCGGCTGATGGTCAGGTCCTGGCCATAGGCCTTGTAGCGGCCACGCACATCCAGCCCGCCATTGGCGGTCATCTCGCGCCCCGGGCGCGCGCGGATCTGCATCTGCCCGCTGAGCCCGCCCTTCAGGCCGAAGCCGCTCATGTTGACCTTGTCGCCCAGCACGATGGCCAGGTCCATATCCAAGAGCGAGGACGGCGCGGCTTGCGGGTCGACCGGGTCCAGCACCACCACGTCTTCGGACACCGAGGTGCCGCGATCCAGACGCTCCAGGTCGATATCGGCTTCGGGCACGGTGACCTTGCCGCGCAGCTGCATGGTGTTGTCGGTGATGCCGAACTGCATGTCCGGGTTGGCGATGACGCGCAACTCGCTGGTGTTGTAGGCCAGCACGTTCTGCCCGCGGATATTGAGCAGCAGCGGGGTGCTGGTACCGAACCACGACAGCCCGCCATCGACGGTGAGCGTGCCCTCGCCGGACTTGGCCGAGGCGGTGATCTTGGCCGAGCCGTCCGGCAAGGCGTCGAAGCGACCCTTGCCCTCGCTCAAGGTCAGGCCCATCGAGGGGTATTCGGCAGTGAAATCGCTCAGGGTGGCGTCGCCGCCGAGCAGCGGTTTGTCGCGGGTGCCGCGCAGGCTCACATGGCCTTCGACCAAGCCCTTGGGCCGCACCACATCGGCCACCACCAGCTCCAGCCAGTACAGCCGCGACATGTTGAGATATAGCTCGCCATTGAGCGGCGCGTACGCGTCCCAGCCAGTGTTGAATTTGGCATCGACGAAGCCCGCGCCCTGGAAGCCGACACCGAGCTTGCCCTGGATCTGCTGCGGGGTGAAATCGGCCTGCATGCTGAACTGGTCGTAGCGCAGCAACTCACCGCGATTGGGGTTGCCGGCCACTGCGGCGTAGCGGGTTTCGCCCAGGCGGATACCGCCTTCGGGCGAGGCGAGGCGGAAGCTGCCTTCCCATGCATTGCCGCGCGGCTTGAAGCTGCCGTCGAGTGCGAGCTCTCCGCGCAGATAGATCTGCCGACCTTCCTGCTTGGGCAACCACGGTTGCACCAACGACAGCGGCAAGGCGTCGCCATGCACCACCATGCCCTCGCGCGGCCAATTGGCGCTGGCGCACAGCGCGCCGCCGGTGGCCGCGCCCAGGCAGGTGTCGGACAGAGTGAACGCCGCGCCATCGGTGCTGAACTGCGCCGGCTGCCGTAGCGCCCACGCATCGCCCTTCGACGGTGCGATGCGCAGCGTGGCGACCTGGCCCTGCCAGCGGTCGCCATTACGGCGCACATCGCCCTGCAGCGAGACGCTGGCCATGCTGTTGGCGATATCGGCATCCAGGCGCAGCGCTTCCACCGCGCCGCGTGCCTGCACCCGCACGCTGTCCAGCACCACACCCGCTTCGATGGCAGTGCCCTGCAACGCCAGCTGCCCATCGCTGCCGCGCCACGGCAAGCGCCCACGCAAGCTGATGCTCTGCGCGGTGTAGGTGTTCCAGCGCAGGCCAGTGCCGGCGATGTCGGCGGTGATGTCCGGCGCATCGCGGCGGCCGCTGACCTGCAACTGCCCGCGCACGGCGCCGGTGGCGCCAGGCAGCACGTCGTCCAGTTGCAGCGGCTGCAGTTGCGCGGCGATCTCCAGCTGGTCGCCGACCTTGCCCTTGGCAGTGACGCGGCTATTGCCCAGCGATAGCTGCAGTTCGCCCTCGCCCTGTTCGCCACGCAGGGCGAACTTGCCGTTGGCCGCCAGCGCGCGCTGGCGCAGCTGGCCGGTCAGGCTGGGAATGTCGGCCGTGGCTTCGACGCCCGGCGAGACGCCACCGGCCGGCGCCGGCAGCTGCCGGCCCTGGGAGGCGATCTTGCCGGACAGATTGCCGTTCCAGCCCGGCGCGAAATAGCCCGGATCGAACTTGGCCAGCTGCGCGGTGACATCCCACTGCAGCTCCGGTGCCCAGCCCACTTCGCCAGTGACATCCAGCGAGCCGCCCGGCGTGGTGGCCTGCACCTGCTTGAGCTGCGCGCGTTGGTCGTTGCCACGGCTGTCGAACACCAGCGCGGCCTGCTGGCCGTCGCGCTCCACGGTGGCGCGGCCGATCGCGGCCCACGCTTTCAGCGTGCCAGCCACGCCCAGGCGAGCATCGATCAATTCCACCGGCACCACCGGCGCATCGGGGGTGGCCGGGTCGGTCGCAGGAGTGAAGCGCAGGCCCTTGGCATTGACCGCAAAACGGAAACTCGGATTCTGCGTATCGCGGAAGTCGGCGGTGCCGCGCAGCTGAGTGCGCCCTTCGAAGGTATCGATCACCAACGGTTCGACGGTCAACACCTGCTCCTGCAGGCTGATGTGCGACGGCTGCAAGGTCGCGCTCAGCGCGCCCTGTTTGACGCTGCCCTGCAGGTCGGCGTTACCGCCCTTGCCGGACGCGGTCAGGTTCACTGCGATCGGCGTGGCCGGTGCGTAGGTCGCGCCAGCGGCGGCCGGAATCAGCAGCGAGGTATCCAGTGCCTCGGTGACGGCCTTGAACGCCCAGGTCGGGTCGTTGCGGCCGGTGAACACCAGGCTGGCCTGCAGCGGTGCCGGCGCGCGGCCGGCGATGGCCACTTCCATCTTGTCCAGGTCACCGCGTGCGACCAGGCCCAGGCTGGCCGGCGTGCGGCCACGCGCAGCCGGCAGCACTGCGGTGGCGGTGAGATCGGCGTGGTAAGCGTCGTTCGGAATGTAATCCCCATGCAGGCGGAAATCGCCCATGTCGGTATCGATCACCAGATCGCGCGTGCGCAGTTCGCCGGTGGCCACTTCCAGCCCGCCCTGCATCTTGTGCAGCACGATCATCGGCTGTTGCAACTGGGTGATGCGCAGGTTCTGCACATCGATCTTGTCGGCCTGGATCGCCAGCGGCACCTCGATCTGCGGCAGCGACTCGGGCCAGCTGGGGAGCTTGAACGGTTCGTCGCTCTTGCCCAGGTTCAACGTGGCGTTGCTCACCTGCACTGCGTCCAGCTGCAGCTTGCGGCCGAGCAATGGGCGCAGATCCGGCTCCAGGTACACGCGCTCGGCGGTGAAGTGGATGTCCTGATACCTGAAGTCGACATTGCGCAAGGTCAGCGGGCCGGCCACCGGGCCTTCGACGCTGCCGTAGCTGAAGCTGGCACCCACCGGCAGGCGCGCAACCACCTGCGCCAGCAACACGTCGCGCCCGGCCACGGTCTGCAGCAACCAATAGAGCGCGATCAGGGCCAGCAGCACCAACCCGAGCACGGTCAGCCCCGAGCCCACCCAGAACCGGCGCCGGCGATAAAAACGCGCGCGGCGCGGTGCGGCAGGTGGCGTGGGTGTGCTCACAGGTTGGCCCCGATATCGATGTAGAGCTGAAACTGCGAGTCAGGGTCGTTCAAGCCGTGTGCGATATCCACGCGCACCGGCCCCACCGGCGAACGCCAACGCAGACCGAAGCCGATACCGGTATGCCAGTCGGGCCGGTCGTCGAAGGCGCTGCCGCTATCGACAAACACCGCTCCGCCCCACGGGCCGCCCTTGAGGTAATGCTCGTACTCGGCGCTACCGGTGACCACGTTCTTGGCACCGAGCGCAAATTCGTCCGGTCTGGGCGTGCGTGGGCCCACTTCGCGGAAGGCGTAGCCGCGGATGCTGTTGGCGCCACCGGCAAAGAAGCGCAGGCTGGGCGGCATCGCCACCAGATCGCTGGTCCAGGTGCCGCCGCCTTCGCCGCGCAGGATCACCCGCCCGTTCTCGCCGGCGCCCAAAAACCAGCGCAGCTGCCCATAGAGCTGGCCGAAGTTGGTGTCCGAACCCGCACCTTCGGCGCCACCACGGATCAGCGCCTGGCCCGATACACCGCTACGCGGAAACAGCCGGTCGTCGACATTGATGTAGTTGGCCTGCAGCTGCGGATAGATCAGCGTGGAGGTTTCGTACACCGCGCCTTCGAAATCGTCGCCGCTGCTGAACCGCCAGCGCTCGCGCAAGGCGTTGATCGAGGCGATCGCGCTCCAGCGCTCGTTGATCTGGCCGCTGCGGCTGCCGGTGAGTTTGACGTTGCGCAGGTCGATGTATTCGGTCTGCTCGTCGTACAGGCGCGCCGAGGCGGTATACCAGCCGTCGAGCCAACGGAACGCCGGCACCCGGTAACTGGTGGTCAGGCTCTTGCGGTTCTGCGCGTAATCCAGCTGCGTGTCCATCTTGTGGCCACGCGCATTGACATAACGCCGCTCCACGCCGCCGCGCACACCGGCGCCGCTCTCGCTGCCGTAGCTCAGACCGGAGGTGTAGACGGTGCGCTTGGCGCGGGTGAGCTTGACGTCCACCGGCACGCGGCCATCGGCATCGGCGTCTTCGGGCTTGGGCTGGATATCGATGGTACTGAAGTAATCCAGCTTGGTCAGCGACTCGCGCAGCCGATCCAGCTTGCCTTCGTGGTAGTAGCTGCCCTCGTCCCAATAGACCAGCGGGTCGAACAGGCCATCGCGAAAGTAGTCGTAGTCGAAGCGCACCTTGCCCATGTCGTAGCGGCGGCCGCTATCCCAATTCAGGTCGATGTCGGCGGCGTGTTCGGCGCGCGTCACCGCGACCCGGCGCTGGGTGAAGTCGGCGTCGAAGTACCCACGCTCGGCCAGACGCCGGGTGATGCGCACCTTGCTGGCTTCGTACTGCGGATGACTGAAGACCTGGCCTTCGCGCGGCTCGAACTGTTTGAGGTCCTGCCCCAGATAACGGTCCTGCTCGGCCCAACCGGTGATGGAGATATGCGAGGTACGTACCCGGACCGGCTCGCCACGGTCCACCGTGATCACCACCGTCACCTTGTCGCCGTTGCGCGGCGCGGCCAGTTCGATGGTCGGCGAGTAATAACCGAACGGCTCCAGTGCCTCGCGCGTCTGCCGCTCCGCCTGCGCAAGCAGGTACTCCAATCGCGATTCGCCCTGCTCTTTGCCGACGGCCTCATACAGAGACAGGGAGACTTCGATGTTCTCGATCATCTCGGCATCGTCGCCGTCGTCCAGCCCTTTGATCTCGATCTTGTCGATGGTCGCCCGGGCAGCCGCTTGCAGCGGAACGAACAGGGTGCACAGCAGGGAAAGAGCAAAGACGGCTTTAAGCATCGGCAAAGGATACCCAGCCTTGGCGTGAAGGGACAAAAAATCTAAGCAAACACGCCTATACGGCACCCAATGGAACTCGGTACAGTCGGCACGTTGTTAACGTTTCGTTGGCACCCATCGCGTACGGCCCCCCGATTGCCGCGCGCCCGTCTAGACCTTTGGAGAGAGAGGTTCGTTTCATGAAGCGTCATTTGCTAGTTACCGCCGTGTGCACCGCCCTGACCATGCCATCGCTTGCACTGGCACAGCAGCAAGGTGAAGTGACTCAACTGGACAAGGTGACGGTGACAGGGTCGTTGATCCCCCGTTCCCAGGTCGAAACCGCAACCCCGGTGTTCTCGATCACCGCCCAGGACATCCAGCGCCGCGGCTTCAAGGACGTCTACGACGTGCTGCGCTCGCAACCGATGGCCACTGGCGCGGTCCAGGATAGCCAGTTCAGCAACGGCTTCACCGCGGGTGCCAAGTCGCTGAGCCTGCTCGGCCTGGATCCCGGCTTCACCCTGGTGCTGATCGATGGCCGGCCGATGGCCGACTACCCGTTGCTCTACAACGGCCAGAGCAACTTCGTCGATCTGGCCAGCGTGCCGGTGGGCATGGTCGAGCGCATCGACGTAGCGCCCGGTAACCAGTCCTCGATCTACGGCTCCAGCGCCATCGCCGGTGTGGTCAACATCATCCTGAAAAAGCGCATGGACGGCGTGCAGATGAATTACCGCATGGGCACCTACGACGGCGGTGGCGGCAACAACCAGCGCCTTCAGCTCACCGGCGGCAACGAGATCGGCGGCGCCAACATCGTATGGGGCCTGCAGCTCAACAATCAGGATCCGATCTACGGCTATCAGCGCCGCGACTTCGATTCCACCGACGACAATCCGGACCCGACCCTGCGCTACGGTTCGCGCATCGCGCTGCATAACGTCGCCGGCCCCCCGGCCACCTATGTCGACCCCGGCGCAGACAACTGCGCGGCGTTGGGGGCGCTGTTCAATGGGTCGGTGCAATACGACAACCGCGCCAACCGCGGCAACTTCTGCAGCAGCCGTACCGAGCCGGGCTATGCCAGCATCCTCAACAAGGAACGCAGCGCCAGCGGCTATGCCAACCTGAGCTACGCGTTCAACGACAACACCGAGCTGTACTCGACCGTGTTGCTCAATCGCACCAAGGTCGAGGTCAATAGCGGACCCCGCTTCTGGCAGACCTCGTCGGACACCGGTGGCTTTTTTTACAACGGGGACAGCCAGCAGCTCGAAAGCTATCAACGCGTTTTTGCACCGGAAGAAACCGGCAACAACAATTTCAACAACGACCGCCAGACTGCCGACTCCTACAACATCGCGCTCGGCCTGAAAGGCGGCCTGGGCGCCAGCAACTGGACCTACGATGCGTACTACGCACGCTCGGAATATCGCATCGAAAGCCGTCAGCAGTGGCCGCTGGCCGACCGCATCGAAGATTTCTTCCGCGAACAGTTCCTCGGCGCGCCGCAGGGCGAGTACTACGGCTACCCGATCTATTCGCCCAACGATGCCAACTTCTACCGCGCGTTGACGCCGGCGCAGTACCGCAGCTTCAACGATGAAATCCGCACCAAGTCCCGGACCTGGACCCAGAACGTCAACCTGCAGCTGACCAACACCGAGTTGTTCAACCTGCCAGCCGGTGCGGTCGGCGTTGCCGGGGTGTTGCAGGCCGGTAATCAGTACTGGACCAACCCGACCGACCCGCGTGTGATTGCCGGCGACTTCTACCAGCTGACCGGCACCCAGGGCAGCGGCAAGCGCGAGAACTGGGCGGCGGCCTTCGAAATGCGGGTGCCGATCCTGAGCACCTTGACCGCCAATCTGTCCGGCCGCTACGACGACTACAAGAACCAGGGCGGCGGTGGCGATTCCAAGTTCACCTACAAGGCCGCACTGGAATTCCGCCCGATCGATTCGCTGCTGTTCCGCGGCAACTACGCCACTGCGTTCAAGGCACCGGACATGGCGTTCTCGTTCGCTGGCGATAGCGGCTTCTTCCAGGGCGTCAACGACTACTACCGCTGCGCGGTCGAAGAACCCGGCGTGCCGATCGCCGACTGCACCTATGCCGGCACCACCATCCAGGGCCGTCGGTCCGGCAATGCCGATCTGAAGTCGATCACCGCAAAATCCTGGGGCGCCGGCGTGGTGTGGTCGCCGAGCGCACGCTTCAGCGTCAATGCCGATTACTACAACATCAAGATCGAGGACAAGGTCAGCGACCTGAGCACCGATGCATTGCTGCAAAACGAATCGGCCTGCCGGCTCGGCGCTCTGGACATCAATTCGCCGACCTGCGTGGACGCGCTGTCGCGCATCGACCGCACCGCCGCCGATGCGCAGGTACCCAATCGCCTGAGCAACATCCGCATCAACCCGGTCAATATTTCCACCGAGGAAATCTCCGGCGTGCTGACCAAGGCGACCTACAACCTGGCCACCGACTCCTGGGGCCTGTTTGTGTTCGACGCGCAATACAACCTGACGCTCAAGCACGAAAGCCAGCAGTTCCCGCAAGACCCGGTGCGCGACCTGCTGAGCGAGCCGTTCTTCTCTTCCGAGTTCCGCAGCATCACCAATGCCTCGATCACCTGGCAAAAGGATGCGTGGACCACCACCTTGTTCGGCCAGCGCTACGGCCGTACCCCCAACCTCCTCGCGCAGCAGAGTACCGATGGCTATGCGGTGGAAGGCGCACGCAAGGTCGGGGCATGGACCACCTTCAATGCGACGCTGGACTATGCGATCAACGACGACATCTCGCTGACGGCCACCGTCAACAATCTCGCCGACACCCGCCCACCGCGTGATCGCACCTACACCGACTACCCGTACTACAACATCTTCAACTACACCGGCTACGGCCGTTCGTACATGCTGGAATTGAACTGGCGCTTCGGCGCGCAGTGAGTCATCGGTTATGACCAACGGCCGGCAGTCATCATGACTGCCGGTCTTTTTTTGAGGCATCTCCGCCAAAGCGGATGCGCCTGGATTGGACTTGGAGCAGCGACCAACATCACTTGAACGCTGTCTCGATGGAGGCCAGGTCTGGTCGCACTCGCCTTGGCAGACATGTTTCCAGACACCTGGGATGAGGGCGCGCTGCCCTCACCGCTTGCACGACACGCCCTGCGTCCATCCCTCCAGGTTCTTACGCCGCATCCATCGTGCCACCCGGTCCTGCAAGCCGTGAGGACATCGCACTTGTCGACATGACGGTGTACTGATGGGATCAAACAGCAGGCCGCATCTACCTGGCCATGAGCGCACGCGTTTGTCAGCTGGCTTGGAGCGGCTAACAAAACGTAGCGAGCAGTCGTCAGGTATATATGGACGGCGCGGAGGAACCGGAGTGTACGAGTGCTAAGTGCCGATTCCGAGCACCGATAGCGCCCGCCTGGCGGTGAGCACAGTCCTTTTGTTAGCCGCTCTTAGAGCGTGGCGCCTGCTTCGATCATGCCCGCCTGCAGTAAGGCCTGTCTCAGCGGCTCCAGCTGCGTTGCATAGCGGCGCCACGCCTCCACATTGCGCGCATGCACACCTTCGCGTACCTGCACGCTGCTCAGCGTCGCCGACGCTGCGGCATTGCGGGTGATGTCGCTCTGCCCTGGCTCTATCGCCAACCCGCAGCGCGCCATCAACTGCTCCAGCACCGCCGACGGATCGCGCACCATCTGCGCATAGTCCACATCGATCACCCGGCCCGGAAGCGCGGCGCGCCACTGCGCCATCAAGCCGTGATAGGCCTGGTAATGCCGCGCCAGCGTCTGCAGGTCGTAGCTGTAGGCATAGGAGTCGCCGAACAGCGCGCGATAGTTGGAAAAGCACACTGCCATCGGCTCGCGCACCAGGTGCACGATCAGTGCACCCGGCAACGCGCGTGCGATCGGCCCGATCGCCACTGCATTGGCAGGCAATTTGTCGATATACCAGCGCGCCGCCCCCGCGCGCCACTGCGTCTGCTCCAGATAGCGCTGCCCGACCTGCGCGTAGTCCAGCGTGGGCAGCGCCTGCAACAGGCCCGCATCCAGCAGGCTGCGTCCGGCCTGGTCCGCGCCCCAGCGCAACTGATGGCCGAAGTCGCTCAGCTCGCCCGCAGAGACAATCTGCGAATGGTTACCCAGCATGCGTTCGAGCACCGTGGTGCCCGAACGTGGCAGGCCAAGCACGAAGATGGGTTGCGGGCCGGGTGCAGCATCAGCTGGCTGGGCAGCAAACACGCCTTGATCGGCCAAGGCGCCCAACTGCGCATACAGCGATGCCTCGGCGTCGGCATCGTGGCGCAAGCGCGCATGCATGACTGCATTGCCATGCTGAAGCGCCTCCCAGGCTGCATCGGTCTCGCCCAGATCTTCCAGCTCCTTGTACAGCGCGAATGCCAGCCCGGCCCGGTCTTCGCTCCCGGGTGCAGCGCGCTGCAACTGCTGGCGCAGTGCAGCGATATGGTTATCGGTCGCGCTCTGGCGGCGCAAGCGTGCACGCGTCAGCGCCGCACGGCCGTAGCCGGGCTGCTGCGCCAAGGTCTGTTCCAGCGCCTGCGCTGCCGCATCCAGATGCCCGTTGAACTGCAATTGCACGGCAAGGAAAAAGCGGAAATCCGCGCCATCGAATCCGCAGGCCTGCGCGCGCTGCATCATCGCCAGCGCCTCGGGATGTTCGCCCAGCGATTGATGCACATGCGCCAGCAAGGCCAGCGTCGCGCCGTCGCCACACTGCAGCACCGATGGATGCCGCAGCAGCGCATGCAACGGCCGATGTTCGCCAACGCGCAGCAGCGCTTGCGCCACACGGCAACGCAGCGTCACATCGTCGCCCAGATCGCGCGCGGCCAAGCGCAGCTGCGTGACTGCCTCGCGCATCTGGCCGCTCGCCAGCACGGTGCCGGCCAACAGCACCCGGGCCGACACATGCGTCGGCTCCACCGCCAACACCGCCTGCAACGCCGCCGCCGCGGCGGCTATGTCGCGGCGTGCCAGCGCGTCCTGGGCACGTTGCCACTGCGTCGCGCCGGCAGCGGTGGACATCAGCTGGACAGATGCTCGATGGCGGCAACGCTGCCGAGGCGGTCGCCGAGCTTCTTCAGCAGCGCCAGACGGTTGGCACGCAGCTGCGGGTCTTCGGCATTGACCATCACCCCATCGAAGAACGCGTCCACCTGCGGGCGCAGGCGGGCCAGCCGAGCCAGCACGGCAACGTAGTCGTGGCGGTGCAGCGCATCGCCGGTGTCGCCGATGGCCGCTTCCACCGCTTCGGCCAGCGCTTCTTCGGCCGGTTCGCGCAGCAGCGTGGTGTCGATGTCGCCAGGGATTTCGCCGTCGACCTTGCGCAAGATGTTGCGGATGCGCTTGTTGGCCGCGGCCAGCGCCTCGGCCTCGGGTAGCGTGGCGAAGATGCCGATGGCATCGATGCGGCGGTCGAAGTCGTAGAGAGACGCGGGCCGCAGTTCTGCGACGGCGTTGAAGTAGGTCGCTGGTACGCCTCTGTCAGCGTAGTAACCCTTCAAACGATCCAGGATGAAATCGTAGAGTTCGTGAACTTGCTCTGCACTAGGCACTCTTGCTTCAAGGTCTGCATCCACCATGCCGTCAGGACCACGCGCGTTTATTGGATCGACGTTATAGCCGTAACGCTCAAAGGTGAACTCTGCAGATTCCTTGTCGATTTGGAGCAGTTTTTTCTTCCATGCTGTCACGCGCAGGCAACGATCTGCGTGCAGATAAGCTTGAGTAACCAACTGGCAAAGATCCAACTCAAACCCACTCTCAATCACCGTCCGCGCCAAGCCCAACGCATTACGCCGCAGCGCAAACGGGTCCTTGTTGCCGGTCGGCTTCAGCCCGGCTGCAAAGCCACCAGCCAAGGTATCCAGACGCTCGGCAATCGCCAGTACCTTGCCCAGTGGCGACAGCGCGATGTCGTCACCGGCAAAACGCGGCTGGTAAGCCTCGTCGATGGCCAGCGAAATCTCGCTCGGCTCGCCAGCGGCTTTTGCGTAATGGCGCCCGGCAATACCCTGCAATTCCGGGAATTCGTTGACCATGCGCGACTGCAGATCGTTCTTGGCCAACTCCGCAGTGCGGCGTGCCTGCGCCGGATCGGCACCAACTTGCGGGGCAATCATTTCGGCAAGCGCAGCCACGCGCGCGACCTTGTCGGCCACGCTGCCCAGCTTGGCCTGATAGGTGACGCCGGCAAGGCCCGCGCCCATCGCTTCCAGCCCCTGCTTGAGGTCTTCGTCGAAGAAGAACTTGGCATCGGCAAAGCGCGGACGGATCACCCGCTCGTAGCCCTTGGCCACTTCGGCCACGTCCCTGGAGACGATGTTGGCAATGCCGATGAACTGCTCGGTCAACTTGCCGCCGTCATCCAGCACCGGGAAGAATTTCTGGTTGATCTCCATGGTTTCGATCAGCGCTTCCTGTGGCACCGCCAGGAACGCGCGCTCGAAGCTGCACAGCACCGCCGACGGCCATTCGACCAGGTTGACCACCTGCTCCAGATTGTCGTCGCTGATGCGCGCGCTGCCGCCGGCCTGCTTGGCGGCCGCTTGGACCTCTTCGACGATCCGCGTGCGGCGTGCATCGGCATCCACCAGCACATGCGCGCTGCGCAGCGCGTCGATGTAGTCGCCCGGCGCGGACAACGACACCTGCCCTTCGTGCATGAAACGATGACCGCGGGTGATGCGGTCGCCCCGCACGCCCAACAGTTCGGCCGGGATGACCTCAGTGCCGAACAGCAGCACCAGCCACTGCACCGGCCGCGCGAAGGCATAGGCATGCGCGCCCCAACGCATCGGCTTGGGGATGGGCATGGCGGCAATCGCTTCGCGCAGGATCTCCGGCAACAGCGCGGCGGTGCGCGCACCCGGCGTCACTGCGCGATGCACAAAGCGCTCGCCCTTGGCGTCGCTGGTGCGCTCCAGCGCGGTCCAGTCGATGCCGGCCTTGGCGGCAAACCCGGCCAGTGCCTTGGTCGGGTTGCCGTCGGCATCCAGCGCAATATTGAGATACGGGCCCAGCACTTCGGAGCGCTGTTCCGGCTGTTCGGTGGCCACGCCCGGCAGCAACACCGCCAGGCGGCGCGGGGTGGACAGCGGCTTGGCATCGCCGCGGTTGACCGCGACGCCGCGCTTTTCCAGCCCGCTCAGCACGCCGTCGAAGAAGGCCTGTGCCAGGCCCGGCAGCGCCTTGACCGGCAGCTCTTCGGTGCCCAGTTCGATCAGCAGGGGATGCATCTGAGTCATTGCGTCGGACCTTGGTTTTGCCTTCGTTCGTCAATCGACGAAGGTGGCTTGATGATGTCCTTCTCCCGCAAGCGGGAGAAGGTGGCGCGATGCGCCGGATGAGGGTTGCGCGGCGGCGACGGCGTGCTGCCCCCATCCGCCCTTCGGGCACCTTCCCCCGCCAGCGGGGGAAGGCAACAGCATCAGCGTTTGACGCCGGGAAACCCCAGCTTTTCGCGCTGCGCGTGATACGCCTGCGCCACGCCCTGGGCCAGCGCGCGCACGCGCAGGATGTAGCGCTGGCGCTCGGTCACGCTGATCGCGCGGCGCGCATCCAGCAGGTTGAACGCGTGGCTGGCCTTGGTCACCTGCTCATACGCCGGCAACGGCAGGCCGACCTCGATCAGGTGCTTGGCCTCGGCTTCGCAGGCATCGAAGCGGTGGAACAGCTCTTCCACATTGGCATGCTCGAAGTTGTAGGCGCTCTGCTCCACTTCGTTCTGGTGGTAGACATCGCCATAGCTCACCGGGCTGCCGTCCGGGCCGTAGGTCCACACCAGGTCGTAGACGTTGTCGCAGCTCTGCAGATACATGCACAGCCGTTCCAACCCATAGGTGATCTCACCCAGCACCGGCTTGCACTCCAGTCCGCCGGCCTGCTGGAAGTAGGTGAACTGGGTCACCTCCATGCCGTTGAGCCAGACTTCCCAGCCCAGGCCCCAGGCACCGAGCGTGGGCGACTCCCAGTTGTCTTCGACAAAGCGCAGGTCGTGTACCAGCGGGTCGATGCCCAGCGCCTTGAGCGAGCCCAGGTACAGGTCCTGGATGTTGTCCGGGTTGGGCTTCATCGCCACCTGGTACTGGTAGTACCGCTGCAGCCGGTTGGGATTTTCGCCGTAGCGGCCGTCGGTGGGACGGCGCGAGGGCTGCACGTAGGCGGCATTCCACGGCTCCGGGCCCAGCGCGCGCAGGAAGGTGGCCGGGTGGAACGTGCCCGCACCCACTTCCAGGTCCAGCGGCTGGATCAGCACGCAGCCCTGATCGGCCCAGTACTGGTTGAGGGTCTGGATCAGGCCCTGGAACGTGATTGGAACGCGGCGGGAATCGGACATGCAGCAAGGGCCGTGCGAAAGGGGTGCGCTAGTATACCGGCCCACCCGCGGCGCTTTGCCGCGGGAGCATCGCGGCAGGGGAACCAGCATGGAACAGCGGCGCAACGCCGACCCGGACAGCGCAGCGACGATCCTGCCGCGCGGCCGGCTGATGTTCGACCCGGTGGCCGCCGCCCTGCTGTCAGACGGCATGGTGGTACCGCACGAACACGAGCGTGTGCAGTTCTCCGCCGCCGGCGTACGCAACGCCAGCGAAGTGCATCCGCTGGTGCTGCTGGCCAACCTCAAGCTGCATGCCGCGCAGGCGCCGGCCGGCGAACTCGGCCTGGAGCGGCTCACCGAATGGCTGGCCACCCGCACCGGGCTGCGCTATCTGCGTATCGACCCCACCCGCATCGATGTCGCCGCCGTCACCGGCGTGGTCTCGCATGCCTACGCGCGCCGCCACCGCATCCTGCCGCTGGCACTGGATGCCGAGCGCGTGCTGATCGCCACCAGCGAGCCGCTGGCGCTGGAGTGGCTGGCCGACGTGCAGCACCTGAGCCGCCGCCGCATCGAGCTGGCGCTGATCAACCCGCTGGACCTGCATCGCTACACGATGGAGTTCTTCGGCGTGACCCAATCGGTGCGTGGCGCGCGTGGCGATGCACGCAGTGCCGAGCCGGGAGCGGGCCTGCCCAGCTTCGAACAACTGGTGGAACTGGGCCGCGCCGGCGACGTCAATGCCGACGATCACCACATCGTGCATATCGTCGATTGGCTGCTGCAATACGCCTACGAGCAACGGGCCAGCGACATCCATCTGGAGCCGCGCCGCGAGGCCGGGCGCATGCGCTTCCGCATCGACGGCGTGCTGCACAAGGTGCTGGAAGTACCGCCGTCGGTGATGACCGCGGTGGTCAGCCGCATCAAGGTGCTCGGCCGCATGGACCTGGCCGAGCGCCGCCGCCCGCAGGACGGCCGTATCAAGACCCGCTCGCCGGGTGGGCGCGAGGTGGAAATGCGCCTGTCAACGATGCCCACCGCGTTCGGCGAAAAGTGCGTGATGCGTATCTTCGACCCGGATTCGGCGTTCAAGAGCATCGAGCAACTGGGTTTCAGCCCCGAAGAAGCCGCCGGCTGGAGCGCGCTGGTCGAGCGCCCGCACGGCATCGTGCTGGTGACCGGCCCCACCGGTTCGGGCAAGACCACCACGCTGTACTCCACGCTCAAGCGCCTGGCCACCCCGGATGTGAATGTGTGCAGCGTGGAAGACCCGATCGAAATGATCGCGCCGGAATTCAACCAGATGCAGGTCCAGCAGAACATCGACCTGGATTTCGCCAGCGGCGTGCGCACGCTGCTGCGGCAGGACCCGGACATCATCATGATCGGCGAAATCCGCGACCTGGAAACCGCGCAGATGGCGGTGCAGGCCTCGCTCACCGGGCATCTGGTGCTGTCCACGCTGCACACCAACGATGCGGCGTCGGCGATCACCCGTTTGCTGGATCTGGGCGTGCCGCATTACCTGGTTGCCTCCACGCTCAACGGCGTGCTGGCACAGCGCCTGGTGCGCACGCTGTGCGTGCACTGCAAGCGTCCGCACACGCTCAGCGAGGACGACTGGGCGGCGATCCGCGAACCGGGCGAAGCGTTGCCGGACACGCTCAACGTGCACGCCCCGGTCGGCTGCCTGGAATGCCGCCGCACCGGCTATCTGGGCCGCGTGGGCCTGTACGAATTGCTGCCGGTGAGCCCGCGTTTGCGCAGCCTGATCCGCGCCGACACCGACCTGGCCAGCTTCAGCCAGGCCGCCCGCGGCGACGGCCTGCGCACCCTGCGCCGCACCGGCCTGGAAAAGGTCGCCGCCGGGCTGACCACCATCGAAGAAGTGCTCTCGGTGCTGCCGCCGCGGGAATAGGCAAGTCCTCAGCCCTGCTGAGCACGCCGCTTGCGCGTTTTGCGGCCGGCACGCGCGGGCATGATCCGTAGGAAGGCCCTCGACGCCCCGAGGCATCGAGGGCGGGCAGGGAGTGGTGAAAAACGCTTTGGCGGAGAGCGAGGGATCTTGCCGATCCCTCACCTTCGCTACGGCACTTCAGTCGCTCGTCTCGTCGCCATCCATTGAAGCGGCCGCCAACGTGTTGTCGGTGAGCGCGTACGCCCAGAGGCATCCGGCTTCCACGCCGTTTTCGGACTGCGAGCCGCACGCGCCACGATGTTCCCACAGCACTGGAACACCGCGCCCCTGCGCTTGCGGTACAAGCTTCTGTCTGGCGCGCAGCGCGATCGTGTCAAGAATCGAAGCTCCCGAAGTTCCGGACCGTTGATGGAGCCTCATGTGCGACCACCCAGACTCTCGACACTGGCAGGCTTGCGTACGTTTGTCGTCATCTCGTGCATCGTCTTTTTGTGCCCTGCGATCTCCTGCGTCAGGCTCGCCTGCCTGACAGGGTCGGGTTGAGGTTTTTGCTTCTCCCTGTCAAGTCTGGTCTGTGCCAACTGCATCCGTTTGTACAGCACGTGCGTTTGCGCCTTGGCTTTGAAGCTCTCGGCAGTATGGAACTGCACTTCAAACGCATAGCCCTCGGCATCGGTGAAGCCGGCATTGATGCCCCTGTAGGTACCGTCTCCTGAGACAAAGTAGTTTTTCAGCGTTACACACCTCATCCCTTGCCGGTGCAGCGCGTCATTTGCGGCCAACACCTTCGCCACGAAATCTTCGGAAGGCAACTCAAGCGCATAACGCAGCGCATCGCCCACGCTCTGATTGGCCTGTTCTGCTGTCATGCCGGCTCGCAGATGGCGCCGAATCTTGTCCTTGATCGATACGACCGATTTCTGGAACGGGGCGTGTTGCACCTGCTCGATCCGGTCGTCTGCAGCGTTGTAGCGCACGTTCCCCCAAAGCTGCAGGCCGAGGTCCTCGGCCAGCGTGTCGAACACCGGCGTCAGCGCCTCGTGCTTGCTTGTTGCGATGTTGAACACGGTGTATGCAGGCGAGGTGTCTGCACTGACTGGATTGCGCCTGGAGTCGAGCGTCGGGGGGGTGCTTGCCAACGCCGGGACGGTCTCTTCGTGCCACTCGTCGATCTCCTCGCACTCTGGCGGCGACGCGACGCGATCGAATGCCTCCAGCGCAGGCGTCTGCAGCTTGCGCTGCTCGGCCCGCGAAGCGCCGCCAAGCGCCAACGCATGTGCGTGCTTGTAAAGATCGTGGAATTGCTCCTTGAGCCCGAAGGTCTCCGGCGTGTGGAACTGGATCTCCCACAGCGCACCTTCCGGGCTTCGCAGCGTGACATTGATTGCCTTGAAGGGTGCCAGGTGCCGGGTGAATTGATTGGTCAGCCTGATACGTGCATGCCCGCGATCGTCCAGTGCGGCCAGCACAGCGCGCAGACCGGCGGTAAAGTCCTGCGGTTCCAGGACCACGCTGTAGCGCAGCGCATCGTTGACGCCGGCTGCCGCTTCTTCCAGCGTCTGCTTTTTCAACGCCATCCGCTGCGTAAGCTTTTCCTTCAACGAGCCGAGCGACTTCAGTTGATGCTGTGTTCCGGCCAGTTGCCCCCCATGGCGCTCGGCAACGCCCCGCAGCATGTCGGTGACCTGGGGTTCCATCCGGCGCGCACGCGTCAGCAAGGCCTGCGCCTCAGACGCAATGTCCTCTGGCTGGACGGCGCGCAGACGCGCCGCTGGCGGCTGCGGCGGGTCGATCAGGCGTGCCTGCTGGAGCGCGTGAAGCGCGTCTTCCATGACGCCAGCGGCCATCGACGGCATGCGCTGCAGAAGTCCCTTGGTCTGTTCGGGATCGAAGCGCCCCTCCTGCATTGCCCGGGCGGTCGCCTTGCTGTACGGCACGATGCGGACCCGCTCGGCGAATCCCCGTTCGGAGCGTTCGCACGCGTCCACGATCTTGCCGAACAGCGCCGTGCCGGTGTCGGACTTCAGCGCATCGGTGCCGACCTTGATCGCGATGGTGAACAGGTTGCGCATCGTCAGTTCCGGCTCGCCGGGGATGAACCCTGGTTGCCCGTCCGGGAACTGCGCGTGCGACAACCGGCACGCCGGATAGTTGTCAAGGATGGCGTGGATGCGTGCTTCTACATCGGACGCGGCGTCATAGGCCTTGGCAAGGCTTGGAAACGCCTCAGCCAGTGCGTCGGGCAGACGCGGCGCGGCGCTGATGGCAGCCGAGCCCGGCTCAAGCGCGAGCAGCTGCGTGTGCAGCAATTCGGCAGCTTCGCGCGCCTCGGGCAGGTGGGCGCGTTCGATCGCCTCGCGCGCCTGGACGCGCAGCTGCGCCAAAACCAGGGGATCGCGGGCCTCCCCTTCGAGCAGCTCGCGCAAACCGGTGCGCAACTCGCGCTCGATGCCATCGTAGGTGCCGAACATCATGTTGCGTGCAAGCGCTTCGCGCAGGTCGTCCGGTTGCGCCATGAAGCGCGCGGCCAGGGTGGCGGCCGCAGAGGTGATTTGCTGACCGCGCTTGAGGGACATGATCTCCGACAGCCGTCCGGCCTGGTAGTGGCCGCTGACCGGGTCGATGGCCGGGGTTGCCGTCTTCGGCGGCTTGAAGGACTGTTGCCGACCGCGCCTGCGCTCGCGATCAACCATCACACGCGAAATCAGCGCGGCCAGCTTGGGATAGCCTGCGTAAACGAAGGCGTCGTCCCCGTCGGTGTCCATGTTGCGTTTGCGCAATTCGGCAATCGGCAGTGCCCCCAGACGCCCAGGCTCCACAATGTCCTTGAGCCGCAGGCTGCCGGTGCTGAGCATGTCGCGCGGCAAAGCACTACGGTCGCGGCCGTTCGTCCAGCGCGACAGCGTCTTCAGATCTTCCTTGGAGCAGACCAGGTCCGTGTCGGCAAAATCGACGGGCCAATTGTTCTCGGGAACGACGACCAGCATGCCCTTGCTGTGCAGCATCTGGGCATCAACGCCGGAGCGATCGTCGAACCCGGTGTAGCTGTATTGGATGCCGAAGGACTGCGAGAGGAACTCGGCGGTGGCGTCGCCCTTGGCCGCGGTCGCGACGCGGTCCTCCGGCACCGGCAGCAGATTCTCCTTGTCGTAGGGTGGCTTGCCGAGCAGCAAGGGGCCGCCTGCAGCGTCGAAGGCCTGGCTGCGCTGCCGCGGCAGATGCACGTTGTCGTCGGCGGAGGGCACCGCCCGGACCCTCTGGCCCTGGTAGCCGCCGCCGACGGCAAGCCTGTACAGCGCCAGGGCTTCACCCGCTACGGGCTGAAGCGCCTCGAGCTGGCGCTGCATCGCCTCGTGCGCTTCTTCCAGCGCCGCCTCGTCGCGCGGGTAGTGCTGCAGCGCCTGCGCTGGCATCAGCGAAGGGCCCTTGTCCTTGGCAACCAGATCTCGCTGCGCTTGGCTGGCCTGGTTCGCCTGCACGGCGTGCCAAGCCTCGTAATGCTTACGGAAGGCGGGGATGCGCAAGGCCACCTCCAATTTCAGAAAGCCGCAGCCATCGTTGGGGCACAACGCCAAGGCAGTTCCATCCGCTGCCAACGGCTTGAACGGATGCGCAGGTCCGTCGACGTCATCGAACATTCCCAGGCGCAGGGTGCCCTCCACGACATGGTCACTCGGTACCATCTCCAACAGTGATCGCTGCATGCGCGACCAGTCCTCGCGTTGCGGAGCGAGCTTGGCAGCCAGCTGCATCAGGCTGCTGCCCGGAGCGGTGTCGGAATAGCGGAACGCCGGCAGCATCGATGCCATCTCTGGTCCGCGAGACAGCACGAGGCTGCTGCTGCCCGATTTGCTGCGCGCGGCGCGGCTGCCGCCGAACATGTCGAAGCGCCAGGGCTCACCGTTGTAGTTGAACGTCCGCGCGAGCATGAATGTCGAAATCTCCCCGGGCAGCTGCACCTCCACCAGCGGCAGGCCGGTCAGACGCGCAAACAGCGAGTACGGCTTGTCCGCTTCGGTCTGGTTATTCGAGATTTCCCTACCCAGCAGATCGACCACGACATGCGTCGTGCTGCCGTGGCCGGTGGCCGGCACAACCGGCTGGCCAGGAACCGAGCACATGCTCAGGCGCCCACTGTCCAGGTCAAAGCGGGTCGGTGGATGGGCCTGGGTAATCATCGGCGCTTCCTTCGCCATGCGCAGGTCCAGGGCGTCGAACGCCTGATCGCCGGCTTCGATCTGCGCGATCAGGTTCCAGCTCATCTCGCCGAGGTCCGCCTCAATCGCCTTGCGGGTCCGCTCCAGCGTCAGATCCACCCAGTTCGCCAGTTGTTCGCGGCGCTCGCGTAGGTCGTTGCGCGAGCCTTCAACGTTGCGCGCTTTCCATTGCCGGCTCACCACCGCGTAGGCCTTAAGCACCTGGTAGAAGGTCAGCGCCGGGCAGCGCGTTGCGTGCTGTTCGATGTCGGCAGACGACCGCCCGCCACCGCCGCTCAGGTACAGGTCGATCTTGCGCGCGGCGATGGGTTGCAACGTGTTGAACAGGCGCAATGCCTGGCCCCGATGACGGGGGGCCAAGTCAGGACTGCGGATAAGCGGCAACAGTCCCATGCAGAGGCTGCCGATCCCCTCAAGGCTGGTCTGGCGTAATCCATCATCCCCGACCAGGCGCGACACCCGCGCCAGCGCTGGCTGTCCCAGCGGACGCATCTGGGCTTGAAGCCGCGCCGATGCGAGGGCCTTGAAGATCACCCCAATCTCCGTGGCCGAGGCGGACGCAAAACGATCGCGGTGCAGGTCCAGGTGCCCAGCCATGGACTGCAGCTTGGCGACACCCAAGGTCTGGAACTGCTCATCGTCCAGGTGCAGCAGGCGGGACATCGTGTTCGCCACCATGGAGATCCCACGCATCTCGAACTGCTGCCAGGGCAGATCGGCCGAGCCTGCGCGCTCGGCGAGCAGTCCCCCCGCCGATTGACACGCCGGCCTTGCGAAAGATCTGCTCATCGCATTGAGCGCCATGGCCACGTCTTGCGCTTCCAACAGGTGTCGCAGCTTGTGGTCCTCAGCCAGCCTCGCAGCCAACAGGTCGATGGCCGCCTCGCAGGCCGGCGCGTCGGGCCATTTGCTCAAGGCGTTGAGCGCAACGGCCACGCCTTGCGGGTCCAGGGCCTTGCGCAACGCGCCGTCGTCGGCAAGCCGCTCGGCCAGCGCGCTGGCGGCGGCCGCACACACCGTGTTGTCGGGCCATTTGCTCAGGGCATTGAGCGCTTGGGACATGTCGATGGGGTCCAGGGCCTTGCGCAACGCGCCGTCGTCGGCAAGCCGCTCGGCCAGCGCGCTGGCGGCGGCCGCACAGGCCGTGTTGTCGGGCCATTTGCACAAGGCGTTGAGCGCGGTGGCCACGCCTTTCGTACCGAGGTCGTTGCGCAAGCTGCTCTCGGCGGCCAGCCGCCCGGCCAGCGCGCTGGCGGTGGCCGCACAGACCGTGTTGTCGGGCCATTTGCTCAGGGCATTGAGCGCTCGGGTCACGTGGATGGGGTCCAGGGCCTTGCGCAATCCGGGATCGGCGGCCAGCCGCTCGGCCAGCGCACTGACAGCGGCCGCACAGACCGCGTTGTCGGGCCATTTGCTCAGCGCATTGAGCGCTTGGGTCACGTCGATGGGGTCCAGGGCCTTGCGCAACCCGGGATCGGCGGCCAGCCGCTCGGCCAGCGCACTGACAGCGGCCGCACAGGCCGTGTTGTCGGGCCATTTGCACAAGGCGTTGAGCGCGGTGGCCACGCCTTGCGCATTGAGGTCGTTGCGCAATCTGCTCTCGTCTGCCAGCCGTGCGGCCAGCGCGCTGGCGACGGCCGCAAAGACCGCGTTGTCGGGCCATTTGCTCATTGCATTGAGCGCTTGGGTCACGTGGTTGGGGTCCAGGGCCTTGCGCAACCCGGGATCGGCGGCCAGCCGCTCGGCCAGCGCACTGACAGCGGCCGCACAGTCCGTGTTGTTGGGCCATTTGCTCAGGGCGTTGAACGCGGTGGCCACGCCTTGCGCATTGAGGTCGTTGCGCAAGTTGCGCTCGTCTGCCAGCCGTGCCGCCAGCGCGCTGGCGGCGGCCGCACAGTCCGTGTTGTTGGGCCATTTGCTCAGGGCGTTGAACGCGGTGGCCACGCCTTGCGCATTGAGGTCGTTGCGCAAGTTGCGCTCGTCTGCCAGCCGTGCCGCCAGCGCGCTGGCGGCGGCCGCACACACCGCGTTGTCGGGCCATTTGCTCAGGGCATTGAGCACATTGGCCACGCCTTGCGGGTCGAGGGCCTTGCGCAATTTGCTCTCGGTGGCCAGCCGTGCGGCCAGCGCGTTGGCGGCATTCTTGCAGTCCGGCATGTCGGGCCATTTGCTCAGGGCGTTGAGCCCATTGGGCACGCCTTGCGCATTGAGGTCGTTGCGCAACCTACTCTCGCTCTCGTCAGCCAGCCGCTCGGCCAGCGCACTGACAGCGTCCGCACAGGCCGTATTGTCGGGCCATTTGCTCAGGGCATTGAGCGCTTGGGATACGTCGATGGGGTCCAGGGCCTTGCGCAACGCGCCGTCGTCGGCGAGCCGCTCGGCCAGCGCACTCACAGCGGCCGCACCGTCCGTATTGTCGGGCCACTTGCTCAGGGCATTGAGCGCATTGCCCACGTGTTTGGGCTTGAGGTCCTTGCGCAACTTGCTTTCGTCGGCCAGCCGTGCGGCCAGCGCGCTGGCGGCGGCCGCACACACCGCGTTGTCGGGCCATTTGCTCAGGGCATTGAGCACATTGGCCACGCCTTGCGCATTGAGGTCGTCGCGCAATCTGCTCTCGGCGGCCAGCCGTGTCGCCAGCGCGTTGGCGGCATTCTTGCAGTCCGGCGTGTCAGGCCATTTGCTCAGGGCGTTGAGCGTATTGGCCACTTCTTGCGGCTTGAGGTCCTTGCGCAACCTACTCTCGTCAGCCAGCCGCTCGGCCAGCGCACTGACAGCGTCCGCACAGAACGCGTTGTCGGGCCATTTGCTCATGGCATTGAGCGCATTGGCCACGCCTTGCCGGTCCAGGGACTTGCATAATTTGCCCTCATCGGCCAGCCGCTCGGCCAGCGCACTGACAGCGTCCGCACAGTCCGTGTTATCGGGCCATTTGCTCAGGGCATTGAGCGCATTGCCCACTTCTTGCGGCTTGAGGTCCTTGCGCAATTTGCCGTCGTCGGCCAGCCGCCCGGCCAGCGCGCTGGCGGCGGCCGCGCAGGCCGTGTTGTCGGGCCATTTGCACAGGGCGTTGAGCGTATTGGCCACGCTCTGCGCATCCATTGCAGAGCGCAGGCGTTTGTCGCTGGCGACAAGCGCGGCGAGCCGGTGCGCCGTGGCCTGGCAATCCGGATGATCGAACCACTTGCTGAAGGTGTTGAGTGCCAGGCTAATTTCCCACGCGTTCAAAGACTGCCGGACTCGGTCGTCACGCAGCAGGTGACGTGCCAAGCGAGCCACCGCGCGTTCACACCTGCCGCTGTCGATATTCTTTGCGAAGGCGTTCAGGAGAAGCGCCGACAGGTAGCCACTCAGCCCCACCAGATCATCGGCCTGATTGAGCTGTCCGGCGATCCACCCGATTGCATCCATGCACGCTGGCTGGTTCGGGTGCTTGCTCAGCTTGTTGCTCACATGCGCCAGCTGCGCCAGCGATGCACCGTTGAACCACTCGGTCTCGCAGAGATACTGCGCCGCGAGCTTGGTGCAACGATCGAGATCACGGAGCATGGCGCCGCCCCCCCTGGCGTGCCGTGCCTGGGCAATCATCTGAAGATATTTATCTAGCCGCTGCGCGTTGATTTGCGGGGCGATCTCCGCTTCCAGGAACGGCAAAGCCATGCCGTCACGCATGTGACGTGCCAGCGCGTTGTCATCTGCCATGGACACGCACAGGCCAGCGTTGTGGTTCCGAGCGATTCCCCTGGACTCACTCAACTGTCGCCGCTGCTGCTGTCGCTGCACCTGCAGCTGTTTTTTTGCCGCCGAGTCCAGCTGATTTTCGGCCATGCGAAGGTCTGCCGTCGTCAACCTCGCGCCATGGATGGGCCGCTTTGGCTGCCGATGGGGTTCTTGCTCTTCGCGCGGTCGTTTTCCTGCGATCCGGTCGGACTGCTGATCGGTCGATCGAAGATTGACCCTCGCCTCCAAACCATCATGCGTTGGTCGTTGTGGCCTGCGATGCGACGAGGCGACGCTGACGTCGGCGGGCACTCTGTCCAGGCGCCGATCGGGTGCGATACCGTGCTGGTCGGTGGGGTCATCGGGCCAGTGTGAGCGGGCGACCGATTGCCCAAGGCGCCGGTCCCATGCACCTTCGCTAGCTCCGGTTCGCTTATTCACAGGCAAGGGCTTCCTGTCTGGCATCGACGCCCCAGGTTCATCCGACTCTACCCGTCGCCGTTTGCTAGGCGGCCGTCCAAGTGGTGAATGGTTGCCCCTGGTACTGGCTGTTGCCTGATCCTCCGCTGGCCCGGGCTGTTCCTCATGAGCGGAAGACAAGGGTGTGCGGAACGCATTTGGGTTGGTGGCATAGGTTTTCATGCCCGAAATTTAGTCAATCCGGCCGCAAGCGGCTTCGTCAATACGAAGCCTCGACGACGTGTGCGACGCCGGCTGCGAGTTGGGCCAATGGCCCCCAATGCATTGCATGGATTGAACGTCTGGGATGCAGCACGCCGGCACGGCTGGGTACTCTGCGGCCGTCAGGGACAGTGTTTGAGGGTTAGGCACACCTCGATGCTTTTTACGCGAATCCTGCAGAACCTTGTATCGACCTGACCACAGCGACGGCGCAAACGCCCTGTCAGTCCAGTCGCGCGCTTTTCTGCCGATAAACAGGGCGTGCCACAGTCATCGGCGACCACCGTCACCATCACCTCCATCTAGCCGCAAGGGAATCAGGACATGTCATTCGGCAATGACCCGCGGCGCGCGCATTTGGGTGCCGCTTGAAAAAAACGCGCCACTGCCGCCTACAATCGGGGGCATCTGTCGTGTCCGGGTTGTCGCGCATGTCCGTTTTGCCGTTCCTGATCATCGAAACCGGTCACCCCGTGCCGGAGATGAAGCGATACGGCCGCTTTCCGCACTGGATCCGCGTGGCGGCCGGGCTGGCCGAACACGAAACCGTGGTGATCGATGTCGCCAATGGCGACGACCTGCCGGACCGCGGCCGCTTTGCCGGCATCATCATCAGCGGCTCGGCCGCCTTCGTCACCGACCGTGCCGACTGGAGCGAGCGCAGTGCCCAATGGCTGCGCGACGCCGCCCATGACGGCAAGCCGTTGCTGGGCATCTGCTACGGCCATCAGCTGCTGGCCCACGCGCTGGGCGGCGAAGTCGACTACAACCCGGCCGGCCGCGAGTCCGGCACCATCGCGCTGGAGCTGCACCCGCCGGCCGAACAGGACCCATTGTTTGCAGGCCTTCCGGCCCAGTTTCCGGCCCATGCCACCCACCTGCAGACGGTGGTGCGCGCGCCGGACGGTGCCATCGTGCTGGCGCATTCGCGTCAGGACCGCTGCCACGCCTTTCGCTGGGGCCGCGCCACCTGGGGCGTGCAGTTCCACCCGGAGTTCGCCACCCACCATATGCGCGGCTACGTGCGCGCACGTGCCGAATGCATTGCCCGCCACGGCCACTGCGCCCGCACGGTCGCCCGCGAGGTTACCGCCGCCCCGGTCGCCCGCAAGCTGCTGCGCCGGTTCGTGCGTCACGCACGCGGCCTGCAAACAGTGAACGCCCATCCCGCCGCGCACACGCAAAAGCAGCGATAATCGCGTTACGCCGGATGGTCCGGTGCGTATCGATCCGGAATGGGAATGAGCGAAATTCGCAAGGTGCCGGCATCTGCCGGCGCAGAATGGCTGTTGACCGGTTTCTCGCTGTTGAAGCGGGCGCCGCTGGCGCTTGGCTCGCTGGGGGTGATCTGGAGCGTGGCCGCCTCGCTGGTGGTGTCGCTGTCGGTGCTGGTGCCGCTGCTGGGCCCGGCGCTGCAGTTCCTGCTGGTGCTGGCCGGCCCGTTGTTCATGGGCGGCATGCTGTGGGCGATCCGTGAGGTCGACGAGGGCCGCATCGCCAAGCCATCGCACCTGCTGCACGGCCTGCAGGACGGCCGCGCGCCGCACCTGCTGGTGTCGCTGCTGCCTCAGCTGATCGCCGGCCTGCTGCTGGGCGTGCTGCTGCTGGCGATGATCGGCGCCAACGGGTTGCAGCAGTTGTCCGAGGTGATGCTCAAGATCAACCAGATCAGCCAGTCCGGCGCGCAGCCGGACCCGGTGCAGATCGAGCAACTTGCCGCCAGCCTGCCGGCCGGGCGCATCCTGCTGTGGCTGCTGCTGACCATCGCCACGTTTGCGGCGATGACGATGGCGCTGTTTGTGATGCCGCCGCAGGTGATGTTCGACCGCAGTACCGGCGGTCATGCGCTGCGCGAAAGCCTGCGCGCCAGCCTGCACAACCTGCCGGCGATGCTGGTGTTCTTCGTGCTTGCCTTCATCGTCATTTTCGCGATCTATTTCGCGGTGATGATCGTCGCGCTGATCGTCGGCCTGGTGGCGGGGCAAACCGTGGCGATGTGGCTGGCGCAGCTGCTGCTGATGGCGGTGCTGATGCCGGTCTTCGCCGGCTCGGTCTACGCCGCGTGGAAGCAGATGTTCACACACGAAGGCGCCACCGCACAGCCCACCCCGCCCTCGCGGCCGGACGTGTTTGCCGCCTGATCCCGCAAACCCGTAGGAGCGCACCTAGGCGCGATGAAGCTTTCCCGGTAACGCCCGTCGCGCCCGGGTGCGCTCCTACGATGTTCGATCGGTCTGCGCAGTGTCGGTCCACCTGATCGAGCCCACGCCGCCCTCGCGTCCAGATGTGTTGCCGCCCGATCCCGCAGAACCGTAGGAGCGCACCTGGGCGCGACGAGGCCTTCCCGGTAATGCCCCTCGCGCCCGGGTGCGCTCCTACGATGTTCGATCGGTCTGCGCAGTGTCGGTCCATCTGATCGAGCTCCGCCGCCCTCGCGTCCGGATGTATTACCGCCCGATCCCGCAGAACCGTAGGAGCGCACCCGGGCGCGACGAGGCCTTCCCGGGAACGCCCGTCGCGCCCGGGTGCGCTCCTACGATGTTCGATCGGTCAGTCCGTCTGGTCGAGCTCCACGCGAACGACCGCAATGCAGTCGGGTATCTCGCCGAACGGCAATGCATGCGCAGCAAATACGTTCTCGTAAACGGTCACCTCTGCACCGGAGCGCGTTGCGCGCAGGTGTCCCACGCCGCTGAAGGACGTATTGGCGTTCTCTCTCAAGGCAGCATGACGGCCGTGGTAGAAACTACTCGCAGCCTTTCCGGATGTATCGATACGGACTGTCAGCTCGCCATACATGGCGCTCAGGAAGTCGTGTTGTTCGGTGCCGAACAACTGGAACGGATCGACGGTGTTGTGAATCAGCAACACGGTCGGCATACCGGCACTGGCAGCCACACGCAGCTGAGCCCGCGCCTCGGAAATCTTCTGGCGCACGTGCCAACCGATCGTCCTGGACCATGCGCCATCCGGATCGATTCCGCGCGTACTTTCAATCTGCTTGATCTCTACAGCTACCACCGTGCTGCCAAGCCACACGTGATAATCGGGCGTGCGGGTGGATGTCTCGGCGATCCGCTGACAGTCCAGCCGATGGTGCGCGCAGAAGGTTTCGAACAACTGCTCTGATACGGTTCTCTGCATTCCCAAACCAGCCCGGGGACTTTGCGCAGACTAAGCGCTCTTCGGCACCACAGCCCGCGAGGCGATGATGCCCAGCTCATAAAGCAGGCACATGGGGATGGCCAGCATCAGCTGCGAGACAACGTCCGGCGGGGTGAGTACGGCGGCCAGGATGAAGATGCCGACGATGGCGTAGCCGCGGCCGTCGCTGAGCTGTTTGGGGCTGACCCAGCCCATCAGTACCAGGATCACCAGCGCCACCGGCAACTCGAAACTGGCGCCGAAGGCGAAGAAGATCGCCAGCACGAAGTCCAGGTACGAATTGGCGTCGGGAGTAATTGCGATGATGTCCGGCTTGAACGTGGTCAGGAAGTGGAACACCGCCGGCAACACCAGGAAGTAGGCGAACGCGCAGCCGATGTAGAACAGCGCCACCGCCGAGGCCAGCAACGGAAATGCCAGTTTCTTCTCGCGCTGATACAAGCCCGGGGCCACGAACGCCCAGGCCTGATACAGCAGCCACGGCACGCTGAAAAACACCGCCACGAAGAAGGTGAGCTTGAGCGGGGCGAAGAACGCGCCGGCCGGATTGACCGCAACGATGGTCTGCCCCAGCGGCAGCTGCGAGACCAGCGGTGCGGCCAGCCAGGAATAGATCGCGCGCGAGAACGGCAGCAGCGCCAGCAACACCACGCCCAGACCGATCAGTGCGCGCACCAGACGGGCGCGTAATTCGACCAGATGCTCGATCAGACTGCTTTCGGCCTGTGCGTCGTCGAACAGGCTCAAGGCGCCTTCTCCTGGGTGCTGCTAGTTGCGGTCGTTGGTGCGGTCGCGCCCTGCGCGTTCACCGACGTGGAGGCCAGGCTGCCGTGCGGAGCCGGCACCAGCGTCTGCCGGGGCGCCGGCGCAATCGGCTGCGCCTGGGCGATGACCGGGGACGGCCCCGGCACATGTGTATGCGGTTGCACGCTGCCCGGCGCCAGCACCACCGGCGCATCGGCGGGCAGCTCCAGCGGTGCGGCCACCGGAGTGGCGCTGGTGCGGATGTCGATATCGCGGCCGAGCTCGTCGTGCAGGCCGCGTGCCTGCTCATGCAGCCCGCGCGCACCGTCTTCGACCTGCTGCTGGGTGTTGCGCAATTGCCCTTCGGCTTCGCGCAGTGAGGCCTGCACGTCCTGCAGGCTGCGCTTGAGTTCGTCGGCTTCCAGCTCGCGCTCGAGCTCCTGCTTGACCGAATCCCACTGCATGCGCGCACGGCGCACCCACAGTCCAGCGAAACGGGCCGCCTTGGGCAGCCGCTCGGGACCTAGCACCACCAGGGCGACAATCGCAATGAGCGTCAGTTCGCCAACACCTATGTCAAACACCGACGCTGCTCCGGATCAGCGCGCGTCGCGGTCGCGTTCAGCCTGCGCCTCGCGCGCCTGCTCGGCCTCGCGCGCCTGCTCGGCAGTGCGGGAGTCGTCGCCGAGCTTGCCGGCCGGCTTGTCGTCGTCGTGCATGCCTTTCTTGAATTCCTTGACCGCGCTGCCGAGATCCTTGGCACCGCTGGTGAGACGCTTGGTACCGAACACCAGCAACACGATCACCAGCACGATCAGCCAGTGCCCAATGCCGAAACTGCCCATGATCTGCTCGCTTGCTGAAAAGAAGGAAGGCTCAGGATACCCCAGCGCACCGCGCAGGGGGATGACAGCGGCTTAGCGGTTGCCGTCTAGTGATTCGGTGCGGATTTCGCCATCGGACACCGACTGGAACCCCTGCTGCGGAGGCGGCGTGGTGCTGGGCTGCATCGGCACCGTGCTGGCCTCGTTGGCCGGCGGCGGCGGGGCCGATTGCGCTGCCGGGGCTGCGCTTGGCGCGCGCGCTGGCGGTGACGGCGCGGTGTCGTCGCTGTCGCCGTCGCTGCTGCGATTGGCGCGCGCGGTGTAGGTGACTTCTTCCAGACGATCGCGGAAGGCGATCACGTCGGTGGACGGGCGCTCATTAGTGCGACCTTCGAAGATCATGCGCGGGGTGGCGCCGCCGCCGTAGGAGTTGAGGTCGGCGGCGTCGTCGATCTGCAGCACTGCGCCATCCAGCGCCACGCCGGCGAACAGCCCACGGGCGCGCGACCACGACCAGATTTCGGCCTTGAGCTGGCCATCGGTAGCGGCAGCGGCGTTGCGGCCCACCGGGCCGGCAGCCACGCCGGCATCGGCGCCGAGGGTGAACTTGCCGTTGACGATGTTGTCCAGGCTGCGGTCGTTGCGGAACACCAGCACCACGTCGGAGGACTGCACACCGGCCTGAAAGCCGATGCTGCCGCCGGTGAGCTTGACGAACACCGGCTGCGACCAGCTGCCGTCGGCGTTCTTCATCGACATCAACCCATGGCCTCGGCGGCCGCCGATCACCAGGCCGGCCTTGAGCGTGTCGGGGATGACCACGATGGCCCGCGCCTCGTCGAGCAGCTTGTCCGGGATGGACTGCTCGGGAATCTTCATGATCTCGTTGAGCACCCGCACTGCGTTACGCGCACGCTGGTCCTCTTCCGGGCCGGCAACGGCGTGGCCGGCGGCGAAGGTCAGCGACAACAACAGGGCCAGACGCGACAAACCAGGCATGACAAGCTCCAAAGGACGATCCGTCAAAGATAGCAATGCGGCGACGTTAGTGCTGGCGCAATGAATCGGTGGTGAGCGCATCCGGCGGCAAGACGGCGCAGATCGGGACGATTGATGCGCTGTCCTCGGCAGTCCTGCCCGGCTCTGCCAGAATGGTCGGCATGAACACCACTCCTGATACCGCCCTGCTGGTCGTCAACCTCGGCACCCCCGAATCGCCGACCGCCCCGGCCGTGCGCCGCTACCTGGCCGAGTTCCTCAGCGACCGCCGCGTGGTCGCGATCCCGCCGCTGTTCTGGAAGCCACTACTGTATGGGGTGATCCTGCCGATCCGCGGCCCCAAGTCGGCGGAAAAATACGCCAAGGTGTGGCTGCCCGACGGCTCGCCGCTGGCGGTGTACACACGCCGCCTGACCGAAGGCCTGAAGGACGCGATGCCCGACTGGCAGGTGGAATGGGCCATGCGTTACGGAGAGCCCGCCCTGCGCAAGACGCTCGATGGCCTGCGCGCGCGCGGCATCAAGCGCATCGTGGTGTTGCCGCTGTATCCGCAGTATTCGACCACCACCACCGCCTCGATCCAGGACGTGGTGGATGCGTGGCGGCCCAGCGCGCCGGAGGTGGAGGTCAGCGTGATCCAGGAGTACTGCGAGGACGCAGGCTGGGTAGCGGCGATCGCCGACTCCATCCGCGCGCATTGGCAGGTGCACGGGCGCAGCGAGAAGCTGATGTTTTCCTTCCACGGCCTGCCGCAACGCGTGGCCAAAGCCGGCGACCCGTATCCGCAGCAATGCGAACGCAGCGCGCAGGCGATCGTGAGCGCATTGGGCCTGGGCCCGGACGAGTGGCAGATGGGCTACCAGTCGCGCTTCGGTGCCGAGCGCTGGCTACAGCCGTATGCCGAACCGACGCTGTGGGCGCTGGCCGAAGGCGGCGTGCGCAGCTTCGACCTGGTGTGCCCCGGCTTTGCCACCGATTGTCTCGAGACGCTGGAAGAAGTGGCGCTGGGCTTTGCCGAAACGCTGGCCGAGCGTGGCGCTACGCTCAGCTATATTCCCTGCCTCAACGCCGCCCCACCGCACGCGCAGGCACTGGCCGCATTGGTACGCCGCGCGTGAGGTTGGAGCCGTTTGCGTGCGAGCTGGCGATTGGGCGTGTCACCGGCTTGCGCAACACCGACCGCGGGCCACGCCGGGTGCTGGCATTGCACGGCTGGCTCGATAACGCGGTCAGCTTTGTCCCGCTCAGTGCGCATCTGCGCGCGCCCGATCTGGATCTGGTGCTGCTCGACCTGCCCGGTCACGGCCACAGTGCGTGGCTGCCGACGGGCGCCGAATACACGCTGAGCAGCGCAATCCACAATCTGCTGCAGGTGGCCGATGCATTGGGTTGGGACCGTTTCACGTTGTTGGGCCACTCGCTGGGCGGCGGTGTCGCCAGCCTGATGGCCGCCGCCGCGCCGGAGCGCATCGAGGCCTTGGTGGTGATCGAAGCGCTGGGGGCGTTGGGCGAACCGGTGGAAAGCACCGCCGAGCGGTTGCGCGACTCCGTGCGCTCGACCCGCACCCTGCCGCAACGGCCGCTGCGTGTCTTCAGCTCGATGGAAGCGCCGGTGCGCGCACGCATGATGGCCAATCAACTCACCGAGCCGGCGGCGCGCTTGCTGGTGGAACGCGGCCTGCGCGTGGTCGAAGGCGGCTACAGCTGGTGCACCGACCCGCGCCTGACCTTGCCCACCGCCATCCGCATGACCGAAGCGCAGATCGACGCGCTGCTGGCCGCCATCGCGTGCCCCACCCAGGCCATCTTCGCCACGCCGGGGCAGCCGTATTTCTCCGACACCCTGCGCGATCACCGTGTGGCCATGGTGCCGGACGCCCGCCTGCACCTGCTGCCGGGCAGCCACCATGTGCATATGGAAGCACCGCAGGCGGTGGCGGCGGTAATCAATGGGTTTTTGGCGACGCTACCACAGCCGTGATGCAGGCATGCGCGATCCGCAGATAAGCTGACGCGATGGCAGATCCCATCCGTGTGGTCACTGCGATTGAATCCTTCGCTGTGTGGAATGCGCCGTGGACGTTTTTCGACACGGTGCACGCGACGCCACACTTGACTGCCGATGATCGCCTGCTGTTGCAGCAGGTGTGGTTGGTGGCGTGTCACGCAGAGCACTGGACGTCGGGTGGCACGCTGGATACAGGCGCGGCGGCAACGGAGAGTGCCCTGACATCGCACTTTGCGTGGCTGTCAGCGCAGGCTTGCCGGCAACTTGCCAGGGCTGCGTCGTACGCGTGGCGTTAACCAAGCGTGCCATCACGCGTGATCGGCATGTTGCTGATGAACCATGATTGGATTCAAGGCGCATGCGGATCATTGCAAGAGCCAGGGCAGCAGTGGCTTTTCTGCAGCGACGTTTGCGTCACTCGCCCTGCAACAACCGCCGCAGCTGCGCCTTGAGTTGGCGGCCGTGTTCGTGGAAGTAACTGCGCTCGTCGCGCCAGGCGGGGAAGCGGTGTTCCACTTCGGCCCAGAACGCGGGCGAGTGATTGGCCTGCAGCAGATGGCAGAGCTCGTGCACCAACACGTATTCGAATGCGGACGGGCGGCCGAGGACCAGCGCCAGGTCCAGCGCCATCGAACCATCCGGGGCGAGCGAGCCCCATTGCGACGACATCACCTTGAGCCGCAGACGCGTGGGCGGGCGCGGCAAGCCGGGCAGATAGGTGGGCAACCAGCGGCCGACGTCGGCGCGTGCCTGCGCTTCGTAGAATTCCTTCAGCGTGCGACGCAGGCCGGCGTAGCCCAGCCGGGACGGCACGTGGAAATGCGCGCCTGCCTCATCGACTTCGATGCGCGTGTAACGGCCTTCGTGCCAGTGCAGCGGGAGCAAGACGCCACGCAACGGCAGCAGCCCGGACACACCGCGTTCCAATGCAGGAAACGCATCGACCTGCTGGTACCGCGACAATTGCGTGCTCAGCCAATCCAGATGCGCATGCAGGAACCGTTCGCCGGAGATCAGGCTGGCCCGCAGCGGCAAGGTGAGCCGCGCACCGCGTTCGTCGACACTGAGTTTGATGCGCCGCGCGCGTGAGTCGCGCACGCGCAGCACCTCGATCTCGCGGCCTTCCAGTTGCACGCGCACGCAGTCGCGTTGGACAACCTGCGAGGGCGGCGCAATCAGGCGGCGGACGGGCTTGAACATGGGCACAGGATAGCGCTGCGATGTGTCAGGTGGTGAGACGCCGGCGGCGTTGCTGCCAATGCGTGGACGACGTCGGAGGGCTGGCTGGTTCGGACGCGACGTGGATGGCGTCACTGTGCGTCGGCATGACACGCGCACAGCGCGGGATGCCAGGCACTGGGCATGCACGCGGCGCCATCAACGACTGGCGGATGTAGTGCGTGCCACGCAGTGCGAATCGCTGTGCGAGAGATGAACCGCACGATGGAATACACCACCAGCCGCGCTGACAAGCGCGGCTGGTGGTGTACGGATTACTCCGCCTTGCTCAACTTCAGCGCGGTTTCCAGCAGCAGGAACAGCCGGCGGATTTCTGCGCTCATCAACGCAAAACGCGCATCGAGTTCGGCACGCGCGCCATCGTCGTCGCTGTGTTCGAGCTGGTCCAGCGCGCCGTCGAGGAACTTGAGCTTGCGGATCACCAGATCGTCGCCGAGCACGAACGACAGATTGTCGTCCAGCACCAACGCCAGCTTGGTGACCTGCTTGCCGGCCTCCAGGTGCTTGTCGATTTCGTCGCCGCGCAGTTCCTGATGCTGGCACTTGACCACCGCGCCGCCTTCGATGGGGTCCTTCATTTCGCATTCTTCGCCCAGGCTCAGGCCGTCGGGCAGCGGCTCGCCGGCGATCCAGCCGGTGAGGATGGCGCGTGGTGCGACTTCGGCATTCAACGGCAACGCCGGGAAGCTGCCGAGCGCGCCGCGGATCTCGCTCATCACGTTCTCGCCGCTCTTGCGGCTGGACGTGTTGACCGCGATGTAGCCGTTTTGCAGGTCCAGAATCGCGTCGGTACGCGAGCTCTTGACGAAGGCGCGCGGCAGCAGCTCATGGATCAGGTCGTCCTTGAGGCGCTTGCGGGCCTTGCCGCCGGGGCGACGGCCTTCCTTCTCTTCGATCTCGGCGACCTTGCGCTCGAGCAGGTCGTTGACCACTGCGCCAGGCAGGATCTTGTCCTCGCCACCGATGGTGAGCCACAAGAACTCTTCCAGGCGGTGCGAGAGCACTTCCTGCTCGTCGCGGCCGAATGGCGAAATGAAACCGCGCGAACTCATTTCCAGCGGGCCGACCGGCTTGAGCTGCACCTGCGGCAGCAGCGTCTCGATCTCGGAAAAATCCAACGTGGTGGGAAAACGGAACAGGGTGAGATTGCGAAAGAACATGCGTAAGACCGAAGAAGAGAAACGTGGAGGTGGAAGACCGACGGCGACCGGGTGGGCGCGTCAGTCGCTGTCGTGTATGGCATCGCCAGTGGCGAACCAGGCAGTGGAATCTGGCGCGTCCGTGGTGGCATCGGGCACGCGGCCCAGACGCATGAAATCGAACAGCGTGCGGTCGGCCAGTTGCTCGGGGCGCACGTCGCCGAGCGCGCGCGCAATCTGCTCGACCCGGCCGGGCTGCTCGTGGTCCCACTGCTGCAGCATGCGGCCGACCTGCTGGCGCTGCAGGTTTTCCTGGCTACCGCACAGGTTGCACGGGATGATCGGAAATTGCCGCGCCTGCGCGTACTCGGCGATGTCGGCCTCGCGCACATAGGCCAGCGGGCGGATCACCACATGCGCACCGTCGTCGCTGCGCAGCTTGGGCGCCATTGCGGCCAGCCGCGCGTGGTGAAACAGGTTCATGAAGAACGTGGCGACGATGTCGTCGCGGTGATGGCCTAGCGCGATCTTGGTCACCCCATGCGCTTGCGCATAGGCAGACAGCGCGCCGCGCCGCAGCCGCGAGCACAACGAACATAGGGTCTTGCCGGCCGGAATCACCCGGCTGACCACCGAATAGGTGTCCTGCTCGACGATGTCGAATGGCACGCCCAACTCGCGCAGGTAGGCCGGCAGCACATGGGCGGGGAAGTCGGGCTGTTTCTGATCCAGATTCACCGCCACCAAGGTGAACGGCACCGGCGCCTTGCGCTGCAGGTGCAGCAGCATGTCCAGCAAGGTGTAGCTGTCCTTGCCGCCGGACAGGCACACCATGATCTTGTCGCCAGCGGCGATCATGCCGAAATCGGCGATCGCCTGGCCCACCTGGCGTTGCAGCCGTTTGCCCAGGCGCAGCTGCTCACGCTGCACCCGCTGGCGCGGGTCGCGCGGCGCGGGATCGGCCAGGGGTTGCGGCAGCGGCAGGACAGCGGTCATAAGCCGCTCATTGTAGCTGCCGGGGCGGATTGGGATTGGGATTGGGTCGTGAGGCCAGAGGCGGCTGCCCCCATCCGCCCTTCGGGCACCTTCCCCCGTCCACGGGGGAAGGGAGCAAGCCCTCTTCTACGGGGGAGCGCCTCCCGCCCAGTCATTTCCCGGCGATCTCCTCTTCTGGTGGTCCCTCTTCTGGTGGTCCCTCTTCTGGTGGTCCCTCTTCTGGTGGTCCCTCTTCTGGTGGTCCCTCTTCTGGTGGTCCCTCTTCTGGTGGTCCCTCTCCTGGTGGTCCCTCTCCTGGTGGTCCCTCTCCTGGTGGTCCCTCTCCTGGTGGTCCCTCTCCTGGTGGTCCCTCTCCCGCACGCGGGAGAGGGTGCCCGAAGGGCGGGTGAGGGCAGCACGCCAACGCACATCACCGGCTTCCCCAGATCCGGCAGCCATGGAACAGTTCGCATCTCGCAGCGCAGCAAGCCTTTCGGCGGCGGGCTGGGTAAAGTCCACAGGACCGTTTCAGCTGGGATCGGCATGACACCTTGGGCTTCGCTGTATGGCGCGGCTTTTTTCAGTCGACTTTTTGGTAGCGCTAACATTTTTTGCGTCGCGAAGCAGAATACGCATGCACAGACCTACGGCATGTGCTGCAGCGACGCGGCGCCGCCGGCCGTTACGCGTTCCATTACCGCTGTGTGTCGATGCCATCCCTCTCCCCCGTGACACCCCCTTTCTGCAGGAATCCACCCCATGAGCAACACCGTTTTCATCGGCGCGAAGGAATATTTCCCCGGCATCGGCAAGATCGGCTTCGAAGGCCGCGACTCCGATAACCCGCTCGCGTTCAAGGTCTACGACGCCAACAAGAAAATCGGCGACAAGACCATGGCCGAGCATCTGCGCTTTGCCGTGGCCTACTGGCACAGCTTCTGCGGCAACGGCGCCGATCCGTTCGGCCCTGGCACGCGCGCGTATCCGTGGGATGCGGGCAATACCGCGCTGGGTCGCGCCGAAGCCAAGGCCGATGCCGCGTTCGAATTCTTCACCAAGCTCGGCGTGCCGTATTACTGCTTCCACGACATCGACCTGTCGCCGGATGCCGAGGACATCGGCGAATACGAAAGCAACCTCACCCACATGGTCGGCATCGCCAAGCAGCGCCAGGCCGACACCGGCATCAAGCTGCTGTGGGGCACCGCCAACCTGTTCTCGCACCCGCGCTACATGAATGGCGCATCCACCAACCCGGACTTCAACGTGGTGGCGCGTGCGGCGGTGCAGGTCAAGGCTGCGATCGATGCCACCGTGGAATTGGGCGGCGAAAACTACGTGTTCTGGGGCGGCCGCGAAGGCTATGCCTGCCTGCACAACACGCAGATGAAGCGCGAGCAGGACAACATGGCGCGCTTCCTCACCCTGGCACGCGACTACGGCCGCGCGATCGGCTTCAAGGGCAATTTCCTGATCGAGCCCAAGCCGATGGAGCCGATGAAGCACCAGTACGACTTCGACAGCGCCACCGTGATCGGCTTTCTGCGTCAGCACGGCCTGGACCAGGATTTCAAGCTCAATATCGAAGCCAACCATGCGACGTTGTCGGGCCACAGCTTCGAGCATGACCTGCAGGTGGCCAGCGATGCCGGGTTGCTCGGCAGCATCGATGCCAACCGCGGCAACCCGCAGAACGGCTGGGATACCGACCAGTTCCCGACCGACCTGTACGACACCGTCGGCGCGATGCTGGTGGTGCTGCGGCAGGGCGGGCTGGCACCGGGCGGCTTGAACTTCGATGCCAAGGTGCGCCGCGAATCGTCCGACCCGCAGGACTTGTTCATGGCGCATATCGGCGGCATGGACGCGTTCGCACGCGGTCTGGAAGTGGCCAATGCGCTGCTGACCTCCTCGCCGCTGGAAACCTGGCGCGCCGAGCGTTACGCCAGCTTCGACAGCGGCGCCGGTGCGGACTTCGCCAATGGCACCAGCACGCTGGTGGACGTGGCCAAGCATGCGGCCGGCAACGTGCCGACCCATATCAGCGGCCGCCAGGAAGCGTATGAGAACTTGATCAATCAGTACCTGACGCGTTGATGTGTGCCATCGCACGCGCGTCGTGTAGCGCTGCGCGTGCATGACACCTGCCTGCATTGCCACCGCGTAATGCACGCGACCGCGTGAGGTACCGAGAAGGCTGACAACCTGGCGCGGCGATCGGGATCGCTGCGCCGACAACCGCACCGCATGCGTGCGACAGGAACACGTGGCTAGCGCTCGCCTGCAGCAACACCGTAGTGCGCTAGCCGCTCTTATTCGGCCGGGCCGATTGCGATCGGTGCGGCCACCGAATCCCGCTTGACCAGCAGGTGCGCGACCACATGATCGACCATCTTCGGCGTGCGTTCCTTGGCGCGAATCGTCTTCAACAAGATGTCCAGCGCGGCATCGGCCATGGCGGCGATGGGCTGCTGCACAGTGGTGAGTTCGGGCCAGACGGCAGTGGCGGCGGAAGTGTCGTCGAAGCCGACGACCGACAGATCGCGTGGCACGTCCAGCCCACGCCGATGCGCCACCGAGATGGCCGCCGCGGCCATGTCGTCGTTGCTGGCGAAGATCGCGCTGGGACGGCGCTTGCGGGCCAGCAGTTTTTCGGCCGCCAGCAGACCCGAGCGGTAGGTGTAGTCGCCCGGTTGCACCAGATGCTTGTCCAGACGCAGCCCCGCTTGCGCAAGCGCAGCCTGAAATCCTTCGAAACGCCGCGTGCTGGCCGACAGATTGGGGTGCCCGGCGATGTAGCCGATACGGGTATGCCCCTGCGCGATCAGATGCTCGGTGATCTCCTTGGCCGCAGCGAATTCATCGATGCGCACACAGGCCACGTCGGGACTGAAATGATTGGACGCGATCGCCACCACCGGCACCTTGGCGCGCACCAGTTCCAGCACCGCAGCACGGGATTCGCACAACGGCGGAGGCAGGATCACCCCGGCCACACCCTTGGCGAGTTTGCGCGCGGCACGGCGTTCGGCATCGGCGTCCAGGTCGTCCCAGCAATCGATCACCAACTGGATCGAAGTGCGCGAGGCGACCCGCAGCACGCCCAGCAGCAACTCGCGCAGATACGCACCACTGGGGTCGCTGTAGATCAGCGCAATGCGCGTGCTCTGCGCAGCAGCCAGCGCACTTGCGGCCAGGTTGGGGGTGTAGCCGAGTTTGTCGACTGCACGCATTACGCGCTCGCGGGTGGCGTCGCGCACGCTGCCGTTGTTGTTGACGACACGCGAAACGGTCATCGGCGACACCTTGGCCAACGCTGCCACCTCGTCGATGGTGGTCGCGCGGCTGGTGCGGCGGACCGATTTCCTGACCTTCTCCAAGCGTGGCCTCTTCAAGTGCGAACGAACGTTGGCGGATGTGTGCGTGTTGCTGCCGGTGCACGTACAGCGGGTGCGGGCATGAGGATGCACGTCATGGTACCGGGAAGCAGACAGAGCGGGGTGATGCGCGCAGGCGCTGGTGCCGCAGCGGAGCGTACGGCATGAGCGCTTGGCCGATGGGACGCACTCGCGCAAGCATGCGTGCGTTGGCGCTGATGTGTCTGGTGCTGTTGGGCGCTGTGCTATTGCCGGCGGCACCGGTACGGGCCGAAGATGGCTACGAACTATGGTTGCGCTACCACACGGTGCGCGATGCCGCGCAGTTGCAGGCAAGCGCGCGGACCTTGGTGGTTGCCGGCGACTCGCCCACCCTGCATGCGGCGCGCGATGAGCTGGCGCGCGGCGTGCAGGGCTTGCTCGGCCACGCGCTGCAGAGCGCTACCACGGTGACGGCCGATGGCGCACTCTTGCTGGGTGCCGCCAACGGACCGCACATCGCCGCATTGCAGCTGAAAACCGGCGATCTTGGCCGTGAGGGGTATCTGATCCAGACGGTGCGTGTGGATGGGCATCGCGCCACCGCCATCGTGGGCGGCAGCGATGTCGGTGCGTTGTATGGCGCCTTTCATTTCCTGCGCCTGCTGCAGACCGGCCAGCCGATCACCGCGCTGAACGTGCGCGAATCGCCGCGCTTGCAGCTGCGCATGCTCAATCATTGGGACAACCTGGATGGCGTGGTGGAGCGCGGCTATGCCGGTGCATCGTTGTGGAACTGGCAGACCCTGCCCGGCTACCTCGACCCGCGTTACACCGACTATGCGCGCGCCAACGCATCGCTGGGCATCAACGGAACCGTGCTCAACAACGTCAATGCCAAAGCCTGGAGTCTGACCCCGCAGTATCTGGACAAGGCCGCGGCGCTGGCCACGGTGTTTCGTCCGTACGGTATCCGCGTGTTTCTCAGCGCGCGCTTCAGTGCGCCGATCGAGATTGGCGGCCTGCGCACCGCCGACCCGCTGGACCCGCAGGTACAGCAGTGGTGGCGGACCAAGGCCGACGAGATCTACGCGCGCATTCCGGATTTTGGCGGGTTTTTGGTCAAGGCCAACTCCGAAGGCCAGCCCGGCCCGCAGGATTACGGGCGCTCCCATGCCGATGGCGCAAACCTGTTGGCCGACGCACTGGCGCCGCACGGCGGCGTGGTGATGTGGCGCGCGTTCGTGTATTCGCACGAGCAGCCGGACGACCGCGCCAAGCAGGCGTACAGCGAGTTCGTCCCGCTCGACGGCGCCTTCCGCGACAACGTGATCGTGCAGGTCAAAAATGGCGCGATCGACTTTCAACCGCGCGAGCCGTTTCATCCGTTGTTCGGTGCGATGCGCAAGACACCGCTGATGCCGGAGTTTCAGATCACCAAGGAGTATCTGGGCTTTTCCACCCATCTGGCGTATCTGGGCACGCTGTTTGCCGAGACCCTGCAGGCCGATACCTATGCGCGCGGCAAGGGCTCGACGGTGGCAAAAACGGTGGACGGCACGCTGTTCAACGCCGGCAAGCGTCCGCGCCTCACCGGCATTGCCGGCGTAGCCAATATCGGAGCGGATCGCAACTGGAGCGGCTCGGTGTTCGATCAGGCTAACTGGTACGCCTACGGGCGGCTGGCGTGGGATCCGGCGTTGTCGCCAGAGGCCATCGCGCAGGACTGGGTGCGCATGACCCTGTCCAACGATCCTGCTGTGGTGACGCCGGTGGTCGGCATGATGCTGCGCTCACGCGAAGCGGTGGTGGATTACATGACCCCGCTCGGGCTGCACCACCTGATGGGGCGCGGCCATCACTACGGGCCCGCGCCGTGGGATGCGGGCAGCGAACGGCCGGATTGGGACCCGGTGTATTACCACCGCGCCGATCGCAACGGCATTGGCTTCGATCGCAGCGCCAGCGGCAGCAATGCGGTGGCGCAATACGCCGCGCCAGTAGCGCGTGTGTTCGGCGATGTGCGGCGCGTGCCCGAGCAGTCACTGCTGTGGTTTCACCATTTGCCGTGGGACCGGCGCATGGCCTCCGGGCGGACGCTATGGGATGAACTGGTGTGGCATTACGACCATGGCGTGGACGAAGTGCGTGCGATGCGTGCGACCTGGCAAGGCCTGGCAGGCAAGATCGATGCGCCGCGCTACCAGCAGGTGGGCGATTTTTTAGCCATCCAGCAGGACGAAGCGCAGTGGTGGCGCGATGCCAGCATTGCCTATTTTCAGAGCGTCTCCGGGCGCGCATTGCCGGCCGGCGTGGTACCGCCTGCGCATCCGCTGGCGTATTACCAGGCATTGAAATTTCCCTACGCACCAGGAAATCCGAAATGAGCACGCGCGTGATCACGACCCTGGCGGTGCTGCTGTCTGCGGCGATGCTGCGCAACGCTGCGCAGGCGGCCGATACGCCGTTGCTGCATGCACTCTTTCAAGATCATGTGGTGTTGCAGCGCGATGCACCGATCAAGGTCTGGGGCGATGCGGCGCCCGGCGCACGCGTCACCGTGCAGCTGGATGCGCAGCAGGCGCAGGCACGCGCCGACCGTGATGGCCATTGGCAGGTGCGCCTGCCTGCACACCCGGCCGGTGGTCCGTACCGGTTGCAGGCGAGCACGCCCAACGGCGCGACGCAGCAGGTGAGCGATGTATTGATTGGCGATGTGTGGCTGTGTTCGGGCCAATCCAACATGGAATTGCAGGTGCACCGCTCGCTGGATGCGCGCAGCGAAATTGCCGATGCCGATCACCCCAGCATCCGCATGTTCAAGGTGCCGGCGCAATCCAGCCCCACGCCACAGACACACTTCGGTGGCGAGGCGGCGTGGCAGCTCACCACGCCGGAAACGGTGAAGGACTTTTCTGCGGCGTGTTACTACTTCGCACGCGAATTGCAGAAGACCGTCGCGGTGCCGATGGGTTTGATCAACGCCTCGTGGGGCGGCTCGCAGATGCAGGCCTGGATCGGCGACAAGGCACTGCGTGCGGCAGGCGACGATGGTCCGGCGTTGGACGTGTTGGCGCGTTACGCCACCAGCCCGACCGATGCCGCGCCGCGCTGGGGCACGTTGTGGGAAACCTGGTGGCGTGCGCATGGCGACGGCGCGCCGTGGCAGCCGGATGCGCCGGGCGCGTGGCAACCCGCACCTGCGGCACTGGGCGCATGGGACGACTGGGGCGTGCCGCAGCTGGTCGGTTTCAACGGCATGGTCTGGTACCGCACCACCATTGAGCTGACCGCAGCGCAGGCCGCGCAGGAAGCGACCCTGTTGCTGGGGCCGGTGGACGAGCTGGACCAGACCTGGGTCAATGGACGCGGCGTGGGCAGCAGCTACGGCGCCGATCAGGCGCGCCGCTACACGCTGCCGCGCGGCCACCTGCATGCAGGGCGCAACAGCATCGTGCTCAACGTGCTCAACACCTATCGCCGTGGTGGGTTGCTGGGCGATGCGTCATCGCGTGCACTGCAGTTTGCCGATGGCAGCACGTTGCCGCTGGATGCGCCGTGGCAGTACCAGATCGTATCGCCGCAACTGGGCACGCCGCCGCGCGCGCCGTGGTCGTCGGCGGCCGGGCTGACCACCTTGTACAACGGCATGATCGCCCCGCTTGGCCAGCTCGGACTACGTGGCGTGCTGTGGTATCAGGGCGAATCCAATGCCGGCGATGCGGCGCATTACCCTGCGCTGCTGCAGGCCTGGCAGCGCGACTGGCGTGCACGCTTCGGTGCGCAGCTGCCGCTGCTGGTTGTGCAGCTGGCCAATTACGGCGCGCCGCCCACGCAACCTGCGGAGAGCGGCTGGGCGCAGTTGCGCGAGGCGCAGCGCCGCTTCGTTGCCGACGATGCGCATGCCGGCCTGGCGGTGGCCATCGACATCGGCGACCGCTACGACATCCATCCAGCCAACAAGCAGGAGCTTGGGCGGCGCCTGGCGCGTGCAGCGCGGCATGTGGTGTATGGCGAGGCGATTGCGCCATCCGGCCCGGTGTCGCGCAGCGCACGGCGCGATGGCGACAGTATCCGCATCGCTTTCGACGACGTGGATGCTGCGTTGCTGAGTTATGGCAACGACGCACCGATCGGCTTTGAAGTCTGCGCCGCGGCAGCCAACAGTTGCCGCTACACCAGCGCCACGCTGCAGGGCCGCGAAGTCAGCCTGCGCATTCCTTCCGGCATCACCGCGACGCGCGTGCGCTACTGCTGGGCCGACAGCCCGGTGTGCACGCTGTACGACCGCAGCGGCCTGCCCGCCGGCCCGTTCGAACTTCCCATCACTACCGCTTCTTCCCCATGAGCGAGACCACGATGTCACAGACTCCCGACTCCCCTGCTCCGTTGCAAGGCTCGGCCCGCGATCGCGAGATCGTCGAGGCGCGCGTCATCGTCACCTGCCCGGGCCGCAACTTCGTCACCTTGAAGATCCGCACCCGCTCGGGCATCACCGGGCTGGGCGATGCCACGCTCAATGGCCGCGAGCTGGCGGTGGCGGCTTATCTGCAGGAACACCTGGTGCCGAACCTGATCGGCCGCGACGCCGGCCGCATCGAAGACATCTGGCAGTTCTTCTATCGCGGTGCGTACTGGCGCCGTGGGCCGGTGACGATGAGCGCGATCGCCGCGGTGGACGTGGCGCTGTGGGACATCCTGGGCAAGATGGCCGGCATGCCGCTGTACCAGCTGCTGGGCGGGCGCTCGCGCGAAGGTGCGCTGGTCTACGGCCACGCCAACGGCCGCGACATCACCGAAACCAGCGACGAAGTGGGCCGCTTCCGCGAGATGGGCTTTATCGCCATCCGCGCGCAATGCGGCGTGCCCGGCATCAAGAAGACCTATGGCATTTCCAGCGGCGGCAAGCCCTATGAGCCGGCCGAGAGCGAACTGCCCACCGAAACCGTGTGGTCCACTCCGCGCTATCTCGGTGTGGTGCCGAAACTGTTCGAGCAACTGCGCAACGATCACGGCGATGAAATCGAATTGCTGCACGATGCGCATCACCGGCTCACACCGATCGAAGCCGCGCGCCTGGGCCGCGATCTGGAGCCGTACCGGCTGTTCTGGCTGGAAGATGCCACCCCTGCGGAAAACCAGCGCGCGTTCGAGATCATTCGCCAGCACACGGTGACGCCGCTGGCGGTGGGCGAAGTGTTCAATTCGATCTGGGACTGCAAGCACCTGATCGAGCAGCAACTGATCGACTACATCCGCACCACGATTGTGCACGCCGGCGGCATCACCCATGTGCGGCGGCTGGCGGATTTTGCCGCCCTGCATCAGGTGCGCACCGGCTTCCACGGCGCCACCGATCTGTCGCCGGTGTGCATGGGCGCGGCGTTGCACTTCGACACCTGGGTGCCCAACTTCGGCATCCAGGAATACATGTTCCATTCCGACGAAGCCAATGCGGTGTTCCCGCACGACTACGTGTTCCGCGACGGGCGCCTGCATTGCGGCGAAACCCCAGGGCATGGCGTGGACATCGACGAAGAACTCGCTGCCAAGTATCCCTATGTGCCCAAGCAATTGCCGATTGCACGCCTGGAAGACGGCGCGATGTGGGACTGGTGATGCGCCTGTTGCCGGCAGCGCTGAGCGTGCTGATGGCAGCGCTTGCGCCTGGTGTGGCGCAGGCGCAGGCCAGCGCCGCTATCACTGCCGATGTCGCCTTCGATTGGTTCGATTATCGCGGCGACGATGCGGTGTTCGCCGCGCCGCTGGCGGCTGGTCAGTACCGCAACCCGATCCTGGCCGGCTTCTATCCGGACCCCAGCATCACCCGTGTGGGCGAGCGCTATTACCTGATCAATTCCACGTTTGCGTATTTTCCGGCAATTCCGGTGTTCGAGAGCCGCGATCTGGTGCACTGGACGCAGATCGGCCATGTGGTCGAACGTGCCGACCAGCTCGACTACGACGGCCTGGGCGTCTCGCGCGGCATGTTCGCCGCCAGCATTCGGCATCACGACGGGCGCTTCTACGTGGTGGGCACGTCGGTGGACAGCGGCGGTAATTTCATCGCCAGCGCCGAGCGCGCGTCCGGCCCCTGGTCCGCACTGACGTGGTTGCCGAGCATCGAAGGGATCGACCCGTCGTTGTTCTTCGACACCGATGGCAGCGCGTACTTGCTCAACAACGGCCCACCGGAAGGCACACCGTTGTACGAAGGCCACCGCGCGATCTGGATGCAGCGCTTCGACATCGCCACCCATCAGCCCACCGGCCCGCGCAAGGTGCTGCTCAACGGCGGCGTAGACCTGGCCAGCAAGCCGATCTGGATCGAAGGCCCGCACCTGTATCAACGCGACGGCTGGTACTACCTGTCGTGCGCCGAGGGCGGCACCGGGCCGCAACATTCGCAGGTGGTGCTGCGCAGCCGCAACGTGTGGGGGCCGTATGCGCCCTCGCCGCACACCCCCATCCTCACCCAGCGCGACCTACCCGCCGAGCGTGCGCATCCGGTCAGCAATGCCGGCCATGCCGATTTTGTCGAAGCACCCGACGGACAATGGTGGGCGGTGTTTCTGGCCAGCCGGCCGTACTCCGGCGAGCGCTACAACACCGGGCGCGAAACGTTCTTGTTGCCGGTGCAGTGGCGCGATGGCTGGCCGTCGATCCTGCCCGCCGGCACACCGATTCCTTCCATCGCCAACGCACCTGCGGGGGCAAAGTCGCCTGTCGACCAGACGCCGCTGTCGGGCAACTTCACCTGGCACGACGACTTCACTGCCGCCACCTTGCAACGCGAATGGCTCAGCTTGCGCGTACCCAAACGCGCGGTGGCCGATACACAGGCACGCGTCGGTTGGTTGACCCTGCATGCGACCGCGCAAGGCCTGGAGGGCAGCGGCACGCCCGCGTTTGTGGCGCGTCGCCAGCAACACACGCGCTTTCATGCCAGCACCGCGTTGGCGGTGCCCACGCAGGCCGGCGTGCAGGCCGGGCTGGCCGCGTTCCAGAACGCCAACGCGTGGTATGCGCTGGGCGTGCGCCGCAACGGCGCTGCACTGGAGGTGTTTGTCGACAAGCGCGACGGCGCCACCACCACCACGCTGGCGCGTACCCGCATCCCGGCCACCACCATGCAGCTGCGTCTGCAGATCAGTGGCGATGGTGGTGCGTACAGCTTCGACTACGACGCCACCGGCGCCGGCTGGCAATCGCTGCGCCGCGACGACGCCGCCGGCATGCTCAGCACCGCACAGGCCGGCGGCTTCGTCGGCAGCATGATCGGGCCCTTCGCCCGGTTGCAACCCGACCGCATCAAGGAGGACTGACCATGCTTTCGCACTCTGCCCGTTTCACCACCACCCCGCGCCGTGCCCTGACCGCCGGCCTGCTGCTGGCGATTGCTCTCGCAAGCACCACCACGCAGGCGACCGCACCGCCACCGCCGCCGTATCTGGACACCCAACTGCCGTTCGAAACGCGCGCCGCCGACCTGGTGTCGCGCATGACGCTGGACGAAAAAGCCGCGCAGATGCAGAACGCCGCGCCGGCCATCCCGCGCCTGCAGGTGCCCGCCTACGATTGGTGGAACGAAGCGCTGCACGGCGTGGCGCGCGCCGGTGGCGCCACGGTGTTTCCGCAGGCGATCGGGCTGGCCGCCACCTTCGACACCCCGCTGATGGCCGAAGTGGCCACCGCCATCAGCGACGAAGCGCGCGCCAAACATCACGCCTTTCTAGCGCGCGGCGAGCACAAGCGCTACCAAGGGCTCACGTTCTGGTCGCCCAACATCAACATCTTCCGCGACCCACGCTGGGGCCGCGGCCAGGAAACTTACGGCGAAGATCCGTTTCTCACCGCGCGCATGGGCGTGACCTTCGTGCAAGGCCTGCAGGCGCAGCAGGGCGCGTATCGCAAGCTCGATGCCACCGCCAAGCACTACGCAGTGCATAGCGGCCCGGAAGCCGACCGCCACCACTTCGATGTGCATCCCAGCGAACGCGATCTGTATGAAACCTACCTGCCGGCCTTTCAGGCCTTGGTGCAGGAAGGCCATGTGGCCGCGGTGATGGGCGCCTACAACCGCGTCAACGGCGAGTCCGCCTCGGCCAGCACGCGGCTGGAAGGCATCCTGCGCAACGACTGGGGCTTCGATGGCTATATCGTCAGCGACTGCGCGGCGATCCGCGACATCTGGCAGAACCACAAGATCGTGCCCACGCCAGAGGCTGCTGCTGCATTGGGCGTCAAACACGGCACCGACCTGGATTGCGGCGACACCTATGCGGCATTGCCCAAGGCGGTGCGCGCCGGGTTGATCGACGAAGCCACCATCGATACCTCGCTCAAGCGCTTGATGACCACGCGCATGCGCTTGGGGATGTTCGACCCACCGGCCAAGGTGCCTTGGGCACAGATTCCGGCCTCCAGCAATCAATCGCCGCAGCACGATGCACTGGCACGCCGCACCGCGCGCGAATCGCTGGTACTGCTCAAAAACAATGGCCTGCTGCCGCTCAAACCCACGCTCAAGCGCATCGCCGTGGTCGGCCCCACCGCCGACGACCCGATGTCGCTGCTGGGCAATTACTACGGCACGCCTGCCGCGCCGGTCACCATCCTGCAGGGTATTCGCGATGCGGCGCCACAGGCGCAGGTGGTGTATGCGCGCGGCAGCGATCTGGTGGAAGGACGCGAAGACCCCAACGCCGCCGCGCCGATCGACGCGCGCTATCTGCGTCCAGCCGCCGATGCCAAGCAAAACGGATTGACCGGTGAATACTTCAAGGGCCGCAGCTTGGCCGGGCAACCGGTGCTCACTCGTATCGACCCGCGTATCGCGTTCCGCTGGGACCGCAATGCGCCGACCGATGATGCGCTGGGCCGTGGCGAACTGCAGCCCGGGCAGGCCTTGGAGAAAGACGATTTCAGCGTGCGCTGGCACGGCCAGTTGTTGCCGCCGGTCACCGGCGATTACGAACTGCAGATCGCCGCCGATGACGGCGTGCGGCTATCGCTGGATGGCAAGTTACTGATCGACCAGTGGAGCGACGCACCGCGCATGCGCAGCGGCAACGCCAGCGTGCACCTGGAAGCCGGCAAGGCCTACGACCTGCGCGTGGAGTATTACGAAGCCACCCGCGATGCCGGGGTGCGTCTGGCCTGGCGCATGCCCGGCGCCAAGCCACCGTTGCAGGAAGCCGTGGACGCCTCGCGTAACGCCGAGGTGGTGGTCTTCGTCGGCGGGCTCACTGGCGATGTCGAAGGCGAAGAGATGGACGTCAACTACCCCGGCTTTGCCGGTGGCGACCGCACCGACACCCGCCTGCCCAAACCGCAGCGTGACTTACTGCAGGCAGTGCAGGCCACCGGCACGCCGGTGGTGATGGTGCTGACCACCGGCTCGGCACTGGCCATCGATTGGGCGCAGCAGCACATCCCCGCAATTCTGCTGGCCTGGTATCCCGGCCAGCGCGGCGGCAGCGCGGTGGGCGATGTGTTGTTTGGTCAAGCCAATCCCGGCGGTCGCCTGCCGATCACGTTCTACAAGAAAAACGAGCGCTTGCCGGCCTTCGATGATTACGCCATGCGCGGCCGCACCTATCGCTATTTCAACGGCACACCGCTGTACCCGTTCGGCCATGGCCTGTCGTACACGCAATTTGCGTATTCGAACCTGCGCCTGGATCGCAACACCGTCGCAGCCGATGGCACGCTACGCGCCAGCATGACCCTGAAAAACACCGGTCAACGTGCGGGCGACGAAGTGGTGCAGCTCTACCTGCACCCACTCGCACCGCAACGCGAACGTGCCGGCAAGGAGCTGCGTGGCTTCCAGCGCATCACCCTGCAACCGGGCGAACACCGCGAGGTGAGCTTCACCATCACCCCACAGACGGACCTGCGTCTCTACGACGAGCAGCGCAAGTCGTACGCCGTGGATCCGGGCATGTATGAAGTGCAGATTGGTGCATCCAGCAGCGACATCCGCGCCAAACAAGCCTTCACCATCGACAAAAAGTAATGAATTCGCCCCTCTCCCACCGGGAGAGGGGTTGGGGTGAGGGTACGGCCCCAGACATCCTCATCAGGCACTAGCCTTCTCAGAATCCATATGCCAACGCCACGCTTGTCACGCAGTACACTCGCCGCCCTGCCACCCACCGTAGCCATGCCCGGCTACGACACTGCAGCCACCACCATCGGTATCGTGCATCTGGGCGCCGGCGCTTTTTTTCGCGCGCATCAGGCGGTCTACATCGATGACCTGCTTGCCACCGACCCAAGTTGGGCGATCAGCGCCGTCTCGCTGCACAGCCCGCAGGTGCGCGATTCCCTGCGTCCGCAGGATGGTCTTTACACACTCGCCCTGCTCGACGAGACGCCGCAGCTGCGCGTCATCGGCTCCATTCGCGAAGTGTTGTGCGCTGCGGACGAACACGCCGCCGTGCTCGCACGCCTCGCCGACCCGGCGGTGCGCCTGGTCACGCTCACCATCACCGAGAAAGGCTACTGCCTGGCGGGCGACACGCTGGATCTGAGCCATCCCGATATCGTGCACGACATCGCCAGCCCTGCCACACCCCGCAGCGCCATCGGCTATCTGGTGGCCGGCCTGCAACAGCGCATGCAGCGCGGCATCGCACCGTTCACCGCACTGAGTTGCGACAACCTGGCCGACAACGGCAGCCTGCTGCGTCGCGCGGTGGTGACGCTTGCAGGCCGGCACGACCCCGCGCTTGCGGCGTGGATCGACCAGCACGTCAGCTTCCCGCGTTCGATGGTCGACAGCATCACCCCTGCCACCGACGATGCGGTGCGCCAGCAGGTACAAGCACAACTCGGTCAGTCCGACGCGTGGCCTATCCAGCGCGAGCGTTACACCCAGTGGGTTGTCGAAGATCGCTTCTGCAATGGACGTCCTGCGCTGGAGCGCGCCGGTGTCGTGCTGAGCGACGACATCGCCGGTTACGCGCGCGCCAAGCTGCGCCTGCTCAACGCACCACACTCCGCACTGGCCTACCTGGGCAGTCTGCTGGAGCGCGACACAGTGGCCGACGCCATGCGTCAGCCGCCATTGGCAGCTTTTGTCGAAACACTGATGCGCCAGGACATCGCCCCCACCCTGCAGCCCATGCCGGGCTTCGACGCGCAGCGCTACAGCGATGCCATCCTTGCGCGGTTCCGCAATCCCGCCATCCGCCATCTGTTGGCACAGATCGCCTGGGACGGCTCGCAAAAGCTTCCGGTGCGGCTGCTCTCCACGATCGGCGACGCGCTCGCTGCAGGCCAACCGATCGATCGCCTCTGCCTGCCAGTGGCCGCGTGGCTGCACTTCATTCGCCGGCAGGCGCACACCGGTATCGCGCTGATCGATCCGTTGAGCGAGGTGCTCAGCGCGCTGGGACGCGACGCAACCGGCGATGCCGGCCACGATATCGCCTTGTTCCTTAAGCTGGATGCCGTGTTCGCACCGTTGTCTGCAGATGTGCGGTTTTCTTCAGCGCTGACCACCGCGTATGCCGCGCTGGGTGCCGCGACACCGCATGACGTGGAGAAAGCACTTGTCGCGATGCGTATTGTCTAGCGGATGCGCTGAGCGCCATTTCGGCCAGCGACATGTCGTCTATCGATTTGAAAGCGCTGCGCTGCCCAATGCGCCACTGCCTGACGCGATGGCAGATCAGCGGGCATGCAGTCTGACGCAGCACCAGCGTCAGCATTGCCGTCGAGCGCTGTCGACTGGAGTCGAATCCGATGCTCCATCGTCCCAAATCCCTGCCCGGTTACCCGGCTGCAATGACCTGACCAATCCGCAGCAGATTGCCACTCTCATCCACAATCGCAAACTCGCGCATCCCCCACGGCTTGTCGCCCACCGGGTCGATCCGCGGAATGCCTCGCTGCGGAAGTGCCGCCGACTGCATCGCCGCGTAGATCTCATCCACATCACCCACCCGCAGATAGCAGCCCGCATAACAAGCGGCTGGATCGAGATCCGGATGCGCAAAGAAATGCAGCTCCACAGTGCCACGCCGCACAATCGCGTATCCCGCATCATGCGGATGCGCATCGCCCTCAAACCCGAGCTGCCGATAGAACGCCAGCGTCTGCGCAATCGAGCGGCTGGGCAGGATTGGGATGGTTTGGTCATGCTCTGAAAGCTGGATCATGATTTGCTCTTTCATGACGCAATTGGACAGCTAAAGACTACACCGCCAGCAACTGACATAACGACAGGGCTGCTGACAATGTCGGGCATCTCAGGAGCACAGCTACTCAATAGAGAAGGGCCGAGCGATCACTCTTGTGAGAGCGGTAAAGAACTAAGCGAACTCATCTATTAAAAGTTAGCGACTTCCCATGTCAACGCAGGCTGTGGTACAAGACAAAAACAACGGGGAACGGAGCAAGCCACATGGATTTTGTTGATCAATTACGTGTTCTGGCAACGCGCATAAGCACAACACGAGCATTGATTCAGACAGAAGAAGCCACCAAGAATGCCATGGTGATGCCTCTTATACAGATTTTAGGTTACAACGTTTTTGATCCCCTAGAAGTCACACCGGAAATCGTAGCTGACGTCGGAACGAAGAAGGGAGAGAAAGTAGATTACGCAATTCTTCGCGATGGAAAACCCATAATTTTATTTGAATGCAAGAAAGCTGGAGCAGAGTTAAGCATTAATCACGCCAGTCAACTTTTCCGCTATTTCCACGTTACCGCAGCACGTTTTGGAGTGCTTACAAACGGTTTGGTCTATCGGTTCTTTACGGACCTGGAGCAGCCGAACAAGATGGATGAAAAGCCATTCTTCGAATTCAACGTGCTGGACTTCAAGGATCGCGACGTTGAAGAACTGAAGAAATTTGCCAAGTCAGCTTTCGATCTTGACACGATCCTGACGACCGCCAACGAATTAAAGTACACGCGAGCCATTCAGACACGACTTGCGGAATTGATGCATCAGCCAACCGAAGATTTCGTCAAACTGGTCTCAGCTGAGCTTATTGGAAGTCGACGTTTCACACCTGCCATACGAGAACAGTTCACAACCATTACACGCAGAGCCTTTGAGCAGCTTGTCAGCGAAAGGATCAATGAAAGACTGAAGGGTGCGATGGCGCCCGAGGCAATTTCTATCAATGAGCACACTCCAACTATTGTTCCCGAGCAGGCTGCATCGGCAGCATCAAACCTTTCGTCTGACGCCATGGTAGTTACCACTCCAGAGGAAATCGAGGGATTTCATGTTGTCCGCGCCATCGTGCGTGAACTCGTGCCTGGAAAGCGAGTCTTCATGAGAGATGCACAAAGCTATTGCGCAGTTCTTCTTGACGATAACAACCGAAAACCTATTTGCAGACTCCGCTTCAATAATCTTCAAAAGTTGCGGATTGGCGTATTCAATCAGAATAAGGAGGAGGAACAGATCGATATCAGCTCGATTGATGATATTTATGGTGTAGCCGACAGGATCAAGGAAGCGGTTGTTGCTTATCTACCACAAGAGGCGTAGTTGCTCCTTTGCGGAGGTCGACACCTCTCTTAATTCATCTACCTTCCTCAGGCTCCGCTAGCAACTTTTTTGTGGACCTGTGACATGCTTGACCTCCGTGTTCACGACCACATGCGTTACCACCATCGACATGGCAATGCGCAAAAAGCAGGATTTGCCGGAGAAGGTTTGCGTGCAATGCGGGCGTCCATTCCGTTGGCGCAAGAAGTGGGAGAAGGTCTGGGACGAGGTGAAATACTGCTCGGACCGATGCCGCGGCGATAGCAAGCGGCACCGACCCGCGCCCTAGCGCAGCTGACAGACCGATTGCGTCGTCGGCGAACACGCAGGGGCGGTGCTCGGATCGGTATGCCGCATACGTCCGCTGAAGTTGCGCCGCGCCGTACCCGCCACTAAGGAACCTCTGAACAAAGCACGGCAGATGCGCGACACTACCCGCCTCGTGTTGAGGAATCATCCATGCAACTGACGTTCGGCGACG
>NZ_MDEE01000009.1 GCF_002939865.1 Xanthomonas dyei
GCCTGGGCGGGCTAACGCCCGCCGAGTTCCGTGATCAACATTAACCGCAGACCTCTAGTTTTGGCTGGCACTGAATTGCGGGGAGTCGACACACGTGCCTGCGCTACGCTAGATGTGGTCGCCACCCCGCTGCGGGGCGGCCTAACTCAGGCGGTGGGCCACATGACAGAATCCTCGACTTTGCCGCTCTCAACCTGGCTTCTCCAAGCCGTACCATCCAGCACTCCCGATGGAGTGGTGGCTTACAATTTCAATTTGGCGGAATGCGGCGACTGGATCGTGGAGTTGATCGGAGCCGGCACCTACGACCGAGATGATTCTGAGTGGGCTTGTCCGCCGGAGTTATGGTCATCTCAGCCACTTGAGCTCACACTTGAGCGCTCTGTTGCGGGCGCCGGGTGGGAACAAGCGCTGACGTACGTGACTGCAGAGGTAAGATCTTTTATCGAGAACTCACCTACCTTGCAGGCAAGTGTGCTTCGCGACGCTACGGCGGTATGTGTCGGCTTTGTCGACGGTGAATTGGTCGAAGTTTGGCCCGCAAATACGGCTGACAGGTAATTGGCGCAGAGCCATCTCACAGGTCGGCTTAGTTCAGGCCTTGGCGACCTGGAACGGTATGCGCGCACTCGTCATTCTTTGCCTTGCTTCGATCGTTGCTATGGCGGGATGCACCTCCATTCCGCTTGCAACGGCGCTTAGTCTTTCGTCGATGAGCCCGCGTTCGTTGGCCCAACTAGACCCAGCGCAGCTGTTGGTCCGCGTTTCCGTTCCGGTCGGCTTTGAGCTCAACGTCGCGGCAACGCGCCTCGACCTTCAACTGAAGGCCTCTGGCACCAGTAAAGCTGCCGCTATGGGTCTGACCGAAGTCGCGGTCTCGCACGCCGTGCGCTCAGGCGGCCTCTTCAACCGGGATGTACCGGTGTCGACGTATCTTCTGCGGCTGACGCCGGAGGGAAGCCGGCAGCTTCAGGAATTACAGCGCTTTATCCTCGCAAACGATGCGAAGCAGTTTGAATTTGTCCTGCATGTGCCCTTTGCTACCGTGCCCGCCTCGGCGCGCGAAGCGATCTTCTGGGCCGATCTCAAACGTTCACAGTCAGAGCCGTTCAAGCCTTTGGTCGATGGTACAACCATCAAGTTTACAATTGAGCAGGATGGTGGTTGAGAATGTCATTCAAAAGGTTCGCCGTCCGACGTCTACCCGTCAGTGCGTAAGCCCCCCACCTGCCCATCGACGTTGCAGAGCGAGTTTGCATAGCGACATCATCGAGAAGACATCCCGGTGTTGCAGAACTGCAGTTGCCTTCATCGAACCGCTACGCTTGGATCTTTAGGCTCACAGACTACGCACCAACGGTGTCGGCTCCTCCGATGTCCCGCGCCAGATGCGTTTGGCCACCCTGGCCCACGCCTGCATGCTTGGTTGCCTGCACCTGCGCCCCGAAGGCGAGCATCAAACATCGAGTTCGACGCGAATGCAGTAGGCCAATGAGCGCGTCGCCGGCTCCGTGACAGGTTGGCAAGACGATGCCGCGTCAGGCATGGTGAGCGCCCTGTGTCTGCGCGCCGCTCCATCACGCGTGCACTCGGCGCCCTGCCCTGCCACCCACACGTTGTTGCCAAGGACCGCATGTTCTCCATCTTCAAGAAGAAAGCCACAGCGTTGTTGATCGTTCGAGCCGATGGAAATGAGTTGTGTCGCGTGACAGAACAAGACCTCCCTTGTGAAATGACGCCTTCAGTGCGATTGAAGTCTGGCAGCGTGCTGGAATGTGTCGATTCGGCCGGAGCCGTGCGTACCCATGAGCTCGGTAGCGCGTCTGGATGGTTTCATTTTTCCGTGCGCGTCCATGCCAATCTGGGATGCCAGATGGATTGCGTCGTTTCCGAGGACCAGCAGCTCGCTTCGGATGCGTTTGCGACCGGCAAGGCATCCGGGATCAGGTTTCAGCCGTTCTTTTTGCCGGGCGCAGCCATCAGCAACTCCGCGCTTGCAGGCAAGGGGCTGTTTGCGCGCGGGCTGCACTATGGCGGTACGGTCACCAGTGGCAATGTGGTGCTGTCCTGTGTGTGCGACCATTGTCAGCGTTCATTCCTGATCCGCTCCTATCACGCAGGGTTTAGTAACGCGGGCTACTTCTATTCGGCATCCGGCGCGTACACCATGACGGTCGACAGCCATCTTCCTGGCAGCCCAGCAGCGCTATCCGAGCCCGATGCTGAGGCACTTGCTGCGTTGGAAAGCGCATTGCCTCTGGCGCCGGACGGGTCGAGCTACAGCTACCTCAACCCCTTCCGCTGCCCGCATTGCTCCGCGCCGTATATCGATTTCATCGCCAACCCCGGCTTGCGGAAGAGCGAGTACTACGGCAACTATTTTGATGGCTCCACGCTGCTGCGCTATGTCCCGGCAGATGCCTAGCGTTCGCCCTTGATGCGTGCAGGGCTGGATTGGTGCCGTTAGCCGGACGCGATGCCGTGACGCATAGTGCGCGCTGCGGCATGCGATGCCGATACCCGCACTATCTTGCAAGAGCGACGCTTCCGACCGTCTTGCACCATGAAGTGGGCCGAGCTCTTGATTGACTGTGGACAACCCTCGCCTGCATCGGCTGTTCTACCGGCTAACAGGGTGACGTCCTGCGTTACCATGCGGTCATGAACACTAAATTTCTTCTTGTTGCACTACTGCTGTGTGCCTCTGCTTCTGCACAAGGTGTTTCGCCCACCACCACACGTGAGGTGGGCCAGCTTTTCAAAGTACTTGAGCAATCCAACTGCGAATTTTCCCGCAACGGGTCGTGGTACGCAGCGCCGAAAGCCAGCGAACACCTGCAGCGTAAATACGAGTACCAGCAGAAAAAGGCATTGGTAACGTCTACCGAGTCTTTCATTGAACTCGCTGCGACCAAGAGCAGCATGTCGGGCAAGCCGTATCAGGTGCGCTGCGGGAACGCCGCGCCGGTATCGAGCCAGTCGTGGTTCATCGGCAAACTGCGGGAGTTGCGCAAGCGCGCTTCCAATAACGACGCCACGTCCGGCTAAACCGTGCGGGCGGATGTTGATCGGCCGATCAACATCCGGCGATCGATGAGCCTGAAGACGGCATGCGCCATCAGGCGACCAGCCGCTGCCTCGGCAACGTGGTGCCACGTGCCTGCGCATCGGCCACAAAGGCACTCACCGCATCTTCCAGCTGCGCGGCGTGATCGCCCATCGCGCGTGCGGCAGCACTGGCGTCCTGCATGCGGGTGACGCCGTCGCGCATGTCGGTATCCACGTCGTTAAGGGTGTGATGTACCTGCGCGATGCTGCCAGCTTCCTGTTGCGAGGCAACGGCAATCTTGCTGAGCGTGCTGCTGACCTGGCCGATGGTGGCCACAATGTGCTGCATGCCTTCGCCAGCGTCGCGCACCTGCTGCACGCCTGCCTGCATGTGCGTGACCGACTCGCCGATCAGCGTCTTGATCTGGCTGGCGGCGGTGGACGAGCGTAGCGCCAGCGCGCGCACTTCGCTGGCGACCACTGCAAAACCACGGCCTTCGTCGCCAGCGCGCGCGGCTTCGACTGCGGCGTTCAAGGCCAGGATATTGGTCTGGAACGCAAGGCCGTCGATCACCGAGATGATGTCCTGGATGCGACGCGATGCGTGCTCCATCTGCTGCATGGTGCCCATCGCCTGCTGCATGGTGTCGCCGCCACTGCGTGCGGCCTCCGATGCGGCGGCAGTGAGTTTGTCCGCATCCGCTGCCTGCGCGGTGTGTTGCTGCATGGTGCCGAGCACCGCCTGCATCTGGGCAGCGGTGTGGCCCAACGTGGCCGACTGGCGCTGCACCTGCTGCTCCAATGCATCGTTGCGGGTGAGGATGTGGCCGGCCGCATGATTGATCGCGCTGCTTGAGCTGCGGATCTGCGCAATGATGCGGGCCAGTTCATCGGCGGTGGCATTGGCATCGCGCTTCATCTGCTCGAACACGCCTTCGCACGGGCGATCGATGCGTTGCGACAGGTCGCCGCGCGACATCGCGGCCAGCATCTTGCGCATGTCCTGCAGGCTGCCGTCGGTGATGGCGAGGAAGCGGTTGACGCCGTCGGCCAGCTGGCCGAGCGTGCCGCCGTTGGCGTGCCCGTGCAGGCGCGCCCCCAGTTCGCCGCGCGTGGCCTGGGCGACGACCGTCGCCAGCTGCTCTTCCAGCATCAGATCCTGGGTGCGGTCCTGCCACTCCACCACCACGCCCAGCGAACTGCCGTCATGATCGTGCACAGGCGTGATGTTTTCCTGCAGCTGCAGCGCAGCGAGGGCGCGCGTTCTGCTGGTGCCGGTGGCATTCCCCAGCTGCACTGCATCGGCCAGCGCGGTCTCCAGCGCATCGGCATCGACATGCGTGCTCAGTTGCTGGAACGACTGATTGCGGTAGATGGCAGCGCCCTGCCCGTCGACGATGGCCACCGCCATCGCCGAGGCATCCAATGCCAGACGGATGCGGCGGTTTTCCAGCAGTAACTGTTGTTGCTGCGCGATGCGTTCTTCCACCTGTACGCTCATCCGCACCAGCGCTTGCGCCAGCGACCCGCTGCGGAAGGTCTGCTGCATGATCGCCGGCGGCAAGGTGGCACCGGTCGCCAGGGTGTCGGCCAGTTCCGCCAATGCGTCGGCTTCGTGATCCAACGCATCGACCTGACGTCGCAATTGAATGGCCATCACGCAGACGAAGGCGGTTTCCACGATCACGTAGCCGGCGTGCAACAGCACGATGCCGAAGCCGCTGCCGACAGTGAAGGCCTGCACCGGCATCCCGCGCGATTGCAGCCAATAGAACGCAAGATGGTGCACGGCGATGGCGCCGGCGGCGACCACCACCGGTAGCCAGTCGCGGTAATACAGCAGCAACGCCAGGATCACGAACACGCCGAAGTGCATTTCCACCAGGCCATGCGCTTGCTGGATGGTGGCGGCGACCAGTGCCATCAGCACCAGCGCGTTGGTGATGCGGGTCAGGCGCGTGCCGGGGTTTGCATGCACTTGCCAGGCCATCAATAGCACGCTGGGCAGCGTGACCGCAAGAAAGGTGGTCCATTGGCCCTGGCTCCAGGCCAACGCCAGCGAGCCGGCGCTCTGCAGCACCGCCAGCCACAGGAATAGCCGGTCGGCCTTGATGGCCAGACGCGTGGCGTAGTTGGAGGTCGGCGGCGCCGATGCGGACAGTTCCATCATGACATCGACTCCATGGCACACGGACAAGGGGACGCCACTGCGGCACTTGCCGCGCGGCTCAGGACATCGGGTAACCAACGCGACCACGCCGCTGCGCCGGCAGTGCCGCACACCGCGCCACCGTCTGCGGGGCCGGCATAGCGCGGCTGACCATCGGCGCCGAGCAGCCACACGGCGTAACCGCTGCCCTGCAGTGCCGGGCTGTCGAGCAGCCGCACCTGGCCGCCGCGGGCGCGCACGGCGGCGCTGAGCTCAGCCCAGGCGCGATCCGATGCGAGATCGGTGCAGGCGCAGGCGTCGACGACGCCGATCAACATCGGCGCCGGCTGCGCGGCCGGCAGGCTCGCCTGGACCTGTGCCCAGGCACTACCCAGATCACCTGCTTGCGCGCGTGGAGTTGTCCAGGCCACGGCAATCCAGCCGCACCACAGTGCGAGCAGGGCGATGCCCAGGGTACGTCGCGATGCACAAGACAGGCTGCCGAACACAGGCATAGAGGAGTGGCTTCGCGAGATAAGGTGAGCCCTTATCGGACGCGCTTGCGTGCGCTTGAGCCGGCTTGCGATTGAAGTTTGCGATGGGTGCGATAGCCAAAGGCATCGCCATTGCGCTGCAAGGGTTTGCTATCGAATTTGCCCATGCAGCGGCGATCAGGCATTTAGCTGAAGCGGGATTTTGTGAGCACGTGTTCACATCATTGCAGCTGCCCGCAGCAGCTCGTCAACGCCGCCGATTACGGGCGAGGCGGCATCGCCATGCCTCCGTGACTTGCCGGATCATCACAGCTCGGCCGTCGGGAGCGCATCGGCGCAACACTCCCGACCGCATCCTGCCGTGCGCCACCGGACGTCAGCGGTGGCAATACGGCGGGCAAATCGGAGCACGCCGGCGTGCCTGTGCAACCACACGGCCACTGGTGTGGTGGCAACCATCGTTTCCAAGCTGCGGACACCGCCCAGGCCGTCCGCGCTGGTTGACCGCGTTACGCCTGCGCCATCGCTTCGTCGGCATCCAGCGCGACCAGCGGCTGCTGCGCACGATCGAAGCGCTCGCGTGCGGCGCGGATACCGGCGTGGTTCTCGCCTGCCCAGTTGAGCAATTGCGAGACCGGGCCGAGCAGGGCGACACCGAGCTTGGACAGTGCGTATTCCACGCTGGGCGGCTTGGTGGCGTAGACCTTGCGGGTGATCATGCCGTTGCGCTCGAGGTTGCGCAGGGTCTGGGTCAGCATCCGCTTGGAGATGTCCGGCACGGCGCGCTGGATGGCGCTGAAGCGGGACGGGCCGGGGATCAGCGTCAACAGGATCAGCAAGGTCCACTTGTCGCCGATCTGATCGAGCACATCGCGCACGGGGCATTTAGTGGCATCGAAGGGGCCTTCCAGGGAGGGCGGCGGTGGGAACAAGGCAATCGCATTCACGGGGGTATCTCACAGTAACCAGGGGGAGTAAAACTGCCTCCTTGCGAAGGACCGGGCGGTCCTGACAATAGGCTCGCTGACCACAAGGTCTAGATACTAGACCAAACCTCTTCTCTAAACCTATTGGAGCACCACATGGCACATGCCTCCCCCCTGATCCTTGTCACCGGCGCCAGCGGGCAGCTGGGCGCGCTGGTCGTCGACGCACTGCTGAACCATGTGCCTGCCAGCCGCATCGTAGCAACGGCCCGTGATACTGCGTCACTCGCGGAGTTCGCAAAACGCGACATCACGGTGCGTCAGGCCGACTACGCCGACCCGCACAGCCTGGACCTGGCCTTTGCGGGCGTCGGCCGGGTGTTGCTGGTGTCGTCCAACGCGGTGGGCGCACGCGTGGAGCAGCACCGCAATGTGATCGACGCGGCCAAGCGCGCCGGGGTGGAGTTGCTCGCCTACACCAGCATCCTGCGCGCCGAGACCAGCACGCTGTCGCTGGCCGAAGAGCATCTGCTCACCGAGGCGCTGCTGCGCGAGAGCGGCCTACCGCATGTGCTGCTGCGCAATGGCTGGTACACCGAAAACTACACCGGCTCGATCGCGGCCGAAGTGGCGCACGGTGGGGCGATGGGCAGCTCGGGCGAGGGCAAGCTCAGCACCGCCACACGTGCCGACTATGCGGCGGCCGCCGCGGCGGTGCTGGCCTCGGATGCACCGCAGGCCGGGCAGGTCTATGAGCTGGCCGGCGATACCGCCTTCACGATGGCCGAGTACGCAGCCGCGCTATCGCAGTTGGCGGGCAAGCCGGTGGTGTACCACGACCTCCCGGAAGCCGACTACGCCGCAGCGCTGGTGCAGGTTGGCGTGCCGGCCGGGTTTGCGCAGGTGTTGGCGCAGTGCTCGGCGTCCTCGCGCGGCGGCAGTCTGTTCGACGACAGCCACACCCTGAGTCGTTTGATCGGCCGCCCCACCACGCCATGGCGCGACACCGTGGCGGCGGCGCTGGCGGCGGCACAGCCGGCAGCTTGAACCGGGCCGGCCGGTCGCAAGACGCAGCGATGCGTGTGGCGGCCGGTGGCCAAATCAAGCAACGCCATGCCCGGCGGGTGTGGCGTTTTAAGCGCTTACGCGGCATCCGTGCCGCGTCAGGTCCCGCGACGGTGCGCAGGCAAGGATCTGTGGAGAGTGTTGGTACGCATGGCTTTCAACACTACAGCCATCACACTGTCTGGCGCGGTGTTCTCGCCGATTGCGGGACCGTGTGGCGGCATGGATGCCATCACCGAGCCCCCAGGGACGCGTTCACGACGTGTCCCGCGAGCGGTGCGGCCACCGCACATTCGACCCTGCACTCACTGACAGGCGCTCGCTCGGTTCTGTTAGCCGCTGTCACTGGCGAGGTGCCACCAGCCCCGCTCGACGAGCGCATTCCTCAATCTGGCCGACTGTTCGACTGTTCGACTGTTCGACAGTCACGGTCAACGTGCGTGCCAGGCGTATCGCTGCACGTAGCGCCTGCTCAGGCGGGTGGGCCACGCAAGGATCAGTGCAGACGTTACGGCCGCCAGGGCCCCCGCCGTCGCAAGGCCACCACCGCTTCTCGACACAGCTCGCATCGCCGGACTGACATCTACCGGACACGTGGCTGACACAGTGGCCGGTCGGATAGCGGCGCGGATGTCACCAAACTGACATCAAACCTAAATATAACTGCACCCTACCGCTGCTACGGCAGCAGTGCGGAGCGCCATGACGGTACCCGGCGTCTGGCCGCACGCGCCCCTGCAAGGGCGCCCTGACTGGCCACGCCACCGCCGCCCAGTTTCCCTTGCCGAGCCGTGTCCATGAAAAAACGCAATCTCGCCACCGTCCTGTGCGCCCTCAGCGCGACCGCCAGCGGCAGCACGCTGGCCGCCGAGCTGGAGTTGTACGTCGACCGCAAGACCAAGCAGATCTTTGCCGAGCCGGCACCCGGGCGCGACAAGCTGGGCACCTTCGTGCAGGTGGACGAAAACGGCAAGCTGCCCGCCTCGGCGATGCCTGCCGCGCCGGCACAGGCCCTGCCACCGGCACCTGGCGCAACCGTGCCGGCCGACACCGCCATCGCACAGGCCGCCCCTGCACCGGCGCCAGCCGCCGCACCGGCCAAGGCCGGCGATGTCGGCAAGAAGTGGTACGACAAGCTGAGCCTGCGCGGCTACACCCAGATCCGCTACAACCAGGGCATTGGCGGCGATGCGCAAGACTTGCGTGCGCCGGGCGATCGCTTCATCGGCAACGACCAGAGCCTGGGCATCCGGCGTGCGCGCCTGGTGCTGAGCGGCGATCTCAACGAACACGTGTCGCTGTATTTCCAGCCGGATTTTGCGAGCACGCCGACCGGCTCCACCACCTCCAACTTCGCGCAGCTGCGCGATGCGTACGCCGATATCTTTTTCGACAAGAAGCGCGAATACCGCGTGCGTGTGGGCCAGTCGAAGATGCCGTACGGCTGGGAAAACCTGCAGTCCAGCCAGAACCGCCTCACCCTGGATCGCGCCGATGCGCTTAACTCCGGCCTGCGCGACGAACGCGATATCGGTGCGGTGTTTTATTACAGCCCCACCGTGGCCAAGGGCCGCTTCCAGGACCTGGTCAAATCCGGTCTGAAGGGCTCGGGCGATTACGGTGTATTGGGCGCAGGCGTGTACAACGGCCAGGGCGCCAACCGCGCCGAGCGTAACGACGGCATGCATGCGGTGGTGCATGCCACCTACCCGTTCAAGTTCGCCAACGGCCAGTATCTGGAAGTGGGTGCCGATGCCTACAGCGGGCGCTTCGTGCCGACCGCTGCGGCGGTGAATATCGGCGGCCGCAGTTTCACCCCGGCGATCACCGACCCCAATGGCTATACCGACCAGCGCGTTGCTGCGCACGTCATCTACTACCCGCAGCCGTTCGGCTTGCAGGCCGAGTGGACGGTGGGCCGCGGCCCGGAGCTGGATATGGCGCAGCGCCGCATCCGCACCCGCTCGCTGAGCGGCGGGTATGTGCAGGCGATGTTCAAGCACGACTTCACCTACGGCACCTTGCTGCCGTACCTGAAATGGCAGACCTACCGCGGCGGCTCCAAGTTCGACACCAATGCGCCGCGCATGCGTCTGGACGAAGTGGAAGCCGGCGTCGAATGGCAGCCGATGGACGCGCTGGAACTGGTGTTTGCTTATTCGAAGATGAAGCGCACCGACGTCACCACGGCGCCGTATCCGGTGGTGGAAGGCGATCTGCTGCGTCTGCAGTTACAGGTCAACTACTGAGGCACGCCACGCGGCCTGCATCGCGCGCAACACCGCAGCAGTGGGCGTGATGCAACGCTGCAGTACTACGACTGCAAACGCCCCGCCCTGTGCGGGGCGTTTGCATGACGACGCTGCGTGTTGTACGCCCCTGCAACGCGATGCCTGCACAACGTTGAGGGCAGTGGCGGTTGCTGCACGTCAAGGTATCGCGCTGCGCGCCCCTTCGTGCAGCAATGACAAGTCCATGCCACGGTGTAAGCCCTGTATTACTTTCGGCTGTCCGTTTCTGTCAGGCTGGTGCAAGCGCGGATCGTGCGCCATTGCATGCGCTGCGATGCCCGGCCGTCAAGGCATCGCGGCGTGCCTGTCTGCCACTGAGCTGCGCATCGCAGCCACGCCCTGTCGCCTATCGCCGGATTAGCAGCTACGCGGTCTCGCGGTCGAAGGTTTCCCGTGCTTTGGCGATGGCACGCTGATTGTCGAGCGTCCAGGCGCATAGCAATTGGATTGGCTCTTTCAGACGCAGGCCGAGCGGGGTGATGCGGTATTCCACCGCGATCGGCGAGCGCACGATCACCGTGCGCACGATGATGCCGTTGCGCTCCAGCCGACGCAGGCACTGGGTCAAGGCTTTTTGCGACACGCCTTCGAGATTGCGCTTGATCGCGTTGAAACGCAGCGGCGTCACCAGCAGGCAGGCCAACACCATCACCGACCATTTGTCCGCCAGTTGCTCCAACGTCTCACGGCCCGGGCAGTCGAATTTGAAGGCGGGTTGCGGCATCGCTGTGTGCATTGCAAGTGTCTCGCGGGATACCTAGTGGATGAGTGGTGCCTGATTGACATCAGGTTTACAGAATATACCTTGTGATGCGTCCCGCGACGACCGGCTGCACAGCCTCTCCCAGGGACAACATCTCCTGCCGACACTCTGGTTGCGGCAGGCGTCTCCGGCCACTCGGCCCCCTGACCCAGCGAGCATGCATCATGAAGGCAGTACGGTTTCACCAGCACGGCGGCACCGACGTGCTGGTCTATGAAGACGTTCCGCAGCCGCAGCCCGGCAATGGCGAAGTGCTGATCAAGATCGAAGCGGTCGGCCTGAACTTTGCCGACGTCATGCGTCGGCGCGGCGATTACATCGAGGCGTCGCCCCTGCCGTACACCCTCGGGATCGAGGTGGCCGGCACGATCGCCGCACTCGGCGAAGGTGTCACCGGGCTGGACGTGGGAATGGCGGTGCTGGCCACGCCGGGCGTGGGCGGCTATGCGCAGTACATCGCCTTCCCCGCCGCGCTGGTGGTGCCGTTGCCGCCGGGCGTGAGCGCGGTGCAGGCCGCCGCAGTGGTCGCGCACGGGCTCACTGCCGGTATCGCGTTGCGGCATGCTGCGCGGCTGGCACCGGGCGAGACGGTGTTGATCGAAGCGGCGGCCGGCGGCGTGGGTTCGTTCGCGGTACAACTGGCCAAGCTGTACGGCGCCGGCAAGGTCATCGCCGCGGCCAGTTCGCCGGAAAAACGCGCACTGGCCGAACGCCTGGGCGCCGATGCCTCCGTGGACTACACCGCACCCGGCTGGTCCGAGCAGGTGCTGGCATTGACCGATGGACGCGGCGTGGATGTCATTCTGGAAAGTGCCGGCGGCGACAATGTCGGCGAAGGGCTGGCGGCACTGGCACCGTTCGGGCGCATGGTGTTTCTGGGCCAGTCCAGCGGCAAGACCGCATTGATCGACCCGTGGCAGCTCACGCTGAAGAACCACACGGTGACCAGCTTCTACATCGGCGGCTATCAGACCCAGCCCGGGCTAATGCAGGAGGTGCTGGGCGAGATCATGGGCTTCATCATGACCGGCAAGCTGGCCCCGCAGATCGGCACGGTGTTGCCGCTGGCGCAGGCCGCGCAGGCGCACCAATTGCTGGAAAGCCGCCAGACCACCGGCAAGGTCGTGCTGGAGCCCTGGGCCGAGTAACCGCGGCGGGTACAACGACCGCCCCGTTGACCGGCTGCGGTCGCAGTCGATGGGCAGCGCATCAAACGACCTCCCCGAGGCGGCAGCCGGCCCTGGCATCGATTGCGCGCCTGGATGGAACTGAAGGAGGGGCGGCCACCACAGCGGCGGCCCGCCCCTGCGACACCGGCAGCGTCCGTCGATGGCAGTCGCTGCCGGTGTTGCGGATGACGACGAAGCAAAGACGCACGTTCGCATGCAGCGCCACGCGATAGCGCTGCGGCGAGTGCGGGATCATCGCGCTGCGGCCACGCATACCGTGCGCAACCCGGCTGCATCTACAGTGCAACGGTAGCCGTTGCGCGACCTCGCAGCAGACAACGACAGCCCGAGTGCTACGCGTCGTCGGCGCAGGCGGCGTGTGCCTTCAAAGCGACACGCACGCGCCTCAGTCGGCGGTGCCTGGCATCGTGTGTCGGCGTGCCGCTTCGGCACCCCTCCGGCGCCTTCGCAACCGGCTCTGCCACACCGTTTGTCAAAGCGGCCGCGACCGCCTTTTCATCCCTGACGCTCTTCCCGCCTCGCCCTCGCCCTGCGCTCCTGTGTCCATTGCCTGGGCGCCGCCGCGCGTCCACGATCACTGGTCAGAACCGCGTCACCGGTGCGTGTGGCATGCTCATACATCGCTGGTCTGGCGGTCGGCAACGATCCTGTGCCAACGGTCTATTGCACGGCCTTTTGATTCTTCATTCAGGCCGATCCGCTTCGCGGTGCGGCCTTGCTCGGGCCTCGGACTTCACGGCAGGCAGCATGGCGACCAACAAGACACTCGCAACGTTCGACGACATCTTGTCCATTGCAAAACCGGAGCCGCGCCTGGTTTGCGAGTCGTTGCGCAGCACGATCGTTTCGCTGCACAGCGAGGTTGTCGAGCTTGCATGGCCAAAACTCAAAATCATCAGCTTCGGCATTGGCCCCAGGAAGATGACCGATCACTATGCCTATATCTCGGTCCACGACGCCTACGTCAACCTGGGTTTCTATCATGGCACCTCGCTTGCGGATCCGCACGGCATCATGCAAGGGACCGGCAAGACACTACGCCATGTCAAGGTTCGAGCTGTCTCGACGAGCAACAGTGCGCCCGTCATCGAGCTACTGCAGTTGGCGATCGCCGATCGCAAGCGGCATGCACATCGCGCCTGACCAGCCGCATGGGCAGACGGGAGCGAATCGGCGCGGCACGGCTGCGCGCGAACACGCGGCAACGATCGCCTGGCCAGTGCTTGAGTTTTGCAGTTCATCCCTGCCAACCGCGGGACTGAGCACGCATTCAAGCCGGCGTCGCCTCGCGCGCAGGCTGACATCCGACGGCCGGTATACACAGGCATCTGAGAGGTGAAATCATGAGCAAGGTATTCGTCAGCATCGGCCTTAGCCTTGATGGCTACATGGCGCCGGAGGGCATGACCATGGACGACCCCGAGCACAAGAACTGGGGAGCCAAGTGGGGCGCGATGATGGGTTGGCTGATCACAACGCAGTACTTCCGCGAGAACGTACTCAAGCTTGCATCAGGTGGTGACACCGGCCCGGTCAACGACCTGGTCCGCAGCACCTTCGCGCGTATCGGCGCCAACATCATGGGCAAGCGGATGTTCGACCAAGGCGAGGTTGCCTGGCCAGAGGAGGCTCCGTTCCACACACCGGTCTACGTGCTGACCCACGAGAAACGCGAGCCCTGGGTGCGCCCCGGCGGCACGACCTTCCACTTCATCAACGACGGGCCGGAACATGCGCTGGAACTGGCTCGCGAATCGGCTGGCAGCCGTGATGTCCGGATTGCCGGTGGAGCGGATCTGATCCAGCAGTATCTGAGCTTGGGCGTTGTCGACGAGCTGGAGATTGCGTTGGCACCGGTCTTATTCGGCAGCGGACGACGTCTGTTCGAACACCTTGGCGAGCCCGCGACACAATTTCGTATCGACAAGGTTCTTAATGGGCCTGCGGCCACCCACCTGCGCTATGTGCGGCAGTGAGCTGAGGCCTACTCATCCATCAGGCAGGAGGCCAACGCGCGCCTTATGCCAAACATTCGACCTGCAGGAGTACGTTCATGGGTTGCTGGGGCATCGGTTCTTTTGACAACGACACTGCTGCGGATTGGGTATGCGACCTCACCGAGGCCGGCGACCTGTCGCTCGTTCGCGAGGCAATTGCAGCAGTCCTTGCCACCGATAGCGATGTGGATTCGACGGATGCAACCACTGCGCTGGCGGCCATTGAGGTGATCGTTGCGGCCTTGGGACGCCCCACCGCTGAGGCCCTGGATGAGCCGGATGTCGTGGAATGGATCGACAGGGTAAAGCCGCTACCCGACGCTCAATTGACCAGCGACGCTGCGCAGGCGATTGATCGCATTCTTGGACCAACCTCGGAGTTGCGCGAGCTGTGGGAGGACACCGATGACTTCAACGAGTGGCAAGCGGAAGTGCGTGGTTTACGATCACGGCTGCAGATCTGACGATTCATTCAATCCGATGCCGCCTCACAGCGCGACTTCATTCATTCTTTAAGCCGCCATGCGACATCTTCCCATCCTTGATATTCCAGCCACGTTTCGTCGAGGCAAGTCCGTTGAGCAGTTCCTTGGGCGCAGCCCTCTGCATCCGGACTACATTCGCCATATCGAGTTGCGGCCCGTTGATGGATCGGTGCAGATTTGGGTGTATGACGTCCAGGACATCGGCAGAGAGCAATACACCGATCTGTATGACTTTCCATATCTAGCGCCAGAGGATCTTGATGCTGCGGCAGCCACGTTCCAGGCTCCCAACGAAGCTATTGCATATGCAGAGACGTCACTGGTGGCCCATCCACACCGCTGGGTCAACCTGGGCGTTGCCGAGTCCGAGTATCTTGAATACATCCGGGCGGGTAGGCCGGCGGTTTGGCCGGAGATGGCATAAGAATTCATTCAAGCCGAAGCTGCTTAGCGAGTCCACCGGGTTCACCGGCTAGCCGCGCACATAGCGCAGACGCAAACGGGGTGAGCACACTGCCCACCACGTTTGCGTTTAAAAGCACGGCTTTATCGCTGTCACCGATAAGGCAGCCCCACGCGACCGCCGCTGCTACAGCGTGACCACGACCTTGCCTTTGACGCGGCCGCTGTCGACATGCGCCAGTGCTTCTTGCGCACGTGCGAGCGGATATACCGTATCGATCACCGGGCGTAGCACGCCGCTGTCGAGCAAGCCCGCCAACGTGCGCAGCTGCGGGCCATCGCCGCGCATGAACAGGAAGGTGTACGACACCTGCCGCTGCCTGGCCTGCGCGCGCACCTTGCGGCTGAGCAGGCGCATTACCAGCCTGAGCAGGAACGCCAGGCCGAGTTGCTGCGCAAATGCCGGCGTGGGCGGGCCGGTCAGCGAAATCAGTACACCGCCGGGCTTGAGCAGCTGCAGCGACTTGAGCAGCGTCGGCGTGTCCAGGTTGTGCAGCACCACATCGTAATCGCGCACCAGCGTCTGGAAATCCTGCTGTTTGTAGTCGATCACCAGATCGGCACCCAACGATTTGACCAGCTCCACATTGGCAGTACTGGTGGTGGCGGCCACGTACGCTCCCAGATGCTTGGCCAGCTGGATCGCGATGGTGCCCACGCCGCCGGAGCCGGCATGGATCAACACCTTCTGCCCCGGCTTGAGCGCAGCGGTTTCCACCAGCGCCTGCCAGGCGGTCAGGCCGACCAGCGGAAATGACGCGGCGTCTTCCATGCTCAGGCTGGCCGGTTTGGGTGCGACTACTGCCGCATCGATCGCCACATACTCGGCCAGGGTGCCGATGCGGCCCGGTTCGATCTTGGCGAACACCGCATCGCCAACCGCGATGTCGCGCACTGCGGTGCCGACCTGTGTCACCACACCGGCCACGTCGTTACCCAGCACGAATGGCGTCTTGAACGGCAGCAGCATCTTGAATTCGCCATCGCGCACCTTGGCGTCCAATGGATTCAGGCTGGCGGCGCTGACCTTGATCAACACATCGTTGGGGCGCAGCTGCGGCATCGGCATCTCGCCGATGCGCACCGGGCCATGTTTCTTGTACTGGTCGACAATGACGGCTTTCATGCGTGTCCCCACCAGGCGCGTACCGCTATCTTGGCATCGGTGCGATCAATCCTGTGCATCATGCGCGTGCTCCGGCAACATTCGAGCCGCGGGCTGGCGATGCGACCTGATCCAGCTTGAATTCCTTGCGCAGCGCATTGCCGAGCATGCGGTTGGGCAACAGGCGACGCAGCAGGCTCATCTGTTTGGCCACCTTGCCGGCGGTGTAGCGCGCCTTCGGTTGCGGATCCTGCGCTGCTTTGAGCACGACCTCGGCCACCACGCTGGGCGCATCGGCCTTTTGCATCACCTGCGCGACGTGCGCGGCTAGATGCGCGCGCATATCACGGTAGATCTCCAACGGTGCGTCGGGCTGCAGCGCATTGGCGTCGAACGGCGTCCTGGTGTAGGCCGGCTCGATTACCGAGACCCGGATACCCCAATCGCGCAGTTCGTGATCCAGCGATTCGCTGTAACCCTCAACGGCATGCTTGCTGGCCACATACAGCGCGGTGTACGGAACCGGCACCAGGCCCAACACCGAGCCGATATTGAGGATGCGTCCACCGCCTTGCTTGCGCATCTGGCCGATCACCGCATTGGTCATGCGCACGGTGCCGAAGAAGTTGGTGTCGAACACTGACTGCGCCTGCGCGATGGAGCTTTCTTCTGCCGCGGCAGGCGCGACGCTGAAGCCGGCATTGTTGACCAACAGATCCAGGCGACCTTCCTTGCGCAGCAAGGTATCGATGGCGGCGGCCACCGACGCGTCGCTGGTGACGTCCAGCGACAGCATCTGCACGCCGGGCGTGCTGGAGCGGCCACCGCGGCGGCTGGTGCCATAGACGGTGTAGCCGGCCTTGGCCAGGTGGGCGGCGGTGGCTTCGCCGATGCCGGAGGAGGCTCCGGTCACGAGTGCGATCTTGCTGTTCATAGGTGCCTCTTTCTCGGGTAGTGGGTGGCGGCAAGCCATTGAAGTGCTGCCGTCGCACGCGGTGATGGTGGAGAGCCGCGGCTGCGGCGGACTGCGATCTGTACGTCTAAAATATTACGATCATCATATTTTTGAACAACGATCAACTTGTGCGTTTTGCTCAGGCTGCGCCGAAGTGGTCGAGTGCCGCCTCACGCATCGCGGCCGACAGTGCGGGGTCGTCCACGGCACGCGCCAGCATCAAGGTGCCGGCCATGGCACAGACCGTCACCAGTGCCCGCGCATGCGCCTGCGGCGTTCCCCAGTCCGGCGATTGGCGGGCGGCCAGGTCGATCATTTCCTTGATGCGACGTGTTGCCGCCTGGCGCACCGCCGGTGCCTGACGCGGCATCTCCGAGCCTAGCGCAGCAATCGGGCAGCCGGATTCGACGTTGTTGACGTGCCCATCGGACAGATACGCCCGCATCAGTGCCTGCGCCGCCTGCTCCGGCGGCACGGCGGCCGCAATCTGCGCGGAGTTGGCCACCGTCTGCGCACCGGCATGGTCGGCAGCCTCGGCCAGCAACGCATCGCGCGATGAGAAGTGTGCGTAGAAGCCGCCGTGGGTCAGCCCGGCCTCTTTCATGATGTCGGCCACGCCGGTGCCGTCGTAGCCGGTGCGCCGGATCGCGCGCGCCGCGACTTCGACGATGCGTGCATGGCTGTCGGCCTTGCGGCCTGAGGATGCGCGAGAGCGTGGCGAGGCGTTTTTCATGATGGTCATCATACATAAGATCGGTTGCGATGGAAGCCGCATTGGCTGCTGTCCGACGAGCGGTAGGGCACGGCGCACCGCCTGCTTTCAGAACCCAGCGGCACCGCGACAGCACAGACAAGGGCACGGCAAGGGCAGTCGCATGCTTTCCACGACGCGATTGCCGTGCGGCACGCGGCTGTCTGATGGACCGAATGGCAAGGCTGGGTCCGCGCGTCGCGCTGCGCGGGCATGTCGTGCCATCACACAGTGCCGGCGCTGGCTACGGCTATTGCGCATCAGCGGCGTGATGCAATGGTGCCAGAATCTGTCACCACCGCTTCCTACACTGGGCACCCAACACGAGGAATGTCCTAGTGACCATCTTCACCCGCTCCCGCATGACCGCACCTGCAACCTCGCGCGCGTTCGATGCCCACGCGCCCACACGGATGCTCTGGCAGACAGCAACGCGCACGCTCTTCCGCGCTGGCCGGCCTCTCGTCGGTCGCAGAACCGAGTCTGCCGCCAAGCCCGGCAGCGCAGTCGACCGACTGCACGTGCTTCCCGCTTGCCAGGTCGCCTCCGCACGTGCCGTTGCCATCGGAGCACCGCGCCAATGAAGCGCCTTCAATACAACCGCTATGGCGGCCAGGACGTCATGCAGCTGGCCGAGTTCACGCTTGCTGCGCCGGCAAAGGGCCAGGTCGCGGTAAAGGTGAAGTACGCCGCGATCAATCCGGTCGACTGGAAGATGCGCAACGGCGTCATGAAGATCGTGACCGGGCGGACGTTTCCGCGTGCGATGGGCATGGATCTGTCGGGCGTGGTGCTCGCGGTGGGCGAAGGCGTCACCCGCTTCAAGCCCGGCGATGCGGTGTTCGGTCTGGCGCGCTTCAAGGAGTGCGGCGCACTGGCCGAGGCGGTGATCACCACCGAAGAGAATCTGTTCAAAAAACCCGATAACGTCTCCTATGAAAACGCCGCGTGCCTGGGCACGCCCGGGGTCACCGCGTGGAATGGTCTGGTCGACAAGGCGGCGCTGAAGAAAGGCCAGCATGTGTTCGTCAACGGCTGCGCCGGCGCGGTAGGCGAGGCGGCGGTGCAGCTGGCGCAGCGTTTGGGCGCAACCGTGTCCGGGAGTTGTAGCGCGGGATCGATGGAGCGGGCCAGATCGCTGGGCCTGAAACAGGTCTACGATTACAGGGTGACCCGACCGGAAGACATCCATGAGCGCTTCGACGTCATCTTCGACACCTCGGCGGTCATGAAAGCTGCTGCGGGATTGGCGTTGTTGCGCGACAAGCGCGGCAGCTTCCTGGATCTGGAACCCGACCTGGGAAAGTTCGTCCGCGCCGTGGTGGACCGCCGCTTCAAGCTGGTGATCGGCAAGCCGTCCAGTGCCATCCTGGCTTACCTCGCCAGCGCTGCGGAAGCGGGAACCTTCGGCCTGCCGATCGGCGAGATCGTTCCGCTGGAAGGTGCCATCGGCTTGATGAATACCCTTGAATCCGGCCAGAAGCGTCCGGGCAAGGGCCTGGTCAGAATGGACTGACATGTCGCGTAGCCAGCGCCTGTTCGATCTCTTGCAAGTGTTGCGTCGACACCGGGGAACCGTGTCCGGCAGCACGCTCGCACAAGAGCTTGGCGTCTCGTTGCGCACGATCCGGCGCGACATTGCGACCTTGCAGGCAATGGGTGCCGATGTCGAAGGCGAAGCGGGCGTGGGCTACATCCTGAGACCAGGCTTTGTGCTTCCGCCGCTCTCCTTCACCGAGGAAGAAATCCGCGCACTGGTCACCGGCGCGCAATGGGTCAGCAGCCAGAGCGACGATGCAATGACGCAGGCAGTGCAGAACGCACTGGCAAAACTCGACGGGGTGATCTCGCAGGAGGTGCGCCTGGCACTGGACGACAATGTTATGTACATCAGCCGGGCGCGGCGGCCAGAAGCAATCGTCGACCTTGGAAAAATCCGCAAGGCGCTGCATGCGCAACGCAAGTTGCGAATCGGCTATACGAGCAAGACCGGGGTGGTGTCGGAACGCACGATCTGGCCGATCATGCTGGGCCTGGTCGACGCACGGTGGCATATCGCCGCGTGGTGCGAAGCGTGCGGCGATTTCCGCATCTTCCACGCAGACTCTATCGACAGGATCGATTATCTGCAGGAGCAGTATCAACGCAATCGCCGCCAACTGGTGAAGCAATGGCGGGCTAGCGCTGGCAATCCATGCAAGCAGAGCGATTGCTGAGCGCTTGACCTGCAGCGGCGACACCAATCGCCATCGTGGCCAAGACCTCGCTGGTGGCGTTGTGCAACGACCACCAGTGACGTCACCCAACAACCTAGCGGTGATTCATCCGCTCGAACAAGGCTTCACCCAAGCGACGGGTGTCGGCCGAAATGCCGATCAGCACCTCGTCCTTGCCGGCCTCCAGCTGGGCAATGGCCTCTTGCGCAAACTGCTCGGCAGACATCATGTTGCGCGTTGCGGTCCCTGCACTGCGCGTGCCGCCGCCTAGCCCGGTATCGACGATTGGCGGGGCGATCTCGATCACGCGCACGGTACTGTCTTTCAACTGGTGACGCAGACTCAGGGTGAATGAGTGCAGCGCCGCCTTGCTGGCGCAGTACACCGGCACATCGGCCATCGGCGAGAACGCCAGCCCCGAGGTGATGTTGATGATGGCCGCGTGCTGTTGCTGCTTCAGCAACGGCAGCAGCTCGGCAATCAGCTGGATCGGCGCGGTCAGGTTGATGGCAATTTCCTGATCGAGATTGGCCACAGCATCGCTGCCGGTGAAGTCGCGATGCTGTTGCACGCCGGCGTTGTTGATCAGGACGTTGCAGTGCGGATGGTGTGCCCGCAACCAGTCCACCAGTGCATGGCGACTTGCCGTGTCGATGATATCGCAGACCTGGGTGATCAACGCAGGCAGCGTGTCCTTGGCCTGGCGTAACGCCGCGGCGTTGCGCCCGCAGATGATGACGGTGTTGCCCTGCTCCACCAGCGCGCGTGCGAGCGCAAAGCCAATACCGGTGGCACCGCCGGTGATCAAGATCGTGTTTGAGGTGAGATGCATGCGCAATATCCTTCCAGGGGTAGTGGAGGCGCGCCGATGATGGGTCGTGAGAGATCACCGGGCACACCTCGTTCCGGCAATGCCGGTCTCGGTGTCGCGGATACCCTCAACGGGAGAGCTTGCCACCCGGATTGGATGGATGACCGGGCTACCATCCGGCCTGCACTCTTTCGACTCCGCAAATGTAGCGAGGCCACGCGACAGAGGCAATTGCAAACGCCCGGCGAGACGTACGCAGGTTCAGCATCAGCGCTGCGTCGGCTGCACCGGAGGGCAGTGCGAACGCCTGAAACTGACGCCCACGATGTGCACCGTGTTCGTCGGCCCGATACAACGCCCTGCGAGTGATGCCACCAAGTGAGACAGCAGCACTGCTGTCTCAAGGATGCGGCTATGCCCAACGGTGGAGTTATGTGCGATCAGGGCGCGCTACGAAACCGCGCATGCGAAGCCTCGGTTCCCAACATCGCCCAAAAGAGCCTTCGAGCAACTGCATGCTTGGAAATCCATGCCAACGCGCCGGTTCATTGTGTGCATATCGGGTCGCCGCACCTCCATTGCGATGCCGAGCAGACGGCACCGATGTTCCGCTCACGCAGGTGGATAGAGATCACCCCCACTGCAGTTGAGTGCAACGTCATCGGCGACGTCCATCCCGGCCTGCACCACATCACCTAAGCCCCGCTCCGGGTGCAGCACGGAACGTTCGAGCATCGTCGCATCTGCCGCAGGCGCGGCTGCGATCACATCCTTCACCGTCCCCGCTTGACCTGCACCCCACAGCCCCCTACTCTGCGCACGCCACGGTTTCCATCGCTTCATTCGGATGAAGCGATGGAATTAAACGGGAATCCGGTGAAAGGTGCGATCTGCACCTCATTCCGGAGCTGCCCCGCAGCGGTGAATGGAAACGACCTCCGTCAACAGCACTGGGCCGGCAACGGCCTGGGAAGCGACGGACAGTAGGCACCCGTGCGTTTGCACGGCACGTCCATCAGCCCGAATACCGGCCCTGGCCGAAGGACACGACCGTCCTTCGTTTCGACCTGGCGCTCCGCGGGGAGCTGTCGGATCCGTGCGCTGCTTGAGCAGGAGCGTGCGTGTCTGTCGTTGCCCGTGGATTGCCGGCTCGCCCGCGGGGGCGAAGGTCGCTGGTGTGGCGGGCCTGCGTGCAAGCGTGGGGACGTTGCACGGTTCCTTCGTTCCTCAATGCCATCCATGCAATGAGGACATGCAACATGACCATCGTGACCAATCTCGGGTTTCCGCGCATCGGCGCGCGCCGCGAGCTGAAACAGGCACTCGAACGCCATTGGCGTGGCGACAGCGACGCCGCCGAGCTGCAGGACACCGCACGCACGCTGCGTGCACGCCACTGGCAGCTGCAACGCGATGCCGGGGTGGACGTACCGCCCAGCAACGACTTCAGCCTGTACGACCACGTGCTGGATACCGCGTTCCTGTTCGATGCGATTCCGCAGCGCTACCGCGCCTTGACAGAGCGCGATCCGTTGGCCGGCTATTTTGCGATGGCACGCGGCCATCAGGCCGACGGCGTGGACGTGCACGCGCTGGAAATGACCAAGTGGTTCGATACCAACTACCACTACATTGTGCCGGAGCTGCATGCAGGGCAGCATTTCGCGTTGCGCGGCGACAAGCCGGTGGCCGAGTTCCGCGAAGCGCTGGCGCAAGGCATCACCACCCGCCCGGTGCTGCTCGGCCCGGTGAGCCTGCTGCTGCTGTCCAAGACCACCGATGGCAGCGACAGGCTGGCCTTGCTCGAAGGTCTCCTGCCGGTCTACGCGCAGCTGCTGCGCCAGTTGCACGATGCCGGTGCCGAATGGGTGCAGATCGACGAACCGGCGCTGGTGCTGGATCTGGATGCCGCCGCGCAGGACGCCTATCTCAGCGCGTATGCGGCGCTGGCCACTGGCCCGCGCCCCAAACTGCTGTTGACCACCTACTTCGGCGCGCTGGGCGACAACCTGCGCCTAGCCGCTGCACTGCAGGTGGACGGCCTGCATATCGATCTGGTGCGCGGCCTGGAACAACTCGATGCGGTGCTCGGTGCATTGCCCAGCGAGCGCGTGTTGTCGCTCGGCCTGGTCAACGGCCGCAATGTGTGGCGCACGCCACTGGACAACGCCCTGACGCTGGCGCGCTACGCGCAAGGACACGTGGGGGCGGACAAGCTGTGGTTGGCGCCGTCGTGCTCGTTGCTGCATGTACCGGTGGATCTGGATGCGGAGAAAACCCTCGATGCCGACCTGCGCAGCTGGCTGTCGTTTGCCAAACAAAAACTCGGTGAACTGCGTACGCTGGCCGATGCGCTGGATGACAAACCGCATGCCGACGCCGCGTTGGAGCAAGCACGCACCGCCGTGGATGCACGCCGGTCCTCGCCCAAGGTGCATCGTCCCGACGTAAGCAAGCGGTTGGCTGCGCTGGATGCCGACAGCGCACGGCGCGCATCGCCGTATGCGCAGCGGCGCGGCGCGCAGCAACAGGCATTGCACCTGCCGGCCTACCCCACCACCACCATTGGCTCCTTCCCGCAGACGCATGAGGTGCGCGAAGCACGCGCACGCTACAAATCCGGCAAATTGTCGCAAGCCGACTACGATGCCTTCCTGCGTGCGCAGACCGAAGCCTGCGTGCGTTTTCAGGAAAGCATCGGGCTGGACGTACTGGTGCACGGCGAGTTCGAACGTAACGACATGGTGGAATATTTCGGCGAACAGCTGGAAGGCTTCGCCTTCACCAAGCTGGGCTGGGTGCAGAGCTACGGCTCGCGCTGCGTGAAGCCGCCGATCATCTACGGCGATGTGACACGCCCGGCACCGATGACGGTGTACTGGTCGCAGTACGCGCAATCGCTGACCGATCGGCCGATGAAGGGCATGCTCACCGGCCCGGTGACGGTGCTGCAATGGTCGTTCGTGCGCGACGACCAGGAGCGTGCACAAACCTGCCGGCAAATCGCACTGGCCTTGCGCGATGAAGTGCGCGATCTGGAAGCGGCCGGCATCGGCGTGATCCAGATCGACGAGCCGGCCATCCGCGAAGGCCTGCCATTGCGGCGTGGCGAGTGGGCGGCCTACCTGGACTGGGCGGTGGAAAGCTTCCGCATTTCCTCGTGCGGTGTGCGCGATGCCACGCAGATCCACACCCACATGTGCTACTCCGAATTCAACGACATCATCGCCGCGGTGGCAGCGATGGATGCGGACGTGATCTCGATCGAGACTTCACGTTCGCGCATGGAATTGCTGGATGCATTCGTGAAGTTCCAGTATCCCAACGAGATCGGGCCGGGCGTGTACGACATCCATTCGCCGCGTGTGCCGGACGCACGCGAGATGGTGCAGCTGCTGGAAAAGGCACGCGCGGTAATCCCACCCGCACAACTTTGGGTGAATCCCGATTGCGGCCTGAAGACGCGCGGCTGGGACGAAACGCGCGCGGCATTGCAGGCAATGGTGGATGCGGCACGCACGCTGCGCAGCGCGTTGGCCAAGGCGGCCTGACCGCCGAACGCATAGCTCTGAAGGTATAGGCGACATGGCAGCGCATGCGTGCGCTGCCTTTTTTATTGCCTGAAACTCTGCTCGTCCGCGATACGCATCACACTCTTGGACATGCACAGCACGCGAAGTATGTGTCTCGGGTGAGGTGTTGCAGCGCACAGCAGCCTTGTCACAAGTACGAGGTATAACCATCGACGAATCGCGGCGAGGGGGCGCTGCATCCGATGCCGCTGTCCTGCGCGGCGGCATCGCATCCGCAACGTCCAAGGAGAGATGTCGCCATGCCCAAGCCGTCGTTGTTATCGCTGATGTGCAGCCTGTCGCTCGTGTCCCTGCCGCTGGCCGCGGCCGAGTTGCAGCCCAAATTGCTTGCCGGCCCACCGGAGGAGTTCGCGCAGATGCGCGTGCCCGACCCGGCCGAGTCGGCGATCCTGTCAAAGAGTGCACTGCTGCCGGTGGAGCTGACGCCCACAGGCACTGCGGCGCGCTGGCACGGCACGCTGCCGGTGGAAAACGGCCAGCTGCGTTTCATGGTGCTGGCGGGCGAGCAGGCGTGGGATGCGGCGGTGAGCGCGCCACGCGTTGCCGGCGCACGCGCTGCTGCCGCACCCCAGGTGCAGGCACAACGCACGGTATTGGGCAGCGCAGAAAGCGGCACCAGCGGCATGCGCTATGCCGTGGATACTGCACAAAACGGCGATTGGTCGCTGACACTGCAATCGGCATCGCCGGTGGCGCAGCGTGGCTATGTGCTGATGGAAGGCGATGCGCGCACGCAGCTGGCTTCGTATCCGCGCGACCGCCAGCAACTGGTGGGCAAATCGCTCACGCTCAACGCCATGCTGAGTGGCAGTGACGCGCGTGGTGCGACCTTGCTGGCCGGCCAGGCCGGACAGATCGACCAAGCCAGCCTGCGCGTGATCGACCCGCAAGGCGGCGTGCGCATTCTGCCGATGGCCGACGATGGTGCGCACAACGATGGCGCCGCAGGCGACGGTGTGTATGGCGGCAACTTCCAGCCAACGCGCGAGGGCACCTGGATCGCGCAGGTGATCGTGCGTGGCCACGACCAGGCCGGGCAGGCGTTTGTCCGTACCAGCGAACACGTGCTGCCGGTGCTGGATACCGCGTTGCGATTGCTCGGCAATGCGCTCAGCGCACGTGCTGCCGAAGGCACGCGACTGACCGTGGCACTGCCGGTGGCCGCACGCGGCAATGCGCCGTCGCACTATCGCGTGTTCGGCCAGGTGTGGGGCACCGATGCCAAGGGCAAGGACGTGCCGGTAGCGTGGATCGGCGGCATGCTGACGCCGCAGCAGGGGCAGTTGCCACTGAGCCTGGACGAACGTTGGATCGCGCGTGCCGGCGCGCGTGCACCGTTCACGCTGCGTGGGTTGCGTATCGAAGACCCGGACCACTACATCCCGTTGGTGCAGGCAGATACGCTGCCCTTGCAGGTGCCCGCATTGCGACGCGCCAGCATTGCGCGGTCCAGCGCCGTAATAGACGAAAGCATGCGCATGGGTCCGCGCCCGTCGACGCTGGCCACCGCGATGGCACAGCCGCAGGCGGCTGGCTCGCAACTGGTGCTGGTGCACGGCTATTGCTCCAACGGCGTGTGGCCGCAGGCGCAGTTCACCAATGCCTCGACGTTTCTCGATGCCAAGCAGAATCGCAGCAACGACCAGTTCGCACAGCGCATCGCACAGTTCGCCAGCCAGTGGTCGTCGTTTTCCACCGTGGCGCACAGCCAGGGCGGCATGGCCGCATTGCATCTGTATGCGTATTACTGGAGCGGCCTGGATAACGCCACCGGTGGGCGCGTGATGCAGTCGGTGGGCACGCCCTACCAGGGCACCAATCTGTCGGGCGTGCTTGCTGCGGTGGGCTCGTGGTTCGGCGTGGGCTGCGGCACCAACACCGACCTCACCTACGATGGCGCCAAGGCCTGGTTGGCCGGTATTCCCGCCGACGCGCGCGCCAAGGTCAACTACTACACCACCTCGTTCGCCAAGACCAACTGGTACACCAACGACTATTGCAACGCCGCATCCGACCTGGTCTTGAACGACCCCGAAGACGGCACCGTGGAGCAGGTCAATGCGCAGCTGCCGGGCGGCGTGAACCGCGGCCACACCACCGGCATGCGCGACCCCGCGCAGTATCTGGATGCCAACCGCAATGCGGTGATGAACGCTAACGCGGCGCGGTGAGGCGTAACTGATGCGATCCGTGCAGCATTGGTAAGGGAGCCGGCCAGTGCTGCACGGGCGCTAGCTGATTGAATCGCTCAGTGCGCTAGGCGAATTGCTATTGCATGCCTATCGAAGCGCTGTATCAAAGCAGTGTGCGGCAAGACTCTTGCGTTGCTGTACATGCCTTGCCCGACGTCGCCGGGTTGAGTAGCTCGCCGGAAGCTCATTCGACATGCAGGGTCTCGACGATGCCGTCGCTGACGCGGCGTACATTGCCAAAGTTGGATAGATACCTCGAGCATCGCCCACGCGCACGCGCGCCCTCCCGTGCAGATGCCGGAGCAATGCACTCACCCTCGCACTGGGTGGAATCGGTACACCTGCGGCCTGAATTAGCGGCCTGAATCAGCGGCCTTCAGATCGCACACCTTCGGATTGTCCGGAGCCGGCAAGCCAAGCATTGTCCAGGCACCACCTCGGGCAATGTATTCGCTTTCCGTCTGAGGAATCATCGGCTTGACTGCCGCAACCGCTGAACATGCGCAGCCTGCCAACGCCAAACAGAGGGTTAGCTGCCGCAATTGCTTCCAGGTGTACATAGGGTGAGACCCAATCCTTGTTGTATTCGAACCGTCAGCATCCAGATCCACGACTGACTGCATTACCGGTGAGGGAATAGCACTTGTAAATCTCCCTCTGCTGAACATCGAACTTCCCGGTAAATACAAGAAAACTTGTTCTGCCATCCGGCTGCAGATGTATTTGACTAGGTGCTCCAGGAAGGCGATTGACCAGCTGCGCTCCGACAACACCGTGTGTATCACGTTTGACCGCATAGAGCGCACCCTCGTTGAGACCCACGTGGAGCAGGCCGGTGAACACAAAGATTCCTTGTTCGTTCTTGACAATATCGAGCACGTTTTCTTCAAGAAGCGAGTGGGTTTTTCCAGCAGCATCGGTGAATTGGAGACGGCCGATCCACTCCCCGCGATCAGTACCGGTCAGCAAGCCGCCAAACGCGGCCACGGCATACTCCGGCTTAGGCGCCTGTGCAAACACGACGGATGTACCGATCGCCGCCAGGGTGACAGCCAATATCCAGTTGAAAATGGATTTCATCCGAGCCTCAAAATGCGTTGATCCTGCATGCAGAGATCCTGACACGGACCAACGATGCTAGGTGGCATCGTTGTGGGGCCCAAACCCCACAAGCGATAAGCAAGCCGCTACAACACCTGCAAGGATCTACATAGACCGGACCAATGCGTAGCCCACTTCATCCATACAGCCACTGCCTCTCAGCGAAACACCACCGTGCGATGGCCGTTGAGCAAGATGCGATGCTCGACATGGCGCCGCACTGCACGCGCCAGCACCAGCGATTCGGTGTCGCTGCCCAGGCGCACCAGATCGCGCGGGGTCATGGCGTGATCCACGCGAGCGACGTCCTGTTCGATGATCGGGCCTTCGTCCAGATCTTCGGTGACGTAATGCGCGGTGGCGCCGATGATCTTGACCCCGCGCGCGTGCGCTTGGTGGTACGGCTGCGCGCCCTTGAAGCTGGGCAGGAAGCTGTGATGGATATTGATCGCGCGTCCGGCCAGCGCGCGGCACAGGCCGGGCGAAAGAATTTGCATGTAGCGCGCCAGCACCACCAGATCGATATGCAGGTCCTCGACCAGGGCGAGCAGCTGCGCTTCCTGCTCGGCGCGCGTGTCTGCGGTCACCGGCAGATGATGAAAGTCGACGCCGTAGGACGCGGCCAGCGGTGCGAAATCGGCGTGGTTGGACACCACCGCGACGATATCCACCGGCAACTGCCGGCTATGGGTGCGGAACAGCAGGTCGTTGAGGCAATGACCCTGCTTGCTCACCAGCACCAGCAGCCGCGCGCGACGGCGCGCGTCGTGCAACTGCCAGTCCATCTCAAACGCGTTGGCCAACACCGAAAACTGCTGCTCCAGGGTGGCGATGTCGGTTGATGGCGGTTTGTCGAAATGGACGCGCAAGAAAAAGCGGCCGCTTTCGTCGTCACCGAATTGCTGGGCGTCGAGGATGTTGCAGGCCAGATCGAACAGCAGCCCGGTGACGCGGTACACGATACCGGTGCGGTCGGGGCAGGACAGCGTAAGAATGTAGTCGGAGCGCATCGGCGCAATGATAGCCAATGGATGACACCGCTGGCGCAGTGCTTGCGTCGGTAACTTTTACGCTGCGACGCGCTGCAAACGTTGAGCCAGCGGCACTGCGGCTGTGCGCGATGGCATGGAGCCTGCGTTGCGTGCAGATCGGCCGATCAGCGCACTGCAGGCGTTGCGCTGGTGGCATGCCTCGCCAGACGCGATGCGCATGCCGCTCCCGATGAAGGTCAGCGCGGCGGCAGCCGCAACATCAGTCGCCGATTGATCTCGTCCAGTTGCGCCATCGAGGCCTCCACCGAGGTCTCCATCGCTTCCTGGGTGGTGATGTGCGCACGCAGATGCGCGGGGTCGGAGAGTTCGCCACGCACCAGAAACACGTTCTCGCCCACCTCGCCGACGTGCCGGCTGAGCACCACGTAATCCACCTGATCGAAGCCATGCTGCTTGGCCAGCGGCAGCAAGCGTGCGGCCATGCGGACGCTGGCTTCGTCGGTGGGTTTGTTCAACTCGGCATCGAGCACGCCCACCGCTTCGCGGATCTGCGCGAACAGAGAGTGGTCCGGATGTTCGGGATGGTCCGGACCCACCGGGCCCTGGTTGACGAACGGCTCGGCGGTCATCGTGTGCCACCGGCGCAGGTCAGTGCGCGCGGTGTGCGCTCGGTCGAACCGAGCGTGATATGCAGGTGTCGCATCGCATCCTCCCTGGAGCGGCGGCTGTAACGAGCCGCCATTTTAGAAGGTCTGCTGCATGTTGAGGTGAGCAAGACGCGCCGCGCCGCGCTTTCAAGCGAAGCGCGCGACACGCGCGCGCCTCTGCTTGGCCATCAGGCCTGCCCTGCCCGCCGCGCCGACACCTCTGCCAGCACGGCCCAGTCTGCATTGCCATCGCCATGCGCGATGGCGTCGTCCAGGCTGGCGCGCAGCAGTTCGCCCAACGGCATCGGCACCTGTTTGTCGGCGCCGGCCTGGATGGCCAGGTCCACATCCTTGCGCCCCAGCGTGGCGGTGAAGCCGGCCGGTGTGTATTGGCGCTGCATGATCAGCTTGCCGTAGCCCTGGTACGCGGGTGCGGCAAACAAGGTAGTGGTAAGCATGCCCAGGAATTGGGTGGCGTCCACGCCGTGCCCGCGTGCCAGTGCGCTGGCCTCGGCCATGGCGCCGATGGCGCTGGCAAGGCAGAAGTTGGCCGCCAGTTTCACCGCGTTGGCCTGCTCCGGGGCATTACCGATGTGCCAGGTCTTTTGCCCCAGCACATCGAACATCGGCTGCACCCGCGCCAGCGCTGCAGCGTCGCCGGCCGCCAGGATATTGAGCTTGCCTGCCTCGGCCACGTCGACGCGGCCCAGCACCGGTGCGGCAACATAGGCGATGCCGCGCTCGGCGTGCAGTGCGGTCAGCTCGTGCGCCAGCGCCACCGAGATGGTGGCCATGTTGACGTGCACGCTGCCTGCCGGCAGTGCGTCCAGCACGCCGCCGTCCAGCACGGTCTGACGGACCGCGGTGTCGTCTGCAAGCATCGAGAACAACAGCGGGCCGTGTGCGGCGCCCACCGGCGCATCCACCACCGTTGCCCCGGCATCACGCAAGGTCTGCGCGCGCTCTGGCGAGCGGTTCCAGACGCTCACTTCGAAGCCGCCGCGCAGCAGGTTGTGCGCCATCGGCAGGCCCATCGTGCCCAGCCCCAGAAATCCTATCGGCATGCGTGTGCTTCCTCTTCGGTATGACGTCGGTGACGTGGGTCAGCTGGCGAACACGCCGCGTGCATCGCGCGGTTCGCAGCGCAGATATTGCGGCGCCGGTGTGACCGATGCACCCAGCGCAGCGGCGGCATGCCACGGCCAGCGCGGGTCGTACAAGATGCCGCGTGCGAGCGCGATTGCGTCGGCCTGGCCGTCTTGCACAATCGCCTCGGCCTGCGCCGGCTCGGTGATCAGGCCCACGCCGATCACCGGCATCGTGACCTGCGCACGGATCTCCTGCGCAAACGGAATCTGATAGCCGGCCTGTACCGGAATCTGCTGACGCGGGTCCAGCCCGCCACTGGAGACATGGATGTACTGCGCGCCACGTGCATCCAGCGCCTTGGACAAGGCGATGCTCTGCTCCAGATCCCAGCCGCCTTCCACCCAATCGGTGGCCGAAATGCGCACGCCGACCGCGATGCGCTCGGACACTGCCGCACGTACCGCCTCGAAGATGCGCAGCGTCAGGCGCATGCGGTTTTCCAGCGAGCCGCCATACGCGTCGCTGCGCTGATTGCTCAGCGGCGACAGGAACTGATGCATCAGATAGCCATGCGCGGCATGCAGTTCGATCAGCTCCAGACCCAGGCGTTCGGCGCGGGTGGCCGCGGTGACGAACGCGGCAACCACCGCATCGATCCCGGCCTCGTCCAACGCCTGCGGCGACGGTTTGCCCGGATTGAACGGCTGCGCCGAGGCAGACACGGTCTGCCAGCCATGCGCGTGATCGGGGGCGATGGCCTTGCCACCCTTCCACGGCAGATCGGTGGAGGCCTTGCGACCGGCATGCGCCAGCTGGATGCCCACCGGCATCGGCGACCAGCGTCGCACCGACTGCAGCACCTCATCCAGCGCTTGCTCGGTGGCGTCGTCGTACAAGCCGAGATCGGCGTAACTGATGCGCCCTTCCGGCAGCACCGCAGCGGCCTCCAGGATCAACAGCCCCGCACCCGATTGCGACAGCGTGCCCAGATGGATGCGGTGCCAATCGCTGGCGCGGCCGTCCTGTGCGGAGTACTGGCACATCGGCGCGATGACGATACGGTTGGCGAGCGCGAGCGGGCCGAAGGCGATGGGGGTGAACAACTGGCTCAAGGCAGCATCCAGACGCGACATGGGGACGCCCATTGCACTGCGCCACGCGTCGCCGCACAACCGCTGCAATGGATCACTGCGTCATGCAGAGCGCGTACTGTCGTACCTGGCCGGCGCGCTGTGCAGCGGGTCCGGTGGCTGCTGCAGGAAAGCCAGCGCCTGCGCGCACGACTGCTCCACCTTCAGGCTGAGCAAGTCGTCGGCGCGGGTACGCCCGAAGTTCAGCGCGGCAATCGGCAGGCCGTTGCGCGCGGCAGTCTGCACGAAGCGAAAGCCCGAATACACCATCAGCGACGAGCCCACCACCAGCACCGCATCGGCGGCCTGCAAATGCGCAAACGCACGCTCCACACGCTCGCGCGGCACGTTCTCGCCGAAGAACACCACATCCGGCTTGAGCACACCGCCACACTCCGGGCACGGCGGCACCACGAAGGTCTCGAAGGCGACATCGTCCAGATCCGCATCGCCATCAGGCGCCTGCGCCGCGTCCAGCGTGGCCCATCCGGGATTGTCACGCTCCAGCAGCAGCTGAAACTCGGTGCGCGGCATGCGCCGCTCGCAGCCCATGCACCGCACCACATCGAGCCGGCCGTGCAGGTCGATCACCGCGGCGCTGCCGGCGGCCTGATGCAGGCGGTCCACGTTCTGGGTGAGCAACACTTCCAGTTGCCCGCGCGCTTCCAACGCGGCCAATGCGTGATGGGTGGCATTGGGTTGTGCCAGCCCGAAGCGCGGCCAGCCGACCAGGCTGCGCGCCCAATAGCGTTGCCGCGTGGACAGCTCGCCCATGAAGGCCTGAAACGTCACCGGTTGCGGACGCTTCCAGCCGCCCTGCAGATCGCGGTAATCGGGGATGCCCGAGTCGGTGCTGCAACCGGCGCCGGTGAGCACGAACAGGCGCTGGTGGCGCTCGATGAACGCCTGCAGCGCATCGCCGGTGTGGTCGGTCAGGCCCGTCATCATGCAACTCCGTTAGCGGTGAGATCACTGTGCAACACCTTGGCGTGACGCGCTTGCAGCGGTGCAACATGTTCAGCCGGTGCACTGCTGGCAGTGGGCGTCGTGCAAGACGCGCGCAGCATGCCATCGTGGTGTCTGCAGCACAGGGTACGACCGGTCGGTTGCGGTGGATGCAGATGCAGGTGCATCGGCAGGCAACACGCGGGTCTGTCGCACACGATGGGGCCGTGCAGGCCAATTCCAAGCCGACGCCTGCGGCGGACTCAGGCGCCGCATCTGCGACAAGGCAGTATGCAGTTGCGGGTTTGCGCCTGTCGCTCGTTGTGTGCCTGCAGGCAGGGGACCGCGCGTGTACAGCGTGGCCCGGTGATTGCGTGCAGCGCCATATGGCGACCATGCCACACATCCAAAGCGCAGCGATGTCAGGGTGGGCGACGGCCATCGTTTCAAGATGCTTTGCATCGCGAAATCTGCCATCGCGCGGTGCACACATGGCCCGCAATCGGCCGTTACAGCAAGCTGCTGACCTCGATCAGGTCGGCATCCGGGTCGCAGCGGGGATCGATAACACCGCGCAGGTTGCGTCGCTGCGCTGGATCGGGCCCTGCTCGATGGTGACGCCGGCAGCGACGATGTGGTCCTGCGCCTGCTGCTGCTGCGCAGTTGCGATGATCAGGCCCAGATCGGCCGATCAGGGCGTCGGCACGCGTGCCTTGGGGTCGAACGCGCGCCCGGCAGCGTGCAGATTGATCTTCTGCTGCCCGAAGGCCAGCGCAGGCCAGCGCAGGCCAGCCTTCGCCAAACTCACCACCTGCATACCGGGCACGCGCGCATCAAAGTCGCAGGTGGCCTGCACGTCGGCAACGGTAAGCAACAAGTGGTCGAGCCGCGCGATCCGCCTGTCATTCGCCACGCGCAGGATGCGGCGCAAAGCGGCCATACGGGCGTGCGTCGTCCGCGCGTTGGCGCAACACATGCGCGGCGGCAAACGCCAGCACCAGCAACGTCAGGCACATGCCGACCAACCCGGGCCAACCGCCGTGCTGCCAGAACCAGCCACCAAGCGCGCCGATCACGCTGGAGCCGGCGTAATACGCCAGCAGATACAGCGACGCAGCATGACTGCGGTGCGCGCCGCCGAGCCGGCTCACCCAGGCGCTGGCCGCCGAATGCGCGATAAAAAAACCGATCGTCAGCAACACGATGCCGCCCACCACCAGCGCCAGCGCATGCGCCAGCGTCAGCGCCACGCCGAGCACGCACAGCACGATGCCGGCACTGACCACCGGCCCGCGACCGAACCGATCCGACGCCGCCCCTGCCACCGACGAGCTGACGATGCCGAACACGTAGGCACTGAAGATCATGCCGATCTGGCTCTGGCTCAGGCCGAATTCCGGCCCGCCCAACCGGAACCCGGCTTAGTTGTAGAGACTGACGAACACGCCCATCAACAGGAACGGCAACGCGAACAACCACGGCAGATTGCGATCGCGCAGATGCCCGGCCCAGGCACGCAGATGGAACTGCAGGTTGACCCCATGCCGACGCACGAAATGCCGCGACGGCGGCAGCAACCACACAAACGCGACGGCACACAGCAGGTCGAACCCACTCAACAGCGCCAGCGCGGTGCGCCAGTCGGTGTGGTCGGTCAGTACGCTCATCATGATGCGCCCGCTCATGCCGCCGAATGCATTGCCGGCCACATACAGGCCGGTGGCCGCGCCAAGTTTGTTGGCCGGCAGTTCTTCGCCCAGATACACCATCGCTACCGCCGGCACGCCGCCCAACGCGATGCCGGACAGGGTACGTACTGCCACCAGCGCGCCCCAGTGCGGCAGGAACGCTGCGATGAGGTTCAGCACCGCGGCCAGCGCGATGGAAGCGAACATCAGCCCGCGCCGGCCCAGGTTTTCCGAAACCGCACCGGCGCAGAAGATCGCCACGGCCAGCCCGCCGGTGGCCAGCGACAGCGGCAGCGAGGCGGTGGCCGCATCCACACCGAAGGCGCGTGCGAACTCCGGCAGCACCGGCTGCACGCTGTAAAGCAGCGAGAAGGTGGCAAAGCCGGCCAGAAACAATGCCAGCCGGATGCGGCCAGTGGCGGGCGCCGCGATCTGGGGGACGGCGGCACTGGCCGGTAGGGCGCTGGAGCGAGAATCGGGAGCAGGCACGGGTATCTGGATGAGACCGGGGACGGGGAGTATTCGCCCGCCACCACCCCCTGTCCAATATATGATGCTGGCAGTTGCCATATATGAAACAGATACCATGGAGCTGCGTCACCTGCGCTATTTCCTGGCGGTTGCCGAGGAAGGCAACTTCACCCGCGCTGCGGCACGGGTCGGCATCGGCCAGCCGCCGCTGAGCCAGCAGATCCAGACACTGGAGCGCGAGCTGGGTACGCCACTGTTCCGCCGCACGCACAGCGGCGCGGAACTGACGCCGGCCGGCGAGGCCTTTCTGGGCGAAGTGCGCCGGGTGCTGGCCGATGTGGAGCGCGCCGCCGAAACCGCCCGGCGTGTGGCGCGCGGCGAATCCGGCCGGCTGCGCATGGGCTTCACCGCCTCGGCCGCCTTCAGCCCCGTGGTGCCGCGCCTGATCCGCGACTTCCGCCGGCAATGGCCGCAGGTCGAACTGCTGCTGGAAGAAACCAACACCGCCAGCCTGCTGGTAGGCCTGGCCGATGGCCGCCTGGATGCGGCGTTCGTCCGCTACGGACTGAGCACGCCACCGGACCTGCAGCTACTGCGCTTTGCCGATGAGCCGATGAAGATCGCGGTGCCGGCCGCGCATCCGCTGGCCGCCCACCACAGCGCGCCGTTGGCGGCGTTGGCCGGCGAGCCGTTCATCCTGTTTCCGCGCAGCTTCGGTTCGAGCCTGTACGACGAAATCCTCGCCGCCTGCCGCGAGTCCGGCGTGACCTTGCGTATCACCCAGGAGGCGCCGCAGATGTCATCGATCATCAACCTGGTCGCCGCCGAACTGGGCGTGTCGGTGGTGCCCGCCTCCACCGCGCAACTGCAGCGTCCCGGGGTGCGCTACCTGGATATCGAAGGGCGCATGCCGCTGGCGCGCCTGGCCCTGGCGGTTGCACCGGGCGCGCTGGACAGCGCTCCGCTGGTGCGCCATCTATGGGCGCTGGCAGAACTGCTTTGAGCGATGGCCTCGGGCGCAGCTTGCGTCAGCCTGGGGAGCGAGGATCAACGTCGTGCTCGAACAGACGTGAGCGCTCCTCGCCTGTGCCCGACATCAACTGCGACAGATCACCTTCAGACCTGGTCAGATTCAGCGTCGGACACGGGGTTCACCTAACCTCAAGGTGGCAAGCAATGCCGGGCGTATCGAATCAAAGCCTCCGGGATTCTTATTTTCAAACATTCTCTTAAGCGTATCCGCTTGCATTTGCATGAGTTCCAGCTCCTCTTCCCATCTTTCAGAACTCGGATCGGCAGTGAGGTTGGGATCCATCTCGCGAATCAACTCCTTTTGAATTTGCTCCAGGCGTGGCTGCTTTTCTTCAAATTTACGTGCCAGCTCCGCATCTCCTCTCTGCAACAAGGCACTTTGCAGTTCCCCCCAACGACTGATAAGCAAAGTTGCGTCCTCCTTCAGCTCGCCCAGCCGTTTATGTTCCTTTTGCCGCATCCGCTCCAGCCGCTCTCTTGCCGTGGCGATGGCTGGAGTAGACGGGCTGGATCGCCTAGATACGGGGGGGCGACGCAACGCTACGAACCGGTGATCCGCCTCTACGCTACCGTCGGCACCAGAGGACACGGTTGAGCTGCCGCCAGGAATCTCCAGTGGCGGGTTTGTACGTGCTGAAGAGGCAGGCTTTATGGAATTTTCCATCTCGATTCTCCGCAATGACCTTGGGGAAAATAGATGTTTTCCGGCGACCCTCGCGTCCCACCCTGGAAGACGCGTTTACACGAGCGAACTCACCATAGCCTTTGCGTGCCTGCATTTTCGTCCGTCGGCATTGCGCTCCATCTTGCTTGGAGCGGTCGCCGGAGACCCTTTCACATTGCACAAGCGGGCTCGATCACCCGTCTGGATTGGGTGCCAAGGCCTCGCGCATCGGCCAGGTGCATCGCGGTTAAGGCGTTTCTGAGCGCCGCGGCTCGGAAGCCGGGCATCGTCATGTCTGGCGCATCGAATGCTTGACCTCAACTGCGATTGAGGTTGTTCAATGCAGTCCTCTTCCATCGATCTGAGTGCCATGCATCTCCGTCATCTCTTGCTGCCCTGTCTGGACCCCGCACTGACCCGGCGCTTTTATCGCGATGTGCTGCAGCTTCCGCTGCAGGGCAACACCGTGCACATCGGCTGGACCACGCTGGACTGCGTGCAGGCACACCATCCGGTCGGCAGCGTGCATCTGGCTTTCAACGTCGCGCCGGCGCGCTTCGAGGCCGCAGCGCAATGGATCGGCGCGCGCAGCACGCTGCTTGCCGACCCACAAGGTCGCCAGCGCTTTGCGCTGGACGGGGTGTGGCAATCGCAATCGGTGTATTTCGCCGGCCCCGATGGTGCGGTGCTGGAGCTGATCGCGCGCGATGCGCTGCAGGATGTGGCCACCGGCGAGGGCGAGTTCCACGGCGAAGAATTGCTGTGCCTGAGCGAGATCGGCTTGCCCAGCAACAATGTCGAGGCAGTGACCAGCAGCGTGGCTCATCATTTTGGCGTGCAGCCGTTTGCGCCGGCCGTGGAAGGCTTTGTCGCGCTAGGCGACGATCAAGGTTTATTGATCGTGGTGGACCAGCGCCGGCGCTGGTTCCCGCAACAGCGCCAACTGCCGTGGGCCGACGGCTTGCGCGTCAGTGTGGATGCGCCACAGCCGGGCCTGCGCCTGCGCGATGCGCAGGGCTGGGAATTGCTGGCCGCATGAGCCAATGACTCATGCGGTGGCAGCAGGCACAGGCAAACGGAAAAACGCACGCGCCGCAGCAGTGCTGTTGGCAGCGGTGACGGCCACATCTTCGCCACGGTCGCGCGCCAGCTCTTCAACGATATGCGACAGAAACATCGGCTCGTTGCGGCGGTCCTTGGGCATGGGCTTGAGCGTGCGCGGCAACAGGTAGGGCGCGTCGGTTTCGATCATCAGGCGGTTGGCCGGGATGTTGCGTACCAGCTCGCGCAGATGCGCGCCACGGCGCTCGTCGCACAGCCAACCGGTGATGCCGATGTAATAGTCGCAGTCCAGATAGGCGAACAGCTCTTCGCGCGTGCCGGTGAAGCAATGCACCACGGCCGCACCCAGCTTGCCGTCGAAGCTGCGCATGATGGACAGGAAGTCGTCGTGCGCATCGCGCTGATGCAGAAACAGCGGCTTGCCATTGTTGGCGGCCAGTTGCAGCTGCCGCTCGAAGGCCTTGTGCTGGGCCGGGCGCGGTGCGAAATCGCGGAAGTAATCCAGCCCGCACTCGCCCACCGCCACCACCTGCGGATGCGCCTGCAGCGTGCGCATTTCGGCCTCGCATTCGGCAGTGAATTCCACGGCGTGATGCGGGTGGACGCCGGCGGTGGCGTACAAGACTCCGGGATGTTGCTGCGCCAGTTGCAGGGCCAACGGCGAATGCTCGCGGCTGGCGCCGGTAATCACCAGCTGCGCCACGCCCGCCTCGCGTGCACGTTGCAGCACGGCGTCGCGGTCGCGGTCGAAGGAATCGTGGGTGAGGTTGGCGCCGATATCGATCAACTGCATGGTGCGGGTGTGGCCTGAAAGAGCAGATGCGATTGTACTGGGTGAGCGTTGCCCTCATCCGCCCTGCGGGCACCTTCTCCCGCAGGCGGGAGAAGCGACGCACTGCGGCATCTGCATGCCATCAGCCCTTACAAACGCGTTGCCGTTCCCCTCTCCCGCCTGCGGGAGAGGGGCAGGGGTGAGGGCCGCTTGCGCAACACGCTCACCCCACCACGGGTACCGCCATCGCATCGATCTTCGCCGCCAGCGCCTGGATCGCCAGCTGCGCCGAGCGCGAGAGCTGTCGCTGCGGGGCCACGCACAAGGCCAGCGTCATCGGCTTGGTCAGGTGCTGGCGGAACGGCACGAACGCCAGTCGCCCGTCGGCCACATCGGGGGCGGCGTCCAGCCACGACATCAGACCCACGCCCGCACCCGCGCGCACCAGTCCACGCAGGGTGCGCACATCGTTGCAGTGGGTGAGCCGCTTCACGTCGATGTGCTGGCGCTGGTACAGCACCTTGGCGTGCTCGCCCACGATCAGCGGCGCGGCCGGCAGCAGCAACCGGTGCTCCAGCGTCTCGCTCAGCTGCAGCTCGGTGCGCGTGCTCAACGGGTGCCCGACCGGCATCGCAATGCCCAACGGGATATCCGCAAACGCGCGCACCTCCAGGTCCACGCTGCTCACCGGGTCCAGCAACAGGCCGATATCCACGTCGGCGGAGGTCACCATTTCCATCACCCGCTGGTTGCGCGCAGTGGACAGGTTGAAGGTGATGCCCGGATAGTCCTGCACCAGCGCGGCCACCGCTGCCGGCACCACGCCTTCGCTGAGCGCGTCGATCATGGCGATCTCCACATGCCCGCGGCGCAGCCCCTTGAGCTCGTCGAAGCGCTCCAGGGTGCGCGCGTAGGCCTTCTCCCAGCCGCGTACATCCACCAGCAGCAACTCGCCGGCGGCGGTCAGCCGCAACCGGCCCGGCAGGCGTTCGAACAGCTGCGCGCCCAGCTCTTCCTCGGCCTTGAGGATCTGCCGGTCGATCGCCGAGGCGGACACGTGCAACACGTCGGACGCCTTGCGGATGCTGCCGCAGCGGGCCACTTCGATGAAGTAACGGGTGAAGCGGGAGAAGGTCAGCATGCGGCGGGGCTCGGTTGGCGTTGCATTTTTTGCAATGGCTTGGCGGAAAAACGATGTTTGATCACACACCCCCGGCTTCCTAGAGTCAATCGGGCACCGCTCCCGCCTCACGCCAGAGACCGCCCCATGGATGTCGCCGTCCCCGCCCTGCCGCTGCACTGCACCTTCGACGCCGCCGACTGGCAGCGCCTGGCCCAGCATTGGCACGCGGTGGCGCTGAGCAGCGAGGTGGGGCAGGCGCCGTTCAAGGCCACCCTGCTGGACGAGCCGCTGGTGCTGTACCGGCTGGGCGAGGAGCTGGTGGCCGCGCGCGATGTCTGCCCGCACCGCGGCGTGCCGCTGAGCATGGGCACCGCCGACGGCGGCGGCGTGGTCTGCGCGTACCACGGTCTGCGCTTCGGCGCGGGCGGGCGCTGCAATCACATCCCGGCCAGCCCAAACCAGAAGATCCCGGCCAAGATGCGCCTGCACACCTATGCGGTGGCCGAGCGCTACGGCTTGATCTGGGTGTGCCTGGCCAAACCGGCCGACGTGAGCGCGGCCGAGGTGCAGATCCCGCCGATGCCGGGTTGGGACGAGGATGGCTTCCAGCAGATCGTGTGCCCGGCGTTCGACATCGGCGGCAGCGCCGCGCGGCAACTGGAAGGCTTCATCGACGTGGCGCATTTCGCCTTCGTGCACACCGCTACCTTCGCCCAGCCGGACAAGCGCGAGGTACCGGCCTACACCACCACCGAAACGCCGACCGGTTTCAACGCCGATTACCTCAGCAGCGTGGCCAATTATTCGGTGGACATGCCGCTGCCGGAGGTGGACCCCAGCTTCCAGTGGCTGCGGCACTTCGAAATCCATCTGCCGTTTACCGCCACGCTCACCATCCACTTCCCGGTGCCGGGCAAGCGGCTGGTAATCATGAATGCCGCCAGCCCGGTGTCCAAGCACAAGACACGTCTGCTGGTGCCGATCGCGCGCAACTTCGACACCCATTTGCCGGTGGAAGACGTGCACGCCTTCAACCTGCGCGTATTCGAAGAGGACCGCGCCATGGTCGAGGCGCAGCGCCCCGAATACCTGCCGCTGGACCCGCTGCTGGAGGTGCACATCCCGGCCGACCGCAGTTCGATCGCCTATCGCCGTGGCCTGCGCAGCCAGGGCTATAGCGACTTTTTTCTGCGTTGACCGCCGAGGATCACGCCATGCAACTGCACGAGGTCCGCGTCGCCGACGTCTTCGACCAGGGCCATCGCCAACGCGCGATCCGGCTGGAGCCGATCGATGCCGAACTGCCTGCTTTCGAGGCCGGCGCGCACGTGGACCTGCATCTGCCGGATGGGTTGATCCGCCAGTATTCGATCGCCAGCGCACCGCATGCGCGCGATCACTATTTGCTGTGCGTCAAATTGGCCGACGCTTCGCGCGGCGGTTCGCGGCATCTGTGCGAGCAGCTCAGCGCCGGCGACCGCCTGCAGATTTCCAGCCCGCGCAATCTGTTCCCGCTGCATCCGGGCGAGCGGCATGTGCTGCTGGCCGCCGGTATCGGCATCACCCCGCTGCTGTCGATGGCCGAAGCACTGGAAGTGCGTGGCGAGCCGTTCGTGCTGCATTACTACGCGCGCCGGCATGCCGATGTGGCCTTCGTGCAGCGGCTGCAACAGGGCTTCACCCATGGGCAGGTGCACGTGCATCTGAGCGATGGCGGGCAAAGCCCGCGCGTGCATGTGCCCGACGCGATCGTGCAGGCAGGCGCGCACGATCAACTGTATCTGTGCGGGCCGGCCGCGTTCATGGACCACTTCACCCAATTGGCCAGGACGTATGGATGGACGGCGGCGCAGTTGCATCGCGAACACTTTGCCGCCGTCGATACCGGCCTTGCGCATGATGCCCACAGCGCCTTCGAAGTGGAGCTGGCCGCCAGTGGCCGCGTGGTGCAGGTGCCGGCCGATTGCAGCATCGCCAGCGCCTTGCTCGATGCCGGTATCGCGGTGCCGCTGTCTTGCGAACAAGGCATGTGCGGTGCCTGCCTGACTGGCGTCATCGCCGGCACGCCGGATCACCGCGACAGCGTGCTCAGCGACGGCGAACATGCCGCCAATACCCAGATCACGCTGTGCTGCTCGCGCAGCCGCTCGCCACGCTTGGTGCTGGATCTTTGAGCGCTTTGTGTGTCATGCGTTTGCGCAGACGTGACGACAGCGATAGCGCAGGTGGCTGACGACGTTCACGCTGCAGCGCAAAGCAGCCGCAAAGGTTGCAGGACACCTGTGGATGGAGGTGCGCCCCGCGTCGTCTTGCACGGTGCGATTGATCGTTGCACAAGACAACGCCGGCGCAGAGACAGACAACTGCCTGCGGCTATGCCATTGCAGTGCGTAACGCACATAGCACTTGCAGCGCATTCCGTGCCCAAGGTCCGTGGCAATCGTCCTGCCACGGTGCAAGATATTCGGCCCGCGCGTGCCCCCCCTGTGTCGATGAGATGTCTGCCGATGGTTGTTTGTGTGATCGCCTTCGCCCGCCCTTGCCGGGGCGCACGCTGATGCGCTGGCCCGGATTCGCGTTGGCCGCCAATGGCAGCAGCGTGCGCACGGAGGTCCTGGCCGGCGCCACCACCTTCCTGACGATGGCTTACATCGTCTTCGTCAACCCCGACATTCTGGCCACCACCGGCATGGACCACGGCGAGGTGTTCGTCGCGACCTGTCTGGCCGCCGCGCTTGGCTCGCTGCTGATGGGCGTGCTGGCCAACTATCCCATCGGCATGGCGCCGGGCATGGGCTTGAATGCGTTTTTTGCCTTCTCGGTGGTGGGCACGCTGGGCTACAGCTGGCAGCAGACGTTGGGGCTGGTGTTCGTCTCCGGCTGCGTGTTCCTGCTGCTCAGCGTCACCGGCGCGCGGCGCTGGCTGGTGGATGGCATCCCGCCCGCGTTGCGCAGTGCGATTGCGGCAGGTATTGGACTGTTTTTGGCATTGATCGGCCTGCAAAAAGCCAGGCTGGTGGTGGCGCATCCGCAGACGCTGGTGACCCTGGGCGATCTGCATCGTCCCGAACCACTGCTTGCGCTGGCGGGGCTGCTGCTGATCGGCGTACTGGAAGTCCGCCGCGTGCGTGGGGCGATGTTGCTGGGCATCCTGGCGGTCACTGTGGCGGCGCTGGCGCTGGGTCTGGTGCACTACCAGGGCGTGCTGTCGCTGCCGCCGAGCCTGGCGCCTACCCTGCTGCAGCTCGATATTGCCGGCGCCTTGCAAGGCCATGGCGGCAGCGGCGCATTGACCGCCGTGCTGCACGTGGTGCTGGTGTTCGTGCTGGTGGAAATGTTCGATGCCACCGGCACCTTGATGGGCGTGGCCCAGCGCGCCGGCCTGTTGCATACCCAGGCGCACCGTCGTCAGTTCGACCGCGCCCTGCTCGCCGACAGCACCGCCATCCTGGCCGGCTCGCTGCTTGGCACCTCCAGCACCACCGCCTACGTGGAAAGCGCTGCCGGCGTGCAGGCAGGCGGGCGCACCGGCCTCACCGCGCTGGTGGTGGCAGCGCTGTTTCTGCTGGCGCTGTTGTTTTCGCCATTGGCGGCGATGGTGCCGGCGTATGCCACCGCACCGGCGCTGATCTACCTGGCGTCGGTGATGCTGCGCGAGTGCACGCAGATCCAGTGGGACGATGTCGGCGACGCACTACCGGCCGCGATCTGCATGCTGGCGATGCCGCTCACCTACTCGATCGCCACCGGCCTGGCCTTCGGCTTCATCACCTACGCAGCACTCAGGCTGGGCAGTGGCTGCTGGCGCGCGGTGCATCCGGCTACTTGGGTAATCGCCAGCCTGTTCGTGCTGCGCTATGCGTTGGAATGAGCGGATCGCCACGGCTGTTTCATCTCACGCCCCACTGGTCACCCGCCGCGTCGCGCGGCAAGCTGCATCGCAATCGGCAGCACCACGACGGTGCTGTCTCATTACCAGAGCTCACCGCATGCCACCTCGTTATCGCTGTCTGATTCTTGCCTTGTGCGCCTTGTTACCGGGCATGACGCTCGCACGTCCTGCGCAAGCGCCCGCGCAACACCGCGAGCAGCAGGTGGCGCAGTTGTTTCACGACGCGGCCGCGCAACCTGCGCAGTTGCGCGCGTGGCTGCAGGCCATGCCCAAGGGCGGCGACCTGCACAATCATCTCTCCGGGTCGGTGTATGCCGAGGACTATCTGCAATGGGCCAGCGAAGACGGTGCCTGCGTGCAGCTGGACGACCTGAGCCTGCGCGCTGCGCCGTGCGGTCAGTGGCAGGAGCCCGCACGTGGTCTGGCCGCGCGCAATGCGGCGCTGTACGGGCGGGTGGTCGATGCATTGTCGATGCGCAAGTTTCTTCCCAATACTGCTCAGCCCAGCGGGCATGACCAGTTTTTCAGCACCTTCGGCAAGTTCGACGCGGTAGTGCGAGCGCGCGTGGCAGACACCGTCGCTGCGGTGCTCGACCAGGCCGCGCGCGACCGCGTGCCGTATGTGGAGATCATCGCCAACCCGCCACAGATGGATCAGGCAGCACAACGTATGCAGTCGCTGCCGTGGAGCGGCGATGACGATGCCGCCAACCTGCGCGCGCTGCAGGGTGACTTGCCGCCGCTGGTGCAGGCCGCGCAACGCGCGCTGGCGGCCACCGACGCGCAGGTGCGCAGCGTGCTGCGTTGCGACCAGGCCGATGCACGCCCCGGCTGCCAGGTGAGCTACCGCTACGTGCCCTATGTGCTGCGCGTGTTGCCGCAACCGATGGTGTTCGGGCAGATGGCGCTGGCGCATGCCCTGATCGCCGCCGGCGGCAGTCGCGCGGTGGCGGTGAATATCGTCGCGCCCGAGGACAACCCGGTGGCATTGGCCGATTACACCCGGCATATGGCGATGTTCCGCTTCTTCGCTACCCGCTATCCGGGGGTGCCGCTGTCCTTGCATGCCGGCGAGCTGACGCTGGGGTTGGTGCCGCCGGCGCAGCTGCGCTCGCATATCCGCCAGGCGGTGGAGGCTGGTGCGCAGCGCATCGGCCATGGGGTGGACCTGCCATACGAAGACGATGCCAACGGGCTGCTGCAACAGATGCGCAGCAAACAGGTTGCGGTGGAGATCAACCTCACCAGCAACGATGTGATTCTTGGCGTCAAAAGCGCCGCGCACCCGCTGGCGATGTATCTGCGTGCCGGTGTTCCGGTGGTGCTGTCCACCGACGATGCCGGCGTCGCGCGCGCGGACATGACCCACGAATATCAGCGTGCCATGCAGGAGCAAGCCATCGATTACCCGACCCTCAAGCAACTGGCACGCAATGGCCTGAGCTACAGCTTTCTGCCCGGTGCCAGCCTGTGGACCGCCGAAGGCGCCGCCGTGCCGGCCTGTGCCGCAGCGATGCAGCGCGAAACCGACGATGCGGCCTGCGCCGAGTTCCGCAAGGCCAGCGAGAAGGCACGCTTGCAATGGCAGCTGGAAACCGACCTGGCGCAGTACGAGCGCACGTTGCTGGCAGAACGAAAATAGGGCTGAGACCATCCATATGAAACGCACCACTCAGGCACGCGGTCGCGCGCGATGGGCTTCATCGATACAGCGTCATCGCACGCAGGCACGCTCCTACGCATGCGAGGTCCGCTCCATCGTCGCCGCACTGCCGTCCTTTTCCCCGCCCCAAGCGCAATGACCCACTTGCGCGCTACCAGTGACCCACGCATCCCCAACCTATCGGGCACCATCACCTAACGCATCACCCGCAGAAAGGGGCTAGCGTCCAGAGCGCAACACGCTGAGACAAAATCGCCGCACTTTCCCGCCGCATCGTGCTTTGATCGCGCATCCGCAGCGTCGTCTGGCACCACAGCCGCAGGCGCCGTGGTCCGGCAACGCACCACACACCCGCACCACTCCCAGCAACCCAAGGTGACCCATGCAACTCCCAGCGCAGTGGCAGGTCGGCATCGATCGCAATAGCGAGGTCCTGCGCGGCCACGCGCAGCTCCTGGCCACCTTCATCGCTCCGCGTCCCGCATCGCCGGACACAGCCACCCCGCGCGGCCAGATCGCCGCGATCGTCAGCACCACGCGTAGTCAGCCCACGCTGGCCGCACGGCATGCCACCCAGACGCTGACGCGCATCAACCAGGCCAACGACCGCCTGTGTGCGATCACCCGCCTGCTGCCCGCACGCGCCGCTGCCGATGCTGCGCGCGTGCAGGCCGCGCTGGCCGGCGGCAGCGATGGCGGTGCGTTGGCCGGGGTGCCGTTCGTGGTCAAGGATCTGTTCGACGTCGCCGGCCAGGTCACCACCGCTGGCGCCGTGGTCCGCGCGCAGTGCGCGCCCGCCAGCCGCGATGCGGCGGTGGTGCAACGCCTGTGCGATGCCGGTGCGGTGCTGGTGGGCACCGCCAACATGGACGAATTCGCCTACGGCTTTGCCACCGTCAACGCGCATTACGGCACCACCGCCAATCCGCACGATCACCGGCATCTGGCCGGTGGTTCGTCCGGCGGCTCGGCGGCAGCGGTGGCGGCCGGGCTGGTGCCGTTTGCACTCGGCTCGGACACCAACGGTTCCATCCGCGTGCCGGCCGCGTTATGCGGTGTGTACGGCCTGCGCCCCACTCACGGCACGTTGCAGCTGGAGGGCGTGTTCCCATTCGTCGATGCACTGGATGTGGTCGGCCCGTTCGCTAACTCGGTGGCCGATCTGCGCCGCGTGTACGAGGTCATGCACGGCCATGCGCTGCGCAGCTGCAACGTCGCCAACCTGCGTATCGCCCGGCTCGGCGGCTGGTTTCAACGCAATCTCGATCCCGAGCTGGATGCTGGCATCGGCGCATTGCTGACCGCGTGCAACAGCAGCACGCTCGTCGAATTGCCGGAAGCAGAGCGCGCCCGCGCCGCTGCCTTCGTACTCACCGCGGCCGAGGGCGGCCACCGCCATCGCGCAGCACTCAGCACGCACGGCGATCAGTTCGACCCGGCCACGCGCGACCGCCTGTTCGCCGGTCTGCAGCTGCCGGCCAGCGCGGTGGCCGATGCACACCGCTTCGCGCACTGGTTTGGCGCAGCCATGCAACAGCTGTGGGACGACGTGGATGTACTGATCGCCCCGGCTACGCCCTGCGTTGCGCCGCGCATCGATCAGGACACCATCGTGATCGATGGCCTGCCCGTGTCTGCACGCGCCAACCTCGGCATCTTCACCCAACCGCTCGGCCTGGCCGCCTGCCCGGTGCTGGCCGCGCCGTTGTCGCGCCCGGGGCGGCTGCCGCTGGGGGTGCAATTGATCGCCGCACCCGGCCGCGAAGACCGCCTGTTCGCACTCGCCGCACAACTCGAGCGCGACGGCTTGCTCGCCTTCAGCGCGCCGCCGGAGACACCCTGATGCTGCATACCTTGCGCGCACGTCGCGGCATGGTCGTCGCCCCGCACCATCTGGCTGCACAGGCCGGGCGCGACATCCTGCGCGCCGGCGGCAACGCCATCGAAGCGGCCGTCGCCACCGCCGCCTGCCTGGCCGTGGTGTATCCGCACATGACCGGCATCGGCGGCGATGGCTTCTGGCTGATCCATGAGCCCGACGGCCGCGTACACGCCATCGATGCCTGCGGCCGCGCCGCGCAGGCGGCCACGCTGGACTTCTATCGCGGCCACGCGCAGATCCCCTGGCGCGGCCCCGGCGCAGCCAACACCGTGGCCGGCACCGTCTCCGGCTGGGCGATGGCGCTGCAACAAGCCGGTGGCGCACTGCCCTTGCCGCAGCTGCTGCAAGAGGCCATCCATCACGCCGACGCAGGCGTGGCCATCACCCTCGGCGGTGCGCAGGTCGCCGCCAGCAAGGGCGATGCACTGCGCTGCCTGCCCGGCGCGTATGCGCGCATCTTCGAGCCGCGTGGCGCGCCCCTGCACGAAGGCGCAGTGCTGCAGCAGCCGCAACTCGCCCGCACCCTGCAGCGGCTGGCAAACGATGGGCTGGACAGCTTCTACCGCGGCGCCCTGGCCGACGATATCGCTGCCGATCTGCGTGCGCTCGGCAGCCCACTGAAGGCCGACGACCTGGCCGCACATACCGCCGAAGTCAGCGTGCCGCTGTCGGTCGCCATCGCCGGGGCGCGCTTGTACAACCATGCACCGCCCACGCAAGGGTTGGCCTCGCTGCTGATCCTGGCCTTGTTCGATCGCCTGCATGCCGACCAGCCGGATAGCTACGCGCATCTGCACAGCCTGATCGAAGCCACCAAACAGGCCTTCCTGATCCGCGATGCGCATATCGGCGACCCGGCCTGGATGTCGCTCGACGCACAGGCGCTGCTCGACGATAGCGCCGCGCTCGACGCATTGGCCGCACGCATCGACATGACCACCGCGTTGCCGTGGCCGCAACCCTCGCAGGCTGGCGACACTGTCTGGTTCGGCGCCATCGACGCGCACGGCCGCGCAGTCAGCTGTATCCAGTCCACCTATTTCGAATTCGGCTCAGGCTTGGTCCTGCCACGCACCGGCATCACCTGGCAAAACCGCGGTTGCAGCTTTCGTCTCGCACCCGATGGCTGGAACGCCCTCGCCCCAGGGCGCAAGCCGTTCCACACGCTCAACCCCGCACTGGCCACCTTCGACGACGGCCGCGTCATGACCTACGGCACCATGGGCGGCGAAGGCCAACCGCAAACCCAGGCGGCGATGTTCTCGCGCTACGCCCGCTACGGCATGCCGCTGCAACAGGCCATCACCGCACCGCGCTGGCTGCTCGGCCGCACCTGGGGCGAAGACAGCACCTCGCTGAAGCTGGAAGACCGCTTCGATCCGGCCGTGGTGCAAGCACTGTGCGACGCCGGACATGCAGTGGAACTCTTGCCCGCCTATACCTCGGTGATGGGCCATGCCGGCGCATTGGTGCGCGAGGTGGATGGCGTGATCAGCGGCGCCAGTGACCCGCGCTCCGATGGCGCAGTGGCTGGGTGGTGAGGGTTAGGGCGTGTTCGCCGCCGGTTATCTACGCGCTTCAAAAAAGTCGTGGCGTATCTGGGCCAATCCTACCTCCTTCGATTACCGGCCTTGATCGTGTCATCGATATGCACTAGCAATTTACTATTTTTCTGCCCTGTTTGGCAGTATGTGACTAAGAGCGGCTAAAAAACGTAACGAGCGCTCGCCAGGCAGATATGGATAGCGCGATAGCGCGCTGGAACCTGAGCCCACGAGTAGTGCATGTCGATTCCGAGCACCGGCCGCGCCCGTCTGGGCTGGCGCAGTATTTTTTAGCTTCTGCCTGAAAGTGCATAAGATTTTCTAATATTTTATATGCCGGAAAATAATATTATATTTACCATGCGAAAGCGGCATACTAATTTTACTATTTTTTGTAAAATTTAGATTTACATCACTTTTTTTAGAAGATTTTTCAAAAAAATTCGTGTGCGGACCATCCCGCAAAACGAGAGAAGGAAGATAGAGTGAACAGGATTCACTATAAAGGATTACTCGTACCGATGGTTGTTTCGATGGCGATATTATCGACAGGCTGCTCTGCCACTTTCACAAAAGCAAGAGTTTATGGCGAGTGCTCAAATAGAGCTGGCGGTGGAGGAGAATGCAAAGTTGGCGCAGAAGCAACATGGGAGCGAGGTGGCCACATGTTTGCAGCTGCGCTGGAAGCCATGAATATCAGCGCCGATGCTCAAAGTTATGAGTTGGACACATCGGGATCCACCATTCCCTATCCCGCCCAGGGAGATTTCGTTGTCACTTTATCCGACTCTGCAACAGGTACGGTACAAGCAGCTCGGACCTTCCGGTGGGTAAAGGTGGGGATGGTATTGAAGGCAGAAGACCCAAATGCAATAAATGATTGGGCATATGCCAATTCTGGTAGCTCAGACAAAATCACTTACGAGGTAGTGAAATTTCGCTCCAGTTATTCGTCTGGGCAGCAAGTGATTGCAGGGCAATCGAGGTATGAAGGCAATACTCAAGCCACGTATTCTGTTGCATTCGATGGAACCTCCTGCCCACGTGTTCCAACGCCCACGCCCTGTAATCCCAACTGAGCCTGGATCTACGCGCGATATGGAAATGATGCCACCGCGGAAGAAATCGAGAGCATTTTTTTCACGGCCTTGGACTGCATGCTTTTACACGCTGGTGCTTGCACCAGTTATTTCCCTGGTGGGCTGCGCATCATTGAGAGAAGTGCCACAAGACGTCAGTCCCGAGGGCATGAATCTGATCTCCATAAGACGTTTTTCCGCTTTCACTTATGTCGTGAGCGATATGTATCTACCGGAGGAGAAGAAAATGGAGCGCCGTCGAGGCGCTCCACATCTTCAGCGCCTGCGGTGCCCTGATACCCACATGAGTATCACCCTACTGACCGTCAGAGAGACCGAGGATGTCGGGAAATACTGCGCGGCAGTCGAAGGCGCACTCGGACAGGTCATGGGCGTCTACAGAAAGACTGCGATCGGCATCAATCTTTACCTGCTTCCCCCCGGATCCGGCTTCCATAAGCGAACGGCCTCACTAGGACTCAATGATGCCACTCTTAACCTGGCGGCCCCATTATTTGCGGACAATCCGAGGACGCTGGGAAATCTCGTTGATCTCGTCTCTCATGAGAGCTTCCATCTGGCGGGATACCTAGCGGGTGATGGCCGAGCAGCTGATGAACGCTCAGCCTATTGGATGGGGTTGTGTTCTCAACTCACGGTGCTCGGCCTAGTGCGGGGCGACAATTTGCCAGGCGGCATCATCCGCACTGGGAACGAGGCCATTGCAGAGTCCTCTGAGCAAGCCTTTGCCGTCAGGCGTGATGTTCAGGCCTACATGATAGACGGAGAAATTCGGATAGATAGTGTGGCAGGCAAGGCCATGCTTGAGACCTGCCGAAACACATTCCCCGCCGTTGACGCCGCAAATACACCAGGCCACTGACGAAACCTCGTTTTTCGAACGCTACCGCCATACAAAAAGCCGGCTACTTTGCGCTTCTCGCTGTCTTACGTGCAGCTCGAGCGATTTCCAGATGGAAGTAACAGGCAACCCACCACGGCCATTGATTGCTTCGGCACCTGTCAAAGGCTGGGCACGCCGAAAGTACGGTAGCCGCCTGGCAACTGGGTACCTGCGGAGCGCATGGACATGACGAACCACCATGACAAGCCGCCTCGCGGGAGTTAAGGAAGGCAGGCGTGGTCGCGACTGGACGTCGGATCAATCATCTGAGGCAGGACGGTTCAAGGTAAGGAACATGCCATAGACTCACCCCATGCTCTTCCACGTGGCACTGGCGGCCCCAACCGCAGCGATCACCTGACAGAACGCACCCGCGTTCTTGGGCATGCAAGGCGATGCGTGGGCAGGTCGCCGCGCTGATTCCGACACACATCACACCTTCAATCAGGGAGAGCCACATGACAGATCAACAAGACAATCAACCGAGCCTGGAAGACGTCAAGCTGGCGTTCGACGGCCAGAGCCTGGATTGGTATCTGCAGAAGCTGGTCGCGACCGTCAACACCTCGAACGTGCAGTTCGGCATCACGCTGTTTGTGGAAGGCATCATTGTTTCCGGCCAGCTGGTTAGCGGGAAGCAGTACTTCGAAGCGTTTGCGCAGGAATTCTCCGCTGCCTATCCCGGCGATGCCGAGGAAAAAGAGGATATCCGCCGCGCGTTCGCCAGCCATGCCAGCATCTACGACACCGAGGACGATGCGCAGCAAAGCAGCAGGCCGCCGCAGTTCATTCACCTGATCGAGTCACGTTGCTTCTCGCCCGGTGGACAGCCGCTGCCCAGCAACCGCGGCGTGCTCTGGCGCGGCAAGGTCAATGCCGTGTCCGGCTTTACGCTGGGATCGCTGTCGGCGGATTAAGCCCGATAGGCTCGGTGTTGGTGTGAGGTGCTCGCCACCTCACACCGCACGGTTGGACAGATCGCCAAGCGTGCTAAAGCGCTGCGCAACAGCGAAAGCCACTTGCGTTGCGGCCTTCGTTACAACCAGCGCCAGGAGTACCTGATTTACCGCGCGGGCTTGTTGGCCGTCTCACGCGGCGGCGCGTTTTTCACGTAGCGGTCGAACCAGTCCAGCATCTCGGCGACCACATCCTCAGTGGATTCGCGTGCGGTATACCAGTGCGGTTCGAACGGCAGCAGCACCAGCCGCGCGGTGCCGCCGTTGCCGCGGATGGCCTGAAACAAGCGCGGTGCCTGGGTGGTTTCGGTGCCGGGGTTGGCGTCGTCCATGCCGTGCACGATCAACAACGGCTCGTTGATCTTGTCGGCGTGGAAGAATGCCGACGCTTGCGCGTAGATCTCCGGCGCGGCCCAGAACGAGCGGCGCTCGCTCTGGAAACCGAACGGCGTCAGCGTCTTGTTGTAGCTGCCGCTGGTGGCGGCACCAGCGCGGAACAGGTCGGTGTGGGCCAACAGGTTGGCCGTCATCAGAGCACCGTGGCTATGCCCGGTGACGCCGATACGTTGGCGGTCGACCACACCCAGCTCCACTGCCTTGTCCACCGCGGCGGTGGCGTCGTCCACCAGCTGCTGCAGGTAGGTGTCGTACGCGGTCTTGGGGTCGCCGACGATGGGGAAGGCGGCATCGTCGATGATCGCGTAGCCGGCCAGGAGCAGCACTTGGTAGTAGCTGAGGCGGGTGAAGTCGCGCTCGCTGGCACCGCTGACCTGGCCGGCCTTCGAAGGGTCGGCGTAGTCGAGCGGGTAGGCGTACAGGATCGCCGGTACGCGCGTGCCTTCCTGATAGCCGGGCGGCGTGTACAGGGTGAACGACAGCTCCACGCCGTCCTTGCGCTTGTAGGTCACCAGGCGCTTCTTGATCTGCCGCACCAGCGGGGTCGGATCCGGGAAGTGGGTGACCGGCGTGGCAGTGGAGGCAAGGATCGCCTCACCTGTCGCCGCCGTCGGCAATGGCTGGCCCAGCGTGCGCAAGTACACGTTGGGCGGGTCGGTCGGCGACTGGTGCCAGGTCAGCAGGCGCGACACGTCGTCGCCGGCAAAGCCGAAGAACAGTTCGTCCACACTGGCGTCGCTGCGGAACAGTCGCTGGGTCGTGCCACTGGCCAGCGCATAGCGATCCAGAAATGGCCGGTCGCCCGCGGGGGAAGCGCCCTGCCCGCTCAGGAACAAGGCACCCTGTTCTTCGCGCAGCACGGCCCGGCCGTTGGCCAGCAGATGCGTTTCCGGCACGCCGGGATCGGCATACAGGTCGTCGGCGGACAAGTCGAACAACACCCGCCCGGCAGTACCGGGGCGGTCGGCATCCAGCAGCGTGGTGCGACGCCAATGGCGGTTTTCGTCGTACTCGTCCAACAGCGCCCGGCCGCCTTCGGCAAACCACGACAGGCCGGCATAGCGCTGCTGCACGCGCGTGAGTTCACGCGGCTTGGCGGTGAACGGTGCAGCCAGCGTCATCAGCTTGTCGCGCGCGGGCACGCTGGTTTTCCAGTCGCCCCCATCCAGCGCCTCGGCCCAGACCAGCGTGGCCGGTTGATTGGCACGCCAGGAATAGGCGCGCGGGCCGATCGCAACCCCTTGCACCGGCACCCGGTCGGCAACCGGCAGATCGGCCAGCCTGCGCTCGCTGCCGTTGGCCAGATCCAGCACCGCCACCTCGTGGGCGAAGCGCGCATAAGTAGTGACGTAGGAATACGGCTGTTTCAACCGCTCCACCAGCACGTGGCGGCCATCGGGCGCGCCATCCACGGTGGTGTAGACCGCAGGCGTGCCGAGCTTGCGCTGCTTGCCGGTGGCCGCATCCACCGTGAGCAGCTGGGAGGTGGCGTAGTAGCTAAACAAGGCCTCGTCTTCTGGACTGGAGAGTGTGTCGCGCGCCTCGTAGGTGCTGCTTTCGCCCTTGCCCTGGATGGTTTCCTTGACCTCCGGGCCCGGCGGCACCGCCGCCTTGCGCGGCGCGGCACCCAGCTCGTGCGGCACCGTCTTCAGCAGCAAGGTGTCGCTGCCGCCCAACCACTGGATTTCGCCACCCAGCACCGGGTTGAGTTGCACACCGTCGATCTTGCGCACGCTGCCGGTGGCCACCTCGCCCACCCAGAGCTCGACGCGATCGGTGGCCGTGTTGTTGAAGGCGAAGCGGCGCCCGTCCGGCGACCACACCGGCGCTGCCGGGCAGGCCCCTGCCGGCAGGGTCACCGCGGTCTGCTTGCCGGTGGCGACCTCGACCAGGCTGAAGCCTTCCAGGCAGGAACGAATGCCGTAGCCGCTGGACATGTCGTGACGGCTATGCGTGCGCGGCTCCACCCGCACGCCGGCCAGCTTCAGGTACGGCTCGGCCACGCGCGCGATCGGTGGATACTGCGTGCGCTGCACCAACAACAGGGTCTTGCCGGTGGGATCCAGACGCGGCGATGGATTGAGCGGCGCGCGCAACACGCTCAAGAGCGGCTCCGGCGGCTGCCGGTAACCGCCCTCAGGCGTACCGGCAAGGGCAGACGCCGACAACAGGCTGGCAAGCACCAGCCACCCGCTCCATCGGTACGCGCTGAGCATCTCGGCAATCTCTGGGGGAGTGATCGCAGCAAATTAACATGCGCCTGCAGCCTCCACCCGCAGGCGGACGCAGCCCTGTCGCCGCGCCCGCAATCCCCGCGTTAACGCAGCAACGACGTCGACGCTGCAAGCGTGCGCTGCAGGAACTCACCGATGTACTGCGCGATCTCCGGCGCATGCGTTTCCAGCGCGAAGTGCCCGGTGTCCAGCAGATGGATTTCGGCTTTCGGCAGGTCCTTGGCATACGCCTGCGCGCCCGCCGGAATAAAGGCGGGATCGTGCTTGCCCCACACCGCCAGCAACGGCGGCTGATGCTTGCGGAAATACGCGTGGAATGCCGGATAGGCCGCCACATTGCTGCGGTAATCCAGGATCAGATCCAGCTGGATGTCTTCCGCACCTGGGCGCGCCATGTACGCGATGTCCAACGTGTAGCCATCGGGCGAGCGCCTGCTCGGGTCGGCACCGGTACCGTATTGCCAGTCGCGGATAGTCTGCGGCGACAGCGAGGCGCGGCACGCCTGGCGATTGGCGTCAGTCGGCTCGCGCCAATACGCTTGCCACGCACCCCACTGGTCGCTGAAGCCGTCCAGGTACGCATTGCCGTTCTGGCTGATGATGGCGCTCACCTTGTGCGGGTTTGCCGCAGCCAGGCGAAACCCGACCGGCGCGCCGTAATCGAACACATACAAAGCGTAACGGCGCAGTTCCAGTGCTTCGGTAAAGCCCTCGATCACCTTGTAAAGCTGTTCGAAGGTGTACTCGAACTGCCCGCGTGGCGGCGCCGTGGTATTGCCGAAGCCCGGCAGGTCCGGTGCAATCAAGCGGCACTGGCGTGCCAGCAACGGCATCAGATCGCGGAACATGTGGCTGGCGCTGGGGAAGCCATGCAGCAACAGCAACACAGGCGCATCCGCGCGCCCGGCTTCGCGATAGAACACCTCGACATCGCCGACGCGCTGGGTCTTGTAGGTCACGCCGATGATCGGATCATGGGACATAGCTGCTCCTTTAGTGGTCTGCGTGTTGCCGGGACGTTCGCCCGCACGCAACCCACAAGCGCCCAGCGCGAATGCCGTTGCGATGCATGAGGCAAGCATCAGTCGGCGGCCGGGTTCATTGGCGTGATCGGCGTTGAGCGCGACAGGCGAATCGGACTGCGTCATGGCACGTCGAAGATCGGATGAAGTGATCGACATGCTAGGCGTCGCTTCGCACCAGCAGAACCACCGCGCCCATCAATTGACCATTGCGGCGCTCGCAATGCTGCGGCGCTCCCTGCACACGCCCTGCCCTGCACCGTGCATCGGCGGCGCACTGCTACTCTGTGGCGGTAACCAAGCGTGAGGCGCCGGTGGACCGCATCCAGGAAATGACGCTGTTTGCCGCACTTGCGGAGCAAGCGAGCTTTGCCGGCGTCGCGCGTCGCCTTGGCATTTCCACCGCCACGGTGACACGCACCATCGCGCAGCTGGAAAAACGCCTCGGCGTGCTGTTGGTGGTGCGCACCACCCGCACCATGCGGCTCACCGAGGCCGGCCACCAGTACGCCATCGACTGCCGACGGCTGCTGGCCGACCTGGAGGATGTCGAAAACACAGCAGCCGGGTTGCACGCACTCCCCAGCGGATCGCTGACGGTGACGGCTCCGCAGATGTTCGGCGCGTTGCATGTCATGCCGGTGTTGACGCGCTTTCTCAGTCGTTATCCAAAGGTCACCGCACGCGCCATTCTGGCCGACCGCGTGCTACCACTGCTGGACGAGGGCATCGACGTCGCGGTGCGCATCGGCGCACTCCCCGATTCATCGTTGACCGCGATCCCGGTGGGCAGCGTGCGTCGCATGGTCTGCGCGTCGCCGGGCTATCTGGCAGAACACGGCATTGCGCAGCACCCAGACGATCTATCGCAGCACCGCACCCTCTCGGTGGCATCTTCGGAGCGCGCACCCAAGTGGCCGTTTCGCATCGATGGGCGTGAGTCTGTGGTCGAGGTTGGCTCACGCCTCAGCGTAACTTCGTCCAAGGCCGCCATCGGTGCCGCAGTGCAGGGCTGGGGACTGACGCAAGTGCCGTCTTACCAGATCCGCGAACACCTCCAGAACGGCACACTCACGTGCATCCTCGAAACCTTCGAGATCGCACCGGAACCGGTGCATGTGGTCTATGTGGAAGGCCGTCGGGGCTCATCCAAGGTGCGCACGTTTGTCGATGACTGCGTGGATGCCCTGCGGCAGGATCTGATTTCTGCAGCATCGCTGAGCTAGACGTTTCGCCGCCACTGTTTTCGGGTTGTTCCCTCATGCAGCGGCTAGCCAGTCAGACCATGTCGACGGGATTGCTGCATTGCGCCTGCTCGATGAGTGCACTGGAATCACGGCCCAACAGTGCTGGCTTAGCCGGCCGCGACTGCATTGCCGAGACAGCCGATGCCCGGCGATGTAGGCGTGGCATGCGCACGCAGGACGCGCATGCCAAGGCGTTAAACAGCGCCCGTCACCGATCACGTTGACGCAGCGGACTTCGCAAGTCCCCAGGCAGCCGTTCGGATTGTCGATGCAACGCCAGTCTGGCTAACGCGCTGCACGGGGTTCCACCGCGCCCACCCAATAACACCCTGCCCGGCCGATTGCCCGAGCACGCGCGGCGCCCATCCAGCCAGTCCTTGGCAGGACCCGATATCGAGCATCAGCAAACGCTTGCTTTTTTAGATGATGATAATCATCATAAATTCCATCTCAACCCGAAGACCTGTCATGACCACGCGTCCCACTGTTCTGATCACCGGCGCTTCCAGTGGCATTGGCGCCATCCCGCCGCTGCACGCGGCCGAACGCTGGGACGCACTGGACGGCGCCCGCCAGGGCCTGCTGTCGAACCTGCGCCAGGCGCATGCGGCCGAGCGGTATCACACCAGCACCTAAGCGCAATCCACAACACGGCTGCGCGGGCGAGGCGACACAGTCCTGCACGCCGCGCGTCAGCCGGCTGCACAGCCACACAGACGCGCATTACCGCACGCTCCACGTGTGGCAACGCGTTCCTTCTTCCCCGTGACCATCGAGAATATTCCATGACATCCAAGCATCCCGTGGCGCTGGTCACCGGCGCTTCTTCAGGTATCGGCCTTGCCGCAGCCACGCAACTGGCCGCTGCCGGCTACACCGTCTATGGCACCAGCCGCCGCGGCGCCGATGCAGGGCAGCGCGGCTTTCCGTTGCTGGCTCTGGACGTCACCGACGATGCGTCGGTGCAGGCCGCCATCGCCACGCTACAGACGCGCGAAGGACGCATCGACCTGTTGGTCAACAACGCCGGCATCGGCATCACCGGAGCCGCCGAGGAAAGCTCGATCGAGCAGGTGCGTGCGCTGTTCGACACCAACGTGCATGGTGTGGTGCGGGTGACCAACGCGGTGCTGCCGATCATGCGTGCGCAACGCAGCGGACGCATCCTCAACGTGGGCTCGGGTCTGGGCTTGCTGCCGGCACCCTTCAGTGCGTACTACTCGGCCACCAAGCACGCGCTGGAGGGCTATTCCGAATCGCTCGATCATGAAGTGCGCGGCTTCGGTATTCGCGTGGCGGTCATCGAGCCGGGCGCCACCAAGACCGGTTTCGAGTCGAGCACCGCAACGGCGGACCGCCTGCTGCCCGCCTACGATGCGCTACGCGCCAGCTACCAGCGCGCCTACGACACGGCGATGGCGGTTGCCGACAGCGCCGACAGCGTGGCCGAGACCATCGTGCGGGCGGCCCGCGACCAGCACCCCAAGCTGCGCTATCCCTCGGGTAAGTCGGCACGGCAAGGCGCATTCGCCCGACGCTTTTTGCCACGCGCGTTGCTGGACAAGGTGCTGCACAAGCAATTCGGCATGGGCTGATTCCAGCCCTGGCCTACGCGCCGCGCGAAGCTCAGCTGGCGCGGCGCTTAAGGCAACGCGCTTTGCGTGTTGCTGCGTCCGTGCCGGCGAGGGCGCTGGCATCACGGCTGCAGCCGCGCGCCGTTGCTCGCCACCAGCGAGGAGGCCAGCAGCAACACGCTTGCCCCAATGAATGTGGCGCCGATCGACAGGTGATCCAGCAGCACACCGCCCAGCGCGCCACCGAGCATGATGGACAGCTGGATCGCAGCCACCATCAGGCCGCCGCCGCTTTCCGGCGCATCCTTGATGCAGCGGCTCAGCCAGGTGGACCACGCCACCGGGACCGCTGCGTTGAGCGTGCCCCAGGCGATCATCGCCACCGCCACTGCCCACAGCACATGACCGCCCAGCAACATGCCAAGCGTGACGATGCCCAGTGCGGCCGGCAACACGGTGAGCAGGGTAAACAGCCGCTTGGCGACCAGCGCGGTGGCCGCATAGGTGCCAACGAAGCCGGCAAGGCCCAGGCCAAGCAGCAGCAATGACAGCTGCGACACATCGACCTGCGTAACGGTTTCCAGGAACGGGCGGAAGTAGGTGAACGCGGAGAATGCGCCAGCAAAGCCAAGCATCACCGCGAGCATTGCGCGAGCGACGTAGCGGCGCTTCAACAAGCCAACGATGTCGCCCAGCGAACTGGTGCCTTGCGCCGGCATCGACGGCAGGCTGCGCCATTGCCAGGCGATGGCCAGCGCCACCAACGGCACCATGCCCCAGAACACACCACGCCAGCCGATGATGGCGCCGAGATAACTGCCCAGCGGCGCGGCAAACGCGGTTGCCACGGCATTGCCGATAAACACGATGCCCAATGCCTTGGGCACGGCATGCTCGGGCATGATGCGCATCACCGTGGCGGTGGACAGCGCCCAGAACCCACCGATGGTGATGCCGAGCAAGGCACGGGCGACCATCAACATGCCAAAGCTGTGCGCGCTGGCAATCAACAACAACGACAGCAACATCACCGCGCTCAGGCCCAGCAATACATGGCGCCGGTTCAAACGCGACGACAGCGGCGCGATCAGCAGGCTGGCAATCACCGCAAACAGGCCGGAGATGGAGATCGCCTGCCCGGCCATGCCGGCGCTTGCGTGCAGGTCCGCAGCAATCGGCGTCAGCAGGCTCACCGGCATGAATTCCGATGCGATCAGCAACGCGACGCACAGCGACATCGAGCCGACCGCACTCCAGGCCTGGCGGGTCGCAACGACGGTATCGGGTTGGGCTGTGTCGGTGGTCAAGGTGTTGGCTGGCATGGGGAAGCCTTAGGTAGGAGACAGGACACACGGCGCATCGCGAGGGCGCGATGCGCGTGTGCTGTTCGGGATGGGAGCGCCACGGGCGGCGATGGACTGCATCGGCCCGCGCCTGCTTCGGCCGCACGACAAACGTGATGCAGCGCATGATTGCGGCGCTGGCATGCGCGTGTCTGGAGGTTGCGCAGGTTACGTGGTCTGCCTGCGCCGAGTAAGACACCTGCGCAGCACGGGCTTATGAGGTGCACTCATGAGCGTGGCCGCAGGCTGATCGTGGCGCGGCGCGCGATGCGCTGCAGTTCGACGGCGCAATTATGCGGGTACAGATCGGAATACCGAATGCGCATGAGGGTGGCGGATCCGTGCAGACATCATCTTGTAGACGCTATCCGCCGGCGGGAGCTTTTTTGGGGTCTGCGCGCTGTTCGTAGCACGGGGTGCGACTCATCTCAGCAACGCCTCGCCGATCCAAGCAGGCCCAACCATTCGCACGACAACTGCGCACGTTCAACCACCACGCATACCCATCAGCCTTTGTAACGCAATGCATCCAGCACCAGATTGAACGCTGGCGAAGAATGCCTGCGGCTGGGATAGAACGCATGCAGGCCCGGCCAGGTGGGCGACCAATCCTTCATGATCCAGCGCAGGCGCCCGGCCTTGATATGCGGGCGGGCAAGATCCTCCTGCACGAACGCGATGCCGAAACCATCGACGGCCGCGTCCACCGCTTCATAGGTGCCGTTGAAGGTCAGCTGGCCCTGCACGCGCACGATGACTTCGCGGCCGTCCTTCTCCAGCTCCCAGGCATAGATGCCACCGGCGGTTTTCATGCGCAGATTGATGCAGCGATGCGCGGTGAGGTCCTGCGGCGTTTTCGGCAGTGGCCGGCGCGCCAGATACGACGGCGATGCAACAAGCGCCATGCGCATGTCCGGCGCGATGCGCGCGGCGATCATGTCCTTTTCGACCTGGTCGCCCAGGCGCACGCCCAGATCGTAGCGATCGGCAACGATGTCGGTCAGTCCATTGTCGATGAACATTTCAACGTTGATGTCGGGGTATTGCTGCAGCAGCTTGGACAGCTTGGGCCACAGGATCGCGCGCGCGGCATAGTCGGTGGCGGTGATGCGCACGTTGCCGGCGGGGGTGTCGCGCATTTCGCTCAACGCCGACAGTGCTTCTTCGATCTCGGCAAAGCGCGGCGCCACGGTCTGGATCAGACGCTCGCCGGCCTCGGTCGGTGCCACGCTGCGGGTGGTGCGCGTCAGCAGGCGCAAGCCGAGGGAGGCCTCCAGCCCGCGGATGGTATGGCTGAGCGCCGATTGCGAAACACCCAACTTGGCCGCTGCCCGGGTGAAGCTGCCTTCGCGAACGATGGCGATCAACGCCAACAGGTCCTTGAAATTGTCGCGGGCCATTGGTGAATCTCTTTCATGGGATGTGCCGACTGTAGCAGCCGTTCGGATGCGAGGCGGCGCGGTTGTTGCCCGCTCCTGCAGGGCTCCAAGGCACGGCTTACGCGCCACTGGCGTGCGTGCATTGGTGCGCTCGCGCCGCAAGCGCAGGCCGCGACGCAGAGCGAGGGCTGGGGTGAGGGGGCTTGCCGAAGCAGGCGGTGCCTCACTTCTGAAGGCGCGTGGCGAGGCGTTTGTCTTGGCAAGGACTGACAGCTCTCTGCGGCGCCCTTCATCCGGCCTTCGGGCCCCTTCTCCCGATGGGGAAGGGACGCATGGCCACGGTGCCTGTCGCATTTTTTGCAACGCATGACCCTAAAAAAACCGCTTTGGGGTGACGGGGGCGGTTCGTATAGTCGCTCAAGGCGCGGCCCGCTTGGCATGCGCCTGTCGCCACGACAGCACGGGCACTCCATCGCCCGGCGATGCCTTGCCCTTCCCCCCACCGCCTGCGGAGGCTCCATGCATCAGTCGCTATCGCATCGCGGTCCCTACAGCGCCGGTGGAACAGCGCACCCGCACGGCGCCCGATGCTGAGCACCCAGCGCCTCTCACCGGACAGCGGCTCCGGCGCACGCGCGGTGGCGCGTTGCGATGCGCTGGGCGTCGCGCCCTATAGCGACACACCCGAGGGACTATTCCGCGCCTGGCTCAGCCCGGCGCACCGCGCCGCCATCGCGCAGGTGAGCGCGTGGATGCACAAGGCCGGTATGCAGGTGCGCCTGGACGCAGCGGCAAACCTGATCGGCCGCTACGACGGCACGCAGGCCGACGCACCGGCGCTGCTGATCGGCAGCCACCTGGACAGCGTGCGCGATGCCGGCCGCTACGACGGCCCGCTCGGCATCCTGCTCGGCATCGAATGCGTCGCCGCACTGCACGCACAAGCGCGGCGCCTGCCATTCGCCATCGAAGTGATCGCGTTCGGCGACGAAGAAGGCTCGCGCTTTCCGGTCTCGATGTTCTGCAGCCGTGCGGTGGCCGGCACGCTCGACCCGACCACGTTGGCGGTGACCGACGCTGCCGGCATCGACGTCGCCACCGCGTTGGCAGACTGGGATCTGGATATCGCACACATCCACCACGCCGCACGCGCGCCGGGCAGCGTGTTGGCGTATCTGGAAACCCATATCGAACAAGGCCCGGTGCTCGAAGCCGCCGGCCTGCCGGTGGGCATCGTCACCGCGATCGCCGCGCAACGCCGCTTTGCGCTGCGCTTCGACGGCCGCGCCGGGCATGCCGGCACCACCACGATGGCATTGCGTCGTGATGCCTTGAGTGCTGCAGCCGAAGCGCTGCTGGCCATCGAGCGCATCGCGCGCGAGGGCAGCAACGATCTGGTCGCCACCGTTGGCAAGCTGCAGCTCGCACCGGGCGCCACCAACGTAGTGCCCGGCCGCGTGGACTGCACGCTGGATGTGCGCGCCGGCGACGACGCCACCCGCGATGCCGCGGTGCGCGCCATCTCACAGGCACTGGCGCGCATCGGCGCAGCGCGCGGCATCGCCATCGCTATCACCCCGCTGCAAACCCTCGCCGCCAGCCCATGCGCAGCGACGCTGATGACCCGGCTCGACCACGCCGTCGCCGCGCAAGGCATCGCCCCGCGGCGGTTGGTCTCCGGTGCCGGCCACGATGCGATGACGATGGCCGCGCTCTGCCCAACCGCAATGCTGTTCGTGCGCTGCGCTGGCGGCATCAGCCATCATCCGGACGAACACGTCGACCCGGCCGATGCCGAGGTCGCCCTGGCGGTCATGCGCCACTTCATCGAACACCTGGGAGACCCCCTTGTCACCTGATCTGCGCCACCTGCATACCTTTGGCGAACTCGATCCGCCACAACGCCTGTTGATGGGCCCCGGCCCGGTCAATGCGCATCCGCGCGTGCTGCGCGCGATGGCGGCCGATCTGCTGGGCCAGTTCGACCCGGAAATGACCACCTACATGAACGAGGTGATGGCGCTGTACCGGCCGTTGTTCGGTACCGAAAACCGCTGGACGTTTCTGGTCGACGGCACCGCGCGTGCCGGTATCGAAGCGGCGCTGGTATCGCTGGTGCAACCGGGCGACCGCGTGTTGGTGATCAACTTCGGCCGCTTCGGCTTGTTGCTTACCGAAATCCTGCAGCGCCTGGGCGCCGACGTGCACAGCGTGGATGCGCCATGGGGCGAGGTGGTGCCGCTCAGCGCGATTGCCGAAGCGATCGAGCGCGTGGCACCCAAACTGGTGGCCACCGTGCACGGCGACACCTCCACCACCATGGCGCAGCCGCTCGATGGTCTGGGCGCACTGTGCCGCGCGGCCGGCGCGCTGAGTTACGTGGATGCCACCGCCACCATCGGCGGCATGGAGATCGCCAGCGACCGCTGGGGCGTGGACGTGGTCACCGCCGGCCTGCAGAAATGCCTGGGCGGGCCGTCCGGCTCGGCACCGATCAGCGTGTCCGAGCGCGCGGCCGAGGCGATCTTTGCGCGCCGGCATGTCGAACGCGGCATCGTGCGCGAGGACATCGTCAACGGCCGCGGGCCGCGCATCGCCTCGAATTATTTCGACCTGGCGATGATCATGGATTACTGGTCGGACAAGCGCCTAAACCATCACACCGAAGCCACCACCATGCTGTACGGCGCACGCGAATGCGCACGCGTCGCGCTGCAGGAAGGCCTGCACGCGCGGTTCGCGCGCCACACCGCCGCCGGCCGTGCGGTGAGCGCCGGCATCGCCGCGATGGGTCTGGAGGTATTCGGCGACGCGGCGCATCGCATGACCAACGTGACCGGCGTGGTGATCCCGGCGGGCATCGACAACGACGCGGTGCGGCGGCGCATGCGCGAGGATTTCGAGATCGAGATCGGCACCGCCTTCGGCCCGCTGCAAGGCAAGATCTGGCGCATCGGCGCGATGGGCTACAACGCGATGAAGCACAAGGTGCTGCTCACCCTGGCCGCGCTGGAAGCGGTGCTGCGTGCCGAGGGCTACATCTGCACGCCGGGCCTGGCAGTGGAAGCCGCCTTGGCGGCCTGGCATGCGGAGCCGGCTGCATGAGCGCGGCGCGCGACCTGGTCGGCTACGGCGCCACCCCGCCGGATGCGCAGTGGCCGGGTGGCGCGCGCATCGCCGTGCAGTTCGTCATCAATTACGAAGAAGGCGCGGAAAACTGCGTGCTCAACGGCGATGCCGGCTCGGAGGCGTTTCTGTCGGAAATGGTCGGCGCACACGCCCAGGCCGGCGCACGCGCCATGGCCATGGAAAGCCTGTACGAGTACGGCAGCCGCGCCGGTTTCTGGCGGCTGCATCGGCTGTTCACTGCGCGCGCGGTGCCGGTGACCGTGTTCGGCGTGGCGAATGCGCTGGCCGCCAATCCCGACGCGGTGGCCGCGATGCAGGCCGCCGACTGGGAAATCGCCAGCCACGGGCTGCGCTGGATCGACTACCAACATATCGACGAGGCCACCGAGCGCGCGCATATCGCGCAAGCGATCGCGGTGCACACCCGCGTCACCGGCAGCCGTCCGCTGGGCTGGTACCAGGGCCGCACCAGCCCCAACACCGCGCGCCTGGTTGCCGAAGAAGGCGGCTTTATCTACGACGCCGACAGCTATGCCGACGATGTGCCGTATTACGACACCCGCCACGGCCGCGCGCAGTTGATCGTGCCGTACACGCTGGATGCCAACGACATGAAGTTCGTCGCCTATAACGGGTTTGCCGATGGCGAATCGTTCTTTCGCTATCTGCGCGATAGCTTCGAGCAGTTGCGCAGCGAAGGCGGGCGCATGCTCTCGATCGGCCTGCACGGGCGCATCGTCGGCAAGCCCGCACGCGCGGCCGCACTGGCGCGCTTTGTCGATCACGTGCTGGCCAGCGGCGATGCCTGGGTGGCGCGGCGCATCGATATCGCGCACCACTGGCTGCAGGTGCATCCGGCATGAGCATTGTCACTGCCGACATCGATCTGCCCGAGGTGATCGCGCAGGTGACCGCCGCCTTCCACGCTTACGAAAGCGCATTGATGCGCGATGACATCGCCGCGATGGATGCGCTGTTTCATGCAGCGCCCAGCACCGTGCGGTATGGCGTGGGCGAGGTGCTGTACGGCATCGACGCGATCCGCGCGTTTCGCAGCGGCCGCGGCGGCTCGCCGCAACGCCAGCTCATGCACGTGGAAGTGCACAGCTATGGCCAGGACTGCGCGACCACGCATGCCGAATTCGTCCGCGAGGGCAGCAGCGCGCGCGGTCGCCAGAGTCAGAGCTGGGTGCGCTTTGCCGATGGCTGGAAAGTGGTGGCCGCGCACGTGTCGCTGCAAGGGACTCACGCATGAACGCGCTCGACGACCGTATGCTGGACGATGCCGCCTTCGTCGCGCGGTATCGCGAGGTGTTCGAACATTCGCCGTGGGTGGTGGAGCGCGCCGCGCGCCGTCGCCCGTTCGAGGATGTGTATCGCGGCTTGATGCAGGTGGTGTTCGATGCATCGCCGCAAGATCAGGTCGCGTTGATTCGCGCGCATCCGGAGCTGGCCGGCAAGGCGGCCATCGACCGCACGCTCACCGCCGCCTCGGCGGCCGAGCAGGCCTCGGCCGGTCTTGATCGGTTGAGCGAGGACGAATTCACCCGCTTCCATGCGCTTAATCAGGCCTATCGCCAGCGCTTCGGTTTCCCGTTCGTGATCTGCGTGCGGCTGCACGACAAGGCCGGCATTCTGGCCGCGCTGGAGCAGCGCCTGGATGCCTCGCGCGACGCCGAGATCGCCACCGCCCTCGCCGAGATCGGCAAGATCGTCCACTTGCGCCTGGAGGTACTGCCATGAGCCTGGCCCAACTCGAACGCGAGCTCGCCCGCGACCTGCAACGTCTGGCCCACGGCGGCGATGCCTGGGTGCAACCGCGCGTGCATCCGGCCGGGCATGTCTACGACGTGGTGATTGTGGGCGCCGGCCAGAGCGGTCTGGGCGCGGCGTTCGCACTGCAACGCGAGCGCGTGCACAACGTGCTGGTCATCGACGAAAACCCCGCCGGCCAGGAAGGCCCCTGGGTGACCTATGCACGCATGCAAACCTTGCGCACGCCCAAGCAGATCACCTCGATCGACCTCGGCGTGCCGTCGCTGACCTTCCGCGCCTGGTGGGAGGCGCAACACGGCAGCGCCGCCTGGGACACGCTGGACAAGATTCCGCGCGCCCGCTGGATGGACTACCTGCGCTGGTACCGCGCGGCGCTGCGGCTGCCGGTGCGCAACGCCACGCAACTGGCACGCGTCGAACCCGAGGTCGCACCCGGCATCCACCGTTTGCATCTGACAATGGGCGCGCCGCTGCTGACGCGCAAGCTGATCCTGGCCACCGGCATCCAGGGCGGTGGCCAATGGATGGTGCCGGACTGGATCGGCCGTGCCCTGCCCAGCCACCGCTACGCACACACCTCCAGCCATATCGACTTCGCCGCATTGGCCGGTAAGCGCGTGGGCATTCTGGGCGGCGGCGCCTCCGCATTCGACAACGCCTGTTTTGCGCTGGACCAGGGCGTCGCCAGTGCCGAAGTGTTCGTGCGCCGCAATGAGCTGCCGCGCATTAATCCGTTCCGCCACATGGAGCAGGCCGGCATCATTCCGCGGTTTCTGACCCTGCCCGATGCGGACAAGTACCGGATGATGGCCAGCTTCTTCGCACACAACCAACCGCCCACAAACGACACCTTCCAGCGCGCCTGCGCGCACCCTGGCTTTGCGCTGCACCTGGGCGCGCCGTGGCTGGAGGTGGCCGAGCGCGATGGCGCGGTGGTGGTGCGTACCCCGCACGGCGAACACCGCTTCGATTTCCTGGCCGTGGCCACTGGCCTGGTCACCGACCCGCAGCTGCGCCCGGAGCTGGCCGCGCTATCCGGCCGCATCGCCTGTTGGGCAGACCGCTATCAAGTACCGCCGGGCCAGGCCAACCCGGTGCTCGATGCACACCCGTACCTGGGGCCGGGCTTCGAACTGCTGCCACGCACGCCGGACGACGCCGCACTGCTGCACGGGTTGTTCGCCTTCAACTATTCGGCGCTGATCAACCACGGTCCCTCGGCCGCAGCGCTGTCCGGGCTCAAGGTCGCCTTGCCGCGGCTGGCCCGCGCGGTGGCAGACCAGCTGTTCCTGGACGACCGCCAGGCCATCGTCGACAGCTATCTGGCCTACGACCAACCCGAATTCCTCGGCCAGTGGCCGCAACCGTCCCAGGCAGTGGCATGAGCAGCCTGTCCACCCATGTGCTCGACACCGCCAATGGCCGGCCTGCCGCTGGCGTCCCGCTGCGCCTGTTCGCCGGCGACACACTGCAGCTGGAAGCGATCACCAACCAGGACGGGCGTTGCCCGGCGCTGGCCGCCCTGACCCTGCCACCCGGCCGCTACCGGCTGGAATTCGACGTGGCCGGCTACTGGCGCGCCACCGGCACGGCACTGGCCGCCCCCCCGTTCCTGGAACAGGTGCCCATCGCCTTCGGCATTGCCGACGACGGCCATTACCATGTGCCGCTGCTGCTGTCGCCGTACGGGTATTCCACTTATCGCGGCAGCTGAGGAGCGCTCAGACCAACTGCGCTCCCCCGCCAGGCGGCGCGATCGGTCCGTGGGCCGGCGATACCGCTCGACCTGCAACTGCCGCGCACCGACCGCATTGCATACAACGACTGCTCGCAAGGCCTTGTCAGCCGCTTCCGAGCAGCCTCGGAGCGGCGCGACACACGCCGCGTTCCGCCCCGGCCCCGTAGAATGACGCCTTTCCGGCGACAGGCCGGGGCCCCGGAATTGTCATGATCCACAACGATGTACTGCGCAGCATCCGCTACATGCTCGACCTCAGCGACGACAAGGTGGTGGAAATCACTCACCTGGCCGACCCCGAGTTCGCGCTCGACAAGCCGCAGGTACAGGCCTGGCTGAAGAAGGAAGACGAGCCCGGTTTCGAGCCCTGCACCGATGCGATGCTGGCGCGCTTTCTCGACGGCCTGGTGCTGCGCTTCCGCGGCCGCGACGAAAGCCAGCCGGTCCGCCCGCTGGAAACCCGCGTCGGCAACAACCTGGTGCTGAAAAAACTGCGTGTGGCCTTCGAACTGAAGGATGTGGACATGCACGCCATCTTCGCCGGCGCCGGCTTCCCGTTGTCCAAGCCGGAGTTGTCGGCCCTGTTCCGCCAGCCCGGCCACAAGAACTTCCGCCCGTGCGGCGACCAACTGTTGCGCGCCTTCCTCAAAGGCCTCACCGCCCGGGTACGCGAAGCGGGGTGATCTTCAGCGCACGGGCTTGGCCGCTGGCGCTTGTCCAGCGGATGCCCGTTGTCGGCACAAGAGCACTGTCGAGAACGGCATGCACGACCTGCCTCACCACTACGGTGCGGATGACCATGCGCCATCCGTCCCGTAGTGGTCAGATCACGCGTGAGCGCGCCGAAAACGCAGCAGGTGCGATCAGCTGAAACGTCTGTGGCGGATCTGCTCGCGTTCTTGTTCGGTCAAATCATCCATGTGGATGTAGTGGACGCCTTGTCCGCGCGGGGCACTGAGAAGCTGCGACTCGACGTCCTCCTGGCCGCCGTCGGGCGAGGAGATCAGACCCACGATGTTGCCGTGCGGGGCAACCCGCCATAGCGCCACACGTTGGAAGACGCGCACCTCGTTGGTATCGGTCACTTGGGGATAGGTGGCGTACCAACCATCGGCAGGCAGGTAGCGATAAGAACCGTAGTCGTTCATAGCGTCTCTGGATTGGCGGAGTGGCCTGCTGATTGTGGAGAGACGCTGACCGAAGTGGGATGCGGGGATTTCTGATTTAGCGCTGCGATTACGCATCTCGCACCCGACGCTTCGCTGCGGCGTGGAGCGTTTCGTGCGCTGTAAGCGATAAGCCAGAACGCAGCGGGCTGCCGACAGTCGCGCACAGGTCTCTGTCGCACTCCATGCAGCAGAAACGTCTCCTTGCCGCGCATGACCGAGCCTGCCTTCCCCATCGCCCCGCTGCGGCCGCAGATCCGCGATAGCCTTGCCGCCCATCCGCGTCTCACGCCGGTGATCGCCGCACGCAGCCAGCGCCTGCTCACGCCGCCGGATGCATTGCCGGTGGACACCACGCGCTTCAACCAGGCCTGGGCACCGGATGGTGGCGAAGTGCAGCAGACCTGGGCCTTCCGCTCCGGCGTGGCGCGCGCAGCGTTATCCATGACCGGGGCCTTACGCCAGCCCTGCAACCAGCGCGAGCGCGATCAACGCCTGGAAAAATGCTTCGGCAGGCAGTACCCGGGCGATGTGGAGCCGCCCGCATCGCCAGGCCGCTGAAACAGGCGACGCAGCTGCGGCGATCCATCGCCACTACCGCGCCATGATGCAACCCACACCACCCAGCAAGCCGTGATCAGGCGGCAATGCGCGGCGCGCAGAAACCGGCGTGCAGACGTCGCCCTTCTTGCCGGCACCGCAACCCCACCGCGCACCTGTCGGCGACGCAGCGGCTGTGCGCCGCCCTCATGCAGCCGCCACCAACCGCGGCTTGCGTGCATCCAGGCGGAATACCGACACCGCTTCGCTCAGCTCCACTGCCTGTTCTTCCATCGCACGTGCAGCGGCCGAGGCTTCTTCCACCAGCGCGGCATTGCGCTGGGTGGTTTCGTCCATGTCGTTGACGGTGCGCGCCACCTGTTCGATGCCCGACGATTGCTCGCGCGAGGCAGCGGAAATCTCGGCGATCAGCGTGGTGACCTGCTGCACCGATTGCACGATGTCCTGCATCGTGCGTCCGGCCTGATCCACGCGTGCGCTCCCGCGCGCCACGCTCTCCACCGATGCATCGATCAACTGCTTGACCTCCTTGGCGGCCCCGGCCGAGCGCTGCGCCAGCGCGCGCACTTCCGAAGCAACTACGGCAAAGCCGCGGCCCTGTTCGCCGGCGCGCGCCGCTTCCACCGCCGCGTTCAACGCCAGGATATTGGTCTGGAACGCGATGCCGTCGATGACGCTGATGATCTCGGCGATCTTCCTGGACGACACTTCGATCTCGCCCATGGTATCGACCACGCTGGCGACCATCTCGCCGCCACGGCCGGCGATCTCGGCAGCGGCCTGCGCACCCCGGCTGGCCTGCTGCGCGGTGTCGGAGTTCTGGCGCACGGTCGAGGTGAGCTCTTCCATCGAGGCGGCGGTTTCTTCCAGATTCGCGGCCTGTTGTTCGGTGCGTTGCGCCAGATCGCTGTTGCCGGCGGCGATTTCTGCCGAGGCGGTGCGGATGGTCTGCGCGGCCAGCGTGATATCGCCAACGATATCGGTGAGGCGTTGCACGGTGGCGTTGGCATCGTCGCGCATCCGCGCGAACACGCCCTGCTGGTTGCCGCGCATGCGCGCGGTCAGATCGCCATCGGCAATGGCCTTGAGCAGCTGCGACAACTCGCCCAGATTCTGGTCCACGTTCTGCATCAGGCCATTGAGGCCCTCGACCATGCCGCGGAATTCGAACTTGTAGGCAGCGGCATTGCCGCGGGTGGCAAAATCGCCGGCCGCAGCGGCGTCCACCAGGCCACGAATTTCGCCATTGATGGCAGCCAGGTTGCGCTTGGTGGTGTCCATCGCATCGGTGATCTGCGCCTTTTCGCCGGGCAGGCGCGGCATGTCCACCGACATGTCGCCCACCGCATAATGCTGCATCACCTGCAGCATGGTGCCGATCAGGCCCACTTGCGCGCCGATCAACCCGTTGGTGTCATCGACCATGCGGCCGTAAGCGCCGGGAAACGCCTGCGCGTCCATGCGGTAGCTCATCTGCCCGGCGTCGTGGCGCTGCGCCATGTCCGCCTGCGCACTGGAGACATCGGTGAGCGTGTTGACCACCTGCCCCATTGCCTGGCCGAGCAGGCCGATTTCATCGCGGTTGCTGACCGCAGCGTGCGCGGATAGATCGCCGGCCGCCACCAGGCGTGCCGCACGCGCGACGTTTTCGATGGGCCGCACGATCGAGCGCCGGATCCACCACCCCAACACCGCCACAAGACAGAGTGCGGCGGCAATGGTGGCCAGTGCCGAATACACCAGCATGCGCTGCGCCGATTGCGAACTTGCCAGCACGGCCGCATCGGCCAACGCCTTACTGCGCGCGACCAACGCCTCCAGCGTCTGGCTGGGCGCGCGGTCCTTGCCCTTGACCAGCTGATCGCCCACCTGGGTGTCGTAACCGGACTCGGCAAACTTGCCCAACGCCGCTTCGTAGCTGACCTGCAGTTCCAGATGCGCCTTGGCAAAGTCCTGCGCCAGCGCACGCGCCTGCGGATCGGCCAGCGCGCCTGCCAGTGAGGCGACCGTGCCCTGCACGCTCTTGCCCTTGTCGCGGAAGGCAGTCAGATGTTTTTCGAGCTGTGCGGGGTCGCGGCCACGGATCAGCACGTTCTTCCATTCCTGCACCTGCAGGCGGAAATCGCGGGTGAGTGCTTCGCTGGCCGAAGCCTGCGCCACTTCCACCGGCACCTTGCCGGACAGGCTCAGCCAGGCAGAGCCCAAGCCGCCGAGTGCGCATAACAGGATGATCGACAGGCCAAGCGCAAGGGCGCCCAACAGCTTGCTTTGCAGACTGACAAAACGCGGGGAGGGGGTGGACATGGTCGATCCAGTGACGGGTTCAACCGGGGTATCGACGCCGGCCATGCACTCTGAAGCAGAAAAGCCCCCTGCATTTGCACGCGTCTGGCCCACCGCGCAGCAGACCGAGCAGACGCTGCCGGAGCGGCCGAGTGGCGCACATCTTTGTGCACGCAGGCTCTTGGTCCGCCGCACGTTGCCGGGCAGCGAGCGCTGGCGGCAAGCCCAAACAGTTGCGTTGCCGACAGGCCCTACGCCACTCCCTGACAGGCTTCACCTGCCTCCCCGACCATCGCACCGGCGCGAGCAGGCCCGTATCCTTGCCGCGCATGACCGAACCTGCCTTCCCCATCGCCCCGCTTCTGCCGCAGATCCGCGATAGCCTTGCCGCCCATCCGCGGTTGGTGCTCGAAGCCCCGCCCGGTGCCGGCAAGACCACCCAGGTGCCGTTGGCGTTACTGGATGCGCCATGGCTGGCCGGCCGCCGCATCGTGATGCTGGAACCGCGCCGGGTGGCCGCACGTAGCGCTGCGCTGTTCATGGCACGCCAGGTGGGCGAGCCGGTCGGCGAGACGGTGGGTTACCGCATCCGCTTCGAAAACAAGACCTCCGCGCGTACCCGGATCGAAGTGGTCACCGAAGGCATCCTGACCCGGATGATCCAGGACGACCCGATGCTGGAACGCGTGGGCGCGCTGCTGTTCGACGAATTCCACGAACGCCATCTGGCCGGCGACCTCGGCCTGGCATTGGCGCTGGACGTGCAGGCACAGGTGCGCGAGGACCTGCGCATCGTGGCGATGTCGGCCACGTTGGATGGCGAGCGGCTGGCCGGCTTTCTGGATGCGCCGCGCCTGAGCAGCGCCGGGCGCAGTTTTCCGGTGGAGATCGCACATTTCCCCGCGCGCCGCGACGAAGCGCTGGAACCACAGACGCGGCGCGCCGTGGAGCATGCCCTGCTCACCCATCCCGGCGATGTGCTGGTGTTTTTGCCCGGCCAACGCGAGATCGCGCGCGTGCAAGGCGCCTTGCAGGACGCACTGGACCCGGCGATCCAGGTATTGCCGCTGCACGGCGAGTTGTCGGTGGAGGCGCAAAGCCAGGTGCTGCAGCCGGATGCGCAGGGCCGCCGCCGCGTGGTGCTGGCCACCAACGTGGCCGAGTCGTCGGTGACCTTGCCCGGCGTGCGCGCGGTGATCGACAGCGGCCAGGCGCGCGAGCCGCACTACGACCCCAACAGCGGCTTTTCGCGGCTGGATGTAGCCACCATTTCGCAGGCGTCGGCCGACCAGCGCGCCGGCCGTGCCGGACGCGTGGCCAGCGGCTGGGCGTACCGGCTGTGGCCGCAATCGCAGCGCCTGGAACCGCAACGGCGCGCCGAGATCACCCAGGTGGAACTGGCCGGCCTGGCCCTGGAACTGGCCGCCTGGGGCAGCGATGCGCTGCGCTTTGTCGATGCCCCGCCCACCGGCGCGCTGGCGGCCGCGCGCGAATTGCTGCAACGGCTGGGCGCGCTCAGCGACAGCGGCGGCATCACCGCGCTGGGCCGCCGCATGCTGGCGCTGGGCACGCATCCGCGTCTGGCCGCGATGCTGGCGCAGGCCGGCGCTGCATCGCGCCTGGCACTGGCCTGCGACCTGGCCGCATTGCTGGAAGCGCGCGACCCGCTGCGGCAGGGCGGCGATGGATTGGCCGCACGCTGGCGCGCGTTGGCGGCATTTCGCCAGGGCCGTAGCGCGCCCGATGCCAACCGCGGTGGCCTGGCCGCGATCGACAGTGCCGCCAAACAATGGCGCCGCCGACTGCGCTGCGACACCGCCCCACCCACCAGCGTGGAGGCGCACGCGCTGGGCGACCTGCTCGCGCATGCCTTCCCCGACCGCATCGCCGCACGCCACCCGACCGACCCGTTGCGCTATCTGCTCGCCAACGGCCGCAGCGCGCGTCTGTTCGACCACAGCGACCTGCGCGGCGAACCGTGGCTGGTCGCCAGCGAGCTGCGTTACGAGGCCAAGGACGCCCTGCTGCTGCGTGCTGCGCCGATCGACGAGGCTTATCTGCGCCGCAGCCTGCCCGAGCGCTTCGTGCAGCAGGACGTGGTGCAGTGGGACGCCGACAAACGCGCCTTGGTCGCGCGCCGGCAATCCAGCTTCGACCGCATCGTGCTCGACAGCCGCCCCGCCGGCCGCGTCGATCCCGCCCAGGCCGCTGGCGCCCTGACCGAGGCGGTGCGTCAGCTCGGCCTGGATGCCCTGCCCTGGACCGAGACCCTGCAGCAATGGCGCGCCCGCGTGCTGTCGCTGCGGGTGTGGATGCCCGAGCTGGAGCTGCCCGATCTCTCCGATACCGCACTGCTCGCCTCGTTGGACCGTTGGCTGCGCCCGGCCTTCGCCGGCAAGACCCGGCTCGACGCGCTGGATGAGTCCAGCCTGGGCGAGGCGCTCAAGGCCGCACTGCCGTGGGAACGCCGCCAGGCCATCGACCGCCACGCTCCCACCCGCATCAGCGTGCCGTCGGGCATGGAACGCCAGATCAGCTACGCACTCGACCACACCCAGCAACCGCTGCCGCCGGTGCTGGCGGTCAAGCTGCAGGAACTGTTCGGCCTGGCCGAAACCCCGCGCATTGCCGATGGCCGCATCCCGCTGACCCTGCACCTGCTCTCGCCCGGCGGACGCCCACTGCAGGTCACCCAGGATCTGAAAAGCTTCTGGGCCACCACCTATCCGGACGTCAAAAAAGAAATGAAGGGGCGGTATCCCAGGCATCCATGGCCAGACGACCCCTGGACAGCCGCCGCAACCCATCGCGCAAAACCCCGCGGCACCTGATCCGCCTTGCTGTAGCCCCTCGCCCGCCAGGAGCGCGGCTGGGGTGAGGGGACGGCCGCGCGTTGGTCGTGCAATGCGAAGCGGCATCTCTCTTGCACGCAGGCAACAGCGCTTTTTAACCGTTAGCCAAACGGCGCTTACTGCCGCTAACGCCGCCTATACGCGATTGGCCACAGACTGCAGGTCACGTACTCGGAAAGGAAACGCCTTCAATGAGCAAGCTGACTGTGATCACCGAACGCGCCCTGGAGCGTGCCCTGGAACTGGCCGGCACCGCCGGCGACCAACTGCGTCATGCCGCATCCACTGCGGGCGAACAGGCACGTAGCGCCGGCAGCAGCCTGCGTCATTTCGGTCCAGGCGCCAGCGAATGGCTGAAGACCGGCGTGGCCCTGGGGGCAGTGCGCAGCGGCGGCAAGGCAGCCAGCAAGCTGGTCAAGCGCAACCCGGCCATCACGGTGGCAGCGGCCGTCGCCGGCCTTGGCCTGATCGGCTATGCGGTGTATCGCAAGCGTCAGCGTGATCAGCAGGTGCTGGGTGGCAGCGTGCATCGTCTGGATCGCGAACACGCCAGCAATGCCAATGCACGTCGCGCCGCCTACCAGCGCCGCGCTGCAGTGACGCCGAGCGACGGCGTCGAATAAGACACCGAGTCCGCCGAACAGGCGGATTGCACTCCAGAACGCCACGGCCTCTCGCCGTGGCGTTTTCGTTTGTGGGCAGGCATTGCACAGCGCCGTGTGGCACGCAGCCGCACAGCAACCCACTGCGTTGCCGGATCGCTACGCCGCTTTAGAGCAGCCAAGAAAACGACTGCGCTCACCGCCGGGCGGGCGCGGCCGGTGCTCGGTGCAGCATGGACTATGCGTACACGTATACGCCGGATACGAATGCGGCATCCACACCCACGTGAGAGCTGCTCGCTACGTGTCGTCAGCCGCTCGTTGAACGACGCACGCAATCGCCGCCGTTCGATCGCATCACTGGCGATTGCAGCCATCGCGCCATCGACGTGATCGCAACAGCCCAGCGCTATCTACGCGACCCACGCCCCTGTCGCGGGCCAGGCGTGTCATCCGCACGCCACTGGCCAGGCGCGAGCGCATCCAGTCTCCAATCGCCGATCGCCACCCGCACCAGACGCAAGGTGGGCAGACCGACCGATGCGGTCATCCGACGCACCTGACGGTTGCGGCCTTCGGTAATCTGCAGTTCCAGCCAGGCATCGGGCACGGTCTTGCGCGCACGCACCGGGGGATTGCGCGGCCACAGCTCCGGCGCGGGGTCGAGCTTGCGCACGGTTGCAGGCCGGGTCGGGCCATCGTTGAGCAGCACGCCATCGCGCAGGGCTTGCAGCTGTGCCTCCTGCGGCTCGCCTTCCACCTGCACCCAGTACGTCTTGGGCTGCTTGTGCCGCGGGTCGGTGAGCCGATGCGCCAATGCACCATCGTCGGTAAGCAACAACAGTCCTTCGCTATCGTGATCCAGGCGGCCCGCCGCGTACACGTCCGGCGGCAGGCCGAACTCGCCCAATGTGCGCTTTGGCGGCTGCGAGCGGTCGCTGAATTGCGACAGCACGCCATAGGGTTTGTTCAACAGCACCAACATGGACAGCCCTGTGACAAGGAGAACGCTGCGCATGGCGATCGCCGCGCGTGGCTGTGTAGCGTAGGCAAGATGCGCGCAGCCAGCAGTGCGATCGCTGGCGTGCCATGACAGGGAAAGAACAGGTCTCTCAGGTGTGCACATCGACCATGATCAGCGGCAACGGTTTGCCACGCATCGGGGACCGGATTTTTGAAAACCGCGCAAGAGACCTGCGTTGCGTTCTTGCGCAGCCGGTCATGCATACGTAACCGCAAGCCACAGACAGCTGTTATGCGTAGCAACCACTGCATGCCGGCCACCTCGCCGGCATGCAGACACGTGCTTACTGCTTGACGAACTTCAACGTCATGCGGTCGCTCTCGCCGATGGCCTTGTACTTGGCATCGTCGGCCTTGTCGTGGCTGTTGCTTGGCGGCAACGTCCATACGCCACCGGCGTAGTCCTTGGTATCGCGCGGGTTGGCGTTGAGCTCGCTTTTGCCTGCCAGCTTGAAGCCCGCCGCTTCGGCCATCGCGATCACCTGCGCCTGACCGACATAGCCGCTCTTGTCGTCGGCCGGCACATCGGTCTTGGCGCGGTGCTCGACCACGCCCAGCACGCCGCCGGGCTTGAGCACCTTGTAGAAGCCGGCGAACATCGCCTCGGCACTGCCGGCCATGCGCCAGTTGTGCACGTTGCGGAAGGTCAGCACCAGATCGGCCGAGTTGTCCACGCCGAACGACGGCGACTTGGGCACATACGACACGAACGCCGGCTTGCCATACACCTCGGGCTTGGCCTTGAACTTCTTTTCCAGCTCGTCGCGCGCACGCTGGGCGTAATCGCGGTTACGGCCTTCGGGCGCCGACGCCGGGTCGACCACCGCTGCCACGTACTTGCCCTTCTCGCGCAGATACGGCGCCAGGATTTCCGAATACCAACCGCCGCCGGGCGTGATCTCGATAACGGTCTGGGTCGGCTTGATGCCGAAGAACGCCAGCGTCTGGCCCGGGTGACGGTACTGATCGCGCTGCACGTACACACGGTCGCGCCAGTTGCCGTTGATGGCCGCCTGCAACGCAGCATCGGGCGCCGGCAGGCTTGCGCTGTCGGCCGGCTTCATGGCCATCGCCAGCGGCGCACTCATCGCCACCATGACACTCATCACACACGCACAGGCCAGCTTGTTGCGGATCATCGCAGCGCCCTCTTCCGGGTAAAAGTAGCGCGAGCCTAGCACGCGGCCCGGGGCCTGCCATGTGCCCGAATCGCTGCGCTCAGCCGTGGTTCGTATCGCTGTGCATACGCGAGATGTTCATATCCTGTGAGCCGATGCACACGATCGACGGAACGCTGAATCCACATCGATGTCACACGCATGATCGGTGCGCATGACTATCCTGTCGGCAGTTCGCATCAGGAGCTTGAACGATGACTCACCCCCGCGCACTGGGCCGCTCCGGCCTGCAGGTTCAACCGATCGTCTTTGGCGGCAATGTGTTCGGCTGGAGCGCCGATGAGGCGACCTCGTTCGCCTTGCTGGATGCATTCGTCGATGCCGGCTTCAATCTGATCGACACCGCCGATGCGTACTCCGGCTGGGTGCCGGGCAATCGCGGCGGCGAGTCGGAAACCATCATCGGGCGTTGGCTTGCACGCAGCGGCAAGCGCGACAAGGTGCTGATTGCGACCAAGGTCGCCAAGTGGAGCGAACATCCCGGCCTGTCGCCGGAGAACATCGCAGCGGCGGTGGAAGATTCGCTGACGCGTCTGCAGACCGATGTGATCGATCTGTACCAGGCGCACGAAGACGATGAGTCGGTTCCGCTGGAAGCCACGCTGGCCGCGTTCGGCCGTTTGATCGAACAAGGCAAGGTGCGCGCGATCGGCGCGTCCAATTACAGCGCGTCGCGCCTGCGCGATGCGCTGGATACTTCCGAGCAGTACTCGCTGCCGCGCTACGAAAGCCTGCAGCCCGAATACAACCTCTACGACCGCGCCGGCTACGAAGCCGAACTGGAACCGCTGGTGCGCGAGCGCGGCCTGGGCGTGATCAGTTACTACTCGCTGGCCAGCGGCTTTCTGACCGGCAAGTACCGCAGCAATGAGGATGCCGGCAAGAGCAGCGCGCGCGGCGCCTCGGTGGTCAAGCAATACGTCAACCCGCGCGGCCTGCGCATCTTGCAGGCGTTGGACGATCTGGCCGCCACCCACAAGGCAACGCCGGCGCAGATCGCGCTGGCCTGGTTGATCGCACGCCCCGGCCTCACTGCGCCGATCGTCAGCGCCACCAGCGTGAGCCAGCTGCACGATGTGCTGGCTGCGGCGCAGCTGTCGCTGAGCGCCGAGCAGATTGCGCAACTGGACGCGGCAAGCGCGCCGGAACCGGCTGCCGCGTAACGCCGCCGCAGCGCGAGATCGGCCTGTTTATTCATTCGCGCAGCCACTGCGGTGGCTGTGCTCCCTCGGCCGCGCACGCGCGGCTCCCCTGCGAGGATCTTCCGCATGACATCGATCACCAACCGCCGCATCGTGCTGGCGTCGCGCCCGCACGGCGAACCCAACGCAGGCAACTTCCGTCTCGAAGAAGTCGCCCTGCCGCCCACCGGACACGACCAGATTCTGGTGCGCAACCGCTTCCTGTCGCTCGACCCGTACATGCGTGGCCGCATGGACGATGGCCCGTCGTATGCGGCGCCCGTGGCCATCGATGCGGTGATGGAAGGCGGCACCATCGGCGAAGTCGTCGAGTCGCATCATGCCGACTATCAGCCCGGCGACCTGCTGGTGCTGCACGGCGGTTGGCAGACCTATAGCCTGCTCACCCCGACAACGCCGCTGCGCAAGTTGCCCAAGGACGACAGCCTGCCGCTGAGCACCGCGCTTGGCGTCTACGGCATGCCCGGTTTTACCGCCTACGCCGGCCTGCACGAGATCGGCAAGCCGCAGCCCGGCGAGACGCTGGTGGTGGCCGCCGCCAGCGGGCCGGTTGGCGCCACGGTGGCGCAGTTGGCGCGCCTGCAAGGCTTGCGCGTGGTGGGCATTGCCGGTGGCGAAGAAAAGGTGCGCTACCTGCACGAGTCGTTGCAGGTGGATGTGGCACTGGATCACCGTGCCGACGACTTTGCCGCGCAGTTGCGCGCTGCCACGCCCGACGGCATCGATATCTATTTCGAAAATGTCGGCGGCAAGGTGTTCGATGCGGTGCTGCCGCAACTCAACGACTTTGCGCGCATTCCGGTCTGCGGCGTGATCGCCACCTACAACAGCCGTGGTCAGGTACTACCAGGGCCCGATCGCCTGCCGGACTTCATGGGCCAGGTGCTGCGCAAGCGGCTGACCGTGCGCGGCTTCATCCAGCACGATTTCATCCGCCTGATGCCAGCATTTCTGCGCGAAATGGGCCAGTGGCTACGCGAAGGCCGCATCCAGTACCGCGAGCATGTGCTGCATGGCCTGGATGCCGCACCGCAGGGGCTGATCAGCCTGTTGCGTGGCGAAAACTTCGGCAAAGCGGTCGTCGCACTCGACTGATCAATGCGCAGCGCTCTACCGGCTCTTACGATTCCCCATTCCCCATTCCCCATTCCCAAAAGGAACACAATGACTGTCCCCGCATTCGGCCTCGGCACCTTCCGTCTCAAAGATCAGGTCGTCATCGACTCGGTGCGCAACGCGCTGGCGTTGGGATATCGCGCGATCGATACCGCACAGATCTACGACAACGAAGCCCAGGTTGGTCAGGCGATCAGCGAATCCGGCGTGCCGCGCGACCAGCTGTACGTGACCACCAAGATCTGGGTCGACCGATTCAGCCGCGACACGCTGCAGCCCAGCCTGCAGGAAAGCCTGCGCAAACTCGGCACCGACCATGTCGACCTCACCCTGATCCATTGGCCATCGCCAAAGGATCAGGTACCGATGCGCGAGTATCTGGAAGCCTTGGCGCAGGCCAAGCAGCAGGGCCTGACACGTGCGATTGGTGTGTCCAACTTCACCATTGCCCTGATCAAGCAGGCGATCGAGATCCTGGGCGCCGAGGCGATTGCCACCAACCAGATCGAGGTGCACCCGTACCTGCAGAACCGCACGTTGATCGCCTTCTTGCGCGAGCAAGGCATCCACGTCACGTCCTACATGACGCTGGCGGTGGGCGAGGTGCTGAAAGATCCGGTGATCCTGGCCATTGCCGCGCGCCACGACGCCACCCCGGCGCAAGTCACGCTGGCCTGGGCACTGCAACAGGGATATTCGGTGATTCCATCGTCGACCAAGCGGGCGAATCTGGAAAGCAATCTCAAGGCGCAAGCGCTGCGTTTGAGCGAGCAGGACATGGGCGAAATCGCCGCGCTCGACCGCGGGCAGCGGCTGGCCAACCCGCACGCCATCGCGCCCGACTGGGATTGATGCCGCACCGACGCATGCAGCGGGCTGAGAGCGGCTGACAAAACCGCTGCGCTCGCCGCCAGGCGGGCGCAGCCGGTGCTCGGTGTGGCAGGTAACACGCGTCCACGCCGATCTGCGAGCGCCGTCCACACCTACCTGGTGACTGCTCGCCATGTTCTAGCCACGCCTATCGCTGCACGCCTGACCAGCCCGCGACGACCGCTCGTCGTCGCGGGCTGGTGAGCGACAGGCGGCGCTGCTACGGTGCCCGCACAGGGGGGTAGCCCGGTCACGGAGTCCTACCCATGCACAGCGCAGCCGTTCTGACCCGCAACACCGTCAATGTCGACGCAGAGATCGCCTACTGGCGCGACGTCCATGCCGAAGGGCATCTGGGCGGCTATGCGTTTGCCGATTAGGCCCGCGTGCTGATGCTGGGTTACGACATCTACCTGGCGTATCCGCGTGCCACCGAAGCGCAGCTGTACCGGGTACTGCAGGATGCGTACTACCAGGACCAACCGCTACTGTCGGTGCCGTGGGACCAGGCGCGCTGGATCGTGCGACATGCCTGGCAACATCTGCAGGATACGAGCGTGCGGCACTGAAGGTACCGGTGGTTCGGCACAACACGAGAATTTTGCGGGCTGGACGGTCAGCGTGTTTCGATCAAGAAGCGCGTGCTGCGTGTTGTGCTTGAGCGCCATGTGCCCGCGATGAACTGCACACCGCCACGTTGTTTGATTTGGAAAAAGATATTTTTCGCGAGCCGCATCAAATCAGGCCGGGCCCGTAAGCGCGAATCAGCCGCCGTTTTAAGCGCGCGTGACGCTACAAACATCGAACACACGCTGGCGCGATAAGGCTGCTGACCACACCAATCGCACGCACCACACGGTGACACAGACGCACGGCCTGGCCCAGCGCACTACTCCGCAGCGTCATCAACCCGGTGACAGCTGGCCGCGCAGCAGCGCGCGGCATCTTGGGCAGCGATCAGTTCAACTGCCCCATCGCCATCGCCTGCCGATCGATACGGTGCTTTTCGGCCAACGCCTGCATGCCTTGCAGCGTCGAGGCGATCAGGCTTGCGTAACGCAGCCGCCACAGGTTGGCGCGGTCGTTGTCGTCCTGTGTGCTGCCCAGCCCATCCAGCACCTGCGGCAAGCGGCGGTCTGCCAAGGCGGACGCGGCCAGATAAGGCTTCGGCGGTGCGATCACATCCACCGGCGCGCGCCAGTCGTTGGCGACGTGGCGGGCGATGCCGGCCAGGTGCGACAACTGATGCATGCCGATCAGGGTTTCGTGCAGCATCTCGCGGCACGCCCATTGCCACAGCGCCACCTTTTCCGATGGGTCCTGGGCGATTTCGGTCAGCGCCAGGTCAACCTTTTCGATACGTGTGTCGAGCATTGCCGAGCTCCGATGCTGCTATGCAACATAATTCACACCATACGCCGTGAGAATCAAGTGAGCCAGTCGTTTGGATACCGTCATCGCGCCGATGCTCGACCCGGTTCACGCTTTGCGACGACCGCCGGTCGGAGCGGCACCGCCGGCACCCTGACTTCCTGCCCATGCAGCCCAGGCGACGCTGCGGGATGCTGCAAACCCCAGCCAGCGGTCACTCCCATGCGCCTTGCCATCCTTGTGCCGCTGCTTGTGTTGGCGACCTGCGCTGCGCAGGCCGAGACCGCCAAGCCGCAACTGTCTTCGCGGCAATGCGAAGTCAGCACCTCCTACGACGTGCTGGCCGACAGCGGCGGCATCTGGCTGCGTCGCAAGCAGGGCGCGCCACGCGAAATTTTCTTTCACGGTGGCGAGCTCAATGTCGACCGTCAGGCGCAACCGGTCAGCACAGCGGATGCGCAACGGCTGCGCGAACTCGAACAACGCACCCGCGCGATGATGCCGGCGGTGACCTCCATCGCCCACTCGGTGGTCGACATCACCTTCGATGCGCTCGGCGGTGTGGTGCATGTGCTGTCCGGAAGCGCACGTCAGCAACGCAAGGTCGAGCAGTTGCGCACCGGCGCACTGGCGCAGGTGGATGGCAGCCTGGGGCGTGGGCGCTGGGAGCAGCAACTATTCGACGAGCGCTTCGAGGCCAGCGTCGAAGCCGCAGCCGAGGATCTGGCCGGCAGCCTCACCCGCAGCGTGATGTGGACGGTGATGACCGGCCGCGCTGCGCAGCTGGAACGCCGTGGCGCGGAACTGGATGCGCGGCTGGAGCAGACCATGCAACAGCGCAATCAGGTGCTTGAGACACAGGCCCAGGCGGTGTGCGTGCATGCGCAGGCGCTGTATGCCATCCAGCAGGCGCTGGAATACCGCTTCCAGGGCGAACAGTTGCAGATGCTGGAACTCAACACGCCCGCGCCCAAGGGCGACGCACCGGTCTCTGTCAGCGTGGTTGCCGCCGCGGCGCATTGAACGCGTCACCCGTGTGCTGGGTTTGCTCGTCCAGGACCATCGCCTGATGCGCCGTGTCTTCATTCGGAAGAGTCACGCGCTAGCGGAAAGTCGCGTGGCGATCGACCGCGTTTGACCCATTGCTGCCTGGCGCAGAAGCCAGTTGCGTCACGCATCCGACACCGCCTGCGGCTGTTCCAGCTCCAGCACGGCACGCAAGACGACGCACACACATACGCCCGATGCGGCCGCACCGGGCGTATCTGCTGTGGCAATCCACACTCACACGAGGGCACCGAGCCGCGGGCACACACCTCCACCCGGCTCACCGTGAAGTGACCGCGGCAGTTCTCTTTAAGGGTGTACTTTCGGCTGCCGAACGCGCCGTCAACAGGGGCTGACGAACACCGAGCGGTCAACGACCACGGTTACTTGGCCAGATGCTGCTGCAACTCATCGCCCGCCTGACGGATGGCGGTGCGCACTGCCGGCACCTCGCTGAGCGCGTTGAGCAGGCCGTAATCGTGGATCAAGCCGTTGTAGCGGGTCACGGTGACGTCCACACCGGCCTGGTCCAGCTTGCGGCCGTAGGCTTCGCCTTCATCCCGCAACACATCCAGCTCGGCGGTCTGGATCAAGGTCGGCGGCAAGCCCTTGAGCTGCTCCACGCTGGCCTGCAACGGCGAGGCATAGATCTCGCGGCGCTGCTTCGGGTCGGTGGTGTAGCTGTCCCAGAACCAACGCATCATGTTGCGGCTGAGGAAATAGCCCTGCTGATACTGCTGGTAGGAGCCGTTGTCGAACGCGGCATCGGTCACCGGCCACAACAGCACTTGATAGCGGAGTGCCGGCGTGCCGGCCGCCTTCGCCTGCAAGGCCACCGAGGTCGCCATGTTGCCACCCACGCTGTTGCCGACCACCGCCAGGCGCGTGCCGTCCACGCCAAGCTCGGCGCCGTGCTCGGCAACCCACTTGGTGGCCGCATAAGCCTGGTGGATGGCGACCGGATAACGCGCTTCCGGCGACGGGCTGTAGTCCACGTAGACCGCTGCCGCGCCCGAGGCGCGCGCCAGATCGCGGATCAGCCGCTCATGGGTGGGGAAATCTCCCAATACCCAGCCGCCGCCGTGGAAGAACATGAACACCGGCAAGGTCTTGCCGGCGCTGCCCGGCGGCTTGATCACCACCAGGCCGAGCGGCTTGCCGTCGACGGTGATGGTCTTGCGGGTGACCTCGGCGGCCGGCAGCGTGGCGCCGGCCTGCGCGTCCACCAGTATCTTGCGGGCCTGCTGCGGGGTGAGCTGCTCCATCGGCTTGCCGCCGGAGGAGTTGAGCGCGTCCAGGAAGGCCTGGACCTTGGGTGAGGCGGCCGGTGCGCTGGAATCGGTCGGCGCGGCAAGCGCGCCGCCGATTGCCGACGCCAACGTGCCAACCAACAGCAACGATGCGTAGGGTTTCATGGGGATGTCCGGGGTGGAATCAGGCCAACGTCAGGGTGACGTCGATGTTGCCGCGGGTGGCATTGGAGTACGGGCAGACCTGGTGGGCCTTGTCGACCAACGCCTGCAGTTCGGCCTTGTCCATGCCCGGCACGGCAACGCGCAGTTCGACCGCGATGCCGAAGCCGCCAGGAATCTGGCCGATGCCGACGCTGCTGTCGATGCTGACTTCGCCCGGCAGCTTGAGCTTGTCCTGCGCGGCCACGGCCTTCATCGCACCGATGAAGCAGGCGGCGTAACCGGCAGCGAACAGCTGCTCCGGGTTGGTGCCGTCGCCGCCAGCGCCGCCGAGTTCGCGCGGGGTGGACAGCTTGGCGTCCAGTGCATTGTCCGAAGACACGGCACGGCCTTCGCGGCCGCCGGTGGCAGTGGCGTGGGCGGTGTAGAGGATCTTTTCGGGTGAGGCCATGGTGGTTCTCCTGAGTGAGCGCAGTGCGCGGTTAACAAATTGTTAGCGATTAAATAGTGTGCTATTTAACGAATCAAGCGATTGGATGCGAGGACAGGCTTATCCCGCACCCAGGCTGGAGCGTAGCTTTTCCAGTTCCTGCTTGAGTTGACGCAGTTCGTCCAACGAGCAGGCCGAGGCGCAAAACACCTGCTCCGGCACGCGGCCGGCCTTGCTGCGCAGCGCGCGCCCGGCATCGGTCAGCGCAATGATGACCTGGCGCTCGTCGCTGACGGCGCGCGTACGGGTGACCAGGCCCGCGCTCTGTAGCCGCTTGAGCAGCGGCGTCAGCGTGGCCGAATCCAGATACAGCCGCTCGCCAATTTCCGACACGCTGCGGCTATCGGTCTCCCACAGCACCAGCATCACCAGGTACTGCGGATAGGTCAGGTCCAGATCCTTCAGCAGCCCGCGGTAGAGCTTGTGCATCGCCAGGTTGGCCGAATACAGCGCGAAGCACAGCTGGTTATCCAGCTGCAGCAGGGCATTGGTGCGGTCGTTGGTGGCGGTGACAGTGTCCATGGGCTGCAATTTACATAGCGCACTATTTAATTGCAAGCGATTTTTTGAAATTAGTTTGCCATGGATTGCTGGAGCCTTGTCGCCATACGTTCGTCTGGCCCCTACCGGCGCCTGTCGACACCGGCAGGCCAGGTCTTGGCATGGCTCGACGCGATGGCGTGGCGTTCGTTCTGCCGATGGATGGCGAACGTGCCCAGCGCAACCTGGCTGTCGCCGTCGTTGCGCCGTTCGATCGCTGCAGACAGCGTCACGGCCATGCCGTCATGCAGCCAGTGGCTGGCAGGAACAGGTCATCCGGCATGACAGGCGGCAGCATCGGCTGGCGGGTCACAGGTCACGGGTCACGGGTCACGGGTCACGGGTAGATAGGCAACCATGGCATCTCGTTCAACAACGCGCCGCCGCCAAACTGGCTCTACCCGCACACTTCTTCGATGGCGCCGATCTTGTAGCGCCCCGGCGCAGGACGCGCGTGCGCGCTCACGCCCGATGCGCAGTGGCCAGATACTCGGCGCTCTGCATTTCGATCAAACGCGAGGCGGTGCGCTCGAAGGCACCGGCCAGGCGCTGGCCGCTGTACAACGCTGGCGGTGCATCCTGCGCGGTGCAGACCAGATTGACGTGGCGGTCGTATAGCTCGTCGATCAGGTTGACGAAGCGCCGCGCGGCATCCTCGTTCATGCGATCGAAATGCGGAATGCCACCCAGCAACACGGTGGTGAATTCGCGGGCGATCTCGATGTAATCGGCCGGGCCGCGCGGGCCTTCGCACAGCGCAGCAAAGTCGAACCAGGCGATGCTCTTGCCGCGCGCGCGCACCGGGATCTTGCGCGCTTCGATTTCGATATTGCCGCCGCGTGCCTCGGCATTGCCGCTCAACTCGCTCCAGCGCTGCAGCAGCCAGTCGTCGGCCTGCACATCCAGCGGCGCGCGATACACCGGTGAGCGCGTGAGTGCGCGCATGCGGTAATCCTCGGTGCCTTCGGCGTAGAGCTCCACGCAGAATTTCTGCAGCAGCCCGATCGCCGGCATGAAGCTGTCGCGCTGCAGGCCGTTGGCGTAGAGGTTTTCCGGTGCGGTGTTGGAGGTGGTCACCAGGGTCACGCCTTCGGCGAACAGGCGCTCCAGCAGGCGCGCCAGCAACATCGCATCGCCGATGTCGGTGACGAAGAATTCGTCCAGCACCAGCACGCGCAGATTCTCGCGCCATTGCTGGGCGATCTTGGCCAATGGATCGCTTTGCCCGGCGTGTTCGCGCAACTGCTCGTGCACGCCGCGCATGAAACGGTGGAAGTGCGTGCGGTATTTCTGTTTGATCGGCAGGCCGTCGTAGAACAGATCGACCAGGAAGGTCTTGCCGCGCCCCACGCCACCCCAGAAATACAGGCCGCGCACCGGCTCGGGCTTTTTCCAGAACGCCGACAGCCGGTCCAGCCAGCCGTCCTGCGCGCTGTCCACCAAGGCCTCGTGGATCCGGTCCAGCTCCGCCAGTGCCGCCTGCTGCGCAGGATCGGCGCGCCAGTCGCCGCGTTGTACGCCGGCGGCGTAGCGCTGCGACGGGGTCATCTCACTCATTACCTTCTCCGCGGGCCGGCTGCTGCCCTGCCCGCTCAACGGCGCATCGCCAGGCGATACGCGTGGTCCATGCCGCGGTCAGACAGCGGCCGGCAACCAGCGCCGGACACCATGCTGGATCGCACCGCGCAGGTCGATCAATTTGCGGTGGAAGAAGTGGCTGGTGTCGGGCATGCGCACCAGCTCGGGCTGCTGCTCCAGGGTGTCCAGCCAGGCGTACACCGCCTGCGGGTCGACGATTTCGTCGGCATCGCCCTGCACCACCAACCACTGCGCCGGCGGTTGCACGTCGCTGAAATCCCAGCGTCCGGCCGGCGGTGCGATCGAGATCAGCACCTGCGGCGCCAGCGCGCGGGCAGCACGCAACGACACATACGCACCGAAGCTGAAGCCGCCCAGCCAGAGCGTGTCGCCGGGCCGCTGCGCACGCACCCAATCGGCCACCGCGCGCAGATCGTCCTGCTCGCCGTCGCCGTGATCGAAGCTGCCGGCCGAGGTGCCCACGCTGCGGAAATTGAAACGCACCACGGCGATGCCAAGCTCGCGCAGCGCGCGCGCGGCCATGGTGACGACCTTGTTGTGCATGCTGCCGCCCTCGGTGGAGAGCGGGTGGCAGAAAATAGCGGTGACCGGCTGGGCGACAACGTCCGGCTCGGGCAGGTCGACCGCGACATCGAGCGGACCGACCGGCCCGTCCAGCGTCAACGCTGCCGATTCGGTGGGAAATGGAGGATTGGACATGCCCTCATAATAGCCGCCCCGCCGGCCGCGTTCATCGCCCTGCCTGCACACTTCGTTGCGTTGCCCATGCATTTTCTGCTGTTTGCCGTTGTCTGCAGTGTTTTGGTGTCGGTGGTTCTCAAGCTGCTGCCGCACTATCGCGTGGACGCTGCGCAGGCGATCACCTGGAACTACGCCACCGCCGCGCTGCTGGCATGGCTGACCCTGCATCCGGCACTGGACACGCTGCGCGCCCCGACCATGCCCTGGCTGGCATTGTTTGCATTGGCGGGGGCATTGCCTTCGATTTTCATGCTGCTGGCACGCGCGGTGGCCACCGCCGGCATCGTACGTACCGATATTGCACAACGGCTGTCGCTCCTGCTCTCGCTGGCAGCGGCTTTCACCCTGTTTGGCGAGCCGGTCAACGGCTGGAAGCTGGCTGGACTGGGCCTTGGACTGCTGGCCATCGTCTGCATCCTGCAACGGCCACGTCACGACGGCGGTGCAGATGCGGCGCCGCCGTCGATCGGCTGGCCGTGGCTGGCGGGGGTGTGGATGGGCTTTGCCCTCATCGATCTGCTGCTCAAGCACATCGCACAGGCCGGTACGCCGTCGTTGACGTCATTGACGCTGTGCTTTGCGCTGGCATTTGTGCTGATGCTTGGCGTTCAATGCATCCGCCGCGATCGTGTTGCGCGTCTGAGCTTTCGAAACCTGCTCGCCGGCGTACTCATCGGCGCGCTCAATTTCGGCAACATCCTGTGTTACGTGCGCGCCCATCAGCTGCTGCCGCATAGCCCGGCCACCGTCTTCGCCAGCATGAATCTGGGCGTGGTCATCCTGGGAGCGCTCGTGGGCAACTTGGGGTTTGGCGAGCGGATCGGCCGGCGTGGGTGGATGGGGCTGCTGTTGGCGGCCCCGGCGATTGCTGCCATTGCCTGGGGGATGCATTTGAGCTGATAAGCGCTTTCGGCTGGCGCGACGCTGGTTCGCAACTCGCCTCTGCGGGAGGTTGCAGCACTGGCTATTCTGAGAGCAGGTCCAGCAAAGGGAGTGTGTGATGCGCGTGAATCCATTCTCGAGCAGCCGTTATCGAGTCGCCCCTGAACCGCACGGCCCAGCCTCACCCGATACGCCAACGTCAAAGGCCAGCACGTCCCCCAAGCACGCGCTCTCTCAAGCCCCCAAGTCCGCAGCAGCGCAAGGCGTATCGAAATCTCAACGCGGCATGCTCGCCTCAGCGCGTAAATCGCTGACATTGCTGCGCAAGCAGCTGTCTCTGACATGCATGGGCTCCCCGACACTTGAAACAGCAGAGAGTCCGTCACCGCGCACCACCCCCATGTCGCCCAACGCAATGCCCGGTCGCACCAAGCAGATGCAGGGGAGGCAAGACCGCGTCGATGAACGTTTTCAATCACCCATCCCCGAAACAATGCGCCGCGACAAGGAGCAACCGCCGCCGCAGCGCATGCCAGCATCGCATTCGATGCCGATCACGCCCAAGCCTTCGTCGGCGCCTTCGTCAGCCCTGCCGCCCAATCGGCAGCCCTCACTGCGCAGCCTGGATCGGGAGCTGGCAGAGATCACCCAGCACTGCCACGCAATTAGAAATCAGCTGTTACAGGAAGGCCGGAGGGCAACGCCGCACGAGCTGCGGCTGCTCGATGAGCGTCAGGCCCTGATCGCCCAGCGCAAGGAGGTCAGCGATAGTCAGCTCAATGCAATGTTGGTAGCGCTCGCACCGATGGAAGATATCCGTGCACCGCGAGCCACGACCAGCGGTCACTCCAGGGTCCAGATGGACGTCATGCAGCACAATCGACGCGAGTTACGCAAGATAAGAGAAAAATTCAGCGACAAAGAAGAAAGAAGCGTCGTGGACAGAAACTATGCGCGCGCACAACGGCGGCTGGAGTCTCTGAAGAAAGGCAACGCACCCGACGACCAGATAGCGCGGCTGGAACGCATGATGCAGGGCTATGAAAACATGCTTGCGCTGGAACGGATGGCTGAAAGCACCGACAATCAGCTGGAGCAAGCCCCACCTACAAGACATTCCTTGGCGATTCCACCCAAGCCAGCGCCGATGCCTTCTCCGGCCCCACAGCTCAGTCGGCAACGCTCGCTGCGCAGCCTGGATCGGCAGTTGCTAGAGATCAACCAGCACTGCAGAGCAGTTAAAAATCAGCTGCTGAAGGAACGCCGGAAGGCAACTCCAGAAGAGCAGCAGCTGCTCGTTGAGTTTGCGACCCTGATTGCCGAGCGCAATGAAGTCCGCAAGAGTCAGCTCGATGCATTGTTGGTCGCACTTGCACCGATGCAAGACATCCGTGCACCGCGAACCACGACCAGCGGTTATTCCATGGTCCAGGGGGACGTCATGCAGCACAATCGACGCGAATTAATCAAACTGCGACAAATGTTCGCCGACAATAAAATCGAAAGAAGCGTCTTGGACGCAAACTACGCGCGCGCAGAACGCCGGCTGGAGTCTCTGAAGAAAGGAAACACAGACGACCGCCAGATAGAGCGTCTGGAACGCATGATGCACGGCTACCAAAACATGCTTGCGTTGGAACAGATCGTCAAAAGCACAGACGATCAACTGGAAAGGCTGGGAGCGCCACGCCTGATGGCAAGCATCCCAACCACTGCCGAAGAGCGTCGACAGTCCCTCGAGAAAGAAAGAGATGCCCATCAGGAGGCACTCGACAACGGCTACTACTGAAGATCCAAACGTCGGTTCAGCGCAAATTCACCCCGCCCGGATGCCGCACATCCGGCATCCGACACCACGGCACGTGGCGGCGCATTCCGCACGCCACGCCGGGAGCCGCCAGCCCGCGTCCGGGCGACGAGCACACAGATGGCGATGGCGTGATTGACGCCGCCATCAACGCTCCCACTGCGGGAACGGATCCTCCAGCAGTTGCCATTGCGCCGGGCCCTGGCGCAGTTCGTGATCGCTGAGCAGGCACGCGTCCAGCGCAGCGCGCGTGCGCGTCGTATCCATCTCCACACCGATCACGGCGAGCTCCTGGCGACGATCTCCCCATAGCGGGTGCCAGAGCCGCTGCATGGCGACGTACTCGATGGCATCGCCCACTTCATGCAGCTGCGGCAGCGGCGCGGTCCAGCATTGGGTCTGCTGCCGCTGCCAACCGATGTCGGTGTACGGCAGCGGCGTGATGCTGGTCTGCAGCCGCTCGCCGATCGATTGCGCATCCACGCGATGACGTGCGGCAAACCAGAAGCCGGCGGCATTGGTCTGGGTGGCGCCACCCACGCTGGACAACTCGCCTACCCAATCCATGCGGCTGGCCAACCAGAAAAATCCCTTGCTGCGGATCACCTGCGGCAGCCCGTTGTGCACCATGCGCGCAAACCGCTGCGGGTGGAACGGCCGACGTGCGCGATACACGAAACTGCTGATGCCGTATTCCTCGGTCTCCGGCGTGTGCTCACCGCGCAGTTCCTGCATCCAGCCCGGCGCCAGCTGCGCACGGGTGAAATCGAACCGCTTGGTATCGAGCAACTGATGCAAGGGCACATCCCCGTGCGCCGCATCCACCATCGCCGCCTCGCGATTGAGCGCACGCAGCACCGCGCGCAGACGTTGCAGCTGCGATGCATCGATACGGTCGCACTTGCTGATCACCAGCACATCGGCGAACTCGACTTGTTCGCCCAGCAGTTGGACAACGCCGCGCGTATCGTCCGGCCCGGCTTGCTGACCCAGCTCGGCCAGCGTGGCGGCCGAGCCAAAATCCTCCAAGAACCGGCTGCCGTCCACCACCGTCACCATGGTGTCCAGGCGCGCGACATCCGACAGGCTGAAGCCGTCCGCATCGCGTACTGCAAAGGTGGCCGCCACCGGCATCGGTTCGGCGATGCCGGTCGATTCGATCAGCAGATAGTCGTAGCGGCGCTGCTCGGCCAGCCTGCGCACTTCCTGCAGCAGGTCGTCGCGCAGCGTGCAGCAGATGCAGCCGTTACTGAACTCCACCAGCGTCTCTTCGGTCCGCCGCAATGCGGCGCCGCCGTCGCGCACCAGCTGCGCATCGATGTTGATCTCGCTCATGTCGTTGACGATCACCGCCACCCGCAGGCCCTGTCGGTTGTGGAGGATGCGGTTGAGCAAGGTGGTCTTGCCGGCACCCAGAAAACCGGACAACACGGTGACGGGAAGACGCGGATCGCGGGCGGGGGACAGGGACATCCGGACAACCTCGGGAGAGTGAAGTGTTACTATATAACAATTACTCAACGAGACCGTGTCCATGCGTGCAACCGCTTCGTTACTGGATACCTCGGCCATCGCCTTGTCCGGCCTGTGCCTGCTGCATTGCCTGGCACTGCCTCTGCTGGCCGTTGCGCTGCCACTGCTGGGTGCCTGGAGCCGGGCCGAATGGGTGCACGTGGTGTTTGCCGCTGCGGCGGTGCCGCTGAGCGGTTTCGCGCTGTGGAGCACGCATCGACGCCACGCGCTACCGGCGCCGGTGTGGGTGTTGGCGGGACTTGGACTGGCCGGCCTGGCGTTGGGCGCCAGCGGCATTGCAGGCGGTACCCTGGAAACCCCCATCACGGTCACCGGCAGCCTGCTGCTGGCCAGCGCGCATCTGCTCAATCTGCGGCTGCGCCGCCGCGTGGGGCGGTGTGAGAGCTAAACCTGCTGCGGCCCGGCCCGGCCTAGACAGCGTTGTAGACGATGGCGTTCAAACTGCGCGCAGGCGGTGCAATCACACGCGCTGATGGCCGTTTTGGCGAAGACTCGCCGCTGCGATCGCTGCACCGGCTATCGGCGCGATGGCGTTTGCCGGCGTCGCTGCTGCACACGCGCCTGATCGCAGGCATCGGCGACAACATGCCTTCGTGATCCGGCAACACGGCGACGTATGTAGTTGGCCGCTGCATGCGCGCACCAGCACCGCCGCGATCACCGCGCCCCGGCGTCGCCTACAACGAAAAGCCCAACAACACCGGGTCGTGATCGGAGCTGCGCCACGGGCCGGGAAGGTTGCGCTTGGCGTAGCCGGCGGCGTCCATCGCATCGGCATTGACGTGCCATTCCACTGCGCCGCGCAGTTGCTTGGCCATCGCCGGGCTGAGCAGCGCATGGTCCAGGCGCCCGCTCATGCCGTCGTAGACGTAACTGTAGGGCTGCTTCACCCCAGCCACCGCAAAGGCGTCCTGCCAGCCGCTGGCGCGCAGGCTGCGCATCGGCGTTTCCATTGCGTAGGCGTTGAAGTCGCCCAGCAACACGGCCAGCTTGGTCTGCGCGCCGGTCGGGTCGGTCTGCAGCCATTGGTGCAGGCGCTTGGCCGATTCGGTGCGCGTGGCATTCCAGCACGCTTGGCCGTCCTGCTGGTCGGCATCGGCGCCGCTGGCGTTGCCGCAGCCCTTGGACTTGAAGTGGTTGGCGACCACCACGAAGGTGGCGCCGCGGCTGCTGCGGAACGCCTGCGCCAGCGGCACACGGCTGTGGTTGTCGAACGGCCCGCCGGTTAGCGTGGCCGGCTTGCCCACCGGGGTAACCTGCGCGCTGCGATAGAGCATGCCGACCCGGATCGCGTCTTCGCCCGGGCCGCTGGCGGTATCGACAAACTGCCAGTCCTTGTCCTTGCCGGCGGCGTTGAGCGCGGCCACCAGCTGCGCGATGGCCGCATCGGCGCCGTTGCCGTCGTTTTCCAGCTCCATCAGCGCAGCCACGTCGGCCTGCAGCGGCACGATGGTGGCAACCAGCTTGGTCAGCTGGGCCTGGAATTGCTCGTGCGTGCGCGCGCCGCGCTTGGTCGGGAAACCGCCGCCGCGGCCATTGCCGTTGAAGAAGTTCTCCAGATTGAATGAGGCAATGCGCAGATCGCCGCCGACCTGCGGCGCCACCGCCGTCGGCATGGCCGGCAGCGTGAGCGGGTTCAGCACCTGGATGCGGTATTGGCCGTCGTAGCGCTGGTCGACGATGCCGTCGACCGACTTGAGCAGGCTGCCGCTGCGCAGCACCGCCTCGGGTTGCAGATACGACACCGTCTTGGGGCTGCGTCCATTGCGCGCATCGTCCAGCAGCACGCGGCGGCGCGCGTTCTCGGTTTCGACCTGGGCAAAGGCCGGGGTGCCGGCGGCGGCCACTTCGCTCGGCTGCCACAGCCGCCCGCCGAATGCGGCGACCAGCTCGCCGTAGGTGTCCAGACGGTCGCTGCCGTTGAGCGTCAGCGCGGCGATGCGCACGTGCTCGCCTTCCAGCGCTTCCCAGTTGGCCGGCGGCCCGCTGAGCATCCGCACCGGCACCGGCTGGCCGCTGGCGAGCCGTTCGATGCTGCTGGCATCCACCGACGTCAGACTCGCCTCGCCGCCTGCCGAGACCTCGCGCACTGTGCCGACGATGCGGACGCGATCGCCCACCGCCACCTCGACATTGCCGGCACCGGTGACGAACAGCCCATGCGAGCGCCGCGGCTCGAAGCCGGGCTGCTGCACGAACAGGCCGGCCAGCCCGGCACGCGTATCGGCGGTGACGATGCCTTCCACGTCGACCACGCGGCCGTCGTAGGGGCTGCGGGTGTCCTCGCCCTGTACATCGGCAATCGACAAACGCTGCGGCGCGCTACCTGCCGCGCTGCATAGCAGCGGCGCCAGCACACCGATCACACCGAGCACAAGCAGCGGGCAACGCGACATCGAAACACTCCAGAAAATGGATCAAACGCAAACGCCGCCCCAAAGGCGGCGCGTGATGGCAGGGGCGCAGAGGCAGGCTAACAAACCGCAGTGAAGTGCCGCCAGATCATCCGTCGGCAGATGATGCAGAACAGATGGTGCAAACCAATGGCCGCGGGTGAGCGCGGTTGTCGTGCGGCGCTGACTGGCCGACCGTGCAACGAAGCGCAATCGACCCGACAAGCCGCCTCAGCAGACTCCCCCACCGCAGTGGACACGGGCCGGCCTTCAGCCAGGCCCGATCCCGCAACGACTTGAAGCGGTTAGCAAAACGTAGCGAACAGTCGTCAGCTGGGCGTGGACGGCGTGGAGGAACCGGAGTGGACGCGTAGTCCATGCCGCACCCAGCACCGGCCGCGCTCGCCTGGCGATGAGCACGGTCGGTTTGTTAGCCGCTCTTATTTCAGATTGCCCAGCATCCAGTCGACAGTGGCGCGCACCTGTTCTTCGGTCAGCCCCGGGTTGCCACCCTTGGCCGGCATGATGCCGCCATCCGGGCCGGTGTAGCCCTCGATCGCGTGCTTGTACAAGGTGTCCTTGCCCTGGGCGATACGCGCGTCCCAATGCGAATGGTCCAGCGTCGGCGCCTTGCCCACGCCGGTGGTGTGGCAGGCGGTGCACAGGTTGTTGAAGATGGTCTTGCCGTCGGTGGTGCCACCGTAGGCGGACTGCGAGGATGCCTTGGCCAGCGCGGCCGCCTGGGCCGCAGCCTGTGCGGCTGCACCGGTGGTGCCGGCATACACCGCGCCAGCCGGTGCGATGCGCTGCTGTACGCGCTTGGCGGCAGTCGGCGAGACCTCATCGGGAATGGCACGTTGCAAATAGGCTGCCAGGGCGATCAAGCCCAGGGTGATCACCACCAGTAAACCGATCACCATCGAGAATTTTTTCAGGAACTCGAGGTCGTAATTCCGCACGCGCTCACCCCTGGCTGTTGGTCGAAGACCTCTGCTAGCGCCGGAGTATAGAGCACATTTCATGCCAGTCTGACCAGCGTGCATGACAGTTTTTGCCGCGATGTGCGCTGCGCCCTGACGGGCTGTCGCTCCCGTGCGCGGCCACGCTCGCGCCCGCCGACGAATTGCCGCAATGCCGCATGACACGTTGGTCTCTGCGAAGGGAATTGCGTATCATTCCCATCAACCCACGGTGACGCGCCTGCTGCCTCGCCCGGTCCCGTCTACGAGGAGTCGCCGCCATGAAGTCCTTCCTGCTGTCCTGCCTGGCTTTGGCCAGCATCAGTGTGTCCGCCCAGGCCCACGAAATCTGGATCGAACGCGATGGCAGCGGCCCGGTCCGCATCTTCTTCGGCGAGCCCGCGCAGGAGACCCTCGACCACGGCCAGGACGAGATCAAGCGCGTGGTCAAGCCGAGCGTGTTCGGCACCGCCGGCAAGGCTGGCGCCCTGACGCGCGGCAACGACGTCCTGACCGCGCCGCTGGCTGGCGCCGGCGATGCATGGCTGCGCGATGACAGCGTGTTCGAGCCGTGGAAGGGCGAAGCCGGCGGGTTCGAGACGGTGAGCTATTACGCTCGTGCCGGGCGCAGCACGCCGGCGGGCAAGCTCGATCTGGAGCTAGTGCCCACCGCCGCCAACGGCAGCACGCTGACCGTGCTCTATCGCAACAAGCCGCTGCCCAAGGCCGAGGTCACCGTGATCGACCCGCAGAAGTGGCAAAAGACCCTGACCTCCGACGACAACGGCCAGGTCACCCTGCCCGCGCTGCGCGCCGGTCGCCACATCCTGGTGGTCAACAACAAGGAGCCGGTGACGCGTGAGATCGCCGGCAAGCAGGTGTCGATGGTGCATCACATCAGCACACTCACCTTCGTCGCCGAATAAGCATCGCTCCCGCTCATCCACGTCTGCCGCCCGCCTGATGTCCAGCTCATCGCCCCTGTCGCTTCCGTGGTTCCGGCGCCCGTGGCTGGGCGTGCTTGCGCGCACGCTGGCGGCGATTTTCGGCGGCTACGCGCTGGCCAGCGCGACCAATCTCTTGCTTGCACTGGTCTTGCCGTTGCCGCGTAGCGAAGCGGTGCTGACCAGCATGCTGGTGGGCATCGTGGTGTGCGCGTGCGCGCCGCTGTGGGCATTCGCCACCGCCAGCGTCTGGCGTGCCTGGGCCGGCATTGCAGTGCCGGCAGCGCTGATGTTTGCGCTGGCGGGCTGGCTGCAACGGGGTATGGCATGAAGCAGGGATTCCGCCAGTCGATGGCTTGGTTGCATACCTGGACCGGGCTGCTGGTCGGCTGGGTGTTGCTGCTGATCTTCATGGGCGGCACGGCCAGTTATTACCGCGACGAAATCAGCCGCTGGATGCGCCCGGAGCTGCCCACCACCACGGTGAGCACAGAGATCGCACTGCGCAGCGCCGAACGCTATCTGCAAACGCATGCGGCCGATGCGTTGAGCTGGAACATCACCTTGCCGGAAACGCGCAACCCGGTGGTGAGCATGTACTGGCAAAACCCTGCGCCCGCCGACGGCAAACCGGCAGGCCGTGGGCAGCTGTACGGCAATGCCATCATCGACCCGACCACCGGCCAGGAGATCGCCGCGCGCGGCACGCTCGGCGGCGAGTTCTTCTACCGGCTGCATTTCGATCTGCATTATCTGCCGGTGCTGTGGGCGCGCTATATCGTGGGGTTCTGCGCGATGTTCATGCTGGTGGCGATCATCAGCGGCGTAATCACGCACAAGAAGATCTTCAAGGACTTCTTTACCTTCCGCCCGGGCAAAGGCCTGCGCTCGTGGCTGGATTTCCATAACGTCAGCGCGGTGACCGCGTTGCCGTACCACGCGATGATCACCTACACCGGCATCGTGACCTTGATGTTCATGTACCTGCCGTGGGGCATCAAGGCACGCTATGCCGACGACCAAATGCGCTTCTACGACGAGTCGGCCAACCGCGTGGCCGATACGCGCAAGGCGGCTGGTACGCCAGCGCGCATGCGGCCGCTGGCGCAGTTTGTGGAGCGTGCGCGCCGTGACCTGCGCGGGGCCGACATCGGCAACGTGGCGGTGTCGCTGCCCAACGATGCGCATGCCGCCGTTGGCGTGAGTCAGTTGGCAGCCAAGCTGTCCACCACTGCGCCGTCGATGCTGTACGACGCGGTCAGCGGCGAGCGCCTGCAACGCAGTCGCGTGCCCGGCGGCGCGAGCGAAACACGCGGCGTGATGGTCGGCCTGCATATCGCGCACTTCGCCGGCCCCTGGTTACGCGTGCTGTTTTTCAGTTCCGGACTGCTGGGCTGTTTGATGGTGGCCAGCGGCGTGGTGATGTGGGCGGTGAAAGAACGGCCCAAGCATCTGAAGGCCGGCCGTATCGGGTTTGGATTGCGCCTGGTCGATGCACTCAATATCGGCACGGTAGCCGGCTTGCCGATCGCCTTTGCCAGTTTCTTCTGGGCCAACCGACTGTTGCCGGTGACGCTGGAATCGCGCGCGGCGATGGAAGCGAACCTGTTCTTCGTCGCCTGGGGCACTGCGTTGCTGGCCGCCTTTGTGTGGCCGCGTCGCGCGATGTGGAGCTGGCAGCTGTACATAGGCGCCGCCTTGTTCGCGCTAGTGCCGCTAGTCAACGCAGTGACCACCGACGTGCATCTGGGCGTGACGCTGCCGGCCGGGCAATGGGCGCTGGCCGGTGTCGATCTGGTCTGCCTGGGCCTGGGCGTGTGCCTGGGTATCGCCGGCTGGCGCCTGCAACGGTGGAAGGCGCCGCAATCGGCAGCCGCGCGCCGCGCACGCACCAAGACTGCGACTGCGGTGCAAAACAACGTCCCCGTGCAGGAAGGCGCATGAGCGTGCTGCTGTTGCTGACGCTGAATTTTTCCGGATTCGCCGCGCTATGCCTGTCCATGGAAAAACATCAGCACGAGGTGCGCGGCCGCAACCTGGACGCGGCCCGCACGCGGCAGCTGCGCATCGTTGGTTGGGTGCTGTTGCTGTGCACGTTTGGCCTGGCGGTGCGTGCGCAGGGCTGGGGCATCGGGCCGGTGCTGTGGCTGGGGACATTGACCGCTGCAGCGGCACCGTTATCGCTGTGGCTGCTGCCGTATCGACGTGGAGCGATCCTGCCTGCCGCGCTCGTCGCACCAATGCTGGCCGGCATGGCACAGCTGCTGGCTGGTTGAAGTAGGGCGCGATGTGGTCGCGGTGGCAGTACGCTGATTCGTGATGGTTGCCGATGCCATTCGCGCACGCGTCATTGCTGGATCCGTGTGCAATACCAGGCAATCTGCAGGACATTGATGGGCCGCGTATTCGCAGCAGCGCAACCACAAGTACACCCGGTGAGCTCGATGCAGGGTCTGCACCTGCCGCGCATCTCGCCGCTACGCCGATGTAGGCGGGTCGCCCCAACTGCGGCCATCGCGCGGCAGGCGCCCATCGTCGAGCACGCGCAGCACCTCATCGGGCTGCAGCATGTCCAGGAACAGCACCACGTTGACGCCGTTGGGCGCCGCCATGCTGGGGAAGATCACGCCGGGAATCAGCGCCTCGCGCAGCATGTCGCCAAGCACCCAGCTGACCGGCTCGACCTTGTTGACCAGGGCCTTGCGCCAGTCGTCGGTCCAGTCGGCCCATAGCGCGTCCCAGCTTGCGTCGAGCAGGCGCAGGTCGGCCAGCGCAGGCAACGCGGCCGCATAACTGACCAGCGTAAACGGCGGCAGAAACGGCGCCGCCTGCGCATATTCGGCAGCGGCGGTGTCCAGTTCCATGGCCAGATACAGCGCCGGCTGACCGAAGCGGTTGAAGCGCCCGCCGGATCGCGCGGCGCCCGCACCACTCAGCGGTTCGGCGGCCCAGCGCGGAGTGAAGGCGCGATACAGCGTGCAGTGCGCCGGGGCGCTCAGCCTCAACCCGCGGCCCCGGCGGCGACCGTGCGCAGATACGTCAGCGCGTCGTCGGTGCGGCCCTGCTTGACCACTTCCAGCAGCGTGGCGAATTCGAACGCCGGGATCGGCGTGTTTTTGAGATGGAACACCACTTGGTGCTCGTCCGGCTGGATCTGCGCCATCGCCACCAACAGGCGCGACAGGTTGCGCAGCAGATCCTGCACGCGCGGACTCTCCGGGTGCACGCGCAGACTGTTGCGATGCACGCCGGCAAGCTCGGCCAGCTCCTGCTGCGACAACTCCAGCAGGCCCGCCATGGCCGACGGCGAGAGGATGGTGCGATCGGGCGCGCGCAGCCGCTCGGTCAGGGACAGCGGATTGAGGACGGCGACCATGATATGTGCTTCGATACGGAGTGCGCACAGTATATGCACAGTAATCCGCCTCCATCCAGCACAGCCGGACACATGGTCAGTGCATGCTCAGGCGGGCGCGGCTGCGCCCACGGCGCGCAGGCAGAAGCCGCAGATCGCCGCCACCAAGTGCTCGCCCTGCTGCGGGTCGCCCCGGCTGGGGGCAATCGGTCCGACCAGGGCTTCGGTAAAGGCGCCGACGATGCAGGCCGCGGCCGCATCCAGCGACTGCTCGGGGAACTCTCCGGCCGCCACGCCTTCGGCGAGCAACTGACGAAACACCTCGCCAAACAGGCGACGGCCACGGATACGTTCGGCATCCACCTCGCTCTCCACCGGCTCGGCGATGAAGGCGTACGCGAGCGCCGGGCCGGCCAGCGCACGCCGAACAAAGGTGGCGATGGCGCTGCGCAGGCGCTCGGCCGCGCTGGCATCGGTGGTGGCGATGGTGCGCAGGATGGCCATCTCGCGCTGCACCGCCGCGTCGAGAACTTCGACGAAAAGCTCGGCCTTGGAGGGAAAATGCCGATAAATCTGCCCGGTCGAGACCCCGGCGGCGGCTGCGACGGCGGTGATCGGGGCATTGCGATAGCCGCCTTCGGCGATCAGGGCGCGGGCCGCGTGCAGGATGCGTTCGCGATTGCCGGCCAGGCGTTCTTCCATCAGGGCGGAGCGTCGATAAGCCATGGTGTGATTCTGGGTTCAATAGTTGAATTTTAGTTCACTTTTTTGTCGCGGACCGCTAGGCTGCCCCACATACGCCGTGCGGCCCGCCCGCTCCCACCCGGCACGTCCCGATCCTTGTGGAGTCGCTCCATGCATGTGCCGTCCTTGAACTTCGAGCTTGGCGAAGAGATCGATCTGCTGCGCGAAAGCGTCGCGGCGTTCGCCAGCCACCATATCGCCCCGCTCGCCGCCGCGGCCGATCACGACAATGTGTTTCCGTCGCAGCTATGGCGCCTGTTCGGCGAACAGGGCCTGCTCGGGCTCACCGTGGAAGAAGCATACGGCGGCAGCGGCATGGGCTACTTGGCGCATGTGGTGGCGATGGAAGAAATCTCGCGCGCCGGCGGCGCCATCGGGCTGTCCTACGGCGCGCATTCCAACCTGTGCCTCAACCAGCTGCGCAAGAACGCCAGTGACGAACAGAAGCAGCGCTACCTGCCCAAGTTGTGCACTGGCGAACACGTGGGCGCGCTGGCGATGAGCGAGGCCGGCTCCGGCTCGGACGTGGTGTCGATGAAGCTGCGCGCCGACGCGCGCGGCGACCGCTTCGTGCTCAACGGCAGCAAGATGTGGATCACCAACGGCCCCGATGCCGACGTGCTGGTGGTGTACGCCAAGACCGACCCGGATGCCGGCGCACGCGGCATCACTGCGTTCATCGTCGAAAAGGGCATGCCCGGGTTTTCGACCGCGCAGAAACTCGACAAGTTGGGCATGCGTGGCTCCAACACTTGCGAATTGGTGTTCACCGACTGCGAGGTGCCCGCCGAAAACGTGCTGGGCACGCTCAACGGTGGCGTGCGCGTGCTGATGTCCGGGCTGGATTTCGAACGCGTGGTGCTGGCCGGTGGCCCGCTTGGACTGATGGCCGCCGCGATGGATGTGGTGTTTCCGTATGTGCATGAGCGCAAGCAGTTCGGCGAGCCGATCGGTACCTTCCAGTTGATGCAGGCCAAGCTGGCCGACATGTACGTCGGGCTCAATGCCTGCCGCGCGTACGTGTATGCGGTGGCGCGCGCCTGCGATGCGGGGCGCACCACGCGCCAGGATGCAGCCGGGGCGATCTTGTACGCTGCCGAAAAGGCGACCTGGCTCACCGGCCAGGCGATCCAGGTGCTGGGCGGCAACGGCTACATCAACGACTATCCCACCGGGCGCTTGTGGCGCGATGCGAAACTGTACGAGATCGGCGCGGGCACCTCGGAGATCCGCCGTATGTTGATCGGCCGCGAGCTGTTCGAACGCACCGCCTGACGGAGCCACCATGAGCGTGATCACCAGCCAGCTGCAGATCAGCAGCGACAGCTTTCAGGCCAATGCCGCTGCGATGCGCGTCGTCGTGGATGACTTACGCCGCACCTTGGCGCACACAGCGCTCGGCGGCAGCGAGGCCGCGCGGGCAAAGCACGTCGCACGCGGCAAGCTGCTGGTGCGCGCACGCATCGACGCGCTGCTCGACCCCGGCAGCGCCCTGCTGGAAATCGCGCCGTTGGCGGCGCATGGACTGTACGACGATCAGGTGCCGTGTGCGGGCGTGGTGGCCGGCATTGGCCGCGTGTCCGGCGTGGAATGCGTGATCGTGGCCAACGATGCCACCGTCAAGGGCGGAACGTATTACCCGATGACGGTAAAAAAGCATCTGCGCGCGCAGGAAATCGCGCAACAGAATCGCCTGCCGTGCATCTATCTGGTCGATTCCGGCGGCGCATTCTTGCCACTGCAGGATGAAGTGTTCCCCGATCGCGATCACTTCGGGCGCATCTTCTACAACCAGGCCAACCTGTCGGCGCAGGGCATCCCGCAGATCGCCTGCGTGATGGGGTCATGCACCGCCGGCGGTGCGTATGTGCCGGCCATGAGCGATGAAACAGTGATCGTGCGCGAACAGGGCACGATCTTTCTCGGTGGCCCGCCGTTGGTCAAGGCCGCCACCGGCGAAGAAGTCAGCGCCGAAGAGTTGGGCGGTGCTGATGTGCATACGCGCATCTCCGGAGTAGCCGATCATTTTGCCGACAACGATCTGCAGGCGCTAGCGCGCGTGCGCGCGATCATTGCGCAGCTCAACTGGCGCAAGCCGGCTGCATCGTTGGCGCTGCAGCCGCCGTTGCCGCCGCGGCATGCCGCCGACGAGTTGTATGGCGTGATCCCTGCCGATACGCGCAAGCCGTTCGATGTGCGCGAAGTGATCGCGCGCATCGTCGACGACTCGCAATTCGACGAATTCAAACCGCGCTATGGCAGCACCCTGGTCACCGGTTTTGCGCATCTGCACGGCTACCCGGTGGGCATCATCGCCAATAACGGCATCCTGTTTTCCGAGTCGGCGCTCAAGGGCGCGCATTTCATCGCGTTGTGCACGCAACGTGGCATTCCGCTGGTATTCCTGCAGAACATCACCGGCTTCATGGTGGGCCGCAAATACGAACATGGCGGCATCGCCAAAGACGGCGCAAAGCTGGTGATGGCGGTGGCCTGCGCCAAGGTGCCCAAGTTCACCGTGGTGATCGGCGGCTCGTTCGGTGCCGGCAATTACGGCATGTGCGGCCGCGCATATTCGCCCAATTTCCTGTGGATGTGGCCGAACGCGCGCATTGGCGTGATGGGTGGCGAGCAAGCCGCAAGCGTGTTGGCCACGGTGCGCCGCGACGGCATCGAAGCCAAGGGCGGAGCGTGGTCGGGCGACGACGAAGATGCCTTCAAGGCGCCGATCCGCGCGCAGTTCGAGCAGCAGGGCCATCCGTACTACGCCAGCGCACGGCTGTGGGACGACGGCATCATCGACCCGGCCGATACGCGCCGTGTGCTGGGCCTGGGTTTGTCGGCGGCGTTGAATGCGCCGATCGAGCCAACCCGTTTCGGCGTGTTTCGCATGTAAGCGGCAGCGCGTGCCGGCAGGCACTGCAGGTGTTGCCGGCTGCGCGCTGCGCTTGCTCCATCGCCAGACAGGTAGCGTGTTCGACCAGATATCAGCGTCACCCGTCCGTCTCCAACGCATGCATCGCACCTGCTGTCTTCGCACAACGACACATCCGCGCTTTTAATCGCACGACTTTAATCGCACGACCGCCGGCCACGCTGGCGATGTGCAGAGACCGACCCGATGACACAGCATGACTCCATCGCCACCGCACCGCAGCGGCCGTTCGACAAGATCCTGATCGCCAATCGCGGCGAGATCGCGTGCCGGATCATGGCGACCTGCAGCAAGCTCGGTATTGCCACGGTGGCGGTGTACTCGGATGCCGATCGCGATGCGCGGCATGTGCGTCTGGCCGACGAAGCGATCCATCTCGGCCCGGCACCGGCGCAACAGAGCTATCTGCGCGGCGATGCGATTATCGATGCTGCACGCGTCAGCGGCGCCCAGGCGATTCACCCCGGTTACGGATTTCTTTCTGAAAACGCCGCGTTTGCCGAGGCCTGCGCGCGGGCCGGCATAGTGTTCATCGGCCCGCCTGCGAGCGCGATTCGTGCGATGGGCGACAAGAGCGCGGCCAAGGCGTTGATGGAACGTGCGGGCGTGCCGTTGACGCCGGGCTATCACGGCGACGAACAAGCGCCTGCGTTTTTGCGTTCGCAAGCCGATGCCATCGGCTACCCGGTCTTGATCAAGGCCAGCGCCGGCGGTGGCGGCAAGGGCATGCGGCGGGTCGATACCAGCGTCGCGTTCGACGAGGCATTGGCCAGCTGCCAGCGTGAGGCGCAATCGGCGTTCGGCAATGCGCACGTGCTGGTGGAGAAATATGTCGAGCGTCCGCGGCATATCGAGATCCAGGTGTTCGGCGATACGCAGGGCGAGGTGGTGTATCTGTTCGAACGCGATTGCTCGGTGCAACGCCGGCACCAGAAGGTGCTGGAAGAAGCACCGGCACCCGGCATGACCGAAGATCGCCGCGCGGCGATGGGCAAGGCAGCGGTGGATGCGGCGCGCGCGGTGGGATACGTCGGCGCAGGCACGGTGGAATTCATCGCCGGGCCGGATGGCGATTTTTACTTCATGGAAATGAATACCCGGCTGCAGGTGGAGCACCCGGTGACCGAGTTGATCACCGGCACCGACCTGGTCGAATGGCAACTGCGCGTGGCCGCAGGCGGACCACTACCGCAACGCCAGGATGCGCTGCGTATCCACGGCCATGCACTGGAAGCGCGCCTGTATGCCGAAGATGCCGACCGCGGTTTTCTGCCGTCCACCGGTACCCTGCGCCAGCTGCAGTTGCCGGCTGCCAGCGCGCATGTGCGCATCGATGCAGGCGTGGAGCAAGGCGACACCATCAGCCCGTATTACGACCCGATGATCGCCAAACTCATCGTCTGGGATGTCGACCGCCCCGCCGCACTGGCGCGTATGCGCGAGGCGCTGGCACAGGTGCATGCAGTGGGCGTCACCACCAACAGCGCCTTCCTTGCGCGGCTGGTCGGCACCCACGCATTTGCGACGGCCGATCTGGATACCGCGCTGATCGAACGCGAACATGCAGCGCTGTTCGCCGATGCGGTGGTCCCGGACACCGCCTGGTGGTGTCTGGCGGCGGTGTTGATGACACACGCGTTGCCCAAGGCGACGCCGGACCCGGCCGACCCCTTTTCGCCGTGGCAGGACAGCGATGGCTGGCGCATCGGCGCGCATGCAGCGCACACCGTGCGATTGGAAGCCGCTGACGAGCATCGCGAACTGGGCGTGCGTCGCCTCGCCGATGCGTGGCAGGTCACGCACTCAGGTACCACACACACGCTGCGCTACCACGCACACGACAACGCACTGCGCGTGGAATTGGATGGTCGCCAGTGGCGTGCGCACGCATTGCGTGATGGCACCGCGCTGATCGTCAGTGATTCCACCCAACGCGCGATCTTCCATCACCACGACGCGTTGCTGGAGGCGGACCAGCCAGCGCACGACGCCGGCGGACTCACTGCACCGATGCCCGGCCGCATCGTGGCGTTGGTCGCGAGAGTGGGGCAACCGGTCACTCGCGGGCAGGCGTTGGTCGTGCTGGAGGCGATGAAGATGGAGCACACCTTGCACGCCCCCAGCGACGGCACGGTGCAGGCTTATCTGGTGGCCGAAGGCGATCTGGTCGCCGATGGCACCTTGCTGGTGGAATTCGTGTCCGCGAAAGCGTAGCCCCACCCGGCAGGGTGACCAACGGCACGTCCGCGCGCGTCGGTCCTGGTCTTAGCGTGGCAGTATCGGCTGGATTGGCCGCGATCCCCACCGGAGACTTTCATGCAACGCCTGCTTCTTGTTTCCAGCATGCTGCTGGCCTTGTCCGCCTGCAGCGACAAGACCGCACCGGCCGACAGCACTGCGGCGACCCCGACGCCGGCTGCCACGCCTGCACCAGCGGCGCCGCCGGAACTGATCACCCGCGACGCGCTGTTCGGCAATCCCGAGCGGGCAAACGTCAGCATCAGCCCGGATGGCAAGTACCTGAGCTGGGTGGCGCCGCTGAACGGCGTGCTCAACGTCTGGGTCGCGCCGGTGGATGCGCCGGATCAGGCACGCGCGATCACCAAGGACACCGCACGCGGCATCCGCAGCTATTTCTGGACCCATCACACCGACACATTGTTGTACCTGCGCGATAACGGCGGCGACGAGGATTTCCATCTGTTCTCGGTCAACCTGAGCGATGGCAGCAGCAAGGACCTCACCCCGTTCCAGAAAACCAATGCCGAGGTGTTCGGGATCAGCGCACACCACCCGGAATCGATCATGGTCGGCATGAACGACCGCGACGCCAAGTGGCACGACCTGTACCGGGTCGATCTGGCATCGGGGAAGCGCACCCTGGTGCAGAAGAATACCGACAATCTGGACACCTATCTGCTCGACGGCGATTACCAGCTGCGCTACGCCACCCGTGCCACCGACGATGCCGGCAGGGAGTTGCTGGTGGCCGATGGCAAGGCGTGGAAGAGCGTGGATCGCATTCCATTCGAGGATGTCACCAACACCTCGCCACAAGGACTGACCGACGACGGCAAGACGCTGTACATGCAGGATTCGCGCAACCGCGATACGTCCGCGTTGTACGCCATCGACACCGCCAGCAATGCACGTACGCTGCTGTTCGAGAACCCGAAGGTCGACGTCGGCAACACCTTGAGCGACCCCAAGACCGGCGTGGTACAGGCGGTGTCCACCGATTATCTGCGCGAAGAATGGAAGGCGCTGGATACCGGGATCGCTGGCGACCTGCAGAAGCTCAAATCGCTCGGGTCCGGCGATGCCGCGGTGGCCGCACGCACGCTCGATGATCGCACCTGGATCGTCGCCTACTCGGCCGCGGAAACGCCGACCACGTACTACCGCTACGACCGCTACGACCGTGGCGACGGCGGCAAGCTGAGCAAGCTGTTCTCTGCCCGCCCCGCGCTCGAGGGCAAGCCGCTGGTGCCGATGTGGCCGCAGGCACTGACCGCGCGCGATGGTCTCACCCTGGTCAGCTACCTCACTCTCCCCGCCGAAGCCGACGCCAACCACGACGGCAAGGCCGACAAACCGGTGCCGTTGGTGCTGTTCGTGCATGGCGGGCCTTGGGCGCGCGACAGCTATGGCTACGGTCCTTACGAACAATGGCTGGCCAATCGCGGCTACGCGGTGCTGTCGGTGAATTTCCGCGGCTCCACCGGCTTCGGCAAGGCCTTTACCAATGCCGGTAACGGCGAGTGGGCCGCCAAGATGCACGACGACCTGCTCGACGCGGTGCAGTGGGCGGTCAAGCAGGGCGTCACCAAGCCCGACCAGGTCGCCATCATGGGCGGCAGCTACGGCGGCTACGCCACGCTGGTGGGCATGACCTTCACGCCGGACGCATTCAAGTGCGGCGTGGACATCGTCGGGCCTGCCAACCTCAATACCCTGCTCGGCACCGTGCCACCGTACTGGGCCAGCTTCTACAAACAGCTGACCAAGCGCATGGGCGACCCCGCCACCGAAGCCGGCAAACAATGGCTGACCGAACGCTCACCGCTGACCCATGTCGACAAGATCAGCAAGCCGTTGCTGATCGGCCAGGGCGCCAACGACCCACGCGTCAAACAGGCCGAGAGCGACCAGATCGTCAACGCCATGAAGGCCAAGAATATCCCGGTGACCTACGTGCTGTTCCCCGACGAAGGCCACGGCTTCAGGCGCCCGGAAAACAGCAAGGCCTTCAACGCGGTGACCGAAGCGTTCCTGAGCCAATGCCTGGGCGGCCGCGCGCAACCGATCGGCGCCGACTTCGAAGGCTCCAGCATCACCGTCCCGGAAGGCGCCGACAAGGTCACCGGCCTGAGCGACGCGTTGAAGACGCATACGCAGGCGATTCGGAAGTAGGCCGGAACGTCACTCTTACGTCACGCTTTGCATCTGTGAGAGCGCTCGCCTGTACGGCGGGCGCCGATCGCAGCCTCCGGCAGAACCGGTGAATCATGGCCCGAATTGCGTGATCGTCGAATGGAACATCAACAGGCGATCCCGGCAGCACATGCATGTGAAAGACGACCAGCTCAAAGCCTTGCGCTCTCACCGCCCGCCATGTCGATGCCATGCAGATCAACCCTCCGTTTGATCGCGACTGGTCGACCAAACCACACCAGCGGGATCCAGCTCGGTGTGCTTCATCTGCTCGGTGCGCCAACCGAATCCACAGATGGCCAACGGGCCATCTTGCAGGCCATCCAAGCCAAGCGCCTGTTCGATGTCCACTTCGTTGATTGCCGAGGTGACAAATGCGCCAAGTCCCAGATCGGTCGCGCTTAAATAGAGTGTTTGTGCGATGTGGCCGACATCCAGAATCATTGCGCGATACGCCTTGGCGTGATTTCGATATTTCCAGAAGCTACGTAGAAAACGCGGCGCAAGAATTAGCAGGACCGGCGCATCGGCGAACCAGTGCTGCCCAGACAGCGCTTGGCGTGCGATATCTGCCAGTGGCTGCGAAGGCAACGGCAGTGGCTGCAATGCATGCTCCATCGGACGGTAGTGATAGAGGCCACTCGCAACGCCCTCGACACGCTGTACCAGCAAATAGGTTTCGGTGGGATGCAGACTCCCTCCCGAAGGCACCGGCTTCTTCAAGAATGCGGTGCCGTGCCCAACCTCGACTCGTCCACTCGCCATGACGCTACGTTCAAGCATCTGCGCCAATAAAGCACGCGACAGTGAGCGATCGACATCGAAATTACGGCACGTGACGCGGCGGGACAGCAGGTCATCAAACACACCGGGAACCGCGCGCGGCAGCATAATGCGCGCTTGCATGCCTCCCTCACCGCGATCGATCACCTCCGCCGGCGGCGCTCCCAGCCGCTCGGCCATGCCTTCTGCTGTCGTCAGGCCCTGCGCCTCCATCGTTGCGACGCTGTCTTCGCCGTTCCAGCGTGCGAACCGGTGCCACAGCGCAGCCAAAGGCCACCATCGCTGTTGCTTGACCTGCTCGTCATTCTCGCGATGCAACGCGTGCTCTGGCTGATCGCTGATGACAAGGCCCTGCTCGATCAGACGATCGAGCAGGGCTGGTGGCGGCTGCGCCTGATCGATGGATTGCCAATGTGTTGGACTCAGCTCGCTCAGCCACTCGCGCTCAGCGCTCGCCACACCCACTTCTGCATCAAGATGAGGTGCAAGTGCCAACCATCGTGTACGTCGGTTCAAGCCGTCGCCGCCGACAAGCAATTTCGCTAGATCAAACACTGCATCGTCGCGAAGTTCAAAGAACAGCGTGCTACACCGACGGATCTGCATGGAACATCTCAAGGACGGATGAGTACGGTCGATATTGTGTCAGTTCACCTGTCACATCACATTCCCTCACTTCGCAGACAAGACAGACCATGACCGTTTCAGCCGACAACGCCCACCCCTCGTTTGATGCATCGACTGCCGACAGACTTCTGGAGCTATTGTCTACCGATGACGATTTCCGCGATTGTTTTCAGTGCAATCCGGCACAGGCGCTCGCCCAGATTGGTGCAGCTGGAGCAAGTGCCGACAACGCCGTGCCCGCTGCTGGAGACGCTTATTACTGCATGACCACCAATCAGCTTGCTTCGAAGGAAGACATTGCATTGGCGCGCACAGAGTTACAGAGCTATCTGACCGAGAAAACCAATCACACCGTGGTTTTCGCCTTAGACTCTGACAGTATCCGCTCTACCCTGCTACGCAGATAAGCGGGCAGGCGCGAAAGAGGCCACGCGCGAACAAACGTTTGCGCGTGCTCGCGCGCCTCCTTGCTGCGCCCCAATGCGTATAACGATTCGGCCACCCAAAGCTGGGCAAGACGTGTATCTGCGACGTTTAGCGGCTGCAGTGTCTGAGATGCATTTGCCTCGATATAGGCGCGCCCTCTATGAAGAGATAGCCAGCGTGCTTGCTCGATCGCTTCGGCATGCCGCCCAGCACCGCTCAGCAGGTGGTACAGCGCGACCCGCTTTTGAAACAGGTCGCCGTTGTTGGGTGATAGGCGCGCCACCGCCGCCGCGCGATCCCCCGACAACGCTAGGTGCTGGGCTTCGACAATGGCTCGCAGATCCGCGAGCACAGGCGTTTCGTGCTTGAGCGCTGGCGCAATTGCCTTCAGTGCCCGCACAGTCAGGCTGTCGTCTCCATTGCGCTGCGCCTGGCTGGCGATGATCAAGATCATCGCAGCACTATCTTGCAGGTTTGCAACCGCCGCGCCGTCGGGCGCAAGCGCTGAAATCAACCGGTCCAACACTGGCTGCAACATCGCTGCCGTCGATCTGGAAGGATCGCTCAACGCTTGCGTCGTTGCTGCAATGACGGCGAACTGACGAAGGTTGAAGTCATCGCCCTGCTTGCTGCGCTCAAGACCCTGGGCGATCGCAGCATGCATGGCAGTCCAATCGGCGCGATCGATCGCGATACTGGTACGGTCGATCAACGGCACGACATCGTCGTTGGTGTAGCCATTTGGCACGATCCTGTCGAGCGCCTGCTGCGCTTCGGCATAACGGTTCAACACCGCGAGCGCATTCGCTTGCCGTCGTAACGGACCCGCACGATCGGCATCGCCGGACCTTGCAAAAAACTGCAAGGCGGCCTGGGGATTTTCTTGCGCAAGCATAATGCGCCCTACCCGATCGGTAGCAATCGAGCGTAGTGGGTCCTGTGCGACATCGGCTGCCTGTGCATAGGGCAAGGCATCGGCAAAACGATTGGCCACGAATAGATGCCAGGATGCATTGGCAGTTCCGGCGAAGTTATCCGGATACAGCGAGGCCAAGGTTCTCCAGAGCGGTAGCGCCTTGTCGGGCGCAAGCAATTCGGCGGACCAAGCGTCCAGATAAAGCTGGTCGCGCTCTGGTAGACGCTGGCGGAATTGAACGGCTTTCTCAAGATAGGGAAGCGCACCGCTGCGGTCGGAGATCGCCACCTTGATCCGCGCCGCCCCCAGATAGGCGAGCGCAAATTCCGGATCGATGCGCACAGCGCGTTCGAACAACTCCAGACCTTCTCGCCATTGGCCTTTCACAGTGGCATCCACGCCCAGGGCGTAGGCACGCAGCGCATCCAGGCTCGCTGTGGTAACGGAGGGAAGTGGCGCCGAATGCTTGTCGATCGAGGCCACCACCTCGCCTAATCCACGACGCAAATTGCGAGTGATCTGATCCACCGAAGACAGCGCGGACGGCAAACCATCGCCCTGGACGAATTCCGAATAGACCGTCGTCTGAGTCCGCGGATCCACCAACTCGACGCTGAAACGCAGCTTGCCACCGATTTCTGCCACGGTCGGGAGCAACACGACAGAAGCACCGTCGCGCAGGGCAACCTCCGAGGCGATTGCACGATCGACAACGATCCGATCGGGATTCCGTTTCATACGCTTGACGGTGTCACGCACTTTCATGTCGCTCAGCACATTCACGTACCGCGACTGCTCCAGGCTGATGCGCAGCGCTTGCCCCAGAGAATTATCGAGCAGCGTATTGCCGGTGAGATTTCGCAGATCTCCCATGACGACCCAGCCGCGTTCCGCGAACGCGATCGCTGGTTCGGAACGGGTGAAGAACCATAACGAAAGACAGGCAACGGCAATCAGCAGCGACTCCGCCAGTAACGCCGCCGGCCGACGCCACAACGGCACATCGCGCCACGCCTTGGCCGAGTTTTTCGGGGTGCGCAGCGGGGTCAGGCCGACTTCGCCGACTTCGTAGATTTCCATCGGCGTGGGCACGCCTTTGAAGCGCCAGCGGCCGTGGGATTTCCACAGGATGCGCTCGACCCGGTCGCCCAGTTCGCGTGCGGCGCGGTGGGTCAACGATTCGGCCACGGCCGAGATCAGGATCTGCCCGGGCCGTGCCATCGACATGAGGCGTGCGGCCGTCGGTTTGGCCAGGCCTTCGACTTCCAGCGGTTTGGCGCCGATGCTCACCGCCTCGTCGCTGTTGCGCCAGGTCAGCACTTCGCCGACGTGCAGGCCTTGGCGCGCACACAGGGTGAGCGCATGGGCATCGCTCATCGTCTTGAGCCCGCGCGCGTAATCCAGTGCAAACCCCAACCCGTCGATCGGGCGGTCGAACAACAGCAGCAAACCGTCGGAGCGGTCGATCAGGCGGCCGCGCCACTGCTGCTGCAGCTTGACCACCAAGCGGTCGTGTTCGCGAAACAGCGCGGCGGCGGCGTTGTCGCCGATGCGTTCGACCAGTGCGGTCGAATCGCACAGGTCGGTGAGCAACAGGGTCCGCAGACGGGGCGCCTGCATCGCTTCCGACGACGCGTCCTTGCGTGCGTGGGTGCGGGCGCTCATGCCTCAGCGATGCTCCGGTGCAGGCGGGGCGGCAGAGGGCGGCGGGGCGAGCGCTTCATGCATCGCTAACACATTGCCGCCCTGGCGCTTGGCTTCGTACAGCGCGCTGTCGGCGAGCGTGTACCAATCGTTCCACGCGGCATCGGCATCGATCATGCACAGACCAACACTGACCGAGCAGCCCTGCTCGCTCTGGCCGTTGCACAGGCGGGCCTCCACCGCGCGCACGATGCACTCGCCGATGTGGTGCACCAGTTCCGGGGTGCCTTGTGCGACCAGCACGCAGAATTCGTCACCGCCGAGACGGCAGGCAAGGTCACCTTCGGCGATGACCGAACGCAACGCATGCGCCACGTTCTGCAACACGCGGTCGCCGGCAAGATGACCGAACTCGTCGTTGATGCGCTTGAAGCGGTCGCAGTCGATCAGGATCAGGCCAACGCCCGGCACGTTGCCGGCACGTCGGCATTCCTGCAGGTACAGCGTCAGACCGCGCCGGTTGTGCAACCCGGTCAGCTCGTCGGTACGGCTGAGTTCTTCGGTGTGGTTGAGTTGATGCGAGGTGACGTAGAGATTGTCCAGCGCCGCTTCCAGATCGTGGTTGCGACGGCGCAGCTGGCGGATCAGCAACTGCTCGTTGTTGACTACGCGCACGATGGAGCGGCGCAGGAAATGCGCCACCATCGACGGGTCGTGGTCGACCAGGCGCTGAAAATCGTCGTGCGCCAGTTCGATCAGGCGGCTGTCCATGGATGCGCTGGCACCGGCACTGCGCGCGTGATCGCCGATCAGCAGGCCCAGCTCGCCAAAAAATTCGCCCGGACCCAGATGCTTGAGCATCAGATCCTCGCCGAAATCCAGGTCGATCTGGCCGCTGACCACGATGAACATCTGCGTGCCGATCGCACCGCGCTCGAACAGCGCCTGGCCTGCGGCAAGCGCACGGGTACGGCCGAAACGGGCGAAAAACGCCAGCTCGTCAGCGGTCATCAAAGCATGCAGCCCGTCCGAGAGCGTCTTGGCGACGCTTCCCGTCGGCTCGACTGCGCCTGCGGTGTTGTGGCAAGTCATCCTGTTTCCTTAGGCCGGCCTGCAACGTTAGCCTAGTGATAAATCCTACAGGACCCCCTTGTTCCGCACCAGGTCACACTGCTTCTCACGGGCAAAGAGACAAAATGTCGGGTAGTGCCGCAAAAAAAAGGGCCCGGTGTCCCGAGCCCTCTCCCCCTCCCGGGGTGGCGAAACGTGGACAGCCCGCTGCAGGCTAGGCCGCCTTCTCGCCGTGAAACTGTTCTTCTTCGGTGGAGCCGCGCAGCGCGGTGGTGGACGACTGCCCCTGCTGGATCGCCTGCGTCACCGCATCGAAGTAGCCGGTGCCCACTTCGCGTTGATGCTTGACCGCGGTGAAGCCCATCTCCGCCGCCTCGAATTCGGCTTGCTGCAACTCGACGAAGGCGCTCATCTGGCGGCGCGCATAGCCGTGCGCCAGGTGGAACATGCCGTAGTTGAGCGCGTGGAAACCGGCCAGGGTGATGAACTGGAATTTGTAGCCATAGCTCGCCAGCTCGGTCTGGAATTTGGCAATGGTGGCATCGTCGAGATTCTTCTTCCAGTTGAAGCTGGGCGAGCAGTTATAGGCCAGCAACTTGCCTGGAAACTTGGCATGGATGGCCTGTGCAAATGCACGCGCGAATTCCAGATCCGGCTTGCCGGTTTCGCACCAGATCAGATCCGCATACGGTGCGTACGCCAGCCCGCGGCTGATGGCCTGATCCAACCCGTTGCGGGTCTTGAAGAAACCTTCGACCGTGCGCTCGCCGGTGGTGAATGGCTGATCGTTGGCATCCACGTCGCTGGTGATCAGATCGGCCGCTTCGGCGTCGGTGCGCGCAATCAGCAGCGTCGGCACACCCAAGACATCGGCGGCCAGGCGCGCGGCGTTCAATTTTTCGATGGCTTCGCGCGTGGGCACCAGTACCTTGCCACCCATGTGGCCGCACTTCTTGACTGATGCCAGCTGATCTTCGAAATGCACGCCGGCAGCGCCAGCTTCGATCATCGCCTTCATCAGTTCGAAGGCATTGAGCACGCCGCCAAAACCGGCTTCTGCATCGGCCACGATGGGCTGCAGGAAGTCGATGGCGTCGTTGCCTTCAGCATGATGCAGTTGATCGGCGCGCAGCAAGGTGTTGTTGATGCGCTTGACCACCGCAGGCACCGAATCGGCCGGATATAACGACTGATCCGGATACATCTGCCCGGCCAGATTGGCATCGGCTGCCACCTGCCAGCCGCTCAGATAGATCGCCTTCAAGCCGGCCTTGACCTGCTGCATCGCCTGGTTGCCGGTCAATGCGCCCAGCGCATTGACGAACGGGGTGGCGTGCAACGAGGTCCATAACTTGTCCGCGCCCAAGCGCGCCAGCGAGTGCTCCACATGCACGGTGCCGCGCAGGCGCACCACATCGGCGGCGGTATAGTTGCGGGTGATGCCGGTCCAGCGCGGGTTGCTGGTCCAGTCCTGCTGCAGTTGTTCGGCGCTTTGCAGTGCGGTGCTCATCTTGCGTTCTCCTGAAGAGGGACGACGGATGGAACGAGGAAACAAGGCCGTGCATGACACGGCATGCGGCATGGCGAGGCCGTCGTTGCGCATGCGCGCAACAGGCGGTGTGCTGCGTGGAGGTGAGGCGTGCAGCGACCCGTGCGAGGTGTCGCTGCAGCGATGTGCTTAGTCGATCAAGCGGTACGCCGGCACGGTAAGAAAGTCCGCCAGTTCATCGGCGCGGCTGAGTTCTTCCAGCAATGCAATGGCTTCATCGATTCGCGCTGCGCCGGGGAGCGCTGTGGTTGTGCCCAAGCGTGCCGGCAATGCGCGCAAGGTTGCCTGCAGCAGCTGTTGATCGATGGCGGTGCCGTCGTCCAGATGCTGGCCGTGATGCAGCCACTGCCACAGCTGCGCGCGGCTGATTTCGGCGGTGGCGGCGTCTTCCATCAGGTTGTGGATCGGTACGCAGCCGTTGCCATCCAGCCAGGCGGCCAGATACCGCACGCAGACTTCGACATTGCCTTCGAAGCCGGCGCGGGTAACGTTGCCCGGCGAGGGCGCGATCAACATGTCGCGCGTCACCTGCACATCGTTGCGCAACACATGCTGCTGATGCGCGGTGGGCATGTGTTCGTCGAACAGTGTCATCGCCACCGGAATCAAGGCCGGATGCGCCACCCAGGTGCCATCGTGGCCGGCGGTGACCTCGCGCAGCTTGTCGGCGCGCACGCGGGCCATGGCCTGCTCGTTGGCGGCCTCGTCGTGGTTGATCGGAATCTGCGCGGCCATCCCGCCCATCGCATGCGCGCCGCGGCGGTGGCAGGTCTTGATCAGCAGTTCCGAATACGCCTTCAAAAACGGCTGGGTCATGGTGACCTGGCCACGCTCCGGCAACACGCGGTCGCGGTGCGCGCGAAAGGTCTTGAGATACGAAAAGATGTAGTCCCAGCGCCCGCAATTGAGCCCGACGATGCGCTCGCGCAGCGCATGCAAAATCTCGTCCATCTCGAACACCGCCGGCAGCGTTTCGATCAGTACGGTGACCTTGATCTGCCCATGCGGCAGATCCAGCATCGCTTCGATATGCGCCAGCGCGGTGTCCCACAGCGCGGCTTCTTCCATGCTCTGCAACTTGGGCAGATACAGGTACGGGCCGCGGTCCTTGGCCAACAGCGCGCGGCCGTTATGAAAGGCGAACAGTGCCGCGTCGAACAGGCCGCCGGCCAGCGGCTGGCCATCGATCTGGACGTGTTTTTCGTCCAGGTGCCAACCGCGCGGGCGGACGATCAGCACCGCACGCTCGGCTTCCGGACGCAGCGCGTAGTGCTTGCCAGTGGGCGCATCGAAGCTGAGATCGCCGCGCACGGCGGCGGCCAGGGTGCGCTGGCCGGCTAGCAAGTTGCGCCAGGTCGGCGCGGTGGAATCCTCGAAGTCGGCCATGAACACCTTGGCACCGGAGTTCAGTGCGTTGATGACCATCTTCGGATCGGTCGGGCCGGTGATCTCGACGCGGCGGTCCTGCAGCGCCGCCGGCAGCGCGGCAACGCGCCAGTCGCCCTCGCGGATGGCGCGGGTGTCGGCACGGAAGTCCGGCAGCTGGCCGGCGTCGAAGGCGGCCTGGCGGGCACGTCGCTGGGCCAGACGCTGCTGGCGGCCGGGCTCGATCGCCCGATGCAGCGACACCAGTAGCGCCAGCGCGGCCGGCGGCAGCAGCTCCGCCTGCCCTGCGACCTGGGTGGTCAGCGACAGACCGGGCGTGGCGTGGGCGGTGGGACGTGAAGCGAAAGCGGTGGCAGACATGTGGGGTCCTTGTGCATCCGGACCTGCACCGTGCGCCCCTGGCAACTATTTGACAAAGCAGTTTTATCAATGCTGTAAATAAGCTGGACTTATACTCTTGCTGGAAACCCGCCTAACATGGCGCCAACCCCTCGATTTTCCTACAAATCCGATCGCCTAAAGCCGCTGCGTGCGTTCTGTCAGACGGTCCGTCTGGGCTCGGTCTCACGGGCTGCTGAGGCGCTATACGTCAGCCAGCCGGCGGTGACGCTGCAATTGCAAGCGCTGGAGCGCGACCTGGGAGTGGCCTTGTTCGAGCGCTCCGGGCGACGCCTGGCGCCCAGCCGCGAGGGCCAGTTGCTGTACGACATGGCACTGCCGCTGGTGGAAAGCCTGGACGGGCTGGAAGCCAGCTTCCGCGAGAAGGTGCGCGGACTGGACGCCGGCGAGCTCAATATCGCCGCCAACAGCTCCACCATCCTGTATCTGCTGCCGCGCATCGTGGCGAACTTTCGCGCGCGCCATCCGGACGTGCGGCTGACCCTGCACAACGCGATCAGCGCCGACGGCACCGACCTGCTGCGCGAGGATGCGGTGGACCTGGCGGTCGGCTCGATGCTGGACGTACCGGCCGACCTCAACTACGCGCCGGTGTATCGCTTCGAACAGTTGTTGATCACCCCGCCCGATCACCCCCTGGCGCGCAAGGCCACGGTGTCTCTGCAGGATCTCTCGCCCTATCCGCTGATCCTGCCGCCACGCCGACAGGTCACCTATCGCCTGGTCGACCTGATCTTTCAGCAGGCGCGCGTGCCGTACACCGTGGCGCTGGAAGTGGGCGGCTGGGAAGTGATCAAGCAGTACGTGGCGATGGGCATGGGCATTTCCATCGTCACCGCGATCTGCGTGACCGAGGCCGATCGCGACAAGCTGGCCACGCGCTCGCTCAAGGAATATTTCCCCACCCGCAGTTATGGCGTGGTGGTGCGCAAGGGCAAGTATCTGTCGCCGCAGGCGCGCGCGTTTATCGAATTGATCCAGCCGGATCTGTTTACGCCGCGCGGATATGACGAGAGCGGCGATTCGGAGCGGTGAGCAACGCCGCTCTCGCACAGCAGTAACGGGGCCAGCGATCACGGGCTTCGGAACTTCCAGCGAGCCACGGCCCTGCGCAAAGATCCAGGAATCGATAACGCCCGCGACTGGGCATCGTCGCCACATTGGCGCTGCATGATCGATGGATTGCGTCGCCGCCCCGGTGGTCCCTAGTATCGAGCCTCAACGCAGTGATGACTGCCCGGGCAGCGAAAACGGAGTACATGGCACATGGAAGAACTGTCTGCTTCAGACCTCAAAACCATCCTGCACTCCAAGCGCGCCAACATTTATTACCTCCAGCACTGCCGGGTACTGGTCAATGGCGGGCGGGTCGAGTATGTGACCGACGCAGGCAAGCGTTCGCTGTATTGGAATATCCCTATCGCCAACACCACCACCGTGCTGCTAGGCACGGGCACGTCCATCACCCAGGCGGCGATGCGCGAGCTGGCCAAAGCGGGGGTACTGGTCGGTTTTTGCGGCGGAGGCGGCACGCCGTTGTTCTCGGCCAACGAGATGGACGTGGAAGTGGCGTGGTTTTCGCCGCAGAGCGAGTATCGCCCCACCGAGTATCTGCAGGCCTGGGTATCGTTCTGGTTCGATGACGACTTGCGCCTGATGGCGGCCAAAGCGTTCCAGCAGGCGCGCGCGGTACGAATCGGCCAACAGTGGCAGCAGCGCGCACTCAGGGAGGCCGGCTTTACACCCGACGCGACAAGGCTGGATGCCCTGCTGACCAAGACACGCCTCAACATCGAACAGGCCCAGGACAATGCAGCACTGTTGACCGAAGAGGCCAGGCTCACCAAGGCCTTGTTCAAACTGGCGGTCGACACCGTTGGCTATGGTGAGTTCACTCGCGCCAAGCGCGGTACCGGCGGCGACCCGGCCAATCGCTTTCTCGATCACGGCAATTATCTGGCTTACGGGCTGGGCGCTACGGCCAGCTGGGTACTCGGCCTGCCGCACGGATTGGCAGTCCTGCATGGCAAGACGCGCAGAGGTGGCTTGGTGTTCGACATCGCCGACCTGATAAAGGACGCGAGCATCCTGCCGCAGGCATTTCTATCGGCAATGCGCGGCGATGACGAGCAGGCGTTTCGGCGCAACTGCATCGAATCGCTCACTCGCAGCGAGGCGCTGGATTTCATGCTGGACACGCTCAAGGCCGTCGCGTTGCAGACCGCGGCGGCAAGGCAGATGGATGCGACGCCGTGAACATCCTGCTGATCTCGCAATGCGACAAGCGTGCACTCACCGAAACGCGCCGAATACTGGACCAATTCGCCGAACGGCGTGGCGATCGTACCTGGCAGACTCCCATCACCGAAGCTGGCCTGACGACCCTACGTAAACTGCTGCGCAAGACCGCGCGCAAGAACAGCGCCATCGCCTGCCATTGGATTCGGGGCCGCGACCATTCCGAGTTGCTTTGGATCGTCGGCGACGCACGGCGCTTCAATGCCGAAGGTGCAGTGCCCACCAATACCAGTAGGTGCAACATCCTGCGCCGCGAAGACGAAAACGACTGGCACACCGCCGAAGATATCCGCCTGCTCGCCCAGCTTGCCGCATTGCTGCACGATCTGGGCAAAGCCAGTATCGCTTTCCAGGCACGCCTGCGTGGAAACCTGCGCGAACGCAACCTGTATCGCCATGAGTGGGTTTCGCTGCGGCTGTTTCAGGCGTTTGTCGGCAACGACGACGATACCGGCTGGCTGCAACGCCTGGCCGCCCCGGATACGTTCGTCGAGGCAGACTGGATAGGCGATACGCGTTACCAACGCGATGGCATCGATGCGACCGTACGCCGTCCCTTCGTCGATCTGCCGCCGCTTGCCGCCGCCGTGGCCTGGCTGATCCTCACCCATCATCGGCTGCCAGTGGTGCCTGTCCAGCAGGAACACGGTGGACAGGCGTGGCTGGGCAAGCGGTCGCATACCTTCAACCCGACCTGGTTGGACACCCCGCTAGCGTTGGTGACGCACGACTGGAACGAGATCAAACAGCCCGCCGAGCCCAGCCACGCGCTGACGTACTGGACACCCGCCGGACCATTGCCGGTGATGGAACCGAAATGGCGCGCGCAGGCCGCGCGGCTGGCCAAGCGCCTGCTTGCACTGCGCCAGCGCCGCGACGACAACTGGCTGGACAATCCCTACGTGCTGCATCTTGCGCGACTGACATTGATGCTGGCCGACCATCATTACTCGGCACTCCCCAAAAGCTCCCCGCTACGCGTGCACGGCAATGGCAACACGCAGCTCTATGCCAATACAGATGCCGATGGCCTCAAGCAGCCATTGGATGAACACCTGCTCGGCGTCGCCCGAGATGCCGGCCTGATCGCGCATGCCCTGCCCGGCTTCGAGCGCCACCTGCCCAGGTTGGCCAACCATCGTGGCCTGCGCAAGCGCAGCGCCGATCCACGCTTTTCCTGGCAGGACAAGGCGTTCGACGCCGCTACCGTCATGCGCGAGGCGGCGCGCGAGCATGGCGCCTTCGTCGTCAACATGGCCTCGACCGGCTGCGGCAAGACCTTGGCCAACGCGCGCATTCTGTACGCATTGGCCGATCCGCAGCAGGGCCTGCGCGCCACCTATGCGCTGGGCTTGCGCACGCTCACCCTACAGACCGGCCGCAGCTTCCGCACCGACCTGCATCTTGGCGAGGACGAACTGGCCATTCGCGTCGGTGGCTCGGCCAGCCGCGCGTTGTTCGAGTTCTACGAGCGCAAGGCCGAAGCGCACGGCTCGGCGTCAGTGCAGGATCTGATCGACGAAGACAGCCATGTGCTCTACGAAGGCGTCACCACCGACCATCCACTGCTCTCACGTGCCTTGCACGACCCGGACATCGGCAAGCTGCTCTCGGCCCCGATGCTGGTCTGCACCGTGGACCACATGGTGCCGGCGACCGAAGCGTTGCGTGCCGGACGCCAGATCGCACCGATGCTGCGGTTGATGAGCGCCGATCTGATCCTCGACGAACTGGACGACTACGATCTCAACGACCTGCCCGCGCTGACCCGGCTGGTGCACTGGGCCGGCATGCTCGGCACGCGGGTGCTGCTGTCCTCGGCGACGCTACCGCCCTCGCTGGTCACAGGCATGTACCTGGCCTATCGCGCTGGCCGCCAGCAGTACCGGCGCAACCGCGGTCAGGACGGCGCTCACGCCGACGCCGCGATCCAGATTCCCTGCCTGTGGAGCGACGAGTTCGGTGTGCAGGCAGCAGCATGCGTCAGCGGTAGCGGCTTTCTCGACCAGCACATGCAATTCGTGGAAAAACGCATCGCCACGCTCGTCAAGGCACCGGCCTTACGACGTGGCGACTTGCTGCCGCTGAACCTGCCACGCAACCTGCCGGACACGCAGCTGTACGCGCAGTTCGCACCGCATGTCCGCGACGCCTGCCTGCGCCTGCACAACGCGCATGCCGAGCCGGATCCGGTCAGCGGCAAACGCATCAGCTTCGGGCTGGTGCGCATGGCCAATATCGAGCCGCTGTTCGACGTTGCACAGGCACTGCATGCAGCCGGCGCGCCGGAGGGCACGCAGATCCACCTGTGCGTCTATCACGCCCGCTTTCCGCTGGTGCAGCGTTCGGCCATCGAACACCAACTCGACCAGGCCTTCAACCGGCGTGGCGATAGCAACGGCGTCTACCGCCTGCCGGGCATCCGGGCATTGATCGACGCGCATCCGGCAAGCGAGCAATTATTCGTGGTGCTGGCCTCGCCGGTGTGCGAAGTCGGCCGCGATTGGGATGCCGACTGGGCGGTGGCCGAGCCGTCCTCCATGCGTTCGCTGATCCAGCTGGCCGGGCGCGTGCAGCGCCATCGCGGCAAGCCCGGCACCGTGCCCAACGTGCTGATCTTCGATACCAACGTGCGGCATTTCCGCAAAGGCTGGCAGGATCGGCCGACTTACCTCAAACCAGGCTTCGAGAAAGAAACCATCAGGAGACAAGCAGGCGCGAGAGAGCCAGGCACATTCGAACTGAAAACGCCTTGGTTACGCGAACTGCTGCGCGAGGACGACTACCGTACGCTCAGCGCCATCCCACGCATTCGTCCGCGCCCCGACCACGCACAGTGGAAACCCCGCGAGCGCCTGGTGGATCTGGAGCAGGCGCGCATCGCGTACTGCATGTTGCCGCTTGCGAAAGACGGCAAGGCACTGGAGCCCGACCACGCCTTCGCCGCCTGGAAGTATCCCCAGGCCGCCCTCACCGGTGTGCTGCCGCAGCAGCAACCGTTCCGCGACGACAGCCAGCGCCGCACCACCCTGGTCTTCCTGCCGGACGAAGACGATGTGCTGCGGCTGCATCGTGTCGAGCAATCCACGGACCAGCGTGGCGTGGACCTGTATGTGCGTATCGAACAGAGCCAGCGCCATGACGTCTCACTGGCATCGGCGCCGGGCATCGGCCCCTGGGGCCGGTTCGCGTTGACGGACCTGCTCACCGAACAGGCCGAGTCGCTCGACCTGTCGCTGGAAGCGTGCGCCCGCAAGTTCACCACGGTGGAGGTTCCAACCAGCGAACAAGGCTGGCGGTATCACCCTTGGCTTGGGTTTGCGAAGCACAAAGGATAATCGGGCGGTGCGTCTCACACGATGATTCCCAAAGCGGGTATCACATCGAAACACCGGAGCACCAACAAGGAGAGCATGGATGACAGAACCAACAGAGAGAGTAGAACGCTTCCGCTCCGCCATCGCCGACTTCATCGAGACCCGGCGACTGGCCAAGCTGAAGGACAAGAAAGAGGAAGACGATACCGGCGCAGCATCGAAGTACGACTACGCAACCTGGCTGGCCGATGCAGCGCGCCGCGTCGGCCAGATCCAGGCCGTCACCCATGTGCTCAAGGCCACTCATCCCGACGCGCGCGGCAGCAGCCTGCACGTACCGCCCGACAGCCTGCCGCAGCATTCCGACATCGGCAGCCATCTGTTGGGTGCGCACTGCGCACAGGACGTGGTGGGCAATGCCGCCGCGCTGGATGTCTTCAAGTTTCTCAAAATCGAGGTCGAAGGACAGGGCCTGCTGGCGTGGATGCAGGCCGGCGATAGCGCGCTGCGCGATGCGCTGCATCAGGACCCCGATATCGCTGTCAGCTGGATGCAGGCATTCGGCGCGCTGGCTCGCAGCGAGCCACAACTCCGCTCACACGGCATGGCCAAACAGGTCTACTGGCTGGTCGGCACGGATCCAGCCGATGACACCCACTACCACCTGCTGCAGCCGATGTTCTCCAGCGCGCTGGCGCATGTCGTCCATGCCGAGATCCAGGACGCCCGCTTTGGCGAGACCAACAAGCTGGGCCGTCAGGCGCTGCGCGCCAAGCAACCGCATGTCGGCAGCTATCGCGATTACCGCAATCTGGTGGCACGCAAACTCGGCGGGACCAAGCCACAGAACATCTCACAGCTCAACAGCGAACGCGGTGGCGTGAACTACCTGCTGGCCTCGCTGCCGCCGAGCTGGACACTGGAACATCCGCGCAGCCTGTTGAAGACCGAGTCGGCGATGGAGCGATTCGGCTACGGCAAGGAGGTACGCGCGCTAGTGAAGCAACTAGGCGACTTCCTGCTCGGCGATCCCACGCCCAACGACAAGACGCGCCAGACGCGTGAACGCATCGACCAGGCGCTTGGCGCGCAATTGGCGGTGTTCGCCAGCCAGACCCATGCCCGTTTCGCACCCGGCTGGACGCGCGATGCGGACTGCATGCTGCCGTTGGACGAACAGCTGTGGCTGGACCCCGAGCGCACCGAACTGCCGGTGCGCCGCGACCCGCAGCACCCGGAGTGGACACACGACGACGACGCTTTCAACGCGGCCTATACCTTCGGCGACTGGCCGGACCAGGTGGCAGCGCGCTTCGCCAACTGGGTCAATGCGCGGTTGCACACGATGGGGCTGACCGGTGTCGGCGACAGCGAATACCGCCACTGGGCCAAGCAGGCGATCGTCGAGGCGACCTGGCCGGTGCCACTGCAGCGGCGTGCGCCCACTGGAGGCAAGGCATGAACCGGTGCCCGATGGTCAGCCACCTGCTGGTGCTGCCGCACCTGCTCGTCCACAACGCGAATGCCGTCTCCAGCCCGCTCACCCACGGCTTCCCCTCGATGACAGCGTTTCTGGGGCTGATGTGGGCGCTGCAGCGCAAGGTCCACGCCGCCGGTTTGGAACTGAGGTTTCAGGCGATCGGCGCGGTCTGCCACGCGCACCAGGAACAGGTGACCGACAGCGGCTTCGTCAAGGCCTTTCATCTGACCCGCAACCCGGTCGGCAAGGACGGCAAGACCGCCGCCATCGTCGAGGAAGGCCGCATCCACCTGGAGCTGAGCTTGGTGCTGGGCGTGTCCAGCCAACGCTGGCAGGACGACCCGCAGGCACAGCAGGCCGATACCGCCACGGTGGCAGACCTGCTCGCCGGCATGCGGATCGCAGGCGGCAGCGTACGCCCGCCTGCGCAACCCTGGCGCCATCGCTACAAACCATGGACGCTGGACCTGACCGGCACCGAGGACGACCGCGCCACGCAATTCCGCAAGGCACGCCTGCGGCTGCTGCCAGGCTTCGCGCTGGTGGAACGCGCCGACCTGCTCGACGCCCGCCTGACCGAGTTGCGAGCCGCCGATCCCGATGCCACCGCACTGGATGCCTGGCTGTCGCTGGCGCGCATCAATTGGCGCTACCAAGACCAGGCCACGCCCGACGACACGCCCGGATGGACCAATGACCGCACCGGGCGTGGCTGGACGGTTCCCATCCCGGTGGGCTACGGCGCCCTGGGCGATCTGCAGACGCCCGGCAGCGTGGTCAATGCGCGCGACACCAGTACACCGTTCCGCTTCGTCGAGAGTCTGTACTCGCTCGGCCAGTGGATCAGCCCACACCGCCTGGACGCACCGCGGCAGTTGCTCTGGTACGCCAGCGGTGTGACCGAGCAGGAGATGTACCGCTGTCGCAACGACTTCGTTGCGGTGGCCGTTGACGATGAAACGCCAGACTTCACCTTCTCTTTCGACTGACGTACGACAAGGAATTCCCAGCATGGCAAACGAACTCAAGACCGCCTCCGTCCTCGCCTTCGAGCGCAAGCTCGACCCTTCCGACGCGCTGCTGTTTTCCGGCGCATGGGCAGCACGCACCACGTCCGCCGACTGGCAGCCGGTCAAACTGCGCGAAAAATCCGTGCGCGGCACCATTTCCAACCGTCTCAAGACCAAGGACCAGGACCCAGCCAAACTCGATGCCGCGATCGAAAACCCCAACTTGCAGACGGTGGACGTCGCGGCCCTGCCGCTGGATGCCGATACGCTGAAGGTGCAATTCACCCTGCGCGTACTGGGTGGCACCGGCACACCTTCGGCCTGCAATGCCGCCGACTACCGCAGCAAGCTCGCCACCACCGTCGCCGCTTACGTGCAGCAGCATGGCTTCGGCACGTTGGCCCAGCGTTATGCGGCCAACCTCGCCAACGGGCGCTTTCTGTGGCGCAACCGCATCGGTGCCGAGCAGGTGGAGGTGCAGGTGGCGCACCTGAAGAACGGCGCCGCCGCAGCGCAGTGGACGTTCCAGGCGCACGATCACTCGCTGCGCAGTTTGCAGCCGCCGGGCGCCGAATCCGCAGATCTGGCCGCCCTGTCCTCGCTGATCGCCGAGGCGCTGGCGGGCAATACGCATCTTCTGCTGCAGGTCACCGCATTTGTGCGTGTGGGTGCGGGCCAGGAGGTGTTTCCCTCGCAGGAGCTCATTCTGGACAAGGGCAGCAGCAAGAAGAGTAAGACGCTCTATGCGGTCGGCGACGGCGACAACGCAGTGGCCGCGATCCATTCGCAGAAGATCGGCAATGCGTTGCGCACCATCGACACCTGGTACCCGGAGGCAGAAGACAACGGCCCCATCGCGGTTGAGCCATACGGCTCGGTCACTACCCAAGGCAAGGCGTACCGGCAGCCCAAGGCCAAGCTGGATTTCTACACGCTGCTTGATAGTTGGGTGCTCAAGGACAAACTCCCCGAGCCGGATCAGCAGCACTTCGTGATTGCCACGCTGATCCGGGGCGGCGTGTTTGGCGACGCGGGCTGACGCCATGGACCATTATGTGGATCTCCAACTTCGTCCCGACCCGGAGCTTGCGCCGCATCAGCTGCTTAGCGGCCTGTATGGGCGCCTGCACCGCGCACTCGCGCAGCAGCAGCGCCAAGACGTTGGCGTGAGCTTTCCTCGCCATGACGCGCGCAAGCCGAGCCTGGGCACGCACCTGCGTCTGCATGGCGAGCAGGCCGGCCTACAGGCGTTGATGGCCAGCCCCTGGCTTCACGGCCTACTCGACCATCTGGTGGTGTCGCCCGTGATGGCCGTTCCTGCCGATACCGAGCATCGGCGCGTCACACGTGTGCAGGCCAAGAGCAGCCCGTCGCGTCTGCGTCGTCGCGCAATGCGGCGTCATGGGATCGATGCCGAGGCAGCGACACAACGCATCCCGGATGCCGCAGCCGAACAATTGGCACTGCCCTTCGTGGTCATCGGCAGCCGCAGCACCGGACAAGCCTCGTTTCCGCTGTTCATTCGCCACGGCCCCCTCTTGTCCGAGGCGAAAATCGGCGGCTTCAATAGCTACGGCCTGAGCCAGGAAGCCACCGTGCCCTGGTTCTGACCCTTTTTTATGGTCGGCAACAAGCTCGCTTTAGAATCAACCACTTGGCCGGCACCCCGTTGAAAGGGTGTCGGCCGTTGTTTGATCGATTTCGCTATAGATATCAATACATTGGAGGACTTTTTCTCTTGTTCACTGCCGCGTAGGCAGCTCAGAAAAGACTAACAGTTTTCCGAATGCGTTCATGAGTGTTCACTGCCGCGTAGGCAGCTCAGAAAGGCAGACATCCTGCCGAGCGAGTTCGCCGAACGTTCACTGCCGCGTAGGCAGCTCAGAAAGTCAGGTGGCCGATGAATTGCGCGACGAGTTCGTTCACTGCCGCGTAGGCAGCTCAGAAAGTATGTGTTTGCCGATGTGTCTAGATTAGTGCGTTCACTGCCGCGTAGGCAGCTCAGAAAATCCGGTGTAAACGCTGCGGCAACGGCTGATAGTTCACTGCCGCGTAGGCAGCTCAGAAAAGTAGTTCCGCCTGGTTTGGATCGCCGTCGAATGTTCACTGCCGCGTAGGCAGCTCAGAAAGCCTGGGTGTTGAGTAAGCTCGCGATCTTCGCGTTCACTGCCGCGTAGGCAGCTCAGAAATAAATCTAAGTACCTTTCCAGGAAGGAAACACGTTCACTGCCGCGTAGGCAGCTCAGAAAATCTCGTCGAACTCTGGAACTAGGCCCTCATTGTTCACTGCCGCGTAGGCAGCTCAGAAACAGCACCGAACATGGCGCCTGACCATAAAAGCGTTCACTGCCGCGTAGGCAGCTCAGAAAGACGACCAGCTCCGTGCCTGCCAAGCCGTGGTGTTCACTGCCGCGTAGGCAGCTCAGAAATTACGGGATCTGACGGGCCAGGCCCAGCGCGAGTTCACTGCCGCGTAGGCAGCTCAGAAAGAGGCCGAAGATTTCGAAACAGCGCGCATTGCGTTCACTGCCGCGTAGGCAGCTCAGAAATCCAGCGCGGCCAATAAGGCATCGGCGTCTTCGTTCACTGCCGCGTAGGCAGCTCAGAAAAGATATGCGTCCTGGTCGTAATTGAATTGGTCGTTCACTGCCGCGTAGGCAGCTCAGAAAAAAGAACATCGGCGACCACCTGGCCGCACTTTGTTCACTGCCGCGTAGGCAGCTCAGAAATTCCGGGCACTTCGAATGCTTGCAGGGAATGCGTTCACTGCCGCGTAGGCAGCTCAGAAAAAGATCACCCCGGGAATTGAGGCGGTCTACGCGTTCACTGCCGCGTAGGCAGCTCAGAAATGGATATTCCGCCCCTTAGCGAAATGCATTTCGTTCACTGCCGCGTAGGCAGCTCAGAAAGTGGCTCACACCAGAGACCCGCGTGCGCACCAAGTTCACTGCCGCGTAGGCAGCTCAGAAAATCCGTAAGGATCGGCTCTAGGCTCGCGCTCTGTTCACTGCCGCGTAGGCAGCTCAGAAAAAGCGCAGACCGCTGGAAAGAGCGTAGCAAGAGTTCACTGCCGCGTAGGCAGCTCAGAAAAGTGGGCGTGACTTGGGCGGCTGCACCATCGCGTTCACTGCCGCGTAGGCAGCTCAGAAATCGACAGCTACCTGTTGCAGGTTGAGCCGTTCGTTCACTGCCGCGTAGGCAGCTCAGAAAACTATATTCGCAAGCAATCAGAACTTGCATTAGTTCACTGCCGCGTAGGCAGCTCAGAAACCGAGCCTTGAAGGCCTGAACCTGGCCCAAGAGTTCACTGCCGCGTAGGCAGCTCAGAAACAGCCGAATGCGGAGTAGGGGCGGGTCATGCCGTTCACTGCCGCGTAGGCAGCTCAGAAAACCGCGCAAGCGCAGGCCGTGGACTTGGGGCAGTTCACTGCCGCGTAGGCAGCTCAGAAAATGAGCAACATTGCAGTCATCGAGCAGGACATGTTCACTGCCGCGTAGGCAGCTCAGAAAGCAGGACTTCCCACGGCTGGTACTCGCCTAGCGTTCACTGCCGCGTAGGCAGCTCAGAAAAACATGGATGCAGAACAAGCAATCGAAGAAGCGTTCACTGCCGCGTAGGCAGCTCAGAAAAACATGTCCAATCTGCTGGTGAATGCGCCAGAGTTCACTGCCGCGTAGGCAGCTCAGAAAATCCTCAGCGCCGAGAAGCTGCCGCAGTTCCGGTTCACTGCCGCGTAGGCAGCTCAGAAAGCTGGGGTGCCAATGCCGAAAACCGTGGGCACGTTCACTGCCGCGTAGGCAGCTCAGAAATGCGGCCGCTCGGCAGGAAGCAGAAGCCCTCGGTTCACTGCCGCGTAGGCAGCTCAGAAAAACTCCAGAGCCAACTAGCGAAAGGCAGAAGTGTTCACTGCCGCGTAGGCAGCTCAGAAAATGTGCAGGTCTCGTATGCCCCGTGCCCCGCAGTTCACTGCCGCGTAGGCAGCTCAGAAATGAGCAACCAGCGCAACGACAGCGCCGAGTGCGTTCACTGCCGCGTAGGCAGCTCAGAAATGGAGGTGATCGACTGCACCGGAATTTTGCTGGTTCACTGCCGCGTAGGCAGCTCAGAAATGATACATCACGGCCTCAGCTGACGAGGCGGCGTTCACTGCCGCGTAGGCAGCTCAGAAAACCCCGCCAGCTCAGGCCGTGGAGCTTGGGAAGTTCACTGCCGCGTAGGCAGCTCAGAAACTGCCCAAAGACGATTGGGAAGTGCATCTGGGGTTCACTGCCGCGTAGGCAGCTCAGAAATCGCCGAGCACCTGGATCGCGCCGACGAAATCGTTCACTGCCGCGTAGGCAGCTCAGAAAGAGCCAGTCCCGGTCTCGGCTCCAAAAGCAAGTTCACTGCCGCGTAGGCAGCTCAGAAATACTACTCCTGTTCCACCGATTGGGTGTCGATGTTCACTGCCGCGTAGGCAGCTCAGAAATCGCCCAGGATGCGAATCTGTCGCTCACTGTCGTTCACTGCCGCGTAGGCAGCTCAGAAATCAACGCCGTGAGCAGCGCCCCAGATCATCAAGTTCACTGCCGCGTAGGCAGCTCAGAAAAGTTACGCCCACGACAGCAAGACCTCCGAAGGGTTCACTGCCGCGTAGGCAGCTCAGAAAATGGACGCCAGCTCGGTCCGCGCCCTGGTCGAGTTCACTGCCGCGTAGGCAGCTCAGAAATGCTCAAGCCCCCGGCTATCGCCAAGGCTGCGGTTCACTGCCGCGTAGGCAGCTCAGAAAAACGCGGTCCTGTACGAAATGGGGCGCGTCACGTTCACTGCCGCGTAGGCAGCTCAGAAAATTGACGAGGACTTGGGACCAGAGGATCTGGTGTTCACTGCCGCGTAGGCAGCTCAGAAAAACAAGGTCTGCCACGAGGGAGGCCTTGATGGGTTCACTGCCGCGTAGGCAGCTCAGAAAAGACCGACATTCATTCCGGTTTATCGTCTCGCGTTCACTGCCGCGTAGGCAGCTCAGAAACAGTAAAGCAACCGTTTTCCGCTGGTTGGGGCGTTCACTGCTGCGTAGGCAGCTCAGAAAAGTCTTCGGCTAGGCAGTCGTTGACACTCGGCGTTCACTGCCGCGTAGGCAGCTCAGAAATGCGAATGCAGGCGGATCAGTACGACCATATAGTTCACTGCCGCGTAGGCAGCTCAGAAATGACCGATGATGACCTGCGCCGGCTGTCCGAAGTTCACTGCCGCGTAGGCAGCTCAGAAAGAGTACGGCCCAACGCATTGGTGCCTCTACACGTTCACTGCCGCGTAGGCAGCTCAGAAACGGTGATTTCGCCGGCCCAGCGCCGACCGACCGTTCACTGCCGCGTAGGCAGCTCAGAAAAGAGGTCACCCACATGCTCGCCGCTGCGTTGCGTTCACTGCCGCTTAGGCAGCTCAGAAAATGCGCGCCCGCTCGGCGGCGATCAGCGCGGCGTTCACTGCCGCTTAGGCAGCTCAGAAATCGAGCACCGCCTTCGCCTTGGCGTAGCTCTCGTTCACTGCCGCGTAGGCCGCTCAGAAATATCAGCGGTAACGCGTGTTGAGTGGTCGTGAGTTCACTGCCGTGCAGGCAGCTCAGCCGGCTCGCAGATGCGCCCGGCGAGCTCACTGCCACGTTGGGCCTGAGCGAACGCAGGCTAAGGCGATGCATCGCTTAGACGCGCCGCCGTGCTGCCACAGGGCTTACTCGCGCCCGTACAGACCCAGAAACATCTCCACCGCCGAGGCGGCCACCTGCGCCTGCTGGGCGGGCGACAGCGGCGGCTGGCCCATCGCCAACTGCGGCCAGAACGCGAACCCCTTCACCAGCGCCTGGAGCTGTTGCGAGGCGAAGTCCGGATCGACCTCGGCCAGCCGACCATCGGCCAGCGCGGCGCGCAGCCAGGTGGTGGTGCCCTCTTCCTTGCTACCCAGCTGCGCCAGCAGCGCGCGGGCGCGTTCGGGCGAGTGGATGCCTTCGGCAATCGCCACGCGCGACAGATCGATAAAAGCCGCATCGTCGAGCAGCCGCAGTTTTTGCTGCAGCAATTGCGTCAACTGCACGCGCAATGATTGATCGGGGCGATAGGGCAGACTCACCGCCTCGGCACTGCGTTGCCACAACCGGCGCAGGATCTCACCGAACAATGCGTCCTTGCTGGGGAAATGGTTGTAGACGGTGCGCTTGGACACGCCCGCCGTGGCGGCCACGCGGTCCATGCTGGTGGCATCGAAACCGTGCTGGCGGAACTGCGCGATAGCCGCTTCGAGAATGGCGTGGCGCTTGCGGTCGGTCAGCCGCTGCTGCACCGGCGCCGCGTCGGATGAACTGGGCATGGCGCAATGTTACACCGCCCAGTTTACATTCCCCAAGATAAAACTACACTGTGCAGTGTAACTACAGCGCCGGCGCCGCCGGTTCGCCCTGCCTACAACGATGGATAGCGTCGTGCTCACCCAGTTCCGCCACCTGCCACCTACCGCTTCGCATGCCGCCTCGCCGCAGTTCCGTCACGGCCGGTTTCGCAACGCACTGCCCACCAACTTGAGTCAGCCCGGCGTGTTGGGTGGGTTGCGCCTGTTGTGGGAGGTGCTGTTCAACAAGCCCGCGAACACGGTGCCGTCGCAGGCGCTGCCGGTGCTGCCATTGAGTGCGGCGCAGCTGCGCGACGCCCCTGACCGCAGCCTGTTCCGGCTGGGTCATTCCACGGTGCTGATGAAACTGCGGGGCGGCCTGTGGCTGACCGACCCGGTGTTCTCCAAGCGCGCCTCGCCGTTCGCGTTTGCAGGGCCCAAACGCTTCCATGCGCCGCCGATCGCGCTGGACGAGCTGCCGCCCCTGGCCGGCGTCCTGCTGTCGCACAACCATTACGACCACCTGGACCGCGCCACCATCCGCGCCCTGGCCGACCGCGTCGGCGTATTCGTCGCGCCACTGGGCGTGGGCGATCTGCTGGTGCGCTGGGGCGTGGACCCGGGCAAGGTGCGGCAGTTGGATTGGTGGCAATCGGTGGACGTGGCTGGCCTCACCCTCACCGCCACCCCGTCGCGGCACTTTTCCGGCCGCGGCCTGTTCGACCGCGACCGCACGCTGTGGTGCTCGTGGGCGATCCAGGACGCCGATCTGCGGGTGTTCTTCAGCGGCGACGGCGGCTATGGCCCGCACTTCAAGACGATCGGCCAACGTCTGGGTCCGTTCGATGTAGCGCTGATCGAAAACGGCGCCTACGACCAGATGTGGCCGGACGTGCACATGCAACCGGAGCAGAGCCTGCAGGCGTTTATCGATGTCGGCGGCCGCACCTTGCTGCCGATCCACAACGGCACCTTCGATCTGGCCATGCACGCGTGGCAGGAACCGCTGGACCGGATCGTCGCCCTGGCCGATAGCGCCAACGTCGCTTTGGCCACGCCGTGCATGGGCGAGCGTGTGGCGTTGACTGCGCCTGGAAATCAGGTGCGCTGGTGGCGGGACACGGCAGTCACGGCGCCGAACGCATGGGTGGCGTCGCCGTAACTGGCTTAGAGCGGCTAACAAAACAGAGCGAGCAGCCGTCAGGTGGGTGTGGACAGCGCACTCACAACCGAGTGTACGCGTGGTACATGCCGCACCGATCACCGGCCGCGCCCGCCTGGCGGCTGCGCAGCAGTGTTGTCAGCCGCTCTGAAGGCATGCCGCCGCGTGCCATCGTGTTGGGGGCGCGCACGCGGATGCGCGCGACACCCTTGCTGTGTGACGACCTCACCCGCCCGGCGATCGGCGAGCAGCGCGCACGACCTCGGTACAGGCAACCCACGGGGCCGCTTCGGGTACGGCGACATCGGTTCTGCTGTCCAGCAGAGATGCTGCGCCCACGCTGATTCAATCCATGCGCAATGGGGCATGCGGTTGGATCTTTTCTCTCGCCAACGGCTGCGTCGCGTGCTTGAACTCGATGTTCCCTTGTACTGATCGCCACCGCGCCGTCCGTCGACACTGCACACAGTGCCGGACTGCGTGGCGATCGCGTTCTTCTCTCACCAGACATTGATCGACGACGCCACTTCATACAGCTCCAGGAGCTACCTAATGAAGACTGCCGCATCCGCCAGCCAACTCAATCGCAGTGCGTCGAGCTCAAGCCCGACTATCCACGAGATAGAAGAGGAGGCGTCGCCGAACGCCTCACCCAGCCATTCCGATGCACCACCCGATGACGCATTGACCGGGCTATCGCGTCGCCCGAGCAAGCGCGGCAAACAGACCGAAAGCGCCACGGCACTGACGCCTCAGACGGCCAGCCATCTGGATGCGGTCGATCTGCAGGTGTCGCAGCCTGCAGTGTCATGGAGCCCTAACAAGGAGCGGCTGACGCGACTCAAGCAGAAACTGGCTGCTGACAAACTGCGCACGTTAGATCCGCAACTGGCCGCCGACCTTATCAACAAGATCAGGCCGATGAAATTGCAGGGCAGCGCTGACGAGAAGGAACGCGCGGCAACGCAGGCAGATCTGTTGAGCCGCATCGGCGAAACAGAGGCGATAGATTGGTACAAGGCGCAGGGATTGAGCGAAGGCGAGGTTTCAAGCTTGCGACGCAGTGCACTGCTGTCCGGCATGCTTAACCCCACCGGCAGTTTTATCAACAATGCCATGCAGTACATCGCCTCGCCCTGGATCAACTACGCGACCCGTCAGCCGTGGGCAGGCGCGGGATTCGGCGTTGCGACGGCAGCGATCGGCGCGCCGATGAATGCGTTCCAGCAGTCGGCGGTGGTCAGCCTGTGCGACTCGATCCGCGAGCATGGCGGTCACGTCATCGTGCCGGACAAGAATCAGATCAACGACAAGCATTGGCTGCCCGACCTTGCGAAGGCGTTGGAACGTCACATCACGGAATTTAGCGGGTGCTGCGACGGGTTCCGCGAACTCAAGAACGCCGCAGACCAGAACCCCGCGGCAGCGCCAAGCGCCGAGCTCACCACTGCTGCCCACCAATTACTGCAAGCCGAAAAGCGCCTGCATCAAGCGCAGCACGACTTCGTCATGACCCAGGGCGCGCACGAGCGGCAATGGATGGGCAATCGCTGGCAGGCCGTCCCACGCATCCTGCGTTCGCCATTTGCGGGCACGCTGGGCCTGCTCAGCAAGACCGGTGCAATGCGGGCGCTGTCGCCGACAGCGCAGACCGTCTGCGCCATGATGATGACGGCTGCGCAGCATGTCGCCGCCGGCTTCGACGAACAGGCAAAACAGGATTACAACAACAAGCTCAATCTGTTGTACGCCGATATAGTCACCGAGACAGGTAAGTCGAAACTTGCAGTTGGCGAGCCGATCGCGGCAGATGAGATCGATCAGAGCAAGCTCCGCAAACTGATCCAATCCCCCACGCAGGCCCTGGTGAAACGCGTCACCAACGCACTGGAGGAGATGGAGAAAGCGCTTAGGGCGGAAGTGGCCGCATCGCCCTTGCCGCAGGGTGCGGCAGATGCCGACGACCTGGATCTGGAGTCGGGCCACGGCGCCGGCCCTGCGAAGGCCCTGAACCTGCTGAGTCAGGACATAAAAGCATTAAGTGATGGCAAGTTGGACCACCTTGACCCCAACGGTGCCGCTGCGGCATTACTGCTCGGCGCAGAAAAGTCGGTGGTGTCGTATCAACTGATCAAAGATATCGCCAAGAAGTACACCTCGCGCGAGTTCTCCGCACAGACCGCACAACGCATTGGCCAGATGTTCCACCTAGGCGTACTGGGCAGTGCGGTGTCCTCGGTGATGGGCAAGGCCACCTCGGCAGCGCAGGGCGGAACGCGCAACGTGCCGACCGCGCAGACGTTGGCGATCTCCGCCCTGTCGGGAGCCATGGCGACGGTCGGCGCGCTGAATCAGCACATTGCCATCACCGTCAAGAACAATCGCCGCGAAGGCGACACCGACATCGGATTCAAGCAGCAAGTCTTGCGTGGCGTGATGGGGGGAGCCAACGAAGCGCTGTCCCAGCGTCGCGCGACCAAGGCGAGTCGAACGATCAACACGCTTCTGCAGAACAACGATGTGGAGCAGTTGCTGGGTCGGGCCAAGGAGCTCACCCTCGGTGCCACGTCCTCGGCAGCGCCGGACGCGCCGCCGCTGACCCTGCCACAGGCGGTGGAACAGCTGCGTCCGGGTGTGGCGTCAGCATCGCAGTCGCACGAGGTGATCGTGCAGATCGGAGACGATCAGGCGCCGCGACCGGCATGATGCCAACCGAGCAATGCAACGATAAAGGATGGCCGCAAGGCCATCCGGTTTCGATGATTGCAATCATCCGCGCGCCTCATGCGCGCGGTTGCCTCACTCCGTCAACCCCCGGTCTTTCAGCAGCGCCTTGACGCTGGGATCCCTGCCACGAAAATCGCGATACAGCTTGGTCACATCCACCGAATTGCCAGGCGCGAGAATTCTGGCGCGGAACAGATCCCCGTTCTTCCGGGTCAAACCGCCGTTCTCGCTGATCCAGTCGAACGCGTCATCGTCGATGACCTCCGACCAAAAGTATGCGTAGTAACTTGCCGCATACCCACGGCTCCAGATATGGTCGAAATAACTGGCGCCATAGCGGGGCGGAACCTCGGGCAGGTCCACCTTGAAGCGTTTCAGTGTGTCGGCCTGCAATGCATCCACGTCCTGCAATGGCGCCGTCGCCGGTTGACCATGAAAGGCAAGGTCCACGATCTGCGCCGAGAGCGATTCGGTCATCAGATAGCCGCTGTTGAAGGTCTTTGCCTCCTTCAGCTTCTTGACCAGTGCCTCCGGCATCCTCGTGCCGGTCTTGTAGTGGCTTGCGTAGTGCGCGAAAACAGCTGGATCGGTCGCCCAGTGCTCATTGAACTGCGAGGGGAATTCGGCAAAATCCCGTGGCGTATAGGCGCTGTCCAACGAGGGATACTTCACCGTCGACAACATGTAGTGCAGGGCATGCCCGAACTCGTGGAACATGGCGGTGACTTCTTCCATGCTCAGCAGCGCGGGCTCCCCGTTGGCCGGCTTGGTGAAGTTGCACACGTTGTAGACCACCGACTTGGTGCCAGTGAACCCGTTACGCTGGACCAGGGAGCCCGCCCACGAACCACCGGACTTGCTCTCCCGCTGAAAGTAGTCCGCATAGAACAACGCCAGTGAGGTGCCGTCTACGTCGAAGACCTCATAGACCTTCACGTCGGGGTGATAGGTGGGGATGTCGGTGCGCTGCTTGAAGGTGATCCCATACAGCTGCGTGGCCGCGTAGAAGACGCCATCAGTGAGGACGGTGTCCAAAGCAAAGTACGGCTTGATCTGCGATGCATCCAGATCGTATTTGGCCTTGCGCACCTGCTCGGCGTAAAAATCCCAATCCGATGCAGCCAGCTTGAAGCCGCCATGCTGCGCATCGATCAAGGCCTGGATCTGTGCCGCTTCGCGGCGTGCCTGGGCAGTGGCAGCAGGTACGGTGTCGGTCAGCAGTTTCAGTGCCGTCTGCGGCGTTGCGGCCATCTGGTTGCGCAGACTGTAGGCCGCATAGCTGTCGTAACCAAGCAGCTTGGCATGGTCCGCACGCACCTGCAGCAAGCGCTTGATGGTGCCGCGGGTGTCATTGGCATCGCCCTGCTCGGCACGGTGTTGCGAGGCCTGCAAGATCTGCGCACGCAATGCGCGATCCTTGAGCGAGGCCAGCATCGGTTGCTGGGTGGTGCTTTGCAGACTGAGCAGATACTTGCCATCAAGCTTGCGCGCCTTGGCGGCAGCGGCGGCGGCGGCGATATCGCCCTCGCTCATGCCATCGAGCCTTGCCTTATCGTCGACGACCACCGCAGCCGCCAACGCCGCAGCCGTCAATTTCTTGTGGTACTGCGTGGTGAGGTTGGTCTCTTCCAGATTGAGTTTGCGCAAGGTGGCTTTGTCGGCATCGGACAGTTGCGCGCCGGCCTTGATGAAGCTGTCGTAGCTGCGCTCGAGCAGGCGACGCTGTTCCGGTGTCAGTGCGAGCGTATCGCGCTTGTCGTAAATAGCTTTGAAACGCGCAAACAGCGTTGCATCCAGTGCGATCTCATCGACAAGTGCGGCCAGCTTGGGGCCGATGTCCTCTTCGATTTTCTGCCGCGCATCGTTGGTATCGGCAGTCGAAATGCCGAAGAAGATGTTGGAGACGTAGCCGAGCGTTGCGCCGCTGCGCTCCAGCGCCTCAACCGTGTTCTCAAAGGTGGGTGGCGCCGGGTTCTCGGTAATGGTGTGCACCTCGTCCCGGGCCTGACGAATGCCTTCTTCAAAGGCCGGCAGATAATCGCTGTCCCGAATCTTGTCGAATGGCGGCGCATCAAATGGCAGCGTGCTGGGCACAAGCAGCGGATTGGACGCAAGATCCGCAGGTATGTTGGCTGCTGTCGAGGTCCCTGCAACGGCGGAGGGGCTGCGCGGGGAATTCTTTTCCGAACATGCGGCCAGCGCGAAGGTGACCGCAGCAGCCAGAACAAGTGAACGTCGCATGGTGTCTTGATCCTGCAGAACATGTAACCGGACACAGGACCGATGCCTCGACGTCCGGCATCGGGCCCTGAATGAAGAGAGCGCCACAGCTGCGCTACCGCGCGTTAGCGGTCGCCGAATATCTGGGCGATGCCTGCATGAGATCTGGCGGGAACGGAATCAGCTGCCGCAAAAACGAAACGGGATGGCACTGCCATCCCGTTTCGTTCACCGATTAAAGATTGCCGGTCACTCGGTCAAACCGCGATTTTCCAACAGCGCCTTGACGCTTGGGTCCTTGCCGCGGAAGTCGCGGTACAACGTGGCCAGATCGACCGTGTTGCCGCGCGAGAGGATCTTGGCGCGGAAGGTGTCGCCGTTCTTGCGGGTCAGGCCGCCGTTTTCCTTGAACCATTCGAAGGCGTCGTCGTCGAGCACTTCCGACCAGAAATAGGCGTAGTAACCGGCCGAATAGCCGCCGCCCCAGATGTGATCGAAATAGCTGCTGCGGTAACGCGGCGGCACTTCGGCCAGGTCCACCTTGAAGCGCTTGAGCGCATCGGCTTCGAATTTGCTCACGTCCTGCAACGGCGCATCCGCCGGCTGGGTGTGCCAGGCCAGATCCAGCAGTGCCGCCGACAGATATTCGGTAGTGGCGTAGCCGCTGTTGAAGGTCTTGGCCTTCTTGATCTTTTCCACCAGTTCGGCCGGCATCGCCGCGCCGGTCTGGTAGTGCTTGGCGTAGTTGGCGAAGACCTTCGGATCCGAGGCCCAGTGCTCGTTGAACTGCGAGGGGAACTCGACAAAATCGCGCGAGGTACTGGTGCCTGCGATCGAGGGGTATTTCACCTTGGAGAACATGCCGTGCAGCGCGTGGCCGAACTCATGGAACAGCGTGGTGACATCGTCGAAGCTCAGCAACGCCGGCTGGCCGGCAGCGGGCTTGGTGAAGTTGCAGACGTTGTAGACCACCGGCTTGGTGCCGGTGAGGCCATCCTGTTCGACGAACACGTCCATCCACGCGCCACCGGACTTGCTGTCGCGCTTGAAGTAGTCGGTGTAGAACAGCGCCATCGAGGTGCCGTCGGCATCGAAGACTTCGTACACCTTCATGTCGGCGTGGTAGGTCGGGATGTCGGTGCGCTGCTTGAAGGTGATGCCGTACAGCTGCGTGGCCGCGTAGAAAACGCCATTCTGCAGCACGTTATCCAGTTCGAAATACGGCTTGATCTGCGACTCGTCCAGATCGTACTTGGCCTTGCGCACCTGCTCGGCGTAAAAGTCCCAATCGGAGGCGGCAAGCTTGAAATCGCCGCTCTTTGCATCGGCACGTTGCGCGTCGATGACCTTCTGCATCTCGCCCACTTCGCGGCGCGCCTTGGCGGTGGCCGCTGGCACGGTGTCGGTCAGCAGTTTCAGCGCCGCCTCCGGAGTCTTGGCCATCTGGTCGCCCAGGCTATAGGCGGCGTAATTGTCGAAGCCGAGCAACTTGGCTTTTTGCGCACGCAGCTGCGCCAGACGCTGGATGGTCTGGCGGGTATCGTTGGCATCGCCCTTTTCTGCGCGGGTTTCGGAAGCCTTCAACACCTCGGCGCGCAGCGCGCGATCCTTCAACGACGCCAGTACCGGCTGCTGGGTGGTGTTCTGCAAGGTCAGAAGATACTTGCCATCGAGCTTGCGTGCCTTGGCGGCATCGGCGGCGGCGGCAATGTCGCCTTCGCTCAGGCCGTCGAGTTTGGCCTTGTCATCCACCACCACTGCACCGGCAGCGGAGGCTGCAACCAGGCGCGTATGGAACTGGGTGGACAGCGTGGTTTCTTCCACGTTGAGCTTGCGCAGGCTGTCCTTGTCGGCATCGGAGAGCTGCGCGCCGGCGCGCACCAGGTCTTCGTAATCGTGCTCGACCAGACGCTTTTGTTCCGGCTCCAGGTTCAGCGTGTCGCGCTGGTCGTACAGGGTTTTGACGCGCGCGAACAGCTTCGGGTCGAGGTTGATCTCGTCCTTGTGCGCGGCCAGCTTGGGCGCGATCTCTTCCTGGATTTTCTGGCGTGCGTCGCTGGTATCGGCCTGCACCAGCCCGAAGAAGATGCGCGACACGCGCGTCAGCGTTTCGCCGCTGCGCTCCATCGCTTCGATGGTGTTGTCGAAGGTGGGCGCTTCGGTGTTGTCGGCGATCTTGCGCACGTCGGCCAGATGCAGGCGCATGCCTTCTTCGAACGCGGGCAGGTAATCGCTGTCCTTGATCTTGTCGAACGGCGGCGCCTGGAACGGCACGGTGCTCGCGCTCAACAACGGATTCGGCGCCGCGTCGGCGGCCGGCGTGGTGGTCTTTTCGGGCACGGTGGTGGGCTCCTTACCGGATGGCTCTTTTCCAGAACATGCGGCCAATGCCAGGGTGATGGCGGCGGCCAGAACGACGGTACGCGACATGGCGTGTGATTCCTGAGTGGGTACGGCAGCCGGTCACGCTAGCGGGTTTGCGTGATGCTGGCATGTGCCGTTGGATTGGGTGGATGCAGCGGTTTGGGGATGGTGCAGGCAAGCGCGCAGCCGCAGGCTCGGCGCACCTGGCCGGTGTGAGCGACACGGTGCAGCATGGGGTTTTGCGGCTTTCCTGAGTTCGATCGCGAGGCAGCACTCAGTCGCAACGGTTAGCGGGTCCGGGACCCGGCCGACCCCGTCCGTCAGAGCGTCTCGTCCTTGAAGATGGCCACATGCGGGCTGCCGTCGGGGCCGATCCAGCCGCGGTACATGCCTTCGGTATTGAACGGGAAGGCGATGTTGCCTTGCGCATCCAGCGCGATGGCACCGCCATCGCCGCCGGCCTTCGGAATCTGCTGATCGATGACCGCCTCGGCCGCCTGTTGCAGCGACTGCCCGGCGTATTTCATGCGCGCACAGATGTCGTAGGCCGCCACCGCACGGATGTAGAACTCGCCCCAGCCGGTGCCGGACACCGCGCACTGCGCACTGCGCATTGGCGTAAGTGCCGGCGCCGATGATGGGCGCATCGCCGACGCGGCCGTAGCGCTTGTTGGTCATGCCGCCGGTGGACGTGCCGGCAGCCAGATGGCCGTCGCGATCCAGCGCGAGCGCACCGACGGTGCCGAAGTGCTTGGCGGTTTCCAGGTCGAGCGCGGCCTGGGCCTGGCGGTCGCCGCTTTCGGCCTTGAGCGCTTTTTGCAGCTGTTGCCAACGCTTGTCGGTACGGAAATAGCTGGGCTCGACCAAGGTGACGCCCTGCTCGCGCGCAAACTGCTCGGCACCGTCGCCGACCAGCATCACGTGCTTGGAGCGGTCCATGACGCTGCGCGCCAGCAGAATCGGGTTCTTGACCGTGTGCACGCCGGCAATCGCGCCGGCCTTGCCGCTGGCGCCATCCATGATCGCCGCATCCAACTCGTTCTTGCCGTCGTGAGTGAACACCGCACCGCGCCCGGCGTTGAACTGCGGCGCGTCCTCCAGCACGGTAATGGTGGCGGCCACCGCATCCACCGCGCTGCCGCCGCGCGTCAACACCGCATGGCCGGCACGCAGCGCGCGTTGCATCGCCTCACGTGCCTGCGCTTGTTCGTCGGGCGAAACACTGGATTTTTCCACGCCCGCACCCCCATGGATCACCAGCATCGGCGTGGCGGCCAGCGCCGGGCCGGTACAGAGCAGTAGTGAGAGGCATAGCGCGCGAGCGGACGAAGCGATCATGGTGTTTCCTCACAACTTTATGGCAGTGAATGGCGCCACTGGCATTACGGAAGGTGCCATCGGCAAGACAGGCTTGTCTCGGATACGCTGCCTTCTTTTCCGCATAACTCCTGATTAAGCCTTGCTGCGAAGCGGCGTCGGCTTCAATGAATTGCTAGAGAGCAATCTATGTGTACCACACGATAACCGCTTGCCCTGAGCTAGCGGCAGTAGCGTAGAACTCACGGAGCCTGCGCAGGTTTGGGAGAATGTACGTATCCAGCAGGTTCGTTTCTTCCCTCCAGTAACCGGGGAATACTTGCATCTCATCCATGCGTTCGGGATCGAGAGCATTCCGGAGATCGCTATCCTGCAGGGTATGCAATGCTGAGGAAAGTTCCTGGACCTGTGCTGGATCAAACATGGCGGCGGGGCCCATGCCACTGTCGATCGCTTCTATCGATTTTTCCGATCTGCCTTCAATTGCGACTAAAGGTAGGTCGACTGGGGTCGCATCCAATCTTGCGCTACTAGCAGCAATGAACGCGCCATCAAGATCAGGGGCGGACATCACCCGCCAGTTGTGCTCGTCCTCCAATCGCTTTGTACTTGAAGCTAGCCAAGCCATTGGACCCCAGGCCCGATCAACGTCGATCACTGACCCACCCCCTGAAAACTGAGCCACAGTAAAGTAGAGACTTCGGCAGCATGGGCCCCCGTAGCAACGAGGATTCAAGCGATGAAGAAGT
>NZ_MDEE01000010.1 GCF_002939865.1 Xanthomonas dyei
CAAACTACATGGCGATCGCTGAGATCCAGGCTCTGACGGCAGCCCACGCCGGCTCTCGACACCTAAACTGCCAGATTCCGAACAGATAAGGCGCTTACGCAGCATCCATGCTGCGTAAGGTCCCACGCCGGCACCCGCGCAAGCACCACCGGTTGCTATCGGTTGCGGAAAGAAATGTGAACAGCCAGATGAGCTGCACTTTTCCATGCGTCCATTCCTGGCGGCGTGACAGCAGATGGATGGCTTGCCGATTACATCGGCCACGGAGTCCACAGGCATCAACACGTGATTGACGCATTGCTTGCCGATCAGCAGTAGCAATGCTGGGAGCGTGGTGCCGCCTCCGGGGGCGGGACCGTGTGGCGGCATGGATGCCGCCCCCGAGCCTCCAGGGATGGATTCACGGCGTGTCCCGACGCCGGATGCGGCGCTGCGCCACCGACCGACCCCGCATAACGACCAGTACTGCGCACGACATCCGCCGATTTCATGCCAGCGCCTCGCTCGAATGATGTGATCACGAATCGGTCAACCAAACGAAAGTGGCTATCGTCAGAAGAACGATAGCCACCAGTACAGCCACGACGCCTCGGGGAAGCGAGCGCTGTTACAGCGCAGCCACCACCGCATCACCCATCGCGACCGTGCCAACCTTGGTGGTGCCTTCTGACCAGATGTCGGCGGTGCGCAGGCCCTGGTCGAGCACCTTGCCGACGGCCTTCTCGATCGCATCCGCAGCGGCAGCCTGCGCGAAGGTGTAGCGCAGCATCATTGCCACCGACAGGATGGTGGCCAGCGGATTGGCGATGCCCTGCCCTGCGATATCCGGCGCCGAGCCGTGGCAGGGCTCGTACATGCCCTTGCTGTTGGCATCCAGCGAGGCAGATGGCAGCATGCCGATGGAGCCGGTAAGCATCGACGCCTGGTCGGACAGAATGTCGCCGAACATGTTGTCGGTCACGATCACATCGAACTGCTTGGGCGCGCGCACCAATTGCATGGCCGCGTTGTCTACGTACATATGCGACAACGCAATGTCCGGATAATCCTTGGCCACTTCTTCCACCACCGCACGCCATAACTGGCTGGAGGCCAACACGTTGGCCTTGTCGACCGAGCACAGCTTCTTGCCGCGCAACCGCGCCATCTCGAAGCCGGCCTTGGCGATGCGACGAATCTCGCTTTCGCTGTAGGGCAAGGTGTCGTAGGCCTGACGTTCGCCATTGTCCAGCGTGCGAGTGCCGCGCGGCTGGCCAAAGTAGATGCCGCCGGTGAGCTCGCGCAGGATCAGCAGATCCAGTCCCGCAACGACTTCCGGCTTGAGCGTGGAGGCATCGGCCAACTGCGGATACAACAACGCCGGACGCAAGTTGGCGAACAAACCCAGCTGCGAGCGGATCTTGAGCAACCCACGTTCCGGGCGCAGCGAAGGATCGATGCTGTCCCATTGCGGCCCACCCACTGCGCCCAGCAGCACCGCGTCGGCAGCGCGCGCACGCTCCAGCGTTTCATCGGCGAGCGGGCTGCCGTACTTGTCGTAGGCCGCGCCACCCAGTTCGTCGTACACCAGGCTGAAACCCAGGCCATGTTGTGCGTCGATCCGCGTCAACACCTTGACCGCTTCGGCCATGATCTCCGGGCCGATGCCGTCGCCAGGAAGAATCAAAATCTGCTTGCTCATGCAATCCTCGTGAGTTGGCGCCGTAGCGCCCTGAAAATCAACGTGCTGCCCAGACCACCAGCACGTCGCTGCTGAAGGAGCCATCGGCTGCAATCTGAAAGTAATCGCGCACCTCGTCTACCGCCGCGTCCTGCAAGGCGCGAATGGCTACGCGCAATACCTCAGGCGTGCGCATGCGGTCGACCCAGCTCAGATAGTCCAGCTGTAGCCGTTGGCAATGATGACGCTGCACCTGCAAACCGGCATCGCCCAGCATCTGCAACCACTGCGCAACACTGTAGTCGCGCACATGACTGGTGTCGCGCAATACCTCGATGGCCTGCAGGTGCGTGTCCAGCAATGGCAACCCCGGCGCGACCACATCGATAAAGGCGGCAACGCCGCCGGGACGCAATACGCGCCGCACCTCGCGCAGCGCCTGTCCCACGTCGCTCCAGTGATGCGCCGAGTAGCGGCTGACCACTGCATCCAGGCTGCCGGTCTCGAACGGCAAGCGCTCGGCAACACCTTGCACAGTGCGCACCTGCGTCAGCCCACGCTCGGCAGCGGTGGCCGCCACGATGGTGAGCATATCGGTAGACAAATCGTAGGCCACCACCTCGGCCATCAGCGGCGCCAGCTGGAAACTCACATGCCCGGCACCGCAGCCAAGGTCGAGCAATCGCCCTTCGCGATGACCCGCCAGACCAGCGCGGAGCTCGGCGAACTCGGCGCCTTGCGCATGCACCTCGCTATGCAGATACGCGTACGCCTGCGGCCCGAACTGCGCAGCAACATGTTCGCCCAGCGCTCCCGTACCGGCGGTGTTGGCAATCGCGTTCACTGCAGCGCGCCGAACAACCACGGTTGGCGCGCGCGATGGCCTTGTTCGAAGCGGCCGATTGCGTCGGCGTCCTGCAAGGTCAGGCCGATGTCGTCCAGCCCGTTTAGCAGGCAGTGTTTGCGGAATGCATCGACCTCGAAGCTGTACTCCACGCCATCGGGGCGGCGCACGCGTTGTGCGGCCAGATCCACGGTGAGTTGATAGCCCTCGGTGGAAACGCATTGTTCGAACAAGGCGTCGACTTCTGCTTCGGTCAGCACGATCGGCAGCAGGCCGTTCTTGAAACTGTTGTTGAAGAAAATGTCGGCAAAGCTCGGTGCAATCACCGCGCGAAACCCATATTCGTCCAACGCCCAAGGCGCATGTTCGCGTGAGGAGCCGCAGCCGAAATTCTTGCGTGTCAGCAACACGCTGGCGCCTTGATAGCGCGGGAAATTGAGCACGAACTCCGGGTTGATCGGCCGCTGTCTGTTATCGCGCCCAGGCTCGCCGATATCCAGATAACGCCACTCGTCGAACAGGTTCGGACCGAAGCCGGTGCGCTTGATCGACTTGAGGAATTGCTTTGGAATGATCTGGTCGGTATCGACATTGGCGCGATCCAGCGGCGCCACCAGTCCGGTGTGTTGCGTAAAAGGAGTCATAGAAAGGCCGGGAATTGGGAGTGGGAAATAGGGAATAGGCAGAGCGAAACGGGGCGTGGCGATTCCCTATTCCCGATTCTCGATTCCCTGCAGCTCACGCACATCGACAAAATGACCGCTCACCGCTGCCGCTGCGGCCATTGCCGGGCTGACCAGGTGGGTGCGTCCGCCAGCGCCCTGGCGGCCTTCGAAATTGCGATTGGAAGTGGAAGCGCAATGCTCGCCGCTGCCGAGCTTGTCCGGATTCATCGCCAGACACATCGAGCAACCCGGCTCGCGCCATTCGAAACCGGCCTCCAGAAAGATCTTGTCCAGGCCTTCGGATTCGGCCTGCGCCTTGACCAGACCCGAGCCCGGCACCACCAGCGCCTGCTTGATCGTGGACGCCACCTTGCGGCCCTTGGCCACTGCGGCGGCGGCGCGCAGGTCTTCGATGCGCGAGTTGGTGCACGAGCCAATGAAGACCCGATCCAGGCGGATGTCGGTGATCGACTGATTGGCCTTCAGGCCCATGTATTTGAGCGCGCGCTCGATCGAGTCGCGCTTGGTCGGGTCTTGTTCGGCTGCCGGGTCAGGTATTTGCTGATCCACCGCCAGCACCATTTCCGGCGAGGTGCCCCAGCTCACTTGCGGCTTGATGTCTTCGGCACGCATCTCCACCACGGTGTCGAAGTGCGCCCCCGGGTCGGAGACCAGCGTCTTCCACAGTGCAACGGCGGCATCCCAGTTCGCACCCTTGGGCGCGAACGGGCGGCCTTCGACGTACGAAATCGTCTTGTCGTCCACCGCCACCATGCCCACGCGCGCACCGGCTTCGATGGACATGTTGCAGATGGTCATGCGCCCTTCCATCGACAACGCCTCGATCGCGCTGCCGGCAAATTCCAGCGCGTGGCCGTTGCCGCCCGCCGTGCCGATCTTGCCGATCACCGCCAGCACAATGTCTTTGGCAGTCACGCCGAACGGTAGCGTGCCGTCGACACGCACCTGCATGTTCTTCATCTTCTGGGCGATCAGGCACTGCGTGGCCAGCACATGCTCGACCTCGGAGGTACCGATGCCGTGCGCCAGCGCGCCGAACGCGCCATGCGTGGAGGTGTGCGAATCGCCGCAGACCACGGTCATGCCCGGCAAGGTGGCGCCCTGCTCGGGGCCGACCACATGCACGATGCCCTGGCGCGCATCGTTCATCTTGAACTCGAGGATGCCGAAGTCGTCGCAGTTCTCGTCCAGGGTCTGTACCTGCAGGCGCGAGACTTCATCAGTGATCGACTCCAGGCCACCCTGCCGCTCGGCGCGCGTGGTCGGCACGTTGTGGTCGGGTGTGGCGATGTTGGCGTCGATGCGCCACGGCTTGCGGCCGGCCAGTCGCAGGCCTTCGAAGGCCTGCGGCGAGGTCACTTCATGCAGGATGTGGCGGTCGATATAGATCAGCGACGAACCATCGTCGCGGCGGGTGACCTCGTGCAGGTCCCACAATTTGTCGTACAGGGTCTTGGCAGTGGCAGTCATCGCGGCGATCCGATGGAGTGGCGGTTGGTGGGTGCACCACCTGGCTGCGTTCGATGCTAGGAGCTTGAATTGGATAACGCAAATTCATATTGTTTATTCAACAAATGAATTTCAGGAATGGCATGGATCTGACAAGTCTCAGCGCGTTCGTCGCAATTGCTGACAGCGGCAGCTTTTCGGCGGCCGGCGAGGCGCTGCATCTCACCCAGCCTGCAGTGAGCAAACGCATCGCCTTGCTGGAAGGGCAATTGTCGGCACGGCTGTTCGACCGCCTGGGCCGCCAGGTGGTGCTGACCGAGGCCGGCCACGCCTTGTTGCCGCGCGCCCAACGCATCCTTGCCGAACTGGAAGACACGCGCCGTGTGCTGGAGCACCTGGGCGCGTCGGTCGGCGGGCGCCTGAGCCTGACCACCAGCCACCACGTCGGCCTGCACCGGTTGCCGGTGTTGCTGCGCCGCTTTGCCGTGCAACATCCGCAGGCGGCGCTGGATATCCAGTTTCTGGATTCGGAACTGGCCTACGCGGCGGTGCTGCGCGGCGAGGTGGAGCTGGCAGTGACCACGCTGGCGCCGGACACGCGTGCACCGCTGCGTGCGCAACCGATCTGGCACGACCGCCTGCAATGCGTCGTAGCGCCCGACCACCCGCTGGCCGCATTGCGCAAGGTGACGCTGGACGATGTGGTGGCGCATCCGGCGGTGCTGCCCGACCCTGGCACGTTTACTCATCGCATCGTCGCCGGCCTGTTTGCCGAGCGCGGCCTGGTGCCGCACCTGCGCATGACCACCAACTATCTGGAGACGATCAAGATGCTGGTCTCGGTGGGGCTGGCCTGGAGCGTCCTGCCCGAACGCATGATCGATCATCAGATCGTGGCGCTGCCGCTGGCCGATGTAGCGCTGTCGCGCGAGTTGGGATGCGTCACGCACGGCGGACGCACGTTATCGCGTGCGGCGCAGGCATTTGTTGCGTTGTTGCAGGCGGATGCGGATGCGGAGACTCCCTGAGCATCACGATTGGATACAACACCCCGCGCCTGGAACGCGCGCACCTGCGTCACTGCGCCTTCTTCAACGCACCAGCGTGCCATCGCACTACCGATCGACCAATCGATCGCGCCCCTGCCGCTTGGCCTGATACAGCCGGCGGTCTGCCAACGCGAGCAGTTCACGCCGGGTTGGCGCTTCATCGCTCATCGCCATGCCAATGCTGGCGGTATACCGCACCGTGATGCCCTGCGCATCGACTTCGATTGTTGCCAGCCGTTGCCGCATGCGCTCGAACAACGCCTGCGCATGCGCGGCATCCAGCCCGGTGGCGGCCAGCAGAAACTCTTCGCCGCCATGGCGTGCAGCGAAACACTGCGCCTGATCCTGGTCGCTCAATGCCTCGCCCAGCGCGCTCAATACCGCATCGCCAACGTCGTGGCCGTACTCGTCGTTGATGTGCTTGAAGTGGTCGATATCCATCAAGGCCAGCGCCAGCGCGGCACCACCGCGACGCGCATCGTCGAACCACTGTTGCAGCACGCGCTCGGCTTCGCGCCGGTTGGGCAATGCGGTCAGCACATCGTGGCTGGCGCGGTATTCCAGCTGGCGCATCAAGGCTTCGCGCTCCTGGCTGGCCTGTTGCAGCGCGAGATTCTTGTCGCTCAGTTCGCGGGTGCGCTTGTCGATCACGGTATTGAGTTGGCGCTGGCTGCGCCGATAGCTGGCCGTGCGCCACAGATAAAACCCGTAGACCAGGCTCGCAAGCGCAAGGATGCCCAATGCGATCACTTCGCCACGGCGCCACCAGGGCGGCGCCAACGCGATGACCAGACTGGATTCCCCCAGCAGCGCGGTCTGACGCCAATCCACCGGCAGCGACATCGCCTGCACGCGGAAGCGAAAACGGCCCGGCGGCAGGTTGGTGTACACCGCCTCGGTGGCGTTGTCGGCATCCACCCAATCCGGGTCGAAGCCGTCCAGGCGATAGCGGTAACGCACCTTGTCCGGGCCACGGAAATTCAGGCCGGCATAGGTGATTGCAATGCGGCGGGTCTCCGCGCCGAGCTGGTGCGGGCCGCTCAACGGTTGCACCATGCAGTCGACCAGCAAGCGCTCGAACACGATCGGCACGCGATGGCCTTGCAAGGTGCCGACACGCGCCGGATCGATCACGCCCAGCCCGGCCGAGGTGGGAAACAACAACTGCCCGGCCTGTGTCAGCCAACCGGCCGGTGCGCTGCTGCCGTTGCCCTGATTGCTGGGCATGCCATCGCTGCGGTCCACCACTTCCACACTCAATTGTTCGCGGGTACCGGCATCGATCTGGTCGAAGTCGCTGCGCGCGATGCGGAAGACGCCGTGGTTGCTGGACAGCCACAGGTAGCCGCGGCCGTCGTCGATCACGCGGAACACCTTGTCGCGCGGTAATCCGACGCGATGGTCGTAGACGCGGAAGTGGTCGCCCTGCAGGCGCAGCAGGCCGCGATCGCTGGCGATCCAGAGATCGCCAGCGGCATCGCGCAAAAAGTCGAAGGCGTTCTGCCCGGGGAAGTCCTGTTCGCCCAGCCACGCGCGCGTGCTGCCGCCCGGCGACAGCCCGGTCATGCCGCGATCGGTGCCGATCCAGACGATGCCCTGCGTATCGCGATACAGCGCCTGCACCGAGCCGTCGGGCACGCCATCGGCGGCGCTGTAGCGGCGCGCCTTGCCATGCCGCCAGCGCACCAACCCGCCGGTGGTGCCGATCCACAGATCGTCGCCATCGGGCAACACCGCGCGCACCGACAACGACGGCAGGCCATCGCCCGCGCCGATGCGCACCAGCACCTTGCCTTGCGCATCCAGCCGCAGCACACCCTGACTATAGGTACCGGCCCAGACCCCGCCGTCGCCGGCATCGGCCAGCGACAACACCGACTGCTCCAGTACCCGGCCACCTTCGGCCGGCGACAGTGCGATGCGATTGATCTGATCGTCGCGCCAGCGGTCCAGGCCCACCGCGCTGCCCACCCACACCGTGCCATTGCCGGTCTGCAGCACGGTGCGTACGTAATCGGAGGCAAGGCCGTCCTCATGGGTCACGCCGTGCGCGGCGCCTTCGGCAATCCGAAACAAGCCGTGCGTGCTGCCGACCCAGATCAGGCCTTCGGCATCTTCCAGCAGTGCCGGGCTGGCGACGCCGGTAATCGAAATCTGCTCGTCCGGCACACCCGCGCCGCTGTGCACCACCAAGGTGCCGCTGGGCATGCTCATCCACAGATGCCCGCGCCGATCCAGCAGCAGAGCATCCACCCGCTGCCCCTGGCGAAACCGCTGCAGCCCGCCGCCGCGACTCCACCACCACACACCGTCATCGCCGGCGACCAGCAAGCCGCCCTGACGATCGCTGGCAAGCCGGCGCACCGGCACCGCCTGCATGCCATGCGTCTTGCCCCATGCCTCGGCAGTAGAGCCATTGCGAGGCAGGCGATACAAGCCAACCTCGGTGCCCACCCACAGATCGCCATTGTCGTCGGCCGACAACGCGGTGATGCGCGCGCGCGGCAGGTCGGCCTGGCGCCCTACGTCGACCAGGCGCCCATCGGCTTCGAGCCGATACAGCGTCTGCGGCGTGCCCACCCATAAGGCACCGTCGACACGACGCAGCAAGGCGCTGACCGCCAGATGGCGCGCCGTCGCGTCGCCCAGTTGCTGCCAGTGGCCGTCCTGATAGTGGTAGACCCCGTCGAACGCGGTGCCGAACAACATGCCGCCGGTGCTGTCGCGCACCACCACGAACACACCACCCAATTCGGCGCCCGGCGTGTTCTGGCGGTCGTACACGGTGAAATCGCGGCCGTTGAAGCGCGCCACGCCCTCCCAGGTGCCCAACCAGATCAGCCCGTCTTCGCCCTGGGCCACGGCGTGCACCAGGTTATGCGGCAGGCCGTCGTCCATGTTCCAGCGCGTGACGGTGTGATATGCAGTGTGATCGAGCGCCTGCGCGCCAGCCGCGGGCGTGCCCAAGACCCAGCAGCACAGCCCAAACCACAGCCACACAAGGGCCGCCCGCAGCACACGTGCACTGCGAACGCAGCGTGCATGCGCTTGCGCCCCGACCCTGTCCACGTTCTCCGTCCCCTCGTCCGTGCCGTTGACCATGCGTGCCGGTATGTATCGGCAGGCCTGCGGCAATCTATCACCGGGGTTTTCAGGCCGCCCTAGGTGGATTCCCCACAGCTGCCGGGCCAACCATGACACCGGGAGCATTCAACTGAAACAATGAACGGCCATCATCATCGACATGGCGTTGGGGCATTGCGCCATCGGTGTCGTCGCTTCGCTGCGGCGTAGCCCGTTGCCTCGGTTGCGCCCAGGCTCGACCAGCGAAAGCACCGGCGCACTGATGCGTTCAGGCCGTCGAGTATAAATATAGAACCCGATGGTCTAGTATTGACCGTATGTCCAGCTCGCCCTCCCTCAAGTCCAAGGCCAAGAGCAACGGCCCCGGGCGTCCCAAGGATCTTGGGAAACGTGCCGCCATCCTGGGTGCTGCCCGCGCGCTCTTTATGGAGCAAGGCTATGCCGGAGTCAGCATGGATGGCATTGCCGCCAAGGCCGGCGTCTCCAAGCTCACCGTCTACAGCCACTTTGGCGACAAAGAGAGCCTGTTTTCCGAGGCGATCCGCGCGCAATGTCAGCAGATGATGCCGGACGACCTGTTCGATCACGCCCCTGAGGGCGCGCTGCGCGACCAGTTGATCGAAATCGCGCACGCGTTCTTTGCCATGGTCAGCACCGAATCGGCCATTTCCACCCACCGCATGATGATGGCGCCCGGCACCGGCGATGTGCATGTGCGCGAAATGTTCTGGGAAGCCGGCCCCAAGCGGACCCAACTGGCATTGGCGGATTTTTTGTCGGCGCGCGTGGCCGACGGCCAGCTCGACATCGCCGATCTGGCACGCGCCGCCTCGCAATTCTTCTGCCTGCTCAAGGGCGAACTGTATGCTCTGATGATGTGCGGCCTGCACGGCCAGCCCACCCGCGCGCAGGTGGATGAGCACATTCAATCCAGCGTGGACTTCTTTTTGAGGGCGTATGTGCCCCGTTGATCGCCCCCGGCCTTTGGTGGCGATGACTTCCGGCACTGCGCCAGCGGCCGGCACGCAGCGATGCTAGATGCGCCAGTTGCCCCGTGCACCGGTAACATGTTCGCCCCACCGCGTTGGATAACCGCACCATGACGATTGATTTCACCCAGGCCCGCGAAAAGATGGTCGAACAGCAGATCCGGCCGTGGGACGTGCTGGACCTGCGCGTGCTCGACGTGCTGGCGCGCCTGCCGCGCGAAGCCTTCGTGCCGGACGCCTACAAGACTCTGGCCTATGTCGACGTGGAAATTCCGCTGTCGGCCGGCGACAAGATGATGAAGCCGGTAGTCGAAGGCCGCATGTTGCAGGCGCTGGATCTGCAGCCGGGCGAAGACGTGCTGGAAATCGGCACCGGCACCGGGTTTTCCACCGCCTGCCTGGCCGCACTCGCGCGCGAAGTGGTCAGCCTGGAGATCGACCCGGTACTGGCCGCCGCCGCGCACGCCAACCTGGATGCAACCGGTCTGGGCAGCAATGTCCGTATCGAAACTGCCGACGTGTTCGGCTGGCAGAGCGAGCGTCGCTTCGATGCCATCTGCGTGACCGGCGCGGTCGATACGCTGCCGACCCAGTGGCTGCAGTGGTTGCGCCCGAACGGCCGGCTGTTTGTGGTGCGCGGTCACGCACCGGTGATGGAAGCGGTCCTGGTACGTGGCGACGTCAACGCCCCGCGCATCGAATCGTTGTTCGAAACCGACCTCGCCTATCTCCAGGGCGCCGCACCGACGCCCCGATTCCAATTCTGATTCCCAAGGAAGCTTCCCCGATGATCCGCCGATCCCTCGCCCTGGCCCTGGCCGCCGCCCTGTCACCGATGGCCGCGCACGCCACCGACCTGCTGCAGGTCTACGAAATGGCCCGCAACGGCGACCCGCAGCTGGCCGTGGCCGAGTCCACGCGGCTGGTGAATCGGGAGGGACAGGTGCAGGCGCGTGCGGCGTTGTTGCCGCAGCTGGACGGCTCGGCCGGTTTCACCCAATCGCATCGCGAATTGGAAGGCGTCCCAGGTCGCTCCACGACCAAACAACGCCAGTACGCGATCCAGGGTAGCCAGACCATTTTCAACTGGGCGCAGTTCGCCAATGTTCGTGCGCAACGCGACGTCGCCAAGGCGGCAGATTTCACCCTGGAATCGGCGAACAACGACCTGATCACGCGCACTTCAGCTGCATACTTCCAGGTCTTGGTGGGCATCGAGTCGCTGGCCGCAGCAGAAACCAATGAAGCAGCCGCCAAGAAGCAGTTCGACTACGCCGACAAGCGTCTGGAAGTGGGCCTAGCACCGATCACCGACGTACACGAGGCACGTGCCCAGTACGACCAAGCGCGTGCCGACACCATCAACGCACGTAATACCTTGAAGGATTACTATCAGGCATTGACCGAACTCACCGGTCAACCGGTGGTCGGCCTGCGCGCACTGCCGGAAGACTTCCGCCCGGAAGTCCCGGCGGCTTACAGCAATGTCGATCAGCTGGTGTCCACCGCCATCGCCGACAACCCGGCGTTGAAGGCGCAGCAGCTGCAGGTCAGTGCAGCCGAGGCACAGGTCAATGCCGCGCGTGCTGGCCATTACCCGACGCTCAATCTGTCAGGCAGCATGGGCCGCACCAATAGCTGGGGCGGAGGCAGCGAAATCGATACGACGGCAGGAAACTTCACGACCGACAATCGCAATATCGACACTGATTCGATCGGCATCACCTTGTCGATCCCGATCTTTGCTGGCGGCGCAACGCAGTCGGCCGTGCGTCAGGCGCTATCGCGTCGCGATATCCAGCAGGACACCTACGAGCAGCAGAAGCGCGCGTTGGACCGCAATACGCGCAATGCCTATCAGACCGTGGTGGCCGGTATCAGCGAAGTAGAAGCGCGTCGGCTTGCAGTGGTTTCCGCGCAGGCCGCCTACGATGCCTCGCAGGTTGGCCTGGAAGTCGGTACGCGGACCGTGCTGGACGTGGTGCAGAACCAGCGCACCTTGTTCCAGGCGCAGTTGAACTACGCGCAGTCGCGCTACACCTTCCTGCAGAATCGCCTGCTGCTCGGCCAGGCCATCGGCAAGCTCGACATCACCGACCTGCAGGATGTGAATCGCCTGCTGTCGCAGGATGCCGAAGCCAAGCTGCAGGGCAGCGGCTCGCTGCAGTAATGGGAGCGGATAGGTCACTAAAAAGGCGGGCGAAGGCCCGCCTTTTTCATGTCAGATGCAAGCGCGTACCTGGCTGCGTGCTATACCTGCGATGACTGCCGCATCAGCGGATGATCTGCCGCTTGGATGGAGGGCCCTTGCCCGCCCACCGTCGCGGGACCGTGCGCGGCATAGATGCCGCGTAAACGCCTACACGGGCGTACTTGCGGCGTGTCCGGCGATGGTGGGCGGGCCAAGGAGCAATCAAGATGGTCGGTGTGCGTAGCTCTTCTCAAAGCAACCCACACCCTGTCTGGTTGATGACGTGACTTGGAATGCCTGCAATAGGTTCTCTGCAATGATGCAGCACGCACGCGGTGAGATCTTTCAAGACGCCACACCATCCCCAACCACCGGCGGCAAATCAGGCGCGATCTGCACCAGCGTGCGGGCGACCGCGCCCTTGCCGTTGGCGACCAGCGCCAACCCTGCGGTAGCCATCGCCTCACGCTGGGCTGGTTCGCCGAGCAGACGCGCAAGATTGTGATACACGCTGTCGGCATCTTCGCAGATGGTCACCGCATCGGCCTCGCGCATGCGTCGCGAGATTTCCGAAAAATTATGCAGATGCGGGCCGGTGACCGCAGGTGTACCGACTGCCGCAGGTTCGAGCAGATTGTGCCCGCCGATCGGCTGCAGGCTACCGCCGACGAAAGCGACCTGCGCGCATGCATAAAAACTCATCAGCTCGCCCAAGGTATCGATGACGAAGACCGTATCGCGCGCCTGTGGCCACTGCTGTGCCTTGCGTGTGCCCACGCGCCAGCCACGATCGCGTGCCAACGCCTCGACCTTTGGAAAGCGCTCGGGATGGCGTGGTGCCCACAGCAGCAGCAGATCGGGAAACCGGGTCAGCAACTGCGCATGGATCTCGGCCACCGCCGCTTCTTCGCCTTCATGCGTGCTGGCGGCAATCCATACCGGCCGGGTTGCCGGCACATGGGTGCGGAACTGCGCGACCAGGGCGTGCAATTGGTCGGGCGCGGCGATATCGAATTTGAGATTGCCCAGCGCCACCACCTGGTCTGGACGCGCGCCAAGGGTGATGAAGCGCTCCGCATCGTCCTGCGACTGCGCCGCCACGCAGGTCACCGTGCGCAGTGCGCGGCTGATCAATGGCGCCAGCACGCGGTAGCCGCGTAGCGAACGCGCCGACAAGCGTGCGTTGAGGATGTACAGCGGAATCTGGCGGTCGCGGCAGCCGAACAACATGTTCGGCCATAGCTCGGTTTCCAGGATCAACGCCAGGCGCGGGCGAAAATGCTCCAGAAACCGACCCACGCTGCCGGGCACGTCGTACGGCAGATACACATGGTCGACCGCATCGCCCCACACCGCGCGTACGCGCTCGGAACCGGTGGGCGTGATGGTGGTGATGACCCAGCGGATATCCGGGCGTTGCGCACGCAAGGCGTTGACCAGCGGCGCGGCGGCATTGACCTCGCCCACCGACACCGCATGCACCCACACCCGTGGGCGGCCGCAGGCATGCGTGTACGACGCATAGCGCTCGTTCCAGCGGTTGAAGTATTCGCGCACGCGGAAACCGCGCCACACCAGGTGGTACACCGTGACCGGCAACAACAGGTAGAGCAGCGCCGAGTACAGCCCGCGCAACAGCCATTCGATCGGGTCTTTCCGCATGCGTGCAGGATACGGGAGCGCCTGCACGTGCGCATGTGCACGCTGCCCGATGCGCACGATCCCTTAGAATTGGTGCATGTCCGAGTCCGCCAACGTCGCCGTCCGCCCCTCCCTGCGCAACCCAAAGCATTGGCCCATGTACCTGGGCCTTGCGGTGATGGTACTGGCCGGGCGCCTGCCCTGGACGCTGCAACGCGCGGTGGGCCGTGGCGTGGGCTGGATCGCGATGCGCGTGGCGGGCACGCGTCGGCGCGCTGCCGAGGTCAACCTCAAGCTGTGCTTTCCCGAGCAGGACGATGCGTGGCGAGCGCGACTGCTGCGCGATAGTTTCGACGCGCTGGGCGTGGGCCTGTTCGAATTCGCGCGTGCGTGGTGGGGCAGCATCGACGCCATTCGTCCAGGCGTGCAGATCGAAGGCCTGGAACACCTGCAGCAGCTGCAGGACCAAAAGCGCGGCGTGCTGCTGGTGTCCGGCCACTTCATGACGCTGGAAATGTGCGGGCGGCTACTATGCGACCACATACCGCTGGCCGGCATGTACCGCAAGCACCGAAACCCGGTGTTCGAATGGGCGGTCAAGCGCGGCCGCTTGCGCTATGCCACGCACATGTTCGCCAACGAGGATCTGCGCGCCACCATCAAGCACCTCAAGCGCGGCGGTTTTCTGTGGTACGCGCCGGACCAGGACATGCGCGGCAAGGACACCGTGTTCGTGCCGTTCTTCGGGCACCCGGCCTCCACCATCACGGCCACCCATCAGCTGGCGCGGCTGACCGGTTGCGCGGTGGTGCCGTATTTCCATCGCCGCGAAGGTGGCCGCTATATCCTCAAGATTGCGCCGCCGCTGGCAGGCATTCCGTCGGAGGATGTGATCGCCGATACCACGCAGGTCAATGCGGCGATCGAGGACATGGTGCGCGAAGCGCCGGATCAATACCTGTGGATCCATCGCCGCTTCAAGCGTCAGCCGGGTGGACGCAGCGATTTCTATCGGTGATGTAGATGCAGCGCAGCTGCGTCACGCATGCATTCGCAGATGACTGCCTTGGTTTACAAGACCAGCCAGGAGTCCGTCACGAGTGGGCGTAGGAATGAGTGCGCATGTCGCGCACGCAACCGCAGTGGACAGGTGATCCTCGGCTGCCGTGTCGATCTACCGCTGAGCGCAATCGTCTTGAGCGCCACACCTATCGCGACGGCGGCTGATCCGCGTCGTCGTTGAGCAACGCGCCGGCATACAACCCGGCCAGCATCAGACTCAAGCCGCCCCAGAAGCTGGAATAGAACGCCAGATGGGTATTAAGCGGGAAGACGGTGGCCACCAGCGCGATCATCGCCGGCCGCGCCTGCTCGCGCGCGGCAACACTTGAATAGCGCCACGCGCGCCACGCCTGCGCCGCACCGGCCAGCCATAGCAGCAAGCCGATCACACCGGTTTCGGCCAGGATTTCCAGCACGATCTGATGCGCGTGGAAGGCCGGGCCATCGCCCCAGGCCGGCGCCTGTGCAGGGGCCGGATTGCAGGCTGGATATGCCTGTCGAAACCCGCGTGCGCCCACCCCATTGAGCGGATGCGCACGGATCATGCACAGCGCTGCGCCCCAGATCTGGCCGCGCCCGGACAAGGCCTGGTCCACGCCCTGTTCGCCATTGCCAAATGCCAGGGTGGTGCGCTGGATACGCTCACGCGCCTGCGGTGCCACCGCCACCACGCCACCAGCCAGCAGCACGCCAGCCACCGCCACCACCAGCAGGCGCCGGCCGCCCAACAGTTGCCAGCCGGACAGCAGCACGATGACGCCGTAAGTGATCCACGAGGCGCGCGACCCCGCCAACACCAGCACCACGCCGACTGCCGCCGCCGCGCCCGCCCAGGCCCAGACATTGCGCCGCCCCAGCGCCAGCAACAGAAAGGGCGACAGGCTGGCCAGGGTCTGCCCGAACTTGAGATTGCACGGCCCCAGCACGCCGCTGAGGCGGTCGGCCAGCGCCAGCTCCTGCGGCGTGCACAGCCCGTGGCCGCTGATCAGCTGCTTGACTTGATCCAGCGCGAAGAACAATGGGCTGCTACCGATGACGGCCTGCAACAGCGCGTCCAGCGTCCACACCCCGCCGATCACCGCAAGGCCGATGAAGGTACGGCGTCGCCGCTGCGCATTGGCCACCGCGATCGCGCACAGCCACATGAAAGGCAGATAGCGCAGGTCGGTGGCCGACTTGCGCAGCGCGCGACCGACATCCATCGCATCGAACGCGGACAGCATCTGCGGCAGCCAGTACGCAAAGAACAACACACTGGTCAGCGCCCAGGCCGCACCGCTGAGCAGGCGTGTGCCACCGCGAAAACGTGCCTGCAGCAAGCGATACGCCGCGAACAACGCGCCCAGCGACAGCACCGTTTCGGCCAAGCCGGGCGTGGGCCACAGCGCGACAAACAGGAGCACCCATAGCGGCGCCCAGCGCCCGGCATCGGGCGTCAATGCGGGCGCGCTTATTGGAACGTCAGCGGCGGAGTTCGTCATAGACCTTCAAGGTGGCCGATTGCATGGCCTGCAACGTATAGGGGAGAACCGCCGGCGGTGTTGGCGGCTGCTGCAGAAGCTGCAGTGCCTGAGCGCGCAGTGCATCGGCATCGAAGGCCGGCACCGCGCCGCCGGGCTGCAGCTCGGCAAGCAATTCGCCAACGCCGCCATGCTGCCAGCCCAGGACCGGCCGGCCCACCGACAAGGCCTCGACCACGGTACGGCCGAAGGCTTCCGGCTTGCGCGACAGCTGCAGCACCAGATCGCTGGCGGCATAGGCGTCGGCAATGCGCGTGGTGGGCTCGGTAAAGGCGACCGCCTCGGCCACCCCCAACCGCGCTGCTTCGGCTTCCAGCTCGCGCACATACGCCTCGCGCCCGGGTTCGCGCGCACCCGGCAGCCACAGCCAGGCCGGCACGCCGGCAGCGCGCACATCGGCCAGCAGTTGCAGACCATCGGCATGGCCCTTCAAGCGCGTGCCGCGCCCCGGCAGCAGCAGCAGCGGTGCGTCGGCAGGCAGCCCAGGCAAGAGGGTCTGGGCCCAGCTGCGTGCGCGCCGATCCGGTCGCAAGCGGCGCGGAAACTGCGCGATGTCGACGCCACGCGGAATCGTGCGCAGATGCGCCGGATCGGTCTGCGGATAGTGCGTGCAGACATAGTCGCGCACGGTCTGCGAGACGCAGATGACGCGTTCGCCATAGGTCATGACCGCGCTGTAGCGGCTTGGCGAATTGAGCCCATGCACGGTGGTGACCAAGCGCGGGCGTGTGGCTGCGGGCATACCGCGCAGCGCGTACCACCCCAGCCAGGCCGGCAGCCGCGAACGCGCGTGTACGATGTCGGCATCGAGTTCGGTAAACAGACGGCGCAGGCCGACCACGTGACGCAGGGTCAGCAGCGACTTGCGGCCGATATCCAGGGTGAGGTGTTCACCGCCGGCTTCGAGCAACTGCGGGACCAGGCGCCCGCCAGCCGATACGACCACGGCGCGATGGCCGGCGCGCACCAGCGCAGCAGTCACTTCCAGGGTGGAGCGTTCCACGCCGCCGGACTGCAGCGCCGGCAGCAATTGCACCACGGTCAGGCGGTGCATGCAGCCAGGATCAGTCGGCGAGTACGAACAGCGAGCCGCAATACGGGCACTTGGCTTCGCCGTTGGGTTCGTCTTCGATCGGCAGATACACGCGCGGATGCGAGTTCCACAGCGCCATCTGCGGCGTCGGGCAGCTCAGCGGCAGGTCTGTCCGCTGCACGGTGTAACGCTTTTCGGCATTGGCGGGCGCGGTGGCGGTCTGGCTCATGGCGTACATCGCAGGCGGGGGGAACGGGCAGCATTCTAGCAGCGCTAGACGTTGCAAGAGCGGCTGCGGCGCCGATCGATGCCGCAGCCCGCCGCTCGGCGCCTCACTCCTGCCGCTTGCCGAAGTTCGGCTTGATCGGATCGGCAGGCATGCCGGTGGACTGCGCTTGCCTGGTGGGATCACAGCGTGCGTCGCGCTGGCTGCGTGCACCCGTTGCGCCGGCCGGCGCCACTGGGCCATCGTCGTTGCCCACCAGACAATCGGCAGGCGGAGACGAGGCGCCCGCCGTCTGCCAATCGTCACTCGCGCAGCCCGACAGCAGCATGCTGGCCGCTATCACGGCGCTCCTGAAACCCATCGACCACATCATTGTGCCAGCTCCGTTTCAATCGCCTTCTTGATCGTCGACGCCTGGATCGTCATACAAAATCCGACCGTGACCACTGCAGACATATCACACCGGAGCCCTGTCCGACAGCGACGCGTGCGGAAGGAATTCCTGCAGGACGCGGCCTTGCTCAAGCGCACCCGAAGGCAGCGCACCCGATGGCAGCGAGGCGTGCAGGGATCTGGCCCCGCTCGCTTGCCTGTCCGGGCATCTTTGACCAGCATCGGGGCGCGGTGTCTTCGGTGATGGCGCGAGCGCCGCAGTTGACCATGCATCCATCCCGCTTCCGCCGCACCCGCCCGTCGCGGCACTCTCGTTCAGGACCCGCCTAACGTGATTCGATCCGTCATTGCACACGCCAGCCTGCTCGCATCGCTCTTCGTTTTGACGCCGCTGATGGCCCAGGCAGACACGCCACCCGCGTTCTTCACCTCGTTTGAGCGCGGAGAACCTGCGCCGGCCACGGATGCGACACAGCGCCTCAGCGTGACTGTCGGCACCGGCCCCAACGCCCCCTTCGCCGCCAAGCCAGATGCGGGCTACAGCGGCACCCATACCTTGCGCTACAGCCTTGCCGGCGCACACCACCGCATCCGTCTGTTCAGCACCGATATCGCGGTCGGTACGGACACCACGCTGTCGTGGATGGTGCTTCCCGAAAGCGTCGGCAACGATCATGTTGCCTCGACCTATGTGTCGCTGGATCTGGTCTTCGACGATGGCACGCGGTTGTCGGCGAGCCAGGCGCACGACCAGCATGGCGTGGCGATAGGCGCGCGTGCGCAAGGGCAGTCGAAGACCTTGTACCTGCAGCAGTGGGCACGCAAGCAAGTACGGTTAGGCGATGTGGCCGGCCTGCGCGGGCGACGCGTGCGGGCGATCGAGCTGGAGCTCGCGCCGCCTGCGGGCGCAGCCGCTGCCGGCTGGATCGACGACATCGCGCTGGGCGATGTGCCGCTGCCGACGCCGACACGCCCCTCGGATTGGGTATTGACCACGCGGGGTACGCAATCCAATGGCACGTTTTCGCGCGGCAACAATTTCCCGGCGACGGCGGTGCCGCATGGGTTCAACTTCTGGACGCCGGTGACCGATGCGGGAACGCTGACCTGGCTGTACCGCTGGAACGAGCAGAACGATGCCGATAACCGGCCACGCCTGCAGGCGCTGGCGCTGAGTCATCAACCCAGTCCGTGGATGGGCGACCGGCAGACCTTTCAAGTCATGCCCTCGCTCGGCGCGGGTGTGCCCGAAGCCGATCGCGGCAAGCGTGCGCTGGCGTTTTCGCATGCCAATGAAGTGGCGCGCCCGTACCGCTACGCAGTGCAGTTCGACAATGGCCTGCACGCCGAGATCGCACCGACCGACCACGCCGCGCTGTTCCGCTTTCGTTTCCCGGATCACGGCGATGCCAATCTGCTGTTCGACAATGTGGATGCGCGTGGCGGGCTGCGTCTGGATGCCGCGACGCAGACGCTGTCCGGTTACACCGATGTGCGCAGCGGGCTGTCGACCGGTGCGACACGCATGTATGTATATGCGAGCTTCGATCGGCCGTGGACGTCTAGCGGCCGCATCGATACCGGGCGGCCCACCGGGTGGATCAAGTTCGATGCAGGCGACGCGCGTCAGGTGCAGATGCGCATCGCCACCTCGTTGATCTCGCTGGAACAGGCCAGACACAACCTGGCATTGGAAATCGCACCGCACGCGTCGTTCGAGCAGATCGCCGCGCAGGCGCAGGAGGCGTGGGATGCGTTGCTGGGGCGGTTCGATGTGCCCGATGCGACTGCCGACCAGAAGACCACGCTGTATTCCAATCTGTATCGGCTGCATCTGTACCCGAACTCCGCGCATGAAAACGCAGGGAATGCAGACGCACCCGACTGGCGTTACGCAAGCCAGAACAGCTGGTCGGACGACAACATCGACGGTAGCGCGGTGCGCAGTTTTGCGCCGATCCGCGATGGCCGGGTCTACGTCAACAATGGACTGTGGGACACCTTTCGCACCGCGTGGCCGGCGTATGCGCTGTTTGCGCCCGACGCTGCCGGAACCTTTGTGCAGGGCTTTATCGAGCAAGCGCGTGCGGGGGGATGGATTGCGCGTTGGTCTTCGCCGGGCTACGCCGACCTGATGGTCGGTACCAGTTCGGACGTGGCGTTTGCCGATGCCTGGCTCAAGGGCGTGCAGGGCTTCGACCCGGCAGAGGCGTACGCCGCTGCGCTCAAGAACGCCACCGTGGTGGCGCCGGATCGTCACGTAGGCCGCAAAGGCACGGCGCGTTCAACCTTCCGCGGCTACGCCGATACCGACACGCACGAAGGCATGTCGTGGTCGATGGAAGGCGCGCTCAACGACTTCGGCATCGCCAACATGGCCGATGCATTAGCCAGACAGGCGACCAACGCGCACATGCGCGAGCGCTATGCGACCGAGGCGATGTATTTCCGCCAGCGTGCGGCCGGGTATTCGGCACTATTCGATCCGGCAATCGGGTTTTTTCAGGGGCGAAACGCGGAGGGGCGCTGGCGTGTGGATGCGGCGCACTACGACCCGCGCGTTTGGGGCAATGACTACACCGAATCCAGCGGCTGGACGTTCGCGTTTACCGCGCCGCACGATGGCGAAGGGTTGGCCTCGCTCTATGGCGGGCGTGCCGCATTGGCGGCAAAACTGGATACTTTCTTTGCCACCCCGGAAACCGCCGAGGCGAAATTCGCCGGCTCTTACGGCGACACCATCCACGAGATGACCGAGGCGCGCGACGTGCGCATGGGCATGTATGCGCACAGCAACCAGACCGCGCACCATATTCCGTGGATGTATCTGTTCGCTGGCCAGCCGTGGAAAACCCAGCAACTGACGCGCGAGATCCTGTCGCGCCTGTATCTGGGGAGCGAGATCGGCCAGGGCTATGCCGGCGATGAAGACAACGGCGAGATGTCGGCGTGGTATCTGTTCGCAGCGCTGGGGCTGTACCCGTTGCGCATGGGCACGCCGGAGTATGTGATCGGCTCGCCGCTGTTCAAGCATGCAAAGGTGCGCTTGCCCGATGGCGGCACGCTGGTCGTCAATGCGCCGCAGAACTCGCCGCAAAATGTTTATGTGCAATCGCTCAAGCTCAACGGCAAGCCGTGGCACAAGACCTGGTTGGCGCATGCGGACATCGCCAAGGGCGCGACGCTGGAGTTCGTGATGGGCCCCACGCCATCGCGCTGGGGGAGCGGGCCGAACGATGTGCCGCCGTCATTGACGCCAGCGGGGCAGCGCCCTGCTCCGCTGCACGATCTGCTGGGTGCCACCGCACGCATTGCGTTGGACGATGGCCGCGATATCGCGGCGCTGCATGATGACGATGCAGGCACGGTCAGTGCGCTATCGGCCGTGTCGACGTTGACGCTGAGTGGGCTGGAAGCTGGCACGGCGACGCTGTACACCTTGACCAATGGCAGTGCGGCGATTGCTGCAGCTGGCTGGACGTTGGAAGCACGCACAGCAGGTGGTGCGTGGCGCATGGTCGATCAGCGCAGCGACGAGCGCTTTCAGTGGCCGTTACAGACGCGCCCGTTTCGGATTGCGACGCCTGGCGCGTATGCGCAGTATCGGCTGCGGCTGGCGCTGCCCGCGCGTGCGCAGCTGGCGGAAATCGAGGTGTTGGGTGCTGCGCCGGATGCGCGGTGAGAGGGGATGCTTGCTGGCGTGATCGTTTTTGAGTGATGCGGGATCGCTAGCGTTGTTGCTTGCGTCGTTGATCAGCGTTTCAGTGGGTTGCAACGCTGATTCGCTGCTGAGGGTGGATCGTCCCCTCACCCCAACCCCTCTCCCGAGGGGAGAGGGGCTTTCAGGCAGTGACTGCGCACTGGGTGCTGAGCGGCTCGATGCCTTGTAGCAACAAGGTTCTCGACAGGGTTCCGTCGTTACCCTGTCGACCGAGCGCTTGCCACTTCGGATCAACTGCTCTTTGTCGGCTGACTGCTACCACTTCGGATCAACGGCTCCTTGTCGGCTGACTGCTGGCACTTCAGATCAACTGCCCCTTTTCGGCCGACTGTTGGCACGTCGCTCAGCCATTGCCTCGTCGGCTGATTGCTAGCACGTCGATAGCCGTCGCCTTGCGGCCGACTACCAACACTCGATCAACCATTGCCCTGTCGATCGAATGCTTACCAGCACAACCCACTCGTTACCGCATCAACTCAAGCGTTGCCCTTTTCAGCCGCCGCTTTTTCTGCATCGCGTTGCCTGCGGATCTGCGCATCCACCGCCGCGATCGCGGTCATGTTCATCACCCGGCGCGAGGTGGCGCTGGTGGTGAGGATGTGCACCGGCTTGGAGATACCCATCAGGATCGGGCCGATCGCTACGCCGTCGGTGAACACGCGCACCAGGTTGTAGGCGATATTGGCCGCTTCCAGATTCGGCAGCACGAACAGGTTGGCGCGGCCCTTCAAGGTGCTGTTGGGCATGATCTGCTTGCGCAGCGCTTCGTCCCAGGCGGTGTCGCCCTGCATTTCGCCGTCGATGTTGAGCTCGGGCTTGCGCTTGAGCAGCGCCTCGCGCACATGGCGCATCTTCAGCGCGTCGCGCGAGTCGTGGCTGCCGAAGTTGGAGTGCGACAGCAGCGCGATGTTGGGTTCGATACCGAACAACTTGAGGCGATAGGCGGCCTGCAGGGTGGCTTCGACCACCTGTTCGACAGTGGGGTCTTCCTGCACGTGCGTGTCCAGGAAGAAGAACACGCCCAGCTGGTTGATCACTCCGGTCATCGCCGAGGTGGAACTCACGCGCGGCTCCAGCGGGATCACGCTGCGGGCGTAGCCCAGCTTCTTGTGGAAGCGCCCCACCACGCCGGACAGCATCGCATCGGCTTCGCCGCGCGCCACCATCACCGCGGCGATCAGGGTCGGGCGTGAGCGCATCAGCTCCTTGGCAGCAGTGACGGTGACGCCGCGACGTTCGGTGAGCGCGTGGTAGTACTGCCAGTATTCGTTGAAGCGAGGGTCGTCGAGAATATTGGTGATCTCGAAGTCCACCCCGGCGGTCAGGCGCAGGCCCATGCGTTCGATACGCGCTTCGATCACGTCCGGGCGGCCGATCAGGATCGGGAAGGCCAGGCCTTCGTCGACCACGTTCTGCACCGCACGCAACACCACTTCTTCTTCGCCTTCGGCATACACCACGCGCTGCTTGTCGGCGCGCGCGCGGTCGTAGACCGGCTTCATCATCAGGCTGGTGCGGTAGACGAACTGGCCGAGCTTGTCGCGGTAGGCTTCCATGTCGGCGATCGGGCGCGTGGCCACGCCCGACTCCATCGCCGCCTGCGCAACCGCCGACGACAGCTCCACCAGTAGACGCGGGTCCAGCGGACGCGGAATCAGATACTCCGGACCGAAGCTCGGGGTCTCGCCGCCATAGGCCGCGCCCAGGTCGGAGGCCTCGCGGCGCGCCATCGCCGCAATCGCCTTGACGCAGGCGATCTTCATCTCTTCGTTGATACCGGTGGCACCCACGTCCAGTGCGCCGCGGAACAGATACGGGAAACACAGCACGTTGTTGATCTGGTTCGGATAGTCCGAGCGGCCGGTGCCGATGATGCAATCCGGACGCACTGCCTTGGCCGCTTCCGGGGTGATCTCCGGGTTGGGATTGGCCAGCGCGAAGATCACCGGCTGGCGCGCCATCGTGGCGACCATTTCCGGCTTGAGGATGCCGGCCGCCGACAGGCCCAGGAAAATATCCGCACCTTCGACGATTTCGGCCAGGGTGCGCTTGTCGGTATCGCGGGCGTAGCGCTGCTTGTCCGGATCCAGATCGGTGCGGCCGGTGTGGATCACGCCATCGCGGTCCAGCGCCAGAATGTTCTCAGGCTTCAGGCCCAGCGAGACCAGCATGTTGACGCAGGAAATACCGGCCGCGCCCATGCCGGTGGTGGCCAGCTTGACCTCTTCGATCTTCTTGCCGGTGACCACCAGCGCGTTGAGCACCGCGGCGCCAACGATGATCGCGGTGCCGTGCTGGTCGTCATGGAACACCGGGATGTTCATGCGCTCGCGCAGCTTGCGCTCGACGATGAAGCACTCCGGCGCCTTGATGTCTTCCAGGTTGATGCCGCCGAAGGTCGGCTCCAGGCTGGCGATGATGTCCACCAGCTTGTCCGGGTCGTTCTCGTTGATTTCGATGTCGAACACATCGATGCCGGCGAACTTCTGGAACAGCACGCCCTTGCCTTCCATCACCGGCTTGGACGCCAGCGGGCCGATGTTGCCCAGGCCCAGCACGGCGGTGCCGTTGGTGATGACCGCCACCAGATTGCCGCGCGCGGTGAGTTCGCTGGCCTGGGTGGGTTCTTCGACGATCGCCTCACAGGCGAAGGCCACGCCCGGCGAATACGCCAGCGACAGATCGCGCTGGGTCAGCATCGGCTTGGTCGCGGTGACCTTGATCTTGCCGGCCGGCTGCTGGCGGTGATAGTCGAGGGCGGCCTGTTTGAAGTCGTCGTTGGACATCGGCTGTGTGAGTCTCGAAGGCGCAGGAAAGCTGAATTCTACCCTCCTGCCTGAACAAGGGCCTGTCGCGCAGCTGTCAGCGCGGCAGGGAGATTGCATGCTGCGGCGCGTCTTGCGCTGCGGCCGCGCTTGCGGTCAACGCAGAACGGCCCTGCATCCCGCCAGCATGACCGACGGAATACAGGGCCGTAGGAAACATCAGCGCAGGCTGGCCGGCGCGGTGCCCGGCTGTCCGACCGGCGCCTGCAGCGGCGGCTCGCCGCCATCCAGCGCCAGCTTCAGCTGGTCGCGGTCCAGCGCATTTTCCCAGCGCGACACCACCACCGTGGCCACTGCATTGCCGATGAAGTTGGTCAGCGAGCGGCACTCGCTCATGAAGCGGTCCACGCCCAGGATCAGCGCCATGCCGGCCACCGGCACTTCCGGCACCACGGCCAAGGTGGCGGCCAGGGTGATGAAGCCGGCACCGGTGACGCCGGCCGCGCCCTTGGAGCTGAGCATCGCCACCGCCAGCAACGCGATCTGATGACCGAGGGTCAGCTCGGTGTTGGTGGCCTGGGCAATGAACAGCGCCGCCAGGGTCATGTAGATATTGGTGCCGTCCAGATTGAACGAATAGCCGGTCGGCACCACCAGGCCCACCACCGACTTTTCGCAGCCGGCCTTCTCCATCTTTTCCATCAGCGACGGCAACGCCGACTCCGACGAGGAGGTGCCCAGCACCAGCAGCAACTCGGCCTTGAGGTAGCGGATCAGCTTGAGCACCGAAAAACCGCACAGACGACACACCAGACCCAGGATCACCAGCACGAACAACAGCGAGGTCAGGTAAAACGAGCCCACCAGCCAGGCCAGGTTGACTAGCGATTCCACCCCGTACTTGCCGATGGTGAAGGCGATCGCGCCGAACGCACCGAGCGGCGCGGCGCGCATCAGGATGTGCACCAGCTTGAACACCGGCGCGATCAGCGCTTCCAGAAAGTGCAACACCGGCTTGCCGCGCTCGCCCACCAGCGCCAGTGAGACGCCGAACAGCACGGCCACGAACAGCACCTGCAGGATGTTGGGCCCGGCCAGCTTGCCGTTGACGACCTGGTCGCCGGTGAAGGCGCCGATCAGCGAGTTGGGAATGATGTCCATCAGGAACCCGACCAGGGTCAGGTCGTGCGACTTCTCGACATAACTCTTGACCGCGCTCTGGTCCAGATCGGCCGGATTGATGTTCATGCCGGCGCCGGGCTGCACCACGTGCGCCACGATCAGGCCCACCACCAGTGCCAGCGTGGAGAAGAACAGGAAGTAGACCATCGCCTTGCCGAACACTCGGCCCACCGTCTTGAGGTGGGTCATGCCGGCAATGCCGGTGACGATGGTCAGGAAGATCACCGGGGCGATGATCATCTTCACCAGCTTGATGAAGGCGTCGCCCAGCGGCTTGAGGCTTTCGGCGAAAGCCGGCTCGAAGTGGCCCAACAGGGCGCCGAGGACGATGGCCACCACCACCTGGAAATACAGCTGGCGGTAGAAGGGCACGGGCGCCGGCACCGGGCCGGCAGGCTTGCTGATGTGCATGACACCACTCCGAAGGAACTGGAGGGTGCCTGAGCAGGCACCCGGTGCAGGCATTCTGGGCGCACGTCACAGGCCGGGCCGATAACCCATTGGTACTACGCACTGTCGGTGAGCTGAACCTCGCCTTACACTTCAGCCGCGCCGCCACCGGCCGTTAATTCCATTTAACGCAGACACCGACGTTTCTGTGCCGTCGCCGCCCGGACCTGCGCGCTTGCTGAAGCTGTTCACCGCGACCGCCATGGCAGGACGCCCGACCCCTTTCATTGCCGAAGACCATTCCCTATGCGCCTCAATCTGCTTGTTCTGGCGTTGGCTATCGCCATCGTCCCCGCCGCTGCCAATGCAGCCACCTCGATCGAAAACTGGCCGACCAAGTACACCTTCGGTGACGGCACCGAGCTGGGCCTGACCGGCAACTACGCCTACGACGACAACAACTTCTCCGGCGACGACCGCCTGGAAGACCGCAATGATTTCCGCCGCAAGGAATTCGGCGCCACCATCAAGAAGAAAGGCGTCTACGACGCCATGGTGTATTTCGACTTCGAAGCCAAGCTGTGGCTGGACGTGTTCTATCGCTTCGAGACCAAGGCGCTGCTGGGCCAGGATTACGGCCGCGTGCGTATGGGCTACATGAAGGTGCCGGTGGGTCTGGAAGCGGTGCAGAGTTCGCGTGCGGGCAGCTTCATGGAGCTGGGCCTGCCGGTGCAGGCCGTGTTCCAGGGCCGCCGGACCGGCGTGGAATGGACCCTGGAGCGTCCGCAGTACCTCCTGCAGGCCGGCGCGTATGGCGGCAAGGATCTGCAGGGCGACAACCCGGGCACCACCCAGGCCGTGCATGCGGCATGGACCCCGTTCAAGGCCGAAGGCGACGTGCTGCACCTGGGCATCGCCGGCTCGGTCGAAAACCCGCGCGGTTTCAGCGACGGCCGCGGCGTGTCCTTCAGCCCGCGCGTGCGCCTGCGTGCCCGCCCGGAAGCCGGTCTGACCGACGTGCGTCTGATCGACACCGGCACCATCCTCGATGTGGACCACGTGATCCGCACCGGCGTGGAAGCGGTCTGGATCCATGGCCCGTTCTCGCTGCAGAGCGAAGCGCTGCGTGCCGAAGTGGCGCGTAATGCCGGCCAGCCGCACTTCATTGCCCAGGGCCAGTACGTGTACGGCACCTGGTCGCTGACCGGCGAGTCGCGCAGCTATGCCGGCGGCGTGCCGGGCAACATCAAGCCTGCACACGACTACGGCGCCGTCGAACTGACCGCCCGCTACAGCCGCCTGAATCTGGAAGACAACAACGTCCACGGCGGCCGTCAGCACGACACCACCATCGGCGCCAACTGGTACCTCACCAGCCACTTCAAGTTCCAGGCCAACTACAGCTGGGTGGATTCCTCGCGCAACGGCGTGCATGAAACCCCGCATGTGATGGAGCTGCGCGCGCAGGTGCAGTTCTAAGCATCGCTGACGCAATCCAGCGCGCGGGCAATGCACAGCCGCACGCTGGTGTGATTCACGGGCTGCTGTCGTCTTAGACGGCAGCCGATGTTCCGATACGGCCGCATCCTGTCACGGGTGCGGCCGTTGTCGTTTGGGCGCGCGTGTCTGTCGCGCGATCGAGCGATGGCTGCGCGTGCGGGAGCAGAACGCCATACTTGACGGCATGTATGCCTCGCAACGCCGCCGTCTGCTGCTCACCCTGGTCATCGTGCTGGGCGGGATGGTCGTGGCCATGCTGGCGGCCGGGCACTTTGTCGAACAGAACGCACTGCGCGAAGAAAGCGCCACCGTGCACCGTCAGCTGCGCCTGTATGCGCAAGCGCTGCAACAACGCATCGACCGTTATCGCACGCTGCCGCAGATTCTGGCGCTGGACCCGGAGCTGCGCGCAGCAGTCGCCGGCCCGTTGTCGCCGGCACAGGTGCAGCAACTCAATCGCAAACTCGAACGTGCCAACAATGTCACCCAGTCGTCCACGCTGACGCTGATCGACCGCAGCGGCATTGCGCTGGCGGCCAGCAACTGGCGCGCGGTGCGCAGCAATGTCGGTGTGGATTACGCCTTCCGCCCGTATTACCAGCAGGCGCTGGCCACCGGCAGCGGCAGTTTTTACGGCATCGGCATGACCACCAGCGAGCCGGGCTATTTCCTGTCGCAGGCCATCGTCGATGCTGCCGGTCAGGTGCAGGGCGTGGTGGTGATCAAGATCGCGCTGGCCGCACTGGAGCGCGAATGGCTGCAGACGCCGGATATCGTGCTGGCCTCCGATGCGCATGGCGTGGTGTTTCTGGCCAGCCGCGCCAGCTGGCGCTACCGCATGCTGGCGCCGCTCACCCCGCGCGACCGCACCGAGTTGCAGAGCACCCGCCAGTACGCCAATCAGGGGCTGCTGCCGCTGCGTCGGCGCTTGATCGAACAGACCGGCAACGGCGGTGTGCTGGCCGAGGTGCGCGACCCGCAACTGGCCGCGCCAGTGCTGTGGCAGACGCTGGAAGTTCCCGAAAGCGGCTGGCGCCTGCATCTGCTGCACGACACCCGCGCCAGCGCCGCGGCCGGGCGCGCGGCTGCCATCGCTGCGGCCGGTGCGTGGCTGGCGCTGGCGTTGCTATGGTTGTTCGTGCAGCAGCGCCGGCGGCTGTCGGCGCTGCGTCAGCGCAGCCGGCATGAGCTGGAAACCCTGCTGCAACAACATGCCGAAGAACTGCGCACCGCCCAGGACGGCGTGGTCACCGCCGCGCAGCAATCCAACGCCGGCCTGAGCCGCAGCCTGGAACATCTGCCACAAGGCGTGGTGGTGATCGACGAGGCGCTCAATCTGGTGGCATGGAATTCGCGCTATGTGGAACTGTTCCGCTTCCCGCCGGAGTTGCTCAAGATCGGCCGGCCGATCGAAGACCTATTCCGCTTCAATGCCCGCCGCGGGCTGCTGGGGCCGGGGCCGATCGAGGCGGCCATCGAGCGGCGACTCAAGCATCTGCGCAGCGGCAAGCCGCACATGCGTGAAAGCGAGAAAGAAGACGGCACGGTGCTGGAAATCCGCGGCAATCCGCTGCCCGATGGCGGGTTCGTCACCAGTTACGCCGACATCACCAGCTACAAGAATGCCGCCCGCGAACTGCGCTCGCTGGCCGATGCACTGGAACATCGCGTGGCCGAGCGCACCCGCGATCTGGCCGCCGCCAAACGCGAGGCCGAAAGCGCCAACCGCTACAAGACCCGCTTTGTCGCCTCAGCGGTGCACGACCTGCTGCAGCCGCTCAATGCCGCGCGCATGTTCGTGTCGGTGTTGCGCGGACAGGTGCGCGAGCCCGGCAGTGCGCGCGTGGTCGACAACATCGACGGCGCACTCGCCGCGCAGGACGCCATCCTCAACAGCCTGCTCGACATCTCGCGCCTGGAAGCCGGCAGCCTGAAGACGCAGGTGCGCGACTTCGCACTGGCACCCTTGCTGGAAACGCTGGCGCGCGAGTTCGGCATCCTGGCCGAAGACCGCGGCCTGGTGCTGGAGTGGGTGCCGACATCGGTGGTGGTATTGAGCGACGCAACCCTGCTGCGTCGCATCCTGCAGAATTTTTTGTCCAATGCGATCCGCTACACCCCGCGCGGGCGCGTGCTGATCGGCTGCCGTCGGCGCGGTGGCTGGCTGCGCATTGAAGTGCATGACCAGGGCCCCGGCATTCCGGATGCCTTGCAGCACGAAATCTTCGAAGAATTCCGCCGTCTGGACGATGGCGTGGCCAACGACCGCGGCGCCGGGCTGGGGCTGGCGATTGTCGAACGGATCGGCCGCCTGCTGGGCCACCGCATCGGCCTGCATTCAACGCTTGGCAGCGGCAGCGTGTTTTCGGTCACCGTGCCGATCGGCGAGCACGCCGCCATCGCCACGCAGTTGCCGCCGCCCACCGTCACCGCCACCGCCGAACACGGCAACGACCCCATCCTGCACGGCTGCCGGGTGTGGTGCGTTGACGACGACCCGCGTGTCTGCGAGGCCACCCGCGCCCTGCTGGAACGCTGGGAATGCCGCGTGGATTTTTCCGGCGGCCCGGACGAAGCGCTGGCCAGCGCCAGCGCCGACGACGCACCGGAATTGCTGCTGCTGGATGTGCGCATGGGCGCGCACTACGGCCCGATGCTGCTGCCGCAATTGGTGGGCTGCTGGCAGCGCGAGCCGCGCATCATCCTGGTCACCGCCGAGCCCGACCCGGCCCTGCGCGAACATGCACAGGAATTGGGCTGGGGCTTTCTGTCCAAGCCGGTCCGCCCGCCTGCGCTGCGCGCGCTGATGACGCAGATGCTGCTGCGGCGTGGGTGATTCGGTCGCGGGACTCTGGTTTCCGTAGCGAGATCAGCAGCCGCCGATTCGCGTCATCTCGGATCTGCTCTTGTGCATCGAGAACGCGGCGGATGCGGGCGTGATCGTTCACGCGCCGCGCCAGGACAGCGCACATTGAGGTCTCTTTGAGACGCGCGACCACAACGTGCATGCGCGTTAGTACCTTGCGATCGACACGGCAGGCGCACCACACCCATCCAACCGAACGCTGCACGGCCTGCCAGGCATTGCGCCACGCTGCGTCAAGGTGCGGCGCGCACGATCCGGACGATCAGGCAAGGATGCCGGATCACCAGGCTCACGCTGACTCACCGGCCGGCGGCACAGTACATCGCATGACGCACGACACCACTGCCGGGAGATACAAGGCATGAATCAGACACTTTCCCTGGACCACTATCGCCTGCTCGGCCGCTCCGGGCTGCGCGTCTCGCCGCTATCGCTGGGCACCATGACCTTCGGCGAGGAATGGGGCTGGGGCGCGGATGCAGGCGAAGCCAAGCGTATCTTCGATGCCTATGTAGACCGCGGCGGTAATTTCATCGACACCGCGGTCAATTACACCAAAGGCGGCTCCGAGCGCATCGTCGGCAGCCTGATCAAGCCGCGTCGCGAGCGCTTTGTGGTGGCGACCAAATTCACCATGGCGCGCGATGCAGACAACATCAATTCCGGCGGCAATCACCGTCTCAACCTGATCCGCTCGGTGGAGACCAGCCTGCGTCAACTCGACACCGATCGCATCGACCTGTTGTATCTGCACGCATGGGACTTCACTACCTCGCCGGACGAAGTGATGCGCGGGCTGGAGCATCTGGTGCAGTCGGGCAAGGTGTTGTACATCGGCATCTGCAACACGCCCGCATGGCGCGTGGCGCAATTGCAGACGCTGGCCGATTTGCGTGGCTGGTCACCCTTGGTCGCGCTGCAGATCGAATACAGCCTGGTCGAACGCACCGTCGAACATGAGTTGCTACCGATGGCGCGCGAGCTGGACCTGGGCGTATTGCCGTGGTCGCCACTGGGCGGCGGCATTCTGACCGGCAAGTACAGCCGCGCGGATCTGTCCGACGACAACGCGGCGGATGTGTCCACAAGCCGCAAGGGCGTGATCGCCTCGACCGGGCATCTCACTGCGCGCTCGCTGGAGATCGCCGATGTAGTTGGCACGGTGGCCAACGAGTTGGGCGCCTCGCGCGCGCAAGTGGCGCTTGCCTGGACCTTGCGCAATCCGGCGGTCGTTTCGCCGGTAATGGGCGCACGCACGCTGCAACAGGCCGAAGACAACTTCGGCGCGCTGGAGATCGTGTTCAGCGACGACCAGCTGGCGCAGCTGGATCAGGTCAGCGGCCTGGCGCCGATCTTCCCGGAGCGTTTCATCGGCCGGCCGATGGCGCAGCAGCTGATCTACGGCAGGCACGCGCTGCAACTGCGCAGCTGACGCAAAGGAGCACCACATGACCAGACCATCCGCTATCGCGGCAGCACTGTTCATCGCCGCCAGCGCGTTCACCGCAGCCGGGGCAATCGCTCCGGTGCCCGCAGCCGCCGCCGACAGCTGCGCCGGCACATCGCAGCAGATATGCAATACGCAACGCGTCGATGCCGCATTCGCGCGCTGGCAGGCAGGCGGCACCGGATTCTTCGAAGAACTGCTGTCGCCGGACGTGGTGTGGACCATCCACGGCTCCGGCCCCAGCGCCGGCACCTTGCATGGCCGCGACACATTGATCGACAAAGCCGTGCGCCCCTTGACCGAGCGCCTGGCATCGCCGTTGCGCCCGTTGCAGCGGCAGCTCTGGGCCGATGGCGAGCACGTCATCGTGCAATGGCAAGGCGCTGCCGACTTGCCCAGCGGCGACATCTATCGCAATCAGTACGTGTGGATCCTGCGGATGCGCGACGGCAAGGCTGTCCAAGTCGATGCGTATCTGGATCTGGCCGCCTACGACGCTGTGCTGCAGCGTGCACCCGCCCAACTGCAACGCAGGACAGACACATGACCGATGCACGTATGAGCGCCGCTATTGCCGTTGCACTCGGCGCGGGTACCGCCGTGCTCTGCAACGCCACCCCGCTTGCCGACACTGCACGCCATGCGGCGGCGACGCCTTCCCCACTCCACAGGGACACGCCCATGCAACAGCATTCCTACGTCGGCATGTGGGTCACCCGCGATGGGCAGATCCGCCAAGCCTTGTTGGCCAACGGCCGTTACGACGAAGCACGCCATGCACGGCAAAGCGCCTATCAGGGCCGGTATGAAGTCACCGGCAACACCATCCACTACTGGGACGACAGCGGGTTCACTGCCGACGGCCGCTTTGTCAGCGCCGACGAGCTGCACCACGGCGGCATGGTGTTCTATCGCCAGCTAGCGGACTGACATGCGTCATGGACGGCAGCGCGTACTTTCAGACCACGATGCGCCCGGCCGACATCGATCTTCAGCACACGGCCTGCCCCGATCAACCAAGAGCGGCGAACACAGCAACTGCGCAGCCTGTGCTCGCTGCGGCATGCACCACTCGCCCACTGCGATTCTGAGTGCGCCGTCCACACCCAACTGACGACTGTTCGCGACGTTTCGGCGCCGCTTCAAGCCCCTCAGCGATGCCGCCAGCCCTCAGCCCTCAGCCCTCGCCCTCCGGCTCCAGCGCCTTGACCAGCACCGCCGCTTGCGTGCGGCTGTAGCAGTCGAGCTTTTTCAAGATGGCGGTGACGTGCACCTTGACGGTGTTTTCGGCCAGACCGAGTTCGTGGGCGATCTGCTTGTTGAGCAGGCCATCGGCCAGGCTCAGCAGCACGCGGAACTGCTGTGGAGTGAGCTGGGCGAGCTTGGATGCCAGTTGCGCGTCCGCCTCCGAGCGCTCGGCGGTCATTGGCGGAAACCAGGTGCCGCCGTCCAGCACACTGGCCACGGCGGTGCCGATGGATTCGGCCGGCGTGGATTTGGGAATGAAGCCGGCCGCGCCAAACTGCTGCGCACGCCGGATCACCCGCGGGTGATCGTTGGAGGAGATCACCACCACCGGGATATCCGGATGCTCGCCGCGCACATGCAACAGCGCCGAGAAGCCGCGCGCGCCCGGCATGGCCAGATCCAGCAGTACCAGCTCTGCCTGCGGGTGCGAGCGCAACATCGCGCTCAGCGTGGCGGCGCTGGAGGCTTCCACGACCTGCGCCTGCGGCAGGGTCTGCTGCAATACGTGGATCACGGCGGCACGGAACAGCGGGTGGTCGTCGGCGACGAGAATGGTGAGATCGGCCATCTGCCAAGTCTGGCACATGGGCGCGTCGGTGTGCCGCACCTGCGCTTGGCTGGCTGCCCACGGCTAGTGACTGAGGCCCGCTGACACTGTGCGGAGCAGGCGACCACTGTATCGGCATTGTGCGACCGCCGATGATGCTGGCCGGCAACGGCCACACCAGCATGATGCTCTGCATCACCGCGAATGCCACGCCCTAGCGCGGCGGCTGCGTACTCGCACGCCACGCTTCCAGGAACTGGCGGCGTTTGAGCTTGTCCAGATACACCAGCAAACCGGGGCCGAGCGGAATCGGCCGGAACGGCGGTTGCGCCGAGCCGCCACGGCCACCGGCGGACGGCAGGATCGGCATCAGCCGCGCTTCGCGCGAGAGCACCTGCTGCCCGCGGGGCGACAGCAGATAGTCGAGAAACCTGCGCGCTTCCGGCGCATGCGGTGCGGTCTTGGGAATCACCGCGGTGCGCAGCGCCACCAGCGTGTAGTCCTGCGGCTGCACGATGCCCAGCGGCGCACCGGCATCGATACGCGCCTGCGCGTAGGAACCAAGCACGTTGTAGGCCAACAGCAGTTCGCCGCGACTGACACGGTCGAGCAAGGTGCCGGTGCGCTCTTCCAGCTTGACCTGATTTGCGCCCAACGCGGCCAGCAAAGCGCCGGCAATGCTGCCCACCTGCCCGTCCTGGGTGGCGAACAAGTAGCCCACGCCGCTGCGCTCCACATCGTAGGTGCCCACCTTGCCGCGCAACGGCGCATCGGGCGCGCGCAATAAGGCCAGCAGCTGGCGGCGCGTGCGCGGGACGCGTGCGGCGTCGAGTTTGCGCGTGTTGTAGACGATGGCCACCGGCTCGTAGCTGATGCCGAACACTTCATGCCGCCATTGCGCCCAGGCCGGCAGCACTTCGGTCTGCGCGGAGCGGTGAGCCAGCGCGTGCCCGTCGTTCACCAGCTTGGTCTGCAGATCCATGCTGGCGCTGATCAGCATGTCCGCCGTCGGCGCACCGGCACCCGGATGCAGATAGTGATCATAGATGTCCCAGGCAATCACATCCTCGTAGATCACCTCGGTACCGGGATGCAGGCGTTGGTAGTCCTGAATGACCGCGCCGAAGACTTCCAGATCGGTGGACCCCTGCACGCGGAGCTGCGCATGCATCGGCCCCTGCGCGGGGAAGCGCCGCACATCGCCCGGCGCTGCCCAGGCCAAACCGTGCACCAGCAGCAGCACCATTGCCCACAGCCTGCGCATCATGCGGTTCCCCCGGGGAAATGCAACGAGGCGATCAATCCGCCACCGATGCGATTGGCCAGATCGATACGCCCGCCATGCGCTTCGACCACGCGCTTGACGATGGCAAGCCCCAGGCCCGCGCCGCCCGCAGGTGCATCCGGACCGCGCACGAAACGCTCGAACACGCGCTCGGCTTCGGCGGCCGGAATGCCCGGGCCGTGGTCGGCGATGGTCAGCACGTGCTGATTACCGTCGCTGGTCAAAGCCACCTGCAGCGGCGCGGCGCCACCGTATTTGCAGGCGTTGTCGATCAGATTCTTGAGCGCTTCGCGCAGCAGCAACGCGTCGCCGCGCAGCAGCGCCGGTTGCGGGTCGATGGCCAGTTGCACACGTGGCGCGCCGTCGCTGCGCGGCAGTGCTTCATGCAATGCCTGGTGCAGCACCTCGGCCAGGTCCACCGTGGCAAAACGCTGCAGGTTGGAGCGATGGATCACGCTGGCATCGCTGAGCAATTGATTGAGCAGGCGGCTCATGTGGCTGGCGTTGCGCTCGATCGCGGCCAGGCTGCGTTGCATGTCGCGCGGGTCGTCGTCGTCCATGGCCAGCTGCGCCTGCGCACGCAACGCGGCCAGGGGTGTGCGCATCTGGTGCGCGGCCTCGGCCATGAACGCACGCAAGGTCTCGTTGCTGGACGACAGCCGCGCCATGAAGCGATTGAGCGCGGTCACCATCAACTGCATTTCCTGCGGCGCCGGCACGTTGAGCGGTTTGAGATCCGATGGCTCGCGACGCGACAGGTCGCGCTCGATGCGTTGCAATGGCCGCAATGCGCGGTACACGCCCAGCCAGACCAACCCCAACGCCAGCAGCGACAACACAGCGATCGCGACCAAGGCATTGAGCACCACATCGCGCGCCACCGCATCGCGCGCGCGCCGGGTCTGGCCCACCTGCACCCGCACCTCGCCCTGCCCGGACGCCGAGGCCACCCGATGCATCACCACCGCAAAGCGCACCGGCTCGCCGCTGTACTGTGCATCGAACAGCAACGGGCGCTCATCGCTGGGCGCGCGCGCCGGCAACGGCAACATGTCTTCGCCGGTGATGGTGCGACCCTGCGCATCGAACACGCGGTAGAACACGCGATCTTCCGGCGCCATGCCAAGCAGATCCAGCGAGGCGTAAGGCAGATCCACCTGCCAGTCGCCACCGACCAGCGCCACGCTATCGATGATGGACAGCGCCGAGGACACCAACAGGTGATCGTAGGACCGATTGGCGGCACGCTCGCCATAATCGCGTGCTGCAAAAAACAGCACCACCGCCCCCAGCAGCGACAGGCTGCCCAGATACAGCAGCAAGGTGCGCCGGATCGACGGCGCCACCGTCAGCGGCTCAGCCATCGCTGCCCGGCTCCACCGGCGCATGCGGGTCGGCTTCTTCGAGTTTGTAGCCGGCACCGCGCACGGTGACGATGCGCAACGGCGCGCTGGCCAGCTTGCGGCGCAGACGGCCGACATACAGCTCGATCGCATTGGGCCCGGCATCGTCGTCGAAGCCGAACAGCCCGTTGCCGATTTCGTCCTTGCCGACCACATGGCCCAGCCGCCCGATCAGGATTTCCAGCAGGCGGTATTCGCGGTTGGGCAATTCGATCGGCGCGCCATCGAGCATCACCGTGTGCGCAGCGTTGTCGAACACGAATCCGCCGATTTGCACCACTTCGCTGGCCTGGCCGCGATTGCGGCGCAGCAACACGCGGCAGCGCGCCTCGAATTCGCGGAAATCGAACGGCTTGCCGAGGTAATCGTCCGCGCCCACGTCCAGCGCCTGCACGCGGTCTTCGATGCCATCGCGCGCGGTAAGCATCAGCACCGGCGTGGTATCGCCACGCTCGCGCATCCCGGCCAGCACGCGCAGCCCATCGAGCTTGGGCAGGCCGATATCCAGCACCACCAGATCGAAGCTCTGATAGCGCAGCACGCTGGCCGCCGCCAACCCGTCGGCCTGCCAATCCACCGCATGCCCGCTACGGCGCATGCGCCGCACGATGGCATCGGCGAGATCGGCATTGTCTTCGACTAGCAGCAGGCGCATTGGGCGGGGAATCGACAATGGGGAATGGGGAATGGGGAATCGGAACAGCGGTTGGCCGCGGCCGGAAGGTAACAGCCCTCGCGGACAAAAGCTCTTAACGCTCTTGCGATTCCCTATTCCCGACTCCCCATTCCCGACTCCCCATTCCCGCCCCAAAACGACAGGTCCATGACAGCTTCGCGGGACTAGGCTGAAGCCAACGCGCCACGGCGATCGTCGTGGTGCATCGCTGAACGTGATTCACACATGCACCTGGGAGGGTCTGTGAGCAACGACACTTTGCGTCTGCGCGCCTTCACCGCCTGCGCGGCGATCTGCCTGGCACCGGCGGCGCGCGCGGCCGATGACGCGGGCCCGGTCACCGCCGAACTGGGCGGACGGGTGCACTGGGATTTCACCATGTTCGACAACGACGACCGCGGCACGCCCGAGCGCAACGACACCCAGTTCCGCCGTGTGTGGCTCGATGTGGCAGGCAAGTTCTATGGCTTCAATTACAAGGCCGAGGCCGAATTTGCCGGCCTGCAATACGAAGCCGGCGGCCGCGGCATCCTGGCGCGCGATGTGTACATCGCCAAGAAGTTTTCCGCCGGTACGCTGACCGTGGGCCAGTTCAAGCAATACTTTTCGCTGGACGATCGCACCGGGTCCAACTATGGCCCGTTCCTGGAACGCGGCTATGCCTCCACCACGCTGGCGCCGATCTATCGCAAGGCCATTTCCTGGCAGGCCAATCGCCCGGATGCCACCTGGTCCACGGCGCTCTACAGCCTGGAAAGCATCGACAACTCGTCCACCAAGGGCGGCGCGCTGGGCACACGTCTGACCTTTGCACCGGAGATGGGCGAAGCGCGCCTGCGTCACCTCGGCATTTCATTGGCGCATGAGCGCTATTCGCATCCGGGCAGCGACGGTGCGGCATCGCTGTTGATCCGCCCGCGCCCGGAAAACGACCTGGCCAACAATAGCCGCATCACGCTGGCGCGGTTTGCCGATGGCCGCGATACCGACTTCGACAAGTGGTCGTTGGAATATGCCGAAGTCCTTGGCCCCTGGTCGTGGCAGAGCGAATTCAGTGGCGGCCTGCTCGACGATGGCAGCCAGCACGCCAAGGTGTTGGCAAGCTATGGCCTAGTCAGCTGGTTCGTGACCGGCGAATCGCGCGGCTACGATCGCAAGACCGGCCGGTTCAGCCGTATCAAAACGCCCAATCGCCCCAGCGGCGCGTTCGAGCTTGCATTGCGCTACGACTACATGCGCGGCGACCAACATCTGGATGGCCAGCCCAACTTTATAGATGCCAGCACGCAGTCGTGGACCTTGGGTGGCAACTGGTATTTCAAGCCTAATCTGCGCGTCATGCTCAACGTGATCGACAGCCGTAACCGCGACCGCACGATGAATGCGTTGGTCGATCACACGCTGGCGGTCACCGGCCGGTTTCAGTACGACTTCTGATGCACTGCTGCGTGGCGCCACGGTTCCAAACGTATGTCGGCAGGCGTCGCCGCGATGCGGCGCAAGCGCCGTGCACGCACGAAGATTGTCGCTTTTGCCATTGCGGCAGTGACGCAATGAGCAGCATTTTTACGTTTCTTGTGTATCACCACTGCGCCGTCTCCTGCGCAACGGTGCGCTCCACCCTCTCCCTGCTGCACGCCCCAAAGGATTTGCCCGCATGCTGACCGCGCTCGGTTTCGGAATGGTGATCACCTTCATGTACCTGATCATGAGCAAGCGGCTGTCGCCGCTGGTGGCTCTGATCACGGTGCCGATCGTGTTCGCACTGCTGGGCGGCTTCGGCACCGGCATCAACGACATGATGCTCGAGGGCATCAAGAAGATCGCGCCCACCGGCGTGATGCTGATGTTCGCCATCCTCTACTTCGGGGTGATGATCGATGCCGGGCTGTTCGATCCACTGGTCGGGCGCATCCTGCGGCTGGTCAAGGGCGACCCGCTGAAGATCGTGATGGGCACCGCGGTCCTGGCAATGCTGATCTCACTCGATGGCGACGGCTCCACCACCTACATGATCACCGTGTCGGCGATGCTGCCGCTGTACCAGCGCCTGGGCATGAATGCGCTCAACCTCACTTGCGTGACCATCTTGGCCAGCGGCGTGATGAATCTCACTCCGTGGGGCGGCCCGACCGCACGCGCCGCTACTGCCCTGCACGTGGATGCGGGCGATGTGTTCGTGCCGCTGGTGCCGGCGATGTTGCTGGCGATTGCCGGCATCATCGCGCTGGCGTGGTATCTGGGCATGCGCGAGCGCCGCCGCCTGGGCGTGGTGCGCCTGCCGGCCGATGGCAATTGGCTGGACACCAGCATCCCCGAAGACAACGACGCCTTGCCGCGCGTGGAAGACACCGAGGACATGAAGCGTCCCAAGCTGCTGTGGGTCAATCTGATTCTGACCCTGGCGCTGATGGCCGCACTGGTGGTGGGCATCCTGCCGATGCCGGTGCTGTTCATGATCGGCTTCGCACTGGCATTGATGATCAACTACCCCAACCTGGCCGAACAACGCCGCCGCCTGGTCAATCACGCCGGCAACGTACTGTCGGTGGTGTCGCTGATCTTTGCCGCCGGCATCTTCACCGGCATCCTGTCCAACACCGGCATGGTGGAAGCGATGTCGCGCAGTTTTCTGGCAGTGATCCCGGACAGCTGGGGCCCGTATCTGGCGGTGATCACGGCGATCGTCAGCATGCCGTTTACGTTCTTCATGTCTAACGACGCGTTCTACTTCGGCGTGCTGCCGATCCTGTCCGAGGCGGCCGGCCACTACGGCATCACACCGGTGGAAATGGCCCGCGCCTCGCTTGCCGGCCAGCCGGTGCATCTGCTAAGCCCGTTGGTGCCCTCGACCTATCTGCTGGTCGGCCTGGCCAAGGTCGACTTTGCCGACCATCAACGCTTCACGCTGAAGTGGGCGGTGTTGATTTCGATGCTGATGCTTGGCGGCGGGTTGTTGTTTGGCTTGTTTCCGTTGGCGCGCTGATCGCGCGCCGGGAATGGGGAATCGGAAATGGGGAATCGTAAGAGCGGCGCTGTGCTGTCGTGACGGTTCCTGACCTCCACATGGAGAACGCCGGCCGCAAAGGCGGCTTCCTGCTCTACCGATTCCCCACTCCCGATTCCCCATTCCCAACTCCAAAGGAGTTACACCAATGACGCTTCGCATCGCATACGTCACCAGCGGCATGGGCAGTGTCGGCACCGCGATCTGCCAGAAGCTGGCGCGCAGCGGGCACACCGTGGTTGCCGGTTGCGGGCCCAATTCGCCGCGTAAGTCGGCCTGGTTGCGCGAGCAGCGCGAGCAGGGCTTCGACTTCGTCGCCTCCGAAGGCAATGCCGCCGATTGGGATTCCACGGTGGCGGCCTTTGCCAAGGTCAAGGCCGAAGTCGGCGAGATCGATGTGCTGGTCAACAACGCAGGCGGTAGCCGCGACACCTTGTTCCGCCAGATGACGCGCGACGACTGGAATGCAGTGATCGCCAGCAACCTGCATTCGCTGTTCAACATCTCCAAGCAGGTGGTGGATGGCATGACGTCGCGCGGTTGGGGGCGCATCGTCAACATCGGCTCGGTCAGTGCGCACAAGGGCCAGATCGGGCAAATCAACTTCGCCACCGCCAAGGCCGCGATGCATGGCTTCAGCCGTGCGCTGGCGCAGGAAGTGGCCTCGCGCGGGGTCACCGTCAACACCATTTCGCCCGGCTATATCGCCAGTGCATCGATCAGCAGTTTTCCGCCGGACGTGCTCGATCGCCTGGCCACCTCGGTGCCGATGCGTCGGCTGGGCAAGCCTGCAGAAGTCGCCGGCCTGTGCGCATGGCTGGCCTCCGACGATGCCGCCTATGTGACCGGCGCCGACTACGCGGTCAACGGCGGCCTGTATATGGGCTGACACGGACAGTGGTCTGCAAGCGGTTGTCGGAGTGCACCTCGGCACGCGAGCCGCGATCACGCAACGCGACCAACCAAACGACGACGCGACCAGCAAACAGGAGCGGCCGATGCTCGGCATCGGCAGGTACGACCCATCACACTCCGGTTCCTGTATGCCACCCACACCCGCCTGGCAACCGCCCGCTACGTTTTGTTGCCGGTTCTTCGCCCAATGTCCGGATGCACAATGATGCGCTGTCCAGCCGCAGCACTCTCCCGGCACTCGCCACGCAACCGCGATCGCAAGGCTAGGACGCGTGTGCGCGATGGCGTTGCGCCGTTGCGCACAAGCGGCCGCCACTGCGCAAACGACGCGCCTCCAGTGCGAACTGATTACACTCTGGTTTTTCCGCAGTGCGCTGCCATGGCCAAACCCTCAGAACGCACCCCGCAGAATGCCCGCCCGCAGATGGCCGACATCGCCCGCATGGCGGGCGTGTCCGAGTCCACCGTGTCGCGCGCCCTTGCCGGCAGCCCAGTGGTGGCAGAGCGCACCCGCGCCTATATCAAGCAGATTGCCGCCGACGCCGGCTACCAGGTCGACCCGGTCGCACGCAGCTTGCGTGCCAAACGCTCCAACACGGTGAGCGTTGCGGTGCCGATGATGCACGCACTGGATCAACCGCTATCCGATCCGTTTCTGATGACCATGCTGGCGTTGCTGGCCGAAGAACTCACCGGGCGCGGCTACAGCATGCTGCTGTCCAAGCTGGACCGGCACCAGGATGGCTGGGTGGAACAGCTTGCCCGCGGCAGCCGCTCCGATGGCGTGATCGTGCTGGGGCAGAGTTCCGAACATGCCGCACTGGACAAAGCCGCGCGTGATGGCCTGCCGATGGCCGTATGGGGCAGCCGCATCGACGGGCAGGCCTATATCAGCGTCGGCAGCGACAACTTCCAGGGCGGCGCGCTCGCCACCGAACACCTGATCGCCAGCGGCCGCAAGCGCATCGCGTTTCTGGGCGACGACCAGTTACCCGAAGTGGCGCCGCGGTTTGCCGGTTACCGTCATGCATTGGAGCAGCACGGGCTGGAGTTCGATACCCGCCTGCATGCGCGCAGCCATTTCGTCAGCGAAGACGCCTACCGCCTCACCCGCGCCATGCTCAAGAAGACCGACCCGCCGGATGGACTGTTTGCGGCCTCCGATGTGATTGCCGTGGGCGCCATCCGCGCCCTGGTCGAAGCCGGCCATCGCGTGCCGCAGGACATCTCGCTGGTAGGTTTCGACGATATTCCGCTGGCCGCCTACAGCCAGCCACCGCTGACCACCGTGCGGCAGGATCTGGGCCTGGCCGCGCGCTTGCTGGTGGACCGGCTGCTGGCGCTGATCGCGGGCGAGGCGGTGCAATCGGTTGAAATGCCGGTGAAACTGGTGGTGCGCGAGTCGGCGTGAGGCTGGAATCGGGAATCGTAAGAGGGTGCGCGCTGTGCGGCGGCGGCGCGTTCACACTCGCTACTGTGGCCGGCATAACAACGCAAACGAGCGGTTACGCCGCGACAGCCTTGGGCTTGCGAATGCGCACGCATAGCATTGCCACCGCTGCAGCCAGCATCAATGCACCGGCCAGGCGGATCACATTGCGCGGGTCGCCGTGCAGCAACCGCTCGTAATACAGCGGCAGGGTGACGATCTGGATCAGCATCGGCAGCACGATAAACAGGTTGAACAAGCCCATGTACACACCGGTGCGCTCGGGCGGAATGCTGTCGGCGAGCATCAGATACGGATTGCCCATCATGCTGGCCCAGGCCAGCCCGATTCCGATCATCGGCAACAACAACAACCAACGGTTCTCGATGCCCGGCAACACCCACATACCGACGCCGGCCGCCAGCAGACAGGCCGCGTGCGTGTATTTGGGGCCGAAGCGGCGCACCACCGGCACCATCGCAAATGCCGCCAGAAACGCGATGAAATTGTAGAACCCACCGATCTGCCCATTGACCAGACCGGCCTCGCGAAACCCGTGCGAGGTGGCGTCGGTGGTGCCGAACAAGGTGGTCGACAGCGACAGCACGATGTACTGCCAGTAGCAGAAAATCCCGTACCACTGGAACAACATCACCGGCGCCAGCTGACGCATGGTTGGCGGCATCGCGCGCAGGGCGCTGCCGATTTCGCGCACCGTTGCGCCCAGCCCTGCACCGGTCTGACGCATGCGCGCGATCTCTGCCGGCGCGATTGCAGGCTCGCGCACGCTGCGCGCGGTGAGCAGGATGGACGCGGCCGAAAACCCCGCACCGATCACGAACGCAGCAATGGTGACGTAGGGAATATGGTGCGCGTTGGCGGCATCCTGATTCATGCCGAACCACACCAGCAGCGGCGGAGTCAGATACGCCAACGTCTGCGCCAGGCCGGTGAACGCGCTCTGCGTGAGATACCCGAGTGGCCGCTGAGGTGGTGCGAGCACGTCGCTGACCAACGCACGGTAGGGCTCCATCGCCACGTTGTTGGCCGCATCCAGCACCCACAGCAGGCACACCGCCATCCACAGCGCGGTGCTGAACGGCATCGCCAGCAGGCACAGGCTGCACACCAGCGCGCCCACCACCATGTACGGCATGCGGCGGCCCCAGCGCGTGACCGAGCGGTCGCTCCACGCGCCAACGAATGGCTGCAGCACCAGCCCGGTGATCGGGCCGGCCAGCCACAGATACGGCAGGCTGGCGTGGTCGGCGCCCAGGTAGTTGTAGATCGGGCTCATGTTGCTTTGCTGCAACCCGAAGCTGTACTGCACACCGAAGAAACCGGCGTTGAGCGCCAGGATGCGCGCGAAAGAGAGCGAAGGAGCGGTCGACGACATGCAAGGCCTTGGGCATCGGTGCGGCTCCCAGTGGCCGCAGCGCACTGTACCCTGCCGGTGATGCAATCGATTGTAACGCTGCGACGCAACACGCGGCAGCTGCGAAAATTGAGACTTCGCTTTCCGATTCAAATGTTGCAACGCAAGATTGCAATCGATTGTATTCGCGCGTATTACTGCGCTCGCACTGCAGGCCGCTCGGCCATTCCCTGGGAGGGGACGATGCAGGCGTCGGCATACCACCACCTGTGAGAGAGAGAATCGCGATGTCCACCTTGCACACCCTGCGCCTGCATGCCCTGGCCTGCGCGGTCGTTTCCTGCCTGTGCGCGCCCGCCGCGCTGGCCCAGGACACCGCCGCCGCACCCGCCACTCCGCCGGCTGCCGACAGCGCCGCGGTCAATCTGGATTCGGTGTTCGTCACCGGCACCTCCACCGCCACCACCAAATTGAAGTCCAGCGTGTCGGTCAGCACCGTCGGTGCCGAGGCGATCGAGCAGTCGGCGCCGCGTAGCACTGCGGAAATCTTCCGCAACATTCCAGGCATCCGCTCCGAGTCCAGCGGTGGCGAAGGCAACGCCAACATCGCCGTGCGCGGTCTGCCGGTGGCCTCCGGTGGCGCCAAGTTCCTGCAGCTGCAGGAAGACGGCTTGCCGGTGATGGAGTTCGGCGATATCGCCTTCGGCAACGCCGATATCTTCCTGCGCTCGGATTTCACGATGGATCGCATCGAAGCCATCCGTGGCGGCTCGGCGTCGACGTTCACCAGCAATGCGCCCGGCGGCATCATCAACTTCATCAGCAAGACCGGCGACACCGAAGGCGGCAGCGTCGGCGTCAGTCGCGGTCTGGACTACGACAACACCCGCATCGACTTCAATTACGGCGCGCCGTTCGCCGAGCACTGGCAGTTCAACATCGGCGGTTTCTTCCGCCAGGGCGATGGCGTGCGCGATGCCGGCTACACCACCGACAAGGGCGGCCAACTCAAGGCCAACCTCACCCGTCTGTTCGAGAACGGCTACGTGCGGGTGTACGGCAAATACCTCAACGACCGCGCCGCCGGCTATCTGCCTGTGCCCACCTCGGTGCGTGGCCGCGACGGCTCGCCGGACCTGGGTGGCTTCCCCGGGTTCGATCCCGGCAACGACACCTTGTACAGCCGCAATTTCCGCACCGATGTCGGCCTGGATGGCAACAACCAGCCGCGCCGCACCGACCTGGGCGACGGCATGCACCCGATCTCGCGCACCATCGGCGCCGAAGCGTGGTTCGACCTGGGCAGTGGCTGGAACCTGAGCGAGAAATTCCGCATCGCCGACAACAGCGGCCGCTTCGTCAGTCCGTTCCCGGCCGAAGTCACCGATGCTGCCTCGCTGGCATCGTCCATCGGCGGCGCTGGCGCGCAGCTGGTGCAGGCAGGCGGCCCGAATGCCGGCCAGGCCTACACCGGCAATGCCATCCGCACGCATCTGTTCAATGTCGCCATCAACGATCTGGGCAACGTCACCAACGACCTGAGCCTCTCGCGCGAGTTCGATGGCGACGGCCGCACGCTGAATCTGCGCATGGGCTATTACAGCTCGCGCCAGACCATCGACATGGACTGGACCTGGAACTCCTACGTGCAAAGCCTGGGTCGCGACTCGCGCCTGCTCAACGTGGTCGATGCCGGCGGCGTGTCGCGCTCGCAAAATGGCTTGTACGCCTACGGCGTGCCGTTCTGGGGCGATTGCTGTAACACCCGTAGCTACGACGTGCGCTACGACGTCAACGCGCCCTATGTCGCACTGACCTTCGACAGCGGCAAGTTCAGCATCGACGGCAGCCTGCGTTACGACATGGGCGATGCGCGCGGCAACTACAGCGGCACCGCGATTGCGCAAAACCTGGACGTCAACGGCGATGGCGTGATCCAGCCGGTGGAACAGCGCGTGGCCACCGTGGACACCGCCAACGCACGCCCGGTGGACTACGACTGGAACTACCTGTCGTATTCGTTGGGCAGCAATTACCTGATTAGCGACGACCTTGGCGCATTCGCACGCATCAGCCGCGGTGCGCGCGCCAACGCGGATCGCCTGTTGTTCGGCGTGGTGCGCGACGACGGCTCGGTGTCGTCCGATGAAGGCGTCAACGTGGTGCGCCAGGCCGAAGCCGGCTTGAAGTGGCGCCGCGACGGTCTGAGCCTGTTCGCCACCGCCTTCTCCGCACGCACCCAGGAACAGAACTTCGAAGTCACCAGCCAGCGCTTCTTCAACCGCAGCTACAAAGCGCACGGCGTAGAGCTGGAAGCCAGCTACCGCTACGAGGGCTTCACCGTCAACGGCGGCCTGACCTGGACCGATGCAGAAATTTCCCGCGACCAGATCACCCCGGAAAACACCGGCAATGTGCCGCGTCGTCAAGCCGACGTGATCTGGCAGCTCACCCCGAGCTATCGCGGCGACGGCTACCAGTTCGGCGTGAATCTGATCGGCACCACCGATGCCTATACGCAGGATTCCAACCAGCTGAAGATGCCCGGCTATACGCAGGTCAACCTGTTCGGCGACTACCGCGTGACCGATTCGCTCACCGTCGCGCTCAACGTCAACAACCTGTTCAACACCTTTGGCCTGACCGAAGCCGAAGAAGCCACGATTCCGGCCAACGGCATCATCCGCGCGCGTTCGATTGCCGGCCGCACCACCAGCATCAGCCTGCGTTACGACTTCTAAGGACCCCGCGCCGGGCCCAGGCCCGGCGGCTTCCAATGAGCACCTCCGCCATCGATTCCACCGCTCTGCGCGCGGCCTTTGCCGCGCCGCTGGATGCACAGCACGCCGCGCCGTTGTTGGCGCGCTTTGACGAACATGCACCACGTCTGCTGCATGCACTGCATTCGCTGTATGGGCAACGCCCCGATTACGCAGCCTGGTTGACGCAGTGGCTGGGCGCGCTCGGCAGCAGCGCGCAACAGCGCCCGCAGGCGTTGCAACAGCTCGATGCCACCCGCAAGCCGGGCTGGTTTGGCGCACAGCACATGCTGGGCTACAGCGCCTACGTGGACCGCTTCGCCGGCACCTTGCAGGGCGTGTCCGAGCGCGTGCCGTACCTGCAGGAACTGGGTGTGCGCTATCTGCATCTGCTGCCGTTTCTGCGCGCACGCGCCGGCGACAACGACGGCGGCTTCGCGGTCAGCGACTACGGCCAGGTGGAGCCGAGCCTGGGTAGCAACGACGACCTGGTTGCGCTCACCACCCGGCTGCGCGCATCGGGCATCAGCCTGTGTGCGGACTTCGTGCTCAACCACACCGCCGACGATCACGCCTGGGCACAAGCCGCACGCGCGGGCGATGCACGCTATCTCGATTACTACCATCACTTCGCCGACCGCAGCCTGCCCGATCAGTACGAAACAACGCTGGCGCAGGTTTTTCCGCATACCGCACCGGGCAACTTCACCTGGGTGGACGACACCGCACAATGGATGTGGACCACGTTCTATCCCTACCAATGGGATTTGAACTGGAGCAACCCGGCCGTGTTCGGCGACATGGCGCTGGCGATGCTGCAGCTGGCCAACCTCGGGGTAGAGGCGTTCCGTCTGGATTCCACCGCGTATCTATGGAAGCGCACCGGCACCGACTGCATGAACCAGCCCGAGGCGCATACCTTGCTGGTGGCGCTGCGTGCGGTTGCCGACATCGTTGCGCCTTCGGTGGCGATGAAGGCCGAAGCCATCGTGCCGATGAGCCAGCTGCCGCCCTACTTCGGCAGCGGCGCCGATCAGGGCCACGAATGCCACCTGGCCTACCACAGCACGCTGATGGCAGCCGGGTGGTCGGCACTGGCGCTGCAACGCGGCGACATCCTGCATCAGGTCATTGCGCATAGCCCGCCGTTGCCCACCAACTGCGCGTGGCTAAGCTACGTGCGTTGCCACGACGACATCGGCTGGAATGTGTTGCAGCACGAAGCCGCGGGCAATGCCATGCAACCGGCGTTTTCGCTGCGCGATGTCGCGCGCTTCTACGCAAATGAGCTACCGGGCAGCTACGCGCGTGGCGAAAGCTTCCAGAGCAGCGGCGATGGTGTGCACGGCACCAACGGCATGGCGGCCGCACTCGCCGGCATCCAGGCCGCGCACGATGCGGGCGATTTGGCAGCTTTGGCCATGGCAGTGGATCGACTGGTGCTGCTCTACGCGGTTGCCCTGGCGATGCCGGGTGTGCCGCTGATCTACATGGGCGACGAACTTGCCTTGCCCAACGACATCAGCTACCGCGTGGATACGCAGCGCCAGCACGAAGGCCGCTGGTTGCATCGCCCGTCAATGGACTGGCAACGTGCCGCGCAGCGCCAAGACAGCAGCAGCGTGAGCGGGCAGGTCTATCAGCGCTTGCACGCATTGATCCAACAACGCACCGCACTATCGGCACTTGCTGCGGATCAACCGTTGGGTAGTGTGGCGTTGGAGAACGCGCACCTGTTTGCGCTGACGCGTGGCGACAGCTTTGTCGCCGTCCATAACTTCAGCGATCAATTACTCGATGTGGCGTTTTCCGGCACGTTGAGTGGCCGGTGGCAGGTATTGGCCGACAAGCACGATGCAGTTGCAGAGCCGCTAGGCGATGACCTGCGTCTTGCGCTGCCTGGGTATGCGGTGCGCTGGTTGCAACGTATCGACTGAGCGATTCGGGTGCGGGGTGCTGGTCAATGATCTGCGCCGTGCCCTGCTTGCAATATGCACCCTAGTTGAAACATGTTGCTTGAGTGAGGCAATTACGGTTCTTTGTCGATGACCTGCGCCTCGCACTGCCTGCAGTATAGGAGCTGATTGGTGCGTTTTTTTTGAACAATGCGGGTGCGGGGTCTTGGCGATGCGGCAACCGTACCCTCACCCCAACCCCTCTCCCGACGGGAGAGGGGCTAGCGTTACTGCATTGGTACCACGCGTGCTTACGCCATCGCGTGGGCGCGTCTTACAGCCACTGCGCTGGAATGTCTTGAGCCACTGCGCTGGGGTGTCTTGCGCGGGAATGGCTAGGCCTCCCAGGATTCGGCACCAACCATGCAGAAGTGCCTATTCGCTATCACGCGTGCGGTAGCGTTACTCACTCAGCCGAGCTTGAGTTTGCAGCAGCGACACGCATCCGCGAACGCTGCTGCACAAACCACGCACACCTCTAATACAGCGCCTCGACAACGCGTAGACAGCTAAGAGCAGCCGACAAAGCTAGCGCGTAGCCGCCAGGCAAACGCGGACGGTACCCGGAATCGACATGTACCACTCGTACACGTCGGTTCCTGCACGCGCCGCCCATGCGTGACGACTAGTCGCTACGCTTCTTGGCCGCTCTCACTTAACCCTTCAACAGCGTCAGCAGGGTTTCTGCAGTCTTTTCAGACGACGCCGGGTTCTGGCCGGTCACCAGGGTGCCGTCGGCAATGACATGTACTGCCCAATCGGCCTTCTTTTCGTACTTTCCACCGAGTTCGATCAGCACGTCTTCCACCAGGAACGGCACGATTTTGGTCAGACCGACTGCCTCTTCTTCGCCATTGGTGAACCCGGTGACGCGGCGGCCGTTGACCAGCGGCTTGCCATCGCTGCCCTTGACATGACGCAGTGCGCCCGGCGCATGGCAGACCAGGCCGTGCGGCTTGTCGGCTACGGCAAAGGCTTCGATCAGCGCGATCGACTGCTTGTCTTCGGCCAGATCCCACAGCGGGCCGTGGCCGCCCGGATAGAACAGCGCATCGAAATCGTCGGCTTTGACGTCAGCAAGACGATGCGTAGTGACCAGCACCTTCTGCGCATCGCTATCCTGCTTGAAGCGCTTGGTGGCCTCGGTCTGCGCATCGGGCTCGTCGCTCTTCGGGTCCAGCGGCGGCTGACCGCCCTTGGGCGAGACCACGGTGATGTCGGCGCCAGCGTCCTTGAAAACGTAGTACGGCGCGGCGAATTCTTCCAGCCAGAAGCCGGTCTTCTTGCCGGTATCGCCCAGCTGGTCGTGGGACGTGAGCACCATCAAGATTTTCATCGCATTGCCTCGTGTTATGGCCCAAAACGGGCGAGGCGTGCAGTGTGCAGTCCGGTTCGTTGCAGCATCGTGTAGAACGCGCGGGCTTGCATGCGCAGGTTCACCGACGCGATCACCATGTGATCGCGCACGCGCATTTCATCGAACGCTGTGTGCCATCTCAGACATTCATTGCCGGCGGTTGCAACTGATCCATGCGGATGCGATTGGCAAACAACGAAAACGCCAGCATGCCGGCCAGCCCGCTGACCCGGCTCACCCACGGCGGCAACCAGCGCGGAGCGACCAACACCCCGCTATCGAACAGGGGCGCAAAGCGCGCCACATCGCCCAATGCCATCTTGCCGGCGAACAGATACCGGCATAGCTGCAGCTGGTCGCGCTGCAAGGCATGCCGGAAGAAGGTGTGCACCGCGACCAGGCCGCGCAGGTACACGGTGTCCTTGGTAAACGCACCGCCGCCTGCCGTCGGCACACCGCGGAACACGCGTTGCGCGGACGAAAAACTTTCGGTTGCGCTCTGCCCGCTCTCGGTGAAATAGCGGAACACCTCGATGAAGTCGGCGCCCGAGCGCGCCATCGCAATCGCTTCGATGCGCAGGCTGATGCGTTTCATACGTTCGATATCGATGCTGCCGGTGATCTGCTCCGCAAACGTCGCTAGGCCTTCCTGCGTTGCGGTGGTGCGTGGCGATGAAATGCCCAGGCTGGGCAGATGCACCTGCGCGCGGCCATTGAGCGCAGTGAGCGAATGCACCAGCGCTTCGTGATGAAACAGCTGCGCACGGTCGTAATCGCTGAAGGTGGCGCCGGTGCGCAAACGGATCCGGTGCGCGCCGGCTGCGGCCTTGGCGAGCAGATCCGGGTCGAGCGTGACGGTGATGACGCGTCCTTCGAAGAAGGCGTCCAGGTCGTTCTGCAGCTGCATGCGCAAGGCGGTGGCAGATACCGGCACCTGCTCTTCCGGTGCAAGCAATTCGCGATCGAGTTCCTGCGCGATCTGGATGAAATGCCGCGCCGCTTCGCGCGTGGTCGGGCCGTTGCCCGGCATCGGGTCGTCGGGCACGCCGAACAACTGCGCCGAATAGTCGCTGACCGCACTGGTGCCCAGCGATTCCAGCAGACCGGCCGCCAGGCTCCAGCTATGCGTCGAATCGATCAGATACGCGCCGATCGGGTGATGCGGGTCGGCGGCTTTCGCAATCGCGGCCAGCTCGCGTCGGGTGTCGCCAAAATCCAGCGTCGGGTAGTCCACCTGCGGCAACTCCGGCTGCCCGCGCGCCACACTCTGCAGAAACGGCTCCTGCAGCGAGCGCGGCCAGCTCGCCAGGGCGAGCAGGCGCACCCCGCGCACCGCCTTGACCAGGCGCGCATCCAGCGCCGCGTGATGGACGATGTCCGGCGGCCCCTTGCGCGATGGCATCAGCGCCGTCCGGGACGATCGACGCTGGCCGGGCGCTTGCCAGAGCCCTTGCCGCGGTTGTTCTGCGCAACACGGGTGGCGAGCTTTTCGGCCGCGCTGGCCACTTCCTCGCGCAGCTTCATGTAATTGGCCACACGCTCCGGATCCAACGTATCGGCATCGATCGCCGCGCGCACTGCGCAACCGGGCTCGGCAATATGCGCGCAATCGTTGAAGCGGCACTGCGCCGCCAACGCTTCCACATCAGAGAAACCGCCTTCGGCCAGATTTTCCTCACCGGTTGGCTTGAGCTCGCGCATGCCGGGCGTATCGATCAGGCAGGCGCCGGTTGGCAACGGGATCAACGCACGGTACGTGGTGGTATGCCGGCCACGCGAATCGTTTTCGCGCACCGCATTGGTCTTCATCTTCTGCGTGCCGAGCAAAGTATTGGTCAGCGTCGACTTGCCCGCACCGGACGAGCCCACTAGCACCGCCGTGCGCCCGTCGCCCAACCACGGCCGCAGCGCTGCCACGCTCTCTGGATCCTTGGCATTGACCGCACGCAGCGGGATGTTCTGCGCCTCCAGCTCTTCCAGCACCGCCAACGCATCGGCGGCGTATTCGGTCTGATCGGCCTTGGTCAGCACCACCACAGGCTGCGCGCCACCGCCCCCTACCAGCAGCAGATAGCGTTCGATGCGGCGCGGATTGAAGTCCGCATCCAGCCCGCACACGATGAACACCGTATCGATATTGGCTGCGATCACCTGCTGGTGGTAATGCTCGCCGGCCGCCCCCCGCTTGATCGAGGTGCGCCGCGGCAGCAGCGCCACGATGCGCTTGCCCTCCATCAGCACCCAATCGCCCACCGCCGCCCGCTCATGGCTCGGGAAGCGCGGCCGCTGCCACTCCGGCAGCGACTCGGCCTTGAGGCTGGCCTCCGGCGTATCGGCCACCACATAGCCGGTACGGTGCTGCTCCACCACCCGCGCCGGCAGCGCCTGCGGATGCGCGGCAAACACCGCCTGCCAGGCAGCCTCCTCAGGAGGACCGGGCCAGGGCCAGCCGATGGATTGGAGGGTGGAGTAGTTGGGGGGTGTGTGGCTCATGGAACGATTCTAGGGTGTACAACCTGTTTTGCCACGTTTCGCTCGGAGCACGAGCCCAAGACTCGGTGTTCTGGACAGAACAGATAAGACACACCAGCCCATGCAGTTGCGCCCAAAGGCGAGCCATCAGTTTTGGAGCTGGAAATCCCTGCATCTCGAAAAACCACATCGCTACTGCGGGCAGTTACTCCGACTACTGCCAGTCGAAGCAACTACAAGTCCATTCCATCTTTATTAAATCGATTCAGTGCAGCCCATACAACGGCACATGAGCAATAGCCAAAAACAGCACATACCGCAACGAATAACCCGTACCCCAAGCTAAACAATATATGAAACCGCCCCAACTTGATGATTAGCAACATGCCCTTTCCCGAACTTTCAGCTGCTTCAACCGGAGGCCCGAATAAAAGCGCCAGAAGAAATCCGAGAAAAAGAACAAATATCAATGCAGCAGCTAAAAAAGCTTTTGGCCTGCTGTAAATCTCAGGAACATCCGAGGTCGAATAAAGCCATAGCATGATGAGGGGAGACAAAAGCAGCGACGCTGTCGTAGTTAAACCGTAGCCCTCGGAACTCCCTAAGACTGCCTCGTAAAACAACTTCCATCCAGGAAAAATACAAAAATCAGCAATGCCCAACGCTACTGCAGCCTTGCTAAATAACAATGGAAAAAGAAAGAATATCCAGGGAAATGATCCGCTCCATCGTTCCAGCCAATTCATTCTCGACTTCATTAGAGATCCCATGCATTGACGCAGACCCAGCAAGCTCACAACTAGGCCGACGTGCATTTTCCTTGCGGCGTCAACGCCGATTTATCAGCAGAACTTTGGTGTCCAGTCATTTTAACCTCGATATCCAAACTTATCGCCACCTTCATTCGCACATTGGCTCAATCAACCTGGACGGCAATCAGCTTGGCGTTTCCTTTTTCAAAATCGCGTTGCCCGCCCCATCCTCCCCTGCGGATTAAATTCACCTGACATCCCTCAATTTAAAATATGCCACTCCCCAAACCATGACGCACAAGTTGGAAACTTAACAAAAACAAAAAATCACGGTTTGGGCGATGAAACGGTTTGGGCGATGAAAAAGATTCCAGGATTTTCCGACCAGTATGCACCTCCGCCGTACACAGGAGCCCAAACTACCACCATCAAGGAAATAGCAGAATTCGCCAGAGGAGCTATCAACCCAGAAAATTTATAAGGCCCACCTTCTTTGTGAGTTGAAATCATTACCGTATCTTTGAAGATCGCCAACCTAACAAGCGATATTTGCGAAGCAGCAATGAACAAAGGAATTAGTGAGAGCGTGATAGCCACAAGCCCTGAGATAGTAACTAAAAACGCAACTTCCGGGAAGCTGGGCTTGAGGGAATTCAACCAAATATGATTATTTGAACCAACCATTTTTGATGCAACGAATTCGATACAGTACTCTGATACAGAAAAAACAGTTAACGGCAACGTACAATTAATCAAAAATCCAAAATTAATTAATGCAAGAGAACTGATTTTAGCGCCCACTTACCCACGCCCTGCAAAAACATTTCCGATCACAATGTTTCTACCAACGTTATTTTCAGGATCACGAAAAATATATTGATGATCGCCCATCGCAGGGCCAAAGCCGTGCGCCAGCTGCGCCGCATCGGCCGCAATTCCGTGAAATTGCGCCAGAAGGACGAGTCCCTGCAGCCCCAGATCCGGTCGATCATCCACCGACGAGCCGCCCTCGACTAACGAGAGCGACGCACTTCCCCCTGACATAACGCGATCCTTGCTGAGAGCCGACGGGCTCAAGTGACGGAATAGAATCTTGGGATGTTAAGAAACTGTCAATCAGCCAACCCCTCGCTGACGATCTATTTTCTCAATCGGGCGTCTCTCAGGTTGAGACGCAGCCACTGATGGCGGTCGGGTCATTCCTCAATGGCCATACCCACAAATAGTGAGCAGCAGGGGTGGCCCCACTTGACATCGTTGCCGATGCAAGCATGTCCGCCTGTCATATTTCCGCTACCATGCCAAGCCTCACGCCTACCACCGGCCCGTCGCATGTCCACTGCCCCGCAAAAGCCGCTCGCCATCCGCGAGCGTCTGTCCGAAGTCCGCTACGAGATCCGGGGCGAGCTGGCGCGACGAGCGCGGGAGTTGGAGGCGCAGGGCCGCAAGCTGATCAAGCTCAATATCGGCAACCCGGGTGCATTCGGGTTCCGCGCGCCGGAGCATCTGCAGCGCGCGATTGCCGACGACATGGGTCGCACCGATCCCTATACCCATCAGCAGGGCCTGCCGGAAGCGCGCGAGGCGATCGCCAAAGCGTATTCGCGTCGTCAGCATCCCGATGCCCACCCTGACCGTATTTTTGTAGGTAACGGGGTCAGCGAGCTGATCGACCTGTCGCTGCGCGCCCTGCTCAACCCCGGCGACGAAGTGCTGGTGCCCTCGCCCGACTACCCGCTGTGGTCGGCGGCCACCATCCTCAACGATGGCCGCCCGGTGTATTACCGCTGCGCGCCGGAAAACGGCTTCCAGCCGGACCCGGTGGAGATCGAGACGCTGGTGTCCTCGCGCACCCGCGCCATCGTGCTGATCAACCCCAACAATCCCAGCGGCGCGAGTTATTCGCGCGAGTTGCTGGAGCGTATCGTGGCGATTGCGACCAAGCACAACCTGCTGCTGATGGTCGACGAAATCTACGACCAGGTGCTGTACGACGGCGCGGCTTTCGTGCCGGTGGCGCCGCTGGCCGGTGCGCACCCGTGCATCACCTTCAGCGGGCTGAGCAAGGTGCACCGCGCCTGCGGCTGGCGAGTGGGGTGGGCGCTGCTGTCGGGCGAGCAATCGCGCATCAACGACCTGCGTAACGCAATGGACCTGCTCGGCGCCTTGCGCCTGTGCGCCAACGTGCCGGGCCAGTACGCCATCGATGCGGCGGTCAACGGGCCTGACACTATTTCCGCGTTGTGCGCGCCCGGTGGCCGTTTGTACGAAACCCGCCGTGCGGTGATCGAGGCCTGCGCGGCCAGCGAGCATCTGCAGCTGGTGGCACCGGCCGGGGCGCTGTACGCATTCCCGGCGGTGGTCGGTGCGGCCGCACGCAATTTCGACGATCACGCATTCGCGCTGGACCTGATGAACGAAGAAGGCGTGCTGGTCGTGCCCGGCTCCAGCTTCAACGTGCCATACCGCCATCACTTCCGCGTGACCTTGATGCCGGAAGCCAGCGTCATGCGCGATGTGTTCGCGCGCATCGACCGCGCACTGGCACGCCGTGCCGAGGCCGTGACCAAAGTGGTGCCACTCAAGTCGCGCAGCGTCGCTTGATGGCGGCGCCTGGTACGCCGCTGCGCTATCTGGCGCTGGGCGATTCGTACACCATCGGCGAAGGCGTCGAGCTTGCGCAGCGCTGGCCGATGCAGTTGGTCGATGGTCTGCGTGCCCACGGCTGGAACGTGGCGCCACCTCAGATCATCGCCACCACTGGCTGGACCACCGACGAATTGCAGGCCGGTATCGACGCGGCCGCACCGCAGGGCACGTTCGATCTGGTCAGTCTGCTGATTGGCGTCAACAACCAGTACCGCGGGCGCTCGCTGGACGAATACCGTAGCCAGTTCGATACGTTGTTGCAGCGTGCGATCGGGTCTGCCGGCGGTCATGCCGCGCGCGTGGTTGTGCTGTCGATTCCGGATTGGGGGCTGACCCCGTTCGCGCATGCGCAAGGCAGCGATGCGGGGCTGATCGCGGCGCAGATCGACGCTTTCAACAGCGTGGCGGCAGAGCGTTGCGCAGCGCACGCCGTGCGGTTTGTCGACATCACCGCCATCAGCCGCGACGGCGGCGATGCTATCGACATGCTGGTCGACGATGGCCTGCATCCCTCCGCTGCGATGTATGCGCGTTGGGTAGCGATGGCGCTACCTGCAGCGCGCCATGCGCTGGGCACTGTCGGATCTGTGGACACGCCTGCCTAAAGCGCCACCACGCGCAGCTGCGCATCGCGAAACCGCCAACCGGGCCTACCGCAATCGGGGCGACTGGCTCTAAGCTAGCCGCGCAGCACGCCTGATTGCCAAGGATCGACATTGCACAGCACCGCCACCCAACCGATGAGCCGCGCCCAAGCGCTGGCGATCGCACGCGCGTTTTTGCCCAAGCATCCGCTCGGCAACCGCTACGATTACTACTACACGCAAGCCAAGCTACGCACCGACCCGTTGTATCCCGGTGTGCTGGCCGAGCTGCGCAGCACCACTGCGCCGGTGCTGGATCTGGGCTGCGGGCTGGGCTTGCTGGCGCATGCATTGCGTGCCGATGGCCAGGCGCTGGCGTATTACGGTGTGGATGTGGATGCTTCCAAGATCCGCCGCGCGCAGCACATCGCGCAACGCTCGCAGTTGGGCAATACCAAGTTCGACGTAGTCGATCTGAGCATCGCGTGGCCGCAGCATCAGGGCAGTGTCACCATTCTGGACGTGCTGCAATATCTGCAGTCGGACATGCAGGCCAGCCTGCTGCGCAGCGTGGCGCAGATGCTCACGCCCGGTGCCAAGCTGGTGATTCGCAGTGCATTGGGCGATGCCAGCGGCCGTGGACGCACCAGCCGCGTGACCGACGTGCTGGCGCATCTGAGCGGCTGGATGCAGCGCATGCCGCGCAGCTACCCCACCCGCGACAACCTGCAGGCGCACCTGGATGCGGCCGGCCTGCGTGCGAGCTTTGCGCCGCTGTACGGCAACACACCGTTCAACAACTGGTTGATCGTGGCCGAGCCGCGCTGAGCACTGCCGTCTTGGCGACAACGGTGCAAGCGGATGCGCCGTCTGCATGCACCGTCTCCAGCGCTGATGCGTGCTTTGGACGCACGCAAGGTGTTCACTAGAACTTCCAGGACAACGTCAGTTCCACATCGCGTGGGTCGCCGTAAATCAACTGGCTCTGGTAGACGATGTTGGCGTAGTAACGCCGGTCGAACAGATTGCGCACATTGAGTTGCGCCGACCAGTTCTGAGTGATGTCGTAGCGCGCCATCGCAGTGGCCAGCACCACGCTGCCCTGGGTCAGCCGCTGCGTCGTGCCTTGCGGCCCCGCCATCAGCTCGTGGATGGCCGACTGCCAGCTCAACCCACCGCCGAGCCGCCACGGCCCGGTCTGCCAGCTGGTGAACAGCGTGGCCTCGCGGCGCGGGCTGGCCGGGTTGACGTCCACACCGCTGGCGTCATTGGCATCGAACTGGGCAAACCCGAACGCGATGCGCCATTGCTCCGACAGTTGCCCGTCGAGCTGGAACTCCACGCCCTGGCTGACCGTGCCCTTGGCGGCGAGATAGGCCTGGGTGGTGGTCCCGGGCACCAGTTGCCCCGGGTCGTTGATCGCCAGGTTGTCCTGCTCGATACGGAACAGCGCCAACGCGGCATTGAGCTGGCCGCCGAGGTACTCTCCCTTGGCGCCGACTTCGTAGCTATTGCCTTCCAGCGGGGCGAGAGAGCGGCCACCACGGTCGCGGTTGTTCTGTGGTTTGAAGATGCCGGTGTAGCTGGCATACAGCGAATGGCGATCGTCCACATCGAAGATCAGACCAGCGTACGGCGTGGTACGGCCGCGGCGCTCGTACGAATTGGCCGGTACAAGCTGGTCGGTATTTTTCCAGTCGGTGATGCGTGCACCGAGAATCGCCTTCAAGGTATCGCTGAGCTGGAAACGTCCGGCCGCATAGGCGGCGACCTGACGCACATCGCGGTCTTCGCCCTTGGTCAGCGCGCTCCACTGCGGTTGCGCCATCGTGCCGGTCCAGGCGTAGACGCTTTCCGCGGCCAACGGTTGCAGCGGCGCGTTGGACCAGCTGCGCACGTTGCGATGCATCCAAGTGGCGCCGGCCACAAGTTCGTGCTCGCGACCCCACAGCGTCAGCGGCACCGTGGCGTAGGCATCCAGACTGTTCTGCGCACTCAGTGCGGGATAGCGGCCACCAAAGTTGCTGGCAAGGCCCAGGCCGGTGTCCCTGTCCGGGTAATCAAGGTAGCCGAACAGCACCGATTTCCAATCGGCCTCGAAACGCTGATGCGAATACTCCACGTGCAGCTGCGCACCGTTGTCGAAACGATGGGTCAGCCCGGCGAACGCATTGGTGGTGTCGGCCACGCCGCGCGCCCAGCGCGGAGTGAACGAATCCGAGCGCGCAAAATTCGTGCGGCTGCCATCGCTAAAGTACGCCGGCACCCCACCCCAGGTGGTACCGCGACCGTCGTTGCGCTGTTTGTTGATGCCGATGTAACCGCTGGTGGCATTGCTGAAATCGGCATCGACAATGCCGTAGAACAACGACGATTGCTTGCTGTAGTAATCGCGAAACGACTGTTTGTCTTCGTAACTGGTCACCACCCGACCACGCACGTTGCCTGCCGTGTTCAATGGCGATTGCAGGTCGACGGTGCCGCGATAGCGGTCCCAGCGCCCTGCCGACAGATCCACACGACCGGTGAACGCATCGCTGTCGGCATGCTTGCGCAGCAGATCGATCGACGCGGCCGGGCTGCCCGCACCAGAGGTCAGCCCATTGGCCCCACGGACGATCTCGACACGGTCGTAGATGGCCATGTTCTGCTGTACATCGCCGGTGTAGTCGGTGGGAATGCCATCGATGCGGTAGTAATCCACCTCGAAGCCGCGGGCGGTGATGTAGGTGCGCTCGGTGTCCCAAGTGGGAGAGTTGAAGCCGGCCACGGTGTCGGTGACGTCCTGCAGCGATTGTAGATTGCGGTCGATGATCTGCTGGCGCGTCACCACCACCACCGACTGCGGCGTGTCGCGCAACGACAGTTCCAGCTTGGTCGAACTGCGCGCAATGCTGGCGGTATAAGCGTCGGTACTTTCGGTGGCGGCACTGCGTTGCGCCAGGATCTGCATGCGATCCAGATCCACCGGATCGCTGGTATTCGCCTGCGCGGCGGCCAGCGCGGGCCACGCATAGGCCAGCGCCAACAAAGACCGCGTCATCCCGGCGCGCGGCACACTCAGATCCACACGCACAGCGGCGCGCACGAAAGCGGGGCGATAGAACATGGTGTCGGCCTCATGATCGAAAACTGCCGTCGATGACGGCGACTGAGGCTGGCGCGGTCACACCGTGCACGGTGCGGCCCAATAGCTGGCTGGGGCGCGCATGGTCGATCCGGGCCAGAGCGCTGTCAATAGAGGCGTATGTCGGATGCTCTGCAATCCACGGCAAAAGTGCTGTTCCGCGTACCCGAAGTAACGAGCAGGCGCGCGGCAATACGCACATCAGTTTGGGCCGACGCCGCCGCGTGTCACGCCGTGACTGACGGCCTCGGACAGTCCATCCACGCGCACGGGACAGGTGGCCGTTATGCCTGGCTGGCCGCGCTTGGTTGCAGCAAAGGTCACGCAAATTGACGCCATAGGCGATGCACCGCCTGCATTCCGATCGCAAGTCCGCTGCAGCGCGCGCGACATCCGCGCGCGTCACCTCAATCCGGGCGCCGCCCCACCAGCCCACGCAACCGTATCGCCTCCAGCACGCCACGCAGGATGGTCAGGTTATGGCCGTGCGCGGCGCCTTCGTGCAGCAGCACGATCGCGCCGGGGCGCAGGTCGCGCACGATCCGCGCCACAGTGGCGTCCGGTTCGCAACGCACACCGTCGAAGCCGCGTGCGCTCCAGGCCACGCGGGTCAGCCCGTGCGCACGCAGCGGCGAGGCGACGAAGGGGTTGGTCATGCCGACCACCGAGCGGTACAGCCGCGGCGCCTGCCCGGTGATACTGGCCAGGGTGCGCTGCGCCAGGCCGATTTCCTGCGCCATGCGGCGCGGCCCCAATGCCCAGAACCAGGCCTGCGGATGGGTATGGCTGTGGTTGCCGATACCGTGCCCGCGGCGCACGATCTCGCGCACCAGCTCCGGCCGCTGCTCGGCGCGCGCGCCGACCACAAAGAAGGTGGCCTTGGCATCGTAGGCATCGAGCAGTTCGAGCATGGCCGGGGTGTCGTCGGACGGGCCATCGTCGATGGTCAGCCACACCTGCGGCGCGCGACCCGGCAATCGCGCCAGCACCGGCGCGTACAAGCGTGCGCGCGGCAGAAAGACCGGCACCACGAACAATGCATGCGACAGCAGCAGCGCCGGCAGGCCCCAAGCCCAGCCCAGATGCCACCACAGCACCGCCACCGCCACCTGCGAGAGGGCAAGCAAGCCCACCCAGCGGTAGGGGTGGGAGGGGATGCGATACAGCGTTTCCGGCGTGGTCATGCCGCATGATGCCACGCGGCGTAGAATGACCAATCTCCACGCTCTCACCGAAGTGCTGCCATGTCCCTCGACCCCGCCCTGCGTTCCCGTATCGATACGCTGCTGCAATCCAGCCGCGTGGTGCTCTTCATGAAAGGCCAGCCCAGCATGCCGCAGTGCGGTTTTTCGGCCAAGGCAATCGGCGTGCTGGACGGGCTGGGCATCGACTATGCCCACGTCAACGTGCTGGCCGACCAGGAGATCCGCGAGGGCATCAAGGCCTACGGCGACTGGCCGACCATTCCGCAGCTGTACGTGGATGGCGAGTTGATCGGCGGCAGTGACATCATTTTGCAGATGGCCGACAGCGGCGAGCTGAGCACGATGCTCGGCCTGCAGGCGCCGGATCGCAGCCCGCCGAAGATCACCATCACCCCGGCCGCAGTGGACATGCTCAAGGGCGCGCTGGCCGATGCCCCGGATGCGTCGCTGACGCTGGCCATCGATGCGAACTTCCAGCCGAACTTCCAGCTGGCGCCGACCAACCCGAACGCCATCGCGGCCGAATCCAACGGCCTGCGCGTGCAGTTCGATCTGGCCAGCGCACGTCGCGCCGAGGGCATCACCATCGACTGGGTGGACGACATCCGTGGCCGTGGCCTGGCCATCGACAATCCCAACGCGCCCAAGCCGGTGCAGGAGCTGTCGGTGCGCGATGCCGACGACCGCCTCAAGGCCGGCAGCCTGACCCTGGTGGATGTCCGTCCGGCCGACGAACGTGCACTGGCGACGGTCAATGCACCGTTCCGCACCCTGGATGCGCACGAGCGCCAGGCGATCGAACAACTGCCCAAGGACACCCCGCTGGCGTTCCTGTGCCATCGCGGCGGGCGCAGCCTGCAAGCGGCCGAGCATTTCCGCGGGCTGGGCTTCAGCAACGTCTACAACGTCACCGGCGGCATCGACGCCTGGTCGGACGAGGTGGACAACGGCGTGGCGAAATACTGAGCGCGGCCAGGCGCGCCACGCACCACTGCATACCGAAACGGGCGCTCCATGGAGCGCCCGTTTTTTCATGGATCAACACCTACAAGGACTTCGCTACATGCAAACCCGTCTGATCGCGCTCGCCCTGGCCGCCCTGTTGCCGCTGGCCGCACAGGCCGCCGAACCCACCCGCGCTGTGCTGCTGGTGCAGACCTACGACAGCCAGCCGTCCGAGGATCCGCTGGAATACATTCCGGTGTGGCTGGGCAAGACCGTGGCCAAAGATTCCACCCTGCCCAAGTCGCTGCTGAGCCAGCCGCTGCAGGCCTTCGATAACGGTGTCTCCACCGCCAACGTGCGGCTTGCTGCACTGACCGTGGACGACAACAGCATGTGCGGCGGCACCGCGAAACTGCGCTTGAAGGGCAACCCCGCGCTGTCGCACTCGCCGCTGTTGTCGACGGTGGATCTGAATCCGGGCAAGCGTTTCGCCGGCCGCACCGCCACCGCTGCCGAACAGACCGAGTTGCTGCGTCAGGCCGGCGACACCGCGCAGTTGCGCAAGACCGTCAAGCCGGCGGAATTGGCCAAAGCGCTGGCGGCCTTCGCTGCGGACCGTGCGCAGGACACGGCATCGTTGCAGATCGTGACCGATGCACAGCAGCCGCAGCGGCGCGTGGCGGTGCTCACCTCCAACCACCCGACCAAGACCGGCAACCCGGACAATCCGACCGGCGTGCTCGTCGTGCTGGCGATCTTCGAACACGACGGCAACCGCTGGCAGTTCCGCCGCGGCAGCGCGGCCAGCGGCTGCGACGATTGCGAAGACCTGCCGCTGCGCACGCACCTGCTGCAGTTCGGCGATATCGACGGCAACGGCACGCTCGACTTCGTGCTGTCCGAGAGCGGCTACGAAAGCTACGGTTTCTCTCTGCTGCTCGGCGAAGGCACCGGCTGGCGCTCGGAAGGATTGCCGGGCGGCTGCTGATCTGTTTGCTGCCCCCTGTGCGCTGCCGGTTACGGCATCGCGCATCGGTGCGGACCCAGCATCCACATGCGTGGCGCAGACACGCCACGCCAGTGATTAACCGGCAAATCCACCTTCATCGAGAAATTGCTGCTCTTCGGCGGTGGTCTCGCGTCCCAGCACCGTATTGCGGTGCGGAAAGCGGCCAAAGCGCTGGATGATCTGCTGATGCTCCGCCGCCCAGCGCGTGGCTTCAGCATCGTCCAGTGCAGCGGTCAGCTGCATGGCGCGCGCCTGCTCCTGCAGATCCTCTGCGTGCCCGAATGGCAGATAGAAAAACAGCCGTAATTGCGCCGAGACTTGTTGATCGAACCCCCGTTCGAGCGCCTGCCTGGCGTAACGCAATGCCAGCCCATCGGTAGCGTAGGCGTGCGCACTGCCCCGGAACGCATTGCGCGGGAATTGATCCAGCAGAATCAACAGCGCCAGTGCGTCTTCGGCACGCGCCATCCAGTCCGCGTAGTCGCCGCGGGCGGCGGCAAAATGCTGCTCGCTGAAGTGCTGGCGAAAGTTGGCATCGAACGCATCGTTATGCGTGAACCAGCGCGCGGAGCCGGCCAGTTCCCAGAAGGCCAGCACCACATCGGCCTGTTTGTTGCGCTCTGTTTTGGCAATCATCGACGTTCCCCCTGACGAATACGGCACAGCATGCACGTGCGCATGTGATGAGGCCACCGCTCCCCGACGTCCAGCACTTGGCAAGCACGGCCCTGGCGGCTAGGTTTGCGGCCTACGCTTTCGTTTCACCGGGGAAATCCATGCGTTCCATTCTGTTCGCCGCCCTTGGCGCGGCGCTGCTGTGCGGGCCTGCGTCTGCGGCATCGCGGTTTGTGCAAGACCCATACCCCAGCACCTACCACGCGCTCGCGTCCGGTCCGGTGCTGATCCAGCACGCCACGGTACTGACCGGCACCGGGCAGCGGCTGGACGATGCCGACGTACTGCTGCGCGACGGCAAGGTGGCCGCGGTTGGCCGCGCACTTCAAGCGCCCGCCGACGCGCGCCGCATCGATGGCACCGGCAAGTGGGTCACCCCCGGCATCATCGACGTGCACTCGCATCTGGGCGTGTATCCCAGCCCAGGCGTCAGCGCGCATAGCGATGGCAACGAGATGACCGCACCGGTCACGCCCAACGTGTGGGCCGAACATTCGATCTGGCCGCAGGACCCGGGCTTCGGCACCGCGCTGGCCGGCGGCATCACCTCGCTGCAGATCCTGCCGGGCTCGGCCAATCTGATCGGCGGGCGCGGCGTCACGCTCAAGAACGTGGCTTCCACCACCTACCAGGGCATGAAGTTTCCCGGCGCGCCGTGGGGTCTGAAGATGGCCTGCGGCGAAAACCCCAAGCGCGTCTACGGCGAAAAGGGCGGGCCCGCCACCCGCATGGGCAATGTGGCCGGCTACCGCGCCGCGTTCATCGATGCGGCCGAGTATCTGCAGAAGAACGCACCGAAAAAGACCACCAAGAAGCGCCACTGGTGGAGCAGCGGCGGCGACAACGACAGCAGCGGCGATGCCGGCGGCAAACGCGACCTCAAACTCGACACGCTGGCCGGCGCCATCAACGGCGATATCCGCGTGCACATCCATTGCTACCGCGCCGACGAAATGGCGACCATGCTCGACCTGTCCAAGGAATTCGGCTTCCACATCGCCGCCTTCCACCACGGCGTGGAGGCCTACAAGTTGGCCGACCGGCTGGCGCAGGAAAACGTCTGCGGTGCGCTGTGGGCCGATTGGTGGGGCTTCAAGATGGAAGCCTTCGACGGCATCCAGGAAAACATCGCCATGGTCGACCGCCCGGCCAATAGCTGCGCCATCGTGCATTCGGATTCGGAAGAAGGCATCCAGCGCTTGAACCAGGAGGCCGCCAAGGTGATCGCTAACGCACGCCGCAGCGGCACCGAGATTGCGCCCGAGCGCGCCATCCGCTGGCTCACCAGCAACGCGGCCAAGGCGCTGGGCATCGAGAAGCAAACCGGCGCACTGGAGCCGGGCAAGATGGGCGATGTGGTGGTGTGGAACGGCAATCCCTTCAGCTCCTATGCATTGGCCGAACAGGTGTATATCGACGGCGCGCAGGTCTACGACCGGCATAACCGCGCCCTGCAGCCGGTGTCGGACTTCATGTTGGGCCAGGAGGTGGCACGATGAGCCGCGCCTGGTTCGCACGCCCGCGTCTGCGCGCGTTGAGCGCGCTGGTCATGGCCGCGCTGGCACTGCCCGCCGTCGCACAGCAGGTGCTGATCCGCGATGCCACCGTGCACACCGCCACCGCGCAGGGCACGCTGCAACACACCGATGTGCTGGTGCAAAACGGCGTGATCCGCGCGATCGGCAGCAACCTCGCCGCGCCTGCCGATGGCCGCGTGGTCGATGCCAAGGGACGCCCGCTGACGCCGGCCTTGTTCGGCGGCATCACCAAGATCGGTATCGAAGAAGTGTCCGGCGAAGACAGCACCGTGGACAGCGGCCTGAAGCTGGCCGAGCAACCGATGCGCCCCGAGTTCGACGTCACCCTGGCCTACAACCCCGACTCGGTGCTGGTGCCGGTAGCGCGCCTGGAAGGCATCGGCTTCACCGCGCTCGGCGCCACCACCAGTGGTGCTTTCATCGCCGGCCAGGGCGGCATCGTGCGACTGGACGGTAGCCCGGACCCGGTCGGCCCGCATGCGTTGTTCATCCGGATTGGCGCGGCAGCATCCGATCTCACCGGCAGCTCGCGTGCAGCGCAATGGATGCTGCTCGATCAGCTGGTGGCCGAAGCGCGCGGCCGCGTGCCGGCGGATTCGCCGCATGCCTTGCTGACCCCGATGGGCCGCAGCGTGCTGGCCAAGTATCTGGCCGGGCAAGGTCGCATCGTGGTGCAAGTGGAACGCGCCGCCGACATCCGTCAGTTGTTGCGCTGGGCGCAGCGCGAGAAGGTGCGCATCGCCATCGCCGGTGGCGCCGAAGCGTGGAAGCTGGCGCCGCAACTGGCGCAGGCCAAGGTGCCGGTATTGGTGAACGCCTTGGCCGATCTGCCGGCCACCTTCGATCAGATCGGCGCCACGCTGGAAAACGCTGCGCGCCTGCGCGCCGCTGGTGTGGAGGTCAGCTTCACCCAGAGCGGCGATGCCTCGCACAACGCGCGCAAGCTGCGCCAGCTGGCCGGCAATGCGGTGGCCAATGGCCTGCCGTGGGAATCCGGCCTGGCCGGGCTGACCCGCGTGCCTGCGGAGATCTTCGGCGTGGCCGATCGTATCGGCAGCATTGCGGTGGGCAAGCAGGCCGATCTGGTGCTCTGGGAAGGCGACCCGCTGGATGTGGCGCATTACGCCGAGCAGGTGTGGCTGGGCGGGCACGAGATGCCGATGCGCTCGCGTCAGACCGAACTGCGCGACCGCTACATGCAGCAGGCTGGACCGCTACCGCGTGCGTATCTGAAATAAGACCAGCGAACACAACCACTGGGCGGCTGCAATGCCGGCACGGTCGGCGCTCTGAATCGACATGTACGGCTCGTACACTGCGATTTCTTCCGCGCCGGCTACGCTGGCGCTGAGACTTGCTTGCTCGCCTCAGCTGCTCCCAGTGCTGCCTGTGTCGGTGCGAGCGTGTATAGCAATGGTTTCGCCAGCGCAGGCCTGCGCATGCGTCGGCCTGCGCATCCACCCTTGCCGGCAGCGTGCCGGCATCACTCGCAAGGACTGCCGATGCGCCTGCCGCGCCGCCTGATGCCATCCATCATCGCTGCCTCCCTGGGCTTGATGCCGCTCTCTAGCATGGCGCAATCGGGATGGATCAACGCGCAGGGCGACTCGGTTGCAGAATCGCCCAGCCGCAAGACCGTGCAAGACATGGGCGCCGGCCTGCTGCTGACCCCGGATGCGGACTGGCAACAGAAGTGGAACACGCCCAGCGACACCGCTCCGCATTTCAACGAGGCCGATCACGTCGCCACCGGCGACACGCTGTTCGTGCTGATTTTCCTGTCCAACCCGGGGCTGGATGCGCAACGGCGCGCCGATGTGGTGTGCAGCATCCGCGTCATCGACCCCACCGGGCATGCCGCGCAGAACACCGTCGATGCGCCGTGCCTGCAGACGCAGATCGAAGGCGACCCGCGGCATGTCTATCTGGCGCAGGTCAGTCTGGCCGTGCGTGCGGAAGCCAGCGACCCGCCCGGCCGCTGGCAGGTACAGGTCACCGTCAACGACCGCCAGCGCGGCGTCCTCATTCCGCTTATCAGCACCTTCACCATGGGCCGCCAGCGGCAGCCCGCAAAGACGCCATGAACACGCCGTCGTTGCGTGCGCGTGCGAGCTACGTGTTGGTGGCCGTTGCGCTGTTGCTGATCGAAGTGGCGATCGCTGCCGGATGGATCGGCGGTGCGTGGGTACGCGGCAGCCTGGGCGATGTGCTCGCCGTAGCGCTGGTCTACTGCGGCCTGCGCGGCGTGTTCGGCTGCCCGCCCCGATGGGCCTGCCTCCTGGCCATCGGTATCGGCTGCGCGATCGAAGGCTTGCAGGCCATCCATCTGGCCGACCGGCTCGGCCTGCGCCCCGGCGGTGCGGCCTCTATCGCGCTCGGCAACACCGCAACGCTGCACGATGTGCTGATGTATGCCATCGGCGGCGTGATGTCCTTTGGCTGCGATGCGCTGTTGCGACCGCGTCGGCATGCAACGCCCGCAGCGCCGCTGGTCGATTGATCCCGTTTCCTGGAATGCCATGCCGACCCGTCTGTCTTCAACCATCGCTCGCCGCGCTGCCCTTGCCACCCTGCTTGCGCTGGGCGCCTGTGGTCGCGAAACCGGGTCTGCACCGCCATCGAGTGCCGGGGCGATCGCGGCTGCCGCCACGACGCCTACCCGCACAGCACTGACGCTGCACTGCGAAGATCTGGACGATGCAGCGCAGGAGGCCGCCGCCCTTGCCGCAGGCGCCGGCGATCGCGTGCGGCGTGTGGGCGCGCATCGGCTGGAAGTGGCAACCGATGCGGGCACGCAGGTGTTCACCGACAGCCCGCCCTACGATGCGCCGCTGGATGGCACCGAGTACCGCTATTGCGATCGCCGCGATGCCTACGTGTTGCTGCATCACCGTGATGGCGACAGCTTTGCCGGCGTGTTGATCGACACCCGCAGCGGTAAACAGCTCCCCGGCGGCACCCAGGTGGTGATTTCGCCGGACCGCAGCCGCTATCTGGCCGTTGTACAAGTCGACGGTATGGACGGCGCGCAGTGGCGCGTCCTGGATTTCAACCAGCGCACGCTGATCACCACCACCAGCATGCTGCTCAGCCAGGATGCCACCACCGGTATCGCCGAACTGAGCGCGCCACAGTGGTTCGGCACGCAACTGCAGGCCACGGCAACCTGCCTGAGCGACGACACCCAGCACTGGCAGGTTCGTCTGGCCAACGCGCAAGGCGCATGGAACTGGCAGCCGCGCCGCGCCTGCGACGCCAGCGACGCAGGTCGGTGAGATGATATTTGCAGGCGGCGGATTGCGCTCGATTCAAAGCGTGGTGCTGCGCCAGGCGCCGGCCAATCTGCAGCGCGGGATCGAGGCGGTGGGCGGACGCCTGATCCTCACTGCCGACACGCTGCTGTTCCAGCCGCACGCGTTCAATGTGCAAACGCGTTCGCTTGCTGTCCCACTGCGCACCATCGTGTCGCTGCAACCGCGCTGGACCCGGCTGTTCGGGCTGCTGCCGGTGGCGCCGACATCGCTGGCCGTGCAGGTGGACAACGACGACGAGTACCGCTTTGTGATCGGCAAGCGCGACCAATGGATCGCCGCCATTACCAGCGCACGCGACGCGCTGAGCCAAGCCGAGCAGCCTTAAAACACCTGCCACCAAACGCAGTCATCGCAGTCATGCATCAACACCCCGTCTCCAAGTCGCAGTACAAGCGTGACCCGCACTTAGATTCATGGCTGAAGTTTGAACCGGGTGCACGCTCTGCATCTTCGGCAGTCGCAGCACAGGTCGCGTCCGCCTAGCATCGCGCAGCGGCATCACGGCCACATCCTCCCCTCAACTCTAAGCGGCCAACACAACGTAACGAGCAGTCGTCAGATGGGTGTGGACGGCGCGAAGGAACCGGAGTCGACGCGTGGCATATGCCGCACCGAGCACCGGCCGCGCCCACCTGGCGATGAGCACACTAGGTTTGTTAGCTGCTCCAAGGAACCGAACATGCTCCACTCCACCTTGCGCATGCTGGCATGCGCGCTGTGTCTGTACGGCGGCGTCAGCGCACCGGCCATGGCCGCCTTTGGATTCACCCGCAGCGGCGACCGCCTGGTGGTGGACACCGGCGCCGAGCTGGTGTTTTCGGTCAATGCCAACAACGGCGACATCGTGTCGATGCGCTACCGCGACAACGAGTTGCAGACCACCGAGTCCAAGGGCTCGCATATCGCCTCGGGCCTGGGCAGCGCCAGCGTGGACGCGCGCCTGGTGGACGGGGCGATCGTGGTGTCGGCCAAGGCCGGCGATCTGACCCAGTACTACATCGCACGCAAGGGCCGGAATGCGATCTACATGGCCACCTACGCACCGACCCTGCTGCCGGTGGGCGAACTACGCTTCGTCGCGCGCTTGAACGTCGCCAAGTTGCCCACCGCGCAGCAGGAGCCCGACTCCAATGTCGGTACCATGGTCGAAAGCGAAGACGTGTTTCTGCTACCGGATGGGCGCACCAGCTCCAAGTTCTATTCGGCGCGGCGCATGATCGACGATCAGGTGCATGGGGTCAGCGGCGCGGGGGTTGCAGTGTTCATGCTGATGGGCAACCGCGAGCGCAGTTCCGGCGGGCCGTTCTTCAAGGACATCGCCACGCAAAAAACCAGCCTGACGCATGAGCTCTACAACTACATGTATTCCGACCACACCCAGACCGAAGCGTTTCGCGGCGGCCTGCATGGCGTCTACGGTCTGCTGTTTACCGATGGCGGCGCACCGAGCAGTGCGCAGCTGAGCACCGACTTTGTCGATGCCACGTTGGGGGTGAGCGGCTATCTGGCCGACAGCGGGCGTGGTGCGGTGAGCGGGCGGGTCAGCGGCGTGCTGTCCGGCCAGCCGGCCGTAATCGGCCTGCGCAATGACCAGACGCAGTACTGGGCCACTGCCAACGGCAGCGGCGATTACCAGGTTACCGGCGTGCGCCCGGGCCGCTACCGCATGACGCTGTACCAGAACGAGCTGGAAGTAGCGCAACGCGATGTCGAAGTATTCGCCAATGCGACCGCGCAGGCGGCATTGCAGGCCGTGGTCTTGCCCGGCACGCTGAAATGGCAGATCGGTGTGCCCGACGGCACGCCGGCCGGATTTCGCCATGCCGACCTGCTGCCGCGCGCGCATCCTTCCGACACACGCATGCGCTGGGCGCCGGTCACCTACACCGTCGGGTCGAGCAGCGCGGTGAGTTTTCCGGCCGTGCAGTGGCGCAGCATCAACACGCCAACCCGGATCGACTTCACCCTGGCGTCCAGCGAGGTTCGCGGCTATCGCCTACGGATTTTCGTGCCGCTGGCGCAGGTCAGCGCGCGCCCGCAGATTGCCGTCAACGCGCGCTGGAACGGCCCGCTTCCTGCCGCACCCAATCAGCCGAAGACGCGCGGCATCACCCGTGGCACCACGCGCGGCAACAACACGCTGTATGAGGTGGACATCCCCGCCTCGGCGCTGCAGGTCGGCAGCAACCGCATCGAGATCGGGCTTGCATCAGGATCTCCGGACAACGGCTACCTCAGCCCGGCGGTGGTGTTCGATAGCCTCCAGTTGGTGGCGCTCTAGATCCGTCGCGCATGCCGGAAACACCCGCATGGCCACCACTGCACGTGCAGTGGTGGCCATGGTTCAAGTGGGCGTTGCCATCGCTGGATGCTGGCGGATCAGACGTTGTGCGCAGCCCCCCGCGCTTGCAACGATGCATGCATCACCCATGTCGTCGCACATCGCATCGATGGCGAATGATGCGTTTACTTGGCCGCAATCGAGCCGGTCAGCGATACCTTCCCCATCCCGCCGGTCACCTCGAAACCGCCTTCCACCACCTGCAGATACAGCTCGCTGCTGTAGCGGCCATCGCCACCGCGTAGCGCCTGCAATCTGGTCAAAAACGCCTTGACGTCCACATTGAGGTTGCCCTTGGCCGGAAGCGCGTTGCTGTTGCCGGCGCTGCCATGCGGGATGAAGGTGTAGACGTAGTAGCCGGCGGCCGCGTTATTGCCTTCCCACAGATCGTAGGTCACGCCGCCGGAGGTGAATGCATTGGACGCGGTCAACGTGCCCAGCGGATACGAATTGTTGGCGCCCCAGATCATCACTTCCAACTGCGGATCGCCCTTGCTGGTGTCCTTGCGGAAAAACAGATCGTAGGCAAAGTCGCCGGTCTGCCCGCTGCCGTTGGTGGTAAAGGCCAGCGTGCCGCTCAGGCTGCTCACCTTCGAGACCTGATGCGGAAAATAGCTGTCGGTGGCCGGGTTCATCGTGTAATGCCAGCCGCGGCAGATGGCCGGATAGCCGTACAACTGCCCACTGGGCAAGTTGTAGGAGATCGTCAGGCTGGGCGTGCTACCGGAGCCGAAGCTCGCTTTGATGTTGTTGGTGTTGTCGTTGAAATTATTGTTGTAAGCGTATTGCGTGCCGTAGACCTTGGTCTCGCCGGTCGCGGCGCTGGCGCCGGCGGCAACCAGTACCAGGGCCAGTCCAGCGGCGCGCGGCGAAACGCCGCAACGCAGAGGCAAACGGAAACGAGCGTGCACGTGCATGAGGTGAACTCCGATGATGGGTGGGAGGGCCACGCGCGCCCTCTGGCAACACGCCAGCGGGTGGGCGATGACCGTGGACGCATCCGGCGCAATGACGCCTTCGCGCCACGCCGAATGCCCGCGCACTGACGGGGCGCGAACATGGCCATCCCTGCAGACCGATCACCGTGGCCTCATCCGATGCGCGGCGCATCCATTGCATGCGCTGCACACACGACCACTTCATTGTTGAGATTCGAGTGAACCCGGCAGCAGTCTCCACCAAGTAGCGGCGCGCGCACGACGGCACATACCGTCAACGACACACCGCTGCGTGGACCGACCGCTGCGCTGGCGGTCCATGCACGACTCACCGGATGCGCTTACTTGGCATCCATCGTGGCGCTGACCTTGGCCCAGCCATTGCCGCGCACCACTTCAAACCCCGCTTCGGCCGCATGCAGATACATGCTGTTGCTGTAGCGGCCATCCTTGGAGCGGTTGTTCTGCAGCCAGGTCAAGAACGGCTTGGCATCGATGTTGAGATTGCCGCTGGTCTTGAGCGTCGGCTGGCCGGCGGTGCCGGTCGGGATGAAGGTGTACACGTAATAGCCGGCACCGGAGTTGAAGCCTTCCCACAGATCGAAGGTACGCCCGCCCGCAGTGATCACCTTGGTGGCGGTGACCGTGCCGATCGGCCAGGAGTTGTGGTCGCCCCAGATCATCACTTCCAGCTGCGGATTGCCCTTGGCGGTATCCCAGCGGAAGAAGATGTCGTAGGCAAAGTCGCCCGCCAGATTGGTGCCGCCGGCGCTGTAGTTGAACTTGAACGGGAGCGAGGAAATCGAGGAAATCTGTTTTGGGAACAACGTGTCGCTGGTCGGATTCCAGTCGTAGTGCCAGCCGCGCACGATCGCCGGATACCCATACAGGTTGTAGTCGGCGAAGTTGAAAGTGACGGTGAGCTCCGGCGTGGTACCGGTACCGAAGGTGCCCTGGATGATGTTGTTGGGATCGTTGAAATTATTGACCCACGCATAGTGGTTGCCAAAGATCTTGTACGGCCCAGCCAGTGCCGCCGGTGCCAGCGCCACCAGACCAATGGCCAGCGCGGCCTTCCACCAGCGCGATGCGCGCCGCCGTGTGGTGGGCGCCTGCGCACCGGTCAGTGTGAGGGTGTTGGATGGGGTGGTGTGCATGTTGACTCTCCATGGTGTTCAGCGCGGCGGCGCCAGTGCGGCGCCCCCGGGACCCGCCCTGCAGCGGTGCGGCCGACCCTAGCAGCGGCGCTGCGGCAGGAGCTATAGCGATTCCGGCGGGACAGCCGCGCCAAGCGCGATAGCGGGCGCTACCTTGCATCCCGAACGTGCCCTGATCCTCAGTTCGCACCCAACTTCCTGTCGGTCCGGCATGTACCGCTCAGGTGCGTGGCCTGGCGCCGCACGCCAATGGTGCAGAGCCACATGGTCGTGTGCTCGTACCGACCCGGGCAGCCGACGGCGGCGCTGGGCGGACGCGGCCGTCTGCCTCCTGGCTGCGGGGCACTGTCCCCGCCAGTCCAGCTGGACCGACCATGCCGTGTCCAATCTGCCCAAGCACCACACGCCCGACACGCAGAGCACCACGGACATCGTGAAGCACCGCCCTTCGACAGACAGGTTTTGCGCCGCTTGCCCCGCACCGGCCCGGCCGCGCCGACCGCTGGCTCTACGCGCGGCGGCGGTTTTGCGATAGCGTTCGCAATTAGGAACGACGCAACAGCCGGAGGGGGCGACGATGCGCATCGGAATCGTGGTGGACAGTGCGTGCGATTTGCCGCAGGACTTCATCCAACGCAACAACGTGATCGTGCTGCCGATCAGCGTCCGTATCGGCGAGGCCGTGCTGGCCGATCATCGCGATGAAGAAGCCACGCTGAGTTTTCTGCAGGCGCATGTGGCCGAGCGTGGGCACGAAGCAGAGACCACACCGTTTTCGGTCAACCAGATCCGCGATCTGTTCCTGCAGCGCCTGGTCATCGATTACGACCACGTGTTCTGCCTGACCATCTCCAAGCTGCGCAGCCAGATCTACGACAATGCCATGCAGGCCAGCTTCGCGATCCTCAACGACTACAAGCCGATCCGTCAGGCCGCGGGGCACAGCTCGCCCTTCGCATTGCGCGTGATCGATACCTTGAACCTGTTTGCCGGCCAGGGCATCACCGCGGTGGAAGCGGTGCGCCTGCGCGAGCAGGGCCAGGGTGTTGCAGCGATCCGTACGCGCCTGGAGCAGCTGGCCGAGCACACCTATGGCTACATGATTCCGCGCGATCTGTATTACCTGCGCGCGCGTGCACGCACCAAAGGCGATCGCAGCGTGGGCCTGATCGGCGCGGCGCTGGGCAGTGCGCTGGATATCAAGCCGGTGCTGCGTGCCTATCGCGGCGTCACCGAACCGGTGGCCAAGCTCAAGGGCTTCGAGCCGTCGGCCGAGAAGCTGTTCGGCTTTACCGTGCGCAAGCTCCACGAGGGCCTGATGACGCCCACCGTGTGCGTCGGCTATGGCGGCGAGCTGGCCGAGCTGCATGCCCTGCCCGGCTATGCCGCGTTGCAGGCCGCCTGCCAGAGCCATGGCGTGGACCTGTTCGAAAGCGTGATGAGCCTGACCGGCATGGTCAACGTGGGCAAGGGCGCGCTGGCGGTGGCCTTCGCCGCAGAACCGCATCGTTTTTCCGCCTGAAGCAAGCGCTTGGCGGCACATGGCCTTCGACGGCGTTCTCACCCGCCCTCGGCTAGTGTGCCGCCGTCATTCAACGGAGTGTGTCCATGCCTGTCAGCTACTCGATCAGCCTGCCCGACCCCAAGCTCGCCCGCGGCAGCGCGCCATCGGTGAGCTTCACCGCCAACGGCGCCGAGGCGTTTGCCGAACAGTTGCAGGCCGCACTGCGCGACCCGGCCTGGTTCGATCGCTGGCGCCAGCTACAGGCCGACCCGGACGAAGTGGACCCCGCGCTGGGCATCACCGATCCGTCGGCCACCGTCACCGGCAAGCAGGACGATCTGCGCATCGACCTGGTCGCCACCACCAGCATTCCCGGAGACCTGTTCAAACAGCGCATGCAAGCCCTGGCCGGCCACCACTGGCAAATGCGCGACGTGCGTTGACCCTGTGCGCCGCCACGCTGCATGCGTGGCGGCGCGCGGTCATGCCCGCGCCAATGCGCCGCGTGGTCAACGCCATTTGAGATTGACCGCCAGCGTGCCGAGCACGATCATCGCCAGACCCAGCCACTGCACCGGCACCACCGCCAGTGGCCGTTCGCGGCTGATACGCCGCGACATCAAGAGCGGCGCCGCCAGCAGGGTCAGCGCAATCCCGAACGGATAACCGCGATCGGCGCGATGCCACAACCGCGCCGGATCGGTCGAGCACGCCACGCCGACAACGGCCAGCAGCGTCCAGCCCAGGTCGCTTCGGCGCGTGCGCTCGCCTTGCAGCACCGCCGCCAGGATCAGCATCGGCATCCGTATTCGAGCCGCAGTGACTACACCGATCACCTGCGCCTGAGCTGCGGCCAACCCTGGAGCGACCGCCTGGAAACAGCCATGCGCCACTTGGGCAGACTCGCTGCGCAGCAGCTGCGCTAGCCACCGGTCATGTCTGGCGAAAAGTGAGCGCACAAGCCCTTTTCCCGATGGGAGAAGGAAGTCGGACGCATCGTGCCGCGTCAAGCCCCTCTCCCACCGGGAGAGGGGTTGGGGTGAGGGTGCGGTGCGAAGGCACTCACGCAATCACTCTCTGCACCGAGCTGCGCGCGTACCTCACCCGCCCCTACGGGGCACATTCTCCCGATGGGAGAAGGGAACTACGCGCCAAACGGCAGCAAATAGCGACCGCAACACATGCGGCAGGGTGCACATGTATCAACGGCGAGCGCATTCCGGAACACCGTCGCTTGCCACCGCAACAACAACACAATCAACCACGCAATGCCGCAGCATGATGCGCAATATGCTCGCCGATGAAGCTGGAGATGAAGTAATAGCTATGGTCGTACCCAGGCTGCATGCGCACGGTCACCGGATACGCCGCAGCCTTGGCCGCGTCTTCGAATAACCCGGTTTTCAGCTGATTTTCCAGAAATTCGTCCGCCCCGCCCTGATCGATCAACAGCGGCAAACGCTCCTGCGCCTGCGCGATCAACGCGGTGGCGTCATATGCCTTCCAGCTGTTGCGATCGTCGCCCAGATACTGCCCAAACGCTTTCTCGCCCCACGGCACCTGGCTGGGTGCCACGATGGGCGAAAACGCCGACACGCTGCGATAGCGCCCTGGGTTCTTCAACGCGATGGTCAATGCGCCATGCCCGCCCATCGAGTGGCCGCTGATCGCGCGCGCACCGGTGGTGGCAAAGTGCGCTTCGATCAGTGCCGGTAATTCGTTCACCACGTAGTCGTACATGCGGTAGTGCGCAGCCCATGGCTGCTGCGTCGCATCGACATAGAAGCCGGCGCCCTTGCCGATGTCGTAGCCCTCTGCATCGGCCACATCGTCGCCACGCGGGCTGGTATCCGGCGCGACCAGAATCACCCCATGCTCGGCGGCGTAGCGCTGCGCACCGGCCTTGCTGATGAAGTTTTGCTCGGTGCAGGTCAGGCCGCTGAGCCAATACAGCACCGGCAACGGACCATCGGCGGCCTGCGGCGGCAGATACACGCCCACCGTCATGCTGCAATCCAAGGCCTGCGACTGATGCCGGTACACGTCCTGCCAACCACCAAAACAGGCACGGTGTTCGATACGTTCCATGAAGATTCCTTACGAAGAGAAAACCCTGCGCCCGGAGACCGGGCGCAGGGCTGGACCATCAGTGCAACAAGCCCTTCTTGCGCGCCACCTGCGTCGACAGCGCATCCATCAACGCCGGCGACAGGCAGTCGTAGGGAGTCAATCCCAGCTCGGTCAGACGCGCGCGCACGCCCTCCATCTGATCCGGCGGGGTGCCGGTTTCGATGATGGACGAGACGAATGCGGCAAAGCCCGGCGCCGACCACCCCTGCTGCTTGGACAGCTCGGTGTGCACGAAATCCAGCCCGTAGAACGCATGCTCCTTGTTCTCGATCCGGCCGATCAGGTGCACGCCGCATGCCGTGCAGGCGTGTCGCTGGATCGTCGCGCTTTCATCGACGATCTTCAGCTTTTCTCCATGCGCAAGCACCTTGACCTTGTCGCGCGGCGCCACCGCAATCACGGAAAACGTCGCGCCCTCGGGTTTCCAGCATTTACTGCAGCCGCATGCGTGGTTGTGTGCGGTCTGCGCACCCACTTCCACCACCACCTTGTCGCTGGCGCAGTGGCATTCGAGGGTTCCTCCTTGAAAATTTTCCGCACCACCTCGCGCAACGCCACCATCTACCAAAGGATGAATCGACACGTTAGCCATCATGCCCCTCCCGGAGTCTCGGTCCCACGTGCGCGGAAGCGGCCGCGCGCCGCTCCTGGCCGTGTGGTCAGAAATGAATCACGGTACGGATCGACTTGCCTTCATGCATCAGGTCGAAGGCTTCGTTGATCTCTTCCAGCGGCATGGTGTGGGTGATGAACGGATCGAGATCGATCTCGCCCTTCATCGACTGCTCCACCATGCCAGGCAATTGCGTGCGCCCCTTGACGCCACCGAAGGCGCTGCCGCGCCACACGCGGCCGGTGACCAGTTGGAACGGACGGGTGCTGATTTCCTGGCCGGCGCCGGCCACGCCGATGATGACGCTCTCGCCCCAGCCCTTGTGGCAGCACTCCAGCGCCGAACGCATCACGTTGACGTTGCCGATGCACTCGAAGCTGAAATCCACGCCGCCATCGGTCAACTCCACGATCACTTCCTGGATCGGCTTGTCGTAGTCCTTCGGGTTGATGCAATCGGTGGCGCCCATGCTGCGCGCCAGGTCGAACTTGCCCGGGTTGGTATCGATGGCCAGGATGCGCCCGGCCTTGGCCTGCACCGCACCCTGGATCACCGCAAGACCAATGCCGCCCAAACCGAACACGGCTACGCTCTCACCCGGCTTGACCTTGGCGGTGTTGTGCACCGCACCGATGCCGGTGGTGACGCCGCAGCCGAGCAGGCAGACCTTTTCCAGCGGCGCTTCGGGATTGACCACCGCCAGCGAGATTTCCGGCACCACGGTGTATTCGCTGAAGGTGCTGCAGCCCATGTAGTGGAAGATCGGCTCGCCGTTATAGGAGAAGCGCGTGGTGCCGTCCGGCATCAGGCCCTTGCCCTGAGTGGCGCGCACGGCCTGACACAGGTTGGTCTTGCCGGATAGACAGAATTTGCACTTGCGGCATTCGGCCGTGTACAGCGGGATCACGTGGTCGCCGACCTTGACGCTGGTCACGCCCTCGCCGATCTGCTCGACGATGCCGCCGCCTTCGTGGCCCAGCACCGACGGAAAGATACCTTCCGGATCATCGCCGGACAGCGTAAAGGCATCGGTATGGCACACGCCGGTGTGAGTGATGCGGACCAGCACTTCGCCGGCCTTCGGCGGTGCGACGTCGATCTCGACGATTTCCAGCGGCTTGCCGGGTCCGAATGCGACTGCTGCACGGGATTTCATTGGGATAGCGCTCCTGACGAGGATGTTCGAGGACGGACACGGCATGTGCCGGCCCGGTGGGAGTTCATTTGAGGTAAGACCGGACCAGGCCCAGCAGGTCCTGTATCCGCTTGGCGCGTTGCGCATCGGACACAGCAGCATGCCCGAAGTCTTCACGGACATGCGCTTCAAGCACCTGCGACATCAACCCATTGACGGCCCCCCGGATCGCGGCGATCTGCTGTAGCACCGGGGCGCAGTCTGCGCCCGATTGCAACGCACGCTCAAGTGCGTCGCACTGCCCACGCAACCGCCGTACTCGCGCCAGTGCGCGTTTCTTTTCCAGCGGCGAATGCGGCATGCCGGCCCTCCACCCAAGATACTGGGGGGCAGTATAGGCATCTGTATGGAAAAAGCGATGCCGAGGGCTGTCGAGCAGTCGATACACACGCTGCACGCAAACAGAAGGTGACCGCGCTCACATCATCGCCGTACTGCCTTCGCATCACATCCAGGCAGTGCTGCGCGCATCATCCTGCTGCATTGCCGCACGCGATTGCGCAGCGTGGCGTGCTCGCGGCTAACGCTGTGAGCGCTGGTCGTGCTCGCATTTGAACTGCAGGCAAGTGGCGTGAAAGCGCTCAAGCGCGGGAGAAAAAAACTTGTCGCGATGGGCGATCAGAAAGAACCGCCGGGTCAAGCGCGGCAGCCCACCGGCCAACGGCTTCAACTTCTTCGTTGCGATCAGCTCATCCACCACCCAGCGCGACAGGCAACTCACACCCAGGCCCTGCACCACCATGTTCTTGATCGCTTCCGAGCTGCCGATCTGCCGCGTATCGGACAATGCATGCAGATGCCGCAGCAGCAACTGCTCGACCTCTTCACGCGTGCCCGAGCCCGGCTCGCGCAACAGCCAGTCGGCGTCGCGCAGGTCGGCCAACGTGACCTTGGCCCGCTTGGCCAACGCATGCCGGCGACCGACCACGACCAGCAACTCGTCCACCAGCCACGGCTCGGCACGCAGCTCCGGCAGATGACAGGGCCCTTCGATCAAGCCCATGTCCAGCTCGAAGTTGGCCACCTTGCGCGCGATCGCGCTGCTATTGGCGCTTTCCATATCAACGCGCAGCGCTGGCGCCTGCTTGCGTAGCGCATGCAGCACCAGCGGCAACACATGATTGCCGATCGTCGTGCTGCAACCGATCTTCAAGCGAGCTTTAGAAGACGCAGCGCCCGGTTCGAATCCCGCCTCGATCTCCTGCGCGCCATCGAGCAGCTTGCGCGCCTGCGGCAACAGCGCCGTGCCCACATCGTTGAGCACCAAACGTTTGCCGACGCGATCGAATAACTGCGTGCCCAACGCATGCTCCAACTCATTGAGCGCTGCACTGGTGGCCGACTGCGACAACGCCACCGCCAGCCCGGCGCTGGTGGTGCTGCCATGTTGGGCAATGGCGCAAAAGATCTGAAGTTGCCGCAACGTCAGGCGCACGACTTACCTGCTTTACAAGTATCAGATAGCGATATTACCCGTTTTACAGCTACGTCCTATCGCTCGACACTTATGCCACTGTCCTCTCCAAGGTGCCACCCACCGCCATGTCCACTGCGACTGCACTGCCCGTCACCCAAAGGCTGCGTCCCTTCAAGGCGTTGTCCGGCCCGCGCGAGGTCATCCGCCAGTTCACCCCGAACTGGTTCGCTGCCACCATGGGCACCGGCATTTTCGCGCTGGCGCTCGGTCAACTGCCGTGGCACGTTCAAGGCTTGGCGGTGGTCGGCGAGCGCCTGTGGATGTTCAACGTTGCGCTGTTTGTCGTCTTCGCGCTGCTGTATGCCGCGCGTTGGGTGCTGTTCTTCGATGAAGCCAAACGGATCTTCGCGCACGCCAGCGCCTCGATGTTCCTGGGCACCATCCCGATGGGCCTGGCGACCATCATCAACGGTCTGTTGCTCTACGGCGTGCCACGTTGGGGCAGCGCTGTGTTGCCGCTGGCCGAGGCTTTGTGGTGGGTGGACGCGGCAATGGCAGTGGCCTGCGGAGTGGGCGTGCCGTATTTGATGTTTACCCGGCAGCAGCACCGCATCGAGCAGATGACTGCGGTGTGGTTGTTGCCGGTGGTGGCGGCCGAGGTGGCGGCGGCCAGCGGCGGGCTGTTGGCTCCGCACCTTGCCGATGCAGGCACGCGGTTCGCGATGCTGATTGCCAGCTATGCGTTGTGGGCGTATTCGGTGCCGGTGGCGATGAGCATCCTGGTCATCCTGCTGCTGCGCATGGCCTTGCATCAGCTGCCGCCGGCCAGCATGGCGGCATCGAGCTGGTTGTCGCTCGGCCCGATCGGCACCGGTGCGCTGGGCATGCTGGTGATGGGCGCCGACGCCCCGGCGATCTTCGCCGCACACGGGCTGGCCGAGCTCGGGCACATCGCCGCGGGCGTCGGCGTGATCGGCGGCGTGCTGTTCTGGGGTTTGGGCGCCTGGTGGCTGCTGCTGTCGGTGCTGATCACCGCGCGCTATTTCCGTGCCGAGGTGCCGTTCAATCTGGGCTGGTGGGGCTTTACCTTTCCACTTGGCGTCTACGCCGTGGCCACCTTGAAACTTGGCGCGCTAGTGCAACTGATGTTCTTCAATACGCTCGGCGTCGCCCTGGTGGCCGTGCTTGGCGTGGTCTGGGCAGTCGTCGCGGCCAGGACCCTGGCCGGCGCATATCGCGGCAATCTGTTCGTATCGCCCTGCATTGCGGAACTGCATAGCGAAACGACTGCGCGGTGAGCGGTGCAGTCAAGAGTGCTTGATCGATTCGTTGCCATTGGTTCCGCCACCGCTGCACTCTACTCAGCCGGCGACTACTCGGTCGTGCATCGCATGCATGCGGCGCCATGACTGTGCGTACCGAGCAGGCCCATCAGCGCACCATTGAGCAACTAAAGTGAACGGCACAACGCCAATACCGCTGCGCCCTGTCGGCAGCAACGTTCGCCTGAAACCATGCGCGACCAAGATGCGCTAGCCCTTGGTTGGCACCAACCGGTGGCGGGACGGAGTCGTGCACGACCGCAGGCGCGGCCTGGCGCATCACCCCCTCAACGATCGACCACGACCGGCGCAATGCCCACAGCGTGTTGCGGCGCATGGTCCGGCAGCGACGCCAGTACCGCGCTGCAGAATCGCCCTGCAAAGGCGGCATCGTTGGCTTGATAAAACGCACGCGCATTGGCCGACAGCGCATCCAGTGCGGCCTGCGGCATCGCAAGCGCGGTCTCCACCGCTTGCGCGATTCCCGCTGCGTCCACGTAGTAATACGACGCCAGGCGCCGCTGGCGCACGTCTCCCACCGGAATCAGCACACCATGCTCCGGCTTGACCAGCTCGTTCATCGGCTCGCCATCGGTGGCCAAGGTCACCGCCCCCACGCTCAGCGCTTCCATCAGGTAGTGGCCGAAGCCTTCGGCCTCGGAAGGACACAAGTGGAAAAGATGCGCATTCTGCAGCCGACGCAGTTCCGCATCGTCGAGATAGCGCACGCGGTGATCGATATTCGGCGCCACCACCGGCTTGCCGGCGGTCCGCGGACTCTGCACCACCGTCAGCAGCGGCCACTCCGGATGCTGCTTCCAGGTGTCCAGCAGCACGCGGGTGCCCTTGGCGGTACTGCGCCCGGCCAGATGAAAAAAGGCCCGCTGGCGCGGCACCCGGGCGTCGTAGCGATCCGGACTGGTAAAGCCGATGAAATGCGTGGTGCAGCCCAGGCTCTGGAAAATCCGCTCGGCATGGTGGGTCTTGCACAGCACCGCGTCGAATTTCGGCAGCAACGGCAGCCATTTGGGCAGCAGCCATTCCGGATTGGGCACCAGCAGGTTGATCTGCCCCAGCGGCAGGCAGCGCGCATACACGCGCTCGGAAAAAATCTGCAGCGGCACCCGCCCGAACAGCGCGCGACTGGCCCACAGGCGCACCTCGCGTCCGGTGTCCTGCAACCGCTGGCTGGTGAACCCCAGCTCCTGCACGGGCACGCCGCCGGCGCGCAGGGTCTGCGCCATCAGTACCATGTCGCGGGTCAGGCCCACGCCGTTATCGCGGCTGATCACCCGCATCATCGGAAACGCCTTGCCATTCACGCACTCGCCATCGGGATGGCGCAGTGTCGAAGCGATGGTGTCCTGCGTGATGTCCCGTCCCGTCATGTTGCCTTGCACGTGTGCCAATAATTGACAAATTTGATCATTATGATGTGTGTTCCAGCCTTGCAACTGCGAGCACCATGTATCCGGTAGCCACCACCCTGCGCGGGCCAACCTCCGCGCCACCGACGATGACCTCCATGGATATGCAACAACCCTGCGTTCTTGTGGTCGACGACGACCCGGACCTGCGCAAGCTCATCGGCGAATTTCTGAGCGCCCACGGGTACCAGGTGGACGTTGCCGAAAACGTGGCGGACATGCGCACGCGCATGGCGCAGCGCCGCCCCGACCTCATCGTACTCGACGTGATGATGCCGGGAGAAGATGGGCTGAGCGCAGCGCGCGCCCTGGCCAGCGAACGCGGTTCGCCGGCAGTCATCATGCTCAGTGCGCTGGGCAACGACACCGACCGCATCATCGGCCTGGAAGTGGGCGCCGACGACTACCTGGCCAAACCCTGCAACCCGCGCGAACTGCTGGCGCGGGTGCGCGCCTTGCTGCGCCGCAGCCAGGCCAGCAACGAGCAGGCCGACCAGCGCGGAAACGTCTACGAATTCGCCGGCTGGCGGCTGGACGTGGTGCGCCGCGACCTGCGCGACCCCACCGGCATCTTCATCAATCTCTCCGACGGCGAATTCGCGTTGCTGCGCACCTTCGTCGAGCATCCGCAACGCGTGCTCAGCCGCGACCAGCTGCTGGACTACGCACGCGGCCGCGATACCAACGTCTACGACCGCGCCATCGACAGCCAGATCAGCCGCCTGCGCCGCAAGATCAATGAGCGCGTCCATACCGAGTTGATTCGCACCGTACGCAACGAAGGCTACATGCTGCTGCCGGGCGTCTCGCGTCTGTGAGCAAACCGGCACGTCGCGGGCTGTCGATCTTTGCCCGCACGTTCGTCCTGCTGGCGGTGGCCCTGCTCACCGCCCAGGTCATCGGCATCGCCCTGCTGGTGATGCGCACCCCTGTCTACGAGCCGCCGGTGCACCCGCCGGAAGTGGTGGCGCTGCTGTCCACGCGCATGCCCGCCGGCACCCAGACCCTGAAGGTGCACGACGGCGCGCAGCAGCCGTCCGCACCGCCTGGCCAGGTGCGCGATGCCTTCGCGGAAATGCTGCTGGCGCACTGGCTGGATGTCGATGCGCAGCGCGTGCGGTTCTATCGCAGTGCCGACGACCGCGAAAGCCCGCGACTGGCCGCCGACCGACCACGGCATCTGCCCGGCCAGCTGCACGCCACCGATGCCACAGGCAGCGACGGCCGGCAACGGATGTCGCCCGACTGGGCGTCCGACCGCAACGCCGGCGACTCGCCGTTCGGCAACGGGCTGCGCCCGGATCAGGCCCCCGATGACTGGGAAAGCGAACGCCTGACACCCGGCGTGCCGCTGCTGGATGGTTTTACCGCCGCACTGCAGCAGCCCGATGGCCGCTGGCGCACGGTGGAATCGCCGCGGCGGCGGCTGTCGGCCGAATTCAAGACCCATATCGTGCTGTTGTTCCTGGCCGGCCTGCTCGCCAACGGGCCGCTGGCATGGTGGTTCTCGCGCGCGCTGTCGGCACCGATCAAGCGCTTTGCCGAAGCCGCCGACCGGCTGGGCCGCAATCCCCACGCCGCCGCACTGCAACGCAGCGGCCCACCGGAAATCGTCCGCGCCGCCGATTCGTTCAATGCGATGCAGGCGCGCCTGAACCGGCTGATCAACGAGCGCACCCATATGGTGGCGGCCATCGCGCACGACCTGCGCACCCCGCTGGCGCGGTTGTCGTTTCGACTGGACGACCTGCAACCGCCGCTGCGCGAAAAGGCGCTGGCCGATATCGACGAGATGAAGGCGATGATTTCCGCGGCGCTGGACTTCATCCAGAACGACCGCCATCGCGGCGAACGCGCGCCGCTGGATCTGCGCTTGCTGGTGGAGAGTGTGGTCGACAACGCCACCGATATCGGCGCCGACGCAGTGCTGCTGCCCGGCCCGACCATCACCCTGGATGGCGACCCGCTGGCATTGCGCCGCGCGGTAATGAATCTGCTCGAAAACGCCCTGAAATACGGCAAGTGCGCGCGCCTTCAGCTCACCCGCGATGGCGAGGATGGCGTGCTGTGGATCGACGACGACGGCCCCGGCATCGACCCCAGCCAGCGCGAACAACTGCTACTGCCGTTCGTGCGTGGCGAGTCTTCGCGCAATCGTGGCACCGGTGGCATCGGCCTGGGCTTGTCGGTCACCCATAGCATCGTGCTGGCGCATGGCGGCGACCTGCGCCTGGACAATCGCACGGCAGGCGGCCTGCGCGTGACAGTACGCCTGCCGTGCATGGGCAAACCAAACTGAGACTGCGGCCGACCCTGCGCATCAGGGCGCCAGGGTGGAAGCCGCGCAATCAAGGCTGCATCACCGACAACTCGCCGCATACGCATCCACGCACAGCAACGCCGCGCGTTCGGCTAACCGCTTCCTCAGTACGCAAACTCGCGGAAGACGCGGTCGATATCGCCGTTCCATGCGCCGTGATACAGCGCCAGCTTGCGCTCGGCAGCGGTAACGCCGCTCTCGGCGATCTCGGCGATCACGTCGACAAAGCCGGTTTCGTCCTGGCCATCGCCATTCAAGCGCGCGCGCCGGCGCAGGCCTTCGCGGGCGATGTTGACTGCCTCTACCGCCAGGTCGCGCACGGTGCCGTTGCGGAACGGCAGACCCAGCGCGTGCTTGGGTACGCCGTCGCGCAGGGCGTGGCGTTCGGTGGGGCTGAAATCCTTGACAAGGTCCCAGGCCGCATCCAGCGCGGTCTGGTCGTACAACAGCCCCACCCAGAACGCCGACAACGCGCACAGGCGATTCCACGGGCCGGCATCGGCGCCACGCATTTCCAGATACTTCTTCAGGCGCACTTCCGGAAACGCGGTGGTCATGTGGTCCGACCAGTCGCGCAGCGTCGGCAACGCGCCCGGCAACGCCGGCAGCTTGCCTTGCATGAAATCGCGGAAGCTCTGCCCGCTGGCATCGACATAGACGCCATTGCGATACGAAAAATACATCGGCACATCGAGCAGGTAATCGACGTAGCGCTCGTAGCTGAAACCGTCTTCGAACACGAAATCCAGCATGCCGGTGCGATCGGCGTCGGTGTCGGTCCAGATGTGCGAGCGATAGCTCAGGTAGCCGTTGGGCTTGCCCTCGGTGAACGGCGAATCGGCGAACAAGGCGGTGGCGATCGGCTGCAATGCCAGCGACACGCGGAACTTCTGCACCATGTCCGCTTCGGTGGCGTAATCCAGATTGACCTGCACCGTGCAGGTGCGCGTCATCATGTCCAGGCCGAGCGAGCCGACCTTGGGCATGTAGTTCTTCATGATCTGGTAGCGGCCCTTGGGCATCCACGGCATCTGGTCGCGCCGCCACTTGGGCTGGAAGCCCATGCCCAGGAACCCAAGCTGCAACTCGCCGGCGACCTGGGCCACTTCGTCCAGATGGGTGCCGGTTTCCACGCATGTGTCATGCAGGGTTTCCACCGCCGCGCCGGACAATTCCAGCTGGCCAGCCGGCTCCAGCGTCACCGAGGCGCCGTCGCGCAGCAGCGCGATGGTGTGGCCGTTTTCCTGCACCGGCTCCCAGCCGAACCGGGTCAACCCGGTCAGCAAGGCTTGAATGCCACGCGCGCCTTCGAAAGTGGGCGCGCGCAGATCATCGAGCTGGAAGCCGAACTTCTCGTGCTCGGTCCCGATCCGCCAGTCCGCGCTGGGCTTCTCGCCGGAGGCGAGCACCTGGACCAGTTCCGCGCGTTCGGTGATCGGCGTTTCGGCAACGTGGCTGGGACTCGACAAGGGCAGGCTCGCAAACGTGAAGGGGTGGGACGATGTGGGGATACTCCCCGGCCACCGCAAGGCCCGCACTATACCCGTAGGGCATGCAAGTATTGCCGCCATTAGCCGGGTCTGAGATTTCCATCCATGCGCACGCCGCAGGATGTGCCGCAGTGCGCATCTCAGCAGTCAACGCTTCCGCCGCAACACCTGTTGCGATCAGGCGGCCGCAACCGGTACACCGGTCGACCCTGGCTGCCGACCGGCCCGTACCGACCGGCACACACGAGGACGGCGAGCACTGGCTCGCCTTCTTGCATCGCATCAAAAGGACGCGGCCATAACGGCCGCCAGGCATCACTCGACGACGGGCGTTTCCACACCCAGGCCCAGCCAGCCGCCAACGATGCCGCGCAATTCGTCCACGCCCTGGCGCGATTCGCCGGAGTAGGTCTGCACGGTCACGCTGTCGCCGAAGCGCGAGGTCACTTCCTTCTTGACCTTCTGCAGGGTCTGCATCTGCTGGCCACGGCCGAGCTTGTCGGCCTTGGTCAACAAGCCGTGCGCAGGCAGGCCGCGTTCGGCGGCGTAGCCGAGCATCTGCAGGTCGTAATCCTTGAGCGGATGGCGGATGTCCATCACCACCACCAGGCCGCGCAGCGCCTCGCGGGTGCGGAAATAGCGGTCGATGAAGGCCTGCCAGTGCGCCTGCAGGTCCTGCGGCACCTTGGCGTAGCCGTAACCGGGCAGATCCACCAGATAGCGCTCGGGCTGGATCTGGAAGAACACCAGCTGCTGGGTGCGGCCGGGGGTCTTGGACACGCGGGCGAGCGCGTTCTGGCGGGTCAGCGCATTGAGTGCGCTTGATTTTCCGGCGTTGGAGCGGCCGGCGAAGGCCACCTCGTAACCGCCATCGTCGGGCAATTGCCGGGCGTTATGGGCGGACAGGTGGTAGCGGGCTTGTTCGATAAGGAGCGACATCTCACTAGGATCGCACGTTCGGGCCCGGCGGTTTTGCTGCACTGTTCGTTGACCCTGGCGCAAAGGCGTGTCGATAATCGAAGCATGCCTGCCACTGCCAGCACCCAACGCGCGCGGGCCGGGTCCATACGGAGCTTTAGCTGATGCGCCATGCTCGTGTGCTAGTCCTCACCGCCCTCGCCGTGCCGGTCATTGCCGCCGTGGCGTTTGCGCAATCGGCGGTCACGCCGATCCCCGATCCACCGCCTGTGCGCGTTGCGCCGCTGGAGGTGGATCTGGCCAAGACCACCTGGGGCGATGCCAAGGCCGGCCAGGCCAAGGCGGCCGCCTGCGCAGCCTGCCACGGCCCGGACGGCAATCCGGCGGTGGCGATGTACCCGCGCATCGCCGGGCAAACCGAGCGCTATGTGGCGCATCAGGTGGCCCTGATCGCCAGCGGCGAGCGCAATACCGGGATGTCGGCGGTGATGGTGCCGTTCGTCAAGGACCTCACCGCGCAGGACATGCGCGACCTGGGCGCCTACTTCGCCACCCAGAAGGCGTCCGCCGGGGTCGCCGACGATGCAGTGATCGCCGAGGGCCCGTATCAGGGCATGAAGTTCTACGAGGTCGGCGAAAAGCTCTACCGCGGTGGCGACATCGCGCGTGGCGTGCCGGCCTGCATGGCGTGCCACGGCCCATCCGGCGGCGGCAATCCGGGCCCGGCGTATCCGCGCCTGGGCGGCCAGCATGCCGACTACGTGGCGCGGCGCCTGAAGGACTACCAGGCCGGCACCACCCAGGAGCGCAATCCGGCGCTGTTCAATATCATGGCGCAGGTGGCACGCCCGCTGAGCGAGCAGGAGATCCAGGCGCTGTCCAGCTATCTGCAAGGCCTGCACGACCGCGCCGACGATGCCGCCGCTGCACAGACGCCTGCCGGCACACCGGCGCGCTCATGAGTTGAGGCGCCCACCTGCCCCACCGTGTCACGACGCCGGTCCCGCGACCGGCGTCGTCGTTTCCCGCCCCCCTCTTTAGATCCCACGGAGCCTGCATGAATCTGCTTTCCCGCCTGTCCCTGCTGTTGTTGATCCTGGTGCCACTGGCGGCCTGCGCCGCCGACAAGACGGCGCCGCCGGTCGAAGGCGAGGACTACACCCTGATCGACGGTGGCCAGCCGTATGCGCCACTGGCCGGCAAGGTCGAAGTGGTGGAAGTGTTCGGCTACACCTGCCCGCATTGCGCGCACTTCGAGCCGACGCTGGAAGCCTGGGCGGCCAAGCAACCGTCCTACGTGCGCTTCACCCCGGTGCCGGCCGCTTTCGGCGGGTTCTGGGACACGTTTGCGCGCGCGTACTTCGCCGCCGACATCCTCGGTGTGGCCAAGCGCAGCCACCGCGCCATGTTCGATGCCATCCACGAAAAACAGAGCGTGCCGACCCAGAACGTGGCGCCGGAAGAACTGGCTGCGTTCTATGCCAACTACGGCGTGCCGCAGCAGCGCTTCGTCGAGACCTACAAGAGCCAGGCGGTGGACGCCAAGCTGGATGCCGCGCGCGACTTCGCCAAGCGCAGCAAGCTGCCCGGCACCCCGGCCATCATCGTCAACGGGCGTTACCTGATCGGCGCGCGCAATTACCCGGACATGCTGCGCGTGGCCGACTACCTCATCGCCCGCGAGCACGCCGCGCCTGCCAAGCGCTGAACCGCGTAACCGCCACCGACGGTCGCCGTGGCATCATGCGCCCCGCGGCCGTCCGGCCCTTTCCTCGCCCCACGCTGGAGATCCAATCCGATGAAGACCCGCTTCGCCCTGACGCTGATGGCGCTGCTGCCGATCCTGGTCGCCTGCAAGGCCCAGGACGGCTCGTCCGACACCGCACCTGCCGCCGCAACGCCGGCTGCCGAGACGGCGCCTGCACCTGCAGCTGCCCCGGCTACCGATCCGGCCGCCCCGCCTGCGGTTGGCGAAAGCGCCGCCGCGCCGCCGGCCGCCGCGCCCAGTGCCGCTCCGCGCGCACCGAACGGCCCCGAGCCGGTCGCCGGCACCGACTATGTGGACATCCAGGCAGGCCAGCCGTACCAGCAGGCCGCCGGCAAGATCGAAGTGGCCGAAGTCTTTGGCTATGTCTGCCCGGCCTGCAATGCGTTCCAACCGCTGGTCGGGCCGTGGAAGGCCGGGCTGCCGTCGGACGTGCATTTCGTCTACGTGCCGGCGATGTTCGGTGGCCCGTGGGATGACTATGCGCGTGCGTTCTACGCCGCCGAGACCCTGGGCGTGCAGGAAAAGACCCACGAAGCGCTGTACAAGGCCATCCACGTCGACCAGACCCTCAAGGGCGAGCGCGGCAAGGATTCGGTGCAGGACATCGCCGCGTTCTACGCCAAGTACGGCGTGGACCAGAAGACCTTCATCGACACCATGAGCAGCTTCGGCGTCTCGGCCAAGACCAACCGCGCCAAGCAGTTCGCCACCCGTAGCCAGATCACCGGCACGCCGTCGCTGATCGTCAATGGCAAGTACCTGGTCAAGGGCAAGAGCTTCCCGGACATGCTGCGCGTGGCCGATCACCTGATCGCGCGCGAACGCGCCACCCTGGCCAAGTGAGCCGGGCGACCGCCGCATCGTGAACGCTTCGGACTCGCGCACCCTGCGGGTGCTGACCGCCAATATCCAGGCCGGCTCCAGCACCCGCCGTTACAGCGATTATGTGACCCGCAGCTGGTCGCACGCGTTACCGCTGGGAGCCAAACGCACCAGCCTGGACAGCATCGCCAAGCTGGCCGGCGACCGCGACATCGTCGGCCTGCAGGAGGCCGACCCAGGCAGCCTGCGCTCGGGCTTCACCAACCAGACCCACTATCTGGCCGAGCGTGCCGGCTTCCACTACTGGAGCCACCAGCCCAACCGCCGCATGGGCGGGGTGGCGTCCAGCGCCAACGGATTGCTGAGCAAGCTGGAACCGCTGGAAGTCCAGGACCATGCATTGCCCGGCCGCATCGGCGGACGCGGCATCCTGCTGGCCAAGTTCGGGCAAGGCCGCGATGGGCTCGCGGTTGCGGTGGCGCATCTGTCGCTGGGCGCCAATTCGCGCATGGCCCAGTTGGCCTTCATCGCCGAGCTGCTCTCCGAGCATCCCAACGCGATGCTGATGGGCGACTTCAACTGCGTGGCCGACCGTCCAGAGATGCAGGCGTTGTATCGGCATACGCGATTGCAGCCGCCGAGCTGCGTGGTGCACACCTTCCCAAGCTGGCGCCCGGACCGGGCGATCGACCATATCCTGGTCAGCGACAGTCTGGTGATCGAGCACACCGAAGCGATTCCTGCCGCGTTCTCCGATCATCTGGCAGTGGGTATGGATATCCGCGTTCCGCTGCAGTTGCTGCGCTAGCGCACGCAAAGTGCCGACGGGTTCGCACTGGCGAACTCGACCGACGACACCCCCTCGACACCGCCCGTGCGATAACGCAGGCGGTTTTTCGTTGGGAGCACGTCACGTGATACGCATCCTATGAGTGCGTCGGTATGAGTGCAGTCGAACCGCAGTCGTTACCGGTGCGCACCTTGCGGCCGGTGTTTTTGCTGGCAGCGACGGTGGTGTGCACATTCGCCTTGCTGGTTGCGCTGTTTCCGCTGGACGCAGGCCGCGTGCTGCTGGATGCGCAGAACTGGGCCTCGCGCAATGTCGGTTGGTACTACCTGCTGGCGATGACGTTGTATCTGGTGTTCGTGCTGGGCACTGCGCTCTCCAGCTACGGCAACATCAAGCTCGGCGCCGATCACGACGAGCCGGAATTCAGCTATCTCTCCTGGGCCGGCATGTTGTTCGCGGCCGGCATCAGCATCACGCTGTTCTTCTTCTGCGTCTCCGAACCGCTGACCCATTATCTGCAACCGCCCCAAGGTGGCACCGGCAGCGGCGAAGGCTCCGCACGTCAGGCCATGCAGTTGCTGTTTCTGCATTGGGGCCTGCACGGCTGGGGCGTGTTCGCGTTGGCGGCGATGGCGCTGGCGTATTTCGCCTTTCGTCATAACCTGCCGCTGGCACTGCGCTCGGCGCTGTATCCGCTGATCGGCAAGCGCATCAACGGGCCGATCGGCTACACCGTGGATGCGCTGGGCATCGTGGCGACGGTGTTCGGCATCGGTGCCGACATGGGCTTTGGCGTGCTGCATCTCAACGCCGGGCTGAGCACCTTGTTCGATGTGCCGCATACGCATTGGGTGCAGGTCGCGCTGATCGTGGCGATGATGGGCGCGGCGATTGTGGTGGCGGTATCGGGCGTGGAAAAAGGCGTGCGCTGGATGTCGGACATCAACATGCTGCTGGCGATCGCGCTGCTGTTGTTCATGCTGTTTGCCGGCCCCACGCAATACCTGCTCAATGCCTTGATGCAGAACCTGGGCGACTACCTGGGCAGCGTGGTCGGCAAGAGTTTCGACGTCTATGCCTATGGCGGCCGTGCCGACTGGTTGGGCAACTGGACGGTGTTCTATTGGGCGTGGTGGATCGGCTGGGCACCCTTCGTCGGCTTGTTCATCGCGCGCATCTCGCGCGGCCGCACCATTCGCGAATTCGTACTGGGCGTGTTGCTGATCCCGCTGGGATTCACCCTGGCGTGGCTGTCGATCTTCGGCAATAGCGCGCTGGATCAGTTGCTCCATCATGGCCAGGGCGCATTGGCGCAACAGGCCATCGATGCGCCGCAGACGGTGCTGTACTCGCTGCTGCAAAACTACCCGTGGAGCCGTACCGTGATCACGGTGACGGTAGCGATCAGCTTCGTGTTCTTTGTCACCTCGGCCGACTCCGGCACGGTGGTGCTGTCCACGCTGTCCTCGCACGGTGGCGAGCCGCACGACGACGGCCCGCGCTGGCTGCGCGTGTTCTGGGGCGTGCTCACCGCCGTGGTCACTGCAGGTTTATTGCTGGCCGGTAGCATGGACGCGCTGAAATCGGCAGTGGTATTGGCATCTCTGCCGTTTTCTGCGGTGTTGCTGCTGATGGCATGGGGTCTGTCGCGCGCGCTGAGCGAAGAATCGCAGCGCAAACGTGCGCAACTCTACAGCCCCAGCCCGCTCATCGGGCAATCGCGTCATCACGGTGGCTGGCGCCAGCGCCTGGGCCAGGCGATGCACTTCCCGGCGCGCGATGAGGTTTACCGGTTCATGCACGACCAGGTGCGCCCGGCGATCGAGGCGGTGACCACGCAGTTGCAGGAAGAAGGCTGGAACGTCAGCAGCCGGATCGACGACGGCGACATGGAAATCAGCGTCGATCACGGCGAACAACAAGGCTTCCGCTACCAGGTTGTGATGCGCGGGTATCTCACCCCGTCGTTTGCGGCGCAGCGCTTGCGCAACCAGCGCTATTACCGCGCCGAAGTCTATCTGTACGAAGGCAGTCAGGACTACGACCTGGTCGGCTACAGCCGCGAACAAATCATCAACGACATCATCGATCAATACGAGCGTCACCTGCAGTTTTTGCACCTCACGCGTTGAGTTGCGTCGCTGCGGCGACCGTCCCAAGGAGGTTTGTCATGCCACGTTTCCCCGACCAGCTGTTGTACATCGGCGGCCGTTATGTTCCCGCCCGCGGCGGCCACACATTCGAAGTGATCAACCCCGCCACCGGCGAGGTGCTGGCCAACGTGCACAACGCGGGCGCCGACGATCTGGACGCCGCGGTCGATAGCGCCCAGGCCGGCCAACGCGTGTGGGCCGCGCTGACGACGGTGGAACGCTCGCGCATCCTGCTGCGCGCGGTGGCGTTGCTGCGCGAGCGCAACGAAGCGCTGGCCGAGCTGGAGACGCTCAACACCGGCAAGCCGCTGAGCGAAACGCGCAGTGTGGACATCGTCACCGGTGCCGACGTGCTGGAGTATTACGCCGGCGTGTCGCAGGCGCTGCAAGGTGCACAGGTGCCCTTGCGCGAAGGCAGCTTCTTCTACACGCGGCACGAGCCGCTGGGCGTGGTCGGCGCGATCGGTGCGTGGAATTACCCGATCCAGATCGCGCTGTGGAAGGCCGCACCGGCATTGGCCGCCGGAAACGCAATGATCTTCAAACCCAGCGAAGTGACGCCGCTTACCGCACTCAAGCTGGCCGAAATCTTCACTGAAGCCGGCCTGCCCGATGGCGTGTTCAACGTGCTGCCCGGCGACGGCGCCAGCGTGGGCACCGCACTCACCGAACACCCGCAGATCGAAAAGATCAGCTTCACCGGCGGCACCGCCACCGGGCGCAAGGTAATGGCCAGCGCATCGAGTTCGTCATTGAAAGACGTGACCATGGAGCTGGGCGGCAAATCGCCGTTGATCGTGTGCGCAGATGCCGATCTGGATCTGGCCGCCGACATCGCGATGATGGCCAACTTCTACAGCTCCGGGCAGGTGTGCACCAACGGTACCCGCGTGTTCGTGCCGCGTGCGCTGCGCACCGCCTTCGAAGCGCGGCTGCTGACGCGCGTGCAACGTATCCATATCGGCGACCCGCTCGATACGAGCACGACGTTTGGGCCGATGGTCAGCGCCGCGCATATGCAGCGCGTGCTGGACTACATCGACCAGGGCAAGGCCGAAGGCGCGCGCCTGCTCTGCGGTGGCGAGCGGCTACGCGACGGTGCGCTGGCGCAGGGCTATTACGTGGCGCCGACGATCTTCAGCGATTGCACCGACGTGATGACGATCGTGCGCGAGGAAATCTTCGGGCCGGTACTGAGCCTGCTCACCTACGACGACGAAGACGAAGCAGTGACTCGCGCCAATGCGACACCCTACGGATTGGCCGCCGGTGTGGTCACGCCCGATCTGGCGCGTGCGCATCGGCTGATCCATCGCCTGGAAGCGGGCATCTGCTGGATCAACACCTGGGGCGAGTCGCCTGCGCCAATGCCGGTGGGCGGTTACAAGCAGTCCGGCGTGGGCCGCGAAAACGGCCTGGCGACCCTGCAGGCGTATACGCGCACCAAGTCGGTCCAGGTCGAGCTGGAGCGCTACGCATCGGTGTTTTAAGCGGCCCACGCCGCAACGCACGCAATCGATGGATGCGTGCGTTGCGCCCGCCACACGCGCTGCGCGCAACGGCACGTTGCCGCGCACAGAACAGCGACTGCGCAGTGCCTTGACTGCCGCTGCATCGCACACGCATCAGGAGACCACCATGCAACGCGAATACGACTACATCATCATCGGCGCCGGTTCGGCAGGCAACGTGCTGGCCGCACGTCTGACCGAGGACCCGGGCGTGACGGTGCTCTTGCTCGAAGCGGGCGGGCCGGACTACCGGCTGGATTTCCGCACCCAGATGCCCGCCGCACTGGCATTCCCGCTGCAGGGCCGCCGCTATAACTGGGCCTATGAAACCGAGCCGGAGCCGCACATGGACAACCGGCGCATGGAATGCGGGCGCGGCAAAGGGCTGGGCGGTTCGTCGCTGATCAATGGCATGTGCTACATCCGCGGCAACGCGCTCGACTTCGACCACTGGGCCAAACGCCCGGGCCTGGAAGACTGGAGCTACCGCGATGTGTTGCCCTACTTCCGCAAGGCCGAGACGCGCGACATCGGCGCCAACGATTATCACGGCGGCGAAGGCCCGGTCAGCGTGGCTACGCCGAAGAACGACAACAACGTGCTGTTCCACGCGATGGTCGATGCCGGCGTGCAGGCAGGCTATCCGCGTACCGACGATCTCAATGGCTACCAGCAGGAAGGCTTCGGGCCGATGGACCGCACCGTGACGCCACAGGGCCGTCGTGCGAGCACGGCGCGTGGGTATCTGGACATGGCAAAGCCGCGCGATGGCTTGCACATCGTCACCCACGCCACCACCGATCGCATCCTGTTTGCCGGCAAGCGCGCGATCGGCGTGCATTACCTTGTCGGCAACAGCAGCGAGGGCATCAATGCGCATGCACGCCGCGAGGTGCTGGTCTGTGCCGGCGCCATCGCCTCACCGCAGCTGTTGCAGCGCTCCGGCGTCGGCGCACCGGATCTGCTGCGCGCACTCGACGTCCAGCTGGTCCACGACCTGCCCGGCGTCGGCCAGAATCTGCAGGATCATCTGGAGGTCTATATCCAGTACGCCTGCACCAAACCGGTGTCGTTGTATCCGGCGCTGCAATGGTGGAACCAACCCGCGATTGGCGCCGAGTGGCTGTTTGCCGGCACCGGCACCGGCGCCAGCAATCAGTTCGAAGCCGGCGGCTTTATCCGCACGCGCGACGAGTTCGAATGGCCCAACATCCAGTACCACTTCCTGCCGGTGGCGATCAATTACAACGGCAGCAATGCGGTGAAGGAACATGGGTTTCAGGCGCATGTGGGCTCGATGCGCACGCCCAGCCGCGGGCGCGTGCACGCCAAGTCGCGCGACCCGCGCCAGCATCCGTCCATCCTCTTCAACTACCAGTCCACCGATCAGGACTGGCAGGAATTTCGCGATGCGATCCGCATCACCCGCGAGATCATCGCGCAGCCCGCACTGGACGCTTATCGCGGACGCGAGATCAGCCCCAGCGCCGATTGCAAGACCGACGCCGAGCTGGACGCGTTCGTACGCTCGCGTGCAGAGACCGCGTATCACCCGTCGTGCTCGTGTGCGATGGGCACCGATGACATGGCCGTGGTGGATGGACAAGGCCGCGTGCATGGCATGGAAGGCCTGCGCGTCATCGATGCCTCGATCATGCCGCGCATCATCACCGGCAACCTCAACGCGACCACGATCATGATCGCCGAGAAGATCGCCGACCGCATGCGAGGACGTGCGCCATTGGCGCGCAGCACGGCCGATTACTACATCGCCGGCGATGCGCCGGTGCGTCGATAGGGATCGGCCAGGATGGAAGACTGCGGATACACAAGTGCGTTCTGACGCGTCGCGCATCCGCAGCCCATCGCAAGCATTGCGGCATCGTCGATGACATGCGCCTTGCCGTGACGGGCAAGCCACGCTGCCCCACCGCGCGATAGCCCAGTCGCGCGGTGCCATCGCCCCACACGCGTGGGATATGCTTCGAGCATGAACTCGGACATCCACCCGGAAGCCGCCATCGCGCCCGGCTATCTGGCCAACCATGCCGCGCGCGTCTTCAATCGCAGTGTCGACGCGCGCCTGCGCGAACACGGGCTGACACTTGCGCTGATTGCGCCGTTGCTGCTGCTGTCGTGGAAAGGCCCGATGCTGCAGCGGGACCTGGTGCGCCACTCCGCAGTGAAGCAGCCTGCGATGGTGGCGCTGCTGGACAAGCTCGAAGCGATGGCGCTGATTGCGCGCGAGGCGTTGTCCAGCGACAAACGCGCCGCCACTGTTCGGCTGACCGATGCCGGCCAAGACGCTGCTGCCACCGGGCGCACCGCGCTGCTTCACTTCAATGCCGTCGGCGTCTCGGGCTTTTCCAGCGAGGAAGCCGCACTGCTGACCGTTCTGCTTGGCCGACTGATCGACAATCTGGAAACCGCCGCAAGCGAATAGCATCACACGTGATATTTAAGTATCATGCATGATATATATTCACTGCAGGAGCGGCACCATGTCCCGTCGGATTCTCATCAGTGGCGCAAGCGTCGCTGGAACCACTGCGGCATGGTGGCTCGATGCTTATGGAGTCGAGGTCGAGGTCGTCGAACGCGCGCCGGCGTTTCGTGATGGCGGCCAGAACGTCGACGTGCGCGGCAATGGGCGTGAGGTGCTGCGCCGCATGGGACTGGAAGCGCGTGCATTCGAACGTAGCACCAAGGAACTCGGCACCGATTGGGTGAGCGAAGACAATCGCGTCATTGCGCGCTTCAAGGCAGACGAGTCCGATACCGACGGCGGGCCTACTGCCGATCTGGAAATCCGTCGCGGCGACCTCGCGCGCATCCTGTATGACGCCACCTGCGAGCGCGTGCCCTATCGCTTCGGCGACAGCATTTGCGACCTCGCCCAGGACCAGGACGGCGTCGACATCACTTTCCACAGCGGCCGCTCCGCACGCTACGACGCTGTCATCGTCGCCGAAGGCGTTGGCGCGCACACGCGTGAACTGGTGTTTCCCGGCGAGAACGTGCCGTACTGGATGGACATGACCATTGCGTACTTCAGCATCCCCCGACTTCCGCACGACAGTGCCTATGCCAGGCAATACAACACGGTGGGCGGGCGCGGCGCGACATTGAAGCCTGCGCTGGACGGCAAGCTGGGCGCCTATCTCGGCCTGCAGAAGCGGCCCGAGGGCGAGAACGCGTGGAGCCTGGAGCGGCAACGGCACTACATGCAAGCGCAATTTGCCAACGACGGCTGGGAGTTCCCGCGCATTCTCGAGGCGATGAAGGATGTCGACGATTTCTACTTCGAGGTAATGCGGCAGGTGCGCATGCCGCGCTGGTCTGCCGGCCGGGTAGTGTTGACCGGCGATGCCGCGTGGTGCCCCACATCGCTGTCGGGCATCGGCACGACGCTGGCGATGGTCGGCAGCTACGTACTGGCGGGCGAACTTGCCCAGGCCAGCGCACCGACGCAAGCGTTTACGCACTACGAACGGATCATGCGCCCGTTCGTCAAAGAGGGGCAGAACGTTCCCAAGATCGTCCCTCGCCTGCTCTGGCCGCACTCCACTGTCGGGCTGACGCTGCTGCGCGGCGCGATGCGTCTGGCAGGCACCCCGCTTGTCCGACGCGTCATCAACAACAGTTTTGCGCGCGATTCCAACAGCATCGCCTTGCCAGACTATCGGCCGGTAGAGCCACGCTGAAACAGGTGTTGTCACCAATAGACAACACGACAACGCGCCCGCGCTGCAGTGCGCCGCTGCGATCCGCAGGCAACCGGCACCTGCGCACCACAGGCCAAGACCAGAAGCGCTGCGAAGACGACAGCTTCGTAGCGCTTCGATTACCCAATCAGCCAGCGTGGTTCTCACGGAAGCACCACGCAACATCCAGCCGCCCCTAGAACTTCAAATCCACACGCGCATACCAGAAGCGCCCACCGGGAATGTCGTAAGTGGATGCGTCATAGCCATTGAGTGAGCACGACAGGCAGAGCGGCGGATCTTTGTCGAACACGTTGTTCAAGCCAGCCGTGAGTTGCAGGCCCTTGAGCCAATCGACGCGATACCCCACCTGCGCATCGTGATACGTGATCGCGTCCAGCCGATTGGTGCCCACGGCAGGATTGGAGCACACCGCAAACTCCACCGCATCGCCGCATTGCTCGGTGAGCTTGGAGATGTGGCGCGCCGTCCACGATGCGGTCCAGTGACCCAACGACCAATCCAGCACGGCATTGCTGGTCCACTCGGGAATCGCACTGTCGACCACTTCGATGCCCGGCCCCTGTGGCTGCCGCTGGCCGGCCGCACCCAGCGCTTCGTAACGGCCCACGAAAGTGTTTTGCCACGACACCTTGAAGCGGCCGAACGCGCTTTCCGGCAGCGTCCAGAACAGATCCACGTCCCAACCATCGGTCTTGATCGAGCCTAGATTGGTCAGCCGGTTGTTGAAGGCGTTGATGCCACCGGTGGACGCGCGCCCGATGCCGTCGCAGTACAGCGCATCCAGCGTGTCCACGCATAGATCCAGCTGCGTCTGCGCATTGATGGCCTGGATCGCGCCATCGACATGATGGCGATAGAACGTCACTTCCATGTCCAGCCGGTCGGACCAGCTGGCGTTGCTGGCAAAGCCCGGGCTGAACACAAAGCCGGCGCTGAAGCTGCGCGAGCGCTCCGGGTCCAGCTGCTCGTTGCCGCCGGTGGTCACCGAGATCTGCTGGTTGGCCTGCTGGTAACCGCCCGGCACGCCGAGTGCGGCGCAGTTGGCCGCACTGCCGCGCGGGGCGGTGCCGCCCAGGCCGATCGAGCATGGATCGGATAGCTGCAGGTCGGCGCGCGCGGCCGAACCGAACAGCTCGCCGATGGTCGGTGCACGGAAGCCTTCGGCGTAGCTGGTCCGCAACACCAACTCGTCGGTGACCTGCCAACGCAGGCCGTACTTCGGCGTGAATTCGCCGCCGAAGGTGGAGTAATCCGAATAGCGCCCGGCGATATTCAGATCGAGTTTGTCGCCCAACGACGAGTTGGCGAAGATCGGAATATTGAGTTCGAGATACGCCTCGTTGACGTCGTAGCTACCGGAGGTCGGCAACGACGGCACGCCGTTGTAGCGGCCGGCCACGGTGAGCGGATCGGGCTGATATGAGCCCTCGTACTTGCGGTATTCGTAGCCGCTGGCAAACGACACCGCGCCGCCCGGCAGCTGGAACAATTCGCTGCTGAGGTTGGCGGTGAACAGGCTCAACTCGTTCTGGCTGCGGTCGCGCACCACCGGCTGGATCCAGCGCAGCATGTCCGGCGTGATGCTGCCTGCCCCGCTGAAGATGTCCAGCGGCACGCAGCCGGCCACCGCCGCGCATGCAGCCGGATCGCCTAACGCCAGATTGATGTTGAACAGGTTGTAGCTGCCGTAGTTGGTCTGCTCGGCCTTGTTCTTGCTGTACATGCCGTTGACGTCCCAATACCAGGTGCGCGCGGCCGCTTCGAAGGTGCCCACCAGCCCGGTGCCGAAGTACTGCGTATCCACCTGCTGCTCGTAACGACGCGGCCCGCCTTCCACCGGACGCCGGCCGATCTGGATCAGGTTGGTGGCCGAATTCAGATCGAAGCCGAACGGATTGAACGGATTCAAGCCAGAAATCACGATGTTGTCGGCGAGCGGATTGCCGGTGCCGGCATCGGGGCCGAGAAAGATCGGCTCCGGCGCGGCCTGGTTGGTCGACTCGCGCCGATTGCCCAACGCCTTGACGTACCACTGCACATCGTCGTTGAAGTAATAGCGGAATTGCGCAAACACGCCCTTGCGCTCGGACGGTGTCAGCAGCAGGTTCTGCTCGGCGAAGTTGTAGCGGTCTGCGGTGCCGAAGCAGTGGTAGTCGTCGCTGCGCGTGCATCCCGCGCTGCCGTCGTATTGCGGCGTGCCCACGCCGGCATTGGGCGTGAGGTTCTGGCGCGCGCCGGTCGTGGGGTCGACGAACTGAAAGCGCCCATCCGGGGTGGCTGAGCTGCCGAAGGTCAGGCCGGTGCCCGGGATCGGGAAGCGTGCCTGCGCTCGGTCGCGCGCATAGATCGGGTCCTGCTTGACGTAGCTGGCGCCTAAAAACAGGCTGAAATCCTCGCCGCTGGTGCCCCAGGCCAGATCCACGCCCTGGTTGGCGCCATCGCCCTTGCCGTACTGGCCGTAGTTGAGCGTGACCTGCGCACCGTCGAAGCTGCGTCGGGTGATGATGTTGACCACACCGGCAATCGCATCGGATCCGTATAACGACGAGGCGCCGTCTTCGAGCACTTCGATGCGTTCGACGATCGCCAGCGGAATGGTATTGAGGTCGGTCGACGAACCCACACCCGAGGCGGACGACTCGTTGACCCAGCGGATGCCATCGACCAGCACCAGCACGCGCTTGGAGCCGAGGTGGCGCAGATCCACCTGCGCCGAACCCGCGCCCACGCCGCCGCCGTCGGGCGGAAAGCCGAAATTGCCGGACGAATTGAACTTGGCGTTGAGCGCCGAACCGGACGCGGTGAGTTCCTGCAGCACTTCGCCGATCGAGGTCAGACCGGTGCGCTCGATGTCGGCGCGGTTGAGCGTCTGGATCGGCACCTGGCCTTGCAGCTCGGCAGTTCTGATGCGGGTGCCGGTGACTTGCACGCTATCGAGCGTGCGCGTACCGGGGGTCGCCTCGGGCTGTTGCGCCCAGGCCAGCGTGGGAATCAGACACAACGACAACTGCACGGCCAGGCATGACCGAGACGGGCCAATCAGACGCTTCATCCTTTCTCTCTCCAGAAGGATCTTTAAGTGTCCGCACGCCCCCGTGCCCTGCGGTCCGGCCCAAGTTGTAAACGAAACCTTAACGCACCGCAATCTGGCGGTGCAGCACTGCGATGCGCGTCGCAGTGCATGGTGTGAGCGCGGATGCCGATGCAGACGCGCAAGCGCATCGTCCAGACGACGAACGCACAGCGGCATCGACAGGACATGCGCTGTCAGGCGCGATGCGTATTCACTCAAGCGCTCAGGCGTGCTTCGGTATAGTCGCGCGATGACTTATTTCCCGCGTCTTGCCACTGTTTTCGTCGGCCTGTTGTGCCTTGGCAGCACTGCGCTGCATGCGCAAAGCCTGGATCCGCAATTGACTGCCATGCGCGATGCGATCGCCGCCGCAGAGCGCGGCCAATCCGATCCCGCCCAGCTCTCGGCATTGAGCCGCCATCCGCTCTACGGCTGGCTGGAGTACGCCACGCTCAAGCGCAACATCGACACCGTCTCCAACGCGCAGGCGCAGGGATTCTTGCAGCGCTACGCAGGCCAGCCAGTGGCCGAGAGCTTCCGTAGCACCTGGTTGCCGGCGGTCGCACGCCGCCAGGACTGGACCACGTTGCTGGCCAACTGGAAGACCACCGATAACGTAGGGCTGCGCTGCGCGCAGCTGACCGCGCGCCAGGCCACCGGCAAGCTGGACGCACAGTGGAGCCGCGATGCGCTCACTCTGTGGCGCAACGGCAAGGCGTTGCCGGATGCGTGCGAGCCGGTGGTGGCGGGGCTGGAGTCGCGCGGAGAACTCACTCCGGCACTGCGCTGGGAACGTGTGGAAGCCGCTGCCGATGCGCAGCTGCCTGCGGTGATGCGTGCGGCGGCGCGTGGCTTGCCGGCGGCCGAGCTGGCACTGGCCACCGATTACGCTGCCTTTCTCGACAAGGTCCACCCGCGTGCACTGGGTTGGCCCAAGACCGAGCGCAGCCGCCGCATCGCCGTCGATGGCCTGGCCAAGCTTGCCAAGACCGACCCGGACGGCGCCGAGCAACAGTTGCCGCAGTTCGCCAGCGCGTTGGGTTTCAGCGACGCGCAGCGCGGGCAGGTGCTGTATCAGATTGCGTTGTGGACGGTGGCGTCTTACCTGCCGGATTCGGCGCGCAGGCTCAACGCGGTGCCCGATGCGGCCTACGACGAGCGCCTGCACGAATGGCGCGCGCGCGAGGCGATGTCGCGTGGCGATTGGCCTGCAGCCTTGGCCGCCATCCGCAAGATGCCGGCCAGCCAGCGCGCCGATTCGCGCTGGCAGTATTTCGAAGCGCGCCTCACCGAGAAGACCGGTTCGGCGGCGGCGGCACAGCCGTTGTATCGCGCCGCTGCGCAGTCGCCCACCTTCCACGGCTTCCTGGCCGCCGACCGCCTGCAGCAGCCGTATCGGCTGTGCCCATGGGAGCCCAAGGACAGCCCGCAGGCCAAGGCCGCGGTGGCGCGCGACCCGGCATTGACCCGTGCGATTGCGTTGTTCCAGATCGATCGCCCCGGTTGGGCGGTGGCGGAGTGGAACGATGCCGCCAGCCGTTTCGACGACACCCAGCGCCGCCTGGCGGTGGAGGTGGCCAGCGACAACGGCTGGTTCGATCGCGCGGTGTTTGCGCTCGGCAAACAGCCGGACGAGCAACGGCTGTATGCGCTGCGCTTCCCGCTGCATCACGATGAGAGCATTCGCCGCGAAGCCGCAAAGAACGCCATCGATCCGGCCTGGGTTGCCGCGGAGATCCGCGCCGAAAGCATCTTCAATCCACGTGCGCGTTCGCCGGCCAATGCGATGGGCCTGATGCAGGTGTTGCCCGGCACCGGTGCGGCGGTCGCCAAGGGCATCGCCCTGCCCGGCTACGCGGGTGCCGCCAGTCTGTACGAGCCGGACACCAACATTGCCATCGGCACCGCGTACCTGCGCCAGTTGCTCAACACCTATGGCTTGCCGTATCTGACCATCGCCGCGTATAACGCCGGACCCGGCCCGACCGGCCGCTGGCAATCGCAACGGCCGGGCTTCGAACCGGACTTCTGGATCGAGACCATCAGCTACAAGGAAACCCGCGAGTACGTTGCGCGTGTCCTGGCTTTCAGCGTGATCTACGACTGGCGCCTCAACGGCGACATGCTGCCGCTGAGCGACCGGCTGATGGGCAAGCTGGTGGACAAGCGTCAAACGCCGGTGTGCACGCCGGGCCAGAGTGCGAGCAACGCAACGCAGGACTGAGTGCACTTTTGCCGACGCGTATGCCGCCTGGCGAAGCGGGCGCGTTTGCGCCGTTGCGTTGTTCTACTCGGTCTTTGCTTTGATCGAAGTGCGATGCCCTGACCGCGTGCAGGACACGGCGCGATTGTGACCTTTGCAGCGTGGCGGCATCGCGCTATCACCTCATCGCATCGCTGACTATCCTCAAGCGGAACACCCGGACGTCGATGGCAGCGCGTAAACGCACAACGCCCGCATCGCTGCGGGCGTTGTGTCATTGCGTACAGCGCTGCAACCCTCGCAGCGCTGCATGTGGCGTCAGTTACAGTTTGCCTGCACCGGCCTTGGCCTTGACGTCGGCAGCCACCTTGTTGGCAGACAGCAGATTGTAGGTATACGGCGGCTTCCAGCCGATGTTGCTGTTCCAGGAGCAGCTCAACGCCTTGCCATTGAGCAGAGAGCCCTGGTCGCGGTACACGCTGCCCTTGTAATCGGCGGCGATCTTGTCGCAACTGCTCACACCGCTGATGTCGAAGGCATTGTTCTCGGAGAAGATCTTCGATTCCTTGCCCACGCCATGCGCGTGCGAGAACGGGTAGACCTTATTGCTGGTGCTGCCCACGTGGTAATTGTTGTACAGATGCACCTGGCCGAAACGTACCCGCGGCGCGCGCGCGGAGATGTTTTCGAACAAGGTGTTGTGGATGGTTACCTTGAGCTTGCCGCTGTCGGTGCTGGAGGCGCTGTCGCTGGAGCCGATCAGGCTGTTCTTCTCGTGCGACTTGAAGGCCGAGTACGAGATGGTCACGAAGTTGGCGCCCTTCTTGACGTCCATTGCGCCGTCGTGGTGCTGCTTCGGCCGGCCGTTGGCGGTGCCGTTCTGATCGTCGGTGCGGCGGCCATCGGTAAAGGTGACGTGGTCCACCCACACGTTGCTGGCGCCTTCCACGGTCAGACCGTCGTACTCGGAATTCCAGTTGCCGTTGTCGCCATCGTCGGCATCCCACTTCGGTTCCGGATCCCACGGATTTTCGATGGTGAGGTTGCGCACGATGACGTCGTTGGCCTTGACGTAGAAATAGCCTTCGCGGATTTCGGCGTTGGTGCCGACGCCGATCAAGGTGGTCTTGGTGGGGATATCCAGACGCGCACGCGTCTTCATGTCCGAGGTCTTGGTGTATGCCTTGCCTTCGCTGATGTCGATGACACCCTTGACCTTGATGATGCGCCCGTTACTACCCGCACTAGCCTTCAGCGCAGCCTTCAACTGCGCTGCGTTGCTGACGGTATAGGTGTCCGCTGCGGAGGCCTTGGAACCGCCTTTGGTGCCGCCGTTCTGGGTGGCCCAGCCGGTGGTGGCAACCTCCAGCGCGGGGTCTGCTGCATAAGCGGTGGTCGACAACAACGCGGCGCTCAACATAACGCCCACAACGGTACGTCCCACAACAGTCGATACGTTCGACATGGTGATGAAGTCTCTTGAATGAGTGATGCGTGACACGCCGCTGCGCGGCGTGCTCCCCGTGCGTTCGCCCAGGCCAACAGGCCAGTCCCCTAGCGAACCGGACCGATCCTAATGCTTATGTACATTATTTAAAAGTACATTTTTACTATGTTGCACCTGCGTTTTTGGAATGGCGACGCGCCACGCGCAGCGCACGTTGTCGTGCACTGCGCGTGGCAACGTCTTCAGCAGATGCGATCGTTTACAGCTTGCCGGCGCCGGCTTTTGCCTTGACGTCCGCAGCCACCTTGTCGGCCGACAGCAGGCTGTAGGTGTAAGGCGGAGTCCAACCGATATTGCTGTTCCAGGAGCAGCTCAAGGCCTTGCCATTGAGCAGCGAGCCCTGATCGCGATATACGCTGCCACCGTAGTCGGCTGCGATCTTGTCGCAGCTGCTCACGCCACTGATCTCGAACACGTTGCGCTCGGAAAAGATCTTCGATTCCTTACCCACGCCATGCGCATGCGAGAACGGGTAGACCTTATTGCTGGTGCTGCCCACGTGGTAGTTGTTGTACAAATGCACCTGGCCAAAACGCACCCGCGGGGCTCGCGCGGAGATGTTTTCGAACAAGGTGTTGTGGATGGTCACCTTGAGCTTGCCGCTGTCGGTGCTCGAAGCGCTGTCGCTGGAGCCGATCAAGTCGTTCTTCTCATGCGACTTGAATGCCGAGTACGAGATGGTCACGAAGTTGGCGCCCTTCTTGACGTCCATTGCGCCGTCGTGATTTTGCTTGGGGCGGCCGTTGGCGGTGCCGTTCTGATCGTCGGTGCGGCGACCATCGGTAAAGGTCACGTGGTCCACCCACACGTTGCTGGCGCCTTCCACGGTCAGGCCGTCGTACTCGGAGTTCCAGTTGCCGGCGCTACCGTCATCCGGATCCCAAACCGGCTCCGGGTCCCATGGATTTTCGATGGTGAGGTTACGGATGATGACGTCGTTAGCCTTGACGTAGAAATAGCCTTCGCGGATTTCGGCGTTGCTGGTGATGCCGATCAACGTGGTTTTGGTCGGGATATCCAGACGCGCACGCGTCTTCATGTCCGAGGTCTTGGTGTAAGGCTTGCCTTCGCTGACATCGATGATGCCGCTGATCTTGATGATGCGTCCGTTGCTGCCTGCGCTGGCCTTGAGCGCCTTCTTCAGATCGGCCGCGTTAGTGACCGTGTAGATATCGGCACCAGCAGCTTTGGAGCCGCCCTTGGTGCCGCCGTTCTGTGTCGCCCACCCAGTGGTCGCCACTTCCAGCGCAGGATCGGCGCTTGCAACGCCAGTGAGCAGCAACGACCCGACAAACAGCGACGCGGCGGCCGCCGTCGAAAATTTCGGCTTCATCTTGATGTCTCCCTCGAATGGGTTCGATGCGCCGCGCGGCGGCACATTCCTCGTCTATCGACTGCGGAACGTACTTTTCATCTCTGTAATATTCAGTTCCGCGAAAACGATACTAGGAGCATCGCAATCGCTTGTATCTAGGCAATGCATCGATGTGCACGCGCAGTCACGCAAACGGTTGCGAGACACCAAAGAGAAGACAAAACGCTGTAATCAAGACACGCAGAGACAGCGCCAGGGACACTGCAGCGCAGCATGATGGGTGCTGCAGTGCAGCTGGATATGCATTCAACGCCGCGTGCTGGTGAAATCACATGTGCGCGCTTTTTCTGGAAAAACATCGCTGCAACGCGCTGATGACAATCGCGTGTGCCGACAAGCGCGTGTGCGCTGCACACACGCTTGAGGCATCGATACGAACGCACCGCATCACGCCGCGACAGGCACCGAAATCGCTATGTGCAGTGCCAGCCAACAAGCACACGTAGAACACCTGTGATGCAGCCGACCGGATGGAGACGCATCTGCACACCTGCACTGTTTGATGCAAGCCATGCGCAAGACCGCGCGATCGAAAACAACACAACGACCGACCTCGCTGCTGGTGTCGCGATGGGCTAGAGAGAACGTGCCACTCTGCGTCGCCTCCGCCTGCAACAACCAATACGCATGCCACACTCAGACAAGATTGACTGCGGGGACTTAAGCGCCCTCAGGCAGGCGCGCACGTTTCATGCGCACAGCCGCCAGCCGACGCATACGTCATGCATACTGTCGGTACCTGCAGGCGATTCGATGATGGGCAGCCTACGAAGACGAGGCTGCCGCAGCGCTTAGGAAAACCCTTCGAAAAACAACTCGATCGCCATCACCAGCGCATCTTCGCGTCCGGTGTGGGAGGGGTAGTAGCGTGGGCGCCGGCCGATCTCATTGAAGCCTTCGGCGTGATACAGCGCAATCGCCGAGGGATTGGACGGGCGCACTTCCAAAAATGCGCGCCGCGCGCCGCGGTCGCAGGCGCCCTTGACCAGCGCACGCAACAACACGCGGCCGTGTCCTTGCGACTGCGCTTCTGGCGCAATGCAGACATTGAGAATATGTGCCTCGTCGGCGGCGACGCTGATGATGCCGTAACCGATGACCTGGCCGCCCTGCTCCATCACCCAACCCGGGTAACCGGCCTGCAGGCAATCGCGAAAGATGCTGCGCGTCCACGGAAACGGATAGGCACGCAGCTCGATCTCCATCACCGCGTCCAGATCGCTTTCGCGCATGGCACGCAGTGACGTGGGCAGCGGGGCGTTCATCGCGCTCACGCCGGGCCCTGACGGCGACGCAGCGCGCGCAGCTGCGGCCACAGCGCGCGCTTGGCGGCCGGGTTGCCACGCAACTCGGCCAGCGGCCAGGAGGCCATCAAGGCTTGGGTCGACGGATCGCCCGGGTCGCAACCGGACGCGCGCAGCAGCGCCATCTGCAAACGGTCGGGTAGACCAACGCGGCTGCGTCGTTGCGGCGCAGCTGCCGAGCGCGTGCCAGGTGCACCCGCGTCGGGCGGCGCGGTGGGAGCCGAGCGCCGGGCCGGCGGTGCAGCAACCGGAGCCGCCGGCGTGACACGTTGCGCACGCACTGGTGCGGGCGCTGGCGCGTGCTCTACAACGTCGACCGGCGCAGGCGGCGTATCGGCGGTGTCGCGATCCAGGTACACGGTGTGCCCCATCGCCTGCAGGCACGACACCTGCAGATCCGACCACACCGGCTCGTGCACAGACTCGCTCATGCGTGCCGGCTCATGGCAGCTCGGGCACGCGCCGCCAGCGCCGCCACAGCCACATCGCCGGGCCGGACAACGCATACAGCACGCCGATCACCAGCAGCGACCGCGCCAGATCGATCACCAACAGCGCGATCACCACCGTAGCGACCGCCAATGCCAGAAACGGCACACGGTCGGCACGCGTGCCACGCGCGCCGCCCTTGAAGCTCCAGAAGCGAATCCGGCTGACCATCAACAGTGCCGACACCACCGTGACCGCCAGTGCCACGTAGCGCAGCTGCTCGCCATCGAAGCCCAGGCTGTCGTCGGCGAACGCCCACACAAAAGACATCATCAAGCCGGCCGCGGCCGGGCTGGCCAGGCCGATGAACCAGCGTTTGTCGACCACGCCGACCTGGGTATTGAAGCGCGCCAGCCGCAACGCCGCGCAGGCCGCATACAAGAAGGCGGCCGACCAGCCGACCCGGCCCATCACGTTGCTGTCGTATTTCAGCGCCGACAGTGACCAGTGGTACATCACCAGCGCCGGGGCCATGCCGAAGCTGACCAGATCGGCCAGCGAGTCGTACTGCACACCGAATTCGCTGCTGGTATTGGTCAGGCGCGCGACCCGGCCGTCCAACCCGTCCATCACCGCCGCCACGAATACCGCCATCGCCGCCTGGACGAACTGACCATTGGCGGCGGCGATGATGGCATAGAAACCGGAAAACAACCCGGCGGTGGTGAACAGGTTCGGCAGCAGGTAAATCGTGCGCGAGCGCGGGGGCGGTCTCATTTCATCCATCCGGCAAGTGTAGGGCCTGAGGTCCGTCCGGCGGTAGCGCGCCCGCACCCGCGGCGCGCGATCACTTGCCAGCGCGGGCCGTGGATGCTGCAATCGCGGCGGGAATCATCCAGGGGAAGCCACATGCACCTGTCGTCCGGGCTTTGCGCCCTGTTGCTGCTGCTCAGCGCCACTGCAGGCGCCACCGAGCTCTATAAGTGGAAGGACGCCAAGGGCGTGACCCACTACACCGAAACCCCGCCACCGACCGGCCAGCGCTACGAATCGCGCCGGATCGACGCACGCAGCGGCACCGCGGCCATCGCCGCGCCAGAGACCGCCACGCCCGAATCGGCCGACTGCCTCACCGCACGCCGCAACCTGGAGCTGCTCAGCGGTAAGGGCGAGGTGACCATGGGCGCCGGCACCGACGGCAAGCCCGGCACGCCACTGGATCCGGACGCCCGCGCCGCGCAGCGCAATCTGGCCGAAGCCGCCGCCAAGGCCTATTGCAAGCCGGCAGCGACCGGCGGTCCGGCCAGCTGAGTTCAGCAGGACAGCGTGAGCGGCTGTCAGGCCGTTTCAGTAGTGAAATAACCCACCGCAACGTTGGCGTGCTGCCTGCCGAAGGCGGCGCGGGCACATCCGCAGCCCTGTGGCCGGGCTCGCACTGCGGGCGGACGCTCCGGCGTCACGACCCGCCTGATCAGCCAAGCCGAACGTCTACCATTCTCCCGCTGCGTAGCACCGCGCAGCCACTGGCCGATGACCGGCAGGGCGCGACACTGGCAAACTAGGGGCTTTCCGCCCAAGCGAAGCCCGATGCGTCTTTCCCAGTTCCACCTGCACACCACCAAGGAAACCCCGGCCGACGCCGAGCTGGTCAGCCACCGTCTGATGCTGCGCGCGGGCATGATCCGCAAGCTGGCCTCCGGGCTGTACACCTGGTCGCCGCTGGGCCTGCGCGTGCTGCGCAAGGTCGAGGCGATCGTGCGCGAGGAAATGAACCGCGCCGGCGCCGTGGAGGTGCTGTTCCCCACCATCCAGCCGCGCGAGCTGTGGGATGCCACCGGGCGTTGGGAAAAATTCGGCGGGCAGTTGCTCAAGATCAGCGACCGCAAGCAGCAGGAGTTTTGCTACAGCCCCACCGCCGAAGAGGCCGCGGCCGACTTCGCGCGCCAGGAGATCAACAGCTACAAGCAGTTGCCGCTCAACTTCTATCAGATCCAGACCAAGTTCCGCGATGAGATCCGCCCCCGCTTCGGGGTGATGCGCGCGCGCGAGTTCCTGATGAAGGACGCCTATTCGTTCCATCTCACCGATGCGGACATGGCGCGCGAATACGACAACATGCGTGCGGCGTACACCCGCATCTTCACCCGCCTGGGGCTGGAGTTCCGCGCGGTGCAGGCCGACTCCGGCGCCATCGGTGGCGATGCCTCGCAGGAATTCCACGTCATCGCCGACTCCGGCGAAGACTCGCTGGCGTTCTCCACGGCGTCCGACTACGCCGCCAACGTGGAAACCGCCAGCGCCGCGCTGCCGGGCCCGCGTCCGGACGCGACCGAGAGCATGCGCCAGGTCGACACACCCACCCAGAAGACCTGCGAAGACGTCGCCCAGCTGCTGGGCATCGCGCTGCAGCGCACGGTCAAGTCGGTGGCGGTGATGACTGCCGCCGGCTTCGTGCTGGTGCTGGTGCGCGGCGACCACGCGGTCAACGAGATCAAGCTGGGCAAGGTGGCCGGCCTGGCCGACTATCGCCTGGCCAACGAGGCCGAAATCCGCGACCACCTCGGCTGTGAGCCAGGCTTCCTGGGGCCGGTCAACACTGCCCGGCCGGTGCGTGTGGTGGCCGATCGCGATGTGGCGGCCATGGCCGATTTCGTGGTCGGCGCCAATGTGGTCGGCGCCCACCTTGCCGGCGTCAACTGGGGCCGCGACCTGCCCGAGCCGGAGACGGTGGCCGATGTGCGCAACGTCATCGACGGCGAACGCGCTGCCGATGGCGGCGAGCTGCGCCTGGCCCGCGGCATCGAAGTGGGACACGTGTTCCAGCTCGGTAGCCAGTACGCGCAGGCGTTGCAGGCCACCGTCATCGACGAAAACGGCAAGGTCGCGGTGATGAAGATGGGCTGTTATGGCATCGGCATTTCGCGCATCGTGGCCGCGGCAATCGAACAGAACCATGACGACGCCGGCATCCTCTGGCCGGCCCCGATGGCGCCGTGGCAGGTGGTGGTGTGCGTGATCAATCCCAAGCAGGATGCCCAGGTGGTCGCCGCCGCCCAGGCGTTGCTGGACGAATTGATCGCCGCCGGTCTGGACGCCGCATTGGACGACCGCGGCCTGCGTCCGGGCGCCATGTTTGCCGATATGGAACTATTGGGCATTCCGCATCGGGTGGTGGTCTCGGAACGTGGATTGGCGGCCGGCACATTTGAATATCGCGCCCGCACCGCCGAATCGGCAGAAAACCTGGATAAGGCTGGATTATTCTCCCGCCTGGGGTGCTGATCAAACCGGGCAATCACGCTCAAATTGCATGAACACAAGGCGCCGATGTATTTCGGCGCATTTGTCATGCGGGTTTTCTGACATTATGATGGCCGCCGCTGCCAAGGATCGGCATTCTTTCTCTCTCAATCTTCCGGAGTCGCGATGTCGATCGATCTTTCTGGCCTGTCGGCCAAGCAGTTGAGCGCACTGATCAAAAATGCAAAGAAGCAGCAGACCGTGGTTGCCAAGCGCGCCCCGATCGCCAAGGTTCGCACACAGCTGACCCGCGCGGCGAAAGCCCAGGGTTATTCCATCGAAGAATTGTTTGGTACCGCCGCCAGTGCCGGCCCGGGTCGTCCGGCCGCTGCCGGCAAGCCGGGTGCGCGCGCCGGCCGCAAGCTGGGCAAGGTTGCGCCGAAATACCGCAACCCGGCCAACATCCAGGAAACCTGGACCGGCCGTGGCAAGCAGCCGCGCTGGCTGGCCGAACTGACCGCTGCCGGCAAGAAGGTGGAAGACTTCCTGATCAGCAAGGTTGGCGGCGGTGCAAAGAAGGCATCGGCAAAGAAGGCCGCGGCACGCAAGACGGTCACCAAGCGCGCGACCAAGAAGTCCAAGGCCGCTTGATCCAGACAATAAAAACGCCGGCATTGCCGGCGTTTTTATTGGACGATTTTTTGGCCGCTCATAAATTCTTGCGCGCCGGAATCAACAGGTTTCCAAACAGCAAACCGGCCATCAATGCCATCACGATATTGGTGACCGCCAGCAATGCGGCTTGTCCCACACTGACATCCTGCTGTTGCACCAGGGTCAAAAAACCCCGCAGGCTGACGCTACCGGGAACCAGCATGATGATGCCCGGCAATCGAATCAGCGCACCGGGTTTTTGCACCACCCGCCCGAACAGATTCCCGGCGGCAGTCAATGCCATCGCCGAGGCAAATACTCCGGCCGGACCGCCCCAGGCATGCCCGGCATAACGGGCAATGACATAACCGGACATCGCTGCGGCCATGATCCATAAATAATCGCGCCGATTGGCCTTGAACAACACCGCAAACGCATAAGCGGCCACCAGCAACGACGCCCATTCCACCCAGCTGGCCTGCGGACGCAAGGCAGCTACCTGGGGGTGCAGGCCCATTAATTGGGTCAGCGTCACCGCAATCACGGCGCCCACCGTGAGCTTGAGCACCGTGGTCACCGCACCGGCCAGCCGCGCCGTGCCGGACACCCAGTGCTGGCTGGCCAGCTCGTTGAAGGCATTGGTCAGCGACATGCCTGGCAACAGCACCACCAGCGAGGCAATGATGACCGTATTGAGATTCAACGGCCCGACCAGCGATGCCACCAGTGCGGCAACCACGCCGGCCAGCAGGCCGGCCAGCGCTTCGCCGGCTTCCTTGGTGGCGGCGCGTTTGTCGGTGTACTGGGTCAGCAGGCCGATCGACATGCCGATCGCGCCAGCGGTGGCGATATCCAGCCAGGGCAACTTCCACAACCCGGCCACGCCGGCCGCAGCCAGGCCGAAGGCCAGCACCTGTAAGGTCTTGCCGCGCCGGTCGACTTCACGGTCCAGGCGGCGCAGCGCGGTATGGCCCTGCGCAATGCTCATGCGGCCGTTGGCCACGCTGTCGGCCACGTAGTCGGCCACGCTGAGCTTATAGAGATCGTTCTCGCCCGGCGCCAGCCGGATCACACGGGTGATGTCGCTGGACCCGATCGCCTTGGTCGGGTCGCTGAAGCTCAAGATGATGCCGGTGGGATTGGACCAGGGCTCGCAATCCAGCCCCAGCTTTTGCGATAGCCCGATCACCGCGGCCTCCAGGCGTTGCGCCGTGGTGCCATAGGAATGCAGGCGCCCGGCGATTTCCGACACAAAGGCGACGCGCTGGGCGTAGGTGGCACTGGCGGACGGGAGAACGACGGTGGCAGCGGACATGCGTGGCGGGTTGGATCGAAAAAACGCCGTGCGGCGAGGCCGCCAGTGTATGCCGCAGCGCGCGTGGCCGGTGCCTCCGTTGGCGGCTGCACGGACATCGCTGCGGTTGCGTCCCCATCTTTCGCTCACACCGGCGCGGTATGCTGGCGCCACGGACAGGCTACCCATGATCAAACCGCAACCTCCACGCATCGAACAAGACTCGCAGGATCAGGCACAGGTCCGACTCTCCGGCAGTTGGGTCCTGGCGACCGCGCTGCCCCAGGCCGAACTGCTGCAAGCCGTGCCCGACGGGGTGCGTCGCATCGACGCGCGCGGCATCGGGCAACTGGATTCGGCCGGCGTGCTGCAACTGCTGCGCTTTGCCGGCCGCATGGGGCTGAAAGAAGACGCCATCGATTTCCGCGATGAACACCAGGCGCTGGTGTGCACCATCGAAGAACTCAACGACGAGCGCCCCAAGCCCAAGCGCGATCTCGGCTTCGTCGCCGCGCTGGATCGCCTGGGCCGCACTACCCATGGCGTCGGCCAGGGCATCCTGGAACTCAATAGCTTTCTGGGCGAAAACCTGGTCAAGATCATGCGGCTGATCCACGAGCCGCGCCGCTTCCGCCTCACCTCCACCGTGCACCACATGGAACAGGTGGGGCTAGATGCGGTGCCGCTGGTGGTGCTGCTGTCGTATCTGGTCGGCGCGGTGATCGCGTTTTTGGGCTCGACGATCCTGCGCGACTTCGGCGCGGAAATTTACGTGGTCGAGTTGGTGTCCATCGCGTTCCTGCGCGAATTTGCGGTACTGCTGACCGCAATTGTGTTGGCCGGGCGCACCGCCAGCGCGTTCACGGCGCAGATCGGCGCGATGAAATCGCGCGAAGAGGTCGATGCCATCCGCACGCTGGGGCTGGACCCGATCGACCTGCTGGTGATTCCGCGTCTGCTGGCGCTGATCTTCACCCTGCCGCTGCTGACCTTCATCGCGATGATCGCCGGCCTGGCCGGTGGCGTGACCGTAGGCGCATTCGATCTGGATATCCCGCCGCAGATGTATCTGGCGCGCATGCACGACACCATCCAGTTGCGGCATTTCCTGGTCGGCTTGTCGAAGGCGCCGCTGTTTGCGCTGGTGATCGGCCTGATCGGTTGCCTGGAAGGGTTGAAGGTCAGCGGCACCGCGCAGTCGGTGGGCGAACGCACCACCTCGTCGGTGGTACAGACGATTTCCTTGGTCATCATCCTCGACGCGATTGCGGCGTTGTGGTTCATGAAGATGGGGTGGTGATGGAGCCGGGATTGGACAGTCGGGATTTGGGATTCGTGCAAGGCAGCATCGCTGTTGGCGCGCTGAGATGTGGGAGTGCTGTGCTGTGACCGATTCCGAACCCCACATCTTCATTCCCGAAACGGACGAAGACGACCAACTGGCGATCTCCGTGCGCGGGCTGACCAACCGGTTTGGTAGCCAGGTCGTGCACGAAGAGCTCGATCTGGACGTGCGCCGCGGCGAGATCCTGGGCGTGGTCGGCGGCTCGGGTACCGGCAAGTCGGTGTTGATGCGCAGCATCCTGGGCCTGCGCGAGCCCGATGCCGGCAGCATCCAGGTGCTGGGCGCGGATGCGCGCTCCGGGCGTTTTGTCGACCGCCAGCACATCACCCGTAATACCGGGGTGCTGTTCCAGGACGGGGCGCTGTTTTCGTCGATGACCGTTGGCGAAAATGTGCAGGTGCCGTTGAAGGAACACCATGGCGAGTTCCCGGAGCGCTGGTATTTCGAACTGGCGCTGCTGAAGATCAAGCTGGCCGGCTTGCCGGCCGATGCGTTGGACAAGCTGCCTTCGCAATTGTCCGGCGGCATGCGCAAGCGCGCCGGCCTGGCGCGTGCACTGGCGCTGGACCCGCCGCTGCTGTTTCTGGACGAGCCCACCGCCGGGCTGGACCCGATCGGCGCGGCCGCCTTCGACCGCTTGATCCGCACGCTGCAGCAGGCGCTGGGCCTGACCGTGTTCCTGATCACCCATGACCTGGATACGCTGTACGCCATCTGCGACCGCATCGCGGTGCTGGCCGATCGCAAGGTGATCGCCAACGCGCCGCTGGCCGAGGTCGAGCAGATCGATCACCCCTGGATCCAGGAATATTTCCACGGTCCGCGCGCCCGCGCCGCGCGCGCCGCCAAGACCGACTCCACCGAGACCGCCTGAGCATGGAAACAAAAGCCAATTACGTCCTGATCGGCGCCTTCACTATCGTGGCAGGCCTGGCCTTGCTGCTGTTCGGTCTGTGGGCCGCCAAATATTCGTCCGATCGCACCTGGCAGCAGTACCGGGTGGTGTTCCGCGAGGCGGTCACCGGCCTGTCGGTCGGCAGCCCGGTGCAATACAACGGCATCGCGGTGGGCTCGATCACCGAACTGACGCTGGCCCCCAACGACCCACGCCAGGTGGTCGCACACGTGCGCGTCAACTCCACCACACCGATCAAGAGCGATACCCGCGCCAAGCTGGCCATCACCAGCCTCACCGGCCCGTCGATCATCCAGCTCTCCGGCGGCACGCCCGAGGCGCCGTCGCTGACCACCATCGACAAGAGCGACGCACCGATCATCCAGACCACGCCCTCGGCGCTGCAGAACATCACCGATACCGCCAACCGCATCGTCGAGCGCATGGACGAAATGCTCTCGGACAAGAACGTGGCCAGCATTTCGGCCACGCTGCAGAACCTGGAAAAGATCAGCGGCGGCATCGCCGACCGCGACGAAGGCATGCAGGCGCTGATCGTCAGCGCGCGCGATGCCGCGCGCAATCTGGACACCACCCTGACCACCACCAACGGCACCATCAAGCGGCTGGATCAGAATCTGGTGCAGCAGCTGCCGGGCATCTTGAACAAGCTGGACGCCACGCTGGTCAAGCTGGATTCGGCCGCCGGCAACGCCGACAACATCCTTGGCGAAAACCGCGCGGCCATCAACAGCTTCGCCAACGACGGCCTGGGCCAGCTCGGACCGACGTTGACCGAATTGCGCGGCCTGATCCGCGACCTGCGCCGGGTCAGCGACAAACTGGACAACAACCCTGCGCGCTACCTGCTCGGCCGCGACGCACCCAAGGAGTTCGAACCGAAATGACTGCCATGCGCCTGTTGCGTCCCCTGCTGTGCGTCTCGTTGCTGGCGTTGGGCGGCTGCTCGGTCCTGACCGGTGGCGACAAGAAGCCGGCCACGATTTACGCCCCCACCGTGCGCGTCACGCCCAATCCCGCCTGGCCGCAGGTGACCTGGCAGCTGTCGGTCGCCAAGCCGAGCGCTGCACGCATCATCGACAGCCCGCGCATCAACGTGCGCCCCACGCCGGGCGAAGTGCAGGTCTACCAAGGCGCCGGTTGGGCGCAACCGGCCACCGACATGCTGGAAGACAGCGTGGTGCGCGCGTTCGAAGACTCCGGCAAGATCGCGGGGGTTGCGCGCATCGGCGCCGGGATCCGCTCGGACTACAAGTTGGCGATCGACGTGCGCCGCTTTGAAGCCGATTACGCCGGCCAGTCGGTGCCCTCGGCCACCATCGAACTCAACGCCAAGCTATTGCATTCGTCCGATCAACGCGTGGCCGCCTCGCGCACCTTCCTGGTCGCACGCCCGTCCACCAGCACCGACACCGCTGCGGTGGCCGTCGCCTTCGAGCAGGCGCTGACCCAGGTCACCACCGAGCTGGTCGGCTGGACGCTGACCATCGGGCAACAGGACAGCCAGAACTTGCCGCGTTCGTTGTAAGCGCAAGCGACGGACTTGGAGCTGCTGACAACACCTAGTGAGCAGTCGTTAGGTGGGTGCGGACAATGCGTGGAACCGGAGTTTACGAGTGGGACATACCGACTTTTAGCACCGGCCGCGCCCGCCTGTTGGCTGCCGCGAGGCGGCTGATCTGCGGGGGCTGGCTGCAAGGCCCTTTGCCCGCCCACCCTCGCGGGACACGCTGCAAGTACGTCCTTGTAAGCTCCGTGGCGGCATCCATGCGCCAAGGGTCCCGCGACGGTAAGCGGGCAAAGACCAGTCACGATGGTCGGTGCGCAAAGTTTCAGCACAACAACCAGCAAACCGCACGACGCGGTGGTTTCGTTCTTCAGCAAAAACACCAGCAAACGATCTGGTGCGGTGTCCTCGCCGCTCGCAGGACCGTGTGGCGGCATGGATGCCGCCACCGAGCCTCCATGGACGGATTCACGGCGTGTCCCGCGAGCGGTGAGGGCACCGCGCACTCGACCAACTCTGCGTCTGACCCGCACTTCTGGCTGCATTCACCACGATAAGGCTGATAAAAAGACCTACGCGCATCGCCAGGCGAGCGCTCGCTACGTTTTGGTAGCCGCTCCTATCGCCGGGACGCGCGCATCGCAATCTGACGAAAGGTCAAATTGATGCGTTCGCCGACCGGCTTTACGGTGCGCGGCAAGGCGTGCTTGTAATGGCGCTGGGTATCTCCGCCCATCACCAGCAGATCGCCGTGCCCCAGGTCCAGCGTCTGCTTCAGGGATGCATCATCGCGATGCTTGAATGCAAAGCGCCGCACCGCCCCCAGGCTGAGCGATGCGATCACCGGTTGCGCGCCCAGCTCTGGCTCGTCGTCGCTATGCCAGCCCATCGCGTCGGCTCCGCTGCGGTAGCGGTTGACCAGCACGCTGTTGAACGGGCAACCGGTTTCATGCTGCAGACGGGCGCGCACCGGCTGCAGCGCCTCCAGCCACGGCTGCGGCGCAAACTGCGTGCCGGAGTAGCGATAGCTGGCATCGGCATCGCCGATCCAGCTGCTCAGACGCGGCGAATCCACCACCCGCCCGAACATGCGGATGCGGTGGACCTCCCATTGCACTTGGTCCAGCAACGCCTGCAGCAGCGCATCGGCCTGCGCGGCCTGCAACCAGCCACGACACCAATGGATCTGAGCTCCCGGCAATGCAACGCGCAGTTTCATGCGCAAACGCTAGCATGCGCGTGCCGGAGCACGCCGTCAGACGTGGATGAATCGACGCGATTTGCCGCCATCACATGCAATCCCGGAAAATACGTCCCAGCCATCGAGCCAACGGGAGCGGAGCAATGTCGGAAGCGGGAATCGGCGCGCAAGCGTCAGAGACGGTCGAGCGCGACGTCATGGAATACGACGTCGTCACCGTCGGTGCCGGTCCGGCCGGGCTATCGTTTGCGATCCGGCTCAAGCAGCTCAACCCAGAGTTGAGTGTGTGCGTGATCGAAAAGTCCAGCACCATCGGCGCGCATATCCTCTCCGGCGCGGTGATCGAACCCGGCCCGCTGGACGCCTTGCTGCCCGGCTGGCGCGATAACCCGCCGCCGATCTGCGTGGCCGCCACCGACGACGAATTCTGGTTCCTCGGCAAGGACAGCGCGCGCAAGTTCCCGGTGGTACCGCCGGGCATGCGCAACCACGGCAACTTCATCGTCAGCTTAGGGGCGATGTGCGCCTGGCTCGCTCCGCAGGCCGAAGCGCTGGGCGTGGAAATCTACCCCGGCTTTGCCGCCGCCGAAACGCTGCACGACGACAGCGGCCAGGTGGTGGGCGTGCGCATCGGCGACATGGGCGTGGCCAAAGATGGCTCGCACAAGCCCGGCTACACCGCCGGCATCGATATCCGCGCCAAGGTCACCGTGCTGGCCGAAGGCGCGCGCGGGCATCTGACCAAGCGCCTGCTCTCGCGCTTCGACCTCACCGCAGACAGCGACCCACAGGGCTACTCGATTGGTATCAAGGAGTTGTGGCAGGTGCCCGAGGGCCGCGTCACGCCCGGCAAGATCGTGCACACCATTGGCTGGCCTGCGGACAACCGCACCTACGGCGGCAGCTTTCTGTATCACCTGGACAACAACCAGATCGCGCTCGGCTACGTCAGCGGACTGGATTACAGCGACCCGAAATACCAGCCGTGGGAAGCCTTCCAGCAATGGAAAAACCACACGCTGATCAAGTCGCTGCTGGAAAGCGGCAGCATCCTGTCGGCCGGTGCGCGCGCCATCGTCACCGGTGGCTGGCAGTCGCTACCCAAAGTCGAGATGCCCGGTGCGCTGCTGATCGGCGACACCGCCGGCCTGCTCAACGTGCCCAAGATCAAGGGCACCCATCAGGCCATTCGCAGCGGCATGCTGGCCGCCGAACACCTGGTGCAATCGCAGCTGGCCCCCCAGGGCTTCGACGCAAAACTGCGCGCCTCGGACGCGATGGCGGAGCTGAAGGAAGTCCGCAATATCAAACCCGGGTTCAAGAAAGGGCTGTGGTTCGGCCTGCTCAATGCCGCCTGGGAAACTGCACTCAAGGGCGCCTCGCCGTGGACGCTGAAGAACAAGGCGGACTGGTCGGCGCTGCACAAGCTCGGCGACTACGAACAACCCAAGCGCGACTACGTCACCCGCGAACTGGCCCCGCGCGACCGCCTGCAGGCGGTCTACTTCGCCGCCACCGAACACGACGAAGACCAACCGGTGCATCTGAAAGTCCTGGACACCGATGTCTGCGCCACCCGCTGCGTGGAGGAGTACGACAACCCCTGCACCCGCTTCTGCCCGGCCAACGTCTACGAAATGGTCGCAGACACCGCCAGCCCAACCGGCAAGCGCCTGCAGATCAACGCCGCCAACTGCGTGCACTGCAAGACCTGCGACATCAAGGACCCTTACGAGATCATCACCTGGGTCACACCGGAGGGTGGTTCGGGGCCGAACTACCAGAACCTGTAAGCCTACGGCGGGCAGCATGATCAAGACGACTTCCAAGCTGCTCGCCGCAGCGCGCCGTTCGATTGAACTCCACGGCGGCGGGATCGCCGGTGTCATGGCAGTTGTCGTGCGGGCCTCAAAAGTCATTCGCGCGCTTGGAGTCAATGGATTCGTGCAACGCGTGCGCCTGGCCGCAAGCAAGCGCGCTGCCGTTCGCCGTCTGCCTGACGACGAATGCTTTGCAACACCCACACCGCTTTCGCAGCTGCGACTAAAGGCCGGTGTGATGGTGCATGTGTTCTATGCCGATTTAATCGACGAGTTCGCCCAGTCATTGCAACGCATGCCGATTGGCTACGATTTATTGGTCTCGGTCATGGATGAAACAGCAGCGCAGCAGGCACGTGAGCGCTTTTCCCAGCTACCCCGAGTCAACCAGCTCGACGTACGCGTAGTGCCCAACCGCGGCCGCGATATCGCGCCCCTGCTCGTGACGTTCCGCGACCAGATCCTGACATTGGACGTCGTCGCTCATTTGCATACCAAGAAATCGTTGTATACAGGCAGCGAGCAGAGTCAGTGGCGGCGTTATCTGCTTTCTTCGCTAATGGGCAGCCCCGAACGTATCGCCTGGCAGTTGGGCATGTTCCAGGCCGAACCCCGCCTTGGCATGCTCTATCCCGAGAGCTATGCAAGCGTACCGCTGTGGGCGCATACCTGGCTCAGCAATGTCGAAGTATGCCGCGATCTCGCACACCGATTGGGCTTCGATATCGATCCCACGGACTACATCGATTTCCCTGCTGGATCGATGTTCTGGGCCAGAGTAGATGCGTTGCGCCCACTTTATGCATTACACATTGGGCTTGAGGAATTTCCTGAAGAGCGTGGCCAGATTGATGGCACCTTGCATCACGCGATGGAACGGATGTTCGTTGCCGTGGTGCGACAACAGGATTTTCGCATCGGCGTGCTCCCGGCTGATGGCAGCCTGACCCTGAGCAGCGAGGGTGAACGCAATTGGCAGCCCGCGTTCGATACGCCAATCGCGACACGCCTGACGCTGTCAGCGCTTCAGGCGAAGCTGGTGTCGCTTGATATCTTCGACACCCTTGTGGTGAGGCCGTTTCTGACGCCGACAGGTGCGCGCGCTTACCTCGCTCACCTGGCCGAACGCGAACTCGGCGTAGAGAACTTCATCGAATTGCGTGCACTCGCCGAGTCCAAGGCTCGACAACAGCGCGGCTCCGATGTGGACCTCCCGACGATCTATGCCGCGTTCTCTACCCTGCCCAATGTCGCTCGGCTTCCAATCGCCGCATTGCAGAGATTGGAAATCGAACTGGAAAAACGACTACTCCGTCCACGCCAAGGGGTCATCGATGCGGTGTCTCAGCTAAAACGACGGGGCATGCGTCTGGTGGCACTGTCGGACATGTATCTGAGCAGCGCGACCTTGCAAGAAACACTGCCCAACGTAGTCAGTGCGCTTCCAGAAGCCTGGTATGTGTCCTGTGAAACAGGCTGGCGCAAGGATGATGACAGCGCATGGCAGATGCTGCCTCAGACTGAAATGATTGCTCCATCCGAATGGCTGCACATCGGCGATAACGAACACAGCGACATTCAACGCCCGCAGATGCACAAACTGCTGACTCCGGTGCATGTATTGCGTCCATCGACACTGTTGGAGATCGTTCCGGCCCTACGTCCGCTGAGACCGGCCGCCGGTTCGGCGACGCGATGGCAGGATCAGTTGTGGCTTGGCTTGCTGGCAAACCGATTCGCCGATGGCGCTGACCGTCAACCCGAAGCGCTAGCGCCACTACCGATTCTGTCGCCAGCAAGCTTGGGCTATAGCGTCATCGGTCCGATACTGTTCGACTATCTGACCTGGCTGATTCGGCTGGCACGACAGCAGCACACTGCAACATTGCTCTTTCTAAGCCGCGAGGGGTATTTGCTGGAGCAGGGCTTCCAGCGACTGAAGCGGACATCTCAAACGTTGGCAGATCTCACCGGATATTATCTGCTTGCATCGCGCAGAGGAACCGGCACCCCATCGCTACACACCAACGACGATATTGGCCTGCTGATGGACAGCAGCTATACGGGAACCTTGACGGGTCTGATACAGGCCCGACTGGGAAGCGCTGCAGCGGACATCATCGAACGTCGGCTGGGAAGCGCACTGATGCAGCGTGATGTCTACCTACCGGAAATGCGGGAAGACATCCTCGAGTGGATAGCGCCGGCGACGACCGATCTGCTGGAACTCGCCGCGACCGAAAGAGCTGCTTACTTAAATTACTGGCATGCGATGACCGGTGGCGCACCAGCGCTGCTCGCAGATATTGGCTACTCCGGCACCATCCAGGCAAATCTTTCGAGGTTGACTGGGCAGGCGCTGGGCGGTGGCTACTTTGCGTTAAACGATCGAGCCACCAAGATCGTCGCCAGTAGCTGGGCCAGCGCACGCTACTTCGACGGGCGCAACGGCAGCGACTCGGTACCCTCGACCATATTGCGTCATGACCTGTTGCTGGAAACGCTGCTGACTGCACCGTCACCGCAGTTCTCGCATTTCACAATCGATAATGCAGGAGCGACACGGGCCATGTATGCAGCTCCTGAACTGTCGGCGGCCCAGTGGGCACTCATTACGCAAGTACACGAGGGCGCCCTGGCCTTCGTCGACGACGTATGCAACGTCACCCAGGATGAAAGCTACCTGTTGGAGTTCGATTGCCACTCCATCCAGATTCCACTGCATTGTGTTGGCTCTGGGCGCTGGAGCGCACCTTGGCTCAACGAGCTGTATCTGGACGATCAGTTCACCGGACGAGGCGTGGTTTCCGCCTCTCCGGATTGAATCAAATGCACACTGCGCGCTATTTCAGGCCTCGGCTGTCGTGAACTCCACGCCAGTCTTGGCGCGCAATTCTTCCAGCTCCACCCCATCGGCAGCCTCCACCAAGACCAGTCCATCGGCAGTGACATCGAACACAGCCAGGTCGGTGATGATGCGATCGACCACACCCACGCCGGTCAATGGCAGGTCGCACGCCGGCAGGATCTTGTGGCTGCCGTCCTTGGCCACGTGCTCCATCAGCACCACCACGCGCTTGACGCCGGCCACCAGGTCCATCGCGCCGCCCATGCCCTTGACCATCTTGCCGGGCACCATCCAGTTGGCCAGGTCGCCGCGGTCGGTGACCTGCATCGCGCCAAGAATCGCCAGATCGATATGGCCGCCGCGGATCATCCCGAACGAGTCATGGCTGCCGAAATAACTGGCACCGGCACGCGCAGTCACCGTCTGTTTGCCGGCATTGATCAGGTCTGCGTCCACTTCATCTTCGGTGGGGAACGGGCCAATGCCGAGCAGGCCGTTTTCCGATTGCAACCACACGTCCACGCCGTCGGGGATGTGATTGGCCACCAGCGTCGGCAGGCCGATCCCCAAGTTGACGTAGGCGCCATTAGTCAATTCGCGCGCCGCGCGTGCGGCCATCTGATCTCGAGTCCAGGCCATTACTGCTGTCCTTCGCGCACGGTGCGCTGTTCGATGCGTTTTTCCGGCGCCGTGTTGAGCACCAGTCGGTCGACGTAGATGCCTGGCAGATGCACGTGGTCCGGATCGATGCTGCCAAGCGCCACGATCTCTTCGACCTCGGCAATGCAGACGCGGCCGGCCATGGCGCAGGCCGGGTTGAAATTGCGCGCGGTCTTGCGAAATACCAGGTTGCCGGCGGTATCGGCGCGCCACGCCTTGACCAGCGCGACATCGGCATGCAGCGCTGTTTCCAGAACGTAATGCTTGCCGTCGAATTCGCGGGTTTCCTTGCCATCGGCCACGATGGTGCCGTAGCCGGTAGCGGTGTAGAACGCGGGAATTCCCGCACCGCCCGCACGCAGGCGCTCGGCCAGGGTGCCTTGCGGATTGAACTCAAGCTCGAGTTCGCCAGCCAGATATTGGCGTTCGAATTCCTTGTTTTCGCCCACGTAGGACGAAATCATCTTGCGGATCTGTCGGGTGGCCAATAGTTGACCAAGCCCGAATCCATCGACGCCGGCGTTGTTGGAAATCACCGTCAATCCACCGACCCCGCTGTCGCGTACGGCAGCGATCAGCGCTTCGGGAATCCCGCACAAACCAAAGCCGCCCACCGCCAGCGTCTGGCCATCGGCCAACAGGCCATCCAGCGCCGTCGTTGCATCGGCATAGCGTTTACCGCCTGCCTTACCCTCTTCATTGCTGCGCATCACCGCCCTCACCTCGCTGATGTGAAGCGGCCATTCTATCCGCTGACTGTTCCCTGTCCCCGGTCGCAATTCCGCCACACCCAAGACACGGCGCACCCGCTAAACTCGAGTGTCCCCCACCTCAGGAATTGCCCATGACGCTACCCGCCTTCAAGGCCTACGATATTCGCGGCCGCGTGCCGGATGAACTCAACGAGGACTTGGCCCGCCGGATCGGCGTGGCACTGGCGGCGCAGCTGGATCAAGGGCCCGTGGTCCTGGGCCACGATGTGCGCCTGGCCAGCCCGGCCTTGCAGGAAGCGCTGTCGGCAGGCCTGCGCGCCAGCGGCCGCGAGGTGATCGACATCGGCCTGTGCGGCACCGAGGAGGTCTATTTCCAGACCGATTACCTCAAGGCCGCCGGCGGCGTGATGGTCACCGCCAGCCACAATCCGATGGACTACAACGGCATGAAGCTGGTGCGCGAGCAGGCCAAGCCGATCAGTTCCGATACCGGCCTGTTCGCGATCCGCGACACGGTCGCTGCCGATACCGCCGCAGCCGGCGAGCCCACTGCAAGCGAGCAGAGCCGCACCGACAAGACCGCATACTTGGAGCACCTGCTCAGCTACGTCGACCGCAGCACGCTCAAGCCGCTCAAGCTGGTGGTCAATGCGGGCAATGGCGGCGCGGGCCTGATCGTGGACCTGCTTGCACCGCACCTGCCGTTCGAATTCGTGCGCGTGTTCCATGAGCCCGATGGCAACTTCCCCAACGGCATTCCCAACCCGCTGCTGCCGGAAAACCGCGCCGCCACCGCCAAGGCGGTCAAGGATCACGGCGCAGATTTCGGCATCGCATGGGATGGCGATTTCGACCGCTGCTTCTTCTTCGATCACACCGGCCGCTTCATCGAAGGCTATTACCTGGTCGGTTTGCTGGCGCAGGCCATTTTGGCCAAGCAGCCCGGCGGCAAGGTCGTGCACGACCCGCGCCTGACCTGGAATACGGTCGAGCAGGTCGAAGAAGCCGGCGGCATTCCGGTGCTGTGCAAGAGCGGCCATGCCTTCATCAAGGAAAAGATGCGCAGCGAAAACGCCGTGTATGGCGGCGAAATGAGCGCGCACCATTACTTCCGCGAATTCGCCTATGCCGATTCCGGGATGATCCCGTGGTTGTTGATCGCCGAGCTGGTCTCGCAGTCCGGACGCTCGCTGGCCGATCTGGTCGAAGCGCGCATGCAGAAGTTCCCGTGCAGCGGCGAGATCAACTTCAAGGTCGCCGATGCCAAGGCGTCGGTCGCCCGCGTGATGGAACACTACGCCGACCTGTCGCCCGAGCTGGACTACACCGACGGCATCAGTGCGGATTTCGGCCAGTGGCGCTTCAACCTGCGCAGCTCCAACACTGAGCCGCTGTTGCGCCTGAACGTGGAAACGCGGGGCGATGCCGCACTGCTGGAAAGCCGCACGCAAGAGATTTCCGACTTGCTGCGCGGTTGATTCACTCTCCTCTCCCACCTATAGACGCACTTTGGAGTTTCCCCCGCCCATGAGCGACGTCCTACCCATCATTTTGTCCGGCGGTTCCGGCACGCGCCTGTGGCCGCTGTCGCGCGAATCCTATCCCAAGCAGTTTCTGCCGCTGGTCGGCGACAAGAGCATGCTGCAGGCCACCTGGCTGCGCTCGGCTCCGGTGGCAGGCCATGCACCGATCGTGGTTGCCAACGAAGAGCATCGGTTCATGGCAGCAGAGCAATTGCAGCAGCTGGGCGTGAAGCCCTCTGCCATTCTGCTGGAGCCCAAGGGACGCAACACGGCCCCGGCGATCGCGGTAGCGGCGCTGGAAGCCATGCGCAACGGCGCCGACCCGCTGCTGCTGGTCCTTCCGTCCGATCACGTGATTCAGAATGAAGCCGCGTTTCAGGCGGCGGTGACGGCAGCAGCTGCTGCGGCCGAGCAAGGCAAGCTGGTCACCTTCGGCATCAAGCCGACAGCGCCCGAGACCGGCTACGGCTATATCAAGGCCGGTAGCGGTACCGGCGCCACTGCCGTTGAGCGTTTCGTCGAGAAGCCGGACCTAGCCACCGCGCAGGGTTACCTCGCCAGCGGCGAGTACTACTGGAACAGCGGCATGTTCCTGTTCCGCGCCTCGCGTTACCTGGAGGAACTGCGCAAGTTCCACCCGGCCATTGCCGATGCTTGCCAGAAAGCCTGGGAAAACGGCAAGCGCGATGCCGACTTCACCCGCCTGGACAAGGACGCATTCGCCGCCAGCCCGTCGGATTCGATCGACTACGCGGTGATGGAAAAGACCGCCGATGCGGTGGTGGTCCCGCTGGATGCTGGCTGGAACGATGTCGGTTCGTGGTCGTCGCTGCTGGACGTGTCCGAGCAGGACGCCCACGGCAATGCGCATCATGGCGACGTGATCCAGGTCGACTGCCGCAATACTTACGCCTACGGCTCGCGCCTGATCGCTATGGTCGGCCTGGAAGACGTGGTCGTCGTCGAGACGCCGGACGCTGTGCTGGTCGGTCACCGCGATCGCATCCAGGAGGTCAAGGACGTGGTCGGCCGCATCAAGGCCGACGGCCGGTCCGAAGCCACCTGGCACCGCAAGGTCTATCGTCCCTGGGGTGCCTACGATTCGATCGACATGGGCCAACGTCACCAGGTCAAGCGCATCACCGTCAAACCCGGTGCGGTGCTGAGCCTGCAGATGCACCACCATCGCGCCGAACACTGGATCGTGGTGAGCGGTACCGCCGAAGTCACCCGTGGCGACGAGGTGCTGCTACTGACCGAAAACCAGAGTACCTACATCCCGCTGGGTGTGACCCACCGCCTGCGCAATCCGGGCAAGCTGCCGCTGGAGCTGATCGAAGTACAGTCCGGCAGCTATCTGGGCGAAGACGACATCGTGCGTTTTGAAGATACCTACGGGCGCGCCTGATCGGTCGCTTGAGCTATCTGTTTCGCACAAAAAACAGCCGGGATTCCCGGCTGTTTTTCGTTACGGATCGGCTGCGTGGTATCGCCGCAACCTGGGCGCTGTCGTTAGCGCTTGGCCGCAGCCAACTCGGCAATCACCTGCTGCAACCCGGCCTGCCACTGCGGCAACACGATGCCGAAATCGTTCTGCAGCTTGTCGATCGATAACCGCGAATACGCCGGCCGCTTTGCTGGCGTCGGGTAGTCCGCTGCGGTGATCGGCACGACACGCGGGGCGCGCGCCAGTAAGCCTGCCGCGACGGCCTGCTCGAAGATGGCCTCGGCAAATCCGTGCCAACTGGTCTGGCCAGCAGCCGTGAGGTGCCAGGTGCCCGATGTGCCAGGACTGCGTTGACGCAGCATCTGCGCGGTGACATCGGCAATCAAGGCCGCGGGTGTTGGCGTACCGATCTGGTCGGCCACCACGCGCAGCTCATCGCGCTCTGCACCCACGCGCAACATCGTGCGCAGGAAGTTGGCACCATGCGAGGCGTACACCCAGGCAGTACGCAGGATCAAGTGTTCGACACCTGACGCGCGGATCGCCTGCTCACCAGCGAGCTTGGTTTCGCCATACACACCCAGCGGCGAAGTTTGCGACTCTTCGCGATAGGGCGCAGTACCTTGCCCGTCGAAGACGTAATCGGTGGAGTAATGCACCAATGGCACGTCGTGCGCGGCACACCATTGCGCGATAACGCCGGGAGATTGCGCATTTGCACGCATGGCGCTGTCGCGGTCCTGCTCGGCACGATCTACCGCCGTATAAGCGGCGGCATTGACCACAGCCGTCGGATGGAGGCGATCCAGCAAACCGGTCAACGTGTCCGGCACGTCGAAATCTGCGATTTCGCAGGCGCTATCATCAGGCAATTGACCACTGCGTGTCGTCGCGATTACCGCGCCATCGGCTGTAAGTGCGCGCAACAATTCGGTACCGACCTGCCCGTTTGCGCCAAAGACCAAGGTGGTCACGGCGAAAACACCGGCAGGCGCTCGACCGGTACATCGGCCAGGAATGGCGCAGCCGCATCCTTGGCGGAGAGCACAGGATTGCTGATCGGCCAGTCGATCCCGATCGCGGCGTCGTCCCACCGTACGCCTGCATCGGCTTCCTTGACGTAGACGTCAGTGCATAGATAGCTGAAAACCGCGCGCTCTGACAGCACCGCAAAGCCGTGCGCAAAGCCTTCCGGAATCCAGAATTGCTTTTTGTTTTCTGCGCTCAATACCACTGCCGCCCACTGACCGAAGGTGGGCGAGCCATGACGTACGTCAACGGCCACGTCGTAAACCTCGCCTTCGAGCACGCTGACCAGCTTGCCCTGCGGCCGCGGCCACTGGTAGTGCAGGCCGCGCAACACGCCTTTGGCCGAAGTCGACACGTTGCTTTGCACGAACCGTGTCGGCAAGCCCTGTTGACCAAAGCGTTCTGCGTTCCAGGTTTCAAAAAAATAGCCACGTTCATCGCCAAACACTGCCGGCTCGATCACCACGCAGCCAGACAGCTTGGTTTCAATCACTTTCATGGAACAACTCCTCGTAACGCCAATTCGTGCAGATACTTGCCGTAGTCGTTCTTTCGCAACGGCGCCGCCAGACGCTCCAGTTGCTCGGCATCGATCCAGCCTTGGCCAAATGCGATTTCTTCAGGGCAACACACCTGCAGACCTTGCCGCATTTGAATGGTCTCGATGAAGTTGGCGGCTTCGTGCAACGACTGATGCGTACCGGTATCCAGCCACGCATAGCCACGCCCTAGTGGCTCAAGATGCAGGTCGCCGGCATCGAGATAGCAGCGATTGAGATCTGTGATTTCCAGCTCGCCGCGTGGCGATGGCTTCAGCGCCGCAGCGTAGTCGCTGGCCTTGCCATCGTAGAAATACAGACCCGTGACCGCGTAGTTGGAGCGGGGGTTTTCAGGCTTCTCGGCAATGTCGATAACCTTGCCCTGCTGATCGAATTCGGCAACGCCGTAACGCTCCGGATCATTGACCCAGTAACCAAAGACGGTTGCCCCCTGCTCACGCGCGTCGGCGCGCTGCAGCGTCTCGGTGAGCCCGTGACCATGAAAAATATTGTCGCCCAATACCAGGCAGCTCGGTTTGCCATCGACGAAATCGCGACCGATCAGATACGCCTGCGCCAATCCATCGGGACTCGGTTGCACGGCATATTGAATATTGACGCCCCATTGCGAACCATCGCCCAACAGCGACTGAAACAGCGCCTGCTCGTGTGGTGTATTGATGATCAGGATATCCCGGATGCCCGCCAGCATCAGAACACTGAGCGGGTAGTAGATCATCGGCTTGTCGTACACCGGCAGCAGCTGCTTGCTGACGCCCTTGGTGATCGGATACAGGCGCGTGCCGGATCCACCCGCCAGAATGATGCCTTTGCGTTGTGTCATGAGAGCTTCCTTGGGGGTCCGTATACCTGTGCGGACACTGAAAATGGAGGGTTATGCCGTGGCGCCGATGCGTTCCAGGCGATAGCTTCCGTCCAATACACCCTGCACCCACGCCTGATTGGTCAGGTACCACTCGATCGTCTGCGCAATCCCTTGCTCGAAGGTATAAGCAGGTTCCCAACCCAGTTCGTTCTTCAACTTGGAGGCGTCGATCGCGTAGCGACGGTCATGCCCTGGACGATCGGTGACGTAGGTGATCTGGCTCGCACGCGGCTTGCCGTCTTCGCGCGGACGATGTTGATCCAGCAGCGCGCAGATCGCCTGCACGACCTCGATGTTCTGGCGCTCGGAGTTGCCGCCCACGTTGTAGGTCTCGCCCACCTTGCCCTTGGCCAATACGGTCCGGATCGCCTCGCAATGGTCGCTGACGAACAGCCAGTCGCGCACCTGCTTGCCATCGCCGTAGACCGGCAGCGGTTCGCCCGCCAGTGCCTTGGCGATGACCAGCGGGATGAGCTTTTCAGGGAAGTGATACGGGCCGTAGTTGTTCGAGCAATTGGTGGTCAGCACCGGCAGCCCGTAGGTGTGGTGGAACGCACGCACCAGATGATCCGAGGCGGCCTTGGAGGCCGAGTACGGCGAATTGGGCGCGTAGGGCGTGGTTTCGGTGAACTTGCCGGTCTCTCCGAGCGTGCCGTAGACCTCGTCGGTGGACACGTGCAGAAAACGGAACGCGTCTCGGCGCCCATCCGGCAATGCCTTCCAGTAGTCGCGAACGGCCTCGAGCAACGCCAGAGTGCCGACCACGTTGGTCTGGATGAAGGCACCCGGGCCTTCGATCGAGCGGTCTACATGGCTTTCGGCTGCGAAGTTCAGCACCGCATCGGGCTGGTGTTCCTGCAGCAGGCGAGTGACGAGCGCTCCGTCGCCGATATCGCCTTTCACGAAGACATGGTCCGCGTTGCCTTCCAGCGACGCCAACGTGTTCAGATTTCCTGCATAGGTCAACGCGTCCAGATTGACCGCGCGAACCCCGCGGGAGACCGCCTCAAGAACAAAATTGCCGCCGATGAAGCCGGCACCGCCGGTTACTAGCCATGTCGCCACTGTCTACCCCTCCTGGTCGCGCGCCAAACGCGCTGCGTTTTTAAGCCACACAGGATATACGCTCACGGCAATATCGGGCTTAAGCGCGAGCGACTCCGCATGGCTCCCCTGACGCACCGCAGCATCCATACGCCATCGCATGGTGGATGCTGCCCGGTTAGAATGGGCGCACTCCCGAGCCTGCCGCTGCGGCCGGGCCTTCCCGCAATAGCTGAAGGATCTCGTACACGATGAAAATCCTCGTCGCCTACAAGCGCGTGGTGGACTACAACGTCCGCATTCAGGTCAAGCCGGATGGCTCCGGCGTGGTGACCGACGGCGTCAAGCTCTCGCCTAACCCGTTCGACGAAATCGCCCTGGAAGAGGCGCTGCGCCTGCGCGATGCCGGCATTGCCACCGAGGTGGTGGTCGCCACCCTGGCGCCAGCCGATGCCGCCGCACATCTGCGCAACGGCCTGGCGATGGGTGCCAACCGCGCCATCCACGTGGTCACCGATGCGGCCATCCAGCCGCTGACCGCCGCACGCGCCCTGCTGAAACTGGTCGAGAAAGAGCAGCCGGACCTGGTCATCCTCGGCAAGCAGGCCATCGACGACGACGCCAACCAGACCGGCCAGATGCTGGCCACCTTGTGGGGCCGCCCGCAGGCGACCTTCGCCGGCAAGCTGGTGGTCGCCGATGGCAAGGCCACGGTGACGCGCGAGGTCGATGCTGGCCTGGAAACGCTGGAGGTCGACCTGCCAGCGGTGATCACCACCGATCTGCGCCTGAACGAGCCGCGCTTCATCAAGCTACCGGACATCATGAAGGCCAAGAGCAAGCCGATGGAAACCCTGGCATTCGCTGATCTGGGCGTGGACGCGCACGACAGTCTCACCACCACCCACTATGCGGCGCCGGCCAAGCGCAGCCGCGGTGTGATGGTCAAGGACGCCGCCGAACTGGTGGCTGCACTCAAGCAGAAGGGGTTGTTGTAATGACCAAGATTCTTGTCGTCGCCGAACACCTCAACGGCCAGCTCAATGCGGCCACCGCCAAGACCCTCAGCGCCGCGCTGGCCATATCGACCGAGTCGATCGACGTGGTCGTGCTGGCGGCCGATCCTGCAGCCGTTGCAGCCCAGGCCGCACAGCTGGCCAGTGTTGCCCGCGTGCTGACCGTGGCCAACGCCGCCAACGAACACGCGCTTGCTCAGGTGCTTGGGCCACAGATCGCGCAGCTGGCCGGTCAGGGCTACACCCATGTCTTCGGCCCCTCCACCACCTTCGGCAAGGACCTGATGCCGGTCGTGGCGGCGCTGCTGGGCGTGAACCAGATCTCCGACCTGATGACCGTCGAAGATGCCTACACCTTCAAGCGCCCGATTTACGCAGGCAACGCCATCATTACGGTGAAGGCTCCGACCGACCAGATCGTCGTGGCGACCGTGCGTAGCGCCTCGTGGCCGGAAGCGGCTAGCGGCGGCAGCGCAGCAGTCGAGCCCGTCAGCATCGAGGTCGCACTGCCGACCCACACTCGCTTCATCGACCTGGCTGCAGGCAACTCCGACCGCCCCGACCTGCAGAGCGCCAAGCGCGTGGTGTCCGGCGGACGCGGCGTCGGCTCGGCAGAAAACTTCAAGCATATCTACAGCCTGGCCGACAAACTCGGCGCCGCCGTCGGCGCCTCGCGCGCGGCAGTCGATGCCGGCTACGTCCCCAACGAGCTGCAGGTCGGCCAGACCGGCAAGATCATCGCCCCCGAGCTGTACGTGGCGATCGGCATCAGCGGCGCGATCCAGCATCTGACCGGCATCAAGGACGCAGGCACCATCGTGGCCATCAACAAGGATCCGGAGTCGCCGATCTTCGAGATTGCGGACATCGGGTTGGTGGGGGATTTGTTTGCGTTGCTGCCTGAGTTGGAATCTAGTCTATGAATCATTCACCGGGAGTTCAACAAATTCCTCTTTCAGGGCCGATAGGTAGGCACCAGCATAGGGAAAACAATTTTGACGCTGTTCGACTGTTGGCAGCCGCAGCTGTGATTTTCGGCCATGCTCACCCTCTTACAAACACTCCAAGCCCAGCGTTGTTTGGCAACTCTGTACAGGCAATGGCAGTCAAAATTTTTTTTGTCATTAGCGGTTACTTAATCTGCAAGAGTTGGACATTGGATCCAAGCCCTTGGAGATATTTAGCGAAAAGGGCAGTGCGTATTTTTCCCGCACTGATTATAATTGTATTCATAAGTGCTTTCGTCGTTGGCCCAATTCTGACAACGTTACCTTTGGCGGATTACTTCTCATCGCCGCACCCGTACTTTTACCTGAGAAACATATTTCTTTATCCTGTTTATAATCTACCCGGGCTATTTGAAAAAAATATATATCCTATAGCCATCAACGGGTCACTTTGGAGCCTGCCTGTCGAATTTGCCATGTATGTCGCCATCCCGTTTGCGATAACCTTTGCTGCGACAATAAAGCGCAAAGCATCCATCTGGGTAATCACCGCTGCGCTGTGCATTATTAGCTTATCGATGGTCCGGATGCATCCTCCCGAAAAGCATCCAGTTCTCTACGGGACTGATGTAATCAGTGCGCTGGATGTAGCGCCCTATTTTTTCATCGGAGCCTCCATAGCATACACAGGTTTAGAGCGCTTTATGCGTCCAGTGATAGCATTATTTTTAGTCGCCATCTTCGCGCTATTTCAGCCTTCTTCCGCTTTAGCATCAGAAATATCCTTATACATAATTCTGCCGACCTGCGTTCTTGCACTTTGTTTAAGCGCCGATGCTGCGCTAAAAGGGGCGGGCAGTTTCGGCGATTTTTCTTATGGACTTTATCTGTACGGATTTTTGATCCAACAGATCATCAACCAGCTTTCCAACAATACCTTATCGGCGTTGCAAAATGCCGCAATAAGCCTTCCAATTTCACTGATTCTTGCGGTAGCTTCGTGGCACTTAATCGAAAAGCCCGCGTTAGCCAAGAAACCAAAGCAAAAGTTAGACCTCACATTGAGCACGAGTACTTAATATGAAAAAAGTTTGCCTTGTCACTGGTGGAGCAGGATTCATCGGCTGCGCCATATCCAAGAGTTTGGCCGATTACTACGACGAAGTAGTAGTAATGGACAACTTGCACCCGCAGATTCATCCAAAGCAGGTCCGCCCAAAACAATTAGATTCTCGCGTGCAACTATACGTTGATGACGTGGTCGATCCAGACGCGTGGGAACGTGTACTTTCCAATTGCCACCCTGAAACTGTCATACATCTTGCGGCGGAAACCGGTACAGGCCAGTCATTGATGGAAGCGTCCCGTCATGCATCTGTAAATGTCCTGGGAACTACCAGAATGCTTGATGCGTTTAGCCGTTTCGGAATAAAGCCGGCGCGTTTTGTACTATCTAGCAGCCGCGCGGTTTATGGTGAGGGGGCTTGGCAGGCAGCTGATGGCACACGCCACTATCCAGGCCAAAGATCCGAAGAAATGTTAGCAAGATCGCAGTGGGACTTCCAAGGACTGACTGCGCAGCCTTTCGAGGCGAACACCACCACTCCCAATCCTACTAGCGTCTATGGTGCTACCAAGTTAGCTCAAGAACACATCCTGTCAGCTTGGTGTCTTTCATTTAATTCAGGCCTGAACATTCTTCGATTGCAAAATGTTTATGGACCGGGCCAGTCACTTAGCAATCCTTATACAGGGATAGTTTCCTTATTCTCACAGCTAGCAAAATCCGGCAGAAGCATCCCACTATATGAAGATGGAGCCATGCTACGTGACTTCGTGTTCATTGATGATGTCGCTTCGGCGATTGTTGACGCTGCGACGTCTAATAAAAACGGCGTCCTCGCAGACATAGGATCTGGTGAATCGTTATCCATCGCCGAGATTGCCGAAATTGCCGCATCCATTTACGACGCTCCTTCGCCTCATGTAACCGGCCAATATCGCAATGGCGATGTACGTCATGCCGCATGCTCATTGCGCTCAGCGAGAGAGCAGCTGAGTTGGTCGCCGAAGGTAGACGTTAAGACAGGTATGCGGCGCCTCTGCCATTGGATTGATTCAATGAATGGCAAAGGACATGAGCTCAAATGAATGATCAAACGTTCTCGGCAGGACATATTAGAGTTCATTCTGTCCTCTACGGAAACGATCCTGAGAGGATTCGACAGACCGTAGCGCATTTGAACCGTGCAGCTGATTTAGCCATTGCAAAGGGGGCAGCCGCAAGCGTCTCTTTGACTTACGGCGATAGTTCGCCAAGACCCATTTTGAACGACGACACGCTAGATGCGCTTCGGTCCACTTGCTTTGCTCTAAAAAGAATCGAAACGATTTTTTTCGACGGAAACCTAGGATCAGCGCGTGGACACAACAGATTGATAGAACAAGCCGACAGGGAAGCAACGTCGGAAGAAACTCCATGTGACTCAGTCTTAATAATGAATCCTGACGTCATGCTCGCCCCAGATGCTTTAATTGAATTATCGCGCCCACTACAAAATAACACGATTGGTTTGGTAGAAGCAAGACAGCTACCTATCGAGCATCCAAAAGAATATAACCCAGTGACGGGAGAAACAGATTGGGCAACCACAGCCTGCGCATTAATTCCACTCGGAGTGATAAGAGAACTAAATGGCTTTGATTCAGAATCCTTCTTTCTCTACTGTGATGACGTTGACTTCTCTTGGAGAGCGCGTTTAGCCGGCTATAAGTTAATTTACCAGCCATCCGCTGTCGTATTTCATGACAAGCGCCTAGGCAATGGCGGAAAATGGGATCCCGCACCATCAGAACAGTATTTTTCTGCCGAGGCCGCGTTATTTATGGCACACAAATATTCGCGTCCGGATATTGTTAAAAAACTAATTAAATATTTCGAGGAATCCGACTTGGCCCATCTCAATAAGGCGGCCAAGCAGTTCAAGGAACGGGAAAATGAAGGTCGACTTCCTGAACCGATTGATAAAAAAGTAAAAGTTTCCAAGTTCATTGGCGATTTTTATACCGAACACAGGTTTAACCTCTGATGTCCTCTATTTATAATAATCCATATTTCCATGACAACGTTTACGGTCATGCAGTACATCTCTTAAAGAAACATGGTAACTCTACAGGAGTACACCTAGATATCGGCTGCAACCGGGGCCCGATAGCAGAGCCCATCCGTGACCAAATTGGAAGGAATTACATTGGCTTTGATATCAGTGAGACTGCTTTAGCGCAATTAAATGAAAGGGGTTTTGAAACCGCCAGAATCGACTTGTCAGACATAGATGAAGCGGAACGCATTATCAAACTGCAACTTGCTGGTCGAGAAATAGCCTCAATTAGCATTCTGGATACTTTAGAGCATCTCGCTGATCCATCTGCCGTTGCGGCAATGCTGCGCAAACTGGCAAATGATCACGCGGCTCCTTTAGTGGTTTCTGTACCCAATATCGCGCACCGTGACATCGGATTCAAGCTAGCATTTGGTCGCTGGGATTATACTGCGACAGGTCTTATGGATCATACACATCTCCGTGGATTCACGGCGGACGAGCTATCTCGCGTGATGAATAGCTCGGGATGGCATCTCGTAGACCAGCATAATGTACATGCGAACATGAGCGACCAGCATTTTCCGGAATTTCATCCAGCGGTTGCGCATGCGAGCTCTCTCAACATTTTCTTGAGCTCGTTGCGAGACCAAGTTGATACTACCGCTAGCGTCAATCAATTTGTCGGCTTATACCTGGCGGGTCATGTTACGCAACCGCTAGCTTATACCGATCAAACTGAGCAGCAGAGACCATTTTTGTCTGTTGTGACACGTACCCAAGGGCGCCGCTTAGACACGCTGCGAGACGTCCTTCTTTGTCTATCTGCACAAACATGCCAGAGCTTTGAGGTTTTACTGATAGGCCATCGTTTAAATCCGGACATTGCTCGCAAGGTTGAGCGTGTAATAGAAGATACGAATGAAGAAATGCGCAGTAAGATACGCTTTATTAAAGTTCATGAAGGCAATCGAACTCGTCCTTTAAATGTGGGTTTTGAAGAGGCTAGGGGTGAATATGTTGCAATTTTGGACGACGATGACATAGTGCTTGGTCATTGGGTTCAGGAATTTTTCGATCTTGCAACCAAGATGCCTGGCCGTGTGCTCAGGTCAGGGGTTGTTGCACAAACTTGGAAGCAGGTTCGCCCCGGGTATAGCAGTACCTCCGTACGCGCTGTAAGTGGAATGCAGGCCGATTTTGCTACACACTTTGACTTCTTCCAGCATTTAATCCAAAACCAAACACCCCCTGTTTCTATGGCAATTCCTAGATGCTCTTTCCAAGAGCTAGGGATTCGTTTCGATGAGTCGTTGACCACGACTGAAGACTGGGATTTCCTAATGCGGACCGCGAACGTGTGCGGTGCGATCAGTTCTTCAGAGATAACCTCAATTTATCGCAAATGGGACGGTGGGGAATCTTCATTCACTGTGCATACCGTTGACGAATGGCGCTCAAATCATCATGCCATTTGGAGAAAACTAGATTTAATGCCGCTTCTGCTGGAGAAAGGAAGTGCGACTCGCATCCGTCATCTTGTGGAAGATTGGAATCAACGTAATGGGCGCAGTTCTGCTGTCATAGGCGACCCACAACTAGATGGCGAACGTTACGCCAACGCTTTACGAGAAGATGTTCATAACATGCTAAATAGCGCCACATGGAGGGCCGGTGGCCCTCTGCGTTTCGTCGCGGGCATTTTCGGGCGCTCGTTTACCTACCCACGTCTTTGGGCAATGTCCGCGCGACAGCTTGAGCAATATCAAGCCGAAGTACGCGGATCTCGTTCTTGGCGCATAGTGCAAAGGGCAAAGCGACTTATAAGGCGTTAATTTTGAAATTTTTGAAGCCCAAGCAAACGCCTAAAAATGATTCAATAGAAGGACCAAGGCGTATCGTAGAGCTATTCGATTGGATTTCAATCGTAGCTGCTGTCTGGGTAATCAACGTTGTCATTGATCCCTATATTTCAATATCGTCGCCACTGGAAATCCAGTGGCCCAATACGGCAATTCCGATACTTTTGACGTTAGCTCTTTGCGCAGCAACGAGACGCCCGGTATTTGCCGTAACTTTGATAGCGTCACTTCAACTGGTGATCAATTGGATTGATAGCGAAAAAATTCTTTTACTGAATTCACATCTTGTCTACGCCGATCTGCTAGCCGCTCGAACGTTTCTAGGCGATCCGGCCCTCTCAACCGCTTTTGTTCGCATTTCAGCTATAGGCGTCGCAGTGTTAATTGCACTTGTTGGCGCAGCGTTGTGGCTAAGCTGGGAGGCACGCCAACTACATAAAACTACTACACTTTGCAGACTCACAATAATTACTTTCAGTTGTTTTTTTGCAATATTACTTGTTATACCAAACTCTCCTATTCCATTACCTGATTCTTCCTGGAATCCATTCGACGAAAGTGAGCAAACCACTGCAACTGGTATCAATGGAAATATCTTAAGGGGCGCTAGAGCATATGGCCGAACGTCGCCGACGTTTGACCCAAGCGCGATTGCACCACTCTTACGATTGGCGGGAGCTCACTGGCAAATAACCGGACTGCAACCAGATATTATTATAGTGCAGAGCGAATCTCTCTTTGAGCCTTCAATTCTATGCGGCATGCCAATCGAGCCTTATTTGAAGGGGATACTAAATTCATCTTCGCAAGTAGGCATCTTGATACCGCCAACCTTTGGCGGGCGTACGCTTCAGACTGAATTTGAGGCAATTTCGGGCATCCCCACAAAGCCATTTAGTTCCCAATTCTCTTACATAGATCTACTCAAGAATCCTATTGAATCATTGGCCTCAACTTTAAGCAAGGCGGGTTATCAGACGGTTGCAATACACCCCAACATAAGGACCTATTGGCGTCGTGATTTCGCCATGCCGATGTTGGGATTTGATACGTTTATTGATTCTGAAGCCTTTTCAGATCGGGACGTAGGCAAGTGGAAGAGAGTAAGCGAATTGTCTTTAATGGAGACAGCGTTGTCTGAGATTGAGTCGGCTAGTAGGCCGACCATGGCTTTTGTAGTAACGATACAAAATCATGGGCCGTGGGGAAAAGAAAACGCTGCGGCCCCGACGTCCCCCCAATTTTGAGTAGCACCTCAGTTTGGAGTCCAATTCCCTATCCCGAGGAGATTGGATGTGAAGAAGCGTTTTTCCGAAGAGCAGATCATCGGCTTCCTGCGCGAGGCTGAAGCGGGCGTGTGTAATGACCCACTGAAACTCTGCTCAGGTGTTAGTTTTCAGAGGAGACATCGATGAGTGCAGTGATGGACGAAGAACAGATCAAGCGCTGGACGGCCCGG
>NZ_MDEE01000011.1 GCF_002939865.1 Xanthomonas dyei
CCGCATCAGGCACTGAAGATGATGACGCCTGACCAAGCCTATGCCGCTACATTAACCACCTGACCTGTGCAGAAACCGATGGGTCATTACAGCTCGCTCAACTCGCTCGGTGTGCGGAAGATGTGCATGTCCAGCATGCCGCGCCGGTAGCCTCCGTTGAAACTCTCGAACGCAGCATTTGCACCGTCTGGACAGCCGTTATGGCAGCTTAGCGGCTTCTGCGAGTGCGGCATCAGCGCCTCGTTTTTCACTCTGGAATATACCGTGATGATGTCGAAGAAAGGGCAGTGGTTCGGGCTGATCGGGTGGTTGGTGCTGTGCTACGCCGTGGCCGGGCTTGGGGCGATGGCGTCCATCCAGGCGGCCACCTTCTATGCGGGACTGGCGCGGCCGGCGTGGGCGCCGCCCGGTTGGTTGTTCGGTCCGGTGTGGACGGCTTTGTACGGGATGATGGCCGTGGCGGCGTGGCTGATCTGGAGACGCGGGGGATGGCGTGCGTGCCGGGGAGCGCTTGGTCTATTTGTTCTGCAGTTGGGCTTGAACGGGCTGTGGAGCTGGTTGTTCTTTGCGTGGCATCAGGGGGCGTGGGCATTTGCGGACATCATTGCGCTGTGGCTGTCATTGGCCTGCACGATTGCCGCCTTCGGCAAGCGGCAACGGTTGGCCGGGTGGTTGTTGGTGCCGTACCTGTTATGGGTCAGCTTTGCAGCAGCATTGAATTACGCGGTGTGGCAGCTCAACCCTGGTGTGTTGTAAGCGGTCTCTCCGAGGCGCTTTGATCCAGTCCCGGGGTGGGGAATTGAAACGTGCGAACAAAGCTGCAGGCGTCCATTTGTTTGCTGCGACGCCCTTGCCGTCAGTACATGGGCTGCGCAAGCAACGGTCTTGCCACTGTCTAAAAAGTTTCCATAGCAATCAATCGCTTGCCGAAGGATTGCTTAAAGCACTGTCCAGCAAGGTTTTCTGATCACGCGATCATCGCGGCGCAAGCGCGCATTCACGCAATGCTTGACAGGCCTCGGCCCGGTGATGTCTTTTGCGTACATGCCTAACGCCTGCGCCACCGCTTCGCTTCTCTGTCAGCCGCTGCTGCGGCTGGGTGCGGGCGTGGCCGGCATTACCACCACCATTACTACCGTCACCATTCGCCCGGTGCGGCCCGTCGTCTTCGCGTAACTTCCGAAAACAACGGCCCCGCACCCGGATCAGGATGCGGGGGCTTTCTTCCCTCATCTGATGCGGACGGGGCCTCCCTAACGAGGTCTGTCGATGTCATCGCCTGTTGTTTCGCTCGAACCCGCTGTTGTTGCCGCCTCTTCCGCACGCACCGTCGTGCACAAATTCGGCGGCACGTCAGTGGCCGATGCCGAGCGCTATCGGCATGTTGCGCGCCTGTTGCTGGCGCGCGGGGAGACCGTGCAGATCACCGTGGTGTCGGCGATGAAAGGTGTCACCGATGCCTTGATCGAGCTGGCCGAGCTGGCTTCGCAGGACCGCCCGGAGTGGCGCGAGCGCTGGCATGACACGCGCGCACGCCATCGCGGTGCGGCGGTGGCCTTGCTCGGCGAACATTCGGGGCCAACGGTGGAATGGCTGGACGAACGCTTCGAGCATCTGGCGCAGATCCTGGGTGCCTTGGCGGTGATCGGCGAGTTGCCGCGCGAGGTGCTCGACCGCGTGCAGGGCCTGGGCGAGGTGTATTCGGCGCAACTGCTGGGTGATCATTTCCGCGCCATCGGCGAAGACTGCGCGGTACTGGATGCGCGCGATGTGCTGGTGGTCAACCGTGGTGAGCTCGGCGTGGATGTGGACTGGGATGTCAGCGCGCAGCGGCTTGCGACCTGGCGCCAGGCGCATCCGCAGACGCGGGTCGTGGTGACCGGATTTGTGGCGCGCGACCGCGCCGACCGGATCACCACGCTGGGGCGCAACGGCAGCGATTATTCCGGCGCGATCTTCGCGGCCTTGTTCGATGCCGAGGAGCTGCATATCTGGACCGACGTGGATGGCGTGCTGTCGGCCGATCCGCGCGTGGTGCCCGAGGCAGTGCAGCTGGAAACCTTGAGCTACGACGAGGCCTGCGAGCTGGCCTATTTCGGTGCGAAGGTGGTGCACCCGCAGACCATGTCGCCGGCGATCGAGCGCGGCCTGCCGATCATCATCCGCAACACCTTCCAGCCGGAACATCCGGGCACGCGCATCACCGCCAGCAGCGCGGTGAGCGGGCCGATCAAGGGGTTGACGCTCAGTCCCGACCTGGCGGTGCTGAATCTGGAAGGCACTGGCTTGATCGGCGTGCCGGGCACTGCCGAGCGCGTGTTCGCGGCGCTGCGGACGGCGCAGGTGTCGGTGGTGATGATCTCGCAGGGCTCGTCCGAGCATTCGATCTGCTGCGTGGTCAAACAGCACGAATCCGAGCGTGCACGCAATGCGTTGTTGCAGGCGTTTGCGCACGAACTCACCGTTGGCCAGGTGCAGCGTGTGCAGTTGACCACCGGCATCAGTGTGTTGGCGGCGGTGGGCGATGGCATGGCCGGCCAGCCGGGTGTTGCTGCGCGCTTGTTCGAATCGCTGGGGCGCGCACAGGTCAATATCCTGGCCATCGCGCAGGGTTCGTCGGAGCGCAATATCTCGGTGGCCATCGATGCGGCGCATGCGACCAAGGCCTTGCGCGCGGCGCATGCCGGCTTCTGGCTGTCGCCGCAGACGTTCTCGGTGGGCGTGATCGGGCCGGGCAATGTGGGCGCGGCGTTGCTGGATCAGTTGCGCATCGCGCAGCCGCAATTGCTGGGCAAGGCGAACCTGGATCTACGTCTGCGTGCAGTGGTCTCGCGTGGCCGCATGTTGCTGGAAGAACGCGGCCTGGTCGGCGATTGGCGCGATGCGTTTGCATCCGCCGCCACCAAGACCGATCTGGAGCGTTTCACCACGCATCTGCTGTCTGCGCATCTGCCGCATACGGTGATCATCGATTGCAGCGGCAGTGCCGAAGTGGCCGACCGCTATGCGGGTTGGTTGGCGGCCGGTATCCACGTGGTGACGCCGAACAAGCAAGCCGGCTCCGGTCCATTGGCGCGCTACGAGGCGATCCGTGCGGCAGCCGATGCCAGTGGCGCGCGTTTTCGTTACGAGGCCACCGTGGGCGCAGGCCTGCCGGTGATCACCACGCTGCGCGATCTGGTCGATACCGGCGATGCGGTGACCTCGATCGAAGGCATCTTCTCCGGCACGCTGGCGTGGCTGTTCAACAAATACGACGGCAGTGTGGCGTTCTCCGAACTGGTCACCCAGGCGCGGGGCATGGGCTATACCGAGCCGGACCCGCGCGACGATCTGTCGGGCGTGGATGTGGCCCGCAAGCTGGTGATTTTGGCGCGCGAAGCGGGGCGCGCGATCAGCCTGGAGGACGTCAACGTGGAAAGCCTGGTGCCCGAAACCTTGCGCCAGGCCAGTGTGGATGACTTCATGGCGCATCTGCAGGACGTGGACGCGGGATTTGCGCAACGGCTAGCCGATGCGCGCGCACGCGGCAATGTGTTGCGCTATGTCGCCCAGCTGCCGCCTGATCGCGCGCCCAGCGTGGGCCTGGTGGAACTGCCGGCCGATCATGCGTTCGCCAATCTGCGTCTGACCGACAACGTGGTGCAGTTCACCACGCGGCGTTACTGCGAAAACCCGTTGGTGGTGCAGGGCCCGGGCGCCGGGCCGGAAGTCACCGCGGCCGGTGTCTTTGCAGATCTGCTGCGCGTGGCGGCGGGCGAGGGGGCGCGGTTGTGAGTCAGGCGGTGATCGGTCAATCCGCAGTCGCGTATGCGCAAGCAAGCGGTGCGTCGTTCGGCATGGGCGCTCTGCACCAAGCGCGTGCCTTCGCCCCGGCATCGGTTGCCAACGTCGCCGTGGGCTTCGACCTGTTGGGGTATCCGGTCGATGGCGTGGGCGATACGGTGACGGTACGTCGCATCGATGCGCCGGTGGTACGCATCGCCGCCATTCGCGGCACGACCGTCGCGCTGCCGCTGGATGCCGAGCGCAACACCGCCGGCGCCGCCTTGATGTCGCTGCGTGCTGCATTGGAACTGCCTTACGGCTTTGAAGTGGAGATCGACAAGGGCATTGCGCTGAGTTCGGGCATGGGCGGCTCGGCAGCCTCGTGCGTGGCCGCGTTGGTGGCGGCAAATGCGCTGCTGGACACGCCGTTGAGCACGACGCAGTTGTATCAGCATGCGCTCGATGGCGAAGCCGTCGCCAGCGGTAGCCGGCATGGCGACAATCTGGGGCCGTTGTTCTTAGGGGGCTTGGTGGTGTGCACGCTGGAGCGGCTGGTGCCGATCGCGGTGCCGGCGGCGTGGCATAGCCTGTTGGTGCACCCCGACGCCGTGCTGGAAACCCGTCGCGCGCGCGAGGCTCTGGCCGGCGATTATCAATTGCGCGAGTTTGTCGCGCAGAGCACCAATCTTGCGTTGGTGCTGGCGGGTTGCCATGCCGGCGATGCCGGGTTGGTGCGTGCCGGCTTGCGCGATGTGCTGGTCGAACCACGCCGTGCGCCATTGATCAGCGGCTTTGCCGCCGCCAAGCAGGCTGCGCTGGAGCATGACGCGATGGGCGCCAGCATTTCCGGTGCCGGCCCCAGCGTGTTTGCCTGGTTCGAAACGCGCGCCGCCGCGCAAGCCGCGGCGCCAGCGGTGCAGGCTGCCTTCGCCGCTGCCGGGTTCGATAGCCAGTCCTGGGTGTCGCCGATCGCCAGCCCGGCCGCACGGCTGATCGAATGAGCCGGCATCTGTATATCCCGGCGCGGCAGGATGCAGCGTGCGGCGTGTGGACCACGCAACACGCTGCAAGCACCTCATTCCACCACGACCTCGCTGATCTGCATCACCGGGCTCAAGTCGGTGTAGTTGGCGATGTCGCCCAGGATCTCCGTCGCGTGCGGGCCGAAGCTGCCGTTGAAGGCTTCCACCGAGTCGCAAAAGATATGGCACATGCCGATGAAGGCCGGCGTGCTGCCGGGCTCGCCGCCACTGAGTCCCTTGTCCACCGTGTAACGCAGGCAGGCCGCACCCATGCGCGCGGCCACCAGCGGCATGTGCTGGTCGCGGTAATAGGTGTGGTCGAAACGGGCGCCTTCGCGGTAGGGGTACATCACACTGACCTTGATCATTTGCTGATTCCACGGAAAGGTGCGCGCAGCATAGCGCCGTGCCGGCGCGCGCAGGCGACCATTCGGCGGAACGCAGCAACCGCGCCAGCCATGCCCATTGCCTCGATCATTTCATTGCCGGGTCACGCCCGGTCCTGTTTTTGCCTGGAGTCACGCTGATGTTCATCTCCACCCGTGGCGGCGCACCCGCCGCAAGTCTGAGTCAGGCGATTGCCGCCGGCCTGGCCCCCGATGACGGACTGTATGTGCCGCAGACCTTGCCGCCGGCGCGCACGCTGGCCGCTGGTGCCGACCTGGCCGCGACAGCCACCACCTTGCTGCAGCCGTTTTTTGAAGGCGATGCGTTGGCGCCCGAGTTGCCCGCCATCTGCGCCGAGGCGTTCGATTTCCCGGCGCCGCTGGTGGCGCTGGCCACGCCCGGCGATTACGCGCTGGAGCTGTTTCACGGCCCCACCGCCGCATTCAAGGATTTCGGTGCGCGCTTCCTGGCTGCCTGCCTGACCCGCTTGCGCCGTGCCGAAGACCGCCCGCTCACCATCCTGGTGGCCACGTCCGGCGATACCGGCGCTGCGGTGGCGGCGGCATTCCATCGTCAGCCGGGCTTGCGCGTGGTGGTGCTGTACCCGGACGGCCGGGTGTCGCCGCGTCAGGCGCATCAGCTGGGCTGCTTTGGCGACAACATCCAGGCATTGCGGGTGGCCGGCTCGTTCGACGATTGCCAGGCGATGGTCAAGCAGGCCTTGAGCGACACAGCACTGCAGACGCAGGTACCGCTGAGCTCGGCCAACAGCATCAGCCTGGGCCGCTTGCTGCCGCAGATGAGCTACTACGCGCATGCCGCCCTGCAGCACCAGGCGACGGCGGGCAGTGTGCTGAATCTGGTGGTGCCCACCGGCAATCTGGGCAACGGGCTGGCCGCGATCCTGGCGCGCGCGCTCGGGGTGCCGTTGGGCACGATCGCGCTGGCGTCCAACGCCAACCACGTGTTGCCGGATTACTTTGCCGGCGACGACTACGCCCCGCAGCCCAGCGTGGCGACCCTGGCCAATGCGATGGACGTGGGTGCACCAAGCAATTTCGAGCGGCTGCGCTGGTTGTACCAAGGTGACGATGCGGCGTTGCGCGAGGCTTTCCGCGCCCTGTCGGTCGACGATGCGGCCATCAGCCACACCATCCAGCAGCGCTATGCGCGCTACGGCGAAGTGCATTGCCCGCACACCGCCACCGCAGTACATGTGCTGGAGCAACTGCGTGCCGAAGGTGCGGAGGGCGTCACCGGCGACTGGGCCGTGGCCGCCACCGCGCATCCGGCCAAGTTCGAAGGGGTGGTGGAGCCGTTGATCGGCCGCGCAGTCGATGTTCCGCCTGCATTGGCGGCGCTGCTGCAACGTCCCGCACACGCCGAAGCACTGGCGCCGGATTACGCCGTGTTCCGGCAGCGCCTGCTTGCGGATGCGGCCTGAGCCAAACGCGTTCAGCCAGCCGGGGTTGGAAAGTGTCGCGCATGGGGCTATCTCTATCCGGGTGCGGCCCCGACGTGGCGCCGCGTTCGATGTGGGTTGCTGCATGTCTTATCGAGTGATTGCCGTTGCCGCCGCGTTGTGCGGCTGGGCAGCGGCGGGTGCGGCCGTGGCGGCCGATGCCCTGGTTGCGTCTCCGGTGTCGCCCTTGGGCGCGCCGCGTGCGGGGCTGATCGATGCCTTGGCGCGTCAGGCGCCGTCGCTGGATCGCCAGGTTCTGGCGTTGGCTACCGAAGCGTTGCAATGCGCGCGTCAACGCCAGCAGGTGGGCGATGAGCGTGTGCTCAGCGTCATCGACTACAGCCGGCCGTCGACCGAACGCCGGCTGTGGGTGTTCGATCTGGCACGGCAGCGGTTGTTGTTCCAGGAATGGGTGGCGCACGGGCGCAATACCGGCGAGAACCTGGCCGCGAAGTTCTCCAACGCCGACGGCAGCTTCCAGTCCAGCCTGGGTGCGTTTACCGCGCAGGAGTCCTACACCGGCCACAACGGCTATTCGTTACGGCTCAAAGGCCTGGAGCCGGGCTTCAACGATCACGCGCGCGACCGCGCCATCGTGATCCACGGTGCGCCCTACGTCAGCGAGGCCATCATCCGCAGCCAGGGGCGGCTGGGCCGCAGCCTCGGCTGTCCGGCAGTGCGGCCGGCAGTGGCCAAACAGCTGATCGACACCTTGCGCGAGGGCGCCTTCGTCTTCGCCTATTACCCGGACCGTGCCTGGTTGCGGCAGTCGCAACTCCTCAGCAGCGGCTGCGGTGCATCGGTGGCGAGTGTGGGTGGGCATTGAAGTGCCGTGCCCTGCGTCGTGATTCGACAACGTAGTTGAGAACACAGCCGGCGTGAGTTGAGTGCATCTGCGCTGTCGCATTGAGTGCCGCCATCCGGCCAGCACACAGCTGTCTTCGTCACCGCCGCGAGCACTGGCGCCGCGTCTTCGCCAACGCGCGGTGGTGCGGCCATGCAATCAAACCAAGTGTTCAACCGCCATCGACCAGATAGCGCTCAGACCGTGTCGCCCGCCAGGCTGCGCAGGGCGGCGTAGTCCAGGATCTGCACCAGCTGCAGTTGCGGCAGCGCGATCAGCTGCTGCTGCCTGAGTTTGGTGAAGGTGCGGCTTACCGTTTCCATGGTCAGCCCGAGATGGTCGGCGATGTCGCCGCGGCTCATCGGCAGGGCCACGGTGTCGCCGCTGGCGCCGGGCTGGGTGGAGCGGGCGGCCAGACGCAGCAGAAAGTGCGCCAGCCGTTCGCTGGGTTGCAGCCGCGCCAGCAGCAGGCCGGTGTCCTGCGCTGCAGCGAGTTCCATGCCGGCGCGCTGCAGCAGCTTGCGCTCCAGATGCGGGTAGCGATCGCGCAACTGGCGCATCTGCGCCATCGGCGTACGACACACGCGGCTGTCGACCATAGCTTCGATATCGTGGCGGTGCTGCGCGGTTTCGGTCAGCCCTACATAGTCGCCTGGCAGCACGAAACCGGTGATCTGGCGGCGGCCATCGGCCAGCGTGCGCACCAGGCGCAAGGCACCGGAGGTGACGGTGTAGACGTGCTGGCGCGCATCGCCAGCACGCACCAGCGTACTGCCGGGTGCATAGCTGGACGCAGTGGTGGCCTCATCGAGTGCGTCCATTTCCTGCGGCGACAATGCCGCGCAGATCGCACGGCCGCGGACCGCGCATAGCGCGCAATCGGAACCAGGCGCGTCGCTGCCGGCTGCCGCGCCGAGCGCCGGGCAGGTCACGCTGGGGTCTGAAAGCTGCCGATACATGGGTCACGCACTGCCTGGGACGCAGCTCGATGATACGCCATGCGCTCAGCGCGGCCGCCCAGCCGGTAGAATTGCCGGCTCGCCCCAGTCGTTCTGCAGGAGTTTCGCTCGTGATCAAGCCCCGTACGCCGCCCGGCATCATGGAATTGCTGCCACGCGAGCAGATCGCGTTCCAGCGCATGCTGGACGTCATCCGCCGCAACTACGAGCGGTTCGGGTTCCTGCCGGTCGAGACCCCAGTGTTCGAGCTGTCCGACGTGTTGTTGACCAAATCCGGCGGCGAAACCGAGCGTCAGGTCTATTTCGTGCAGTCCACCGGCGCGCTGGCCAATGCGGCTGCCGCAGCCGACGAAGGTGCCGAAAACGGCGGCTTGCCGGAGCTGGCGCTGCGCTTCGACCTCACCGTGCCGCTGGCGCGCTATGTCGCCGAGCACGAGCACGATCTCAGCTTCCCGTTCCGTCGTTATCAGATGCAGCGCGTGTACCGCGGCGAGCGTGCGCAGCGCGGGCGTTTCCGCGAGTTTTACCAGTGCGATATCGATGTGATCGGCAAGGATGCGCTGAGCATCCGCTACGACGCCGAAGTGCTGGCGGTGATCCACGCGGTGTTTGCCGAGCTGGGCATCGGCGATTTCAAGGTGCAGTTGAACAACCGCAAGTTGCTGCGCGGGTTCTTCGAAAGCCTGGGCGTGGCCGAAGGCGAGTTGCAGCTGGCGGTGTTGCGCGAGGTCGACAAGATCGACAAGCGCGGCGCCGATTACGTGCGCGACACGCTGGTGGGCGAGGGCTTCGGCATCGCTGCCGAGCAGGTGGCCAAGATCCTGGCGTTCGTGGCGGTGCGCTCAAGCGGCCATGCCGATGCGCTGGCGCAGTTGCAGGCGCTGGAAGCCTCGGTGGGCGCCAGCGCGACGCTGGGCGAGGGCATTGCCGAATTGCGCGAGGTGCTGGAGCTGGTCAAGGCGCTGGGCGTGCCGGAAAGCGCGTACTGCCTGAATTTCTCGATCGCGCGCGGGTTGGATTACTACACCGGCACCGTCTACGAAACCACGCTCACCGACCACCCGCAGATCGGCTCGATCTGCTCGGGCGGGCGCTACGAAAGCCTGGCCAGCCACTACACCAAGTCCAAGCTGCCGGGCGTGGGCATCTCGATCGGCCTGACCCGCCTGTTCTGGCAGCTGCGCGAGGCCGGCCTGATCCAGGGCATCGCCGAAAGCAGCGTGCAGGCCATGGTGGCGCTGATGGACGAAACCCGCCTGGACGACGCGCTGGATATCGCGCGCCGGCTGCGCATCGGTGGCATCAACACCGAAGTGCAGATGGAGCCGAAGAAGGTCGGCAAGCAGTTCCAGTACGCCGCCCGCGCCGGCATCCGCTTTGTGGTGCTGGCCGGCGACGACGAACTGGCGCGCGGCGTGGTGGCGGTCAAGGACCTGGTACGCGAGCAGCAGTTCGATGTGGCGCGCGAAGAGTTGGCAAGCACGCTGCAGGTTGAGTTGGAACAGGCCAAGGTGATGTGAGCAGCATTGTCGCCCCTCATCCGCCCTGGCGGGCACCTTCTCCCCCCGGGCGGGAGAAGGGGGGAGGGGCTGACTTGGACGAGCTGCGCCCATTAGCCGCTGAGTGGGAGACGTCAGCATTCGCTGCTGAGTGGGGAGACGTCAGTGAGAGCCCCAACTCAAGGAGTCATGTCCTTCTCCCGTTGACGGGGGAAGTGGCGCGCAGCGCCGGATGAGGGGCGTTCCGCCGCCTCAGCTCAGGTGACCACTCAGACACTGCGTCCAGCCAGTGACAATTCAGGGTGTTTGCGTTAATGTACTAACACGCTATTACATTAACGCAATGAAACAACGACCTGCCCCCCGCGAAACCGCCGACGTTGCCGCCTCCCTCAAGATGCTGGCCGATGCGTTGGCATGCCTGGACGCGCCCGGCTCGGTCGAGGCATTTCTGCGCGACCTGTGCACCCCGGCCGAGCTCGAAGCCATGGCCGACCGCTGGCGGGTAGTGCCGCTGCTGATCAAGGGCGTGCCGTACCGCGAAATCCACGAGCTGACCCAGGTCAGCGTGACCACTATCGGGCGCGTTGCGCGCACCCTGGATCATGGCGCCGGCGGCTATGCCGAGGCCTTGCGCGAGCAGTCGTCGCGCCCTGTCGATTCCCACTGAGAGAACAAGATGAGTGCTTCCACGGCAGCGCCGGCACGTGACCGATTGCGTATTGCCATCCAGAAAAACGGCCGTCTGGCCGAGCCGGCGCGCAGCCTGCTGGCCGCCTGCGGGCTGAGCTGGCGGCAGAGCCGCGACAAATTGTTCTGCTATGGCGAATCGTTGCCGGTGGACTTGTTGCTGGTGCGCGACGACGACATCCCGGGCCTGATCGCCGACGGCGTTTGCGACTTAGGGATCGTGGGTCAGAACGAACTGGACGAGCAGGCGTCGTCGCGTCGTCGCGCTGGCTTGCCGGCCGCCTACCACGCCGTGCGTGGGGTCGGTTTCGGCCAGTGCCGGCTGATGCTGGCGGTGCCGGAAGAATGGGACTGGCAGGGCATCCAGCAACTGGCAGGCAAGCGCATCGCCACCAGCTACCCGGCGATCCTGGCCGACTGGCTGGAGCGGCAGGGCATCGATGCGGCGGTGGTAGAGCTCTCCGGTTCGGTGGAAATCGCTCCGCGCCTGGGCACCGCCGACCTGATCTGCGACCTGGTGTCCAGCGGCGCGACGTTGGCGGCCAACCAGCTCAAGCCGGTGGAGCTGGTGATGGAAAGCGAGGCCGTGCTGGCCGGCGCCGTGAGCGAACCGGCCGATGCGCGCGCCGCGTTGCTGGCGATGCTGCTGCGACGCATGGACGGCGTGCTCAAGTTGCGCGACAGCAAACTGCTGATGTTCCGTGCCGAACACGGCAACGTGGATGCCCTGCGTCGCCTGCTGCCCGATGCCGACCCGCTGGTACAGCTGCCTGACGATGGCAACGGCGCACTGCGGCTGCAGACTATGTGCCACGGCGCGGTGACCTGGCAACGGTTGGAAGAACTCGAACGCGCAGGTGCGCAAGGCTTGATGGTGCTGACAGTGGAGCGCTCGCTGGCATGAACATTCTCGATTGGTCCCAACTCGATAGCGCGTCGCGTACCGACGCCTTGACGCGCCCGGTGCAGACCGTGGCCACACAGACGCGCGACGCGGTCGCCAGCTTGATCAGCGATGTGCGTGCGCGCGGCGATGCGGCATTGCGCGACATCACCGCGCGTTTCGATGGCGTGTCGCTGGACAGTTTTGCAGTGAGCGCGGCCGAATTCGCCGCCGCCGAGGCCGCCGTGGCGCCGGAGCTGCGCCAGGCGATGCAGGATGCGGTTGCACGCATCGACACTTTCCACCGCGCCGGCATGAGCGAAGGTTATGCAGTGGAAACCGCGCCAGGGGTGGTCTGCGAAAAGATCGTGCGGCCGATCGGGCGGGTGGGGTTGTACGTGCCGGCCGGCAGCGCGCCGTTGCCGTCGACCGCGTTGATGCTCGGCGTTCCCGCGCGTCTTGCCGGCTGTCGCGAGGTCGTGCTGTGCACGCCGCCGCGCAAGGATGGCAGCGTGGATCCGGCGGTGCTGGTGGCCGCGCAGCTCACCGGCGTGCGCCGCGTATTCAAGCTCGGCGGCGCGCAGGCGATTGCCGCGATGGCCTATGGCACCGAGTCGGTACCGAGCTGCGACAAGTTGTTCGGCCCGGGCAATAGCTACGTCACCGAAGCCAAGCAGCAGGTGGCGCAGTCCGGCGCGGCAGCGATCGACATGCCGGCCGGTCCGTCGGAAGTGTTGGTGATTGCCGATGCCGGCGCGCAGCCCGCTTTTGTGGCTGCCGACCTGCTGTCGCAGGCCGAACATGGCCCGGACTCGCAGGTCTTGTTGTTGTCCGACAGCGATGCGTTGATTGCCGCCGTGCAAGTGGAGTTGGATGCGCAATTGGCGCAGCTGTCGCGTGCCGCTATTGCCCGTCAGGCGCTGGCGCAGTCGCGGCTGATCAAGGTGCAATCGCTGGACGAGGCATTTGCCATCAGCAACCGTTATGCGCCTGAGCACTTGATTCTGGCGCTGCGCGAACCGCGCGCATGGTTGAACCAGGTGGAAGCGGCCGGCTCGGTATTTCTCGGCGACTACACGCCCGAAGCCTTGGGCGATTACTGCAGCGGCACCAACCATGTGTTGCCGACCAGCGGCGCAGCGCGCGCTTATAGCGGCGTGAGCGTGGCCAGCTTCCAGAACATGGTCAGCGTGCAGGCGGCGAGCAAGGCCGGCATCGATGGCATCGGCGAATGCGCGTTGATTCTTGCGCGCGCCGAAGGCCTGGATGCGCATGCCAATGCGGTGGCCCTGCGCATGGGAGTGGCGGCATGAGCACGCCATCGATTCTTGAGTTGGTGCGCGAAGACCTGCGTGCGTTTGCCGGCTATTCGTCGGCGCGCACCAGCGCGTTGCAGGGCGATGTCTGGCTCAACGCCAACGAATCGGCCTGGGGCAACCCGGCCGATCCCCACGGCAGCACGCGACGCTATCCCGACCCGCAACCCAAGGGCCTGCGCGCAGCGCTGGCAGAGGTGTATGGCTGCGCGCCCGAGCAACTGCTGATTGGACGTGGCAGCGACGAAGCGATCGACCTGCTGGTACGCGGCCTGTGCGTGCCCGAGCGCGATGCGGTAGTGGTGACGCCGCCGGTGTTCGGCATGTATGCGGTGTGCGCGCGCTTGCAGAATGCCCCGCTGGTGGAGGTGCCATTGATCGATGGCAGCGATGGATTCCATGCAGACATCGCCGCCATCGTCGAAGCGGCACTGACCTCGAAGGCGAAGCTGGTGTTTTTGTGCTCGCCCTCCAACCCGGCGGGGTCGGCGATTGCATTGCAGGACATCGAAGTCGCAGTGCAGGCGCTGCAGGGCAAGGCGCTGGTGGTTGTGGACGAAGCCTACGGCGAATTTTCGGACGTGCCATCTGCGGTGACGCTGCTGAGCCGCTACGACAATCTTGCCGTACTGCGCACCTTGTCCAAAGCGCATGCGCTTGCCGCTGCACGCATCGGCTGCCTGATCGCCAATGCCGAATTGATCGCGTTGTTGCGACGCTGCCAGGCCCCGTATCCGGTCCCCACGCCGTGCGCGGTGATGGCCGAGCAGGCGTTGTCTGCGCCGGCACTGGAGGTCACACGCCGGCGGATTGCCGAGGTGCGCAGCGAGCGTGAGCGCGTGCGCGTGGCATTGACGCAGCTTGCCGGCGTCCGCCAGGTGTATGCGTCGCAAGGTAACTTTTTGCTGGTGCGTTTCGACGACGCCGAGGCTGCCTTCCAGGCGCTGCTGGAAGCCGGCGTGGTGGTACGCGATCAACGCGCGGTGCCGCGCCTGTCCGATGCATTGCGCATCACGCTGGGCACGGTCGAACAGAACCAACGCGTGCTTGGCGCGCTGCAGCGCAAGCAGGAGGCCGCATGACCCCGATCCTTTTTGTCGACCGCGATGGCACGCTGATCACCGAGCCGGCCGACTATCAGATCGACGCCTACGAGAAGCTGCGCTTTGTCGACAACGTGATTCCGGCGATGCTCAAGCTGCGCGATGCCGGTTATCAGTTCGTCATCGTCACCAATCAGGACGGTCTGGGCAGCGAGAGCTATCCGCGCGCCGCATTCGATGGCCCCAACAACCTGATGCTGCAGATCTTCGCCAGCCAGGGCATCGAGTTCCGCGAAGTGCTGATCGACTGCAGCTGGCCGGCCGACAACGCACCCACACGCAAGCCTGGCGTCGGCCTGATGGTGCCTTATCTGCAAGACCGCAACATCGACTGGGCGCGCTCGGCGATGGTGGGCGACCGCCTGACCGATATCCAGTTTGCGCAGAACCTCAACATCCGCGGCTTCCAGCTACGTACCGATGAATTCGGCGGCGACTGGGATTGGCCGGGCATCGCGCACGAACTGGCCGATGCGCCACGGCGTGCGGTGGTTCAGCGTAATACCAAAGAAACCAAGATCCGCGTCGAGCTGGATCTGGATCGCGTCGCCGAGCCGCATACCGCCACCGGCCTGCCGTTCTTCGATCACATGCTGGAGCAGATCGGCAAACACGGCGGTTTTGCGCTGGATATCCGCGCCGACGGCGATCTGCATATCGATGAGCACCACACCATCGAAGACACCGGCCTGGCGCTGGGCCAGGCACTGCGCGAAGCCCTGGGCAACAAGCGTGGAATTGGCCGCTATGGGTTCGATCCGGCCGAAAGCCCCTGGCTTGCGGCGGGCGAGAGCGCGCAACACGGGTTCACCCTGCCGATGGATGAAACCATCGCCAGCGCGGCGCTGGATTTCAGCGGCCGGCCGTACTTCGTGTTCGATGGCGAGTTCAAGCGCGAACGCGTGGGCGATATGCCCACCGAGCTGGTCCCGCATTTCTTCCGTTCCATTTGCGATGCGTCCGGCTTGAACCTGCACCTGAGCGTGCGGGGCGAGAACGATCACCACAAGGTCGAGGCATGCTTCAAGGCGCTTGCACGCGCCCTGCGCCAGGCGATCCGTCGCGAAGGCACGGCGCTGCCCTCTACCAAGGGCGCGCTATGACCGACCTTGCGCTGATCGACGCCGGTGGCGCCAATCTGGGCTCGGTGCGCTACGCATTGGAGCGGCTCGGCGTGGAAGCCCGACTGGTGCGCGATGCGGCCGGTTTGCAGGGCGCCGATCGGGTGATCCTGCCCGGCGTCGGCGCGGCACCGGAAGCGATGAAGCGTCTGCACGCGCAAGGCTTGATCGAGCCGCTACGCCAGTTGCAGGTGCCGTTGATTGGCATCTGCCTGGGCATGCAGCTGCTGTTCGAGCGTTCCGAAGAAGGCGACGTGGAATGTCTGGGCCTGTTGCCGGGTGTGGTGCGCCACATGACGCCGGCGCTTGGCATCCGCGTGCCGCATATGGGCTGGAACCAATTGGTACCGATGCGCGAATCGGCTTTGCTGGCCGGCCTGCCCGAACGCGCCAGCGCCTATTTCGTGCATGGGTACGCCGCGCCAGTCACCCCGGACACGGTGGCCGCCTGCGATCACGGCGGCTTGTTCACTGCAGTGGTGCAGCAAGGTCTGCGCTGCGGCGCGCAGTTTCACCCGGAGCGCTCGGCCGAGACCGGTGCCCGCATTCTGCGCAATTTTCTTGAGATGAGCTTCCCATGAGTTTTACTGTCTACCCGGCGCTGGATATCCGCAACGGCCGCGTGGTGCGCTTGTTGCAGGGCGATTACGCGCGCGAAACCCAGTATGGCGACGATGTGCTGCCGCGCGCGCAGGCGTTTGCCGATGCCGGCGCACAGTGGATGCATCTGGTGGATCTGGATGCGGCCAAGGCCGGTGGCTATACCTTGGCCGGTACGCTGGGCGAGATCGCGCGCGCCACCGGCTTGCAGATGCAGACCGGCGGCGGCGTGCGTTCGCGCGACGATGTGGCGCGCATCCTCGATGCCGGTGCGGCGCGCGTGGTGATCGGCTCGCTGGCGGTGCGCGAGAGCGACACCGTGATTGCATGGCTGCAGGAATTTGGCGCAGATCGCCTGACCATTGCGCTGGACACTCGGCAGGATGCGGCGGGTGTGTGGCAGCTGCCGGTGCATGGCTGGACCGAAGCGGCCGAGGCCACGCTGGACCAATTGGCGGTGCGCTATGCGCAGGCCGGCCTGCAGCACCTGCTGTGCACCGACATCGCACGCGATGGCATGTTGTCCGGGCCGAACATGGACCTGTACGCGCATTTGCGTGCACTCACGCCGCAGCTGCAGGTGCAGGTCTCCGGCGGCGCGCGCAATCTTGCCGACGTCGCCGCGGCCAAGGCCTCGGGCTGCGCCGGCATCGTGCTGGGCAAGGCCTTGCTCGAAGGGCACCTGGATCTCAAGGACGCATTGGCATGTTGAGCCGTCGCATCATTCCCTGCCTGGACGTGCGCGATGGGCGCGTGGTCAAGGGCGTCAAGTTCCGCGACCACATCGACATGGGCGATATCGTCGAACTCGCATTGCGTTATCGCGCGCAGGGCGCCGATGAGCTGGTGTTCTACGACATCGGCGCCAGCCCGGAAGGGCGCTCGGTCGATTACACCTGGGTCGAGCGCGTGGCGCGGCTGATCGACATTCCGTTTTGTGTTGCCGGCGGCATCCGCGATGTCGAAACGGCACGTGCAGTGTTGCACGCCGGTGCCGACAAGATTTCGATCAACTCGCCTGCGCTCGGCCGCCCGCAGCTGATTTCCGAACTGGCCGATGCCTTTGGCGTGCAATGCGTGGTGGTCGGTATTGATTCCATTCGCGAAGAAGACGGCCAGTGGCGGGTACGTCGCTACACCGGCGACCCCAGCAAGACCCAGGCGCTGCCGATGCGCACGCTGGATTGGGTAGCCGAAGCGCAGCGTCTGGGCGCCGGTGAGATCGTGCTCAATTGCATGGACAACGACGGCGTGCGGCGCGGCTACGATATTGCGCAGTTGCGCCAGGTGCGTGCGCTGTGTCGGGTGCCGTTGATCGCTTCCGGTGGTGCAGGCGAACTGCAGCACTTTGCCGACGTGTTCGACCAGGCCGATGTGGACGGCGCCCTGGCCGCCAGTGTGTTTCATAGCGGCGCGATTCCGATCCCGGAACTCAAGCAATTTTTGCGCGCGCAACAGATCGAGGTACGTGATGGGCAGTGACACCGTGGCAACCGACGACGCGCTGCAGGCGCTGGACTGGAGCAAGGGCGATGGCTTGTTGCCGGTCGTCGTGCAGGACGCCGACAACCTGCGCGTGCTGATGCTGGGCTACATGAATGCCGAGGCGTTGGCAGTGACGCAGCAGCGCGGCGAAGTCACCTTCTTCAGCCGCAGCAAGCAGCGTTTGTGGACCAAGGGCGAGAGCTCGGGCAACGTGTTGCGCGTGGTCTCGATCGAAGCCGACTGCGACGCTGATACGTTGCTGGTGTTGGCGCGTCCGCATGGACCCACCTGCCATCTGGGCCGCACCAGTTGTTTTCCGAGCGCGCCGGGTCAATTCCTCGGTAGCCTGGATGCATTGATCGCCACGCGCGAGCGCGAGCGGCCGCATGGCAGTTACACCACCCAGCTGTTCGAGCAAGGCATCCGCCGCATCGCGCAGAAGGTGGGCGAGGAGGGCGTGGAAACCGCACTGGCGGGGGTGGTGCAGGGCGATGCGGAGTTGCTCGGCGAATCGGCCGACCTGCTGTATCACCTGATCGTGCTGCTGCGCGCGCGTGGCCTGGGCCTGGGCGATGCAGTGGCATTGTTGGAGTCCCGGCACAAATAGTGGATTGGTAGGAGCGCACCCGGGCGCGACGCGTTACCGACACGACCCACGTCGCGCCCGGGTGCGTTCCTAGGACGTGGTGTGGTGTGCGGCATTCCCCGTCCGTCTCGTTCACGTGGCCGCAGAGCAGGTACACGTCCCACCGGTCTTTGCGTAGGAGCGCACATGAGCGCGATGGGGGGCGTTACCGGTAAAGCCCCGTCGCGCCCTGGTGCGCTCCTACGATGCGATGTGGTTTGCACGCCTGCGCCGTCCACGTTGCCCCGGCGGGTACAATTTCTGCTGGTCTTTTGGCGGGAACACGCATGCAGCTTCGCTTCGCTCTTCTAGTCCTGGGTGTGTTCGCCGACAGCGCGTATGCGCGCGATGCGGTGGTCGATGGCATCGTGTACGAAGAGCGCGACGGGCGTGCCGGCCGCAGTGCCGATGAGTCCGGTGTTGCCGATGTGGCGGTGTCCAACGGCACGCAGATCGTGCGTACCGATGCACAAGGTCGCTATCGTTTGCCGGTGCGCGAGGGGCAGACGGTGTTCGTGATCAAACCGGGCGATCGCAGTTTTGTGCCCGCCGCTGATGGCTTGCCCGGGTTCTGGCGGCACTACGCGCCGCGCGGTTCGATCAAGCGCAAGTATCTAGGCATCGCCGCGACCGGTCGCAAGATGCATGACTGGGATTTCGCGCTGACGCCGCGTTCGGAAGCGGCAGGCAGCGGGTTCGACATGCTGGTGTTTGCCGACAGCCAGACCGCCAGCCTCACCGATGTGGGCTATTACCAGCGCGATATCGTGGCGCCGCTGGTCGGCAAGACCGCCGCCCGGCTCGGTACCACATTGGGCGACATCGTCAGCGACGATCTGAGCCTGTATCCGGCCTTGAACAAGGTCACCACGCAGCTCGGCGTGCCGTGGTTCCATGTGCCCGGCAATCACGATCTGAATGTCGATGCCGGCGACGATCTGCAGTCGCTCGACAGCTGGCGTGCGGTGTACGGGCCGGACACCTACGCGGTGGAAGAAGCCAACGCCAGCTTCGTGTTTCTGGACGATGTGATCTATACGCCCGGCGGCAAGCCGGCATATGTGGGCGGCCTGCGCGAAGACCAGTTCGTGTTTCTGCAGAGCTATCTGGCGCAGCTGCCACGCGAGCGCCTGCTGGTGCTGGGCATGCATATCCCATTGTTCGATGCAGCCCCGGGGCAGGAGACCTTCCGGCATGCCGACCGCAGCCGCCTGTTCGCGCTGCTGAAGGACTTCCCGCATGTGCTGGTGCTCAGCGCGCACAGCCACACGCAGCGGCAGGTGGAGCATGGCGCGGACGAAGGCTGGCAGGGCGCGCGCCCGTTGCACGAATACAACGTTGGCGCCGCCTGCGGTGCGTTCTGGTCCGGGGTCAAGGATGCCGACGGTATTCCCGATGCGACGATGAGCGACGGCACGCCCAACGGTTATGCTGTGCTGAAGGTCGCTTCCAGCGGCGACTACACCCTGGCCTATCACGTCGCACGCGCGGCCGACGATGCACAGCTATCGCTGTCTGCGCCCAAGGTGCTGCGGCAGGGTGCGTATCCGGCCTGGGGCGTGTACGCCAATGTGTTCATGGGGCAGGACAGCACCGTGGTGGAGTCGCGTATCGATGCTGGGCCGTGGCAGGCGATGAAGCGTGTCGAGCGCCCGGACCCGGGCTTGCTGGCGGAAAACGCGCGCGACGATGCAGCGCCGGAACTGCGTGGTTACGACCGCTCGCCCGAAGCCACGCCATCGACGCATCTGTGGCGCAGTGCGTTGCCCACCACGCTCGGCGTTGGCGAACATGTCGTCGAGGTGCGCGCTACTTTGCCAACCGGGCAATACAGCGCACGCACGGTGTATCGCTTGCAGCGCGCCGACCCTTGAGCAGATGCGCGCGTGCAAGGCGGCGCAGCAGTTCGTGGCGGTAACGCCCGTCGCGCCCAAGGACGCTCCTACGGCATCGCTGGGGGAATCGGTATCGAGCCCCACAAACGCAAACGCCTCCACGAAGGAGGCGTCTTGAGATCCGGGCTGGCAGGCGAAGGCGCGCTGGCGAAGATCTGTGCTGGCTGGCGAAGTGCTTGCTGGCTGCGCGAGTGTAGCGATGCGCAGACATTACTGGCGAAATGAGAATTAGTCTCAGCGCGTCGGCTTTATCGCGATGATGCGGGCGTCGTGCGAATCGGCGCTTTGCGTCGCGACGCAGTCGATGCTGGCGTAGCTGCTCCCGCTGTATCGGCTGCCGGTTCGGCGTCAGCGTCGCGCTGCGCTTCGGCGTCCATCTCGGCGTTGGGGTCGTCCTCCAGCGGCGGATAAGGATAGGCAACTGCCGGGCCAAGGTGCAGCCCGGCGCGCCAGCGCGCCAGTACCGGCGCAATGCGCCTGCCCAGCGATTGTTGCGGCAATGACGGCAACTCGCCGTCCTGTTTCTCGCGCGCGGTGATCGCGGTCTTGGCGATGTCGAAGGCGGCCAGCGGATCGTCGCTGCGGTTCATCGCATCGATCAGCCAGGCTTGGCCGAAGTAGGTGGCATTGGACGTGTTGCCGCAGCCGAACGATGGCCGATCGGCACGTGCCGCGGTCAGGACTAGCGTGTCCGGCGAGCGCAGCGCCGGAATGAAGCCGCCCGAATAGCAGGCCGACAGCACGATGATGCGATTGTCGATACCGGCATCGTCCAGCGCCTTGCGCAGATCCTGCGGGCTGATGAAGTCTTCTTCGTTCTGATCCACTTGCACGTACAGCGTGTGATCTTCGGTGCCGTGGGTGGTGACGAACAGCAGCAGCGCATCTTCCTTGCGATTCATGCGCTTACCGATCGCAGCGAGCGTGTCGTAGAGATTGTCGTAAGTCGCCAACGGTGCGTACGGCTGCTCGCCCAGATTGTCCGGATTGTTGACCAGCGCGACCACGCGGCCGCGCGCGTCGAAGCGTTGTTCGAACAATTGTTTGAGGTACAGCGTTTCGTTGCGAAACACGTCGTCGCTGGCATCGCCGGCAAAGCCGACGACATACAGATCGGTGACGCCGGGGCGCTGCGGCTGCACGGCGGCCAGCGCTTTTTTCAGCGCGGCCTGGTCGACCGGGTCCACCTGCGCCGCGTCGTCCGCGGTGGGTGCCGGCAACGCCGCACCCGCATCGGGATGACAGCCGGCAACCAGCAAGACCACGGCGAGCAGCACCAGCATCCGGCGTGTCAACGCGTGCGACGCCAAGGGTGATTGGAACGATGGGGACAACGCCGATGCCTCGATGATGCGTGGAATGGGAGAGTGTGGAGCGGTCGATCGAACGTTGCATCTGGCGACTGCGACTGCCCTCAGACAGATGCGGAGACTGCTCAAGCCGGCAGGAACGTGGCGCAGATCAGAACGCATCGTCCAGCCTTGCAAGCCGCTGCGCATCGTCTTCCACCCCGTCGTTGGCGCATGCATCAGCTGGCGAACCAGCTAATCCACTGACGCATGCACTAGCTGGCAAGCGCCAAGCCAGCCTGCTTCGGTGGCTTCAACGGCTGTGCTGCTTGCAAGATGCCCTCATGCGACCGCGATCAGTCGTCTTATGAGGGCCAATCCGTCACACGACGCTTCGGTCCAAGTGACTGGAGGTCCTACGTCCAACGCATCACACACGGCGTTCTTGCAACCTCACCGGCCGCCGCACCGCGGCAGCCGATGTCTCAGCGAACCTGCCGGCTCAAAACACCAGCTGCGAAAAACTTTCCACGCGCAGGTGGCTGCCCACGTCATCGGGCGAGCGCGGCGTTGGATAGTCTTCGCGGCGGTCCAGCAGCGCGGTGCGCATACCGGTGCGCTTGGCGGCGTCGAGCTCTTCGATCACGTCCGACAAGAACAGGATCTCCGTTGCAGGCTTGCCGATGCGCTCGATAATGCGGCGATAGCTGGCACTCTCGCGCTTGGGGCCCACCTCGGTATCGAACCAGTCGGTGATCAAACCACTCAGGTCGCCCGCATCGCTATGGGCGAAGAACAGCTTCTGCGCCGGCACCGAGCCGGACGAATACACGTACAGCGGGATGCCCTGTGCGTGCCAGGCCTGCAGCTGGATAGCCGCATCGGCATAGATGTGCGCGGTGAAGTCGGCGGTCTTGTAGCCGTCGCCCCAGATCAGGCCTTGCAAGGCCTTGAGCGCGGTGTGCTTGCGGTCCTCGTCGATCCAGGTCTGCAGCGTGGCGATCAACACCTCGTCCGGCACGTCTTCGCCGATCTCGTCGGCCACCTGGTTGAGCCAGTGACGCACCTGCGGGTGGTTGCCGTGCTCGCGCACGTAGGCGGGCACGGCGCGGCGTGCATACGGGAACAGCACGTCCTTGACGAACGAAATGCTGCTGGTCGTACCTTCGATATCGGTGAGGATCGCTTGCGGTCGTGTCATCGTCAGCTGGCCTTGTGAGGTGTCTCGGGGGCGTAGCGGGGGAATTGTTTGGCGATTTCGGTGCCGGTGAAATGTCCGACCCAGCCGTCCGGCTCGGTGAAGAAGCGAATCGCCACAAAATGCGGCTCCGGCCCCATGTCGAACCAGTGCAAGGTGCCATCGGGCACTGCGATCAGGTCGTCCTTGACGCACTCGATCTCATAGACCTTGGCATCCACGTGCAGCGTGAACAAGCCCGAGCCGGCGACGAAGAAGCGCACCTCGTCTTCCTTGTGGAAGTGTTCGTCCAGGAACTTTGCGCGCATTTCTTCGCGCTTGGGGTTATCCGGCGCGACGCTCACCACGTCCACGGTCTTGAAGCCGCGCTCGCGACTGATGCGGTCGATATCGGTGCGATAGGCGGCCATCACCTGTTCGGGCGTGGCGCCGGGTTCGACCGGCTGGCTGGCAGCCCAGCGCTCGAAGGTGACGCCGATCTTGACCAGCTCGGCGGCAATCGCATCGCCATCGCGGCTGTCGAATTCCGGTGTGGTCGGGTTGGTGTCGGCAAAGATACGCAGTCGGCTCATGGCGGTCTGGCTCACGAATGGGGGAGGGACAACACTCAGCGCGGGCCGCGCAGTTTCAGCAGTTCGAGTTCGCAATGCAGCAGGAATTCGAACGCTTCCAGATGGCGGCGTGCCTCGGCCATGTTGCGGCCCCAGGCATACAGGCCGTGTCCTTCGATGAGATACCCCCACATGCTCTGTTTGTCCAGCAAGGCGTCGACCTGCGCGGCCAGCACCTGCATGTCCTGGGTGTTGGCGAACACCGGCACGTCCACTGCGGTTTCGTGGGTGGTATTGCCTTCGAAGGCCTTGAGCAGTTCGTAGCCTTCCAGGCGGATCACGCCGCTGCCGGCATACAGGCGGGACGCAATCGTCTGCACTGGCGAATGCGTGTGCAGCACGCAGCCGATCTCCGGGAAACGGCGATACAGCTGGGTGTGCAGCAGCGTCTCGGCGGAGGGACGCAGCGGCCGGCCAACGGCCTGGCCATCGAAGTCCACCACCATGATGTCTTCTTCGACCAAGCGACCCTTGTCGCGGCCGGACACGGTGATCGCGGCGTGCTGTTCGTCAAGACGATGAGAGAAATTGCTGCTGGTGGCGGGCGTCCAGCCGGCCTGGGCCAGCTCGCGGATGTTGCCGATCAGCAACTGCGCCAGCTCGTGCAAACGGGCGGCGCTATAGGGCAGGGGGGCAGTGGTCGCATTCATGGCGTCATTCTACTGCCCCACCGGATTACGGTCAGGTGCAGCGCAGCAGGGTGTTTGCCCTGTCACGCCCAGACATAGCACCTGCGTTCGCTCAGCGGCTGTCGCGCAGACGGCTGTGGCGATAGCCGTAGCCGAAATAGACCACCAGCCCGACCAGGGTCCATAGCCCCATCAGCATCCAATTGTGCAGGGTCATTGCCGACAGCAGCGCCAGGCAGCTCAGGACACCGGCGCTGCAGATCAACCACGCGGCCGGCATGCGGAACGGACGCGGCAGTTCCGGATGCGTGCGGCGCAGGATCAAGACACCGGCGCACACGGCAGCGAAGGCGATCAGCGTGCCCATCGAGGTCAGCTCGCCCAGCACATCCAGCGGGAAGATGGCAGCCAGTAGTGCGATACCTACACCGGTGATGACGGTATTGATGTGCGGCGTGCGGTACTTGGGATGGATGCGGGTGAAGATCGACGGCAGCAGGCCATCGCGCGCGATGATCATGAAGATGCGCGGCTGCCCGATGATCATCACCAGCACCACCGACGACAACCCGATCAGCGCGCCCACTTCCACCACCACCCGCAACCAGGCCAGCTGCGGATGCGCGGCTACAGCCGTCACCACAGGCTCATCGGTACCCAGCTGGGTGAACGGCACCAGGCCGGTCATCACCGCGGCCATGGCGATATACAGCACGGTGCAGACCACCAGCGACAACATCATGCCGATCGGCAGATCGCGTTGCGGCCGGTGCGATTCCTGCGCCGCCACCGACACCGCTTCGAAGCCGATATAGGCGAAGAACACCATCGCGGCGCCGCGCAGCACACCTTCCATGCCGTACTTGCCCGGTGCTACGTTGGCGGGGATGAAGGGATGCCAATTGGCAGGGTCCACGTACTTCCAGCCTGCCGCGATGACCAGGATGATCAGCCCGGTCTTGAGGATCACCATCGCCATGTTCATCGCCGACGACTTGCGGATGCCGACATAGCATAGCCAGGTCAGCAACAGCACGATGGCAGCAGCAGGCAGGTTGGCGATCGCACCGGTGCGTTGCAGCTTGCCGTCCAGCGGTGCGCTGACCACGGCGGCCGGCAAATGGATTCCGAAGTGTTCCAGCAGGCTGAGGAAATAGCCGGTCCAGCTGACCGCCACGGCCGAGGCGGAGACGCCATATTCGAGCACCAGCATCCAGCCGATGAACCAGGCCGCCAACTCGCCGAAGGTGGCGTAGGTATAGGTGTAGGCGCTGCCGGACACCGGCACCATTGCGGCAAATTCGGCGTAGGCCATGGCGCAGAATGCGCAGCAGATCGCCGCGAGCACGAACGACAGCACGATCGCAGGGCCGGCATGGTCGGCCGCCGCCTGGCCGGTGATCACGAAGATACCGCCGCCGATCACCGCGCCGATGCCCAGGGCGGTCAGCCCCCAGGGACCGAGCGCGCGTTGCAGACCCAGCCCGTCGGCCGCCTCATGGCTGGCGTGCGGGTGTTTGGTAGCCCAAAGTTGTTTGAACATGGAGCGATTCCTGTTGAATCCCTGCGCGTGACGGTGCGTGCTTGTGCGGGATGTGCGGGCTGTTGCGAGGGACTCGCAATCAAGCCTTGCGGGCCAGACGACTATGGCGGATGCCGTAGCCGAAATAGATGAACAGGCCGATCACGGTCCAGCCCACGAACACCTTCCAGTGCTCCTGGAAGGCCTGGAAGAACAGGAACAGGCAGGCCAATGCGCCCAACGGGCAGATCACCATTGCCAACGGCACCCGGAACGGGCGCTCCAGCTCGGGCTTGGTGAAGCGCAGCACCATCACGCCGGCGCACACGGTGGCGAAAGCGAGCAGGGTGCCCATCGACACCAGTTCGCCCAGCACATTCAACGGAATCACCCCGGCCAGCAGCGCCGCGACCACACCGACGAAGATGGTGCCGACGTAGGGCGTGTGGAATTTCGGGTGCACCTTGCCGAACAGTTTGGGCATCAACCCATCCTTGGCCATGGTGTAGAAGATGCGCGGCTGCGCCATCAGCATCACCAACACCACCGAAGACAGGCCGGCGATCGCGCCAATCTCCACCGCGGTCTTGAGCCAGCTCAATTGCGGGTGCGCTTCCAGCGCGGTGGCCACTGGCTTGGCCGTGCCGAGCTGGGTGTAGGGCAGCAGTCCGGTCAACACCGCACAGACGATGATGTAGATGACGGTGCAGATCGCCAGCGACACCAGGATGCCGATCGGCATGTTTTTCTGCGGGTCCTTGGTCTCGCCGGCAGAGGTGGAGACTGCGTCGAAACCGATGTAGGAGAAGAACACGATGGACGCCGCGCGGAACACCCCATCCCAGCCGAACTGGCCCGGGCCGGTGTTTTCCGGGATGAAGGGGTGCCAGTTCGCCGGGTCGATATAGGCGATGCCGAAGCCGACGAACAGGCAGATCACCACGACCTTGATCGCCACCACGATCGCGTTGGCGAACGCCGATTGGGTGACGCCCACGTAGCACAGCATGCTCACCGCGGCGACGATCAACACCGCCGGCAGGTTGACGATGTTGCCGGAGCTGACAAAGCCATGACCGTCCCAGGCCAATGGCGCACCTGCAAGTTCTGCCGGGAACGGCAATCCGAGCGTGCCGGTCAGGAAGCTGATGAGGTAGGCGGACCAACCGACCGCGACGCTGGAACCGGCAAACAGGTATTCCAGCACCAGGCACCAGCCGATGAACCAGGCGATGCCTTCGCCAAGGGTGGCATACGAGTACGAATACGCGCTGCCGGAGACCGGCATCATCGCCGCGAACTCGGCGTAGCACAGGCCGGCGAAGGCGCAGGCGATACCGGCGAAGACGAACGACAACATCACTGCGGGGCCGGCGTGATTGGCCGCGGCCTGCCCGGTCAACACGAAGATACCAGCGCCGATCACCGCGCCGATGCCGAGCATGATCAGGTGCTTGGCGGTGAGGGTCCGTTGCAGCGTCGCTTCGCCCTGCAGGCTGCCTTCGACCGGTTCGCCCGCATCCACATGTCCAGCGGGCTCGATCGGTTTGACCCTCAACAGAGACTTCAGCATTCGGTACATCCCTAAGTGGCAGAACGGAGGCGCGCGCGCCTGGGCGAAGGTGTGCGCCGCATCCCGATGGGACAGGCAAGCGGCCTACCTTGCCAAAGCTACACGCTCACGACAAGCGCGTACGCAGCATGAATGGCGATAATGGTCGCTGATCCATGCGCAACCGAGAACGCCAGATGGTGGATGCAACCCTGCGGCAGCAACTGGCTGCCTACTGTGCATGTTGGCCGGACGAGGCCGAGGTGGCCGACCAGTTCGTGCAGCTGCTGGACGATGCCACCGATGCGTTCGTGCGCGAGCGTGTCGAAGGTCATTTCACCGGCTCGGCTTGGGTGGTCAGTGCCGACGGCAGCCGCACGCTGCTGACCCACCACCGCAAGTTGCAACGCTGGCTGCAGCTGGGCGGCCACGCCGACGGCGACCGCGATCTGGCGCAGGTGGCGCTGCGCGAAGCCGAAGAAGAATCCGGTCTGACCGGTTTGCGGCTGGCAGATGCCGAGCTGTTCGACCTGGACCGTCACTGGATTCCCGCGCGCGGCGAGGTAGCGGGGCACTGGCATTTCGACGCGCGATACGTAGTGGTCGCAGGCGCGGACGAAGCGTTCGACGTCAGCGAAGAGTCGCTGGCCCTGGCATGGCGCCCGATTGCCGAGCTGCTGGCCGAGCCAGAGCTGGATCCGTCGATGCGGCGTATGGCCGAGAAGTGGGTGACCCGAGGCGTGTGATGGGTGCTCAGGGCGTGCGCCCTCATCCGCCCTGCGGGCACCTTCTCCCGCAGGCGGGAGAAGGGATCAAGCGCGCGAGAAGGGATCAGGTGGGAGAAGGGAGCTGGCGGCAGAAGGCGGCAGAAGGCGGCAAGCGGGAGCAGGGGGCAGGTGGAGAAGGATGACCTGCACTCCCTTCTCCCGCTTGCGGGAGAAGGTGGCGCAACGCGCCGGATGAGGGCCGTTCCTGCACCGACACCTCAATACAAAATCCGCGTCCGCAATGTCCCTTCGATCAAGGCCAGGCCTTCCTTCAGCGCGGTGGCCTGCGCTTCGCTGGCGCTGACGTCGATCACCACGTAGCCGACCTTGGCATCGGTACGCAGGAACTGGCCGTCAATGTTGACGTTGTGGCGCGAGAACAACTCGTTGATCTTGGACAGCACACCCGGCACGTTGCGGTGGATGTGCAGCAGTCGCAGGCTGTCGGGGTGCTCGGGCAGCGTCACTTCCGGGAAATTCACCGCCGACAAGGTGCTGCCGTTATCGCTGTAGCGCACCAGCTTGGCGGCCACTTCGATGCCGATATTGTCCTGCGCTTCCAGCGTGCTGCCGCCCACGTGCGGGGTCAGGATCACGTTGTCGTGCGCGATCAATGGCGATTCGAATGCATCGCCATTGCCCTTGGGCTCGACCGGGAACACGTCCACCGCCGCGCCGCCGATGTGGCCGGAGGTAAGCGCCGCATCCAGCGCGTCGATGTCGATCACGGTGCCGCGCGAGGCGTTGATCAGATGCGCGCCAGGCTTCATGCGGGCGATTTCTGCCGCACCGATCATGTCCTTGGTGGATGGCGTCTCCGGCACGTGCAGGGTCACCACGTCCGAGCGCGCCAGCAGGTCGTCCAGATCGATCGCCGCACGGGCATTGCCGAGCGACAGCTTGGTTTCGATGTCGTGGAAGATCACCTGCATCCCCAAGGATTCGGCCAGTACGCCAACCTGGGTGCCGATGTGGCCGTAGCCGACGATGCCCAACACCTTGCCGCGCGTTTCGTGGCTGCCAGCGGCCGATTTGGACCAGCCGCCGCGATGGCATTGCGCATTTTTCTGCGGAATGCCGCGCAACAGCAGGATCGCCTCGGCGATCACCAGCTCGGCCACGCTGCGGGTGTTGGAGTAGGGTGCGTTGAACACCGGAATGCCGGCCAGCTCGGCCGCTTCCAGGTCGACCTGATTGGTGCCGATGCAGAAGCAGCCCACCGCGATCAGCCGCTTGGCGTGCGCCAGCACCTCGGCGCTTAATTGCGTGCGCGAGCGGATGCCCACGATATGCGCATCGGCGATGCGCGCGATGAGTTCGTCTTCGGGCAACGACTTGGCGTGCAATTCGATCTGTGAATAACCGGCGGCGCGGAATACATCCACGGCAGTCGGGCTGATGCCTTCCAGCAACAGGACGCGGATGTCCTGCTTGGGGAACGAGGTTCTCTTCGGCGACATGGGGGAGCGCATTGCAGCAATCGGGTCGGCAACTATGCCAGATGAGGTGCCGGATTGGGTGCTCGCCATGCATGGGTTGCACGCGGCAATCCCTTGCGCTGCAACGGTTTCAGCTGAATCCAACGCAGCGCAAGCGCACCACAGCGCAACTGGACGAGGCCGGCGCGCACTGGCACGCTGTGCGGTTCCTACTGCCGCGCCGTGCCCCATGACCGATCCCCGCATTCTTTCGTTGCAACAGGCCGTGCCGGCATTGCGTTTGAAGACCGAGCCGGCCGACCTGGAGCATTACGGCCGGGACTGGACCCGGCGCTGGACGCCAAACCCGCTGGCCATCGCACTGCCAGGCTCGGTCGAAGACGTGCAGGCCGTGGTGCAATGGGCCAATGCGCAAGGCGTGGCGGTGGTGCCATCGGGCGGCCGTACAGGGTTGTCCGGTGGCGCGGTGGCCGCCAACGGCGAGCTGGTGCTCAGCCTGGAACGCTTGAACAAGCCGCTGGACTTCAACGCGGTGGATCGCACCCTCACCGTGCAGGCCGGCATGCCGCTGGAAGCGGTACACAACGCCGCGCGCGAGCATGGGTTGGTGTATCCGGTGGATTTTGCCGCACGCGGGTCCTGCTCGATCGGCGGCAACATCGCCACCAATGCCGGCGGCATTCGCGTGATCCGCTATGGCAACACGCGCGAGTGGGTGGCCGGTTTGAAAGTGGTCACCGGTGGCGGCGAGTTGCTCGAGCTCAACAATGCGTTGGTGAAAAATTCCAGCGGCTACGATTTCCGTCATCTGATGATCGGTTCCGAAGGCACGCTCGGCATCGTGGTCGAAGCGACGCTGCGGCTGACCGACCCGCCGCCGCCGAGCAATGTGATGCTGCTGGCACTGCCCTCGTTCGAGGTATTGATGCAGGTGTTTGCCGCGTTTCGCGCGCAGCTGCGTCTGGAAGCGTTCGAGTTCTTCACCGACCGCGCGCTGGAGCACGTGCTCGCGCACGGCGCGCAGGCACCGTTTGCGCAGGTCCACCCGTATTACGTGGTCACCGAGTTTGCCGCCGGCGATGCAGCGCAGGAGGCCGCCGCGATGGCTGCGTTTGAAACCTGCATGGAGCAGGGCTGGGTCAGCGACGGGGTGATCAGCCAGAGCGATGCGCAGGCCGCGCAACTGTGGCGGCTGCGCGAGGGCATCACCGAAGCGGTGGCGCGGTATACGCCGTACAAGAACGACGTGTCGGTGCGCATCTCGGCAATGCCGGCGTTTCTGGCCGAAACACAGGCGTTGCTCGGCCAGGCGTATCCGCACTTCGATGTGGTGTGGTTCGGCCATATCGGCGACGGCAACCTGCATATCAACGTGCTCAAGCCCGACGACACCAGCCAGGCCGATTTTGTGACGGCCTGCGATCAGGTCACCAAGGTGCTGGCGCACGCGTTGCAGCGCTTTGGCGGCAGCATTTCCGCCGAACACGGCATTGGCCTGGTCAAGAAGCCGTACCTGTGGAGCACGCGCTCCGCCGCAGAAATTGCGCTGATGCGTGGCGTCAAACATGTGCTGGATCCTCATCTTTTGCTGAATCCCGGCAAGCTGTTCGACATGGATGAGCTGCCCGGCGCGACGCCTGCCGGGTAGTCTCTTCATCACCTCACATGGAATCGACACGCCGATGATGCGCTCTCTGGTGTTTTGTGCTTTGACCCTGCTGCCGCTGGCAGCTGCCGCATCCAGTCTTGCGGGGACTTCGGCCGGTGCATCGTCTGCCGGTTCGTCCAACAGCAGCAGTTCCGGCGACGACAAGGTGGTTGCCGACGCACGCGAAGATGCGGCCGGCTTCGTCGCCAGCGATGGCGCCATTCGCGGCGCGCGTCTGGAAGCGGCGTTGCTGCAATTGCGCAGTCGCAGCGATGCGGCGCGTGTGGCCAGCGATCTGGAACTGGCGCAGTCCATCCTGGCGCAGTGAATCGTCGCCGCCGGTGTGCATGGCTGTGGCTGGCCGCAGCGATCGCACCGGCGGCGCAAGCCCAATCGCAAGTTTCGCCCACGCTGCAGGTGTCGGTTGTCGCATCGGAGTTGACTGCGTCAGAGCGCGCTGCAAGCCAGGCGCTGGTGCAGCAGGTCGAACAACGGTTGCCGACGGGCTGGATGATGCGCGACGCGGCACCCATTCAATTGCAGTGGCGCCGCGATCTGCCGGCGCAAGTGCACGGCCGCGCGATCGGCAATCGCATCCTGCTCGATCAGACGCTGTTGGATGCCTGGAGCATGCAGTCCGCCAGCGCACGCTCCGACATCGGCGCGCCAGCCACGCGGGCGGCGATGGCAGCGTTGGTGCACGAATTGGCACATGTGCGCGATCGTGGAGCGGGCAGTGCGTTGTCGCGCGACCCACGCCTGCGCGATCTTGCCGGCTGGCAGGTGCGTCCCTGGCGAATCGGACGCGGCGCAAACCGCTTCAGCGACCGCAGTCCCGATGCTTACGAGCGGCATAGCCCGGCCGAATTCGTTGCGGTCAATCTCGAGCACTACGTGCTGGATGCGGACTATGCCTGCCGCCGTCCCGCGCTGGCGGCGTGGTTTTCCGAGCGGCTAGGACCGCCGCAGGACGCGGCAGCATGCGCGCCGACCTTGCCGTATCTGCAGGCCGACAACGATGCCGGTGCGATGTCGCTGCTGGCGTTGGACCCGGCGCGGGTCTATGCAGTGGACTATCTGCTTGCCGAAGGCAACGAACAGCCGATGAGTCGCTGGGGCCACAGCATGTTGCGGCTGGTGATCTGCGCGCCCGGTCGCGTGCCCGGGCCGGCGTGCCGGCTGGATCTGCAGTATCACCGCGTGCTGTCGTTTCGGGCATTCGTTGGTGATGTGCAGATCTCAAGCTGGCGTGGGCTGACCGGCTCGTATCCGTCGCGGTTGTTCGTGCTGCCGCTGAACCAGGTCATCGACGAATACACCAAGGTGGAACTGCGTGCCCTGTCGTCGGTGCCGCTGGCGCTGAGCCCGGATGAGATCGCCGCTTTGCTGACGCGCGCCGCGCAGGTGCACTGGAGCTACGACGGGCGCTATTACTTCATCAGCAACAACTGCGCGGTGGAAACCTACAAGCTGCTGCACGACAGTGTGCCGCGTCTGGCCGCAGCTGGGCTGTCGTCGATCACTCCGCGTGGCGTGCGCCAGCGCCTGCAGCGTGCCGGCCTTGCCGACCTGCGTGTGCTGGACGACCGCGCGCAGGCCACACGTCAGGGTTATTACTTCGAATCGTCGGCCGCGCATTATCAGGCCATGTTCGATGTGCTTCGGCGCGGCATCCCGGTGCCGCAGACGAGTGTGGTCCAGTGGTTGGATGCCGCGCCTGATGCACGCGCGCAGTGGTTCGAGCGCGGCGGCCTGCGCGAAACCGCAGCCGCATTGCTGCTGGAACAAGCCGCGTTACGGCGGCAGGAACTGGTGGCGCGCGATGCGCTCAAGCGCCTGTTGCGGCCCGGCATTGCCGAGCGTGCAGCAGTGCAGGATCAACTACAGAGCCTGTTTGCACGACAGGCGCAGCTCAGTCACCCGGCGGCGCTTCTCGATGGCTCCGGTTTCGATGGCCCCGGCTACGGATTGCCGCAGGCCGACGAGCAGCAACGTGTGAGCGCGCAGGTCGCCCGGGCGAGCAGCGGCCTGGCCGATGGGTGGAAGCAATTGCAGGCCCTGGGCCGACAGCAGTTGCCGGCCGAGTTGCGTGCCGATCTGGAGCAGGGCGAGGCGAACATTGAAACGCTGCGCGCACGATTGCGGATGCTTGCACAGCCGGTGCAGGCGGTTGCGTCGGTGCCGGTGCCGGCGCACCAGGCGCTTGGCGAGCAATAAGGTTGGCGTCTGCGTCGGTTGATGATGGCGCTACAGACATCGTGCAAGTGCAGTCGACAATCGGACAGGCGTGCGACTAAGTGGCGCTTCTAGACAGAGCGAGCGATTCGTTGCTGACGACCGCGCGCACGTAGCGTTCCCGCGCAAAAACCAGCGAAAAATGCGCGCTATTCAGCACGTTTCAGCATGGAAGAGCGGCTTGCTGCCATCGAGTGCGCAGCAAGCCGGTACGTCTCTCTGCACGTGCTGCTCAGCTCGCCGGCTGTAAATCCGCCTGGGTGGCGTACTGCCGCAACCACCGGCTCACCTGCGCATCGTTGCGGTAGCGCTGCAGCAGTTTGGCCAGGCGTGCCGGTGCGGGTGTGCAGAACTGCGCAACCGCCACTTCGATTTCGTGGCGACGGTCGGCGTCATACGGTTCTTCACCGGCGAAGTGTTCGCAGGTGTCGTAGTCCTCCACCAGCTTGCGCACATCCTCCGGCATGCCGCACAGGCCTGCCGGATGTTGCAGCCATTCGTCTTCCACCTTGGGATCGGTGCAGGCGACCGCAGCGGAGGCCGGCGCAGGGGCCGGTTCCGCGGTGCAGGCAGCCAGCAGCCCCAACGTCAGGGCAACGGCCAGGCGACGCATCAGTCGGCGCGTCCGGCAAATTCGCCGGTGGTGGTGTTGACCAGCACGCGCTCACCGTTGGTGATGTACTCGGGCACCATGATTTCCATGCCGGTGTTGAGCTTGGCCGGTTTGGGACGCTTGGTGGCGGTGCCGCCCTTGAGCTCCGGCGGCGTCTCGATCACTTCCAGCGTCACCGTCTGCGGCAGCTGCACCGCCACCGGCTGGTCGTCGATCACCTGCACATAGATGCCGGTCAAGCCATCGGTGATGTAGCCGGCATCGGTGCCGATCACATCGGCGTCCAAGGTGTAGGGCGTGAAGTCTTCGTCGTCCATGAACACGAACGCCTCGCCATCCTTGTACGAAAACGTGGACAGGCGACGCAGCAGCTCCACTTCGGGCAGATTGTCGTCGGCATCGAAGCTGGCATCGGTTTTTACGCCGCCCGGCACGCTGTACATGATGAAGCGGAAGCGCACGTTGCCGCCGCGCCCTTGCGGCGAGCTGCGCTCGATGTCGCGAATCTGGTAAATGCCGCCGTTGTATTCGACGACGTTGCCTTTCTTGATGTCGTTAGCTTTCATGGGAATCGTGAGTAGGGAATAGGGAATTGGAAAAGCCGGTAGCGGGGTGCTGAGAGTAGGGCGCTGTTGCGATTCCCCATTCTCGATTCCCCATTCCCGGCCTACTTGGGCGCCAACCGCACGCCGCCGTCCAGGCGAATCGTTTCGCCGTTGAGGTAGCGGTTGCGCAGGATGAAGGCGACGGTGTCGGCGTATTCGTCGGGCTGGCCCAGGCGCGAGGGGAACGGGATGGAGGCGGACAGCGATTGCTGCACGGCCTCGGGCATGCCGTCGACCATCGGGGTCCAGAACACGCCCGGTGCAATCGTCATCACGCGGATGCCAAAGCGCGCCAGTTCGCGCGCCATCGGCAAGGTCATGCCAACCACGCCGCCCTTGCTGGCGGCGTAGGCCGCCTGGCCGATCTGACCTTCATAGGCGGCTACCGATGCGGTGTTGACGATCACCCCGCGCTCGCCATCGTCGCCGGCGGCGTTGTGCTGCATCACATCGGCCGCGGCCTTGGCGACATTGAAGCTGCCGACCAGATTGACCAGCACGGTGGTGCGGAAGGTCGCCAACGGCATGGGCGCCTCCTTGCCCAGCACACGGCCGGCGCCGAGGATGCCGGCGCAGTTCACCGCAAGATTCAGCCCGCCCAGCGCTTGCGCGGCCTGCGCGATATTGGCGGACACCTGCGCTTCGTCGGTGACATCGGTGGCGAAGTAATGCGCGTTACCGGCACCCAGCAACGCCAGCGCCGCATCGGCCTTGTCGGCATTGACGTCGAATAACGCGACCTTGCCGCCGTCTGCAACGATGCGTTGCGCCACCGCCAGGCCCAGGCCGGACACGCCGCCGGTGATGACGGCAAGAACAGAGGATGACTGCATGCGGTGGTTCCCTGGTAGAGACATGACTGCCGACGGCTGTCGGCACGCCAACGGTGGCCGAGACGGCCGGCAATTCTAGCCGAAGCCTTTGCGCGATCGTGCCGGGGGATGCTTGTGCTGCAACGGCAACGGCAACGGCGCGGTGTCAGCCGGCGGCCGCCAGCGCCTTGCCGACCTTGCTGCCGGTGTCGCGGCCCAGGAGCTGCGCCAGCCAGCGGCCGGTGTGGGCAAGGGCAGGCAGGTCGATCCCGGTCGAGATGCCCAGGCCGTGCAGCAGATACACCACGTCTTCGCTGGCGACATTGCCGCTGGCGCCCTTGGCGTATGGGCAGCCACCGGCGCCGGACACCGCGGCATCGACCACGCGCACGCCTTGTTCCAGGCAGGCGGCGATGTTGGCCAGCGCCTGCCCGTAGGTGTCGTGGAAATGCACCGCCAGTGCGTGCATTGGCACCACCTCTGCCACTGCGGCCAGCATCTGGCGCGCCTTGCGCGGGGTGCCGACGCCGATGGTGTCGCCCAGCGAAATTTCGTAGCAGCCCAGTGCGTACAGCCGCTGCGCGACGTCCACCACGTCGGCCACTGGCACCTCGCCTTGATACGGGCAACCCAGCACCGTGGAGACGTAGCCCCGCACGCGCACGCCGTCGCTGGCAGCCTGTGCAAGGATCGGCCGGAACCGCTCGATCGATTCGTCGATACCGGCATTGGTATTGGTGCGGTTGAAGGCCTCCGACGCGGCGGTGAAGACCGCCACTTCCTGCGCGCCGGCCGCTTGCGCCCGCGTATAGCCCTGCAGGTTCGGCACCAGCACCGGATAGGCGATGTCTGGCGCCTGGGTGATGCCGGCGAAGACCTCGGCTGCGTCGGCCAGCTGCGGCACCCAGCGCGGGCTCACGAAGCTGGTCGCCTCGATGGTGCGCAGGCCGGTGGCCGACAACCGATCGATCAACGCGATCTTGTCGGCGGTGGCGACCGGCTGCGCCTCGTTCTGCAGCCCATCGCGCGGGCCGACCTCGACAATGCGCACGAAGTCGTTCATGCGCGAGCCCCGCCGCGCACAACGGCCAACGCACTCATGCCGCGTTCTCCGGCACCCAGGCCGGCGAGCGTTTTTCCAGGAATGCGCTCAGGCCCTCCTGACCTTCCGGAGAGACGCGCAAGCGGGCGATCCATGCGGCGTTGGCGGCATCGACGGCATCGCGGTCGGCGGCTGGCAGCACCGAGCGGACCAGCGACTTGGCCGTGCTGGCGGCCAGCGGCGCGGCCGCCAGCAGCAGGCGCACCTGCCGCTCCACCGCGATGTCTAGTTGATCGGCCGCCACCAGTTGATGCAGCAGCCCCAACAACTGCGCGGTACCGGCGTCGAAGATCTCGCCGGTGGCGAACCAACGGCGCGCCTGGCGTGCGCCGATGGCGGCGATGACATACGGCGAAATCACCGCGGGCAAGAGCCCGAGCTTGCTTTCGGTCAGGCCGAAGCGCGCCTCGGTGCAGCCGATGGCGATATCGCAGCACGCCACCAGTCCCACGCCGCCGCCGAAAGCTGCGCCGTTAACGCGCGCGATGGTGGGTTTGGGTAGTTCGTCGAGCGTACGCATCAGGCGCGCCAGCGCCAACGCATCGGCGGCATTCTCGGCCTCGCTGGCGGTGGCCATACCGCGCATCCAGTGCAGGTCGGCGCCGGCAGAGAAGGCGCCGCCGTCACCGGTCAGGATCACCACGCGAATGTGCGCCGCCGTGCCGGCCTGCCGCAACGCGTCGGTCAACGCGGCAATCAAGGTCGCATCGAAGGCGTTGTGCACGGTCGGGCGGTGCAGCCGCAGCGTGCGGACCGGTCCGTGGTCCTCAACGATCAAGCCGGTGTCCTGCATTGCGGATGCGTCCATGAATGGGATGCGAACCATGATAGCGGCACGGGTCGCCGGAGCCATGACGCGGTGCGTCGATGCTAGAATTGAGAACCATTCCTAACAATCAGGCCGTCTTTGTGACGCTGTCCGATATGCCTTTGCATCGCGCCGCCATCGTGGACTCCGTGGAGGATCGTCTCCCCAACGACACGATCGCCCGGCGCCTGCGCGAGCTGGGGTTTGTCGCAGGCGAGGAGGTCACCGTGTTGGCCACCGGGCCGGTCGGCCGCGAGCCATTGCTGGTGCAGGTCGGTTACACGCGTTTTGCCCTGCGCCGCAGCGAAGCCGCGCGCGTGCAGGTGCGGCCAGACGGAGCATCGGCATGAATGCGGCGGCCGTGCCGTTGCGTCTGGCGCTGGTGGGCAACCCCAACAGCGGCAAGACCGCGCTGTTCAATCAGCTCACCGGCAGCCGCCAGAAAGTGGCCAACTACACCGGCGTCACCGTCGAGCGCAAGGAAGGGCATTTCCGTGCGCCGTCCGGCCGCGACTTTGCGGTGCTCGATCTGCCCGGCGCCTACAGCCTGCAACCGGCCAGCCTGGACGAGGCGATCACCCGCGACCTGTGCCGCGGTTTCTACCCCGGCGAGCCGGCGCCGGACGTGCTGGTGTGCGTGATAGATGCCACCAATCTGCGCCTGCATCTGCGCTTTGCGCTGGAGCTGCGCGAGTTGGGGCGGCCGATGATCGTGGCACTGAACATGGTCGATGCGGCGCAACGGCGTGGCATCGTGATCGATCTGCCGGCCCTGGAGCAGGCGCTCGGCGTGCCGGTGGTGGAGACCGTGGCGGTGCGACGCGGCGGCGCCAAGGCGCTGGTCGAGCGCATCGATGCGCAGGCCGCCAGCCTGGCGGCACCGACCGCCACGCCGCCTGTCGACGGTAATTACCATGCGCAGGTTCGGCAGATCCTGAGCGCGGCGGTGACCATGCCGACGCGGACCTCGCGCGTGGACGATGCGCTGGACCGTTGGCTGCTGCATCCCATCTGGGGCTTGGTGACGCTGGCGGTGGTGATGTTCCTGATCTTCCAGGCGGTGTACGCCTGGGCCACGCCGCTGATGGACCTGATCGATGCCGGCACCGCACTGCTGGGCCAGTGGGTGGGCACCACGCTGCCGGAGGGCCCGCTCAACAGTCTGCTCAAGGACGGCATCATCGCCGGCCTGGGCGGGGTGATCGTCTTCCTGCCGCAGATCTTGATCCTGTTCGCCTTCATTCTGGCGCTGGAAGAATCCGGCTATCTGCCGCGTGCGGCATTCCTGCTCGATCGCATGATGGCGGCGGCCGGCCTGTCCGGGCGCTCGTTCATTCCGTTGCTGTCGAGCTTTGCGTGCGCGGTGCCGGGCATCATGTCCACGCGCAGCATCCAGGATCCGCGCGATCGCCTTGCCACCATCATGGTCGCGCCATTGATGACGTGCTCGGCGCGGTTGCCGGTATATGCGCTGCTGATCGGTGCCTTCATCCCGCAAAAAACCGTGTGGGGCATTTTCAATCAGCAGGGACTAGTGCTGTTTGCGCTGTATGCCGCCGCCATCGTCAGCGCGTTGCTGGTGTCGTGGACCATGAAGAAGTGGCGTCGCGACAAAAGCGAGCATCCCTTGATGCTGGAACTACCGTCGTACCGCGTGCCGCAGCTGCGCGACCTGGCCTTGGGCTTGTGGGAACGCGCGGTGATCTTTCTCAAGCGCGTCGGCGGCATCATCCTGGCGCTGACCATTCTGCTGTGGTTCCTGTTGTCGTTCCCGGCTGCGCCGGCCAATGCCACCTTGCCGCCGATCGACTACAGCTTTGCCGGCCGCATCGGCCACGCGATGGCGGTGTTCTTCGCCCCACTGGGCTTCAACTGGCAGATCTGCATCGCGCTGATTCCCGGCCTGGCTGCGCGCGAAGTGGCGGTGGCATCGCTGGCCACCGTCTATGCGTTGTCGGCTGCCGATGACGATGCAGCGGCGCAGGCCTTATCGCCGTTGATCAGCGACGGCTGGTCGCTGGCCACCGCGCTGTCGCTACTGGTCTGGTATATCTACGCGCCGATGTGCATCTCCACCCTGGCCACGATCAAGCGCGAAACCAACTCGTGGAAGCAGATGACCATCAGTGCGGTCTATCTGTTCGCACTGGCCTACCTTGCCTCGCTGGTGACTTACCAGCTGGCCGTGCTGTTTGGTGCCGGCTGACATGGATCTTTCGCTCACCCTGCAATACATGGTCATCGCCGTCGCGGTGCTGCTCAGCCTGTGGGTGGTGATGAAGAAGCAGTTCCCGAGTGTCTTGCGCGGGATGCGGGGCGCGCTGGCGCTGGCGTTGCTGCGCGATGGACGACCGACCTGGATGCAGACCCTGGGACGACGCGTGGCGCCTCCAGCCACGCAGGGCAGTGCGGCCTGCGGTGGTTGCGACAGTTGCGGCCCTGCGCCAACGCGCAAGCATTGATCCCGTTCGCCTCCGCTACACTTGCGCGGCCGCAGGACGCGGCGCGACAGGGGGCGGTGCATGCGTTTGCTGGTGTTGTTGGCGGTCTTGGCCGCGGTTGCGGGTTTGTACAACGATGGTGGCAATGCGCTTGACGAGACGCAGGTGCGCGATTTCTACGCGGCGCACGACAAGGCGATGGTGAGTCAGGTCCAACGGCGAGTGGGCACAGGTGCTGCAGCAGATGCGCCCCGTGGCCGAGCCGGAAGAATTGATCGACTACAAGCGCTCGATTACCAAGATCGAGATCGCGCCGGATGACCAATCGGCGATGGTCGAAACACGCGCCACGCTCGGCCTGCCGGGTCTGCGCATGACCTTCCGTTCGCGCGACAAGCTGGTGCGCAAGCGCTGGAAGACCTTGATCACGCGTAGCGCAGGCACCGCCTGGGTTGGTCCGGCGTATCGGTAGCCTGCAGCGACAGCGGCTTCTTTGCTTCCGCTAAGGAACCTCTGAACAACTCGCTGACCAGCGGGGAAGCTTGTCGCTTCGCCTGATCCCGGTAAGCGTCCTTACTAAAACTCAAGCGCTTACGGCTGACGCAGCTTGGCTCATGCTTCGATCGAAGGCCTGAGGCAGCGTTGTTCAGAGCTTCCCTAAGAGCGTCGAACGACGCCGCTGCGCACACCGCCAGTTGGGCGCCGCCGCTGCTCGGTGCGGCAGTGTCCACTCGTCCGTTCCGGTTCTAGACGCGACCGTCTACACCCACCTGACGACGGCTCGCCACGTGCTGCCAGCGCTCTACCTCGCAGCACGCACGCTGCAGTGCACAGCGCCGGCGTTGCGGGCGTTGGGTATGCTTGCGGCATGACGACCTCCTTTCAGATCTCCCGACGTGCGCAGGCGCTGACCAGTTCGGCGATTCGCGAAATCCTCAAGGTGACCGAGCGGCCGGAGGTGACGTCCTTCGCCGGCGGTCTGCCATCGCCGGCAACCTTTCCGGTCGAGCGCATGCGCGCAGCCAGCGACCAGGTGTTGCGCGATGCGCCGCAGGCGGCGTTGCAGTACGGCCCCACCGAAGGCTATGCGCCGTTGCGCGAATGGATAGCCGCGCGCCTGAGTCGCGATGGTGCCAGTATCCGGCCCAGCCAGGTATTGATCACCACCGGCTCGCAGCAGGGCCTGGATCTGCTCGGCAAGGTGTTCATCGACGAAGGCAGCAAGGTGTTGGTGGAGACGCCGAGTTATCTCGGTGCGTTGCAGGCGTTTTCGTTGTTCCAGCCAGCGTTTGTCGGCATGCCATCGGACGAGGATGGGGTGGTAGTGGATGCGCTGGATCCGGCGCTGCTGGCCGATGCGCGCTTTCTGTACTGCCTGCCCAATTTTCAGAATCCCACCGGTCGCCGCCTGCCATTGGCGCGACGTCGGGCGCTGGTCGCGCGTGCGGCCGAGGCCGGCGTACCGATCGTCGAAGACGACCCGTACGGCGAGCTGTACTACAGCGGCGAACCCTTGCCGAGCCTGTTGTCGATGAACCCGGAAGGCGTCATCTACATGGGCTCGTTCTCCAAGGTGTTGGCGCCCGGGTTGCGGTTGGGATATGTCGTCGCGCCGGAGGCGGTGCTGGGTAAGCTGATCCAGGCCAAGCAGGCGGCCGATCTGCATACGCCTTCGTTTACCCAGCGCGTGGTGTATCAGACGCTGCAGGACGACTTTCTCGACACGCATATCCCGCAGATCCGCGCACTGTATGCGCGGCAGTGCAGCCTGATGTTGGAAGCCTTGGACCGGCACTTCCCGGCGCAGGTGCAGTGGAATCGCCCCGAAGGTGGCATGTTCCTGTGGGTGACCCTGCAGCCCGGTCTGGATGGCACCGTGCTGCTGGCGCGTGCGATCGCACGCAATGTCGCCTTCGTGCCGGGTGCGCCGTTCTTTGCGACGTTGCCGCAAGTCAACACGCTGCGGCTGTCGTTCGTCACCGTGCCGGGCGAGAAGATCGATGCCGGCATCCAGGTGCTGGGTGAGGTGCTACGCGAGGCGCTGGCCGAACTGCCGGGGCAGGGCGCATGACATCGCCCGCGTTGGTGTCGCAAGCGCCAGTTGCCACGCACATCGATAGCGTGGCAATTGGTGTTGCGCGCGACTTCACCCGCCCCGGCAGCCGCAGCGCGATCGACAAGCGCGTCGTGCAGGGGCCGCTGCAGGTGGGTGTCGAAGGACTGCAAGGCGACGAGCAAGGTGACCGGCGCGTGCATGGCGGGCCGGACAAGGCGATTCATCATTATCCGCGCGACCACTATGCTGCCTGGCGCCAGGAGCTTGGCGCGCATGCACTGCTGGAAGCGGCCGGCGCGTTCGGCGAGAACCTCAGCAGCACCGGCCTGACCGAGGCCACGGTCTGCCTGGGCGACCGCTTTACGCTGGGCACGGCCGTGGTGGAAGTCTCGCAGCTGCGTCAGCCGTGCTGGAAGCTGTCGGACCGCTTCGGTGTGCGCGACATGGCGCGCCGCGTGCAGGAAACCGGCCGCACCGGTTGGTACTACCGGGTGCTGCAACCCGGCGTGGTGGCGTCCGGCAACACGCTGGCATTACAGGAGCGACCGCATCCGCAGTGGAGCCTGTCGCGGCTACAGCAGGTGCTGTATGCACGCGAAGTCGACGTCGCGACCATCACCGAGCTGCTGCGTCTTCCGCTGGTGCCGTCGTGGCGGGCCCTGTTCGAGCACCGCCTGCAGCGCAGCGAAGGGGAAAGCTGGAGCAGGCGCCTGAGCGGCGTCGACGACTAAGAACAGCTAACAAAACCGCTGTGCTCACCGCCAGGCGGGCGCGGCCGGTGCTCGGAATCCTCTCCTACGACACTCGTGCACTTCGGTTCTCGTGCGCCGTCCACACCCCCCTGACGACTGCTGGCCGCGTTTTGTTGACCAATCAACGTCACGCGCTGCGGCGGCGCTGAAGGCACAAGCCATTGCCGCGCACGCACAGTCTCCACAGATGCGCGCAGCCAGCCGCCGCGCAGCTGCAAACGTCGACACGCAACAAGCCACAAGTGGCTCCACATCCACCAAACCACGACATCCCCAACAAGCGCTCAGACCTCGCACACCGCTCTGACGATTCCCCAATCCCGATTCCCAGCACCTTGTGCAACCCCCACCGCCTCGTTAGCCTGCGGGCATGACAACGTCCCCTGTAAAAGTGTTGATCCACGGCGCCTCCGGGCGGATGGGCAAGGCATTGCTGCGCCTGGCGGCTGAAGACGACGCATTGCATATCGTCGGCGCGGTGGTGGGGCGCTCGCCATCGCAGCGCGTGGTGGACGGCGTGCCGTTCTTTGCCGCCAGCGAGCTGGGCGGTGCGCCGGCCTTCGATGTGGCCATCGACTTCAGCCTGCCGCAGGGTTTTGCGCCGATCCTGGCGCTGTGCGCGCAACGCGGTAAGCCGCTGGTGTCCGGTACCACCGGGCTGGACGAGGTGCAGCGCGCCGCGCTGCTCGATGCCGCGCAACAGATTCCGTTGGTGTGGGCCTCCAACTTCAGTCTTGGTGTCGCGGTGTTGACCGAATTGGTCGAGCGCGCCGCTGGCACCTTGCCAGGCTGGGATTGCGACATCATCGAAGCGCATCACGTGCACAAGCAGGACGCGCCATCCGGCACCGCACTGACGCTGGGCGAGGCGGCCACCGGCAGCGGTGCGCAGCCGCGGTTTGCCAGCCTGCGGGCCGGCGACATCGTCGGCGAGCACACGGTGCAGTTCACCGGGCTGGGCGAGCGGGTCGAGCTGGTGCACCGCGCCACCAATCGCGACATCTTCGCGCGCGGCGCCCTGCACGCGGCCAAACGCCTGATCGGCCGGCCCGCCGGTAGCTACCGGGTACGCGACCTGGTGCTGTAAGACATCGCGCAACAGCGCATGAACACCTGCGCGGTTGCGCGGCGTATTCATGCCGCCGTTGCAGTGCTGTTGCTGCATGGATTGAGTTGCAGGCTGGCAAGCCGGGGCACTTGCCTTTACAATTCTCGCTTGCCCGAACCAGCGTCGGACCGGTCCCCAGCACCGCGTCCGCGCTTTGCTGCAACCGGAATTTGGCCGGAAGCGCATCGGAGTCCCAGGCAGCCAGAGCGAGACCCCACGTGACCCAACCCGCAATCCTTGTCCTCGAAGACGGCACCGTGTTCGAGGGCGAATCCGTAGGCGCCACCGGGCTTTCCGTCGGTGAAGTGGTGTTCAACACCGCCATGACCGGCTATCAGGAAGTCCTGACCGATCCCTCCTACGCCCGCCAGATGGTCACGCTGACCTATCCGCATATCGGCAATACCGGCTTTACCGATCAGGACGACGAGGCCCGCAAGATCTGGGCCGCCGGCCTGATCGTGCGCGATGTGCCGCGCCGCCCCAGCAACTGGCGCAGCCAGGTGGCCTTGCCGGAGTGGCTGCAGGCCCGCGGCGTAGTCGCCATCTCCGGCATCGACACCCGCAAGCTGACCCGCCTGTTGCGCGAAAAGGGCGCCCAGAACGGCGCGCTGATGGCCGGCGAGATCGACGTCGAAAAGGCGCTGGAAGCCGCGCGCAAATTCCCCGGCCTGAAAGGCATGGACCTGGCCAAGGTGGTCTCCACCGAGACGCGTTACACCTGGCAGGAAGGCTCGCTCGACCTCAACTCCGACACCTTTCTCGGCCTCGGTGCGTTGAAGAGTGGAAAGTCCGCACATGCAGGTGCGGACTCTGGAGAGGGACGCACGTTCAAGGTCGTGGCCTACGACTACGGCGTGAAGCTCAACATCCTGCGCATGCTGACCGAGCGCGGGTGCGACGTCACCGTGGTGCCGGCGCAGACTCCGGTGGCCGAGGTGCTGGCGATGCAGCCCGTTGGCGTGTTCCTGTCCAACGGCCCGGGCGACCCGGAGCCCTGCGATTACGCAATCGCTGCGATCCAGGAATTGATCGCCAAGAAGGTGCCCACCTTCGGTATCTGCCTGGGCCATCAGCTGCTGGCACTGGCCGCCGGCGCCAAGACGGTGAAGATGACCACCGGCCACCACGGCGCCAATCACCCAGTACAGGATCTGGATGGCGGGCGGGTGATGATCACCTCGCAGAATCATGGCTTTGCGGTGGACGAAACCACGCTGCCGGCCAATGTGCGGGTTACCCATCGCTCGCTGTTCGATGGCACCAACCAGGGCATCGCCCTGACCGACGCACCGGCGTTCTCGTTCCAGGGCCACCCGGAAGCCTCGCCAGGCCCGCGCGATGTGGGGCCGTTGTTCGACCGGTTTACCGCACTGATGCGGGACCGGGGACCGGGGACCGGGGACACGGGAAAGGCAGGTTGATGGCTTCCCACTTTCGCGAATTGGAAGTGTGGCAGCTGTCGATGACGCTGGCCAAGGCGGTGTACCTGCTGGTCGCGGACTTTCCCAAAGAAGAGCGTTACGGCCTGACTTCGCAGCTCCAGCGTGCTGCCGTCTCCATACCATCGAATATCGCAGAGGGAAATGCGCGCGCTACCACGCGCGATTACGCTCGCTTCGTGTCCCAGGCATGTGGTTCTGCCGCTGAACTGCAAACGCAGTTACTGCTTGCAAGTGACCTAGGCCTGGGCGATCAGGAACAGATCAAGATCGCGCTCGAGGTTTGCGAGCGGGTCAACAAAATGCTGCGCCGCCTTCACCAGGCGCTTTCCGCCAAGCTTGACCCCGGGTCCCCGGTCCCGGGTCCCCGGTCCCGGAGTTGATTCATGCCAAAGCGTACAGATCTCAAAACCATCCTAATCATCGGCGCCGGCCCGATCGTCATCGGCCAGGCCTGCGAGTTCGATTACTCCGGCGCACAGGCGTGCAAGGCGCTGCGCGACGAGGGCTACCGCGTGGTGCTGGTCAACAGCAACCCGGCCACGATCATGACCGACCCGGACATGGCCGATGCGGTGTATATCGAGCCGATCAACTGGCAGACGGTCGAAAAGATCATCGCCAAGGAAAAACCCGATGCGCTGCTGCCGACCATGGGCGGGCAGACCGCGCTGAACTGCGCGCTGGATCTGGCCGACCACGGCGTGCTGGAGAAGTACAACGTCGAGCTGATCGGCGCCAAGCGCGAAGCGATCCGCATGGCCGAGGACCGCGAGCTGTTCCGCGTGGCGATGGGCGAAATCGGCCTGGATTGCCCCAAGGCCGAAGTGGCGCACACGCTGGAAGAAGCGCTGGATATCCAGACCCGCGTCGGCTACCCGACCATCATCCGCCCCAGCTTCACCCTGGGTGGTAGCGGTGGCGGCATCGCCTACAACCGCGAAGAACTGATCGACATCGTCGGCCGCGGCCTGGAACTGTCGCCGACCACCGAAGTGCTGGTGGAGGAATCGGTGCTGGGCTGGAAGGAATTCGAGATGGAGGTTGTGCGCGATACCGCGGACAACTGCATCATCGTCTGCGCGATCGAAAATCTCGACCCGATGGGTGTGCACACCGGCGACTCGATCACCGTGGCGCCGGCACAGACGCTCACCGACAAGGAATATCAGCGCCTGCGCGATGCCTCCATTGCAGTGCTGCGTAAGATCGGCGTGGATACCGGCGGCTCCAACGTGCAGTTCGGCATCAGCCCGACCAATGGCCGGGTGGTGGTGATCGAGATGAATCCGCGGGTGTCGCGTTCGTCGGCGCTGGCCTCCAAGGCCACCGGTTTCCCGATCGCCAAGGTCGCCGCCAAGCTGGCGGTGGGCTACACGCTGGACGAATTGCGCAACGAGATCACCGGTGGGCTGACCCCGGCCTCGTTCGAGCCTTCGATCGATTATGTGGTCACCAAGATTCCGCGCTTTGCGTTCGAAAAATTCCCGCAGGCCGATGCGCGCCTGACCACACAGATGAAGTCGGTGGGCGAGGTGATGGCGATGGGCCGCACCTTCCAGGAATCGCTACAAAAAGCGCTGCGCGGCCTGGAAACCGGCAAGATCGGGTTGGACCCGACCGGCCTGGATCTGGGCAGCGAAGACGATATCGCTGCGCTCAAGCGCGAGCTCAAGGCCCCCGGCCCGGAGCGTCTGTTCTATGTGGCCGATGCGTTCCGCGCCGGCATGAGTGTGGACGAGGTGTATGCGCTGTCGTTCATCGACCCCTGGTTCCTGGATCAGATCGAAGAACTCGTCAGCCACGAGCAGCAACTGGCCGACGATGGCATGGCCGCGCTGGACGCGCCGCGTCTGCGCAAGCTCAAGCGCGCAGGTTTCTCCGATGCGCGCCTGGCCGAGCTGATCGGCAGCAATGAAGAATCGGTGCGCACGCTGCGTCGCGCGTTGAAGGTGCGCCCGGTCTACAAGCGCGTGGACTCGTGCGCGGCCGAATTCGCCACCAGCACCGCGTACCTGTATTCGACCTACGAGGACGAGTGCGAAGCGCTGCCGACCAATCGCGACAAGATCATGATCCTGGGCGGTGGCCCCAACCGCATCGGTCAGGGTATCGAGTTCGATTACTGCTGCGTGCATGCGGCACTGGCGCTGCGCGATGACGGCTACGAGACCATCATGGTCAACTGCAACCCAGAAACCGTCTCCACCGATTACGACACCTCCGACCGTCTGTACTTCGAGCCCCTGACGCTGGAAGACGTGCTGGAAATCGTCGAGCTGGAACAGCCCAAGGGCGTGATCGTGCAGTACGGCGGGCAGACCCCGCTGAAGCTGGCGCGTGCGCTGGAAGCCAATGGTGTGCCGGTGATCGGCACCTCGCCGGACTCGATCGATCTGGCCGAAGACCGCGAGCGTTTCCAGCAGCTGGTCGACAAGCTGGGCCTGAAGCAGCCGCCGAACCGCATTGCCCGCAACGCGGAAGAAGCGCTGGTGCTGGCGCGCGAGATCGGCTACCCGCTAGTGGTGCGCCCGAGCTATGTGCTGGGCGGCCGCGCCATGGAGATCGTGTACGGCGAATCCGATCTGGCGCGCTATGTGCGCGATGCGGTGAAGGTGTCCAACGATTCGCCGGTGCTGCTGGACCGCTTCCTCGACAATGCGGTGGAAGTGGACGTGGACATCATTGCCGACAAGGACGGCAACGTGCTGATCGGCGGGCTGATGGAGCACATCGAAGAAGCCGGCGTGCACTCGGGCGACTCGTCGTGCTCGCTGCCGCCGTATTCGCTCTCGCCCAAGACCCAGGCCGAGCTGCGTCGCCAGGTAGTGATGCTGGCCGAAGGTTTGAACGTGGTTGGCCTGATGAACACCCAGTTTGCGGTGCAGGTGGATGAGGCCGGCGACGATGTGGTGTTCCTGCTGGAAGTGAACCCGCGTGCTTCGCGCACCGTGCCGTTCGTGTCCAAGGCCATCGGCATCCCGCTGGCCAAGATCGCCGCACGCTGCATGGCCGGCAAGACGCTGGCCGAGCAGGGCGCCACCAAGGAAATCGTGCCGGACTATTACTCGGTGAAGGAGGCGATCTTCCCGTTCGCCAAGTTCCAGGGCGTGGACCCGATCCTCGGGCCGGAGATGCGCTCCACCGGTGAGGTGATGGGCGTGGGCCGCAGCTTCAGCGCCGCGTTTGCGCGCGCGCAGGAGGCCGGCGGCATCAAGGCACCGCCGGTGGGCAAGGCCTTCGTTTCGGTGCGCGACCCGGACAAAAAGCGCGTGCTGCCGGTGGCGCAAGCGCTGGTGGAGCGCGGTTTCAGCCTGGTGGCCACGCGCGGCACCGGTGCCTGGTTGCAGCAGAACGGACTGAACTGCGAGATCGTCAACAAGGTGGCCGAAGGCCGCCCGCATATCGTCGATTCGATCAAGAACGGCGAGATCGTCTATATCGTCAACACCACCGAAGGTCGCGCCGCCATCTCGGATTCATTCTCGATCCGTCGTGAAGCGCTGCAGCATCGCGTGACCTATTCGACCACTGTCGCCGGCGCCAAGGCGCTGGTGCATTCGCTGGAATTCCGTGGCACCGGCCCTGTCTGGTCGCTGCAGGAACTGCACAAGGAGCTTCAAGCATGAGAGCACCCATGACCGCGAAGGGCGCAATGCGCCTGCGCGAAGAACTCGATCAGTTGAAGTCGGTCAAGCGTCCGGCGGTGATCAGTGCGATCGCCGAGGCGCGCGCGCACGGCGACCTGAAGGAAAACGCCGAGTACCATGCCGCGCGCGAGCAGCAGAGCTTCATCGAAGGCCGCATCAAGCAGCTGGAAGGCGAGCTGTCGCATGCCGAGATCATCGACATCACCAAGTTGTCGGCCGGCAGCAAGATCGTGTTCGGCGCCACCGTGACCCTGGCAGATACCGAGACCGATGAAGAGAAGCGCTACCAGATCGTTGGCGATCTGGAGGCGGACATCAAGATGGGCCTGATCGCGATTTCCTCGCCGTTGGCGCGTGCCCTGATTGGCAAGCTGGAAGGCGATTCGGTCACCATCGACGCGCCGGCCGGCCAACGTGAGTACGAAGTGGTCACCGTCGCGTATCTGGATTGACCCACTGACGCCTGAGCGATGACGACCGCAACCCTGCTGCTGCCCGAAAAACGCCGTCTGCCCGGAACGCTGGACAACGCAGCGGTGGCCAGCGCCCTGGCGCGCGCCGATCTGCACGCCGCCGATGCCGGCGAAGTGGCGCAGTTGCAGCGGCATTTCACGCTGACGCCAGCGCAGTGGCCGGTGGCGGCATTGACCCGGCAACTGGATGCCGGCGATGCCGCAGGCGCCACCTGGGTGCGTGCCGACCCGGCCTATGTGGTGCCGGACATGCAGGGCGCACGCCTGATGGGCTACGGCGAGGCGCTCGGTGCCACCGCCGAGGACCTGGCGGTGCTGCTGCCGATCCTCAAGCCGATGTTTGGCGATGCCGGATTTGTGCTCGATGCGCCGACCCCATCGCGCTGGTACCTGCGTCTGTCGCCGGATGCCAAGTTGCCGGAGTTCGCGCCGCCGGATGTGGCGATCGGCGACGACCTGTTCGAGCATCTGCCGGCCGGCGATTCTGGCCGGCGCTGGCGTGCCTTGCTGACCGAAGCGCAGGTGTTGCTGCATCAGCATCCGTGGAATGAGGGCCGCATTGCCAGCGGCAAGCCGGCGATCAATTCGCTGTGGTTCTGGGGCGGCGGCGCACTACCGCATGCAGTGACGTCGCCGCATCGGCAGGTGCGCAGCCGCGAGTCGTTGCTGCGCGCGCTGGCGCTGGCGGCCAGTGCCGATGCGCAGGGCGATCAACGCGTGGATGCGCTGGTGGACCTGCGCCATCTGCGCTCGCTGCAGCAGTTTGGCGACGACGCAGTGGCACCGCTGCTGGCGGCGATGGCACGTGGCGAACTGGATCGGCTGGTGCTGGATTTCCAGGACGGCGAAACGCTGACGTTGGCACGCACGCAACGCTGGCGGTTCTGGCGCACGCCACGGCAGCGCCTGGCGCAATGACCTCCACTCCCCGGATCGTCCGGCGTCCGCCAGGGCAGGCCGGAAGCTGGCCCGACGCCATGTTGCCGCTGCTGCGCCGCATCTACGCCGCGCGCGGTGTCCGCGATGCGCAGGGCGCGCAGCCGCGACTGGGCCAGTTGCTCTCGCCGGAGTTGCTGCATAACAGCGACGTGGCCGCCAACTTGCTGGCCGATGCGATCGCCCAGCAACGGCGCATCCTGGTGGTGGGTGATTTCGATTGCGATGGCGCCACCGCCTGCGCGGTGGGCGTGCGCGGTTTGCGCATGCTAGGCGCGCTGGATGTGCACCACGCCGTGCCCAATCGCATGGTGCACGGCTATGGCCTGTCGCCTGCCTTGGTGGACGAGCTGGCTGCGCTGCAACCGGAGGTGCTGGTCACCGTCGATCACGGCATCGCCTGCCATGCCGGCGTGGCCGCCGCCAAGGCGCGCGGCTGGACGGTGCTGGTCACCGACCACCATCTACCAGGCGAGGTGCTGCCGCCGGCCGATGCGATCGTCGACCCGAACCTGGCGGTCGACAGCTTTCCCAGCAAATCGCTGGCCGGCGTCGGCGTGATTTTTTACGTATTGCTGGCGCTGCGCAGTGCGCTGCGCGCGCGCGGCGCGTTTGCCGACCGCGCCGAGCCGGATCTGTCGGTGTTGCTGGATCTGGTCGCCGTCGGCACGGTGGCCGATCTGGTGCCGCTGGACACCAATAACCGCGCGCTGGTGTCGGCCGGGTTGCGTCGGCTGCGCGAGGGCAAAGGCTGCATCGGATTGCGCGCCCTGATCGATGCCAGCGGCCGCGATGTCGCGCGTCTGAGCGCCAGCGATATCGGCTTCGCGCTCGGGCCGCGCTTGAATGCGGCCGGCCGGCTCGAAGACATGGCGTTGGGCATCGAGCTGTTGCTCAGCGAAGACTGGAACCGGGCGCGCGAGATCGCCGCCACGCTCGAAGAGATCAATGCCGAGCGCCGCGCGGTGCAGCAGTTGATGACCGACGATGCCGAGCAGGCGGTGACCAAGGTGGTGCTGGATGCCGATGGCGCCTTGCCGATCGCCGCCTGCCTATTCGATGCGGAATGGCACCCCGGCGTGATCGGCTTGGTCGCCTCCAAATTGAAAGACCGGTTGCATCGTCCGGTGATCGCGCTGGCTCCGGCCGAGCCGGGCAGCAGCCAGTTGCGCGGTTCGGCGCGGTCCATTCCCGGCCTGCATATCCGCGACGTGCTGGCGGCGGTGGATGCGCGTCATCCTGGCTTACTGCAGAAGTTCGGCGGCCATGCGATGGCGGCGGGCTTGAGCATGGATCATGCTGCGCTGGAAACCTTCGAGCAGGCGTTTCAGGCGCAGGTGCACGCGATGGTGGATGCGTCGCTGCTGCATGCCGAGTTGCACAGCGATGGCGAGCTGGCCGCGCACGAACTCGATCACGTGCATGCTGAAGCGCTGCGTGTGGCCGGTCCGTGGGGGCAGGGCTTTCCAGAGCCGCTGTTCGACGGCGAGTTCGAGATATTGCAATGGCGTCTGCTCAAGGAACGCCATCTCAAGCTGACCTTGCGTTGCGCCGGCCGCGCCGAGCCGCTCAATGCCATCCATTTCAACGGTTGGCGCGGCAGCGAACCGGCACGCAAGGTGCGGCTGGCGTATCGGTTGGTTAGCGACGATTACCGCGGCGGCAGTGCGGTGCAGTTGATCGTCGAACATTGCGAGCCTGCAACAGTCACTGGCTGAGCGCGCGGCTGTCAATCGCTGGCTTCGGTAGGGGCGACAGCGCGTCCGGGGATCGGTTCCTCGGCTCGGTCAGACATTCTGTCTGACTCGCCGCCGCGGCACATCCCTGTACCGCTCTCCGCCAATCCCCGGCCACGCTGCCGCCTCGGCTTGTCGTTTCCATGACCTGGTCAATGCAGGCCAAATCACCATCTTGTTTTCAAGATTCGCGATGGCGACTCTGTAGGTGTTTTCTTGGATGCCCTGTGTTGTTCGGCGTGTGCCGGGAAGCTGATCGGACGCGCCGTGATCCAAGAAACACGCGTCATGCTCCGCTTGCAACCACGCACAACGGCCATCTGGACAGGTCCTTGTCCGCTCACCGTCGCGGGACCCTTGGCGGCATGGATGCCGCCAAGGAGCTTACGGAGACGTACTTGCAGCGTGTTCCGCCATGGTGGGCGGGCAAGGACCCTGCAGCAAACGCGAGGACGTTGAGGGCGCGGTGCCCTCACCGCTCGCGGGACACGCCGTGAACCCGTCCCTGGGGGCTCGATGGCGGCATCCATGCCGCCAACGGTCCCACAATCGCTGAGGACACCACGCCAGACAGTTTCCTGGCGACTTTATTGAAAGCGCTACACACCGACCAACGTGACTGGTCCTCTCGCAAGACAGCGCAGGCATGCACTGTCTTCGCTTCGATCAAGGTGACTGCTTGACCTCGGCCACCACCGTGGGCAGTTGCCAGGCGCCGCCGGCGGCCACCAGTCGGCACAGGCCCGAGGTGGATTTGGAGGTCTGCACGAAGCGACGGCCGTCCCAGGTCCAGCGCTCCTCGCTGTAGCAATCACCCAGGCCGCGGCCCTTTTGCGAGGACAGGATGGTGGAGCCATCCAGATCGCTGGCATGCGTGGTGATCAACGTCGGTGCGAACGGCGCACGCGCGTTGACCACCCAGAAGCCGGTGCCGACGTTGTAGGCGCCCATCCAGCAATCGGTCGACACCAGCAGCTTGTCGTTGCTCAGGCGGGCGACGGTCAGCGGTTCGGCGGCATCGCTGGCATCCAGACCCTTGCATTCTTCATCGGCCGGAAGCGTGGCGCGTAGCGCCTGGTACAGCGCCGGCAAGCTGCCGAGACGGGCGTCGCCGGCCTGCGCTGCGGCCAGCTTGGCCGCGCGGACCTGCGGTACCGGCAACGCCGGCAACACGGCGGTCTCGTCGCGATCGCCCTTGCGCACCAGCGCGCCGCGCGTGCCCAGCCGGCCCTGAAATTCGTCCATCTTCAGCAGCGTTGCCGCTGCGCCGCGATCGGATAGCTGCCAGCGGCGGCCATCGTTGCCGAGCGCCACGATCTTGCTGCTGCGGGTCAATGCCGCCAGCAGCGCGGCGACCTGCGTGCTGCTCAATACCGCGGTGCCGCTCTTGCCATCCAGCGCCAGCTTGCCCAGATCGCGCTGATCGATCTGCAGGCCCAGCGACGCCGGCAGCTTGATCTCGTCGTACTGGCCAAGCATCAGCTCGGCCGTCACCGCCTGGCCGGCACCGGCCTTGCGCGTCAATAGCACCGACACTGGCAGGTGCTCGCCTTCGTCCGGCTGGTATCCGGCGGCGCGGCAGGTGCGGGTGTTGTCGCAGGCGATGGTCCAGTCGTCATGACTGAAATCGACACTGGTGGCAGGCGCGGCAAGCGCGAGTGCGGGGCTGCACAGCAAGGCCGCGGCAAGCAGGTCGTAACGCATCGAAGTTCCTTCATCGTAGGTCCGGGCCGGCATCTTGCGATGCCTGCCGCAGGGCGTCCAGGCGAATCGTCCGCAGGCAGTGAACGCGATTCATCACGGTGAGTGTGTCCGGTCGCTGCGGTGCATCGGCGCGCGCCCGCGAATCGATCACACTGCGCGCTGCAGATCGACTGCGATCTTCGCGCGGTGCCCGGCTTGTCCTGGCGACGATGCGCTAGCGGCATCGTCTGTTCGGTCTTGCCTGTCGACCTGTCGCTTTCAGCGATCACACTTGCGTCAGCGTTGCTGCGGCGCGCGTCCTGGTCGGCGATTCCCGCACCGGCATCCCGAACAGCGGACGCAGCCAGCGCACGCGGCGGATAAGGTATTCGTGCAATAGCAGGCAGCCGGCAACGGTGGCAGCCAACACCAGCACCGGTTCCAGCCACGGGCCCAGGTGCAACGGCGCCAACCAGTACAGCGCCAGGATGATCAGGCTCTGATGCAGGATGTACCAGGGGAACACCGCCTGGGTGCAGTACGGCAGCCACGCGAATGGGCGGTTCAAGCCATGCCTTGCCCAGCCGAACAGGGTCAGCAATGCCAGCCAGGTGTAGGCGGCGCGCGCCAGCCGCTCGACCATGTCCCAGCGAACTGTCGCCAGCAGGGCGGGCAGCGGCACCGGATCGAGCGAGCGGCCCAGATGGCGGATGCTTAGCTCGGTGGCGATCGCCAGCAGCGCGGCGATCAGGGTTGGCCAACGCAGCTGCACTGACCACGTCCAGAAGCGTGCGTGACGGGCCAGCGCATATCCCAGCACGAACAACGGAAACGACTCGGCATGCACAAACCAGTCGCCAACCAGGGCGTGGGTCGGTGGGTGGCGCGGCATCACCCACAGCAGGCAAAAGGCTTCCCACAGGATGGGGACCAGCAGCAGGACCGGCAGCGCGATGGGCGCCGGCAAGGCTCGCAGCGATACGGGCAGCATGCGGCCGAGCGCGACCATGGCCATCAGTAACAAGGTGTAAGGCAGCAGATAGGCCAGGTACCACAGGTGGTTCCAGGTGATGCCGTGCTCCCAGCCATCGAAGCTGCCGGCCGGCCACGGCCGGACCTGCCAATAGCGCAGCAGGAAGTTGCCGAAGCCGGGCACGACCTTGCCGTTGCTGACGCCCTGGCAGTACGCCTGCACCGCCACCACCACGAACATGCCGAACAGCAGTGGTGGCAATAACCGGCCGCAGCGTCGCCAGGCGAACTGCCACGGCGCACGTTCCGCCCGCGCCAGACCGATCGCGATACCGGAGATCATGAACAGCAACGGCATCCGCCAGCGGTTGAGCGCGATCATCGGCGCTTGCAGCCAGTCGGTGGTGTAGGCGCTCTTTAAATGGAAGTCCCAGCCGGCCACGTAGGCCATGCCCACGTGATAGAGGATCAGCAGGGCGAAGGCGAAGACGCGCAAGGCGTCGATATCGTGGCGGCGCTCGGTCATGGGGGTGGTTGGTCGAGGAAGTGCACGCATCCTGCCCGCCGACCCGCATGGAGAAAGGGGTAAGGGGTGGAAACGCCCGCGCGCAGTGACCAGTTGCGTCCTCCCAGGGACGAACGGGAGCAGTGGGGATGACGGTGCCGCCCCGTTGCGCGGGCCTCTATCATTGGCAACTGCCAACTGCGGACCTCTGCAATGGAAACCATCGGGCCGCGCGCGCCGACATCTCAGGACGGTGCGCGTCACTTCGCCACGCGCTGGGCGGTAACGATCTGGTTGCTGGTGTTTTACCTGAGCGCACTGGGCAACACGCTGACCGCATGGTTGGCGGGGCGTCGCGATGGCGAGGCGATCGTGCTGTGGCAGGTGCTGAGCTGGGAGCTGACCAGCGCCACCGCATCGCTGCTGTTGCTACCCGCGGTGCTCTGGCTCTGCGCACGTTGGCCGCTGCATGCCGATGTCTGGCGTCGCCGTGTGCCGGTGTATCTGGCGGCTGCGCTGGGCTGGTGGCTGGCGCACGTCGCCTGCATGGTGCTGCTGCGCAAGCTGGTTTATGCGCTGGCCGGCAGCCACTACGACTTCGGTGGCTGGCCGCTGCAGTGGTTTTATGAGTTGTCCAAGGATCTGCGTACCTTTGCGATGCTGGTGGCGTTGCAGCACGCATTGGGTTGGTACGCGCGGCGGCGCCAGGGCGAGGCGCATCTGCTTGCGGCGCCGGATGAAGGCCCACCGGAGGAGCCGCTGGACCGCCCGGAGCGTTTTTTGGTGCGCAAGCTCGGCCGCGACTTTTTGGTCGCCACCGCCGATATCGAATGGATCCAGGCCTCCGGCAACTACGTCAACCTACATGTGCGCGGCCACGACTATCCGCTGCGCAGCACGATGGCGGCGATCGAAGCCAGGTTGGACCCGGCCGTGTTCGTGCGGATCCATCGCAGCTACCTGGTCAATCTGAGCCAGGTACAGGCGATCGAGCCGGTCGATTCCGGCGATGCGCGCGTGCATCTGCGCGACGCCACGGTGTTGCCGTGCAGTCGCAGTCATCTTGCCGATCTGCGCGCGCGGGCAGGGCAGGGGGCCGCTGCGCCGCGGACAGATGCGTTGATGGTCTGAGGCCGCCAAGGCCATGTTGGCGGACCAGCTGGCCGACAGCTCCGCCCGTCTTCGTCCCGGCCGCTGCGACCGAAGCGCGCGCTAAACCGAGCTGTGGGCGTTTGCGGTCGCGCGCAGCAAATGACAGGCCCTCAAGACGACCGCCTCTGCACCGCGCCCAGCCCCGATGCCACCGCGTTCCGCCACCGGCGCCCGCTTGCTAAACTAGCCCGCTTGTTTGCCGGAAGTCCGTCATGATCGAAACCAATCCGATCCGCCAGCGCATCACCGATCTCAACGATCGCGTGCTCTCGCTCAGGGGGTATCTTTGACTACGACGTCAAGAAAGAGCGTCTAGAGGAAGTCAGCCGGGAGCTGGAAAGCCCGGACGTGTGGAACGACGCCGAGCGTGCCCAAGCCCTGGGACGTGAGCGCTCCATGCTGGAAAAGACCGTCATCGGCATCGCCGATGTGCTGGCCGGGCTCACCGATGCCGGCGAGTTGCTGGACCTGGCCGACAGCGAGCAGGACGAAGATACCGCGGTGGCGGTGACCGCCGATCTGGACAAGTACCAGATCCATGTCGAGAAGCTGGAATTCCAGCGCATGTTCTCCGGGCAGATGGACGGCGCCAACGCGTTCGTCGACATCCAGGCCGGCGCCGGCGGTACCGAGGCGCAGGATTGGGCGGAAATCCTGTTGCGCATGTATCTGCGCTGGGCCGAGTCGCGTGGTTGGAAGACCGAGCTGATGGAAGTGTCCGGCGGCGAAGTTGCAGGCATCAAGTCGGCCACGATCCGCATCGAGGGCGAATACGCTTACGGCTGGTTGAAGACCGAGATCGGCGTGCACCGGCTGGTGCGCAAGTCGCCGTTCGACTCCGACAACCGCCGGCACACCAGTTTCACTTCAGTGTTCGTGTCGCCGGAAGTGGACGACAACATCGAGATCGACATCAACCCGGCCGACCTGCGCACCGACGTGTACCGCTCGTCCGGCGCCGGTGGTCAGCACGTCAACAAGACCGAATCGGCGGTGCGTATCACGCATATCCCGACCAATACGGTGGTTGCGTGCCAGACCGGTCGCAGCCAGCACCAGAACCGCGACAACGCGATGAAGATGCTGGCCGCCAAGTTGTACGAACTGGAAGTGCAAAAGCGCAACGTCGAACGCGACGCACTGGAAGCCACCAAGTCCGACATCGGTTGGGGCAGCCAGATCCGCAATTACGTGCTCGACCAGAGCCGCATCAAGGATCTGCGCACCGGCATCGAGCGCAGCGACACGCAGAAAGTGCTGGACGGCGACCTGGACGAATTCGTCGAGGCCAGCCTGAAGGCCGGTCTGGCGGCAGGCTCCAAACGCCTGGACGCCTGACCGCCGCGCGAGGTCGCAGCGGATGCGACGACCTTGCACGACGCTACGCATGCACCGCAGCGCGACCCCGCGTTGCGGCAGCAAAAAGACCTCAGGCGACCCTCGCGCGACACCGTCAATGTCAGAGAACCCGGCGCTGCCGGTGTCTCACTCCCCACCGGGCACGCGCCCGACCTCTAGCAGACCGATTCCCGCCATGACCGAACAGACCCCCGCGCCACACCTTCCCGTCGACGAGAACAGCCTCATCGCCGAGCGTCGCGCGAAACTGGGCGCGTTGCGCGGCCAGGGCATCGCGTATCCCAACGACTTCGTGCGCGAGCACTTCGCCGGCGATCTGCAAGCCGAATTCGCCGATGCCGACAGCTGGACCCCCGAAGCGCTCGAAGCCAGCGGTCGCACCGTCAAAATGGCTGGCCGCCTGATGGCCAAGCGGGTGATGGGCAAGGCCAGCTTTGCGCAGATCCAGGACGAATCCGGGCGCGTGCAGCTGTTCCTGCAGGGCAATGTGCTCGGCGATGCCTATACCGCGTTCAAGGGCTGGGACGTCGGCGACATCGTGGCGGTGGAGGGCGGGCTGACCCGCACCAAGACCGGCGAGCTGTCGGTCAAGGCCAGCGCGCTGCGGCTGTTGACCAAGTCGCTGCGCCCGTTGCCGGACAAGTGGCACGGCCTGTCGGACGTGGAGCAGCGCTACCGCCAGCGCTACGTGGACCTGATCGTCACCCCGGAGGCGCGCGAGGTCTTCATCAAGCGCTCCAAGATCATCCGTGCGATACGCGCCTGGCTGGATGCGCGGCGTTTCCTGGAAGTGGAAACGCCGATGATGCATTACATCCCCGGCGGCGCCACCGCCAAGCCGTTCACCACCCACCACAATGCGCTGGATCTGGATCTGTACCTGCGCGTGGCGCCGGAGCTGTATCTCAAGCGGCTGGTGGTCGGTGGCCTGGAACGGGTCTACGAGATCAACCGCAACTTCCGCAACGAAGGCGTGTCGACCCGGCATAACCCCGAGTTCACCATGCTCGAGCTCTACGAGGCCTATGCCACGTACCACGAGATCATGGATCTGACCGAGCAGGTCATCCGCGACACCGCGCAGTCGGTGCTGGGCACCACCCAGGTGGACTGGGATGGCGCGGCCATCGATCTGGCGCCGGCTTTCCGTCGCTGGCGCATGGATGAGGCCGTCCGTCACTACAATCCGGAAATCACGGCGGCCGATTGCACCGACCGCGCCGCGCTGCTGCGCCATTGCGAGCGGCTGAAGATCCGCACCAAGCCGTCCTACGGCTGGGGCAAGCTGCTGCTGGAAATCTTCGAAGCCACCGTCGAGCACACCTTGGTGCAGCCGACCTTCATCACCGACCATCCGGTCGAGGTCTCGCCGCTGGCGCGCTCCAGCGACACCGAGCCGGGGTATACCGACCGCTTCGAGCTGTTCATCAACGGCAAGGAGATGGCCAATGGCTTCTCCGAGCTCAACGACCCCGAAGACCAGGCCGCGCGGTTCCAGGCGCAGGTGCAGGCCAAGGACGGCGGCGACGACGAAGCGATGCACTACGACGCCGATTACATCCGTGCGTTGGAGTATGGAATGGCGCCGACCGGCGGCCTGGGCATCGGTATCGACCGTCTGGTAATGCTGCTGACCGGCAGCACCTCGATCCGTGATGTCCTGCTGTTTCCTTACATGCGTCCGGAAGCCTGACTTTTTTTGTGCGAACGCGTGCTCACAGCACAGATACTGCATATGCTAGAGCACAGCTCCGGACAGCGTCCTGTCCGGGGGAGTCGACACAGGGGTCGGCGTCACGCTTTTCCGTTCTCGGGATAGAGGAGCAACGGCTATGCAGGATGTTTTAGGGAATCCGGACGGCATGGTGTCGGCGGATACATGGGGAAGCTGGGCGGAAAAGGCGGATCTGGGATTGAACATCGTCATTGTCGATGACCAGATGTCCGCGCGGACGATGCTGCGCCATGTCATCGAAGACATCGCGCCGGAGCTGAAGGTCTACGACTTCGGCGACCCGCTCGACGCGTTGGCATGGTGCGAAGCCGGGCGCGTGGATCTATTGCTGCTCGACTACCGCATGCCCGGGATGGATGGCCTGGAGTTCGCGCGGCGCCTGCGCCGGCTGCCGAGCCATCGCGATATTCCGATCATTCTGATCACCATCGTCGGCGACGAGCCGATCCGCCAGGCGGCGCTGGAAGCGGGGGTGATCGACTTCCTGGTCAAGCCGATCCGCCCGCGCGAGTTGCGGGCACGCTGCTCCAATCTGTTGCAGTTGCGTCAGCAGAGCGAAAGCGTCAAGCAACGCGCGCTGTCGCTGGAACAACGTCTGCTGGCCAGCATGAACGAGGTCGAAGAGCGCGAGCGCGAAACCTTGTCGCGGCTGGCGCGCGCCATCGAATACCGCGATTCGGGTACCAGCGCGTTCCTGGAGCGCATGTCGCATGTGGCCGGCCTGATCGCCGAACAGCTGGGCCTGTCGGAAGAAGAAGTGCGCATCATCGAGATGGCCGCACCGCTGCACGACATGGGCAAGATCGCCATTCCCGATTCGGTGCTGCTCAAGCCGGGCAAGCTCACCGACGACGAAATGAGCGTGATGAAGCGCCACCCGCGGATCGGCTACGAGCTGCTCAGCGGCAGCCAGAACCGCTTCATCCAGGTGGGCGCCTTGATCGCGCTGCGTCACCACGAGCGCTACGACGGCACCGGGTATCCGGACGGCCTGGTCGGCGAGGCGATTCCGCTGGAAGCGCGCATTGTGGCGGTGGCCGACGTGTTCGACGCCCTGCTGTCGCCGCGTCCGTACAAGGAAGCGTGGACGATGGACGCCGCACTGGCCTATCTCTACGCGCAACGCGGCCGCCTGTTCGACCCACGCTGCGTGGATGCGCTGCTGCGCGGCCGCGCGCAGCTGGACCAGATCTGCGGGGAATTCTCCACCGCATCGGCGCGACCCGGGGTGTGAGGTGATGGCGGTGCTCAGCCAGTTGCGTGCTCGACTTGCCCGTCGCGCCGACAGCGAGCATGGTCAGGCCCTGGTGCGCATCACGCTGATTGCGCTGATCCTGGTCTACACGCTGATCTGTGCTCCCAGGTGGCAGGTCTCCGGGCGCCAGTTGCAGCGGCTGTTCTGCCTGATCGCGATCGGTCAGGCGACAGCCTTGCTGATCTTTTGCTGGATTGTGGCAAGTCCGCAGCGCTCGCATCTGCGGCGTACGCTTGGGATGCTCGCCGACTACGGCTTGATCGGGCTGGCAATGACCTGGATGGGCGCACCGATGGCTAGTCTGTACGTCGTGTTGCTCTGGATCACAATCGGCAATGGGCTGCGCTTCGGCAGCGAGGCGCTACATACCGCTGTTGCCATGGCTACGCTCAGCTTCGGCACGACGCTTGCGAACAGTAATTATTGGCAGGGCCAGCTTGGTCTGGGGATCGCGCTTCTGGGTGCGTTGATCGTGGTTCCTATGTCATTGTTGCGTACGCTGCGCGAGCGGGATCAGGCAATGACCGGGTCGACGCCCGCAGCAGGTATCGACGCTGCATTGCAGCACGGAAGGATCCCAACCCCACCGACGCCGCCGCGCGTCTGAGGCGTCTATGAAGTCTCCATTGCCATGGTTGAAGCGGCGCCTGTCAGGGCGAGCAGATTCGGAACACGCACAGAATCTGATCCGCATCATCATCACCACACTGTTCATTTCGTACCTGGGATGGCGCTATCAGCACACCCACGGCGATACGTTGATGGCCACCTGGTTGATCCTGGTCTGCGAGTTGCTGGTCTCGTTGGGGCTGATGGTGGCGATCCTGCTGCGTCCGCAGGTGTCGCATACGCGCCGGCTGATCGGCATGCTGCTCGACTACACCTGCACCGGCGCTATCATGGCCATACAGGGCGAGCCAGCCTCGCCGCTCTATGCGGTGTGCATGTGGGTGACCATCGGCAACGGTCTGCGCTACGGCAGCAACTATCTACGTGCGGCGACCGCAATGGGCAGCCTGTGTTTTCTCAGCGCTATCCTGATTTCACCTTACTGGAAAGCCAATCCCTATCTGAGTTGGGGTTTGTTGTTGGGCTTGATTGCGGTGCCGCTGTATTTCGACTCGCTGTTGCGTGCCATGACCCGTGCGGTGCGCGAAGCACGGCATGCCAACCAGGCCAAGAGCCGTTTCTTGGCCAATATGAGTCATGAGTTCCGCACGCCGCTCAACGGGCTGTCGGGCATGACCGAAGTGCTGGCGACCACGCGCCTGGACGCCGAGCAGAAGGAGTGCCTCAACACCATCCAGGCATCTGCGCGCAGCCTGCTGTCGCTGGTGGAAGAGGTGCTGGATATTTCGGCGATCGAGGCCGGCAAGATCCGTATTGATCGCCGCGACTTCTCGCTGCGCGAAATAATCGGCTCGGTCAACATGATCTTGCAGCCGCAGGCCAAGGGTCGCCGGCTGGAGTACGGCACGCAGGTGGCCGACGACGTGCCGGACCTGCTCAAGGGCGACACCGGTCATCTGCGTCAGGTGCTGCTCAATCTGGTCGGCAATGCGGTCAAGTTCACCGAGCACGGGCATGTGTTGCTACGTGTCACGCGCGTGTCCGGTAGTGCCGACGAGTCCGTCCGGCTACGCTTCGATGTCGAAGACACCGGCATCGGCGTACCGATGGACATGCGCGCGCGGCTGTTCGAGGCCTTCGAGCAGGCCGATGTCGGGTTGTCGCGTCGTTACGAGGGCACCGGCCTGGGCACCACGATCGCCAAGGGCCTGGTGGAAGCGATGGGCGGCAGTATTGGATTCAAGGAAAATCAACCAGGTGGCAGCGTGTTCTGGTTCGAGCTACCGATGGCGATCGGCGAGCCACTGAAATCTTCGCCCGCACGGGTGCAGACCGGAGCGCTGGTGGATGCGCACGACGAGTTGGAATCCTCCAACGTCATCGCGTTTTCCAACCCGTTCTTGCGTCATCGCGCGCGCGTGCGCAGCATGCGCATGCTGGTGGCCGACGACCACGAGGCCAACCGTATGGTGCTACAGCGGTTGCTGGAGAAGGCCGGGCATAAGGTGCTGTGCGTCAACGGCGCCGAGCAGGTGCTCGATGCGATGGCCGAAGAGGATTTCGACGCGGTGATTGTGGATCTGCACATGCCGGGCATGAATGGCCTGGACATGCTCAAGCAATTACGGGTGATGCATGCCAGCGGCATGCGCTACACGCCGGTGGTGGTGCTCAGCGCCGACGTGACGCCCGAAGCGATTCGCGCTTGCGAACAGGCCGGGGCGCGTGCGTTTCTTGCCAAGCCGGTCGTGGCGGCCAAGTTGCTCGACACCCTAGCCGACCTGGCTGTGAGCACCCGGCCGTTGGCGACGCCGGCAACCACGGTGCAGGTGGCGACAAGTTCCGAAGGCGTGCTCGATTCCAGCGTGCTGGACGAACTGGCCGCGCTGGGCATGGGCGAGGAATTCGAACGGCAGTTTGTGCGCCAGTGTCTGGAAGATGCACAGAACTGCGTGGGTCACATTGAACGCGATGGCATGCGCTCGGATTGGGAACAACTGCGCGAGAGCGCGCATGCCTTGCGCGGCGTGGCCAGCAACCTGGGTCTGGCGCAGGTTGCCAGCAGCGGTGGCGAGCTGATGCGCATGGCCGACTGGCAGCTGCAGGCAGAATGGCGGCTGCAGCTGTCTGCAGTGCGCGAGCAATTGAACGCGGGAAAGGATGCACTCAACGCTCGCGTGCAGGGCGTCAAGGACGGCGAGTGCTCCCCCCGTAGTAACGAATAGACCGCCGCGCATCAGCCCGCGTCTAGCCCTGAGCGACGCGACTGCGCGCGCACTAGGCGGTCCATGGTACGCAGTGATTTCTCGCCGAGTTGCATGGCGGTGTCCACCCAGATTTCGGTGATGCGCATCATCTCCTCAAGCGGCACGGCGGTAGTCATTTCGCGCACCTGTTGCATCGCTGCCCACGCATTTGGCTTGCGCTTGCTCTCGCGGATCACATGTTCCACCGCAGCCACGCCTTGGCCACGCGGTACCACGCGATCGACCAGCCCCATGCCGAGCAGCTGTTCGGCCGAATACAGGTTGCCCTCGAGCATGATCTTTTGCGCCAGTTGCGCACTGATGCGCTGGCACATGAAAGAGTAGGCCCCCATGCCCGGGAACAGGTCGAACAGCACTTCGGGCAGCCCCATCATCACCCCTTCCTCGGCAATGATGGTATGGCAGCTCAGTGCCGCTTCGAACCCGCCGCCAAGCGCATTGCCCTGGACCAGCGCAATGCTGTGCGCATGCGCCCCCAGACCGACATGAAAGGCATGCACACCGCGGACGCAGCGTTGGGCGTAGTCGAGCAGGCGTACGCGGTCGCCTTCGCGAATCAGTTGGCCAAACAGTGACAGGTCGCCACCGAGGTTGAACACGTTGCTGTCCGATGCCAGCACCACGTGCGGCGCCAGTACACCGGCGGTGTTCAAGCGTTGTCCCAGGTTGGTTTGGTAGCCGGTGATGTCGTCGACCAAACGTGTCGAGAAACAGGCCCGCCCCGGGTTGATGGCCAAGTCGGCATGCATATGGATCCAATACACGTCACGCTGCGGTTCTTCGATGATGCGTAGGGTCGAGCCGATGTCGGTGCGGATGAAGGGTTGAACTGCAGACATGGTGGTTCTCCGAGAGACCGTCCGGCCGGCCGCCTTGCGGACGGAGATAAGGGTGAACGCCTGAGCGTGCGCCGACATCGGATTCTATGCGTGCAAAAGCAAGCGCCCGCAAGGCCTTGCGGCATTGCGGGCGTCATGACGACTGAACGTCTTCAACTCTGCCGTCGCGCGGTGGGCTAGGCCTTCGGCGCATCCCGCAGTTCGCGGCGCAGGATCTTGCCGACGTTGGTTTTGGGCAATTCCTTGCGGAATTCGATCACGCGCGGCTGCTTGTAGCCGGTCAGATTGGTGCGGCAGTGCGCCTTCACGTCGTCGGCGGTGAGGGCTGGGTCCTTCTTGACGATCACGACCTTGACGATTTCGCCGGACTTTTCGTCCGGTACGCCGACCGCCGCCACTTCCAGCACGCCGGGCATGGTGGCGATCACGTCTTCGATTTCGTTCGGGTAGACGTTGAAGCCGGACACCAGAATCATGTCCTTCTTGCGGTCGACGATATAGACGAAGCCTAGCTCGTCCATCCGCGCGATGTCGCCGGTGTGCAGCCAGCCATCCGCGTCCATTACCTTGGCGGTTTCGGCGGGCTGCTTCCAATAGCCCTTCATCACCTGCGGGCCCTTAATGCACAACTCGCCAATCTCGCCGATCGCCAGCTCCGCACCGGCGTCGTCCTTGACGCAGGCATCGGTGGCAGGAATCGGCAGGCCGATCGAGCCGTTGTAGTCTTTCAGGTCCATCGGGTTGATGCAGGCGGCCGGCGAGGTTTCGGTCAGACCGTAGGCCTCGACCAGGGTCAGGCCGGTGACTTTTTTCCAGCGCTCGGCCACCGATCGCTGCACGGCCATGCCGCCGCCCAGGGTCATCTTGAGCGAGGAAAAATCGATCTGGTCGAACCCGGGCGTGTTGAGCAGGCCGTTGAACAGCGTGTTGACGCCGGTAAATGCAGTAAAGCGGGTCTTCTTCAATTCCTTGACGAAACCGGGCATGTCGCGCGGATTGCTGATCAGGTGATTGCAACCGCCGATCTTCATGAAGACCAGGCCGTTCGCCGTCAGCGCGAAGATGTGATACAGCGGCAGTGCGGTGATCACGACCTCGGCGCCTTCTTCCAGCTTGCCGGTGCCGGACAGCCACTGGTGCGCCTGCTGCATGTTGGCGACCAGATTGCGGTGGGTCAGCATCGCGCCCTTGGCAACGCCCGTGGTGCCGCCGGTGTACTGCAAAAACGCGATGTCGTCCGGTTCGATCTGCAGCGTCGGCACGCTGTGCTTGCGGCCCAGCGCCAGTGCATCGCGGAAGCGGATGGCACCGTTGATGCGGTAGTCGGGCACCAGCTTCTTGACGTATTTGACGACAAAATTGACCAGCACCGCCTTGGGAAAGCCGAGCATGTCGCCCAGCCCGGTGGTGATCACCTGCTTGACCGGCGTGTCGGCGATGACCTGCTGCACGGTGGTGCCGAAGTTGTCGATGACCACCAGCACGCTGGCGCCTGAGTCGATCAGCTGGTGCTTCAACTCACGCGGGGTGTAGAGCGGGTTGACGTTGACCACGGTCAGGCCGGCACGCAGGATGCCGAACGTCGCAATCGGATACTGCAGGCAGTTGGGCATCATCAAGGCGACGCGGTCGCCTTTCTTCAATTGCAGCTCGCCGAGCAGATAGGCAGCGAACTGTTCGACCAGTTGGTCCGCTTCGCGATAGGTGATGGTCTTGCCGAAGCTGTGATACGCGGGACGATCGGCAAAGCGCGCGACGGATGTCGCGAAGACTTCGGCAACGGTGCGGAACTGCTCCAGATCGATTTCGGCGGCAACGCCGGCCGGATAACTTTGCAACCAAGGACGTGCCTGATTCATCTGCCCCCCTCCAGGGAATTTAGTACGTGACGCGGTGTGTTCCACGGCACTACAACACCTGGCAGCATAACGTCATGGATGGAAAAGGCGAAGCGTGATGCACGGCAGCATTCGGCAGTGGAAGTGGCGCTGGTGGCTGGTCATTTGTGCGGTGCTCCTGGCCGCTTGCGCGCGCGATGTGCCGGAGCAGCGCCTGCGTGCGACCTTGCAAGACATGCATGCGGCGATTGAAGCGCGCGATATCGGCGATGCGATGGCGCCGGTATCCGCCGATTTCGTTGGCGAAAACGGTCTGGACGCGGCCGGGTTGCGACGCTTGATGCAGCTGCAGATGCTGGGCAATCGACAGATCGGCGTCACCGTGGGCCCGTTGGAGGTAGAGCTGCGCGGGCAGACGGCGACCGTTCGCTTCACGGCCTTGCTCACCGGTGGCAGTGGCGGCTGGGTGCCCGAGCAGGCGCAGACCTATCAGGTGATCACCGGCTGGCGGCTGCAGCACGGCGATTGGACGCTGTACCACGCGCAATGGGAACCGGCGGGGCAGTGAGGGCGGTTGGGTGCCGCGCATGCGGACCACAACGCCACCAACCACGAGAAACGAGCCGCAACATGAGGCGACGACGCAGTAGACGAATGCGTTGCTGCCTGCCAAGCACGAGCAGTGCATCGGCAGCCCGCGGCATGCGTCTGGCTCCGGTCACACCGGCACCGGACCCAGACACGACATTCCCGCCAATCGGCGGGAATGTCGGTCCAGCGTAAGACGCCAAGGATCAGGCCGTCTTGCGTGCAGCCAGCTGGCGCAGCACGTACTGCAACAGGCCGCCGTGCTTGAAGTACTCCACTTCCTTCGGCGTCAGCAACAGCACCTTGACCTGGAACTGCTTGACGCTGCCATCGGACTTCCTGGCATCGACGGTGGCACGACGGCTGGCGCCATCCTGCAGGCCGGTGATGTCCAAGACCTCGGAGCCATCCAGACCCAGCGTCTGCGCGTTTTCGTTTTCCAGGAACTGCAGCGGCAGCACGCCCATGCCGACCAGGTTGGAGCGATGGATGCGCTCGAAGCTCTCTGCGATCACCGCCTTGACCCCCAGCAGGTTGGTGCCCTTGGCCGCCCAGTCGCGCGAGGAGCCGGTGCCGTATTCCTTGCCGGCCAGCACCACCAACGGCACGCCATCGGCCTTGTACTTCACCGCCGCGTCGTAGATCGCCAGCTTTTCCGGCTGACCGCCAGCTGCTGGGTAATACAGCGTGTTGCCGCCTTCTTCGCCACCGAACATCAGGTTCTTGATGCGGATGTTGGCGAAGGTGCCGCGGACCATCACATCGTCATTGCCGCGGCGGCTGCCGTAGCTGTTGAAGTCGGCTGGTTGTACGCCGCGTTCCTGCAGGAAGCGTCCTGCAGGCGAATCCTTCTTGATGTTGCCGGCCGGCGAGATGTGGTCGGTGGTGATCGAGTCGCCGAACAGGCCCATGATGCGCGCGCCGTGCACGTCCTCCACATGGCCGACCTGCATGGTCATGCCATCGAAGTAGGGCGGGTTCTTGATGTAGGTGGATGCGGCATCCCATTCGTACAACGCGCCATCGGGAGAGGCGATGGTGTTCCAGCGCGAATCGCCCTTGAACACATCGGCGTAGTTCTGCTTGAACATCTCCGGGCCAACGGTCGCGGCGATGGTGTCGCCGATTTCCTTGTTGCTCGGCCAGATGTCGCGCAGGTACACCGGCTGACCGTCGCTACCGGTGCCCAGCGGCTCGGTGGTGAGGTCGATGTCGGTGGTGCCGGCGATCGCATAGGCGACGACCAGCGGCGGGGAGGCCAGATAATTCATTTTGACTTCGGGATGCACGCGGCCTTCGAAGTTGCGGTTGCCCGACAACACCGATGCGACAACCAGATCGTCCTTGGCGATCGCGGCGGATACATCTTCCGGCAGCGGGCCGGAGTTGCCGATGCAGGTGGTGCAGCCGTAGCCGACCACGTAAAAGCCGAGCGTTTCCAGGTCGGCCAGCACGCCGGCCTTGCTCAGATAATCGGTAACCACACGCGAGCCCGGCCCAAGCGAGGTCTTGACCCACGGCTGCGCCTTCAAGCCCTTGGCGGCCGCGTTGCGTGCCAGCAGGCCGGCACCGAGCATCACCGCCGGGTTGGAGGTGTTGGTGCACGAGGTGATGGCAGCGATGACCACCGAGCCATCGCGCAGCTGCCAGCCGGCGCCGCTGTCGGCCGCGCCTTCGGCATGGGCCGCCTTGGCGCCGACTGCGGTTCCGCCACCGCCTTCGTTCTTCAGGCGATCTTCCTGCTTGATGTCGCCCAGCCGCTTGCTGCGCGCCTCGGCGAATGGCTTGAGGCTTTCGCGGTAGTTGGACTGCATGTCTTCCAGCAGCACGCGGTCCTGCGGACGCTTGGGGCCGGCCAGCGACGGCTTGACCTCACCCATGTCCAGTTCCAGCGTGGCGCTGTACTGCGCCGGCGGGGTGGTGGCGTCGTGCCACAGGCCCTGCGCCTTTGCGTAGGCCTCCACCAGCGCAATCTGCTCCTCGCTGCGGCCGGATAGGCGCAGGTAAGTCAGCGATTCTTCGTCGACCGGGAAGATGCCGCAGGTGGCGCCGTATTCCGGTGCCATGTTGCCGATGGTGGCGCGGTCGGCCAGCGGCAGGTGCTGCAGGCCCTCGCCGAAGAACTCGACGAACTTGCCCACCACGCCTGCCTTGCGCAGCATCTGGGTGACGGTGAGCACCAGATCGGTGGCGGTGGCGCCTTCGGGCAGTTTGCCCGTGAGCCTGAAGCCCACCACCTGGGGAATCAGCATCGACGAGGGCTGGCCCAGCATCGCGGCCTCGGCCTCGATCCCGCCGACGCCCCAGCCCAGCACGCCAATGCCATTGATCATGGTGGTGTGGCTGTCGGTACCGAACACGGTGTCGGGATAGGCGACCAGGGTGCCGTCCTTGTCCGCGCTCATCACCACGCGGGCGAGATTTTCCAGGTTGACCTGGTGGACGATGCCGGTATTGGGCGGCACCACCTTGAAGTTCTCGAACGCCTTCTGGCCCCAGCGCAGGAAGCCGTAGCGTTCCTGGTTACGCTGGAATTCGATCTTGCCATTGAGGTCGAGCGCGTCGGGCTTGCCGAACACGTCCACCTGCACCGAGTGGTCGATGACCAGCTCGGAGGGAATCTGCGGGTTGATCTGGTCAGCGTCGCCGCCCAGCTTGACCACCGCATCGCGCATCGCGGCCAGGTCGACCACGCAGGGCACGCCGGTGAAATCCTGCAGCACCACGCGCGCGGGCATGAAGGCGATTTCGATATCAGGCTCGGCCTTGGGGTCCCATTTTGCCACTGCCTCGATGTGGTCCTTGCCGACGGTCACACCGCCGTCCTCGTGCCGGAGCAGATTCTCCAGCAGGATCTTCATCGAGTAGGGCAGGTGGGCAATATCGAAGCGCTCGCCCAGTTTGGGCAGGCTGTAATAGTCGTAGCGCTTGCCGTGGACCTCGAACGAGGCGCGGGTGGAAAAGGAATCGCTCATGCATCACTCCTATGGCGTCGAAGGCTTTAGGTAGGCGCTTATTCTGAGCGATTCAGTGTGTACGCACGGTGTGTCCGAGTCGATCTGCCTGCTTGAGTACGACCGTCCAAGTACGTATCATGCATGCATACTTTCTGGAGCATGCTCATGGAAGCCACCGTTGCCGAACGCGGACAGATCACGCTGCCCAAGGCCGTGCGCGATGCCCTGGGCCTGACCAAGGGCACCACCCTCAAGATCGAACTCGATGGTGGGCGCATCATCTTGCGTAAAGATGTCAGCGAAGCGCTGCGCAAGGTGCGCGGCAAGTTCAAGCTGGTCGATGGCCTGACCAGTACCGACGAGGCCATGCGCGCCATCCGTGGCCGCGCGCCCGGGGACCCGTTCGACCCATGATCGCCCTGGATTCCTCGGTGCTGCTGGATATCCTCATCGGCGACCCGGTGTACGGCGAGGTGTCGGAAATCTGCATCGGCGATGCATTGGCGCGCGACGAGGTCGTGGTCTGCGATGCGGTGGTGGCTGAAGTGCTGGCCATGCTGGACACCCAGGTCGACCTGATGGAAACCCTGGGCTCGATCGGGGTGCGCTACGAAGCCACACAGGAAGCGGCGGCGGTGCGCGCCGGCCATATGAACAAGCGCTTCCGTGCACGTGGCGGCAAGCGCGAGCGGGTGGTGGCGGATTTTCTGATCGGCGCCCACGCGATGCTCCAGTGCGACGGGTTGATCACCCGCGACGAGGGCTTCTTCCGCGACTACTTCAAGGGTTTGAAGATCACCGTCCCCAAGCCCGTTGCCTGATCCACGCCTTCTGATCCACGTCTGACGTTTTTACACATTCACTGCTGTCCTTTTGGAGAACCCGCATGTTGGAAGCCTACCGCCACCACGTTGCAGAGCGCGCCGCGCTCGGTATCCCGCCGCTGCCGCTGACCGCGCAGCAGACCGCCGAGGTCATCGAGCTGTTGAAGGCTCCGCCCGCCGGCGAAGACGCCTTTTTGGTCGAGCTGCTCAGCCAGCGCGTGCCGGCCGGCGTCGACGACGCCGCCAAGGTCAAGGCCTCGTACCTGGCCGCAGTTGCGTTTGGCACCGAAAAAACGGCACTGATCAGCCCCACGCGTGCGACCGAGCTGTTGGGCACCATGCTGGGCGGCTACAACATCCAGCCGCTGATCGACCTGCTGGACAACGCCGAGCTGGGCGCCACCGCCGCCGAAGCGCTCAAGCACACCTTGCTGGTGTTCGATGCGTTCCACGACGTGCAGGAAAAGGCCGACGCCGGCAACGCGCATGCCAAGGCCGTGCTGCAAAGCTGGGCCGATGCCGAGTGGTTCACCAGCAAGCCGGAAGTGCCGCAGAGCATGACCGTCACCGTGTTCAAGGTGCCGGGCGAAACCAACACCGACGACCTGTCGCCGGCGCCGGATGCGACCACCCGCCCCGACATCCCGCTGCACGCGTTGGCGATGCTGAAGAACACCCGCGAAGGCGCGGCGTTCGTGCCGGAAGAAGACGGCAAGCGTGGCCCGATCCAGGCCATTGCCGACCTCAAGGACAAGGGCCATCTGGTGGCCTATGTGGGCGACGTGGTCGGGACCGGTTCTTCGCGCAAGTCGGCGACCAACTCGGTGCTGTGGTGGACCGGCGAAGACATTCCGTACATCCCCAACAAGCGCTTCGGCGGCGTGTGCCTGGGCAGCAAGATCGCCCCGATCTTCTACAACACCATGGAAGATGCCGGCGCGCTGCCGATCGAGCTGGACGTGTCGCAGATGGAGCACGGCGACGTGGTCGAGCTGCGTCCGTATGACGGCAAGGCGCTGAAGAACGGGCAGGTGATTGCCGAGTTCGCGATGAAGTCGGACGTGCTGTTCGACGAAGTACGCGCCGGTGGCCGCATCCCGCTGATCGTGGGCCGTGGTCTCACCGCCAAGGCGCGCGAGTTCCTGGGCCTGCCGGCCTCGGAACTGTTCCGCCTGCCGATGGACCCGCCGGACACCGGCAAGGGCTTCTCGCTGGCGCAGAAGATGGTCGGCCGCGCCTGCGGTCTGCCGGAAGGCCAGGGCATGCGCCCGGGCACCTATTGCGAGCCGAAGATGACCTCGGTGGGCTCGCAGGACACCACCGGGCCGATGACCCGCGACGAGCTGAAGGACCTGGCCTGCCTGGGCTTTTCGGCCGACCTGGTGATGCAGTCGTTCTGCCACACCGCGGCTTACCCCAAGCCGGTCGACGTCAAGACCCACCATACGCTGCCGGAGTTCATCTCCACCCGTGGCGGCGTGTCGCTGCGTCCGGGCGACGGCGTGATCCACAGCTGGCTCAATCGCATGCTGCTGCCCGACACCGTGGGCACCGGCGGCGACTCGCACACCCGTTTCCCGATCGGTATCTCGTTCCCGGCCGGCTCCGGCCTGGTGGCGTTTGCCGCCGCCACCGGCGTGATGCCGCTGGATATGCCCGAGAGCGTGCTGGTGCGCTTCAAGGGTGAGATGCAGCCGGGCGTGACCCTGCGCGATCTGGTCAACGCGATCCCGCTGTACGCGATCAAGGACGGTCTGCTGACCGTGGCCAAGCAGGGCAAGAAGAACATCTTCTCCGGCCGCATCCTGGAAATCGAAGGCTTGCCGAACCTGAAGGTGGAGCAGGCGTTCGAGTTGTCCGACGCCTCGGCCGAGCGTTCGGCGGCCGGTTGCACCGTGCACCTGGACAAGGCGCCGATCATCGAATACCTGACCAGCAACATCACGCTGCTGCGCTGGATGATCGCCGAAGGCTATGCCGACGCGCGCACCCTGGGCCGCCGGATCAAGAAGATGGAAGAGTGGCTGGCCGACCCGCAGCTGCTGCAGCCCGATGCCGATGCCGAATACGCGGCGGTCATCGAGATCGACCTGGCCGACATCCATGAGCCGATCGTGGCGTGCCCGAACGACCCGGACGACGTCAAGACGCTGTCCGAGGTTTCCGGTGCGGCGATCGACGAGGTATTCATCGGCTCGTGCATGACCAACATCGGTCACTTCCGTGCCGCGGCCAAGCTGCTGGAAGGCAAGCGCGACATCCCGACCCGTCTGTGGGTGGCACCGCCGACCAAGATGGACGCCTCCGAGCTGACCAAGGAAGGCCATTACGGCACCTTCGGTGCGGCGGGTGCGCGCATGGAAATGCCGGGCTGCTCGCTGTGCATGGGCAACCAGGCGCAGGCCCGCGAGGGCGCCACGGTGTTCTCCACCTCCACGCGTAACTTCCCCAACCGTCTGGGCCGCAACACCAATGTGTACCTGGGCTCGGCGGAACTGGCGGCGATCTGCTCGCGCCTGGGCCGGATTCCGACCAAGGACGAGTACATGGCCGATGTGGGCGTGATCAAGACCAGTGGCGAGCAGATCTACCGCTACATGAACTTCGATCAAATCCAGGAATATCAGGACGTGGCGGACACCGTCGCGGCCTGATCCAGCGGATCAGGTGCACCCCAAAACGCCCGGCAGTGCCGGGCGTTTTTCGTTTATCGGGCAATGACTTCGCGTCGTTTGGAGCGTGATGGCGTCAAAACAAATCGCAGTTAAACCATTTGTCGCACCGCAACAAAATTCTGAAGTGCAGAGGTCTAGAGTTCGGCCGCCCTCCCATTTATGTCGATGCCGATGCCCTCTTTCACGATCGCAGGTCAAACACTCCATTACACGCAGCACGGTCACGGGTTTCCGATCCTGCTCGGCCACAGCTACCTGTGGGACGCAGCAATGTGGGAGCCGCAGATTCAGGCGCTGTCGCAGCACTACCAGGTGATCGTTCCTGAGCTGTGGGGTCACGGGCAATCGGGTGAATTGCCGCAAGGCACTCAGGGAATCGACGATCTTGCCCGGCAGATGCTTGGTCTGCTGGACGCGCTTGCGCTGCCGCAGTGCGCGGTGGTGGGTCTGTCGGTGGGCGGTATGTGGGGCGCCGAGCTTGCTTTGATGGCGCCGGAGCGCGTGCGCAGCCTGGTGTTGATGGATACCTTCCTGGGCGCCGAGCCGCGGGCCACGCGTGCGCGTTACTTCGGCATGCTGGATGCGATCGAGGCGGCCGGGCAGGTGACGCCTGCGCTGATCGAGGCGATCGTGCCGATCTTCTTCCGCCCCGGCATCGATCTGACCTCGGCATTGCCGGCCGCGTTCGCGCAGCGCCTGGCGGCGATGACCGCCGAGCAGCTACGCACATCGATCGTGCCGCTTGGCCGGTTGGTCTTCGGCCGTGCCGACCGATTGGATGCCCTGTCTGGGCTGGATCCCGCCAATACCTTCCTGCTCGGTGGCGATGCAGATATTGCGCGGCCGCCGGAAGAGTTGTGGATGATGGCCGAAGCGATCTGCTGCGATTACGAGCTGGTGCCCGATGCCGGGCATATCGCCTCGCTGGAAAACCCGGCGTTCGTCAACGCGCAGTTGCTCGGGTGGTTCAAACGCACCTTGTCGTGAGCTTGGAGCGGGCAGGGAGCGCGTGGAATGACGCGCGTGCCTTTACTCCCCAGCCCGCTTCGATGGGGTGAGATGGCTTATCGCTGCTTCCTTCTCCCGTCGGGAGCTTCAGATGTGTTTCCTTCTCCCGTCGGGAGAAGGTGCCCGCAGGGCGGATGAGGGTAGGGTTTCGGCGGGATTTGTGGGTGGCCGTACCCTCACCCCAACCCCTCTCCCGGTGGGAGAGGGGCTTTTAAGCGCTGCAGCCGTCTGGATGTTGCGTGGTTACGGTTGCGTGCCTAGCTAGGCTTCCAGTGCCGGCAGCTGTTTTCCTTCTCCCATCGGGAGAAGGTGCCCGTAGGGCGGATGAGGGTAGGTTTCGGCGGGATTTGTGGGTGGCCGTACCCTCACCCCAACCCCTCTCCCGGTGGGAGAGGGGCTTGTAAGCGCTACAGCCGTCTACGCGCTGCGGTCGCCTAAGGCCTGCGGTCGTCTGGATGTTGCGTGGTTACGGTTGCGCGCTTAGCCAGGCTTCCAGTGCCGGGGCCGGGAGGGGCCGCGAGAACAGGTAGCCCTGCAGGACTTCGCAGCCCAGGTCGGCCAGGAACAGGCGCTGTGCTTCGTTTTCGACGCCTTCGGCGACGACGTGCTTGCGCAAGTGTTCGCCGATGCGCAGCACCGAGGTGGTGAGGGCGCGTGCGTCTTCGCTGTGTTCGATATCGCGTACGAAGCTCATGTCCAGTTTGAGTTCGTCGATCGGCAGGCGGTGCAAATGGCTCAGGCTGGAATAACCGGTGCCGAAGTCGTCCAGCGATAACGAAATGCCGGCTTCGCGGATGGCGTGCAGGTTTTCCAGCACGCCTGGCTGTCCGGACAGCATCACGCTTTCGGTCAATTCCAGGGTCAGGTCGGACGCTTGCACGCCGGTGTCGGCGATCAACCGAAGCAGGTCGGGGAGCATGCGCGGGCTTTCGAAGCCGCTGGCCGACAGATTGACCGAGACGCGCGTGACCGGCACGCCGCGCAGACGCCAGTCGGCCACCTGTTCGCAGGCGCGCCGCAGAACCCAGGCGTTGAGCTGCGGCATCATGCCTTGCTCTTCGGCGACCGGCAGAAACCGTGCGGGCGAAATGGCGCCCAGCTGCGGATGATTCCAGCGCAGCAACGCTTCCACGCCGTAGAGCGCGTGCGGCGCGGCGCTATGCAGTTGCGGCTGGTAGTGCAGCTGCAGTTGGTCGCGGCCAATGGCCTGGCGCAGTTCCGCTTCCAGCGCCACGCGCTCTTGCGCCATGCGATTCATGTCGGAGCTGAAGAAGCGGAACCGTCCGCCGCCTTCCTTCTTGGCGCGATTCATCGCAAGGTCGGCATGCCGCAGCAGGATGTTGATGTCGCGCCCGTCTTCGGGAAACATCGCCACGCCGATGCTGGCCGAGGGATGCACGGTCATATGGCCCACCGACAGGGGGCCGGCGATGGTGCCAAGCAGACGCTCGGCCGCGGCGCTGGCCTGCTCGGCGCTGCACTGCGGCAGGGCCAGTGCGAATTCGTCGCCGGCCACGCGCGCCAGCATGGCGGTGGCCGCGAGCTGGTCGCCGATGCGCAGCGCGATGTCGCGCAGCAGGCCGTCGCCGGCCGAATGGCCCTGACTGTCGTTGATCAGCTTGAAGCGGTCGATGTTGATGAACATCAACGTGACCGGCTCGGCGGCGTATTCGGCCTGGGTCAGCGCCTGCTCGGCGCGCGCGCTGAACATGATGCGGTTGGGCAGGCCGGTCAGCGCGTCGTAGAACGCGAGTTGATGCACGCGTTGACGGATCTGCTCGCGCTCCAGTGCCAGCGTGCACAGCTGCTGGCACAGTTCGGTCAGCCGTACGTGCCAGGCATCGGCACGTTGCGGCTTGCGGTAATACAGCGCGAAGGTGCCGAGCACGCGCGAGCTATTGGCGCGGATCGGGGTGCTCCAGCAGGCGCGCAGACCCATCGGGATCAATAGGTCGCGGTAGCCGGTGAACAACGGGTCGGTGGCGATGTCTTCCACCATCACCGCACGGCCGCGCCAGGCCGCGGTACCGCAGGCGCCTGCACTGGGGCCGATCTTCAGACCGTTGACGGCGTCGGCATACTCGGGCGGCAGACTCGGCGCGGCCAGCGAATGCAGGCAGCCCTGGGGATCGGCGCTCATGACGGTCGCCAACACCTCCGGTGCGATGCGTTCGACCTCGGTGCAGATCAGCGTCATCACCTCGATCAGCGGGCGCTCCTGCACCAGCGCTTCCAGCACGCGGTGCTGCAGCACTTCGTGCATCTTGGTGTCGGTGATGTCGGTCAGCACCGCCACGTAATGCGATGGATTATGTCCGGCGTCGTAGATCGGGTTGAAATTGAGCGAGATCCACAACGGCGAGCCGTCCTTGCGATAGACCAGCAAGTCGGCACGGGTCTGCTGCAAGGCATCGGCGCGATCGCGGATGCGTGCAATCTGGCCCTGATCGCTCTGCGCGCGGGTCAACACATCCGACGGGCGCTGGCCGACCACCTCGGCTTCGGTGTAGCCGAACATGCGCTGGAAGCCATCGTTGGCGTAGAGCAGGCGCGATTGCAGATCGCAGATGAGGATGGCACTGCTGCTGCCATCCAGCGCTTCGGCCAGCAGGCGCGAACGACGCTCGTCCGGCGCTTCGCCGGGTTTGGCCATACCGGCGGTGAGCGGGGCGGGCCTGATCTGCCCGGCCGTGCGCGCCTGGTCGAATGGGCCGACCGATGACGTATCGCCGACCAGCTCCGCTGTCGCCCATGCATCCGTCGCCGTGCTCGCGACGGTGTCCGGTGCGCCGGCGTGCGGCGGCAGATCGGTCGGATGCGGGGGCGGGGCGCGCATGTGCGATCAGCGCGCTTGTGCCGACAGTGCGATCAGGCGTTCGGCGACACGGTCCAGCGGTACCACTTCCTGGGCGGCGCCCAGCTTGTAAGCGGCACCGGGCATGCCCCAGACCACGCTGCTGGCTTCGTCCTGCACCAGCGTGGGCGCGCCGGCCTGCAGCATTTCCAGCAGGCCGCGCGCACCATCGTCGCCCATGCCGGTGAGAATGGCGCCGACCGCGTTGGGGCCGGCGTTGGCGGCAACCGAGCGGAACAGCACATCCACGGCCGGCTTGTGGCGGTTGACCGGCGGGCCATCGTCGATACGGCAGCGCCAACGCGCACCGTCGCGAATGATGCGCAGGTGCTGGCCGCCCGGCGGCAGATAGGCGTGGCCGGGCAGGATCGCTTCGCCGTCGCTGGCCTCGCGCACCGACATCGCCGAGTGGCGATTGAGGCGCTCGGCGAATGCGGTGCTGAAGCTGGCCGGCAGATGCTGGGTCATCACCACCGCCGGTGCATCGGCGGGCATGTGTTCGAGCACCACGCGCAGGGCTTCGGTGCCGCCGGCGGAGGCGCCGATGGCGATCAGCCGGTCGGTGGTGCGGAAGCGCAGCGCGCTGCCGGCTACCGGCGCGGCCTGCATGTCCAGGGTCACCTTAGGCGTGCTGGGGCGATGCAACGCGCTGACCTTGGCCTTGGCGGCCATCTTGACCTTGCTGACGATTTCTTCGGCATAGCCTTCCAGCCCACGCACGACGTCGATCTTGGGCTTGGACACGAAGTCCACCGCACCCAGCGACAGAGCCTGCAAGGTGGTGTCTGCGCCGCGCTCGGTGAGCGATGAGATCATCACCACCGGCGTCGGGCGCAGACGCATCAGGTTTTCCAGAAACACCAGGCCGTCCATGCGCGGCATTTCCACGTCCAGCGTGATCACGTCCGGGTTGAGGCGTTTGATCTTCTCGCGCGCCAGGATCGGGTCGGCGGCCGAGCCGATGACTTCGATACCGGGATCGCGCGAGAGGATCTCGGTGAGCATCTGACGGACCACCGCCGAGTCGTCGACGATCAGTACACGAACGGGAGTTTCCAGCGTCATTCGAACAACTCCACTCCACCGGTGACCGGTGCTTTGGACAGACGGGCGCGCACGGCCGATTCTGTGGCGGCGACTTCGGCTTCGTGCGCATGCGGCAAGCGCTGCACGACTACCCGGCCGGTCGTCGGAAAGAACCACACCTTGCGCGGATGGATGCCGCACAAATCTTCGGCAATGATGGGGATGTGTTCGGCCTGCAGGTACTGGCGCACGAACTCGGCGTTGCGGGTGCCGACCGGGTTGCTGGTGAAGCCCTTGAGCACGTTGGCGCCGCCGAAGACCTTGGCTTCGATGCGTTTGCGATGCGCGCCGCGCTTGAGCATGTCGTTGATCAGCAACTCCATCGCATAACTGCCGTAGCGCGCCGGTGCACCGTCGCCGACCTGACCTTCGGGCAGCAGAAAGTGATTCATGCCGCCGATCTTGAGCACCGGGTCGCGCAAGCAGGCCGCAACGCACGATCCCAAGGTGGTCGTCAACGCGGTGTCGTCGTCCACCACCAGATACTGGGTAGGCAGCAGCTTGGCGGTGATGGTCTGGAACCGCGAATCGCGGTAGCGCATCACGTCGTCGACTTGCACGGCGGTACTCATGCAGATGCCCCCGTACGCGGGGCACGCCGATACAGCGTGCGCCCGCACGGCTGGATCAGATCGGCCGCGTGCAGGTAATTCTCCGAATGCCCGGTATAGAGCAGACCGTCGTCGCCCATGTGACTGACCAGACGCGACAGGATGCCGCGCTGGGTCGGTTTGTCGAAATAGATCATCACGTTGCGGCAGAACAGCGCCGCGTACGGGCCGCCGACGTCGTAACGCGGTGACAGCAGATTCAACTGGCGGTATTCGATGAGTTGGCGCAGCGCCGGGATGACCCGGCACTTGCCTTCGTTGGCGCCGCTGCCGCGCTGGAAATACTTGCGCTTGATCGCCGCATCCAGCGAGGCGACGCGGTCGATGGCGTAGACGCCGCGCGAGGCGGTTTCCAGCACCTGGGTGTCGACGTCGGTGGCGACGATGCTTACCGGCGGGGTCAGCGTGCCGAATGCTTCGCAGGCGGTGATGGCGATGGAGTAGGGCTCCTCGCCGGTGGAGGCGGCGCACGACCAGATCTTCAGGGGCGCCTGCGAGGCGCGCTTCTGCAATTCTTCGCGCAGTTTGTCGAAGTGATGCGGCTCGCGGAAGAACGAGGTCAGGTTGGTGGTCAGTGCGTTGGTGAACGCCTGCCATTCTTCTTCGTCGTTGCCGGCTTCCAGCTGGTCGATGTACTCGCGAAACGAGCGCAGCCCGAGCACGCGCAGGCGGCGCGACAGGCGGCCGTACACCATGTCGCGCTTGGCCGGTGCCAGCGAGATGCCGACGCGCTGGTAAATCAGGTCGCAAACGCGCTTGAAGTCGCGGTCGCCGAAATCGAATTCGCGCGTGTCTGAAGCGGGAGTCGTAGTCGTCATATCCATACACGTCGGGAGCTATAACGTGGTATCGGCCATGTGGCCGTCCAACTGAAGCACCAATCCATCGCTATCTGCGGCAGGGTTCGCTATCGCATCAGCGCTGCAGTGCGGCGGCGTGCATGGGCAAAGCGGCGGGGTGAAGGCTGCCTGTCGTTGCGAGAGGCAGAAACACAACGCCCCGGCAGTGCCGGGGCGTTGTGGGTGACAGCGGTGACTTGGAGCGGTTACCAGAACGTAGCGAGCAGTCGCCAGGTAGGTGCGGACGGCGCGGAGGAGGCGGAGTGTCCGGCGTGGTACCTGCCGCACCGGCCGCGCCCACCTGGCGCCTGCACAGCCCTTCTGTTGGCTGCTCTTAGAACTCTTGCCAGTTACCGTCGGCCAGTGCGGCCTGCGGCTTGGCAGCACGCGCTGGGCCTGCGGCTGTCCGCACGGCCGGCTTGGCCGCGGTCTTGACCGCCACCGGACGCGAGGGAACCGGGCGCAAATGCGCTTGCGCAATCGCGGCCGATTCGTCCAGCTTGAACACCGACACCGCTTCGGCCAGCTGGCCGGCCTGCTCTTCCATCGAGCGGGCGGCGGCAGTGGCTTCTTCCACCAGCGCGGCGTTCTGCTGCGTGGTTTCGTCCATCTGGGTGATGGTCTGATTGACCTGCTCGATGCCGGCCGACTGTTCCTGCGAGGCCGCAGAAATCTCGCCCATGATGTCGGTCACGCGCTGCACGCTGGCCACGATCTCGGCCATGGTCGCACCGGCCTTGCGCACCAGCGCCGAGCCTTCGGCCACCTTGTGCACGGAGTCGTCGATCAATCCCTTGATCTCCTTGGCCGCACCGGCCGACCGCTGTGCCAGCGTGCGCACTTCGGAGGCGACCACTGCGAAGCCACGGCCCTGTTCGCCGGCACGTGCCGCTTCCACCGCGGCGTTCAGCGCCAGGATGTTGGTCTGGAACGCAATGCCGTCGATGACCGAGATGATGTCGGCGATCTTCTTGGACGAGGCTTCGATGCCGGACATGGTGGTGACCACCTGCGACACCACTTCGCCGCCCTGCGAGGCCACACCAGTGGCGCCGATGGCCAGCTGATTGGCCTGACGTGCGCTTTCGGCGTTCTGCTTGACGGTAGAGGTGAGCTCTTCCATCGAGGCAGCGGTTTCTTCCAGATTGGCGGCCTGCTGTTCGGTGCGGTGCGACAGATCGCTATTGCCCGAGGCGATTTCGCCGGCGGCCGAGTTGATCGCACTGGACGAGAGCTTGATGCGACCGACGATATCGGCCAGTTGCTCGGCGGTGGCATTGGCATCGTCGCGCATCTGCGCGAACACACCGCTGAACTGCCCTTGCATGCGCACGGTCAGGTCGCCGCGCGACAGCGCAGACAACAACGCAGAGATCTGCTCCAGGCTGCCGGCGTTGGCATCCAGCAAGCCGTTGAGCTGCTGCGCCAACTGCAGGAAGAAGCCCTGCTTGCCGTCGGTTTCGACGCGGCCGCTCATGTCGCCGCTGGCAGCGGCGCGCACGATGCGGGCGACTTCTTCTTCGACCTGGACTTCGATGGTGCGGTCGCGCCATTCGCAGACTTCGCCGGTGGTTTCGCCTTGCTCGTTCTTGATGCCGGTGACGGTCTGCGCCAGCACCACTTCGCCGAAGCGCTCTTCGAAGCTGGTGACGCCGTCGCGTTCAAGCGCAGCGATGGCCTTGCGCACGGTCGCATCCGACAGGCCCAGGTAGCTGATATGCTGGCCGATGACCTTGCTTGCATCGAACTCGGGCGATGCCAGGCGGATGCTGCTTTCGTACTGCGCAACGATCTTCTTGAACGCGTCGTTGGCGTAGATCATCACGCGATCGGGATCGGTGATGAAGGTGCCGGTGGACGACTTGTCCAGCGCGGTGCGGATGCGCAGGTTCTCGTCGGCGATCTTCTGGTCGCGTTCGATACGCTCCTTCAGGTCGCGCTGCATGCGCTGCATGGAGCGCATCAGTTCGCCCACTTCGTCCTTGCCGTGCGCGTTGATCTGGCCATCCAGCTTGCCGCCGGCGATCTCGGTGGCGGTGCTCACCGCGCCGCGCATGCTGCGCACGATGGAACGGGCGAACAGGAACGCCAGACCCAGGCCACCGGCAATGCCGATCAGCAACACCACCAGGGTCAGCGAGACCGAGGTTGCGTGGACCTTTTCGGCCTTGGTCTTGGCGGCCTGTGCCAGCAGATTATCCTCGGCGATCAACGCAGCCAGCGAATCCTTTGCCTTGTTGTGCAGGGTGCGGGTCTCGCCGACAAAGGTGTCGATGGCATCGTCGGGGAGATTGAGCTCAATCATTTCATCGACGCTGGCGTACGAGGCCGAGGCCTTCTTCCAGTCGGCCACGAACACGTCGAAGAGTTTTTTCTGTTGCGGGCTTTCGATCAGGCGGGGGTAGCCCTTGATCGTTGCTTCGATTTCGCCGTTGAGCCGCTTGGCGCGAACCTTGGCTTCCTGTTTGACCGCATCGCTGGCACGCACCAGATTTTGATAAGACGCATTCCGGTATTCGCCGAGCATGCCGCGCAGATCGCCGGCTTCGCGCACGCTGGACATGGTGTTGCCGGCCAGGTCGCGCGTCACGTTGTTGAGCGAGGCCAGGCCCGAATACGCGATGATTCCCTGCACCAGCATGATCAGCAGCACGATGCCGAACGCCAGCATCAGCCGCGGCATCAATTTCAGATTATTGATCCATTGCATTGACACGATTTCCCCGTAAAAGTCAGTCCGCATAATCCAGACAGCAGATCGCCACGCATGGGCGTGGCGATCTGCGGTGCGATTACTTGATGGTGGCGAGCTTCAGGCTGGCCGGGGAGCTGACTTCGATTTCGGCGCGCGAGCTGTCGCGCTGGATCTTGCCCAGGACGCAGACGTCCTTACCTTCCAGTGATTCCGGGGCAAAGCTGAACTTGCCGCGGTTGGCGCCGTCGATACGGGCCGAGAAGGTGTGGCGCGGGAACATGCCGCCCATGTACAGGAAGGTGGGTTCGCCTTCCGAGCTTTGCGCGTACTTGGCCTTTTCGACCTTGCCGCAGACCATGCCGTCCTTGCCGACGAAGCGGGTCGCCATCTCCGGCGGAATCATTTCCTGCGATTGAGCCGACAGCGTGGGAGCAACGATCACCAGAGCAGCGACGGGGAGGAGCGAGAGCAGAAACTTCATTGGGGATTCTCCAGAATCAAAAGTCGAACGGTGACCCGCTTGTGTACGCGGGCTTCTATTCAGCTATCGGCTAACTGGGGTTCAACTTGAATCCAAAAAGTGTGAATTGCATCTCACTTCTATTAGGCGGTGCGTCTCGTGTCAGGACGCTCCCCACACCTGATGGTGGTATGCGCGTTGTGCATAAATCATTACGGCCGTCAGATGGCTGCCGGGTATGCAGGCGTCGCGATGCACACCTGCTGCATCGCCGCGCTTGCCCACCACCGCATCCCTCTGACGACCGCAGGCCGCCGCACCCAACCACCTTGAATCAGGCGGCTTCTTCAGCCAGCTGCTGCTGACCCAGCTCGGTGCTGTCCAGCAAGGTTTCGATATCCAGCAGGATCAGCATGCGATCGTCCTGGGTGCCGATGCCGGAGATGAAGCGGGTGTCCACCGAAGCGCCGAACTCGGGCGTCGGGCGGATCTGATCGTCGTTGAGCGGGATCACGTCCGAGACGCTGTCCACCACGATGCCGACCACGCGGTCTTCGACGTTGAGCACGATCATCACGGTGAAAGCGTCGTAGCGCGCTTCTTTCAGGCGCAGCTTCAGGCGCAGGTCGATCACCGGCACGATGGTGCCGCGCAGGTTGATCACACCCTTGATGTAGTCGGGCGCGTCGGGCAGACGGGTGACCGAATCGTAGCCGCGGATTTCCTGCACTTTCAGGATGTCCACGCCGTAGTGCTCTTCGCCCAAAGCGAAGCTGAGGAATTCACCACCGGTGCCGGTGGCAGTGCTTTTGTCGTTCATGAAAACTCCAGGCGTTGCGGCTGAGTGTCAGGTTGCGGCACTAGGTTGAAAAGGCTGCCATAGCAACATCGGCGCGGCGCTGTGCAACTTTAGGTATGGGGCTGTTGTGGTGCGGGCGGGTTCAGAACACGCCGCTCTTGCGCGCGTTGCGTTGGCGGTCGACCCGAAAGATGTAGCGCTGGATGGTTTCGTCGGCGCCACGCGGCAGATCGCTGAACTGCAGGCCGACGCGGAAGCCTTCGCTGCCATTGGGCAGGGTCTGCTTGTCTTGGCTGCACACCGTGAGCGGCAGGGCGATCGGTGCGACGTCGGGCAGGTGCAGCGTGCAGTCGCGATAGGTGCGGTGCGGCTCCAGCAAGGGCATGCCGGCGGTGAGCGACACCGCCAGGCCGCCGCTGCTGATGTCGATCACGCGCAGCTGCAGGTTGAGATTGCCGCCCTGGGCTTCGTCCTGGCGGATGATGCACACGGGCGAGTCGGTGATCGGCGTTTCCAGCCGGTACGATTCGCGGCGTTGCATGTGGTACATCGCGTCCGGCAGCTCGGTGCGGAAGGCGACGTGGATGTCGCGCTCGATGCGTTCGGCCTTTTCCAGCCGGAAGCGCACGTTGACCCGCTCCAGTTGCGCGTAGCAGAGCAGGTACTTGGCATCTTCGATGGCGCGGTTGGAGGTGTCGTTGTGGCTGCCGTCCAGAATCACGCAATCGTCGTCTTCATCGATTTCGAGCACGGCGGTAGGCACGGCCATGTCGCGGCCGGCCACATGCATGGTCACCACGGCGCGTTGATCGAGCAGCTGGCGCAGCAAGCCACGGATCTGCCGTTTGTTGCGCAGCAGATAGCGTTCGTCACCTTCTGCAAGGTGATCGTCGTGGTCCAGCTCTGACTCTGAGGTATCGCCTTGGGACATGGGCACAAGCACAGTGGTAGCGGGAAAGCGCCCGGAGGGTTGTCCCGGCGTCGCCTTGATATCGGCGGCAAACCCAAATCTTTAACAGCGGCTGACAAAACTCGTACGCCTGGCGCTGCTAATGACCTGTCGCGATGGAGCTTTCGACGCAGCAACCATCAAGGTTCTGGCGCGCGATGTCTTCGTTCTTCGGCAAGACAACCAGCCACCTGCCTGGTGCGGGGCCCTGGCCGATTGCGGGATCGATGGCGGCATGGATGCCGCCAAGGACGGGTTCACGGCGTGTCCCGCGAGCGCTGAGGGCACCGCGCCCTCGAGGTCTTTGCGTCTGCTGCAGGGCCCTTGCCCGCTCACCATCACAGGACACGCTGCAAGTACGTCCTTGTAAGCTCCGTGGCGGCATCCATGCCGCCAAGGGTCCTGCGACGGTGAGCGGGCAAGGACCAGTCGAGACGGTCGGTGCACAGCGTCTCAACAGAGCAGTTGGCAACTGTCCGGTCCGGTTCCTCGCTCTTCAACAAACCACCAGCGAACTCTCTGGTGCGGTGTCCTCGCCGATTGCGGGACCGTTGGCGGCATGGATGCCGCCAACGAGCCCCCAAGGATGGGTTCACGGCGTGTCCCGCGAGCGGCGAGGGCGCCGCGCCCTCGATACTGCGAGTTTGCTGCAGGGCCCCCTTGCCCGCCCACCATCGCAGGACACGCTGCAAGTAAGTCCATGTAAGCTCCTTGGCGGCATTCATGCCGCCAAGGGTCCTGCGACGGTGAGCGGACAAGGGCCAGTCGAGACGGTCGGTGCGTAGCGTCTCAACAGAGCAGTTGGCAACTGTCCGGTTCGGTTTCCTCGCTCTTCAACAAACCACCAGCGAAAACAAACCACCAGCGAACTCTCTGGTGCGGTGTCCTCGCCGATTGCGGGACCGTTGGCGGCATCCATGCCGCCATCGCGCCCCCAGGGACGAGTTCACGGCGTGTCCCGCGAGCGGCGAGGGCACCGCGCGCTCGACTCACCCTGCGTGTGCCTCAGCCATCGTTTCTCGCATCAGTGATAGGCGTGGCGTGCGTTGGCCAGCAAGGTGCTCAGGCTGTCCTGCTGTTCGAGGCGGAATACTGCCACCGCGTCCACCAGCTGCGCGGCCTGGTCTTCCATCGAGCGCGCCGCTGCCGTGGCTTCTTCCACCAGGGCGGCGTTCTGCTGGCGATGCCAGTGCGGCGCCGTTGCCGATGCGGGTCACCGAATCTTCGATCAGGTGCTTGATCTCCTTGGCCGCGCCGGCCGAGCGCTGCGCGAGCGTACGCACCTCCGAGGCCACCACGGCAAAGCCGCGGCCCTGTTCGCCGGCACGCGCCGCTTCCACCGCGGCGTTCAAGGCCAGGATATTGGTCTGGAAGGCGATGCCATCGATGACGCTGATGATCTCGGCGATCTTCTTGGACGAGGCGTCGATGTCGGCCATGGTGGTCACCACGCGGCCGACCACATCGCCACCCTTTGCGGCCACGCCGGCGGCATCGAGCACCAGGCGGTTGGCCTGGTCGGCGTTATCGGCGTTCTGCTTGACGGTGGCGGTGAGCTCTTCCATCGAAGCGGCGGTTTCTTCCAGCGCGGCGGCTTGTTGCTCGGTGCGACGCGACAGGTCGCCATTGCCGGTGGCGATTTCGGTGGCGGCCGCGTTGATCGCCAACGACGAATCCTTGATGCGACGCACGATGCCGGCCAGTTGGTCGGCGGTGGCGTTGGCATCGTCGCGGATGGTGGCGAACACGCCTTGCAGCTGGCCGTCCATGCGCACGCTCAGGTCGCCCTGCGACAACGACGACAGCAGCGCGGACACGCGCGACAGGCCGTCGGCGTTGTTGTCCAGCAGCATGTTCAGTTGCTGGGCGAGCTGCAGCAGGAAGCCCTGCTTGCCGGCGGTGTCCACGCGGCCGCTCAGGTCGCCGGCTGCGGCGGCCTGCACGATGCGGGCGACTTCTTCTTCCACCTGCACTTCCTGGGTGCGGTCGGCCCACTCGATGACAAAGCCCATGCGCTCGCCCGCGGCATCCAGCACCGGGCTGACCACCTGACGCACGATGCGGCCGCCAACGGCGATCTGGGCGACGTTGCTGCCGGTGAGCTGTTCGAGCATGCGCTCGTGCTGCTTCGGCGCGGCATGGAATTGATTGACGCTGGTGTCGATCAGCTTGTCCGCATCGAAGCCGGGTGCAGCGTTACGCAACTGTTCCTGCACGCCCTTGAGCAGGCGTTGCAGCGGCCGGTTGACGTAGATGATGCGCTGATGGATGTCGGCGATCATCACGTTGGTGCTGACATCGTCCAGCGCGGTGCGCACACGCAGCGCTTCGCTGGCGATCAGGTGATCGCGCTCCAGCCGTGCGCGCAGGTCGTCGCGCATGGTGCGGGCATTGAGCAGCAGACGGCCGAGCTCATCGTGCCGATCGATTTCGATGGGGTTGTCCAGCCGGCCGGCGGCGACATCGCCGAGCACGCGTTCCACCGCCACCAACGGGCGGGTCACCATCTTGCGCGCGGCGATGAACACCACCGCGATGCACAGCGCCAGCACCGCCAGCGAGAACAGCAGCATGCTGCCCATCAGCTGGTCGAGCGGGCCGTCGATGGCGCTGCGCGGCTGGGTGCCGATCACCGCCCACTGCCACGGCGCATAGCGCTGTGCGGTGACTTCGAACGCCTGCGCATTGCCCTTGGCATCGCGTAGCTGCAGGTTGGCGCTGGGCTGCTTGCCGTCCAGCACCGACTGTAATGCCGCTTGCTGATCGGCCGGCACCAGGGCAGACAACGTCGCCGGCGCGCCCGGCGGTGCGGCGATGATCTGGCCCTGACGGTCGCCAGGCGCCATGTCGGCGATCACGAAGTAGCCGTCCTGTCCCAGCTTGGTGGTGCTGACCTGGGCCTTGAGCGCCGCCAGGCCCTGGGTGTAGTTGCGACCGACGAACAGCGCACCGATCACCTCGCCGGCAGCGTTGCGCAGTGGCGCGTAGTAGGTCATGTACTGGTCGCCGAACAACTGCGCCTGGCCGGTGAAGGGCTTGCCTTCGGACAGCGCGGCGTAGGCCTTGCCCTTGCGATCGAGCAGGGTGCCGATCACGCGCGCGTTCTGCTTGTTGCGCAGCGAGGTGGTGATGCGCACGAAGTCGTCGCCGGTGCGCGCGAAGATGGTCGCAACGCCGCCGGTGGCCTGCGCGAAGCGATCCACCGCGTCGAAATTGAGATTCAGCGCCTGCGTACCGGCGCGCAACGTGGGCGTGTTCTGCGCGCCGATGGTCACGGTGCTGGCGGTATCCAGCTCGCGTGCGCCGCGCGGCAGCATGTCGTCGAAGACGCTGCCCAGGCGCTCGGTGCCTTCGGTCAGGGTGACGTCGTACATCGCCACCGACTGCTGCATCAGCCGCGTGCTCGAACGCAGCTCGGCCTTGACTTGCGATTCGATGTCGCCGGCCGATTGCCGGTAGATGGTCAGGGCGAGTAGCCCGAGCGATAACGCGATGACCAGGGTGAGCAATGCGGACAGCCGCGTGCCGACGGAAAGTCGGTTGAAAAAATGCATAAGAGTGGCCTTGCCCGGGGGAGGGCGTTACGGATGCGTGAGTGCGATAACGGCCGTCTATGCGCGAAATTGATCATTTCTGTAGAAATCGGCACAACAGGGGCGATTTATTCAGTCCCGGCTCATTGGAAGCGGTTTCAGTTGTGTGGTCATGGGATGAGCGAATGTAAGTTCTGCGTGAATTCAAGGCAGTTGAACGTCGAGCGCGCAATCGCCCGGGTGCTCCCGAGTTTTGCGAACGCAGGGCAAAAAAAGGGCCGCATCCCCTCGCAAGGGAAGCGGCCCACAAGATCCGCGCAGCGCGGACTCGAACGACTCTCGAATTTTCTGTGTTGCTGATGCGGGTGTTGCCCGGCGCGTGGATCACGCACCGCGTGGTTGTCTGTCGCAACGCGATTGCTGCGTTTCACTGCATGCGTTGATGGATGTCAGCAGTGCTTGCTGCGGCTGAGTTCAGAACTCCTGCCAGTCACCAGCGCCGTTGGCCGATGCCACTGCCGCGGTCTGCATCGCGCCACGTCGCGGTGCGGCAGGTGCGGTGGGGCGTACAACCGGGCGCGGCGCGGTGCGGGCATTGGCCGGTGCGCTGGCAATGGCCGACAGACGGCGTGCCACCGGCGCGTGTTCGGCCACCTTGAACACTGCAACGGCTTCGGTGAGCTGCTGCGCCTGTTCTTCCATGGCGCGGGCGGCGGCGGTGGCTTCTTCCACCAGTGCGGCATTTTGCTGGGTGGTTTCGTCCATCTGGGTCACGGTCTGGTTGACCTGCTCGATGCCGGCGTACTGCTCCTGCGAGGCCGACGAAATCTCGCTCATGATGTTGGTGACACGCTGCACGCTGGCCACGATGTCGGCCATGGTGGTACCGGCCTGGTCGACCAGGCTTGCGCCTTGCGCCACCTTTTCCACCGAGTCGTCGATGAGGTGCTTGATCTCTTTTGCCGCGCCGGCCGACCGCTGCGCTAGCGTACGCACCTCGGACGCCACCACCGCAAAACCGCGGCCCTGTTCGCCGGCACGCGCCGCTTCCACCGCGGCATTCAACGCCAGGATGTTGGTCTGGAAGGCGATGCCGTCGATGACGCTGATGATCTCGGCGATCTTCTTCGAGGAGGCCTGGATGTCGGACATGGTGGCGACCACGCTCGCCACGACAGCGCCGCCCTGGGATGCCACTGCAGCGGCGCCGATGGCGAGCTGATTGGCCTGGCTGGCGTGTTCGGCATTCTGCTTGACGGTGGAGGTGAGTTCTTCCATCGAGGCGGCGGTTTCTTCCAGATTGGCGGCCTGTTGTTCGGTGCGCTGCGACAGATCCTGATTGCCGGTGGCGATCTCGCCGGAGGCCAGGCCGATCGCACCGGCCGCTTCCTGGATGCGGCCCACGATGTTGGCCAGCTGCTCGGCGGTGGCATTGGCGTCGTCGCGCATTTGTGCGAACACGCCCTGATACTGGCCGGTCATGCGTGCGGTGAGGTCGCCGGCGGCGATCGACTGCAACAGGCCGGACAGCGACTGCAGGTTGCCATCGGCAGTGGCCATCAAGGTGTTGAGGCTTTCCACCATGATGCGGAAGTCGAACTGGAACTGCTCGGCATTGCCGCGCGCGGTGAAGTCGCCATTGGCGGCGGCCTGGGCAAGATTCTTGATCTCGTGATTCATCGTGGACAAGTTGTGCTTGACCTGATTCATCGCCGTGGTAATCGCGGCTTTTTCGCCAGGCAATTGCGGCATGTCTTCGCTCAGATCGCCGATGGCGTAGCGCTCCACCAGGTGGATGGTCTGCATCTTGACCTTGATGTGCGCGGCGACCAGCTCGTTGGTGTCCTTGGCCATGCGGCCGAAGTCGCCGGGGAACGCGCCGGCATCCATGCGGAAACTGATCTGGCCTGCATCGTGGCGTTTGGCCATGTCCAGCTGCGCGCTGATCAGGTTGCGTACCTGCTCCTGCATCTTGTCCATCGCCTGCAACAGGCGCCCGGTTTCGTCGTTGCTGTTGGTGCGCACATCGTTATCGAGATTGCCGTTGGCAATGGATTCGGCGGCACGGGTGGCCTGCGCTAGCGGGCGCACCAGGCTGCGGGTGATGGCCCAACCCAGCAGGCCACTGATGCACACCACCGCCAGGCCGCCGCTGATCAACATCGCGCGGCCGCGCGCCATCGCCGTGGTGGCTACAGAGTTGGCTTCCTGGGCGCGCTGGCGTTGCAGCGCCGTATAGTCCAGCAGTGCGTCCTGCCACACCTGCGTGGCCGGCGCCGCACGCTGCAACAGCAATGGCATGGCCTCATCGGTTTTGCCTGCAAGCCCCAGATCGATCACCTGCTGGTTGAGCGCGCTGGCGCTCTTGTTGCTCTGATCGATCTTGTCGCGCATGGCCTGTCCCGTCTGTGTCGCCGAGAAGGCGTAAAGCTGCTCGCGTGCTTTGTCGTAGGTGCTGCGCTGTTCTTCGATGATGGCGGCGAAGCGACGATTCTCTTCAGCGGTGGTCGGCAGCACGAGATTGCGTAGCTGCACGGCGATCACCGAGACGGCGTCATTCATCTCTTGCAGATGCTGGACGATGACCATGTTGCGATTGGTCAGCGTATCCAGGCTCTGACGCGCTTGCGCCAGCGTATAAAGGCCAGCGGCCACCAGGGCGCACGACAGCAGGATCAGCGTGCCGAATGCGAAAGTCAGCCGTTTGCCGACGTTGTACCGTTGAAGAAGAGCGATCATGTTGAGTCTCAAGGCGATGGGCGGGAAGGGGAGATGCGCATCGGGCGGTCGCGTCGTCCATACGTCGAGCGCTGCCGGGGCGGGCATGCATCCGGCCGATCCATCGGTGTGCGTGACCGGTGGTCACGCTGCACTCGATTGCAAGGCAGGTCTGCATGCTTGTGTCCGGTAACGGCGCTGGTGGCTACAGCTGAACTCGCAAGGCCTAGCGCATATGGGCGGCCGTCACCGAGGTGACGCCCGTGTGCACAGATGAGCCCAAAACCCTGCTGGATGGGCGAGCAAGGCATCGTCGGCGGCTTGGGATTTCACTGTTCCATCACGCGTTCAAGCGTGATGGACGTGTGCAGACCAAGAGGATTGCCGGGTGGACGCACCGGCTTGGGAAGCGACTTGGTGTAGCGCCAGATCCGGGTAGACAGGTGCGCGACGACACCGCGCCCAGGTCGCACCCTGTGATACCCCGTGGCATCGCGATTGCCGCGTTGCCGTCAGAACACCCCGGCCAGCCGCCTCGTCAGCAGATCGACAAGACGGCAGCAATGACAGGCGTGGCATCGCAGGCGATCGCCTCGCCCTCGATCACTTGTGTCTACACAGCCTACAAAAGCGCGACGATCGCGCCCGGCAGCGATCAGGCCGCCCGGCCAAGGCGAGGCGAGGTCACGGCCTTCACCTGAAACACCGACACCGCATCGCGCAACTGCTGCGCCTGTTCTTCCATCGCGCGCGCGGCGGCAGTGGCTTCTTCCACCAGCGCGGCGTTCTGCTGGGTGGCCTGATCCATCTGCGTCACGGTCTGGCCGACTTGTTCGATGCCTTGCGACTGCTGCAGCGAGGCTTCGCTGATCTCGTGCATGATCGTGGCCACGCTCTGCACCGAGTCGACGATGTCCTGCATGGTGCGACCGGCCTGGCCCACCAGCTGATTGCCGTGTTCGACCCGGCTGACCGAGTCGTCGATCAGGTGCTTGATCTCTTTTGCCGCACCGGCCGACCGCTGCGCCAACGTGCGCACTTCCGAAGCCACCACCGCAAATCCGCGGCCCTGTTCGCCGGCACGCGCCGCTTCCACTGCCGCGTTCAAGGCCAGGATATTGGTCTGGAAGGCGATACCGTCGATCACGCCGATGATGTCGGCGATCTTTCTGGAGGCTGCCTGGATGCCGGCCATGGTGCCGACCACCTGGCCGACCACCTCGCCACCTTGCGAGGCAACGGTGGCGGCGCCGACCACCAGCTGACTGGCGCGCTTTGCGTGTTCGGCGTTGTTGCGCACGGTGGAGGTGAGTTCTTCCATCGAGGCGGCGGTTTCTTCCAGATTGGCCGCTTGTTGCTCGGTCCGCTGCGACAGGTCCTGATTGCCGGAGGCAATCTCGCTGGCCGCATCGTTGATGGCATCGGTGGAGCGTTGGATGCGCCCGACGATATCGGCCAGCTGCGTCACCGTGGCATTGGCATCGTCGCGCATACGTGCGAATACGCCGTGGAAATCGCCCTGCATGCGGGTGGTGAGATCGCCCGCGGCAATCGCCTGCAGCACCGTGGACAGCGTTGCAGGTTGGCGTCTGCAGTGGACATCAGCTGATTGAGGCTGTCCACCATCGCGCGGAAGTCGTACTGGAAGCGTTGCGCGTCGCCGCGCACGCTGAAGTCGCCATTGGCGGCGGCCTGCGCCAGCAATTTGATTTCGCTGTTCATCGCCGACAGGTTGGCCTTGACGGTATCCATGGTGTCGGTGAGCACGGCTTTTTCGCCGGGCAGGCGTTGCATGTCCTGGCTCAGATCGCCGATGGCGTAGCGCGACATGATCTGCGCCAGCTGCATCTTGACCGCGATATGCGAGCCGACCAGCGCGTTGGTATCGCGCACCATGGTGGCGTAGGCACCGGGGAAGCTCTCGGCCTGCATGCGGTAGCTGATCTGGCCGGCGTCGTGGCGCTGTGCCATCTCGCTCTGCGCGGCCAGCACGCGCTGCACCTGTTCCTGCATCTGGCGCATGTTGTCGAGCAGCTGCCCGGTTTCATCGCGGCTGGGCGGCACGATGCGTTCGTCCAGCTCGCCTTGCGCGATGTTGGCGGCCACCGTCGCGGCGCGGCGCACGTTGCGGGTGAGGTTGGACAAGGTGTACCAGCCCAACGCGGCGATCAGCAGCGCGAGCAGCGACAGGCCGGCAACGGCTTGGTACATCGCGTTGTGCGCATCCACCAGGTGGCGTTCGGATTGCCGCTGCAAGGCTTGCAGCGAGATGCTGCTCAGGTCCTGCATGGTCTGGCCAAGCGCATCGAGTGCGGCATTCCACTGCGTGTCGGCCTGCGCATCGCTGCCTTCCAGCGCCGTGCCAAGCGATTTCAATGCGTCGTTGGCGCGCGTGGCCTCGGCGTTGGCGGCATCGGCCAGGGCAGGGTCGGGCTGTTCCAGCAGGCCCATCGCCTTGTCCAGCTCATGCCGGAAACGCAGGTGATTGCGCTGTAACTGATTGAGTTGTTCGCGCAGCATGGCGCGGTCGCCACCGGCCTGCGACGGATCGTTGGCCGCATCCAGGCGGGTCAGCGATTCGGTGGCGTCGGGGCTATAGATCAAGGTCGCCACTACCAGGTGGTAGCTTTCGATATACGGGGTGTAGACCAGTTGGCTGTCGTCGCGCAGTGCATCCAGCGCAGCGAAGGCTTGTTCGCTCACGCCGCTATAGCCGCTGGCTGCCGTGGTGGCGACGTGGCGCTGCTGTAAGGCGAGCAATTGTTTCTGGCTGCGTTCGAAGCCGGGCATGGCCGCAGTGGAGGCGAGCAGTTGCTGCAGATCGCGTTGCGCGCGTTGCGCTGCGGCGTCGGCGGCACTGCCAGCGTCGACGTGGGCGGCATGCAGATCGGTAATCAGGCCCAGCATCTGCCCAAGCGGGGCGTAGCTGCGTAATTCGTTGCTGCTGATGGTGACGCTTTCATTGAGCTTGCCGCTGTAGAGCAGTACCGGGATCACCAGCCCAACCAACGCCAGCACACCGATCGCACCGAGTTTTTTGGCAATGGCCAGATCGTCCCAGCGGCTGGTCCAGCGACGCGGGGCGGGTGAAGCGGTCTGTGGCAACAGCGCGGGAACAGTGGTCATCGGTGCGTCTCATAGGCGTACGCAGGCTATCGGCTTATCCCTGTCATGCCTTGAGCCGGCCGGCATCGCTGCCGACCGGCTCCGTTCAGACAGTTCGGTCCGCTTGCTCAGAACTCCTGCCAGCTGGTGTCGTTGCTGGAGGCGGTGACCACCGCGCGTGGCTTGGAGGCCGGCGTACGCCCAGCTGCAGCGACCTTCGCTTTAATCGCCGAACTCACTACCGGCCGCGACGGCACAGCGCGCACGGCCGGAGCCGCGTAGGTCGCGTCGGTCTTGAACACCGCAACCGCTTCGGTCAGGCCGACTGCCTGTTCTTCCAGCGCACGCGCGGCAGCAGTGGCTTCTTCCACCAGCGCGGCGTTTTGCTGGGTGGTTTCGTCCATCTGGGTGATGGTCTGGTTGACCTGTTCGATACCGGCCGATTGCTCCTGCGAGGCGGCGGAAATCTCGCCCATGATGTCGGTGACGCGCTGCACGCTGGCAACCACCTCGCTCATGGTCTTGCCGGCGGTGTGCACCAGCGCGGAGCCTTCGGCGACGCGGTGCACGGAGTCGTCGATGAGGTCCTTGATCTCCTTGGCCGCACCCGACGAACGTTGGGCCAGCGTCCGCACTTCCGAGGCCACCACCGCAAATCCGCGGCCCTGCTCACCGGCACGTGCCGCTTCTACCGCTGCATTCAAGGCCAGGATATTGGTCTGGAAGGCGATGCCGTCGATGACGCTGATGATGTCGGCGATCTTCTTGGACGAGGCTTCGATGCCGGCCATGGTNCGGCGATGGACTGCAGCAGACCGGACAGCGATTGCAGGTTGCCATCGGCGGTGGACATCAAGGTATTGAGGCTTTCCACCATCACCCGGAAGTCGTATTGGAACCGCGCGGCGTCGCCACGGGCGCTGAAGTCGCCATTGGCGGCGGACTGCGCCAGTTGTTTGATCTCGCCATTCATCGCGCCCAGGTTGGCCTTGACCTGTGACATGGTGTCGGTGAACACGGCCTTTTCGCCGGGCAGCTTGCTCATGTCGTCGCTGAGATCGCCGACGGCATAGCGCCCCATGATGCGTGCCAGATCGGTCTGCACGGCCACGTGCGAGGCGACCAGCAGGTTGGTGTCGTTGGCCATGCGGCCGTAGTCGCCCGGGAATGCGGACGCATCGATGCGGAAGCTGATTTGCCCATCGTCGTGGCGCTTGGCCATGTCGGTCTGTGCGGCGATCAGGTTGCGCAGCTGTTCTTGCATCTTGCGCATCGCATTGAGCAGGCGGCCGCTTTCGTCATTTGCCTGCGTGTCCACATCGTTGTCCAGCTTGCCGCCGGCGATCGATTCGGCGGCGCGGGTGGCGCGGCTGAGTGGTTGGGTCAGGCTGCGGGTGATGGCAAGCGCCAGCAGGCTGCTGATCAGCAGCACCGCCACGCCCCCGCCAATCAACAGCGCCCTGCCGCGGCTCATCGCAGCGACGGCCTGCTCGTAGCTCTGTTGGGTCTGTTTTTCCTGTAGTGCAACGTTGTCGTCGATCCTTGCCTGCCAGGCGAGCATGGCAGGCCGCGCTTTTTCGCTCATCAGCGTCTGCGCTTCGTCGTTTTTGTTTTGCATTGCCAGGGCAATGACCTGGTCGTTCAGACCTCTGGCAATCGCGCGCGCCGCGTCGATCTCGGCGCGCACCTTGCGCCCGGCAACCGAGGGTGGAAAGGCGTCCAGCCTTTTGCGTTCGTGTGCATACAGTTCGCGCTTCTGCTTGACCGTCTCAGCGGCTTGGTCGTTGAGTTCCTGAGTGGTGACCATGGCCAGCGTCCCCATCGCAATGAAGATGTCGGCATTGGCCGAGCGCATGTTGTTGCTGATTTGAATCTTGATCAGGTTGTTATTGACGATGGAATCCAGTTGCTTACGCGCTTCGACCATCGTACCGAGGCCGGAGGCGACCAGCAGGCCGGACAGCAGAATCAGGATCCCAAAGGCCACGCCCAACCGGCGGCCGACGTTATAGCGTTGCAAGAATGCGTTCATTGACGGGTTTCCGAAGGCGTGCGTGGCAGGAAATATTGCTTGCGACGCAAGCCATGACGCTCTCGCCATGCTCTTGCCGCTATGCAAGATAACGGCGTAGGTATCAAGGTCTGAATGCCGGCTATGCGAAAAAAATATGACTGCAGTCACGCAGATGAAAAAAAGAGACATGTTTTGGCTGTCTCATTCGATAAGAGACATCTTAATCAGTAAAAAATGCCCGAATCCCATGCCGCAAGCGAGCTAGACCGCTGATTTTTCGAGGTTGTCTGCGGTGTCTTTTGGTTGTCTCCATCCTGGCTTGTCGTGTCCGGTAACGCTGAGGGCAGCGCCATCTGCGCCATGCGCTTGTCGGTGGACGCTTGCCACCCGTTGCGCGCACCCGTGCGGCAAGCGCGGCCGTGGGTCATTCCTGATCAGGCCTAGTCGTACGTCGTAAGGCTGGCCGCGAGGCGTATCCGCATCCGTTCGAGCGCCGATAGCGCGTGCTGCGGTATCGATGCGTACTGGGGTGGGCACGCCGCGTGGGACATCGAGCGCAAGCTGGAGCAAGTGCACATCAACGCGTGCGCATGCAGTGATCGCGTGGGCCTGCAAGCGATTCTTAGGGGCGACCAGGTGTTAGCCCCGGTGCGCGAAGGATCGCACTGAAAAATGCTGTGCGTTAGCGCAAAGCTCTAGCGCATGCAGCTGGCCGATAACGGGCGAGAGCACGCGTCAATCGGATCTATGACTCACTAGCCCCACTGTAGTGAGGCAGAGTCTAGCGACCAGAACCAACAAAAAAAGCCGCGCTCCCCAAAGAGCGCGGCTTCGACAGCATCGGCCGCCATGCGACCGATCACGTGGTTTAGAACTCGGCCCAGTCCGATTCGTTGGACGGTGCCGACGCTACTGCGGCGCGCGCGGCAGGCCTTGTAGCAGAAGGCTTGGCAAGCGTCTTGGTAGCTGGCTTGCTTGGCGCGGTGGGCCGTTTGGCGGCGAGTTGGTGCACGACCGGCGTGGCGCGGGTGTGGGATTCCAGTTCGGCCGACAGACGGAACACCGCAACCGCCTCGGTCAGGCCCACCGCCTGTTCTTCCAGCGCACGTGCGGCAGCGGTGGCTTCTTCCACCAGCGCGGCGTTTTGCTGGGTGGTTTCGTCCATCTGGGTGATGGTCTGGTTGACCTGTTCGATACCGGCCGATTGCTCCTGCGAGGCGGCGGAAATCTCGCCCATGATGTCGGTGACGCGCTGCACGCTGGCAACCACCTCGCTCATGGTCTTGCCGGCGGTGTGCACCAGCGCGGAGCCTTCGGCGACGCGGTGCACGGAGTCGTCGATGAGGTCCTTGATCTCCTTGGCCGCACCCGACGAACGTTGGGCCAGCGTCCGCACTTCCGAGGCCACCACCGCAAATCCGCGGCCCTGCTCACCGGCACGTGCCGCTTCCACCGCCGCATTCAAGGCCAGAATATTGGTCTGGAAGGCGATGCCGTCGATCACGCTGATGATGTCGGCGATCTTCTTGGACGAGGCTTCGATGCCGGCCATGGTGTCGACCACCTTGCCGACCACTTCGCCGCCTTGCACCGCCACGCTGGCGGCGCCGATGGCGAGCTGGTTGGCCTGGCGTGCGCCTTCGGCGTTTTGCTTGACGGTGGAGGTGAGTTCTTCCATCGAGGCGGCGGTTTCTTCCAGGTTGGCGGCCTGCTGTTCGGTACGCTGCGACAAGTCCTGGTTACCGGCGGCGATTTCGCTGGCGGCGCCCTTGATCGAGATGGCCGAGGTCTTGATGCTGCCCACGATCTCGGCCAACTGGGTAGCGGTGGCATTGGCGTCGTCGCGCATCTGTGCGAACACGCCGCGGAACTCGCCGCTCATGCGTGCGGTGAGGTCGCCGGCGGCGATCGACTGCAGCAGACCGGACAGCGATTGCAGGTTGCCATCGGCGGTGGACATCAAGGTATTGAGGCTGTCCACCATCACCCGGAAGTCGTACTGGAACCGCGCGGCGTCGCCACGGGCGCTGAAGTCGCCATTGGCGGCGGACTGCGCCAGCTGTTTGATCTCGGCGTTCATCGCAGACAGGCTTTGTTTGACCTGGCGTATCGCGGCGGTGATGTTGGCTTTCTCGCCCGGCAGTTCCGGCATGTCTTCGCTCAGGTCGCCGATGGCATAGCGTTCCACCAGACGGATTGTCTCCATTTTGACCTTGATATGGCCGGCAACCAATTCGTTTGTGTCCCTGGCCATGCGGCCGAAGTCGCCGGGAAACGCATCGGTATCCATACGGAAGCTGATCTGGCCTTCGTCGTGGCGCTTGGCCATCTCGGTTTGTGCGGCGATCAGGCTGCGCAACTGCTCTTGCATCTTGCGCATCGCATTGAGCAGGCGGCCGCTTTCGTCGGAGGCTTGCGTGTCCACATCGTTATCGAGCTTGCCGCCGGCAATCGATTCGGCGGCGCGCGTGGCGCGGCTGAGCGGCTGGGTCAGGCTACGGGTGATCTGCAGGCCCAACGCGCCACTGAGCAGCACGACCAGCAGAGAGCCGCCGATCAGCATCTTGCGCGAATCGTCCATCGATTTCAGCGCGATCGTCGAAGCGTCCGCGGCCAGCTTGTCCTGCAGCACGATGTTTTCGGCAATCTTGTCCTGCCATTGCTGCATAGCTGGACTCGCCTTGTTGAACAGCAGCGGTATGGCATCGCTATCCTTTCCGGCAATCGACAATTGCATGACTTGCTCATTCAGAGCCTTCGCCGCCATGCGGAGATTGTCGATCTGCGTACGTATTGCCTGGTCCTGCGGCGATGCGGGCAGGGCATACAGGGCGTCGCGGGCCTTGCCGTAATCAACGCGCGCCGACTTGATTGCGGCGACAAACTCGTTATTCCGTTCATCGGCATAAGGAAGCGCCAGATTGCGCACTTGCGTGCCAATGACGAAGTTGGCGTTCATCATGTCGTTGGACAGGCGAATCTTGGTCATGTTCTGGTGCACGATGTCGTCCACCAACGCATGCGCCGAACTCAGGCCGCGATAGCCGATGAAGGCGATGATGCCAGACAGTACGATCAGCACCGCGAATGCGGCCGCCAGGCGAGGGCCGACGTTGTAGCGTTGCAGAAGTGCGTTCATACCGATTCCCAGCAATGTGAGCGAAGGTGCTACGTCGTGAATGGGCCGTGGTAGTTGCCATGACCTTGTTAACGCAGTAGCGGCGCGGGAACGTCGAAGCTGAATACCTATTTAGAGAAAAAAGCATAATCACGGTCACGAATGTGAGCTGACGGGACAGTAAGTGTCTTGCCAACTCGCCAAGACGGATCCAAGCGAGCTCCGATGGCTGTCATCACCAAGCGAGCCCTGCCGGAACCCTTGATGCAGCAGAAAAATCGCGATGTCCTACGGAGGACTCGCAGTTATCTGGTCGATCATTGGGCGTGCTTTGCGATAGATCGGCAGGGCACTGCCTCGCCATGCGTTTTGATCCGAAAGCGAAGTGCCAGGTTGATCGGAAAGCAAAGTGCCAGGCATAAAAAAACCGCGCCCATTGAGGGGCGCGGCTGCATGACGGACTGGGCGGCAACGCTGCCAGCGTTGCCGCCGCTGGCTCAGAACTCGGCCCAGTCAGACTCGTTGGATGCGGCAACGGCCGCGGCCGGGCGGGTGGCGGGCTTGCGTACGGCCTTGGCCGGAGCGCTGGCCTTGGCAGGCACGCGCGCCGCGGCCTGCGGGCGCAGCACCGGCGTGGCGCGGGTCTGGGATTCCAGTTCGGCCGACAGACGGAACAGCGCCACCGCTTCGGTGAGCTGCTGCGCCTGATCTTCCATCGAGCGTGCGGCAGCGGTGGCTTCTTCCACCAGCGCGGCGTTCTGCTGGGTGGCTTCATCCATGTGGGTGACGGTCTGGTTGACCTGTTCGATGCCGGCCGACTGTTCCTGCGAGGCGGCGGAGATCTCGCTCATGATGTCGGTCACGCGCTGCACCGAGGACACGATCTCGCTCATGGTGGTGCCGGCTTGATGCACCAATGCCGAGCCTTCGGCCACCTTGCTGACCGAGTCGTCGATCAGGCTCTTGATTTCCTTGGCGGCGCCGGCAGAGCGCTGCGCCAGCGTGCGCACTTCCGAGGCGACCACGGCAAACCCACGGCCTTGTTCGCCGGCACGTGCGGCTTCCACCGCGGCATTCAACGCCAGGATATTGGTCTGGAAGGCGATGCCATCGATGACGCTGATGATCTCGGCGATCTTCTTGGACGAGGTCTCGATGCCGGACATGGTGGTGACCACCTGGCCGACCACGCTGCCGCCATGCGAGGCCACGCCAGCCGCGCCGATCGCCAGCTGATTGGCCTGGCGCGCGTGTTCGGCGTTCTGCTTGACGGTGGAGGTGAGTTCTTCCATCGAGGCAGCGGTTTCTTCCAGATTGGCCGCCTGTTGCTCGGTACGTTGCGACAGATCCTGATTGCCGGCAGCAATCTCGCCGGCGGCGGTATTGATGGTCAGGGTGGAGTGCTTGATGCGGCCGACGATATCGGTCAACCGCTGTGTAGTGGCGTTGGCATCGTCGCGCAGGCGCGCGAACACGCCGTGGAATTGGCCGTCCATGCGTGCGGTCAGGTCGCCATCGGCCACCGCGCCGAGCAACTGCGACAGCTTGCCCAGGTTGCGATCGCTGACTTCCATCATCGAGTTCAAGTCCGCCACCATCACCGCAAAGTCGTACTTGAAGCGTGCCGCGTTGCCGCGGGCGCTGAAGTCGCCCGCCGCTGCCGCCTGCGCCAACTGCTTGATCTCGGTGTTGATCGACAACAGGCTGGCCTTGGCCGCATCCATCGCTTCGTGCAGGATCGCGCGGCTTGCCGGCAACCGGCGTGCGTCCTGGGTCAGGTCGCCCTGCGCGTACTGGTTGAGGATGCGCACCGAATCGGTGATGGCGTCCAGGTGTTCGAAAATCATCGTGTTGATGCCGCCGGCCAGGGTGCCGTAGACGCCGGGGAAATCTTCCGGCATGCGGTGGGTGATGTCTTCGGCCGCATGCAGATGCGACATGCGTGCGGTCTCGTCGGAGAAGCGGCGCAGCATCTGGGTCATGCGGCCGGTGGCCTCGAGCATCTGGCCGATTTCGTCGTTGCTGGTCTTGCTGACCTGCATGCTCAGATCGCCACGCGACACCGCCTGGATGGCGCCCAATGCCTTGGACAGCGGGTTGGTGATGCTGCGTGCGATCAGCCAGCCGAAGGTGATCGACAGCGCAGCCATCAACAAGGTGCCCAGCAGCAGCACTGCGCTGGTGAACTTGAACGAGGTTGCGCTGGCCGCGACCATGTCGCCCAACGCCTTGGACTGCTGCGCATACATCTTGTCGACCGAGGCGAACAGTTCCTTGCGGATCTCGCCGGACTGCTTGCGCGAAAACTCCATGGCCGCAGCGCGGTCGGGGTCTGCGTACAACGTGCGCAGTTTCACATTGGCGGCGAAGTAGCGCGTGCTGGCATCGGCCAGCTTGGCGTATTCGGCTTTTAGCGGAGAATCCGGGCCGATCTTGGCGTCCAGCGTCTTTTGCGTTTCCGCATACTTGGCCTGGATTTCGTCCATGCGCTTGAAGAAATACGCATAGCGTTCCGGGTCGTCCAGATTGACGAACTGACCCACTTCATAGACGCGGAATTCGCCGGCGAAACCACGCAGTTCCGACAACTTGCTCAACACCGGCACCACATCTTCATTGATGAGGGCGGTCTGCTGCTGCATCTGCCTCATGCGCGAAAAACCCAAGCCGCCGAGCAGGGCGGTGAGCACGGCACTGAGGCAGAACGCAAACATCAGCTTGCGGCGAATGGGCCAATCGTTGAACTTGTTCATCATGTAACTCCGGGGGCGTACATCGCGATGTTGTCCTGCACGCTAGCGGCCCGGAGCGATGATTCTTGATATTGCAAGAATGAATCAAGCAGTCCTGCAACTGGGCGCAATGCGGGGATTGCCACTGAAAAACTGCTGATCTGTTCTCATCTAGCTAAAACACCACGATCCAGCGCCGTGGTTGCAACGGCGCAGAGATGGTTTAAAAGTCCTGCCACTGGCTTTCGTTACCGAACGCGGCCGTGGGCACACTGGCCGCTTTACGGCGCACGGGTGGCGCTTGCTTGGGCGCGATGGATGCCGGCTTGGCCGGGCGTGCCAATGCCGCGACCTGAGGCGTATCGGCAAGCGTAAAGCGCGCGACCGCCTGCGCCAGTTGTCCGGCCTGATCTTCCATGGTGCGTGCGGCCGCCGTGGCTTCTTCCACCAATGCGGCGTTCTGCTGGGTGGCCTCGTCCATCTGGGTGATGGTGCGATTGACCTGCTCGATGCCGGACGATTGTTCCTGCGAGGCCGCGGCAATCTCACCCATGATGTCGGTGACGCGCTGCACGCTGGCGACGATGTCGGCCATGGTGGTGCCGGCCTGGTGGACCAGCTGCGAGCCCTCGGCCACCTTGCTGACCGAATCGTCGATGAGGTGCTTGATCTCCTTCGCCGCACCGGCCGACCGCTGCGCCAAGGTGCGCACTTCCGAGGCCACCACCGCAAACCCGCGGCCCTGCTCGCCGGCACGCGCCGCTTCCACCGCCGCGTTCAACGCCAGGATATTTGTCTGGAAGGCGATGCCATCGATGACGCTGATGATCTCGGCGATCTTCTTCGACGACACCTCGATGCCCGACATGGTGGTGACCACCTTGGCCACCACCGCGCCGCCTTGCGAGGCGACACCGGCTGCACCGATGGCGAGCTGGTTGGCCTGACGCGCGCTCTCTGCGTTCTGCTTGACGGTGGAGGTGAGTTCTTCCATCGAGGCAGCCGTTTCTTCCAGATTGGCGGCCTGTTGTTCGGTGCGTTGCGACAGATCGCTATTGCCGGCGGCGATCTCGCTGGAGGCGGTATGGATGCTGCCGGCGGCCTGCTGGATGCGTCCGATCACCTGCGCCAGCTCCTCGGCGGTGGTGTTGGCATCGTCGCGCATGGAGGCGAACACGCCGTGGAAGTCGCCGTGCATGCGTGTGCTCAGGTCGCCCTCGGCCAGTGCGCTCAGCAGACGCGACACCTCACTGATGCTCACTGCATTGGCATCGAGCAGGGCATTGAGTTGTTGCGCCAGTTGCAGGAAAAAGCCTTGTTTTCCAGTACTGTCGATGCGCTTGGACAGATCGCCTGCAGCAGCGCTGCGCACCACATCGGCCACGTCCACTTCTGCCCGCGCTTCGGCGGTGCGGTCGCGCCACTCGCAGACAAAGCCCAGATGCGCGCCGCCTTCGTCGCGGATGGCCGAGACATTCTGCGCGATGCAGGTGGCGCGGTACCGCACTTCGCGTTGTGCTGCGCCCTGGCGGTCGAGCCGCTGGTAGATTTCCGCGTCCTGCGCATTGCCCACTTCCAGCAGCGACACCGGTTGCCCGACAAGGTTGGCGCTGCGATCGAACGCCGGCGCGCAGGCCTGGATATCGTCTGCGTAGGCGTGCAGCAAGGACTGCAGTGCGGTGTTTGTATAGATGATGGTCAGGTCCGGGTCGGCGATGTACATGCCGGTGGATGCGTTATCCAGTGCGGTGCGAATGCGCAGGTTTTCCGCGGCGATGCTGCGCTCGCGCTCCAGGCGTTCGCGCAGGTCGCGCTGCATGCGCGACAGCGCCGCCATCAGGCTGTGCGTATGTTTTGCGGCAACCGGGATGGGCTGGTCCAGGCGGCCTTCGGCAATGTGCTGTGCAGCGGCCATGGCCAGCTGCGGTTCGCCGCCCAGCAGGCCGAACACCGAGCGCAGGATCCAGCCGGCGGCCAATGCCAGGCACACGAATGCAAGCACGACGGCGCCGCCTTGCTGCCACATCACGCGGTGGCTGTATTGCTCGGCCTGGCTGCGGTTGGCCTCGTTCAAGGCCAGGATGCGCTTGCTGATCGCACCCATGCGGGTTTCGAGCTGGCCGAACTTGTCGGTGAAATCGCGGTACGCCGCAGCGCTGTCGGCATGCGTTTCGGCCAGCGTCATGACCTGTTCGGCGGAGGCGATGTAGGCCTGCAGCGCGGGTGCTACCGCTTCCAGCTCGCTGCGTAATGCCGGGTCCAGCGGCAACTTGCGGTTGGCTTGCACCGCATCGCGAAATTCACCGGCATGCTCGCCCAGCGATGCGCGCGCGGCGGCAATGCCGGCATCGTCCTGGCGCGATGCGGCGAGCAGCCCGGCAGTGACGTCGCCGCGCAAGGCGTCGTGCATCATGTCGGCCTGCATGTGGTTGCGCAGCGCGTCGGAAGAAATGACCTGCGCGGCGATGGCTTCCAGCAGCCCGCGCTGCCCGCTGTAGCCGACACCGCCCAGGGTGAGCAACGCCAGTGCAGCCACCAGCACCAGAACGCCCAACATATGCATGATCTTCATTGCGCGGTCCGTGTCAGAAGCGGAAAGACAGACCGACGCCGAGGGCGTGGTCGGGTGAGCGGTCGTTGAGGCCGCGGCTATAGACCGCGTCCAGTTGCACATCGTTGCTGAGCAGCCAGGCCGAGCCGACATCGAGCAAGGCCACGCTGCCGCCGTCATCGCTCTTGGCGATCTGCGGCAATGCCACTTCGACGAAGGAGCGCACGCGGTCGTTCCAGGCTTTTCCGAGCACCGCGCCCAGGATGCCTGCGGTGTAGCGATGGCCTTCGCCGTCGTCGTCCCAGATCACGCCGGGCATCACGCCGGCAGAGATGCTCTCGCTGAGTTCCCATTCGGCCACCAGCCGGAGCGAGGGGCGCGCTCCGTGACCGCGCAGGGCGCGTGCGCCGCTGGGCAGATCCACATGCAGCAGCCAGGCCAACGAGGTCTTGCCGCTGTCGGAGCTTGCCAGATGATGCTTGATGCCGAGCGCGAAGTCGGACATGCCGCTGATGCTGGAGTCGCCCGGCAGGTCGATGCGTTGCCAGCCATCGGTTTCCAGCCGCAATTCCCAGGTCTGGCCCAGTCCGTAGCGGAACAGCGTTGGCGTGGAATAGCCATCGACCGACGCATCGCGTTCCCATGCGGCGCTGGTTTCCACCTGCAACCGATGATTGCCGACGGTGAGGCTGGACTCGACAAAATCGGGCCGGTCGGTGGCGATGGGGTCTTCGGCGCGGGCATGGCCGGCGACGCACAACAGCGCAAGACAGCTGGCGAGAACGGATGACTTCATGGCAACCCCTGCAACGATCCAACCTCGGATGCATGCGTCTGCGCGTGCTGTCTGCACCTGCGCATGCGGTGTGTGAGCGGCTGTTGCGGTAGTGCACAGGCAGCCGTTGTCACCCAAGCTAACGGCAACGCCAGATAAATCTTTAAGCATTGCCGATGGGTGGCGCCAGGCGGGGCAGGGCGTGTGTGCAGCGCCGGGCCGACAGCAGCGCTTGCGTCTGCTTGAAGCGGCCATCATGCACGTGGGTGTTGTGGTTGCGGCAACGCTATCAAACAGGTTCGATGCGCTTGAAAGGCGTAGCGCGCAATTGCCAGGGCCCACGTGCGTGGCGACACTGCGCACGCTGGTGCGAGGCGCAGTGCTCAGTGCAGGCAGCACTGCGCCTTGCACAGGCGCCGTCGCTGGATCATGCCCGCTTTAGAAGTCCTGCCATTGGCTCTCGTTGCCGGACGTGTTGGCCGACGGCTTGGCCGACTGGCGCGCAGGTGCAGCGATACGCGTGCTGCCGGTGGGTGCGCGCTTGGACGCGGGCAGGGCACGCACAACCGGCCTGGCGGTAAGCGCAGCGCTCGCGGCCACGTGGCTGAGTTTGAACACAGCGACCGCCTCGGTGAGCTGGCCGGCCTGTTCTTCCATCGCACGCGCGGCGGCGGTGGCTTCTTCCACCAGCGCGGCGTTCTGTTGGGTGGCCTCGTCCATCTGGGTGACGGTGAGGTTGACCTGCTCGATGCCGGACGATTGTTCCTGCGACGCCGCCGAGATTTCGCCCATGATGTCGGTGACGCGCTGCACGCTGGCCACGATTTCGCTCATGGTGGTGCCGGCCTGCTGCACCAGCGACGAGCCTTGCGCCACCTTGCTCACCGAGTCGTCGATCAGGTGTTTGATTTCTTTTGCCGCACCGGCGGAGCGCTGCGCAAGCGTGCGCACTTCCGATGCCACCACCGCAAACCCGCGGCCTTGCTCGCCGGCACGTGCGGCTTCCACCGCGGCGTTCAAGGCCAGGATATTGGTCTGGAAGGCGATGCCGTCGATGACGCTGATGATCTCGGCGATCTTCTTGGACGAGGTTTCGATACCTGACATGGTGGTGACCACCTGCGCCACCACCGCGCCGCCATGCGAGGCGACATCGGCCGCGCCGATCGCCAGCTGGTTGGCCTGACGCGCGTGTTCGGCGTTCTGCTTGACGGTGGAGGTGAGCTCTTCCATCGAGGCGGCGGTTTCTTCCAGATTGGCGGCCTGTTGTTCGGTGCGCTGCGACAGGTCGTGATTGCCGGCAGCGATCTCGCTGGCGGCCGCATTGATCTGCGTGGCCGAGGTCTGGATGCCGGAGACAATGCCGGTGAGCTGCGCCACGGTGGCGTTGGCGTCATCGCGCATGCGTGCGAACACGCCAGCGAACTGTCCATCCATGCGCACGGTGAGGTCGCCTTCGGCCAGCGCGCTGAGCAGGCTGGAAATACGCTCCAGGCCTTGCGAGGTGGTTTCCAGCAAGCCGTTGAGCTGGCGGCCGAATTCAAGATAGAACCCGTGCTTGTCGTCCAGCGCCAGACGCTGGCCGAAATCGCCCATCAACGCCGATTGCACCAGCGCTGCCACTTCTTTTTGCGTGCTGACTTCGGTGCTCACATTGCGCCACAGCAGCATGCTGCCGCTGCGATGACCATCGGCCGCGTAGAGCGGGCTCATGGTCAGATCCAGGGTCACCGGGCCGAAGCTGTAGCGCTCCGACGTGGTGGACTGCAAGTGCTGCAGGCTCTGCGCACGCGCCTTGCCCTCGCTGTCGGTACCGAACACATAGTCCAGCGGCTTGCCGACGACCGCATCGGCACTGAAGCCGGTTTGGCCCTTGGCATGGAAGGCCGGCTCGCCGTGCTTGAACGAGGTGTGCAGCGCCTTGGTAATGAACACCGCGTTGTGTTGTTCGTCGGCCAGCAACACTTCCATTTCGGAATGCTCCAGCGCAGTGCGGATGCGCAGGTTTTCGTTGGCGATGGCGGTGTCGCGTTCGATCCGCGCACGCAGGTCGTCCTGCATGCGCTGCATGGCACCCATCAACCGGCCCACTTCGTCCCGACGTTGAATGGCGATGTGGTTGTCGAGCTTGCCCGAGGCGATCGCATCGGCCACGCCGACCGCCGATTCCAGCGGGCGCACCACCTGGCGGCGCAGCAGCAGGAACAACGCACCGCTGAGCACGACTGCCGAGGCCAGGCCCACCAGCAGGATCGTCCACAGCAGACGATGCGCCTGCTGCATGATGGCCGCATGCGGCACCACCACGCCCAGCGCAAAACGCTCCTGCGCTTTGCCGATCTGCAACGGCACATAGGCGCTGACGCTGCCTGCTGCGTCCGGGGTGAAGTCGATGTAATCCTTGCCGGCACTGGTGGCCTGCAGCAACGCACGATACCCCTCGCCGGTGGCTGGTTGGCCGATCCGTGCGACATCGCGCGAGGCCAGAATCACGCCTGCAGGCGAGATCAACTCCACATAGCCGCCATCCATGGGGCGTAACGCACTCAAGCGTTTCTGCAACGCGGCCAGGGCGAAATCGACCGACACCACGCCGAGATACTTGCCGTTGTCCATGATCGGCGTGGACAAGGTGGTCATCAGCACCGGCTTGCCCCCGATCACATAATCGTAGGGGCCGGCCACGATCTGGCGGCCCAATGCGCGCGGTTTCAGGTTCCAGTCGCCGTCGCCGGGTTTTTCGTAGCCAACCAGCGGCTCGCGAATCAGGGTCTGGCCGTTATAGGCCCAATAGGTCATGAAACGGCCGGTGCTGTCGTGCCCCTTGGCACCGACGTAGGCGTCGTCCTTGCCATCGAAGGCTTGCGGCTCCCACAACGTGCCCATGCCCACCCATTCCGGGTGGTCCTGCAATTGATCGTGCACGATGGCGGCCGCTGCGTCGCGGCTGATTCCGCCATGGGCGCGTTGTGCCAACAGGGCACTGGCCACCGACTGTCCGGCGACGAACGCCTGCCCCAACTCATTGCCGACCTGCTCGGCCTGAAAGCGCGCCACGCTCTGCATGGTGGTTTGCGCCGAGGCGATCAAGGCACGGCTGCTCTGCCAGTAGCTGATAGCCGCGGTCAGGCCGAAGCACAGCGAGGCGATGACCGCGGTGCCGAACATCAGGCGGTACGCAAGGCGGCCGTCGAAACGTGAGTGCGAGGAGAGCGAGGTCATGGGCGTGGCTGCAAAAGAAGGGAGAGGAACCCGCTGGGGCGCGGGAGTGCAGGTAAGACGCGCAATAGACTCACTGGGCGGCGATCATCAGCGCGGGCGCTGTTCGGTGCGGCATGTACCTCCCGAACGCGGCAGCTGTGGGGGCCGTAGCGGCCTCGCGGCCGCTGACGGCGTCTTGCTGGCTGCTTTTAGTAAGCGGCCATCGCTACGCGCTTGGGCGCGCGTGCGCCTGCATTGCCAAACTGCGCGGGCGATGCGGCCACCACCCGGAACATCGACACCGCATCGTCCAGCTGCTGCGCCTGCTGCTGCATCGCGTTGGCGGCAGCGGTGGCTTCTTCCACCAGCGCGGCGTTCTGCTGGGTGCTCTCGTCCATCTGGGTGACGGTGAGATTGACCTGTTCGATGCCGGCCGACTGTTCCTGCGAGGCGGCGGAGATCTCGCTCATGATGTCGGTCACGCGCTGCACCGAGGACACGATGTCGGCCATGGTCTTGCCGGCCTGATCCACCAGTGCCGACCCCTGCGCCACCTTGCCGACCGAGTCGTCGATCAGATGCTTGATCTCTTTTGCCGCAGCGGCCGAGCGCTGTGCCAGCGTGCGCACTTCCGATGCCACCACCGCGAAACCGCGTCCTTGCTCACCGGCCCGTGCGGCTTCCACCGCGGCGTTCAAGGCCAGGATATTGGTCTGGAAGGCGATGCCATCGATGACGCTGATGATCTCGGCAATCTTCTTGGACGAGGTCTGGATGCCGGACATGGTGTCCACCACCTGGCCGCCCTGCGAGGCGACGCCGGCCGCGCCGATCGCCAACTGGTTGGCCTGACGTGCGCTTTCGGCATTCTGTTTGACGGTGGAGGTGAGCTCTTCCATCGAGGCGGCGGTTTCTTCCAGATTGGCCGCCTGCTGTTCGGTGCGCTGCGACAGATCGTTGTTGCCGGCGGCGATTTCGCTAGCCGAGCCGGTGATGGAGCCTGCCGCCTGCTGGATGCGCCCGACGATGCCGGCCAGCTGCGTGGCAGTGGTGTTGGCGTCGTCCCGCATGCGGGCGAACACGCCATGGAATTCGCCGTCCATGCGCGCGGTGAGGTCGCCTTCGGCCAGTGCCGCCAGCAGCTCGGACAACTTGCCCAGATTGCGGTCGCTGACATCCATCATCGCGTTGAGGTCGTTGATCATGCGCGCCGAATCGTGCTTGAAGCGCGCTGCATCGCCACGCTGGCTGAAATCGCCATTGGCCGCCGCCTGCGCCAGGCGCTTGATCTCGGTGTTGATGGCCAGCAGGCTGGCCTTGGCCGCGTCCATCGCTTCGTGCAATACCGCACGGGTGCCGGGCAGGCGCACGGCATCGCGCGACAGGTCGCCCTGTGCGTATTCGTTGAGGATGCCGATGGCATCGACGATGGCATCCAGGTGCTCGAAGATCATGGTGTTGATGCCGCTGGCCAATTCGCCATAGACCCCGGGGAAATCGCTCGGCATGCGGTGGGTGACGTCTTCGCCGGCATGCATGTGCATCATCACCTTGGTCTGCGCGGAGAAGCGCACCAGGGTGTGCACCATGTCGTCGGTGGCCTTGAGCATCTGGCCGATTTCATCGTTGCCATGCTCGGCAGTGCGCACGCTCAGATCGCCACGCGCCACGCCCTTGATCGCCGCCAATGCGCGCGCCACCGGCTCCAGGATCGAGTTGCCGATCATCCAGCCGACCAGCAGGTTGAGCAGCATCAGCATGCCACCGGCCAGGGTCACGATGCCGGTGAAGGCCAGCGCTTGCGACTGGGTGTCGTCCAGATACACACCGGTACCGATCACCCAGCCCCACGGCTTGTACAGCGCCGCATACGAGGTTTTCTGCACCGGGTCTTTTTGCCCGGGCTTGGCCCAGGTGTAGTCGACATAACCGCCGCCAGCCTGCGCGGCGGTCACGAACGCGGGGAAGATCCGCTTGCCGTCCGGGCTGAGTACGTCGGTCAAGGGCTTGCCGTTGAGGTCCGGGCGGGTGGGATGCATGAGCATCACCGGCGCCTGGTCGGTGACGTAGATGTAGTCCACGCCGCCGCGTGCGCGCATGGTGGACAAGGTACTCAGTGCGCCCTTCTTGGCGGCTTCCACGTTTATTTCGCCCTTTTCGGCGCGCTCGGCGTAGCCGTTGACCACCGCCATCGCCATTTCGATCTGGCTCTTGAGCCCATCACGACGCGTATCGGTGAGATCGACGTACTGCATGCGTGCCGCGACGACGGCAAGGATGACGATGCCCAATGCAACGAGCGCGGTCTGGGCGAAGAATTTGCGCTTGAGCGGCACATTGGCCAACGTCTTTGCGAGCGAGCTCTTGAACGTCATGACAGGTATCCAGCGAGAGGATTTTGACCGGGATAATTCGAATAGCGACCCGGTACTAGAAATGTTGAGCATTGCGTGACGTCGGTGGTGCGACTGCTGCATGCAACCTGGCGACGGCCGGGTAGCACGACAGCGACTACGGGGTCACACAAACATCCGCTGACGCTGAGGATGACGCGCAAAAACATGCAGGCACGGCACAGCGCGCACGAATCGCCGCAAGGCAGATCACGCGAAGCGGTAAAGCGTGTTGTGGGAGGGATGGCGGTGGCCGTGCTGCGGCCTGCCGGCACACACTGCAAGGCGCTTAGCGGCGCTGTGGCGTGCCGACCTTGGCCACCGATGCCTGCAGGTTCTGCAGCTCGGTCCAGAGCACCTGGTGGGTATCGCCGGGTTGGCCAAGCGACAAGGCTTGCGCTTGGTACAGGTCACCTGCATGCAGGGCGCGATTGGCCAGACGCTGTTGCTCCAGATACTGGCCCAGCTGCTGCTGCACCACTGCAAACTGGCGCGCCTGCTCACCCTGCGGCGCGGTGGCCTGGAAATACCCGGCATGCCGGGCGATGCGTTGACGCAGGTTGCCCATGCGCTCGTCATAGGCCTGCACGCGGGCCGCATCGTGCGCGACGGCAAGCTGTGCCCGCTGGTCGTCGCGCAGTTGCACCAGGTCGATGGCCAGCGACTGCAACGCGCTCACCGGCACGCTGTCCAGCAGCACCGAGACCGGTGCGGCCGGTGCGGCAAACGAGGGCGGCAACGACACGCCCGCTGCCAGCACGGCGACGGCGAACGCGGCGCCCAGCATGTTGCGGGCAGAGCGGATGGAATTGGCGGTATGCATGCGGACGTCCTCGACATGGCGCGGGCGCTTGCGCCCTCATTGCTATGTGTATCGGCCGCGGAGGCTTGCGCTTGATCGCCTTTCGACCAACGGCAAGGCCGGTGGATGCATCGTTGGCCTGGTAAGGCGCCCGGTGATGCAGGGGTGTCGCGTCCGGATAGCAGAACGCCCCGGTGGGTTGCCGGGGCGTTCTGGGGCTTTGGGTGATGCAGCGTGAGGAGGACTGGAGCCGTGACGCTGAGCCGTCCCCTCACTGGAATCCACCTCCGTGCGGGAGGTGGGTGAGCGTCGTGCGCTTAAAACGCGCGCCAGTTCGCCTGGCTATCGGGGGCCGTTGCCAGGGCTGGGCGCGAGACGATCGTGGGCTTGATCGCCGGTTTCGCTTTCGCAGATCCAACGTGGCGGGGCGCACCCGTCGAGGCGACGGATGTCAGCCGCTGCGGGGCAGGGCGGGTGGTCGTTGCCGGCTGCCTCGCGCCGGGATGGAGTTTGAAGATCGCCACCGCATCGGACAACTGGCCGGCCTGTTCTTCCATCGCCTGTGCGGCGGCGGTGGCTTCTTCCACCAGCGCGGCGTTCTGCTGAGTGGCCTGGTCCATCTGCGTGACGGTGAGGTTGACCTGCTCGATGCCGGCCGACTGCTCCTGCGACGCGGCGGAGATTTCGCCCATGATGTCGGTCACGCGCTGCACGCTGGCCACGACCTCGGTCATGGTGGTGCCGGCCTGGTCCACCAGCCGCGAACCTTCGGCGACCTTGCTCACCGAGTCGTCTATCAACTCCTTGATTTCCTTCGCCGCGCCGGCCGAGCGTTGTGCCAGGGTGCGTACTTCGCTGGCCACCACCGCAAAGCCGCGGCCCTGGTCGCCGGCACGCGCCGCTTCCACTGCCGCATTCAAGGCCAGGATATTGGTCTGGAAGGCGATGCCGTCGATGACGCTGATGATGTCGGCGATTTTTTTCGAAGATGCCTGGATGTCGGCCATGGTGGCGACGACCTTGCTGACCACTTCGCCGCCTTGCGAGGCCACGTTGGCGGCACCGATGGCGAGTTGATTGGCCTGGCGTGCGCCTTCGGCGTTCTGCTTGACGGTGGAGGTGAGCTCCTCCATCGAGGCGGCGGTCTCTTCCAGATTGGCCGCTTGCTGCTCGGTGCGTTGCGACAGGTCGTTGTTGCCGGCAGCGATTTCGCCGGCAGCGGTGTTGATCGCGCTGGTGGCCAGCTGGATACGCCCGACGATGCCGGACAACTGCTCGGTGGTGGCATTGGCGTTGTCGCGCATCTGCGCGAACACGCCATGGAACTGGCCGTGCATGCGCTCGGTCAGGTCGCCGGCGGCAATGGCCTGCAGCACCTTGGACAACGCACCGAGGTTGCCGTCGGCAGTGGCCATCAACTGGTTGAGGCTTTCCACCATCGCCAGAAAATCATGCTGAAACCGCTGCGTATCGCCACGCACGCTGAAGTCGCCATTGGCGGCAGCTTGGGCAAGCAACTGGATCTGGCTGTTCATTGCCGAGAGGTTGCGCTTGACCGCATCCATGGTGTCGCTGAGCACGGCCTTCTCGCCGGGCAGGCGGTCCATGTCCTGGCTCAGGTCGCCGATGGCGTAGCGCGACATGATCTGCGCCAGTTTCATCTTCACTTCGATATGCGATGCGACCAGTGCATTGGTGTCGCGCACCATGGTGCCGTATTCGCCGGGAAACGCCGCCTGATCCATGCGGAAGCTGATCTGGCCGGCGTCGTGCCGGCGCGCCATCTCCTGCTGCGCAGCGGCCACGGCTTTGAGTTGATCCTGCATGCCGCGCATGCTGGTCAACAATTGGCCGGGCTCGTCGCCCGGCTGCGGGCCGATCGGGTTATCCAGCTTGCCGTACGCGATCGCCTCGGCCACCTGGGTGGCCTGTTGCAGCGGGCGCACCAGGCTGCGCGAAATCAGCCACGCCAATGCAGCGGCCAGGCCGGCCGACAACAGGCCGAAGGCGATCAAGGCGCGATTGGCCAGCGCCACGCTGCTCAGGATCGTGTCCGCACCGGCGGCGTTCTGCTGGTTCTGCAATTCCACCGCCGCGGCGATCGCCTTGGAGCGGCGTTCCAGCAGCGGTTGCGCTTGGCCATTCAACAGCTGCTTGGCGCCGTCGAGATTGCCATCGCGCACCATCCCGAGCAGACGGTTGTTGGTGGCACGGGTCGCGGTGAGGCTGTCCTGGATGGCTTGACGCGCGCGCATGCCGTCGGCGTTGGCCGGCAACTGTTCCAGCGCAGCCCAGAGCTGTGCGTAATGCGCACGATTGGCCTTGAGCTGCGCATCGACGGCGGGCAGTTGCTGCGGGGTGGCCAGCATGAAGTCGCGCAGGTAGCGCTCGCCCAGCATGTTGCTTTCGCGCATCTGGTTGAGCAACGCGGCCTTGCGGTTGTTGACCTCGATGATGATCGAGACCTGGTGTTTGACGGTCTTGAATTCGTACAGGGCCAGGGTGGTGGAGCCGGCCAACAAAACGATCAGCAACGCGAATGCCAACGCCAGGCGTCGCCCGACGGTCAGGGAGTGCAGGAATTTCATGGTGTTCTCTAAGGGAGGGTGGGAAATAGGTACACCGGTAGCGTTCGCTCGCCGGGTTTCTGAAGCCACTCGGGTTTGCCTGGCACGCTTGCGTTCAGCGCGGTCGACGCGAGCACGACGCAGTGGCGCGATGCGTAGTGCGGCTGGCGCGTGCAACGTGATGACGCAGGCACAGGGGTTTGCAAGCCATTGCACGCCTTGCATCGCGATCGACGCTGCGGCGCTCTCGGCGACGGAGTTGGCCGTGGCGGCATCGCGTGCCGGTACTGGCTGCGCGCGACGACCACCGACCGCACGCGCCCCGCATAAACGCGCAAGCCCCGGCATCGCTGCCAGGGCTTGGTGGTGCTGGCTGCGTAACCGCAGCCGATCTCGCGCAAGACCTCAGAACTCGTGCCAGCTGGTGTCCCCACCGGAGGCGGCTGCCAGCGCCGGGCGTGTCGCGGTTTTGGGCTTGCCCGCCGGTGCGGCGCTGGCAGCAGTGCGCTTGGCTGCAGGCGTCTTGAGCGGCTTGCGCGCTGTCGGGGAAGGGCGCGCCGCTGCCATCGCCGTTGCAGCGGTGGGCTGCAGTTTGAAGATCGTGACCGCATCGGACAGTTGGCCGGCCTGTTCTTCCATCGCACGTGCGGCGGCGGTGGCTTCTTCCACCAGCGCGGCATTCTGCTGAGTGGCCTCGTCCATCTGCGTCACGGTGAGGTTGACCTGCTCGATGCCGCTGGATTGCTCCTGCGATGCGGCGGAGATCTCGCCCATGATGTCGGTGACACGCTGCACGCTGGCAACGATATCGGCCATGGTCTTGCCGGCCTGGTCCACCAGCAGCGAGCCTTCGGCGACCTTGCCGACCGAGTCGTCGATCAAGTGTTTGATCTCTTTTGCGGCACCGGCAGAGCGCTGCGCCAACGTGCGCACTTCCGAGGCAACCACGGCGAAACCGCGGCCCTGTTCGCCGGCACGCGCTGCTTCCACCGCCGCGTTCAACGCCAGGATGTTGGTCTGGAAGGCGATGCCGTCGATGACGCTGATGATCTCGGCGATCTTCTTGGACGACACCTCGATGCCGGACATGGTGGTGACCACCTGCGCGACCACATCGCCGCCTTGCGAGGCCACCGTCGCTGCGCCGATGGCGAGCTGATTGGCCTGACGCGCATGCTCGGCGTTCTGCTTGACGGTGGAGGTGAGCTCTTCCATCGAGGCGGCGGTTTCTTCCAGGTTGGCCGCTTGCTGCTCGGTCCGCTGCGACAGGTCGTTATTCCCTGCGGCAATCTCGCTGGCCGCGGCATTGATCGACACAGTGGCGTGCTGAATCCGCCCGACGATGCTCGACAACTGCTCGGTGGTGGCATTGGCATCGTCGCGCATCTGCGCAAACACGCCATTGAACTCGCCGTGCATCTGCGCCGTCAGATCGCCCGCTGCAATCGCCTGCAACACGCCCGACAACGCGCGCAGGTTGGTGTCGGAGGTGGCCATCAAGGTGTTGAGGCTCATCACCATCGCGTGGAAGTCGTACTGGAAGCGCTGCGCATCGCCGCGTACGCTGAAGTCGCCATTGGCGGCAGCCTGCGCCAGCATCTTGATCTCGCTGTTCATCGAAGAGAGATTGCGCTTGACGGTGTCCATGGTGTCGGTGAGCACGGCCTTTTCGCCGGGCAGTCGTTGCATGTCCTGGCTCAGGTCACCGATGGCGTAGCGCGACATGATCTGCGCCAGCTGCATCTTCACCGCAATATGCGAGCCGACCAGGGCATTGGTATCGCGCACCATGGTGCCGTAGTCGCCAGGAAATGCGTCGGCATCCATGCGGTAGCTGATCTGGCCGGCGTCGTGGCGCTTGGCCATGTCCGATTGCGCGGCCAGCACGGCCTGCAGCTGCTGTTGCATGCCTTGCATGCTGTGCAGCAACTGGCCGGTTTCATCGCGGCTGTCCACGCTGATGAGGTTGTCCAGCTTGCCTTGTGCAATGGCGCCGGCCACACGGGTGGCGCGGCCAAGCGGGCCGGCGATGCTGCGGGCGATGAACCAGCCTGCAAAAGCGGCCAACAACACGATCACGACCATCGCGGCCAGCATGATCTTCAGCGAGCTCTGATACCCGGCTTCGGAACTGGCGATCTCCGCATCCATGTGTGCGATGTTGAAGTTGGTCAACTCCACCAGCCTGGCGAACAGCTCGCGGCGCAGCGGACGTGACTGTTCGTCAGACACTTTGCTGGCCGCAGCGAAGTCACCGGCGCGCACGGCAGCAGCCATCGCCGCGTTGGCGCCGTAGTACCCGTCCAACTGCTGTTTGACCGCGTTATACAGGTCGGTTTCCTTGCCAGCGGTCATGGTCTTGGTATACGCCGCCTGTGCGCTATCCACGTCGGCACGCGTCTTGGCCATGCGCTCGAAATAATTCTTCACCGCGTCCGGATCGTTGGCGCGCGCCAGCTGTGCCAGTTCGTAGGTGCGGAATTCGCCCAGCAAGGCGCGCATTTCGCTCAATTGCTGCACGGCCGGCGCCCAGGTGTGGCCGATTTCGCGCAGCAGCTGCGCGTTGGTATGCATGCGCACCAGCGCAAACGCACCCAGGCACAGGGTGATCAGGGTAGTGAAAAAGAAGGCGACAGCGAGCTTGCGCGCAACGGCAAGATGACGAAACCAATTCATGGGAGTCGACTTTCAAAAAGATCAATGGAAAGCGTTGGCGTCGACATCGTCGCAACGCTGAGGACGGTCGCTGAATCAAGCAGTGGGGCAGTGAAGCCCGAGGCGTCGCCATGCATGGAGCAAGGCGGTGACGCATGCCGGCGGGCCCTAGACCGTCGGCGGATCCTACGTGTCCTTATGGCTTACCACCGCGGCATCCTTGCCGCAGCGACTGCGCTGACATCAGGCTGCCTGCGGCACCTTCAACGAGCGCACCAGGCCGCCGATATCCACGATCAGCGACACACGGCCATCGCCCAGGATGGTGGCGCCGGAGACGCCCGGAATGCGGCGGTAGTTGTTTTCGATGTTCTTGACGACAACCTGTTGCTGGCCGAGCAGTTCGTCCACTTCCAGCGCGATTTTCTGGCCGTCGCCTTCGACCACCACCACCAGCGGTTCCTTCGAGGACTGTTGCCCGCCGAAGCCGTAGTAATTGGTGAGCGAGAGAATCGGCAGATACTCGCCGCGGACCCGTAGCACGCGGCCTTCGCCGGCCATTGAACGGATGTCTTCGGCGGCGGGCTGCAGCGCTTCGAGCACGTAGGACAACGGCAGGATCAGCGTTTCGCCTGCCACCGAGACGGTCATGCCGTCCAGAATGGCCAGGGTCAGCGGCAGACGGATCAGCACGCGGGTACCGCTGCCGGCGCTGCTTTCCAGCTGTACTTCGCCACCCAAGCCCTGGATGTTGCGGCGGACCACGTCCATGCCCACGCCACGACCGGACAGATCGGTGACCGCATCGGCGGTGGAGAAGCCCGGTGCGAAGATCAGGTCCCACACCTGCGAATCGGTCGGGTTGTCCGGCACGGCAATGCCGCGTTCGGCCGCTTTTTCCAGGATCTTGGCGCGATTGAGGCCACGGCCGTCGTCGCTGACTTCGATCACGATGTGACCGCCCTGATGCGAGGCCGCCAGGGTAATGGTGCCGGTCTCGTCCTTGCCGGAGGCGCGGCGCGCATCGGGCATTTCCAGACCATGGTCGATCGAGTTGCGCACAAGGTGGACGAGCGGGTCGGCGATCTTTTCGATCAACCCCTTGTCCAGTTCGGTGCTTTCGCCAATGGTGCGTAGACGCACCTGCTTGCCGAGACGGCTGGACAGGTCGCGCACCAGGCGCGGGAAGCGGCGGAACACCGCATCGACAGGCAGCATGCGCACGCCGATGACCGCTTCCTGCAGATCGCGGGTATTGCGTTCGAGCAGGTCCAGGCCGGCGAACAGCTGTTCGGCATGCGCCGGATCCAGCCCGGCGGAGACCTGCTTGAGCATGGCCTGCGTAATCACCAACTCGCCGACCAGATTGATCAACGCATCGACCTTGTCGACGCTGACGCGTATGGAGCTTTCGGCTTCTGCGGCGGCGGCCTTGGCCGGCGTCGCAGCAGCAGCGGCAGGCTCAGCGGCTGCGGCTGCGGCCGGTGCAACGGCGGCCACTGGCGCTGCGGCGTCTACCGCCAGGCTCGGCGGCGGGCCGGGTACCGCCATCGGGCGGATATCCAGCTCGCAATCGTCCACCACCCAGGCGAAGGTATCTTCGATCTTGCTGCGCGGAATCTTGCCGATCAGGCCCAGATCCCATGCCAGGTAGGCTTCCAGCGGGTCGATGCTTTCAAAGCCCGGCATGCGCTCCAGACGCGCGGCAATCTGCAGCGGGCCAAGATGCTCCAGCTCGCGGATGATGCGCAGCGGGTCGTTGCCGCTCATGAACAGCGACGGCGCCGGAGTGAAACCGATGTGCCAGGCTTCGGGTTCTTCTTCCTTCGGCTTGGCGACCACCACCGCCACCGGCGCTTCGCCGGCCAGCACCGCGTTCAAGCGGGTGTGCACGGCCTTGACCGCGGCCGGGTCGGCCGGGGTGCCGTGTTCGGCTTCGCGCAACAAGGCGCGCAGCACATCGACCGAGCCGAGCATGGCGTCGACCGCATTGGGTTCGAGCTGGCGCTTGTTGGAGCGCAACTCGTCCAGCAGCGTCTCCAGCACGTGGGTCAGGCCGGCGACGGCCTCGAACCCGAAAGTGGCTGCGCCACCCTTGATGGAGTGCGCAGCGCGGAACACCGAGTTGATGATTTCCGGGTCGCGGTTGCCCTCTTCAAGGGACAGCAGCCCGGCCTCCATCGCGTCGAGCCCTTCACGGCTTTCCTCGAAAAAGGTGGCGTGGAAACGTTGCAGGTCCATGCTCATGGGCGTGAGATCCGATGGTGAAGCGAGTAAGGATTAACCGAGAACTTTCTGCACGGTGGCGATCAGCTGTTCTGGATTGAACGGTTTGACCAGCCAACCGGTGGCACCGGCGGCCTTGCCTTCGGACTTCTTGTCGGCTGCCGATTCGGTGGTGAGCATCAGCATCGGAGTGAACTTGTAGTCCGGCAGCTGGCGCAGCTCGCGAATCAGCGAGATGCCGTCCATGTTGGGCATGTTCACGTCGGTGACCACCGCATTGAAGCGCTGACCCTTCGCGCGGCCCAGCGCAACGGCGCCGTCTTCGGCTTCTTCGACGGCAAAGCCGGCGGAGGTGAGGGCGAAAGAGACCATCTGGCGCATTGACGCCGAATCGTCCACCACCAAGATACGTGCGCTCATGCGGCGTTCTCCACAGATTTCAGGTTGTCATTGGATGCGGAAAGTCCTAGTGCGTCGGTGACGCCGAGCAGACGTGCCGCATCTCTAAAAGTGTCGTTGCAGCCATCGAATTCGGTATGCAGACCGGCCTGGCGGCGACTCTGCACAAAGGCGCAGAGCAACTGCACGCTGGCGGTGTGGATGCGGCGGACTTCACCGGCATCAAGCACCAGGTCGCCGCCCTGGGTAAGGAATCCGGCAAGCTTCTGCTTGAGGTCGGCGCTGGTCTCGATGCCGAGATCCTCACCCAATATCACTGTGCTCATTGTTGCTCCGAACGGCTGGTTCTATGCGTACTAACGGCGGAAGGCGGAAAAGCTTTAACGGTGAATCGGCGACACGCCAGATTGCGCAAGCCCTGCGTTAATGCAGCAGGTGCGTGGCATCGAGCAGGATCATCGGTTGATGGCCCAGGCGGGCGACACCGCGGAACAGGTTGTTGGAAATGCGGCACAGGCGTGCGTTGTCCGGCGGCTCGATCTGGTGATCGGTCAGGCTGGTGACGTCTTCCACGGCCGACACGCGCAGGCCCATGGTTTCGCCGTTTTCTTCCAGCACTACCACGCGGGTGTGCAGGTCCATGTCTACCGGCGACGAGCCCAGATGGATGCCCAGATCGATCACCGGCACCACCTGGCCACGCAGATTCATGATGCCCAGCATGGCGCTGGCGGTGCCGCGCAGCGGCAACAGCGGCACCGGCAACACCACTTCCTGCACCTTGAGCAATTCCAGCGCATAGGTTTGTTCGCCACAGCGCAGGCGCAGCCAGCGGGTACTGCGTTCGCTGGCGCGGCGCTCGGCATGGATCTTGTCGGCCTGACCAGGCGCAAGCAGTGCCTGCAGGCCTTGCGGGTACACCGGTGCGGGCGCGGCGTGCGGCGGTGCCGGTGCTGCACGCGGTGCGGGTGCCGGCACCGGCACGGCGACCGGTGCGGCTTCCAGCCCGAACGCCGGGTCGGCATCCATTTCTGCCAGCAGATCGGCAGTCAGCAGGTCCACCGCAGTGGAGGCGGTGCCAAAGGCCGGGTCGGCGTCCATTTCGGCCATCAGATCGGCCGTGCTCATGAACGGGCTGGGCGCTTCCGTGGCGAAAGCCGGGTCGGCATCCATCTCGGCCAGGAAATCGGCAGCGATGTCGGCAGCACTCGGTGCGGCGACCACGGGCGGTCCGAACGCCGGGTCGGCATCCATCTCGGCCAGGAAGTCGGCGGCGATGTCGGCCGCACTCGGTGCGGCGACCACGGGCGGCCCGAATGCCGGGTCGGCATCCATCTCGGCCAGGAAATCGGCGGCGATGTCGGCAGCGCTCGGTGCGGCGACCACGGGCGGCCCGAAGGCCGGATCGGCATCCATCTCGGCCAGGAAATCGGCAGCGATGTCGGCCGCACTCGGTGCGGCAATCACGGGCGCACCGAGTGCCGGGTCCGAACGCATGTCGGCCAGCAGATCGGCGGCGATGACGTCCGGCGTTGCGGCGACGGCAACCGGTGCTTCGGCGACAGCGACGTCGGTCTCTTCGATCGTGGCAAGCGCGGCAGCGGGCGCAGCGGCCGGGGTTGCAGCGGCAGGCGCGCTCGCGACGGCGGCGGGAATCTCCACGCCGGCATCGTGCAGCAAGCCTTCCAGATAGTCGTCCAGCTCACCGTTGGCGGTGTGGTTGCTCATGCTGCTTGCTCCATGCGCATCGCGTCATCGGCCAGCACCCATTCCAGCGCGCGGCGATAGGCGGACAGGCCGCGGCCCTGATAATCGGCGCCGCTGGCGGGGACGGTGAGAGCGGCGGCGTTGCAAATACGGGTGTCCATCGGGACGGCGTCTTCCCATACCACCGGGCCGTAGGTGGTCTGCATTTCCTTGAGCGTTTCGTTGCCGGCGCGGGTGCGGCGGTCGAACAGGGTCGGCAGGATCGACACCGGCAGCTCGCGGCGGCGCGAGCGCTGCACCATGTCGGCGGTGCGCACCATGCTGGCCAGGCCATGCAATGCGAGCGGCTCGGCCTGGGTCGGCACCACCACGCGGTCGCAGGCGGCCAGCGCGTTGATCATCAGCAGGCCCAGCGTAGGCGGGCAGTCGAGCAGGATGTAATCGTGTTGGCCGGCGTGGCGGGTCATGGCGTTCTGCAATGCCAGGCCCAGGCCAGGTTGATTGGCGCTACGGCGCTCCAGCGTGGCCAGTGCGGCTTGCGCGCACACATACGACAGGCCGGGGATGCTGCTTTCGTGCGCCAGGCTGGCCAGATCGCTCGGCGGTGTGCCGAACAGATCCAGTACCCCGCGCGGCGGCGGGTCGACCGCCACGCCGAACGCGCGGGTGAGCGAGGAGTGCGGGTCGAGGTCGATCAACAACACCCGATGGCCGAGCGCGGCCAAGCCGCGACCCAGCGCCAGCGTCGTGGTGGTCTTGCCTACGCCGCCCTTTTGGTTGGCGATTGCCCAGATACGCATCTCACTGCACTCCTTCAATTACGGCGGGGACGGAACTTGTGCCGCTTTCGGTGGTGACGGCCGTTTGGCCGCCGTCTGACTTGGGAAGCTTTGGCGCCCCGGCGGCGGTCGCGTGCAACTGCGATGGCGGATCGGGTGCGAGTGAGCCAGCTGAGTCAGCGAGGATGATCAACACCACTCGCCGGTTCGCATTCCGTCCCGCCTCGGTTGTGTTATCGGCACGTGCGCGGAATTCTCCATAGCCCACCATCGCCAATCGTTGCGGGGCGATGCCGTCGTCGGCAAACAGGTGCACCACGCTGGCCGCACGCGCCGCCGACAGTTCCCAATTGGAGGGGAACTGCACGGTGGCGATGGGCTGGTTATCGGTATAGCCCTCCACGCGCACGCCATTGGGCGCATCGCGCAGCACCGACGCCAAGGTGGAGAGCGTTCCGCGGGCGCCGCCGGCCAGAGTGGCCGAGCCGGTACCGAACAGGATGTCGCTGTTGATCTCCACTTCGATCCACAGATCGTTGCGGCGGATGGTGATGAGCTTCTTGTCGATCAGCGGCGACAGCGTCTTGCTCAGCTGCTGCTCCACTGCGTCCATCTGCCGCTGCGCGCGGGCCAGCTGGGTCTGATTGCGCAGCGATACCGGCATGCGCATCTGCGCGGCCATTGAGGGCAGCAGGGTGGGATCGGTGGGGCCGTTGGAGGCGGCCATCGGCGCGCCGGCCTTGATCACCGACGGGCGGTCGTAGTCGGCGCCCAGGCTCTGGGTCTTGCCCAGTTGCACCGGGCTGGCGTTGGTGGACGAGCCGCCGAACGCGCTGGTCAGTGCCTGCGCCATGACCTTGTATTTGCCCTCGTTGAGCGAGGAAATGGCGTACATCACCACAAAAAAGGCGAGCAGCAAGGTCATCAGGTCGGCGTACGGAATCGCCCACGCTTCGTGGTTGCCATGTTCTTCGTGGTGTTTGCGACGACGGGCCATAGCACGCTCTAATGCAAGTAGCCTGCCAATTTCGACTCGATGTTGCGCGGGTTCTCGCCCTGGGCGATCCCAATCAGCCCTTCGATCGCCATTTCGCGCTCGTTGGTGCTGCAATGGATCACGCTCTTGAGCTTGGCCGCCACCGGTAGAAACAGCAGATTGGCCGAGGCAATGCCGTAAATGGTGGCGGTGAACGCCGCCGCGATGCCGTGGCCGAGCATGGCCGGGTCGGCCAGATTCTTCATCACCGCCATCAGGCCGAGGACCGCGCCGATGATGCCCAGCGTGGGCGCATAGATGCCCATGCCTTCGAACACCTTGGCTGCGGCAAGATCCTGACGCTCCTGGTTATCGACTTCGATTTCCAGCATATGCCGCATGGATTCGGGCTCCACGCCGTCGACCAGCATCTGCAGGCCCTTGCGCAGGAAGGCATCGCTCTGGCGCGGCAGCTGGTCTTCCAGGCCCAGCAGGCCCTGACGACGCGCGATGTTGCTCCATTCCACGATCCGCGCCACCAGCTGCGGGCGATCGCTGGCCGGCGGCTGGATCACCCAGCGCAGGATCTTGAACGCGCGCCGGAAAACTGCCGGCGAGGTATGCAGCAGGATCGCCGCTACCGTCCCGACGATCACGATCACGAAGGCAGCCGGCGACCACAGCGACGAAATGCCGGCGCCTTTCAACACGCTGCCGCCCACGATCGCAACGATCGCCAGCACCAGTCCGATAATGCTCAGTCTGTCCATGCAAGCGGTATCGGCCCAGGCGCGGCGGACTTGATAGAGGCGGGCGGTTGGCGCGCCAGAAAGTTGTCGTTCTGGGGTCTGCGCCCGCTTCCTTGCGTGCGCGCCGCGTGCGCGTCATTGGAGCCGGTTCTGCACAAGTCCCTCTCCCGCCTGCGGGAGAGGGGTTGGGGTGAGGGTACGGGCACCTCGGGGTTGAGCTGGCGGGCTCCGGTGCGCAGCTTGCGCGTCATGGGAGCCGGTAGCGCATCGTGACCACTCTGCCAATGCCAACAGACTGGTGCGTTTTCATCGGGGGGGAGTCTGTGTTGATCGACTGTCGGCCGGATCCCTGTCGGCGATGCCGCCCCCATCCGCCCTTCGGGCACCTTCCCCCGCACGCGAGGGAAGGGACGAACGCATGCAGGAGAAGAATGAAATCGCATGCCATTCGGGCACCCTCTCCGACCGTGGGAGAAGGACGAAGTCGTCTGCACAAGCCCCTCTCCCGCTTGCGGGAGAGGGGTTGGGGTGAGGGTACGGGCCACCTTTGGGCCGAGGTTGTACGGAATGTAGTTCGTCACGCACCTGCGCGCAGCAAGATCTACGGAAACGACAATGGCCGCTGTGTGCGGCCGTTGTCATTACTCAGGCAACCCGGATCGTAAACTGCCGATACCGCTGCGCGACTCGCGCGCCACGTCGGTAGCGACGCGGCATCCTGGCTCGCGCCGCAGGCCACTTGCGACCTGACAACTTTGCCCAACCGCACCGAGGCCGAAATCAACGTGCAGCCGCGCGCAGCGGCGCAGGGTGCCGGCGGGCCTCAGAGCAGCCGACAAAACGTATGCGCAATCAGCCACAGGAGGGTGAGTCGTTTCATGCGTCATTGCGGCGGCAAGGTGGGAGCCAGGCTCCCGGAATACCCGGCAATCAGTTGACGCGACTGCGTGCAATGCTTCAGTGGAGCCATCGGTGCGGCCGTGATCGGGGTCAGATTCATTGATCGAACGCCCAGGCAATCACAAGCGATAAAGAATGCTCGCGGTATCAGAATTGCCGTGGCGATGGCAGCCAAGCGGCGTGTGGTGGCCATGTCCTGGAATGTTTCAACACTCATATCGATCCTGCTTCTGGCTGAGCCCGGTTGCAAATGATGGGGAGTGCGCAGGCGCTTCGGTACCGCTTGCGCGCGGATTCGGGCGAGGGCGTTTTGCTGGCGGCGATCGAGCTGCTGCTACCGACGACGCAGCAGGCTGTGCCGTGCCGCGTGCAAGCGTGGCGAGCGCGACCGCGCATCGTGGCGCTTGTATTGCTGCGGCCTGCTGCGCGGCAGAATGCGCTGGCGCATGGGCTGTGATACTTAGTTTTCCGTTGCATTAGAACGATCTAATCGCATCCGCGCAGAAGGGGAGAGAAGAGGAGGGAAACCGGGTCGCCGCAACGGCGCCGGATATTTTTGCGTCACTCGCGCGGTGTTCTTGTCCGATCGTTGGATCGATACAAAGCCGCCGAAGCCGATCACTATTGGGAGAACATGATCGAAATGAACTGCATGCCATTCGCACGCAACCGCAGCACCTTGTCCGCCGGTATCGCCATCGCCTTGTTCGCGAGCGCCGCCTCCGCCACCGTCTCCGCCCAGCAGGCCGACGGCACGCCGGCGCCCGCGGGCCAGGCCGAGGTGCAGGCCACGGAGCTGGACGCGGTGACGGTAACCGGCTACCGCTACGCGATCGAAAAAAGCCTGGAGCAGAAGCGCAACGCCAACGCTGTGGTCGATGTGATCACCGCCGAGGACGTGGGCAAGTTCCCCGACAAGAACGTGGCCGATGCGCTGCAGCGCGTGCCCGGCGTGGTCATCAGCCGCGACGGCGGCGAGGGCAAGAACGTCAGCGTGCGTGGTCTGTCCTCGGAGCTGGTGTTGACCGAATTGAACGGCAACTACATCGCCACCGCCGAGTCCAACGGCGACCCGACGCGCTCGTTCAACTACACGCTGCTGCCGTCGAACCTGCTGGGCAGCGCGGAGTTGTACAAGACCCCGGAAGCGCGCATCGACGAAGGCGGCATCGGCGGCACGGTGATCCTGCAGACGCGGCGCCCGCTGGAACTGGAACCACATTCCGGCTTCGTGTCCGCCGAGGGCACCTGGTCCGATACCAGCAAGAAGACCGACGGCCAGTTCTCCGGTTCGTACGCGTGGCACGACAAGGACAACCGCTTCGGTGTCTTCGTTGGCTACACGCAGCAGAAGCGCACCGCACGCACGCTCAATGCCAGTACCGAGAGCTGGCAGTGGTACGGCCGCGACGAAGTCGGCCCGGCGGTGGACGTGAACGGAAATCCGTCGGACTTCAACGCCAATTGGTGGGGCGGTACCGGTTTCTGGGACCAGAACAGCAATTACTACACCGGTTTCATGATGCCAACGGCGGTCAGCTTCAACTCCAAGCAGGAGGACCGCGAGCGCAAGGGTGGGCAGCTGACCTTGCAGTTCAAGCCAACCGACGACCTGACCCTGACCGCGAACTATTTCCGCTTCGATCTGTCGCAGAACTCGCAGACCAATACCATCAAGATCCCCGAGTGGAACATTGCCCGCTATAACGGCGACGGCAACTGGCGCGGCGGCCGTCTGCTCGACGGGCTGCAGTTCGATCCCAGCGGCACGATCGTCACTGGCGCCGCCTACAGCCTGCGTCCGGGCAAGACCTACTATTGCAGCGAGGCGCAGGCCGCCGCGGCCGGCCTGCCTCCCGGCGGCTGGGGCTCGGATGACTGCACGGTGCCGACGCCGCAGATCACCGGCAGCTACAACATCGAGAAATCGCAGTCGCAGACGGTGGACCTGGGCGGCGAATGGCGTGGCGAGCAGGTGGACGTGGCGTTCAAGGCTGGCCGTACGTGGGCCAAGGGCGGGCCGGAGCTGCAGTTCTCCCTGCCGATCAAGCCGCGCCTCCAGAATGCCGACGGCAGCTGGAGCAACGGCAACTTCGCCAGCGCCTGGGACCTGACCGGCACGCCGTCCATGACCTTCTCGCCGCAGCTGATGCAGAACCTGCGCAACGGTATCCTGCAGGTCGACCTGGGCTCGACCGGCTCGTCCTGGACCCGCAATACCAATCAGCAGCAGTACGCGCAGATCGATACCACCTGGCATTTCGATGGCGAGGTCTTCGACTCGCTGCAGTTCGGCCTCAAGCGTCGCGACGGCGGCATCCACCGCAGTACCGGCAACAACTACTGGGTGTGCCCGGGCACCGATCCGGGCGACTACGACAACCGCTACTGGAACGGGCGCTGCAATGCCATCGCCACCCAGTTCTCGCCGGGCCTGCTGTTCGCGCAGGACAACCTGGCCGGTGGCGTCAACGCCAGCGCGTTCCCGGCGATCAACTTCCCTGGCTACATCGGCTACTTGAACCAAACCTACGGCGCGATGCAGACCCGCAGCGAAGACAACTTCGTCTACAACGTCGACGAGGAGATCTATTCCACCTACCTGCAGCTCAACTTCCACACCGAGCGGCTGCGTGGCAACGTCGGCGTGCGGGTGGCGCGCACCGGCCAGCGTGCCGATTCCACCGACAAGGTGACCGCCTACAACGACTATTTCTTCGACGGCGCCGACGGCAGTCCGCTGGCCTGCCAGCAGGGCGCCGCCATGCCCAGCGGTGCCCCGGCCGACACCTATTGCGGCACCGAAGGCTACTGGCGTTTGTCCGACAGCGTGCAGCGCACCGAGTCGTTCGTGGTCAGCGGGCTGGATCGCAACTACACCGACGTGCTGCCGAGTTTCAATCTGGCCTACGACCTGACCGAAAATCTGCTGCTGCGCGCGGCAGCCGCGAAGGTGATCGCACGTCCCAGCTACAACGACATCGCCGCGCCTGGCAGCCTGGAGTTCTACAGCCCCGAGTACGTGGCCGACCGGCGCCTGACCGGCGGTGCCAGCGAGCAGGGCTGGTACGGCTCGGGCAGCAACAAGAACCTGGAGCCGTACAAGGCCAACCAGTTCGACCTGGGGCTGGAATGGTATTTCCACCCGGGTTCGGTGGCGGGTGTGGGGCTGTTCCGCAAGAACGTGGAGAACTTTGCGGTCGACGTGATCAGCGACGTCAACATGATGGTCGACGGGCAACCGGTCACCGTACAGAACTACAGCACCCAGGCCGGCGGCCAGGACGCGGTCTCGCAAGGTGTGGAGCTCTACGCGCAGCACACGCTGCCGTTTGGCCTCGGTGTGCAGGTCAACTACACCTACAACGATGCCAGCAAGGCGGCGGTGCGGCTGGAAGACGGCACCGAGGCCGGCAAGACGTCCATGCCGGGCAGCGCCAGGAACCAGACCAACCTCACCGTGTTCTACGAAGCCGATAGCCTGCTGCTGCGCGCCTCGTACAACCGTCGTGGCGAACTGGTGCAAGGCCTGGTCAACGGGTTGAACGTCTTTGAGGAGCCGTACTACCAGATCGATGTGAACGCGGCCTACAACATCACCCCGGCGCTCAGCCTAACCGCCTCGGTGCTGAACCTGACCAAGCAGGAGTCCCGCTCGCACCTGGGCGAGGACACCCGAGCCCGCTTCTACAGCGGCGGATACGCAGGCCGGCTGGCGTACTTGGGGCTGACCTACAAGTTCTAGGCGCCAACGTGTCGCGCCCATGCCTGCTGCGCAGCGGACGGTATGGGCGTGATGGTTGGGCGATTGCCGGGCTGTAGTGGAAGTGAACCTGGAACTTAGGTATCCCCACGTTTTTAAGGTACCAGGCTCATCTGCTCGCGCACTGCTTCGGGCAGGGTGCGCAAGCGTTCT
>NZ_MDEE01000012.1 GCF_002939865.1 Xanthomonas dyei
ATTCTCTACTTTCGAATGGCAAGGTAATCGGGGGTGGGTCAATCAACCCCGGACTCTAAACCCGATCGCTACTCAGGGCGGGGGGACGTCGCGCGCACAGCAGCAGGAAGAAGGTGGTCAGGCGCTGCTGGCCGTCGATTACCTCGTAGTGGTTCTTCTGCTCGGTGGGCGACACCAGCACGGTGCCGATGAAGTACTCCCGCGTCGTGCCCTCATCGATCTGCTCGCCTATGTCCTCCAGCAGCTGATGCACTTCCTTGTCCGTCCAGACGTACTCGCGCTGGTAGTCGGGGACGATGTAGAAGCACTCCCGGAAGGCTTCCTCGATGCTGTATTTGTGGTTCTCGATACGGGCCATGTTTCCTGTCCTTTTCTTTTTCTATGCGCCGCGTTGCGACGTCAGGCGCTTTGCGCGACGATCTCGACGTAGCCGATCAGCTCCGCCGAGTAGCTGCCGTCGCCATTCGCAGCCCCCTTGTGCTTCAGTTCCCGCTGCAAGGTCGGCTCCACGACGTGGGTGAACAGTTCGCTTCGTTGCTCGGGCCGAAACATCGGTGTGGTCGGCGGAGCCTGTAGGTACTGCTCGCAAAGGCGTTCGACTGTGGGGATGCGCGTGCCGTCCTGTTTCACGGCGATGGGCTGCACCACCACGCGACGCTCGCCGTTGCCGAGCGACGCTTCGACCATCCACAGCGACAACAGCACCGGCTCGTCCATGTCGCCCGACACGGCGATGCCGATTTCCTCCGGCGGCACGCTGCGCCAGCGACCCAGTTCCTCCTGCACCAACGGGTGATCCAAACCCATCAGTTGCAGCGCATCCTGATTCGTCGCCGCTTCTCGGTTCAAGGTGAAGCGGGCGCGGCGCGCGCCTTCGGCGGTGACGAGGTCGTAGGTCGCATCGTCGACCTTGACCAGCTTCTGCTGGCGATCTGCGACCGCCGCCGAGAGGAAGCGCACCAGCCGATCCAGACTGGACGACACGTCCGAGAAGGGCTTGTAGTCGTCGAGGCTGAAACCGTCGAGATCTTGGAACAGATCGAACACCACCTGCCGCGCCTCGCGGGAGTTCGACAACGCCGCTTCCAGTTCCACATGCGTGCGCTTCAGTTCCGGGTCGGACAACGCCTCCTGATACAGCCGGTCGTAGTTCAGGCGTTCGGACAACTGCCCGAGAATCTGCGCGCGCAGGTCTTCGGCCACGTTGCCTTGCTCATCGACCTTACCCACCGTGCGCGCGATCTCGGTCAGCTTCTCGTCGAGCAGCAGGAAGATACGGCCTTCAATGGTGTCCGACAGCACCAGGTTGTAGACCTGCGCCGTGTGGCTCTGGCCGTAGCGGTGGATGCGCCCGATGCGCTGCTCCATGTCCATCGGGTTCCACGGCAGGTCGAAATTGAACAGGATGCGGGCGAACTGCAGGTTGATACCTTCGCGCCCGGCCGCCGTGCAGACCAGCACACGCGGGCCGTCCCTCAGGCGGAAGCGCCGTTCCGCCGCCACCTTGGCTCCGTGGTCGCCGCCGCGCAGCACCACCACGCCCTGGCCGGGGAAGGTCTGTTCGATCTCGCGGGCGATCATGTCCACCGTGCCGAGGTAGGTGGCGAAGATCACGATCTTCTCGGTCGGGTTCTGCCGCCACAGCGTGCCCAAGCCATCGAGCAGCTTCTGCATTTTGGTCTCGCGCTCTGCCGGGAACACGCGCAGCAGGTCGCCGATGCGCAGACGCTCCTCGGGCAGATGCAGGTTCACTACCGCCGACGCGGCTTCTTCCGCGTGCGAGGACGAATATTCGCTGGCGTACGGGTCGGAGGCCATTTCCAGCGCCTCCTCGTCCAGCTTCTTCACCAGCCGGTACTTCAGATCGGCCAGCACGCGATCCACCTCGCTGCGCCCGACGCTGTCGCGCGACAGGTTGAACTCCTGATGGATCAGCTCGCGCGCCTCCTCGGTCAGGCGCTCGCGGCCCTCGATGTCCAGTTCCTTGTCGCGCAGAAACGCCTCGTGCAGCGTCAACATCAGCAGGCGGCGCTTCAATGTGCGGCGCACGGCGGCGAAGCTCGATGCTGCGATCTTCTGGAAGATCGCCATCAGGAAGCCCAGCGCGCGCCCCTGGCCACCCTGACGGCGCGCAAGGTCAAAGCCGTCCTCCAGATACTCGCGCAGCTTCTCGTAGAACAGCCGCTCGGCTTGCACCATCACGAAGGATTCGGTGTGAACCCAGCGCCGCGCGAACAGCGGTGAACCATCGGGCTGGCAAGCGTCGGCTTTGGTGCGGCGGAACATCACCGTGTTCAGCCGGTGCCGTTCTTCCAGCATCTCTTCGGGGCTGCGGAACAGGGTCGGGTTCAACAGTTGCGCCAGCATCCAGAACTGGAAATGGTTGCCCTGGTGCGGCGTGGCCGACAACAGCAGGAGGTCGCGCGAATGATCTTTCAGCGCCTCGGCCAGCTTGTAGTTCTCGGTCTTGCGTACCTTGCCGCCGGTGCGGTAGGCGGTCAGATGGTGCGCTTCGTCGAACACCACCAGATCCCAGCGCGGCGCGTCCAGCAGGCGCTTGATGCGCGCCGGGCGCTTCAAGGTGTCGATGCTGGCGATCAGCCGGTCGTGCTTGGCGAAGGCATTGGTCTTGCGGTCGGTGATGTCGCCCTCGGAACCAAACACCTCGAACTCGAGGTTGAACACCTCATTCAATTCGCGGTGCCAGTTGTTCACCAAGCCTGCGGGCACCACCATCAAGGCGCGGGTCAATTCGCCCCGGCTGGCCAGCTCACGCAGGATCAGCGCGGTTTCGATGGTCTTGCCCAGACCCACCTCGTCGGCGATCAGGTACCGCCGCGGTGACGCGGTGGCGATGCGGTGCGTCAGCACCACCTGATGCGGCAGCAGGTCGATCTTGGCCGAAGTCAGCGCCGAGGCGCTTTCCATCATCGGCAGCGCGTGCGCCTCGTAGGCCAGCCACGCCTTGCGCCCGCGCTCCGCGCTGCCGTCCACGGCGCGCAGGATGCGCTCGGTGCGCGTGAGTTCACGCCGCAGCGACGCCACCGGCACCCGGCGTTCGCCGACGCCGAAGAACGCACGCAGATAGCCGTCACGCGCCGGGTCGAGAACGACGCCCTGGCCGTACTCGTGGTGAGTGATGCGCTCGCCGGGTTGGAACTGAATCTCTGCCGTCACTCAGCCGTCCCTCAGGTAATCCGCAGGTGGAACAGGCCAGCGGGCTTGCCGCCGTCGCGCAGCAAGATTTCCTGCGGGTACTCGTTGGCTTGGCCCCACAGGATGCGGCCGAGGTCGATCTGATGCCCGTGGGGCGCGTGACAGAGCCAGCCCACCTCATCGGTGGCTGGGTGCGCCCTGACGCGGTTGTGGCCGCCGGGCAGCCAGAACACCAGCGCGCCATCGCTTCCCCAGTCGTCCTGAAAGGACAGGATGGCGGGCTTGATCGCGTCGCCCAGCCACGCCTCGGCATCCGTGGGCGTCAGCAGATCGAGGCTGCCATCCAGCCCGGCCACCACCAGCGTCTTGCCGCCATTGCTGGGCAGATCGTCCGGCCAGCTGCCCGGTGCTTTGCTGGCGCGCAGAAACTGGCGCAGGCTCCACACCTCGCTGGCCGCGCAGATCTGATTGCGCGCTTCTTCGTCCCACACCCAACTGGTGCCGCGCCGCTGCCACACCGTGTCGCGCAGTTGTCGCATCACTCGTACTCCCCATCGTCATCGAACAAGGAACCCTGCGCGGGCTGGGGTGCCTGGCTGGCGTGCCATGCGTTGTAGATGGACACCGCACGCGAGGCCGCGTTGCGGGTGGTCTGATCCGGGCCGTTGCGGTGTAGCCATTCGAGCAGCGGCTTCAGCGCGACGTGCGGCTTGAAGTTGTCGTTCTTCAGCGTGTCCGAGGCATTGATGCCGCTGCCGTCAAAGCACGCGCCGATCAGCACCAGCGCCTGATCCAAATCGGACGTGAGGCGGCGGCGGTGCTTGCCTGACCATTCGCGGGCGAAATCCAGCGCATCGGTGCGGGTGAAGACCTTGTTCTTCTCCGCGCACCAGCCGCGCTGCACGAACTCGTCTGGCGTGGTGATCGAGCCCTTCAGGAACTTCTGCAACTGGTCACGCTTCAGCTCGGCGGCATGGCCGAAGGTGCGCAGGAACTGCCGCGAAATCGGCTCGGCGTTGACCGGCGGCGCTTCCTTGCCCTTGTCGGCGTCTTCGTCGATGAGCTGGTTGATGCCGACCAGCGCATCGCGCACGGAGATGGTGCGGCCTTCGTCGACATAGACCTTGCCGTAGTGGCGCGAAAAATATTCCAGCGCCTTGCCACGCCGGATCACCTGGATGTCGGCGGCGGGCAGGCCTTCCTTGGCGTGGTTCTCCAGCATCGCCTGCAACTGGCGCACGTCGGCCATCACCTCGCGGCGCATCCGGCCCCAGCTCACCGGCTTGGGTTCTTCGGTGCGCTTGCGGCAGACGTGGATGATGTCGTACTCGATGGTCTGCGACCCGAAGGTGCCCGGTTTCGCGCCTTCGCCCTTGGTCTCGTCGGAGCGGATCGGATACGTCGCTTCGAGGTAGTAGCCCGCGTCGAACAGCGACTCCAGCACCGCCACCCACGGCTCGTCCTCGCTGTGGTGGAAAGTGAAGGCGAGGATGCCGCTGGGCTTGAGCGCGCGATGCGCCTCGCGCCAGCACTGGGTGAGCAGGCGCTGGTAAAAGCCGTCCGGGTCTTCCGGCTCGCGCGCGCGATTGGCGACTGCCTCCAGCGACTTGGGTGTGTAGTCGGGGCGGAAGTAGTCGGGATACTCGTCCTTCAACGCAAGGCGCAGCCAGACGTAGAAGAAATCGGCCAGTTCCGAGTAGTGCAGAAGCCCGCCGAAAGGCGGATCTGTAACGACCAGATCGAGGCTCGTCGTTGGGATATGACTGAGGTCCGTGGACGAGCCTTGGAACACGCCGACTTCGCCAACGGGATCGCCCGGATAGACCTTCTCGCTCTTACCCGTGATTTGGGCGCCCAGTTCTGGTGATCGTCGTATCAATGACTCAACGGCGACCGATTCCCATGGAGTGATCGCCCATTCGCGCCCCTCGACAACACCTTCAACACATGAGATCCAGTTGCCGCGCCCAAGGGACGAGAACACGCAGTTCTCAATAATGTTGCTCTTGGGGTGGTAATTGTTGTTGCTCATGTGCGGAGCCAAGCCGTCTCGACTGATGTCCCAGAAGCAAAACATGTTCTGGTTCCGCAGATACTGCTGATACGAGCCGAGCACGTATTCCCGCACCTTCCAGTCATAGCTGCCAGCTTCAACAATGGCCTTGAGCAGTTGCGCATGAATCAGCAACTGGCGTGGATTGAACATCGTCCACCAGTGCGTGTAGCCGTGGTTCGGAATCCCGCCGTTGTTCATGTGGGTCATGAATCCATACGGCACTTCGGAACGCGGCCAGTAGTCCCTCAGGTCGTTGTCCTTGCGCGCTTCCCATTCCGCGAACGCGGCGTCGTATTGCCGCGCGTGCGCGACGTCGTAGGCAGCGAAGAAGCGCCCGCCGTAGGGCTTGCCCGCCGCGTCGCGCTTGGGCGCGTAGCCCTGCACCGCGTAGGCCGCCATCGGCCCGGTCTTGCCCGTGGCCTTGATGGTGGTCAGCACATCCTGCACCGTGCCGCAGGCCGAACAGGCGTAATGCGACTTCTTCGGCACCGTGCCTTTCTCGGGCACGAACGTGACGCCCGTTTCCGGGTCGGTCACTTCATCCGGCAGCGAGCCGCGTACTTCCAGTAGACGAATCGTCTCGGCGCGTGCTGCATCCCATCGCGTGGTGGTCGTCACCTCGTCCTGCGCCGAGCCGCCGTAAGGCTGGCCGTTCGCATCCTGCTTCGCCTCGCCCGCCAGCCACTGCGGATGCACCAGCAGGCTCAGCTCCACCTTCTTGTTCTTGCCCTTGCCGAGATTCACCATCGCGGTGTGCCCGCAGTGCGGGCAGATCACGCCTTTCCTGCGGTCGAGCACGGAGTACGGCGCTTCGCTCGGCGCGACGTAGAACGGCGCGTCGGGAGCCATGCGCGCGGCTTCTTCCTCCACATCGAATGCTTCGCCGCACTTGCCGCAGCTGTGTTCCCACGACTTCACCGTCAGCGTCTTCACCGCCATCACCGGACTGCTCATGATCGGCGTGCGGTGGCCGCAGCCTGTCACCTGACAAGGCCCGTGCTTGGCCCAGAAGGTGTAGATGATTTCCGGGCCTTCGTAGCGGAAATCCTTGCGCTCGTCGCGCGGGATGGCGAGCGGGTCGAATTCGGCGGGCATTGCCTTGTTCGTCGGCAGGTGCGTCCATGTGCCTCGTTCACCCTGCGGGCCGTCGCAGAAGTAGTACGGCATGATCTGCGGCTTGACCTCGGCCTCGATGTCGGCGAGCAGCTTCTTCACTTCCTCCAGATCGACATTGGCCAGTTCTTGCTTGACCACGAACCACGCGACGGGGTTGAGGTCGTTGCCGACCATCTGCATCCCGAGGCGCGAGCCTTCCACCAGCGTGGTGCCGCCGCCCATGAAGATGTCGGCCACCTTCAGGTGCTTGAACGCGCCGCGCTTCTGGTGGTTGGCGTAGTAGTTGTCCCACACCAGCTTGGCCGCGTGGGAAGGGTCATCCGGCGCTTTGGTGGCCGCCGCGATCAGCATCGAGCGGAACACGCTGGAGCGCCGCCGTGCCCACCACTTTGACATCTGGTAGATCGGCTTGCCCGCGTTGCCTTCGATGATCGCCACCTGATTGACGGGCAGGATCGGGAAGTCCACCTCCAGGCAGGTCTTGGGACGGTTGGGGTCGTTGAAATCGACGGTTTCGAGCGCGACCGCCTTGCCAGCGCCGACGGCCTTTGCGACCTCTTGAGCGAGTAGTTGTTTTTTGGTGGCCATCAGCCGCAATCCTTACTTGGTCAGCTCAACGAAGGGCGACAGCACTTCCAGCAGCGACAGGCCGCCATGCGTGAGCGTCGGGTAGCCGCCCTGGCTGCGCCATTTCCTGCGGCCCAAGGCCAGAAGGTGCGCGCCGTGCGGGCTGGTGATCTGCAAGGCGACGGGCGGCGCGAATGGGCCACAGTCGTTTTGTGTCAGGCCCGCACCCGGCTTGCTGCGCCCGCTTGAAAACGTCTGCTTGAGGAACTGGCCGACGTCGCCATCCGCGTCGGGGAAGTAGCCGGTGGCCGCGTAGCCATGGTCGGAGGTGATGACCAGCCGCCGCCCGGTGGCGAGGCGCTCAACGAAGGCCCAGAAGGCGTCACTGGTCAGTTGCTCAGCCGCGTCCTTGGTCAGCGGCTCCAGCCCCTGGCCTGCGCCGGAGCCGTCGTGCAGTTTGGCATCCGGCCAGTGGTGCCAGAAGATCTGGTTCGGCGCGCTGCCGATCAGGTTCTCGCAGTCCTTCCACGGCAAGTCCACCGTCTCGGTGCTGGCGGCTTGCAGCTTGTGCGCGAGGCCTGCTCCATTGCTCTGGAGCTTGCTGCGGCTGGCGAAGCCGAGCGCGCGGGCGAACTCGTCGGTTTCGCCGGGCAACTCAGAGGCGCAGGCAGCAACCTCGTGCGTGGTGAAGCCGCGCTCCTTCGCCCCCTGCAACAGCCACGGCAGTTCACGCAGCGAGAGGCCATCGAGGATGAGCACCGCCTTGGCGCTGAAGGGTTCTGCCCACCAGCGCAGCAGGCGATCCGAGGTGCGCTCCACGCTGCCGCCGAAGGCTTGCCACAGATCCCAGCCGCTGGAGGAGAGGAACAAATCCAGCTCGCCGATTTCGCGGTCGCGCTTGACGACTTCGCTGGGCGCGTTGCCTGCGGCCAGAGGCTTCGACGCGATCCCGACCGCGTGGTCGATGATGACGCGCCAAGCGTCGGCGTCCGAGCCTTGCGTCAGCGATTGCAGTGCGCTGGCGGTGAGTGCCATCAGTCGTCCTCCTTCTCGAGGTTCAGCTCGAAGCTCATGCCTTCGGGCAGCTTCTTGAGCAGTTCCTTGAGCTGCGCGCCGGTCGCGGCAGACACCTTGATGGACACCTCCGCCACCTTCGTGGCCGGGCCGATGCCCCAACCCTCGATCTTGCCGATCAGGTTGAGCGGCGACGTGGCCGGGTTCGACAGCGGCGTGCGCGGCTTGGTGGTGCCGGGTTCACCGCCGAAGATGCCGCCCGGCGTGGGCGTTGGCGTGGGAGCGGGAGAACCACCAGGTGTGGGTTCGGGCACGCCCGGCGTGGGGGCAGCGCCACCGCCCGGCGGAATACCCCCCGGCGGCGGCGCGGGCGGCGTGGAGCCGCCGGTCGCGGGCACGGCCGAGGGCAGCATCACGAACACGTCGTCGAGGTGGCGGCCCGTGAGGGAGAGCTTGGGGCGCAGACGCCGCCACGCGGTATCTTCGTCCTCGCCCGGATTGGTTTGCAGGTACTCCATGCCGCGCACGTTGATGGCGACCTTGCCCTTGGCGCACAGGCGCAGCAGGCGTTCCTTCATCGCCGTTTCGCCCAGCCACGGGATGCAGTCCTGTCCGGCCGGGCGCGGCTCCTGAAGCTCGCGCAGCAGCTTTCCGACTGATTCGTTGTTGCCGGCGTATTCGAGTACCAGTTCTTCGAAGTCCTCCGGTACGAACAGATCGCCGGTCAGTGCCTCCTCGATGGCTTCGGGAATCTGCGAACCCTGCTTGTCGAGGCGTTCGACGCTGAACTTGCACTGCGCGGGGTCGGCGAAATTCCAGCGTTGCAGCACGGCGAAGCGGTCGAAGCGCTTCTTCAGGTTGTCGCGCAGCGTGTTCTCGAATTCCTTGTGCAGCTTCTTGTATTCGGGGTTCTGGCCGCTCCATTCCTGCGCCTTCATTTCGGCGCGGGCGAGGATGAGCAGGTCGCGATCCATGAAGGAGTTGGTGCTGCCTGCGCGCGGCAGCAGGAAGCGCACGGTGTTGCGGCGCTTCTGCAACTGGTCTTTGATCCAGCGGCCCAGCGTGGCGTCGAGCTTGTCGGCTTCCTCGGGCAGCACGAGGATGGGCAGACGGTCGTCCCACTTGTCGGGCTGCTCGGCTTCATCGAGCGCTGTCCACGGATCGTTGACCCACGATTTCGGCAGGGCGATCACGCGGAAGGTCTTGGCGACCTCGTCGCTACCGCCGATGACGTAGCGCACCTGCTTGGCGAGCTGGGCCTGATCGGCACCGTCGGCGAACAGCTTGTCGTTGCGCGCGTAGGCCATGAGCTTGGCGCGCGGGTTCTCTTCCTCGCGGAACAGCAGCTTGGTGCCTTCCTGGTGGATGTTGAAGCTGTTCTCGACGATGGTCGCCAGCTCGACCTGGAAGGCGTTGTCGTCCACCGGCTTGTCGCGGGTGATGTCCAGTTGCAGCGTGGGCGGTTCGGCACCGGCGAGGTTGCCCACAGCAATCGAGCGCAGCCACAGCGCGCCGACGATCTCCTGCAGGTGCGGCGCGATGCTGGCGTGGTCGTGCCGCGCCTCCTGCACTGAAATGATGTTCTGCTGCGCCTTCTCGCGCAGCGTGCGATGGTGCTGGTTGGCAACGGCTTCAAGCAGAGCGCCGATGCCGGAGGCATCGTCGTCCAGCCGGAAGTCGGCGGCGGTGAGCACCGGCACGGCGTCGCCACGGCTCTTGTAGGTGTTGGCGAGGATGCGGATCAGGTCGCGCGTTTCCTGCGCGTCGGTGGCGATCAGCACCTGCTCTTCGAGCAGGCGCAACAGGTGCGGCGCGTAGGGCCACGATTCGGTGAACTCGCGGCGCTTGCGCTCCTGCTCGGCAGGCGGCACGTCGAGCAGGCGGAAGGATTCGGCGACGTGCTGCGCAACCAGCGATTCGATGGTGCCGCTGGCGATCTGCAAGCGGTTGTCGAACAGGCGGTGCAGCAACATCCGGCGGCGATCCTGCTGGATGCGCTCGGCGCTGCCGCCCGCCTTGAAGTCGATGGCGACCGGGTTGACGCGATGCACCTGCTGGTAGGCATCGCTGCCGCCGTTGCGCACCGAGATGACCAGCACCAGCAGGTCGGGGCGCTCTTTGGCGATCTCCGAAAGAATCTGGATGAAGTTGAACGCCCAGTTCTTCCACGGGTACTGCTTGGTGTTGGTGAGGCCGTCGTACCACGTCTGGAACTCGTCCAACAGCAGCATCGTCGGCTTGTTCTGCAGCAGCTCGATGATGAGCTTGTCGGACGGGATTTCCGTCTTGGACGCGCCTTGCCCCTCCCACTTGCCCTTGATGTAGGTGCCGTGCGGATGGTTCTCGAACAGCACGTCCCACAGGAACTTGTAGCGGTGACGGTGCAGGCTTTCGCCGATGACGTGCATCCCATCGCGCAGCGTGATCTTGCCGAGGTTGGGTTCGGCCAGCGTGGTCGCCCACGCATTGAGCCACGCGCCCGTCGAGATAGGATCGGTGACCGCGTGGTAGAGCGCGGCCATCAAGTGAGACTTGCCGAGGCCGCGTTCGCCGATCACGACCACGGGGCGTCCCTGATTGGGGCCGACGGCCTCGATTCCCTTCAGCAGGTCGTGCGTGGGATAGGTGATCTCCAGGAACTGCTGGGCCGCGATCTGGGTCGCGCCCGTGTGCTGGTCGTTGGACAGCTCGATGGCTGTGCCCTTGAGGCGCTTGCCCCGAAATTCTTCTCGTAGCGTCAGTCCAAGCATTACTTCCGATCCCCCTTGTTCGATGCCTTGCTCGCGGCGCGTTCAGGACCGCCCGCCGATTGCTGCTTGATCCAGCTCTCGATGTCGCTGCGCGAGAACCGCCAAGTCCCGCCGAGCTTGAACGCCGGGATCTCCCCGCTCGCCGCGAGCCGATAGATCGTGCGCTTGCCTGCCTTCAGGTAGGCCGCGACCTCGTCCAAGGTCAGGATGTCGCCATCAGGCTCTGCCATTGCCGTTCCTATGCAGACGTTGAATTTTTATTGCCAAGTCTTGCAGATTTTCCCACAACACGGCGACGGTGACCAGTCGGAACCTGGGCCCGAACTTCAATCGGTTTCTGGGGTGAACGGGGCGATGGACTGGCCGCGTACTGGTGGCCAGTGTCCGACTCGAAACGGCCAAATTCTCTAAGGCGTGTCCAAAGGGCCGGACGCGTTACTATTTACGCGAGAACGCGGACGCGGGTTCGATTCCCAAATCCACCACCACACAACGGTCCTAAGAAGACCGACTAAGGCCGGGAATTCTCGCAAGAGGTTCCCGGCCTTTTTCATGGGCGCGGCTAGCAGCGACGCCGCTAGCGCCATCGCCTGCGCTCGCCACTGCCTGCCGCGTCAATTAGTGACGCGGGCTGTCGACTCGGATGTTGTGGCGATCGACCCTGCGAGAGGGCGGTCACACGCGTGGGCTAACGCAACGTCGCCGCGGAGTTGGTCGAACTGAACCGCCCCGGGAATCGCGGAGGCTGTTTGATCGAAGTCAGGCTGCCATCGCGGCGGCTTGACTGGCGCGTTGTTGATAGTAGTTTGCTTCGGCTTCTGCTGGCGGGATGTAGCCGATGGATTGGAGCAGGCGCCGGCTGTTGAACCAGCTCACCCATTCCAGTGTGGCCAGCTCTACCGCCTGGCGGGTCTTCCATGGCCCGCGGCGATGGATCATCTCGGCCTTGTAGATGGTCGGCAGGGATTCATGTAAAAACCTTTGCTGCCAGTGAGTTAGCTCACTTTTGGCTGTTTTTTACATGAATCCCTGCCGACCCTCTCATAGGGTTCAAGGCAATCGAGATCGCCGATCGCGATGCCGTCTTCCCGGTAGTGATCGACCAGCGAATGAACCTGATCGTGGAGTTCGACACTTCGGACGAGCAGACCGTCATTGCCGAACATACCGAACGGCATCTCGATGACGAAAAGGCCGTTGGTCGTGCCGTAGCCGAATGTGCGTGCAAACAGCGCGTAGGAAGGCGGCAGCGGGCCGATCTGCGCTTGGAGGTCTGAAATCTCGTCGGCAGATGCCGTGCGCGTGATGGTCGCACGATCAAAAAGCTGGGTGAGGTCGTCGGTCATCCCGGGTTCCTTCGAAAAGACGCCAGGCCAGTCGCTCGTTATCAGCCGGCGCAGCAAGTGCTCGCCTCCAACGCCGCGTCTACTGCTGGTGCGCTGTCGTTGCGAGGCGTAGGTGATTCGTTAGCGTCGCGCGGATCTCCATCATTTCCCCTGCCTCGCCGCGGCCGCGCTTGATTCGCGTGCCTGGTTTGGCAGGACATGCTCGATGCAGGCGGTTACTGTCATCTTCAATCGCAAGAAAATCGACGCATCATCTGCGCGTGGTCACATCCGTTTGCGGAGGCTTGGGATTTTGAACGATAGCCAGGAAGCCAACAGGCAAAACGCAAAGCCGACCACAAGCACAACCGCAATCATTGGCCACTTTTCCATCCATTCGATACGGTAAAAGCACGTTGCCGGCTCGCCATTGATGAGCGCGCCATCAGGACATGGATTGGCCAGGCGGCTGTGGTACCACAGCGCCAGACCGGTGACGCAGGCAAGCACGCTGATCAAGATCAGCATCAGAACACCGGCTCGAACGCGTGTCTTGCCTGGCATTGAAGGACGGCTGCCTGCGTTATGCAGCCGCAGCCAATGCGGCATCCACCGCTGCGCGCAGGCGTGCATCGTCGGCCGGCACATCCGGAGCGAAGCGCTCGATGACGGCGCCGTCGCGGGCGATCAGGAATTTTTCGAAGTTCCACAGCACGCCCGGTGCGGGGTTTGCGGCGATGCCGTAGCCGGCGAGTTTCTCGCGCATCGGGCCATCGCCGGTGGCGCTCGGGCGCGCGCTGGTCAGAGCCTGATACAACGGATGGGTGTCTGCACCGGTGACGGCGATCTTGGAGAACATCGGGAAGGTGACGTCGTAGGTGAGCTGGCAGAACTGGGCGATTTCCGCCTCGCTGCCGGGTTCCTGGCCGTTGAAGTCGTTGGCCGGGAAGGCCAGCACTTCCAGGCCCGCCGCATGCTTTTCGCGGTACAGCGCTTCCAGGCCTTCGTATTGTGGGGTGAGGCCGCACTTGGAAGCGACGTTGACCACCAGCAGTACCTTGCCGCGGTAGTCGGCCAGGGTGGCCGGTGCGCCGTCGATGCGTGTCACCGGAATGGCGTGGATGCTGGAAGTCATGGGTGCGTCCTGATTGGCGGGAAGCACCAGAGCATAAACCGCCGGGCGCGCGCGAGCGATGTCGCCCGCGCGCGCATCAGCCGGTCAATCGATACACAGCGCCGCCTGGCCTTTGCCACCCACCACAGCCTGGCGGCAGCCGAAACGATCGCTGTCGCGTTGGCAGGTGCCGGTGGTGACGGTACCGGTCGGCACGATGCTGGTGACCAGACAATCGCCGCTGCAATCGGCCTTGTCGGTGCAGGTCTTGCCGGCATCGGCATACGGCACGATGCAACGCGGAATCTGCATGCGGCCTACCGGACGTAATTGGCCGCCTTTTGCGGTGCACGCGGCTGCGTCGGCAGACACTGCATTCGCAGGCGGTGACGCACTCGCTGCAGCGCCGGACTTGGCGGGCGGCGTAGCGCTACATGCGGTCAGCAGCAGCGCGCACATCATTGGGTGGATCCATCGAGCCGCCATAGAAATCTCTTCTCGGACAAGGTGCATGCAAGCATCGCGGGAGCGCTGTCTGCGTGATGTGGTTGGAATGCGACGCAGAAAGATAACGTCTTGAACCTGCTGTTGTTGTAGGAGCGCAGCCGGGCGCGATGAGGCGTTATCGGTACAGCCCCGTCGCGCCCGGGTGCGCTCCTACGATGGGCTGTGTGTTGGCTGGCGTCTGCGGGTGGATCATTCCTGCTCGTCGCAGGGAGCGCAGTCGGTGCCGTTTGCGGCGGCCGGCGTTGTAGGAGCGGACCTGGCCGCGATGGGGCGTTATCGGTACAGCCCCGTCGCGCCCGGGTGCGCTCCTGCGATGGACTGTGTGTTGGCTAGCGTCTGCGGGTGGATCATTCCTGCTCGTCGCAGGGAGCGCAGTCGGTGCCGTTTGCGGCGGCCGGCGTTGTAGGAGCGGACCTGGCCGCGATGGGGCGTTATCGGTACAGCCCCGTCGCGCCCGGGTGCGCTCCTACGGTGGGCTGTGTGTTGGCTGGCGTCTGCGGGTGAATCATTCCTGCTCGTCGCCGATGTCATCGTCGGTGCCGTTGTCGGCATCGTCCAGCAACGCTTGGGATTGGTCGCCGGACAGCGTTTCCACGCCGCGCAGGCGGCGTTCGATGGTGCGGGTCTTGCGGCTGGCTTCGCCGAGGCTCTTGCCGACGGTGCTGATCTGCCGCTCGGCCTTCTCCAGAATATTGGCGAACTTGCCGAACTCGCTCTTCACTGCGCCCAGCACCTGCCAGACCTCGCTGGAGCGTTTTTCGATGGCCAGCGTTCGGAAGCCCATCTGCAGGCTGTTGAGCAGGGCGGTGAACGTGGTCGGGCCGGCCAGTACCACGCGATGTTCGCGCTGCAGCAGATCGACCAGGCCGGCGCGGCGGATGACTTCGGCGTACAGGCCCTCGGTGGGCAGGAACATCACCGCGAAATCCGTCGTGTGCGGCGGGCTGACGTACTTGTCGCTGATGGATTTGGCCTGCACGCGGATGGCGCGCTCCAGCTGCGCGGTCGACTGCTTGATCGCATCCAGGTCGCCCTTTTCCTGCGCGTCGATCAGGCGTTCGTAGTCCTCGCGCGGGAACTTGGCGTCGACCGGCAGCCACACCACCGTGTCGTCGCCGCGCCCGGGCAGGCGGATGGCGAAGTCCACCGCTTCGGCGCTGTCGGGTTTGACCCGCACGCCGCGCGCGTACTGCTCCATCGTCAGCGTCTGCTCGAGGATGTTCTCCAGCTGCACTTCGCCCCAACCGCCGCGGTCCTTGACGTTGCTGAGCACGCGCTTGAGATCGCCGACGCCGGTGGCCAGTTGCTGCATTTCGCCCAGGCCGCGTTGCACCTGTTCCAGGCGCTCGGAAACGAGCTTGAAGGACGCATCCAGGCGCGTGTTGAGCGTGGTCTGCAGCTTTTCGTCGACGGTGGCACGCATCAGCTCCAGCTTGCTGGCGTTGTCGCTTTGCAGGCTGGCCAGTTGCTGTTCCAGCGTGGCGCGCATCTCGCCGATGCGCAGTTCGTTGCGCTGGGTGAGTTCGCTCAGGCGCTGGCCAAGCGCTTCGGTGAAGCGTTGCTGCGACTCGCCGGCTTCGGCGCGGCCCTTGCGGGCATCCTCGGCCAACGCTTCGCGCAACGCGGCCATATGCGTGTCGGTACGTGCGATCAGGTCGGTCAGTTGCTGGCCGAACACGTGGATGCGGGTTTCCTGCTGCTGGCCGAAGCCTTCGAGCTGGGTGCGCAGTTCGGTGAGCCGCAGGGTCAACAATTCGCCGGTGCGTTGCTGGGCCAGGCTGCTTTCTTCGCGCGCCTTGCGGGCATCTTCGCCAAGGGCGTCGCGCAGCAAGTCCAGACGTTGATCGGTGCGGGTGGACAGCTCGGTGAGGTTACGCGCGAAGGTTTCCAGACGCGCATCCTGCTGCCGCGCCAGGCCTTCGAGTTGCTCGCGCAGTTCGCCGCGGCCGTCGCGTTGTTCGGCGCGCAGCGCCAGTTCCAGACCGGTGGTGGAAGGACGCCGCAGCAGGGCGAGCAGCTGCAGCACGAGGACTGCAACCAGCAGTCCGAGAAGGATCAGGGATTCGGATGACATGCGCGCAGTGTAGCGGGGCCGGTCGCAGCGGCTGCGTCGGTGCAATGCGGGTTGGGTCGTCGGCGATCACGGCGCAGGCGCCTGGGGCTGTCCGAAGCCGGCATGCCGTCCAAGCGCTAGCTCGGTGGCAAGCACGCGTTGTTCGGCGTGCCGGAACGCTGCGCGATCGCGACGTCAGCGCCGTCAGAACCCTTCCAGCACCAGCTTGCCGCGGGTGCGATGCGATTCCAGTGCGGCGTGGGCGCGGCGCAGGTTGTCGACGCTGATGCGGCCGTAGTGCTCGCCCAACGTGCTGCGCAGCGTGCCGCTGTCCACCAGCGCGGCGACGCGGTTGAGCAGGTGGTGCTGGGCGATCATGTCGTCGGTGGCGAACAGCGAGCGGGTGAACATGAATTCCCAGTGCAGCGACGCGCTCTTGCGCTTGAGCGGCAGCACATCGAGCGTGGCCGGGTCGTCGATCAGCGCCAGCTGGCCTTGCGGTGCGAGCACGTCCACCAGCTGGGCAAAATGCTGGTCGCTGTGGGTCAGGCTGGCGACGTGCTCGACCTGAGCGATGCCGATGCGCTGCAGGCCCTCGCTCAGCGGCTGGGTGTGGTCGATGACGTGGTGGGCACCGAGCGCGTACACCCAATCCTGGGTCTGCGGGCGCGAGGCGGTGCCGATCACGGTCAGCTTGGTCAGCGTGCGCGCCAGCTGCACCAGGATCGAGCCGACGCCACCGGCGGCGCCGACCACCAGCAGGGTCTGGCCCTGCCCGCCGTCTTCGGCGATGCGCAGGCGGTCGAACAGCAATTCCCAGGCGGTGATTGCGGTCAGCGGCAACGCGGCGGCCTGAGCGTCATCGAGCGTGGCCGGCTTGCGCCCGACCAGGCGTTCGTCCACCAGGTGGTATTCGGCATTGGTGCCGGGGCGATTCAAGGTGCCGGCGTAGTACACCGCATCGCCGGGCCGGAACAGGCCGACCTCGCTGCCCACCGCATCGACCACGCCGCTGGCGTCCCAACCAAGCACGCGCGGCGCGTCGACCGCGGCATTGGCGCGCACCTTGGTGTCGACCGGATTGACCGAGATGGCATGGATACGCACGCGCAGGTCGCGCGGGCCGGGCTCAGGCAGCGGCAGCTCGAGCGCGACCAGCGCGCGCGGGTCGTCGATGGGCAGACCGTGCTGCGGGTAGGCGATGGCTTTCATGGCGGGCGTCGTGCGGGGAGAGGACTACATGGTCGGCCGCCGGGATTAAGAGAAAAACGGGCAAACTGCGCAAGCACTTTCACAGCTGGAGTGAAGATGGTCCGCTTCGACGATTTGGCGCTGTTCGTGCGCACGGCAGCGCTGGGCAGTTTTTCCAATGCCGCGCGCGAGGCCGACCTGCTGCCCGGCCAGGTCAGCGCGGCGGTGGCGCGGCTGGAGCGGGCCCTGGACCTGCGCCTGTTTGCGCGCTCCACGCGCAGCCTGCGGCTGACCGCCGAGGGCGAGCAATACCTGCCCTACGCACGCCAGGTGCTGGAGCTGCTGCGCGATGGGCGCGAGCAGGTGCGCGGGCGCGACAGCGAACTGCAGGGCGTGCTGCAGGTGACCGCCCCGTCGGATCTGGGCCGCAATGTGCTGCTGCCGTGGCTGACCGAGTTCCGCGCCGCACATCCACGCCTGCGCCTGCGCCTGCATCTGTCCGACCAGGTGGCGGACCTGTATCGCGCGCCGGTGGATGTGGCGTTCCGGCTGGGGCGTATCGACGATGCGGAGCATGTGGCGCTGCCGTTGGCGCCGCACAACCGGCGCGTATTGGTCGCCGCGCCGTCGTATCTGCAGCGGCACGGGCAGCCGGCCACGCTGGATGCGCTGCGCGAGCACGCCTGCCTGTTGTATCTGCTGGCCGGGCGCGCCTACGACCGCTGGCAGTTCGCGCTGGAGGGGCGTCGCCACATCGTGCCGGTGCGCGGGGCGATGCTGTGCGACGACGCCGACATCGTGCGGCGCTGGGCCGTGGCGGGCGAAGGCATCGCCTACAAATCCTGGCTGGATGTGTGCGCCGACGTGCAGGCCGGGCGCTTGCAGGTGCTGTTCCCGGACTGCGGCGACCGCCTGCCGCTGCACCTGGTGTGCCCGCATCGCAAGCAGTTTTCGCCGGCAGTACGGCAGTTGTACGCGCTGTTTGCGCAGCGCTGCCAGGCGATGACGGCGTTGTATCCGCTGGCTTGATGTGCGGTGATCCTGCTGCGTTAGAAGATCGGCGCGTTGGATGGACATGCGCGCTTGGGCGCGTGCCGGCCGCTGGCACGCACTCGGTCAACAGCGCTCGCCGCCTGCGATCTGCACTGGAGTCACGTCCCGCCAGACATTCCGTAGTCCGGCATCCACGTCCGGCCAAGCCAGCCCCAGCGCCACAAGGTCTACTCCGGCTGTCTTAAGTCCAGGCGATGGCGCGTTCGTTGCGGTGATCGCGTCATGGATGTTGCGACTGGTCATGCTGCTGCCAGATGGCACGCGCGCCCTGCCCGCTGCGGCCGCATGACCTTGGACAGATAGCTTTGCTGCAGCGCGTTGGGCGACACTCGGCGATTCTTTTGGTTCCTTCGAGGTCCGCATGTCGTCTTGGCTCCGGCGCAAATCCATCGATCAGGTCACCGTGCACGAGGCCGGCCGGCAACTGGTGCGCAGCCTGAGTTGGCCGCACCTGATTGCGCTGGGGATCGGGGCGATCGTCGGCACCGGCATCTACACGCTGATCGGCGTGGGTGCGGACAAGGCCGGCCCGGCGGTGCTGCTGTCCTTCGTGGCCGCCGGCATCGTGTGCGCCTGCGCGGCGCTGGCGTATGCGGAAATGGCCACGATGATGCCGGCCGCCGGCAGCGCCTACACCTACAGCTACACCGCGCTCGGCGAGAGCATCGCCTGGGTGGTGGGCTGGAGCCTGGTGCTGGAGTATTCGCTGGTGGTCAGTACCGTGGCGGTGGGCTGGTCGGGCTATTTCGTCGGGTTCCTGCAGTGGTTGGGGGTCAACCTGCCGCATGCATTGATTGCCGGGCCGCACGCCGGCGGCATCGTGAACCTGCCGGCGGTGGTGATCACCTTTTTGGTGGCCGGCATGTTGATGGCCGGCACCAAGGAAAGCGCCACGCTCAATGCGGTGCTGGTGGTGCTGAAGATCATTGCGCTGGGCGTGTTCGTGGCGATCGCCTTGCCGGCGTTCAACAGCGCCAACCTGCAACCGTTCATGCCGTATGGCTTCTCCAAGGCGATGGGGCCGGACGGCGTGGAGCGCGGAGTGATGGCGGCGGCAGCGATCATCTTCTTTGCGTTCTACGGGTTCGATGCGATTTCCACCGCCGCCGAAGAGACCAAGAACCCGGGGCGCGATCTGTCGATCGGTATCGTCGGTTCGATGATCGGCTGCACGCTGATCTACGTGCTGGTGGCGCTGTCGGCCGTGGGCGCGTTGAGCTTCACCGTGTTCGGCAAGAGCCCGGAGCCGTTGGCGTTGATCCTGCGCGAGCTGGGCCACGGCAAGGCGGCGTTGGTGATCGGTGCGGTGGCGATCATCGCGCTGCCGACGGTGCTGCTGGCGTTCCTGTACGGGCAGAGCCGGATCTTCTTTGTGATGTCGCGCGATGGGCTGTTGCCGCGTGGTTTGTCCAAGGTCAACGCCCGCACCGGCACGCCGGTGGCGATCACCTTGTTCACCGCGGTGCTGGTGGCGGCGTTGGCGGGTGTGGCGCGGCTGGACAAAATCGCCGCGTTGGCCAATGCCGGCACGTTGGCCGCGTTTACTGCCGTGGCGGCATGTTTGCTGGTGTTGCGCGTGCGCGAACCCACCCGTGCGCGGGCGTTCCGCACGCCGCTGGCCTGGGTGGTGGGGCCGGTGGCGATCCTGGGCTGCCTGTACCTGTTCTGGAGCCTGCCGAGCACCACGCAGGGCTGGTTCCTGGTCTGGAACGTGCTGGGCGTAGTGGTGTATGTGGCGTATGGGCGGCGCAATAGCCGGCTGGCGAAGGCTGGTTAGTCCCTTCTCCCATCGGGAGAAGGTGCCCGTAGGGCGGATGAGGGGCGCCCCAGATATCTTTCAGTGCCATGCATGACGAACGCGTCGCCACGCGCCTTCAAGAGTGAATCATCGACGGGAAGGTCTTCGCGCTAACGGTCCTGTGCTGCGCGACTGCTTGCGGATGCGCGCTGACCACTCCCTTCTCCCATCGGGAGAAGGTGGCCCGAAGGGCCGGATGAGGGTACGGGCGAAGCCTGGTGTTATCCAACTTGGTCAGGGGCTTCGCTCCGTACCCTCACCCCAACCCCCGCTCCGCGCCCCGGCCCGCGCTAGCAGCGCGGGCGCTCCCAGGCACGCGCGCCAGTGGCGCGCAAGCTGTGCCTTATCGCCCCGGGGGAGAGGGGCTTCAAGCTGCGCGCTGCTGGTCAGTGCTTTCGGCGTCGAGGCTTCCGGTTACTGCGCTGCTGCAGGCGTGGCGCAGAACGAGGTTGGGAGTGCATCCGCTTGGGTGCCCCAGCCTTGCGTGGGCGCCTGCTTGGTGAGCGCAAACGACAACGTGCCGCCTTGCTGCAATTGCGCCCAATCCAGGAAGACCTTGGTCTGCGGCGTGCCGTTCAAACGCACGCCCTGCACGTACTGCAGCGCGCGGCCATCGGCGCCCGGGGCGTCGATGCGCAAACGTTTGCCGTTGCCCAGGTCCAGCGTGGCGCGCTTGAAACGCGGCGTGTGCAACAGGAACTCGCCGCTGCCAGGCACTGCCGGATACAGCCCCAAGGCGCTGAACAAATACCATGCCGACATCGTGCCGAGGTCGTCGTTGCCGGTGACGCCATTGGGCGCATTGGTGAACAACTGCTGCGCGGCGCGCACCACGGTGGCGGTCTTCCACGGCTGGCCGATCAGCGTGTACATCCACGGCGCGTGCAGGTCGGGCTCGTTGTTGGGGTTGTAGCGGTACTGGTTGTAATAGCTGTACGGGCCGACCACCCAGTGCGTGCGCGCGCCGTTGAGCGGGTCCTTGAGCAGGTCGTCGTAGGCGAAGAAGGTGTCCAGGCGTTTGCCTGCCTGGTCGCTGCCATGCATGGCCTGCAGCATGCCGGGGATGTCCTGCTGCACCAGCCATTGGTATTGCCAGGCAGTGCCTTCGTGGAAGCCATGTTGCGAGCGTGGGCTGTACTGGTCGTTGGACGGCGCGTACCAGCTGCCATCTTCCAGGCGTGGACGCGGGAAGCCGACAAAGCTGGTGTCCGCATCGCGCACCGTGGCGTCCCAGACGTGATGCCAGTTGCCGCCGCGCGCGCGTAGCTGGGTGCTGTCGTCGGCATGGCCCAGGGCTTGGGCCATCTGTGCGAGCGCGCAATCGGCCAGGGCGTATTCCAGCGTGGCCGAGCCGCCGTGGTGCGGGTCCACGTCCATGCCCTTGGAGGGAAACGCGCGGTCGTATTGCACGAAGCCATTGGCGAGATAACTCGCGTTGCCCGAACGCCCGGAATGCCGCGAGTTGATCGGCGGTTGGCCGAAGGCGTTCTGCCGTAGCGCGGCGTAGGCCTCGGCCTCGTTGCCCTGCAGCGCGCCGAAGCGCCACAGGTCGACCAGGAACGGCGTCACCGGGTCGCCGGTCATGATGTTGGTGTCGTAGTTGGCGTAGCCCCAACGCGGCAGCCAGCCGCCCTGCTGATGGATCGCCAGCAGCGAGCGGCCGATGTCGCGCGCGCGCTGCGGGCGCAGCAAGGCGAGCAGCTGATTCTGCGAGCGATAGGTGTCCCAGAGCGAAAAGTACTCGTAGTAGGTCCAGCCCTCGGCACGATGGATCGCATCGTCATAGCCGCGGTAGCGGCCATCGGCATCGCTGCCAGTGAGCGGCTGCAACAAGGCGTGGTAGAGCGCGGTGTAGGCCACGCTGCGGTCGTCCTTGCTGGCGCCGTCCAGCTGCAGGCTGGCCAGTTCTTTGCGCCAGACCTGCTGCGCGCGCTGGCGCATCTGCTCCAGGCTCAGCAACGTGCCGCCCTGCATGCCATCGGCACGCAGATTGGTGCGTGCGCCGTCGGCATCCACGTGCGAGATGGCGCTGACCACGGTCACCGCGCGCGCGTCCTTGCCCTTGCCCAGCGGGAAGCTGAGCCAGGCGCCATTGGGTTTGAGCTCGCCCCCCATGCCGTGACGCGCGCCGGGCACGCCGCCGTCTTCGCCCCACACCCCGTGCGCGGTGAACGGGCGGTCGAATTCCAGCCGGAACCAGGTGGTGTATTCGTGGCCGCCACAGAAACTCTGCGTGACCAGCTTGCCTTCCACCACGCGGTCGCCGACCAGCTGCACCTGGCTACCGATCACCACGTGGCGGTCGTTGGCCTGGGCCACGTTGATCAACAGATGGCCGGTGTCGGCGCCGGGCGCGAAGGTGTAACGCTCGGCAGCGGCGCGGGTGAGTGCAGTGGCTTCGGCGTCGATGCCGCCGTAGTCGGTGAGCCGCACCTTGTAATAACCGGCCTGGCCCACTTCGCCGGCATGCGTGTAGCGCGCGGCATAGCGCTTCTGGTCGAAGGTCTTGGCGTCGGCGGTGTCGAAATCGCCGCCCGGGCCGATGCTGCCGGTCACCGGCAGGATCGACACCTGCCCGCCCTGCTCCCAGCAACCCGCGCCGGACAAAAACGAATGCCCAAAGCCGCGGATGTTGGGGTCGTCATAACGCCAGCCGGCGTAGTGCGCGCCGATCGGGCTGACCTGGATCAGGCCGAACGGGGCGGACGCGCCGGGATACGTATTGCCGTCGTCCTTGCTGCCGATGAAGGTGTTGACCTGCGCCGGGTCCTGCGCGGCCAGCGGCGGCGCAACCGCCATGCCGAGCAGGCAAAGGGCAGCGGCGCGACGCCACAGCGAGGTTGATGGAAGAGGCAACAAAGAGCGATACGATGCAACAGCAAAGACCATGCAAGACACCTCGGAGAAGAGGGCGGCCGGGGCCGCAGGTGAGAGCGCGCGTACCGGTCGCCGCAAGACGCGGCGACCGGCGCAGGACGAGCGTGCGCGAAGACCGACGCATGCCACAACCCCGGATGGCGTCAGGCGCAGCAATTACCTTGTCTGGATGCACCGCTCTACGTCGCACTCACTCCGCACAGAACACGCGCCGATGGCGACGCAGCGGAGGATTGCCACGTCCTGATTGCCCTTGAATTCAGCCAAACAGCTTAAGAGCGGCTCACACACCGTACCGAGCAGTCGTCAGGTGGGTGCGGACGGCGCTCTCAGCACCGGGGTGGACGCGTGGACCATGCCGCACCGAGCAACGGCCGCGCCCGCCTGGCGGTGGGCACAGTCGTTTTGTTAGCTGCTCTTAGGAATCGTCCAGGCGGCACGGCGGTGTGGCACGACCTGGTCAGGGCTCCGACATGGTGCCCGCGTTCTCTTGGACCAACCTCCACTCCGGCCGACTCCTGGCGGCGCGTCAGTCGCGCGTGGAGGCAAGCGTTTGGTGATCCGGCGGTTCGAACAGATCTGCGTAGCGCGCACTGAAGCTTTCACGGTCGGTGACGAAGGCTTCCAGGTCTGGCACATTTCCGCGCGCGAATGGGGGCAGCTCGACCCCATGCGCGTTTGCCAAGGCACGGATGGCCAATTCGGTCTTTGCCGCGCTTCCTCGCCGGTCAGGCATCGCATGAGCCATCCACCAATGCAGGTTGCCAAGCGCCGGCATCAGCTCGGCGGGATCGTGGCGTCGGGCAACCAGGTCGCCGAACAAGTTCTCGACATGGTTCATGATCGGCTGTACCAGTTCGAAAGGAGTGTGCTGGATGCAGAATGGAAAAGCGGCGGCTTCAACCGGTCCATCCTGTTCTGCGCGCCCCTGTTGGGCGAGCGGGTGGTGAAAGTCGTCCGGATTCACTGCCAGCCGTAGCTGGGTGAGCGGAATCTTTTCCCCATTCAATTCGCCCACCATTTCGAAGACGTCATGCGCCATGAACCCGTCGGGCGTCGTCAGCCCAGCATCCGCAGCAAGGCCATTGGCTTGCCGAACCAGCGGAAGCTGGCGCACTCGTTGTCGCAGATGCGCATAGTGCGGTGAGAGGGGTGTGGTGACGTTGGTCTGCCGTGGGTAACCAGCCGCAAATGGCTGAGCATCCCCTTCTTTCGGTTTGCCGGGACCACCTGGCTGCGCTGTTTGCTGGGTGGCCCAGCTATGACGCGCTGCGCCCGAGAAATCCCACAGTTGGCGGAAGGTCTGGATCTGCCCGCTTGCGATGCGTGCGCCTCCTTCCCGGGCCGTGGAATGAAAGCGGCGACCATACTGTTGATTTTCTGGTGTCGATTCCTGGTTGACGCGTAGATCTGGCCACCGTGCCACACCGGTCAACGCAATCTGTGTGGGCGAGAGTTTGCTTTGCGCCACAGGTCCTGGCAGTGCGTGACGGATGGGTGGCGATACGGCGGTGAACAGATGGTCCAGCCCCTGCGTACCAGGTGCCAGCGCCGCCGATGCCGCGGCCTTTAGCAACATCTTGGGTCCGTGCGTCGTGACGGATTGAATTGCCGGCTCATGGAAAAGACTGCTCTCGATGTGCAGCCTGCGTGCGCCTTGCTCTTCGGCGTAGAGCAGCTGCAACTGCACATCCGAACTGATCCGTTGCTCTGGAGTCAGCGCCTCGGAGGGACGGTGGCGCTGTAGATCCACGGTCACTTTTTCGCCCGGTCTGGACAGTGCCATCTCGATACCTGCCAAGGCCGCATTTACCGGCTGCATTGGCAGTGTTTGATGACTCGCACCTTCGGAAGTGTTCGCTGTTTCCTTCGTGCCGGCACAAAGCATGCCGGGAAGCGCTTTTCTCACCTTCCGTTTGAGTCCGCTCAGGGGGCCGACGGCGGTCGTCGATGCCTGCGGCGCATCTCTCAGTTGCGGTGACTGCGGTGTATCGCTCGAGGCAATGCCGCTGTGCGATGGCGCTTTGTTGATCTTCATAAGATCCGGTAGTGCAGGACTACGGTGTTTGTTTTTTGAACATAGCGCACAACGACTTGCATTCAGACGATGGGCTGAGAAAGTGGTGGCGCTTCAAGCGAAGCGTTCGTCTGCCCTAACCAAAAATGCAACAGTTCTGGCGGTGTCCCCCGGACCCGAAGCACCAGGAGACGTCTGCGCGCAGCTGCGGTGCTCCAAGCATGCGAACACGTCCGTGCTGCAGTTTGTGGATCGTGAGCGCACAAGGAGGTAGAAGACCGGCGCGCCTGCAAGCGCAGTGTCTTGGATCCACCGCATCGGTTCGAGCCGGTTCCAACGGGTGCCGTCCTCACCCGTTTTGCAGCGAGCAAACGTCATTGGAAATCTCGTCGCTCAACAGCGCATTGGCAGCCATAGCCCATTTTTGAATACGGTCGGCAGGGACGCGACCACGCTGCCCAGCAGCTGCTTGACGCCGATCAGGCGCGAGGCCTTGCGCAACTGACCAATGCTGAGCACCTCGATACAGCCGAAGAAGGCATTCGGAAATCATGCCGATCTTGACCGTTCAACCGACGCTCGGCGTCTTCGGCGACTTTTTGCAGGCCGCCTCCTTGGTTCTGAGTGCGCCGTCCACATCCACATGACGACTGCTCGCTACGTTTTTGTTGGCCGCTCTGAACGTATCGAGCCGCATTCATGACGACATGCGGTGGGCGATGGTCGGCTCAGAAATCGAACACGTATTCTGCCGCGATCTCGCGGCCGATCGGGCTGAACAGGCGACTGTTGTAGCACTCGTAATCGAGTTTGTACGGGTCCTTGTGGTTGTAGCCAGTGCTGTTGAAGACGTTGTTGACGTAGAGATTGAGCTTCATCGCCGGGGTGATGCGGTAACCGAGATTGACGTTCCAGGTGATCGCCGCGCCCACGCGGCCGTCGTATTTGCGTGTGCTCTGGCCGACGGTGGGGCTGGCCGGATCGGTGTCGGTGTCGGTGCAGCCGGCACGGTCGTCGGGCACGCCGCCATCGGCAAACGGTACGCAGCCGCCGGGTTGTCCAGCCGGCCCAGGCCCCAGTGCGAACGCACGCCGGGCACCGCGCCGACGCGGTCGCCGTAGACGGTGGCGTTCCAGTTGCCATAGAGCCAGTTCACGCTGCCGCGCAGCTTGCTGCGGATGTCGCGGTCGCGGCGCTCGGGGTTGGGGTCGGTGCGGTAGGTCTGCTCGCGCATCGAACGCAGCTTGGTGTAGTCGAGCCAGAGCGAGAAATCGCCGATGCCGGTCTTGAGCTGGTAGCGCGCCGACAGATCGATACCGCTGACATCGCGCTGGGCCAGGTTGATCGGGCCGCGCTCGATGGCGGTGATGGCGCCGCTGCCATGGCGGTGCACGCGCGCCAGGATCGAGGCGCAGTAATCGGCGCCGCCCCGGGTGGACCAGGCCTGGCCCGGGGCGACGGTCAGCCCGGTGCGGCAGCCGGCTTCGTCACGCAGGATGGTGGTCTCGTCGATGTCGCGGATTTCCTTCTCCAGGTGGATGCGCACACGGCGCCGCAACAATCCCGGCGGGCTCTAGCGGACCAGCTGTTGCGTAATTCCTTGCAGATCAATTGCTTGACGCGTTCAGCGATTGCTGACGGAAATTGCCAGCTGCGCTAAAGGATGAGGTCGTCTTGGGCAGGGGCTGGCCGGCGGTTTGACCGCTGCGGGTGTCCTTCTCCCGTGTACGGGAGAAGGTGCCCCGAAGGGGCGGATGAGGGCCGTGTTTCAGGCAGGAATCCGTCCTGAAAGCATCCATCCCCGGCCTTCAAGGCAGAAGCGACGACACACCAGCAACGGCGCGGGCGATGGCTCGCCAGTGTGGTGGCATCCACAAAAAAGCCCGGTCATCGGACCGGGCTCGGCAACACGTTGGCGGCGGCGGGAGGGGCCGGCGCTGCGGTGTGCGGTGACGTCAGATCCAGCGCATGCCTTCGAACGGGTTCCAGCTGGTGCTGCCCTTCGCCTTGTCCAGGTAATAGGCGTAGTTGGCGATCATGCCGGTCAGCAACGACAGCGGCAGCCACAGCACATTCTGGAACGCGGCCGGCAGGAACGAGGCCACGATGCTCAGCACGATGCTGATGCCGATCAGGCTCAACGCCTTACGCCACAGGCCGATGATGAAGAAATAGATGACGCCGAAGAAGAAGGCATAGAAATTCATGCCGATCTTGACCTTGTCACCAAAGCTCAACGTCTTCAGCGCTTCCTTGTACGCCGGCTCCTTGGGGCCGCCATGACGGTCGAAGAAGTCGAAGCGGAATTGCCACTTGGGGTTGAGCTGGGTGCGATCAAAGGTGTCCATTCCAATCCATGTAGTTGAAAACGGTTACATGATAGGCGATCGCGTATTCAGGAGCACGTGTTTTGCAGCGAACTCGGCAATCCGCGGCCGACCCACACCGGCCGGGGATTACCCGGCCACCCCCAACCATCTCCCAACGCCAGCCGCTACCGCTGCTGGTTGACCCCGCTGCCGCGCCGTGCGCGTCGCAGGGCGTAGAGCGAATGGTCGGCGCGGTCGACCACCGCGGTCAGCGCTTCGCCTTCCTGGCGCAAGGCCGTGCCCAGCGTGAACAGGATCGGCGCATCGTCGCTGGCCGCCATGTAGGTGCGCACCAGCTCTTGCAACTGCTGCTCGCTGGCCTGGTGCAGCAGCACCAGAAACTCATCGCCGCCCAGCCGGACCAGGTGGTCCTGCCGGCGCAACGGGGCATTGAGAAACCAGGCCATCTGCACCAGCACTTCATCGCCGCGCTGGTGGCCGTAGGTGTCGTTGATCAGTTTGAACTTGTCCAGGTCCACCACCACGCAGCCCCAGCGCACGCTGGCATCGCGCTTGTCCAGGTCGTCCAGGAAGCGGCGATTGAAGCAGTTGGTCAGCGGGTCGGTGAACGACCATTCCAGCAGCTGTTTTTCCTGCTGATGCTGGTTGGTGATGTCCTGGGCATGGGCCAGGACGATGGTGGCGTCAGACTCCACGTCGAGCACGTTGTGGTATTTCCAGTGGCGCAGGCTGCCATCGCCGGCCACCAGCTCGATCACGCCTGAATCCTGGCCGTCGAGCACCATGCGCGACAGGTAGCCGCGCACGCCGTCATGCCGTTCCGGGCGGATCAGCTCGAACAGCGAGCGGCCTTCCATCTCCTCCACGCTGCGGCCCAGCGAGCGCGCGGCCGCCGGGTTCACGCTGACCAGCCAGCCATCCATGTCGTGGGTGCAGATCAGCCCCAGGCTGTACTGGAACATCTTGCGGAACTTGCGCTCGCTGGCCGCCAGCGCGTCCACTGCGCGATGGCGGTCGGTGACGTCCTGGATGGCACCGATCAGGCGCATGCGACCGTCGACATGTTCCACCGCGCCGGTGCTGTGTACCCACAGGCGGCGGCCGGTGCTGCTGATCAACGGCAGTTCCAGATCCCAGGGCGTGCCCTCGTGCACGCACAGTTCCACCGCCTCGGTGATGACCGCACGCGCTTCCAGCGGGTAGAAGGTGACCGCTTCGGCCAGCGTGGGCTGGTAGCCCGGCGGCAGGTCGTGCAGCCGGCAGGTTTCGTCCGACCAGGTCAGCGTATTGGCGCTCACATCCACTTCCCAGCCGCCGACGCCGGCCACCCGCCCGGTGCGCTCCAGAAACGCTTCGCTCTCGCGCAGGCGCTGCTGCAGCCGGGCATTGACGTCGGCGCGTTCGAGCATCACCCGGCGCTGCTCCAGACCTTCGGCAGCGACCTTGGCCAGCTGTTGCAAGGCCGCCAGCTGGGCCAGCTGCAGCTGACGCGGGCGCTGGTCGATCACGCACACCGTGCCCATGCGCAGGCCATCGGGCAGCACGATGGGGGCGCCGGCGTAATAGCGGATGCCGGGTGTATCGGTGACCAGGGCGTTGTTGCAGAAGCGTGGGTCGGCCGGCGCGTCGGGCACCTCCATCACCGCGTCGTCCTGGATGGCGTAGGCGCAGAACGCCAGCTCGCGCGCGGTTTCGGACACCCCCGGCAAGCCGATGTTGGCCTTCCACCATTGCCGATGCTCGTCCACCAGCGACACCAGCGCGATCGGCGTGCCGGCGATGGCCTGCGCGGCCGCCGCCAGGGCATCGAAGAACGGCTCGGATTCGGTATCGATCACATGCAACAACGCCAGCCGCGCCAGACGCTGCGCTTCGCTGGTGGTGGATGACTCAACGGTGTCGCGCTGATTCAACGGCAAGCTCGCTCGTACCCGTGCAATCGGTCCAGTCTAGCGGACTGGGCATCCGTGCCCATCGGGGCTTGCGTGCGCCAGCACACAGGATGCGTCGTGGGCGCTGTCGGGGCCGTTGGCGGGTGCTGGCCGTGTCCGTGCCGCCCCGTGTTGGCTGCGGTCGGTGGCAGACCACAGCGTGCCGCCCGCCTGCAGCACCGCCGCCACGTTACGCGCGGTGATGCGCACATTGCGGGCAGCATCGGCCAATGCCTGCTCCAGGCTGCAGGCGCCAGGCACTACCGCAAACATCGCAGCGATGCCCTGCGCGTGCAGCTGTTCAGCGCCGTGGCCCAGCGATCCGGCAATGGCGATGACCGGCGTGCCGTGCCGCTGCGCCAGGCGTGCCACGCCGACGGGCGTCTTGCCGCGCAGGCTTTGGCTGTCGATACGGCCTTCGCCGGTGATCACCAGATCGGGTTGCGCGATCAGCGCCTCCAGCCCCAGCGCCTGGGCGACGACCTCCACGCCCGGACGCAACTGCGCGCCCAGGAAGGCCAGCAACCCGGCGCCCAGCCCGCCGGCCGCACCGCCACCAGGCAGCGCGTGCAGGCGCACGCCCAGATCGCGCTGCACCACATCGGCGTAGTGCCGCAGGTTGGCGTCGAGCTGGCGCACCATCGCTGCGGTGGCGCCCTTCTGCGGGCCGAACACCGCCGCGGCACCGCTCGGGCCGATCAGCGGGTTATCGACATCGCAAGCCACCTCGACGTGGCAATCCTGCAGACGTGCATCCAGGCCAGCGATGTCGATGCGCGCCAGCGCCGCCAGTGCCGCACCGCCGGGGCCGATCGGCGTGCCATGCGCATCCAGCAGCCGCGCCCCCAGCGCTTGCGCCATGCCGGCGCCGCCATCGGTGCTGGCGCTGCCGCCGATGCCGATGATGAAACGCCGCGCGCCGGCATCCAGCGCGGCCAGGATCAACGCACCCACTCCGGCGGTGCTGGCATGCAACGGCGCGCGCTGCGCCGGCGGTATCAGGGCCAGCCCGCTGGCGGCGGCCATTTCGATCACCGCGGTGGCGCCGTCGCCGGTCAGACCGAAAAAGGCCTGTACCGGCGTGCCGAGCGGGCCGCTGACCGTGCATGTGATCACCCGCCCGCCAGTGGCAGCGACCAACGCATCCACGGTGCCTTCGCCACCATCGGCCATGGGCACGGTGGTGTAGTGCCACTGCGGGAACACCTGGGCAAACCCGGCTTCGATCTGCGTGGCCACCTCCAGCTCAGACAGGCTTTCCTTGTACGCATCCGGGGCGATGACGACCCTCACCAGCGACACGCCTGCGATAGAGGACACCACGCGGCTGCGCCGATGCGCTGCGGCGATGCCACCTGCAAGGTGCAACGCATCGCCCTACGTCGCCTTGGCCTGCCTGGCCGCGTAGTCCTGCGCCTGTTGCATCACCCGCAGCAGGTTGCCGCCCCAGATGCTGGCGATCTGCGCTTCGGTATAGCCCTTGCGCAGCAGCCAGGCGGTGATGCGCGGGAGCTTGGAAACATCGTCCAGCCCGACCACGCCCCCGCCGCCGTCCCAATCCATGCCGATGCCCACATGGTCGGGCCCGACCACGGAAAGCACGTGCTCCAGATGCGCGAAGAAGTCCTCTTCGGTGGCGCGCTTGATCGGGTAGCGCGCATCCAGGTCCTTGAGTGCGGCGCTCAGGGCGGTGCCGTCGGCGATCTTGACGTGTTCCCAGCCGCCATACTGGTCGGTCAGCGCCTTTTCGGCGGCCTTGCGCTCGGGGCTGGCGCCACTGTCGACCAGATAGCCGCCGTAGGAATTCACCTGGATCACGCCGCCGTGCTCGGCCAGCACCTTCAGCCGTGCGTCGTCGATGTTGCGCGGATGATTGAAGACCGCACGGGCGCCGCTGTGCGAGAGCACGATCGGCACCGGCGATAGCGCAATCAACTGATCGAACACCGCATCGGAAGCGTGCGATTGATCGATCACGATGCCCAGCGCCTGTGCCTGTTGCACCAGTTGCCTGCCGGCAGGGCTCAAGCCCTTCCACTCCGGCCCCTTGGGGTCGGTGGCCGAGTCGGCGAACTCGTTGTTGAGAAAGTGCACCGTGCTCATCAGGCGCAGCCCTTGAGCGTAATAGAAGCGCAGCAGCGTGGGGTCGGCCGCCAGCGGGCTGGCGTTTTCCATACTGATGTACACCACGCGCTTGCCGTCGGCCTTGATACGTGCGGCATCGGCAGGCGTGGTAGCGGCAGCGAAGCGCTGCGGTTGTGCGGCCAGCAGATTATGGATCTTCATCAGCCGCTGCAGCCCGGCATCGCGGTCGTCCAGGTGCGCGGTCGCACTGCGATCGCCCTGGGCGGTGTAGACCGCCCAGAAGCCGCCATCGAGCGCGCCTTCGACCATGCGCGGGTAATCCACCTGCGATAGCCGGTTGCCAGCATGCGCCTGCAATACGTCGAAGTCGGGCCGCTCCAGATTGGCCGGCGTGTCCAGATGCGAATCCAGCGTCACCAGGCGCTTTTGCAGCGCGGTGGCGCGCGCCAGTTCGGCCTTGGAAAACTCCAGCGCGTGCGCCGAGCCAGCCAGGCTCAGCAACACGGCCACACATAACAGTTGCAGGTTCATGCGCGCTCGCAGACAGGTGGGGTCCTCCGATCATAGCCGCAGCGCGGCCGCGCGCTGGCCGCGCATCGTGCACGCAAATGGCCCCGTCATGGCCCGCACAAGTTCAACCAGCGCCACACCACGAGCGCCGAACACGTTGCAGTTATAAAAAATACATAGTCAAAGCAATTGCGCGGCGGCCGCCGCTACGCACACTTGCGCGGCCGTCGCTGGCGGCAGTCCCCCACTCCCGATACCGCAGACCGCCGTGCTTTGAGCGCGCGACGTGCGGGTGTGCGCAACACCTTCCCTCTTTGGCGAGACCCCTCTATGTCCATCGCATCGCGTGCGCTGCACAGGCGCTTGCTCATCCTTGGTTTGATCGCCACCGGCCTGGGCGCGGCCTCTGCCGCGAGTGCGGCCTGCACCGCCGGGACCTGGACGGCGCGCGTCAACGAAATCGGCATGCCGCCGGTGCGCTACGAAACGGCGCATTTCGCTTTGCGCTGGAATGGCGACGGCGTCTCCGATGCGGATGTCCGCGCCGCCGGCGAGCATCTGGAAATGGTCTGGGATACCTTCATCAATCGCCTGCAGTTTCCCGAGCCGTTCTGCAATGTCGCCACCAAGTACAAGGCCAACCTGCACCTGGATCCGAGCTTCGGCCTGAGCGGCGGTGCAACCGGCAGCGGCGGCATGGGCATGTGGATGGCGCCGGGCGGCCTGCGCGACCACTGGGGCTTGGCGCACGAACTCACGCATGCGCTGCAGTACCAGGCAGGCGGTTTGCAGGAGTCCGAATACACCGGCTGGATCTGGGAATCGCACGCCAACTGGATGACTCACCAGCTGCCGGAATTCCACGGCAGCGACGTGCATTGCTCCAGCATGCTGGTGAACTACCCGCACGTGTATCTGGGTTCCACGCGCGACCGTTATTGCAACTGGCAGTTCATGGAGTATCTGAAGAACCGCTACGGCTACGCCATCATCAACGACATGTGGAGCAAGGCGCCGCGCATCGACAACCCGGCGCGGCGCAGCGCCGATCCGTTTTCGGTGATCAAGACCAACATGGGTTGGACGCAGTCGCAACTGAACGATGTGTTCGGCGACTGGGCGATGCGCAACGTCAACTGGGATTACACCAATCCCGACGGCAGCGACCAGGGCGTGCTGTATCGCGCGCGCTATGGCAGCAATCTGTCGTTCGACCCGCAGCGCACCCAGGACTGGGACAACCGCGACCGCGCGTTGCGCATGACCGTGCTCGACCCGGTGGCCGGCCAGGCCAACCGCTATCGCGTGCCGTTCGAATGGGCACCGCAGCGCTGGGGCTACAACTTGGTGCAGCTGATCCCCGCCAGCGGCGCCACCACGATCCAGGTCGCCTTCGAGGGCCAGGTGCAGAGCGCAGCAGCCGTCACCAGCCTGCCCGGCCTGCTCAACGACCCGACCAGTATTCCCACACCGGACTCGGACTGGCGCTGGGGCGTGGTGGCCATCGACAGTGCCGGCAAGGCCCGTTACAGCACGCTGCAGCGCGGCGCTCAGGCCAGCGTCGGCATGCCGCTGAAGAGCGGCGACCGCGCGGTGTATCTGATGGTGATGGGCGCGCCCAGCACCATGCAGCAGATCAAGTGGGACCAGTCGTACTACGCGATCTACCGCTACCCGTGGAGCGTGACGCTGACCAATGCCGCGCCAGCCGGCAGCCAGCCCAATGCGCCCACGCCCACCCCGGTGGGACGTCGTCACGCCAACGGCGGCGGCTGGGTCGCCAATACCGCCAATGTCGCCTCCACCGCCTACGTGGGGCCACGCGCACGCGTGCTGGCCGGCAATGTGCTGGGCAATGCGCGCATCGACGGCCATGCCACGGTGATGGGCGGCACGGTGCAGGGCAATGCGGTGCTCGGCGGGCTCACCGTGTGGCATCCGGGCGCCACCATCGGTGCCACTGCGCAGGCGCATACCGTGTTCATGGGCCCGGGGGCGTTCGGTGCCATCAACGTCGGCGGCACCGCACAGCTACGTGGCGATGTCGAAGAACAAGGCGCCTCGCCCACGCAGGGCGTGTTCTACGGATTCGTCGATTCGGCCACGATGACCAACCCGGAGTTCGGTGCAGACCTGCGCCAGGCGGTGCCGGAAATCACTGCGCGACCCGCTGGTTGGTGATCTTGCGCAGCTGCAGCAAGTAGCTGCGCATCAGCGCAAGAAGACTCCACACACAGGGCCAGGGACGGCCATCGATGCGCGCGCACAACGCACACGCCGCATGCGCGCGGCATTGGCAAGTGTGGTTTGTTCGGCCTGTGCACGTCGCGTTTGATTTGGCTGTTTTGACCACGTTACCGAACGACCGCTACCCGGTTCTGAAAACCGCTGGTGGTCCTGCGTGACGGGTGTGGCGGCGATCGCATGCAGGCCTGCGTCTACTCGCAGCGTTCTGGCCGCAGGCACACCAGCACTGCACATCGACGTTGCCGTGCACGCTGCACGCCTAACGCAGGCTCAATCGTCGAGTTCGGCCAGCCGTGCGCGCACGCTTTCCACATCGATGTGCTCGCGCACATGCGGCCACTGCCGCGCCCACACCGAGCGGAACACGATCCACGCGCCGAACACACCCAGACAGGTCGAGCCCAGCGCCAACAGTAACGGATGCAGCGGCGAGCCGGTGCCGGTCTGAAACAGATACATGAACGCCCCGGAAAACAGCAGCCACACGCCGAACACCGGCCAGTTGCTGGCCAGCAGGCTGGCATTGGGCCGCTCGATCTCGCGCAGCAACCGGCGCAAGGCCTTGCGTTCGTCTTCGTCGCTGGACGTCATCGGCTGGTGCTCCCTAGTGAATGTCTGCGTTGAAGTCCTGACTGCAGCGCGCTGCGATCACCCATTGCCATGGCGCACAGACCTGCATCCGCTGCGCGATGACGATGACCGCACCGCCTCACCTGCACCATATGGAACAGCGCACGCCACGCGCTGCGGCGGCAGACGAGAACGCCCGCCTTGCACCGCTTACCTGCAGTGCAACGCAGCCGCACAACGGCGCCGTCATCGGGCGGCCACGACTGCAATGCCACCAACCTGCAGCTGCACAAGCACGCAGCAGGCATCAAACATCGCCCGCTGCCTCGGATCCGCCGTCTGTCACATCACGCGACAGAACACCGCCTTGAGATAGCGCGATTCCTGCACGTGCGCCATGAACGGATGGTCCGGGCCGGCGCCGGCCACTTTCAGGATCTGGATGGTGCGGCCGGAGAAATACGAGGCGCGACGCAGCATGTCCAGAAACTCCTGCTCGGCCACCAGGCCGGTGCACGAGAAAGTGGCGAACAGGCCACCGGGCTTGACCACGCCCAGCGCCAATTTGTTCATGTCCAGGTACTTCTTCAGCGCCGGGATCACCTGCTCGCGGTCGCGGGTCATCTTGGCCGGGTCCAGGATCACCACATCGAACTGATCGCCGCGATTGGCCGCATCGCGCAGCCACGGAAAGATATCGGCCTGCACGAATTTCGGACGCACGTTGTTGAGCTTGGCGTTGCCCTTGGCAATGGCGATGACGTCTTCGTCGATATCCACGCCCAGCACCTCGGCCGCACCGCGTGCGGCCGCATACACCGCAAAGCCACCGGTGTTGCAGCACAGGTCCAGCACGGTCTTGCCTTCCACCTGCTCGCTCAGCCACTGGCGGTTATCGCGCTGGTCGGCAAAGAACCCGGTCTTGTGCGCGCCGGCCGGGTCGGCACGGAACTTGATGCCGTGCTCGGTGATCACGGACGCTTCGGTGGTGGTATTGCTGTGGAAGTCGAAGCTTTCCTGCTTTTGCACGTGTTCGTCGGCAAAGCTGTGGAAGCGGCAGCCCGGGAACTGCTCGCGCAGCGCCTCGTAGATCCATTCGCGGTGGCGGAACATGCCGGCGGCGAAGAACTCCACCACCACCAGGTCGCTATAGCGGTCCACCACCAGGCCGGACAGGCCGTCGCCTTCGCTATGCACCACGCGCCAGGCATCGGACACGCCGTCGAGCTTGAGCCAGTCGCGGCGCAGGCTCACCGCCGCGGCGATCTTGCGCGAAAACCAGCCCGCATCCACCGGCACCGACTGGTCGATTTCCAGGATGCGCACGGCGATGCGCGAGTGGCCGTTATAGAAACCGCGGCCGAGCCATTCCCCATCCACGCCGACCACATCGACGATGGTGCCGGGTTTGGGCTTGGCGATAGGCTTTTCCACCAGCTTCTGGAAGATCCACGGGTGGCTGGAACGCCACGCATTCTTGAGTCGGACGACGGGGACAGGAGTATTCATTCACCTATTGTATCCGGCTGGATTGACGCGCCAGGCCCCTGCCCGCAGAATCAGCCCCAGAAGGGGAGTAGCTCCCAACGTTGTCGCCGTCATTACGAGTCCTGCTCCGGCAGACGCTCCGGTGCAACGGCAACCGGTCTGGCCGGTTGCGAGCGAGACCTTCGCCGCGCAGGCGAAGGTCCGTCACCCGGAATCCACGATTTCCGTGTCACAAGGCCTCAGCCCAACCGGCTGGCCAGGTCGTTTCACTTTTCGGGATTCTTTATGCAAACCATTGGCAATGTCTGGTTATGGGGCGGTTTCGGGGTCGTGGTGATCGCCGCGCTGCTGATCGATCTGGTGCTGATGCGCCACGGCGGCGCCCACAAGGTCACCTTCAAGGAAGCCACCTGGTGGAGCATCGGTTGGGTGCTGCTGGCGCTGGCCTTCAATGCCGGGCTGTGGTGGTACCTGCAGGGCACGCTGGGCGATGCGCAGGCCGACCAGATCGGGCTGCAGTTTCTGACCGGCTACCTGGTCGAAAAATCGCTGGCGGTCGACAACATCTTCGTGTTTCTGATGGTCATGACCTACTTCGGCGTGCCCGAAGAACAGCGCCAGCGCGTGCTGATCATCGGTGTGCTGGGCGCCATCGTGCTGCGCGCGATCATGATCTTCGCCGGCTCGATGCTGCTGGCCAAGTTCCATTGGCTGCTGTATGTGTTCGGTGCGTTCCTGCTGCTGACCGGCATCAAGATGTGGTTCTCCGCCGGCAAGGAGCCGGATCTGGAAACCAACCCGGTGTTGCGCTGGATGCGCAGCCATCTGCGCCTGAGCCCGCAATACCACGGCAACCTGCTCAGCGTGATCAAGGATGGCAAGCGCTGGTTCACCCCGCTATTTGTGGTGTTGATCCTGATCGCGGTGATCGATGTGATCTTTGCGGTGGACAGCATCCCGGCGATCTTTGCGATCACCACCGACCCGTTCATCGTGCTGACCTCCAACGTATTCGCGGTGCTGGGCCTGCGCGCGATGTTCTTCCTGCTGGCCGGCATGGCCGACCGCTTCCACCTGTTGCCCTACGGCCTGGCGGTGATCCTGGTGTTCATCGGCACCAAGATGATGATCATCGATCTGTACAAGATCCCGGTGCTGGTCTCGCTGGCGGTCGTGGTCACGATCCTGGTGGCCACCATCGTGCTGAGCCTGTTGCGCCCAGCCAAGCCGGCCGGGCACTGAGGGGCTGGGAATCGGGAATCGGAGGTGTGCTTTGCTGCAGATGCTGGTGCAAGGGACGCCGCGGTTTCGCTTCGTCTCTTGCCACTGAGCCCGGTCGTGGTCTTCGGCCTTGATCGGTGGCTACGCCGCACACTGCTCGGCTGGGCAGCAGCGCACCACAGGCGATACCGGAACATCGGCGCCGCGCCCTGGTTGCCACCCGATCATCTGCGTTGAATTGTTTGCCGCCGCGGCCTGCCTGCCGGGCGTTGCATCAGCCCGGCAGGCGGCGGGATTGTCCCGTCGCCGGATCCGGTTATCCCGTGCTAACGGGGCTTGCAAAGGCAAAACCACGCCGCCATCCGTGAACGTATGACACCGCATTCTGTTGCCTCCGATGCCACCACCCAGAGCCGCCTGGACCGCTCGCGGGTCCTGCGCGCCTTCAACATCAGCCTGGCCGCCGTGTTGCTGCTGGTGGCGGTGTTCACCGCGCAAGGCATGTTCGACTGGCGCGCCTGGGCGGTCGCGCCACTGCAGGCCGACGGCCTGATCGGCATCCTCACTGCGCCGCTGTTGCACGGCTCGCTCGCGCATCTGGGCGCCAATGCGGCAGCGCTGCTGATCCTGGGCACATTGGCCGGCAGCGTGTATCCGCGCGCCACGGCCATGGCACTGCCGCTGCTGTGGCTGGGCTCGGGGCTGGGCGCGTGGCTGTTGGGCGAGCCTGGCAGCCGCCATCTGGGTGCCAGCGGCGTCACCCACGGCCTGATGTTTCTGGTGTTTGTGCTGGGCCTGCTACGGCGCGACCGCCCGGCCATCGCCACCAGCATGATCGCCTTCCTGTTCTACGGCGGCATGTTGGTGACCATCCTGCCCCACGAAACCGGGGTGTCCTGGCAATCGCATCTGGGCGGCGCGGTGGCCGGCTTGATCGCCGCGCTGCTGCTCCGCCTGCGCGACCCGCAGCAGGCCAAGCCGCGCTACAGCTGGGAAGACGAGGACGAAGACGCCGCCTGGGAAGTGCGCAACGCCGAGCACGCGATGCTGGAACCCCCGCCGCCGCGTCAGGTACCGGTGCTGTGGCAACGCCAGGACGACGGCTCGGAAAACGTGGTGCTGCATTTCCCGCCGCGCGAGCGCCCTCCGGGCAATTAGTGCCGGCGCGGAGCGATGATCGAAACAGTCAGTGACCTCCCGTAGGAGCGTGTCTGCGCGCGAGGGCATTACCGATGATGCCCGGCACGGTAGTTACCCGAGGGCCTTGCAACATAAGAGCGGTGTTGTATCGCCAAATGCATCGTCATCGCATCGCGTACAAACGGGTTGTAGTGCGCTGATGCTTTCCCGGTCATGCGCGTCGCGCGCAGGCACGCTCCTACGAACGTGGTGCTGCACGTCTCGCGAAGGCACGTAGCGCCTCTCGTAAGGTCAACATCCAACCAATCGGGCCGCTACACCGCGTTACGTAGGAGCGTGCCTGCGCGCGACCGGGCGTTACCGACGATGCCGGCACGATGGGTACCCGAGGATCAAGCAACGTGAGCGGTGCTGCAACGCGAAGTGCATCGTCATCGCATCGCGCGCGAGTGGGCGCGCGCGATGGAGCTATCCCGATGATGCCCGTCGCGCGCAGGCACGCTCCTACGACAGCATGAATTATCGCGGTGCTTGCCCGTGCAACGCATGCCGTGCCAGACCCGGATCATCGGCAAAGAATGCATCGATGCCCGTATCCAGATAGGTCTTGAGCTCGGCCAAGGCACCTGCGTCGTTACGCTCAGTCACCGCGCCGCTGCTGCGGTTATCGGCGGCCAGAAAGTAATTTTCCGGACGGAACGTATACGGCTGCACCTGCAATCCGGCCGCATGTGCATCGCGCACCAGGCTGGTCGGCGTACCCAGCCGCTGCTGCGCATCCAGCGGAATGATGGCGCGGATATCCGGCCCGATCGCATTGGCGTAGCCGGCCACCTGCTTGAGCCCGGCCGGGGTCATCAATTGCGCATAGGTGCCTGGCGCGTCGCCCTTGCCCGCATCGGGCAACGGCATCTGCGCGCCACCCAGCAACTGCAGCAGGCGGATGTTGCTTTGCCGCCCGATCTTGCCGCGCAGGTAGCGCAGATTGCCGGTCTCGAACGACTGGATCACCACCGGCGCCGTGCGCGTATACGCATGCGCGTGCAAGGTGGCCAGCACCTTGTCTTCCATCGGCAAACCCAGCGCACTGAAATAGCTCGGATGCTTGATCTCCGGAATCAGCCCGATCGTACGCCCGGTTGCAGCAGATTCGGCCGCGACGAAATCGATGATCTCATCGAAGGTCACGATCTGAAACTGTCCGTCCCAGCGCGTGCCACGTAGTTGCGGCAACCGCTCGCGCGCGCGCAGCGTCTTCAACTCGTTCAGGGTGAAGTCTTCGGTGAACCAGCCTTCCATCGATTGCCCATCGATGGTCTTGCGGGTCTTGCGCGATGCAAACTCCGGGCGGCTGGCCACATCGGTGGTGCCACCGATCTCGTTTTCGTGGCGCGCCACCAGCACACCATCTTTGGTCGATACCAGATCCGGTTCGACAAAATCCGCGCCATCGACGATCGCCTTGGCGTAGGAGGCCAAGGTGTGTTCCGGACGCAACGCACTGGCGCCACGGTGCGCAAAGATCTGCACCGTCTTGGCCAGCGGTGCCTCGGCCAAAACGGGCCCGCTCATGCCGACCATCATCGCTCCCAACACCAACGCACGGTGAAACTGCATCATGCCTATCTCCAACGAAAAAGCAGCCATCAACACCAGCGCGTCATCGCCAGGCCAGCTTGGCCGACGATCAAGCAGAGATGCACGCCCGTGCATCCCGCTTCCTCCGCATCGTCCGCGCCCGCCCGACAATCGCTCGCGAGGTGGTGCCAGCCACTCTAAGACTATCCACGTCGATCAACATCGGAAATCAATCAACAGCACCCAGATCCGCTATTACGATTCCCGATTCCCGATTCCCCACTCCCAAATCCCGTCCTCAGAACTTGGCATCCAGCGTCAGGAACACCTGCCGCGGCGCACTGGCGTGAAACGCCAACTGCCGCCCGTTCGGATCACTGTTGGCGAACGCGGTGAGGTTGGAGGCGTAGCGCTTGTCGGTGAGGTTGGTGACGTTGAGCGAGAGCTTGAGCGACTGCAGCACGCTGACCTGGCCGAACTCATAGCCGGCACCGGCATCGAATGACGTGTAACCGCCAAAGCCCTGATCGTTGGTGTAGGTATAGAAGCGCTCACCGGTGTACTTGCCGCGCAGGTTGACGTTCCAACCGGCGTAATTGAAGGCGATTTCGCTCGCGAACATACGCTTGGGCGTATCCACCGTGGTCTTGCCGGCGGTGGCAATGGTCACCCCGTTCTGCACGTAGTTGTCGTCGTAGGTGGAGCGGTTGATCGAGGCCGAGTTGTACCACTGCAGGTAGCTGGTGGGCTTCCAGATCACCGTCAGTTCGCCACCGCGGCTGCTCACCGAGCCTACGTTGAAGAAGCGCGTGGTGCAGGCCGGCGTGGTGCCCTGCTGGATGCTGGCGCAGGGATTGAGCGAGAGCAGGCGGTTGTCGAAGGTGACGTCATAGCCCACCAGCGAGGCCTCGAAGCGATCGCGCACGAAGCGGTAACCGGCTTCCACGGTGCGCGACTTTTCCGGCTCCAGCGCACCGACGCTGGCATCGAACGACGCTTGGGTCACCAGCAACGGACCACCGGCGCCGCCGCCCTGAAACGCAGCGATATTTTCTGCGTAGGAGGCAAACACTTCCTGGCCTTCGGCAAGGCGATAGCCCAGCCCGATCTGCGGCAACACCGACTCGCTGGCCTTGATCGACCCGGTCGCCACCGGCGCTTCCACCGCGATGCCCGGCGTCTCGCGTGCGGTCATTTCAGTACTCGGGCTCTTGATGCCCAGGTCAAGGCTCAGGCGCTCGTCGAGAAACTTGAAGTTGCCCTGCACGTAGAACTGCCGGGTGGTGATCACGTAGTTCTGCGAGAACAGCCGACGATTGGGATTTTGCAGAAACTTGTCGTCGTCCACCGGCCCGGTGATCCAGTAGAAATTGCGTTCCACATCGTGGTGGTTGCGCTCGTACCACAGCCCGGCTTCCAGATGATGCGGGCCCAGGTCCCAACCCAGCGAGGCGATGCCGCCGGTACGGTTGATCCAGTAGTTGGTGCTGCGGATCGAGATCGGCAGTGCCTGCGGTGTGCCCGGATTGGAAGCCTGGCCCGGCGACCACCAATGGCCCTGCCCCTTGTTTTCATGGTGATAGACCTGCGTGTGCAGGCTGATCGCATCGTTGGGCTGGAAGTCGCCGGCGACATAGAACAGATCGTCGTCGCGCAATGCGCGGCTCTGGTAGTACGCATCGTCGACGTTATCCACGCCACCGCTGAAGCCGCAGCGTGCGGCATTGCGCGTGGCTGGCGCGCAGTACGCCGCGGCCAGTGCACGGTTCCAATCCGGCGCGTACAGATTCCAGTCCCAGCCCAGTCCACGTGCCATGCCGCTCTTGGACAGATAGGAATAATCGGCCTGCGAGGTGCGCGAGGTATCGGCGAACGCAGTCAGCTTGCCGCCGTCGAACTGGTACACGCCCTTGGCGTTGAACTGCCGCGTGGTGGTCGGCGATTCCGGACGCGCCCACATGTCCGCGGTGGCTTCGATGCCCGACAGATACGCAGAAAACCCGTTGTAATCGCCGGTATCCACGCGCAGGAAGGTGCGACGGTTGGCATCGGACCCCAGCGTCTGCGAGACCTGCCCACCGAACACGCTGGACGGGTCGGCCGAGTAGTACTGGATGGTGCCGCCGAGGTTGCTGGTGGAGGCGGTGCCCAACGCACCGATGCCCGAGGCCAGCTCCACACCACCGAAGTTTTCCGCGATCAACGCGCGGCTGATGTTGAGGCCGTTGTAGTTACCGTAGGCGTTATCGCCCAGCGGCAGACCGTCGAGCGTATAGCCCAGACGCGTGCCGTTGAAGCCGCGCAGGCTGATCGTCTGCGATTCTTCATTGGCACCGAAGGCATCGTTGGATTGCACGTTGACGCCCGGCATGCGGTTAAGCAGCTTCTGGATGCTGGTACCCGGCGGCAGCACCGGAATGTCCTGCTGGGTGATGCGCTGCACCTGACGCGTTTCGCCCTGGCCAATCACCGACACCGCATCGAGTTGCTGCACGGTGGAGCCGGTGTCGGCAGACACGTCGGCCGGTGTATCGGCGGCATGTGCGGCCGGCGACAACACAAGCGCGGTGAGAACGGCAGCACTTAGGAGATGGGTCTTGGGCATGAGCGGCGTTGGGGACGAGTCAAAAGATGACGGCAAGCGTGCGACAGCTGTCTTGCGTCGATGCGACGCACAGATGACAGTGCCGAGACAGCTGCTGCGCATGCCGCGCTGTCGCTGCGTTGTGCTGGCATGCACGTGTCATCTGTACGTCGTAATCTGCGCGACTCTTCCCGTCGTACTGCTTTCGAGGAATCGTCCATGGCCCACCGCATCACCCACTCGCAACGCACGCTGGCACGCGTCGCCATTGCTGCCTTGGTGATCGGCAGCGGCGTGGTCAGTGCCCGGCAACCGGCAAAGCCGGCGGATTCGGTGCTCGCCACCGACGAGCGTGGATACCTGGAAAAACAGCAGCTGCCCGACAGCTTGCAGCTGGTGCCACCCCCGCCGCAGGACGGCAGCGCCGCACTCGCCAACGACGAGGCCATCGCCAAGTCCATGCTCGCGCTGCGCGGTACACCGCGCTGGGATCTGGCCGCGCGCGACGCGGTGCTGAGCTTTCCCGACGCCGCCAGCCATTTCAGCTGCGCGCTCGGCGTGCAGATCGATCAAGCCAGCACACCGCATCTGCTGCGCCTGCTCGAGCGCAGCATGCGCGACGCCAGCAGCAGTACCAGCGCCGCCAAGACACGCTATCAGCGCCCGCGCCCGTTCATGCGCAACGCGCAGCCGATGTGCACTCCGGCTGACGATGCGGCACTGCGCAAGAACGGCTCCTACCCGTCCGGCCACACCGCCATCGGCTGGACCTGGGGCCTGATCCTGTCCGAGATCGCTCCCCCCCGACGCAACGCGCTCCTGGCACGCGGCCGCGCCTTCGGCGACAGCCGCCTGGTTTGCAACGTGCACTGGCAAAGCGATGTCCAGCAAGGCCGAATGATGGGCGCGGCCACCGTCGCCGCATTGCACGACAACCCGGGGTTTCAGAAGGATCTGGTTGCTGCACGCCGCGAAATCGCAAAAGCCAAGCCTGCTGCACCGGATGCATGCGCATCAGAAACAGCAGCCTTGCAGCTCGTGTTGCCAGGAGTGATGTAGGTAGCGGCGACGCTTGCCCTGCCTGCGAGGAACTGCCACCCCGACCTGAGCGTACGCGTCTGGGCACCGTGCTCTTGTTGAGATGATCGGTCAGCGACCGTCGGGCGCTGTGCGGCCCGATGCACGTATGACGAGGACGCGGGAGCCTCTTCGCGCACCAGCAACGCTGGCAGCGGCGCGCTAGCGATCCGGCGATGATCGATGCGCCGCTTGATGCGCGGATCGGAGCAGCCAAGCCACGCAACCACGCAGGACCGGCATCAGACCGGGCAGTGGCGTGGACTCTGCTGCTGATACTCCAAGCAAGCTGGACGCGGCTTCAAGACCGCGCTCTCACTAGGGTCCTGAAGCAGCGCTGCCTCCCTGGTCGGTGGATCCGCGCTGGCTGGTTAGGTCAGACACCCATCGACCGCCCAGGCGAGCGCGATGCCTGTCTTGCGACATCCGACCCTGCTTGCCGCAGCTTGGCCTCGCACCGTTTCGACGGCCCTGCAGCCGCCTTATCGACGCCGATCCAACGCCGCTACGCGACGGCCGGGTCCTTCATTCGCATACAGCATCCGCGCGTCCGAATCTCGGCCCAAAAGCACCGAATTTGGCAATCGTTGCCGGATGATGACATTTCCGTACATCTTCGATTAATCTTCAGACAGGCTTCAGGAATGTGACAACCGTTCAGGTTGTCGGCATGACGCCCTGAAGCCCAGTCCCCCTCGACTGCGCTCGCAGTCGAGTCCCACGTCTGCAGTATCCGCGACCGAATTCATCAGGAGAGAGAGGAATGACGCGTCCAGGGGTCCGTAGTTCGTTGTCCAGGAACATCAAGCGCAGCGCATTGAGCCTGGCACTAGGCATGTGTGTGATCGGTGGGGTGCAGGCGCAGAGCGCGGTAGGCTCCATTTTCGGTAGTGGGCAGCCCGGCAGCACCATCGCCATCCAGAGCCCGCAAACGGGCGTGAGCCGCTCGGCCACCGCCGCCGCAGATGGCAGATTCACCTTCAGCCAGCTGCCTCCGGGCAAGTACATCATCACCTCCGATGGAGTGACCCGCGAGGTCGAGGTCAAGGTTGGCAGCGGCTCGCAGGTCATGCTCGGCAGTCAGGCCAAAACGCTTGACCGGATCGAAGTGGTGGGCGCGCAGGCGTTCAACCCCATCGACGTCTCTTCGGTGGAATCGACCACGGTGTTCACCGCCGACCAAATGGTCTCGCTGCCGGTGGCCAGCGACGTCTCTTCGGTCGCGCTGCTCGCGCCTGGCGCGGTCCGCGGCGATAGCGGGCTGGGTGCGGGCAACCTTGCATCGTTCGGCGGATCGTCGGTGGCCGAAAACGGCTACTACATCAATGGCTTCGACGTCACCAACATGCGCACGTTCCTGTCGTTCGCCAATCTTCCGTTTCAGAGTATCGGCCAGCTGCAGGTCAAAACCGGCGGGTACGGCGCCGAATACGGCCGCTCGCTGGGCGGCATCGTCAGCATCGTCACCAAGGCCGGCTCCAACGAATGGCACTACGGCGGCAGCGTGGAATGGGCGCCGGACTGGGGCGCCGCGGCAGGTAAAAACGTCCGCGAGCGCGACCCCGATGCGGCAGACCCGCTGTACCAATACCGCAGCGACGATCAGTTCGACAGCACCATTTACTCTGCGTATGCCAGCGGCCCGATCATCAAGGACCGCTTGTTCTTCTTTGCAATGGTGGAAGGCCGCCAGGAGACTGAAGACAACTTCTACGCGCTGACCAGCCGGCGCGTCAGTGACACCACCCCGCAGGGCCTGGTCAAACTCGATTGGTATATCAACGACAGCAACCTGGTCGAATTCACCGGCATCTACAACCAGGCCAAGACCAAATACCGCACGTACGAATACGCCACCGACGCCAACGGCGATAACCGCTACAACGTTGGACGACACGAGGTGCCGATCGAACAGTACGAGATGGAAAACGGCGGCAAGATCGGCATCCTCAAGTACACCGGCTACTTCACCGACAACTTCACGCTGTCGGCGCAATACGGCTACCTGAGCAATCTGATCGACTCCCGCCTGCCAGCCAATCCTGCGGGCGGCGAGTGCCCATGGGCCTACAGCTTCGGCCTGACCACCAGCGTGGTCGACCGTTACATCGGCTGCAACCCGGGCACGATCAGCACCATCGCCGACCGCAATGCCGAGCCGGACGAAGACATCCGCAAAGCGTTCCGTGTCGATGGCGAATGGGTGCTGGGCGATCACCGGCTGCGCTTCGGCGTGGATCAGGAAAAGTACGAATCCAGCCACCGTGGCCAGACCTACGCCGGTGGCATCAACTGGGCGTATTACACGGTGCCCGGCACTTCGGTGGCCACCGGCGCGTTTGCAGGCCGGCCCGGCCGCACGGTCAACGGCCAGCTGGTGCCGCGCGGCGCGCTGTATGCACGTTCGCGCGTGTTCCAGAGCAGCAGCTCCACCTACGAAAACACCAACAGCGCGTTTTATCTGGAAGACAACTGGCAGGTCACCGAAAACTTCCTCGCCGTGCTCGGCTTGCGCGGTGAGAAGTTCGAAAACAAGAACGGCGATGGCATTGCCTGGATCGAATCCGATTACAAAATGGCCCCGCGCCTGGGCTTCTCCTGGGACGTGCTGGGTGATTCCAGCTTGAAGCTGTTCGGTACCGCAGGCCGCTACTACATCCCGGTGGCGACCAACTCCAGTATCCGCGCAACCGGCGCCGAATCGACGGTGTCCAACTGGTACTTCGTCAATGGCTGGAGCGAAGCCGATGGCACGCCGGTGGGCCAAGGTGCGCAGATTGGCCAGACCCAGACCAATGGCTCGCTCACCGCGCCCAATCCGGCCTCTGTCGCGTCCACCAACCTGTCGCCGATGTACCAGGACGAGGTCATTCTCGGTGGCCAGCTGCAGTTGACGGAAAACTGGATGGCGGGTGTGCGCATGATCCGCCGCGAAGTGAAATCCGGGATGGACGACACCTGCACCACCAATCCGTGGATCGATTGGGCCGCGGATAACGGCTACCCCGATTTCGATCCTGGCTCGGTGCCCAGCTGCTACTTCTTGAATCCGGGCAGCGATGTGACCATCAACGTCGATCTCAATGGCGATGGCGAACTTGAACTGGCAACCTTGCCGGCCTCGTATCTTGGCCTGCCGGAATATCGCCGCCTGCATACCGCTCTTGAGTTCTTCTGGGAGCGCACTGGCGAGAAGTTCAACTTCCAGGGCTCGTATACGTTCGCCAGGACACGCGGCAACGTGGAAGGCTACGTCAATTCAACGCTGGAACAGGAGGACGCCGGCCTCACCCAGGACTTCGACCACCGCCTGTTCACCGATGGCACCTATGGGCCAACCCCGAACGATCGTCAGCACACGCTCAAGCTGTTCGGTGCTTATACGATCACGCCGGAATGGCAGCTTGGCGGAAATCTGGTCCTGCAGTCCGGGCGCCCGATCAATTGCCAGGGCTATATCCCGCTGGACGACATCCCGCAGCCTGACCAGGGCACCCTGAGCGGCTACAGCGGCTCGAGCTTCTATTGCTTGAACGCAGACGGCACCCGCGTGCTACGCCAACGTGGCGACGAAGGCCGCACGCCGTGGACCTGGACCTTCGATCTGGCCGCCGCTTACGTGCCCAACTGGGCCGATAACAAGCTGCGCATCAAGCTCGACGTATTCAACCTGTTCAACAACGACCGGGTCACCGAGTACAACGAGTTCAGTGAGGCCTCGCGTGATGTGATCAGCCCGAACTATCTGAACGATCAAAATTATCAGACACCACGCTCGTTCCGATTGACTGCCCGCTACGACTTTTAAGTAGTCGCATCAATGTGTGCATTACGAATCCGGCCTGAAAGGGCCGGATTTTTAGTTATCGGCTCACGAGATTGTTTGGCGACCGCATCGCGCAGCGCTGGCTCACTTACCGATACAAAAACTCGAGAAGATCTTGCCCAGCAACTCATCGGCGCTCAGCTTGCCGGTGATCTCGCCCAGCGCCGCATGCGCCAGGCGCAGCTCTTCGGCGGCCAGTTCGAGTTGTTCGAATCCCAGTTCCAGATCGGCTGCATCGGCATGTTGCTCGGCACGCCGTAATGCATCGACATGCCGGGTGCGTGCAGAGAATTCGCCGTCCACACTTTCGACGCCATCGCCTAACGCGAGCTCCCGCAGGCGGGTGTGCAGCTGTTGCAATCCCTGTCCGGTCGTCGCCGAAACCGCCACTGCATAGGTATCGAGCAGCGGTGCGCTGTTGTCCAGCAGATCGCATTTGTTGTGAATCCACAGCTGGCGCGGGACGGCGTCGATGGCATCGCCAATCGCCTCGCGTGCGGCTTGCGGGTCGCGTGCGTCGAGCACCACCAGCGCCAGATCGGCGCGCTGCAATTCGGCGCGCGCGCGGCGCATGCCTTCGCGTTCGATCGCATCGCCACCCTCGCGCAGGCCGGCGGTATCGACCAGCGTCAATTCGAAGCCATCGAGCAGGATCGCTTCATGCAAGGTGTCGCGCGTGGTGCCGGCCACATCGGTGACGATGGCACGATCGCTGCCGGCCAGCGCGTTGAGCAACGAACTCTTGCCGGCGTTGGGTGGGCCGATCAACACCGCATGCAGGCCATCGCGGAGCTTGCGCCCGCGTTCTGCATCGCGCAGCAGTTGCGCCAACAATGTGCGCGCCTGCTGCAATCCTTCGCGCACTTGCGTGCCCCCCAATGTATCGAGCGGTTCGTCGGCAAAATCGATCGCCGCTTCCACATGCACGCGCAAGCGCGTCAGGCTGTCACTTACCGCATCGACACGGCGGGAGAACACGCCATCCAGCGAACGCCGCGCGGCACGTGCCGCACGCACATCGCCGGCAGCGATCAGATCGGCAATCGCTTCGGCCTGGGTCAGATCGAGTTTGCCGTTGAGAAAGGCGCGCTCGCTGAACTCGCCGGCGCGTGCCTGACGTGCCCCCAGCGCAACGCAACGTGCAACCAGTTGGCGCAACACCACCGGGCTGCCGTGCCCCTGCAGCTCCACCACGTCTTCGCCGGTAAAGCTGCGTGGCGCGTTGAACCACAGCGCGATGCCGTCATCGATCACCTCGCCCTGCGTATCGCGAAAGCGCGCGTAGTGCGCATGCCGTGGTCGCAACCCCGCAATGCCCAGCTGCGTTGCGATCTGCACCGCTTGCGGCCCGGACAGCCGCACGATACCCACGCCGCCGGTTCCGGCAGCACTGGCGATGGCAACGATGGTGGACGTGGAAGAGGACATGGGGACTGCTCTTGCGTGGATTGGAACCGAATGGGTGACGATCAAAACACCTGCACAGCCTTCAGGCGCATGTCGAATAGCCGGGCTTTAAGAGCTGCTCACACAACGTAGCAAGCAGTGCGCTGGTGGGTGTGGACGGCGCTCTCGGAACCGGAGTGTACGAGAGGTCCATGCTGCGCCGAACACCGGCCACTCCCGCCTGGCAGTGAGCACCCTTTTTCTTGTTCGCTGCTCTTGGTTGGCATCCGTCTTTTCAGAAAGTGCATATGCACACGTTGCTCACCACTGTGCATTAAAGCGTCTGCAACTGCGCGCGCGCCTGCGCCGCACCGCTGCCTTGTGGCTGCAGTTCCAGGTAGGTGGAATACGCCTTGCGCGCTTTGTCGCGATCGCCGGCCTTGGCGTAAGCATCGCCAAGATTGAGATACGCCACTGCGCGCGATGGATCGATCTTGAGCGTGTTTTCCAGCCAGCGCGCCGATTCGGCAAAACGCTCCTGGCGGTAATACACAAACCCAAGATTGTTCGCAGCCAGCGCAAAATCCGGGCGCAGCTTCAAGGCTTCGGCAAATTGTTCGGCAGCTTCGGCGTAACGTTTTTCCTTGTACAACTGCAAACCGCGCTCGTTGGCCAACTGCGCGCGTTGGCGATCGCTGCTCTTCACTGCGGTCGGCAAGATCAGCTTGGCTTCGCCACCTTGTAAGGTCTTGACCGTGACCGGCGCAGCCGCCACCGCAGCGCCGGTAGTCGCAGCAGCAGGACGCGCGGCGTCCACGCGTCCGTTGAGTGCGATCGCATCGGCCGACAACTGCGCGGTATCGGCGGTCAGGAATTCTTCGCCGCTGGGCACCTGAAACACGAACTCGCCGCCTTGCGACCCCGGCAGGCTGCCGAATGCCGGCGTCTGCGCCGATACCGCCGACACCGCCGGTGCGACATACGCAGCCAATTCCGTCCCGGTGATCAAGCCATCGCCATTGAGATCGCCCTTGCCGGCCAGCGCCTGCAGCAGCACCCAGGTAAACACCGAATGCCCGTTCGGCCCGCTATCGGCCACTTGTTGATCGGCACCGCCGGCGGTGAGCATCTGCCGCGCGATGCGCCTCGCGTTCTCGCGCAGGTACGCACTGGAGGTCGGCCCGCCGCGCGTCAGACCCAACCCGCTGTAGCACGCATCCATCACGAACAACACGTGCTTGGCCTGCAGGCTTTCGGCGATGTTCTGCAGGTCGCTCATCGCAATCGCATCGCTGGCCAAATGGTCGGGATCCGAGTCGACCGGAATGATGTAGCCCAGGTCGCGCCCGGAGGCGAGCCGGCGCGTGGCGCCGTGGCCGGCGAAGAACACGAACACGCGGTCGTTGGTCTGCGCGCGCCCTTCCCCAAGCCGGTCATGGAAGGCGGCCAGGATATTGTTGCGTGTGGCTTCGCTGTTTTTCAGCACGATCACTTGCGACGACGGAAATCCCAACGGGCCGGTCAAGGTGCTGGCGATCGCTTGCGCATCGTTGGCTGCATATTCGAGCTTGGGCCAGTGCGCGTAGTCGTCGATGCCGATCACGATCGCCCACGACTTGGCATAGCCGGTGGTCACCGTTGCGTCGGCCACGGCACTGGGTGCACGCGCGACCGAAAACTCGCGGCCGTTCCAGCCGGCGAACTGGTAGCCATCGGCGATCAAGCGATCCAGAATCTGCGGCAAGGCTTTCACTGCGCGGTCGTGGATGTCATGGAACAGCACGATGCCGCGCTGTTCCTTGTTCACCTGGTCGAGCACGCGTTGCACGATCGACTCGGGCACCGGGTCGGCCCAGTCCAGCGAATCGATGTTCCACATGATCGACTTGAGCCCGGCTTCGCCGAGCAACTGCAGCCCTTCGGCATTGCGCGCGCCATACGGAAACCGAAACAGCGGCGCACGCTTGTCGTCCACCGCACGCAACAGCGTGTCGGTATCCAGCACCTGGCTGCGCAATGCATCGCCGGTGGTCTTGGACAACTGCGCATGGGTCAGGCTGTGATTGCCCACCGCATAGCCTTCCTCCATCAGCGTATGGCTGATCTTCGACAGTGGCGCCAGCTTGGGCTTGCCATCGGCGTCCAGGCTGCCGAGGTTTCGCCCCACTTCGAAGAACACGCCGGGCACGTCGTAGCGCTTGAGGATCGCCACGATCTCTTCGGTATAGGCCTTGTGCGGGCCGTCGTCGAAGGTCAGCACCACCGTCTTGGGCGGCAGATCGCGGCCGAACACTTCGCTTTCGCTATCGCGCGCGGAGAACGGATACGGCTCTACCACACCATGGTCGCGCAGGATCTTTTCGCGTGTGTACAAGGTGCGCAAATGCGCCACGTAGTCGTCCCACTTTTCGCGCTTGGGCACGATGGCCCGGGTGCGATCGAAGCGACTGAAAATCTGCGTCAGTTCGGTGTTGTAACTGCGCTCGATCTCGTCGAGCGCCTCCAGATCCTCGCCGATGCGTTGATGCAGTTTCACTGCCGGCAGCGCCGAATCCTTGCCGATACGCGCATGCAGCTCGCGCAGCACCTCGCGAAATGCCAGGCGGTCGGCATCGAATAGATCCGGCGCCGACTCCACTTCGTCCAGTACCGTGGCGATCGCAGCGAAGCGGCTTGAGTCGCGCGAGCTCAGCACGGTTTCAAACGCGGCGGCAATGCGTTCGCGTTGTTCCAGATTTTCATGGAACAGCTGCTGCCCCACGCTGCTGGAGGTAGCGCGATCGCGCGGGCTTTGTTTGTCCTCATCGGCCAGCAACACGATGATGCGGCGGTGCCGATCCAGCTGTTCGCGCAGCTGTGCAATCAGCGCACGGGCCTTGGCAGCGTCGCCCGTTTGTACGGCGGCAGTGGCAGTGCCGCTGGCCGGCGGCGCCGAAGCAGATGCCTGGGTACCGGCATCGCGCTTGCCGCAGCCGGCCAGCACCAGCAGTCCCGCGCAACTTGCGCACAGCAACAGGCGATGCAACGGCGATGGCTTCACGACGACGTCCTTGGCAATGGCGACAAACGGAGAGGGCTTGGCATGCAGAAAGCCCGCCTTGCGGCGGGCCTTCTTGAACCTTTCTTAGACTTACTTGGCGTTGGCCTGGATGATCTTGCTCGGCTTCTCGCCGTGCTGGCGGATCATCCACCACTGGATCAGCAAGCCAAGGCCGCCGTTGACCACCCAGTACAACACCAGGCCGGCCGGCATGAAGGCCATCATGACGCCGAACACCAGCGGCATGAACTGCATCATTTTGGCTTGCATCGGGTCCATGCCCGGGGTCGGCGTCAGCTTCTGCGTGGCCCACATGATGGAAATGTTGAGCACCGGCAGGATGAAGTACGGATCGCGCGCGGTCAGATCCTGGATCCAGCCCAGCCACGGTGCCTGACGCAGCTCCACCGATTCCACCAATACCCAGTACAGCGCGAAGAAGATCGGCATCTGGATCAGCAGCGGCAGGCAGCCGCCCATCGGATTGATCTTTTCCTTCTTGAACAACTCCATCGTCGCCTGCTGGTACTTGGCGCGATCATCGCCATAGCGCTCCTTCAACTGCGCCAGGCGCGGCTGGAAGCGGCGCATCTTGGCACCGGACTTGTACTGCGCGGCCGACAGCGGATACAGCGCCAGACGCAGCAGCACCACCAGACCGATGATGGCCCAGCCCCAGTTGTGCAGGAAGCTGTGCAGGTGGCTCAGCACCCAGAACAGGCCCTGGCCGATGATGGCCATGATCGAGAAGCGGCTGTAATCGACTACGCGGTCCAGACCCTTCACGTCTTCCTTGGCGATCAGGCTGACCAGCTTCGGGCCCACCCACAGGCGCGCCTCGGTGCTGGCAGTCTGGCCCGGCGCCACGGTGAAGGCCGGGCCGCGCAGTTCGGCCACGTCGCGCGGGCCATCCTGGTTCAGCACATACAGCGAGGCCTGATCCTTCTGCGGGATCCATGCAGTGAAGAAATGATGCTGCAGCAACGCCACCCAGCCACCGGTGATCTGGCGATTCAGGCCACCATCGTCCATGTAGTCCTTGAACGCGCGACGCTCGTAGCCTTCCTGCGGGCTGTACCAGGTCGCCCCGTTGAAACTGAAGGAATCCGGATTGGTCATGCCGCGGCTGAGGATGGTCGGCACCCGGCTCAACTTGCGGAACACATAACCGTTCCACGGCGCTGCGCTCTTGTTGATCACCTCATCCTTGATCGAAATCGCATAACGACCGCGCTCCAGGGTGAAGGTGCGGCGGATCGACACGCCGTTGGGGCCATTCCACACGAACGGCACCATCAGGGTGTTCTGGCCCTTGGCAAGCTCGAACGCGGTGCCCGGCTGTTCGGCGCGGAAGCCGCCCACGCCCGGCACCGGCGAGTGCTCGCTGGCCCAGCCGCTGGTGGCGTTATAAGGGTGCACAGCATCTTCGGTCAGCAGATCGACCGGCGCGGTGCCGTCCTTGGTCTGCGGAAACTGCAGCAGTTCGGCATCCAGCACGCTGCGGCCGTCGAGTTTCAGGCGCAGCACGTCCGAGGTGAGGGTGATCACCGGCGCAGCGCCAGCCGCTGCCGGCGTTGCTGTGGTCGTGCTGGTGGCCGCCGGTGCGGCACCCGGCACGCCCGCCTGCGGGATGGCCTGGGCGGCAGGCACATTGGCCGCCGGCGCCGTGGCATCCGGGTCGCGCGCAGCCGGTACCGATTGCGTGACCACTGCGGCAGGTGCGTTGGCGGCCGCCTTGTCCTTGCCCCACTCCATCCACAGTAGCGCCGCGACCATCAGCCAGGCAAAGATCAGGAAAACACGGGTCTGGTTCATCGGGCAGCAACTCGCTCAGTCGGAACTAAAGTTCCGGCTCTGTCGGGGAAAGGGAGGATGGGTGCATCGTCCTGGCGGGCGGCATTGTGCCGGGCGCAGCAGGCAGGGGCAATGCGCCGGCACGGCGCAGCAGACGCACAAAGGCGTCACGAATCTGTGGATTGGTCGCTTTTGCAGCTGCGGAGCGGGCCACAATGACGTAATCGCCACCGGCCAGATCGGGCAATAGATGCCGCATGGCATCGCGCAGGACGCGCTTGATGCGATTGCGTCCGACAGCGCGCGTGTCCACCTTGCGCGACACCGCCATGCCTAAGCGTGGCGGCGTATCGCCGGTGCGCCAATGCAGGCTGAGCAGCGGATCCGAGGTGCGACGCGCGGTATCGAAGACGACCGTATATTGCGCACGCGTACGAACCCGCGCAGAGCGAGGAAATCGCCTGCACGGGTTCGATGCGTTCACGGTAGGACTTGCCTCGGCCGCGGAGAGCGGCGCGGCAATCAAGCGCTCAGGCGCTTGCGGCCCTTGGCGCGGCGGCGAGCCAGGATCTTGCGGCCGTCGGCGGTTGCCATACGTGCGCGGAAGCCATGGTCGCGTGCTCGCTTGAGGTTGCTGGGTTGGAAAGTACGCTTGGTGGCCATGGGGCCCTCTGCATGGATGGAGACGAATAGAACCGGAAATTCTATAGGACCGCCCCGGGCCGGGTCAACTCCCCCGTTGCTTTACCAACCGTGAGCCTGCGCACGCCCTGTGGATGGACCTGTGAATAACTCTGGGAAAAGCCTGCGCGCGGTGCTAGTCTGGCCCATCCTCTTTTCACTTCCGGGCTGCGTGCACGGCGCCTTGCTGCGCGCCGCAGCCAGCAACAGATGATCACACTTTGATGGATGCTTGGCCCCGCTGTCTGGAACGTCTTGAAGCTGAATTCCCGCCCGAAGATGTCCACACCTGGTTGAAACCCCTGCAGGCCGAAGACCGCGGCGACAGCATCGTGCTGTACGCGCCGAACGCCTTCATCGTCGACCAGGTCCGTGAACGCTACCTGCCGCGGATCCGCGAATTGCTGGCGTATTTCGCCGGCAATGGCGAAGTGGCGCTGGCCGTGGGCTCGCGCCCCCGTGCGCCCGATCCGTTACCGGCACCGATGGCCGCGCCGATCGTACCGTTTGCCGGCAACCTGGATTCGCACTACACCTTCGCCAATTTTGTGGAAGGCCGTAGCAACCAGCTCGGTCTGGCGGCGGCAATCCAGGCGGCGCAGAAGCCGGGCGATCGCGCGCACAACCCGCTGCTGCTGTACGGAAGCACCGGGTTGGGCAAGACCCACCTGATGTTTGCCGCAGGCAACGCACTGCGCCAGGCCAATCCAGCCGCCAAGGTGATGTATCTGCGCTCGGAGCAGTTCTTCAGCGCGATGATCCGGGCGCTGCAGGACAAGGCGATGGACCAATTCAAGCGCCAGTTCCAGCAGATCGATGCGCTGTTGATCGACGACATCCAGTTTTTTGCCGGCAAGGACCGCACGCAGGAAGAGTTCTTTCACACCTTCAACGCGCTGTTCGATGGCCGCCAGCAGATCATTCTCACCTGCGACCGCTACCCGCGCGAAGTCGAGGGCCTGGAGCCGCGGCTGAAGTCGCGTCTGGCCTGGGGCCTGTCGGTGGCGATCGATCCACCGGATTTCGAAACCCGCGCGGCGATCGTGCTGGCCAAAGCGCGCGAGCGCGGTGCCGACATTCCCGACGACGTGGCGTTTTTGATCGCCAAGAAGATGCGCTCGAACGTGCGCGATCTGGAAGGCGCGCTCAACACGCTGGTGGCACGCGCCAACTTCACCGGCCGTGCGATCACCGTGGAGTTCGCCCAGGAGACGCTGCGCGACCTGTTGCGGGCCCAGCAGCAGGCGATCGGCATCCCCAACATCCAGAAGACCGTGGCGGACTACTACGGGCTGCAGATGAAGGACCTGCTCTCCAAGCGGCGCACCCGTTCGCTGGCACGCCCACGCCAGGTCGCGATGGCGCTGGCCAAGGAACTGACCGAACACAGCCTGCCCGAGATCGGCGACGCGTTTGCCGGGCGTGACCACACCACCGTGCTGCATGCCTGCCGGCAAATCCGCACGCTGATGGAGGCCGACGGCAAGCTGCGCGAGGACTGGGAAAAGCTGATTCGCAAGCTCAGCGAGTGAGGGATTGTTGCCCTTGCCGGCACGTTTGGAAAAAAGCGTGGATGAGTTGGGGTCAAATGCGGGAGAATCTGTGGATAACGTTGCCCTGCAATCCGGGCGGAAAACTATCCACAGGTTTTTCTAGCAGACCAGGGGTACTAGTCCAACGGCTTTTGGGTGCTGAAATTCTTTTGGAAACAGAGAGTTATGGTGGTTATCCGCTGAAAACGGCCCTACCATCACCACCAAGCTTTTGATTTATCCATTATTTTTTAAAGCATAGGGGCACGGAACCACATGCGTTTTACACTGCAGCGCGAAGCCTTCCTCAAACCGTTGGCCCAGGTGGTCAACGTGGTCGAACGCCGTCAAACCCTGCCAGTCCTGGCAAACCTGCTGGTGCAGGTGAAGGACGGCCAGGTGTCGTTGACGGGCACGGACCTGGAAGTGGAAATGATCTCGCGCACGATGGTGGAAGACGCGCAGGATGGTGAAACCACGATCCCGGCGCGCAAACTGTTCGACATCCTGCGCGCCCTGCCCGATGGCAGCCGCGTCACCATCTCGCAGACCGGCGACAAGGTCACCGTGCAGGCCGGACGCAGCCGCTTCACCCTGGCGACGTTGCCGGCCAACGACTTCCCCTCGGTGGACGAAGTCGAGGCGACCGAACGCGTTGCCGTGCCGGAAGCGGCGTTGAAGGAGCTGATCGAACGCACGGCGTTTGCGATGGCCCAGCAGGACGTACGCTATTACCTCAATGGCTTGTTGTTCGATCTGCGCGACGGCCTGCTGCGCTGTGTGGCCACAGACGGTCACCGTCTGGCGCTGTGCGAAACCGAGTTGGAAAAAGCCGGCGGCGCCAAGCGCCAGATCATCGTGCCGCGCAAGGGCGTGACCGAGTTGCTGCGGTTGCTGGAAGCGGCCGACCGTGAGGTCGAGCTGGAAGTCGGTCGCAGTCATATCCGCGTCAAGCGCGGCGATGTGACCTTCACCTCCAAGCTCATCGATGGCCGTTTTCCGGATTACGAAGCGGTGATTCCGATCGGCGCCGACCGTGAGGTCAAGGTCGACCGCGAGGCGCTGCGTGCGTCGTTGCAGCGTGCGGCGATCCTGTCGAACGAGAAGTACCGTGGCGTTCGCGTCGAGGTATCTCCAGGCCAGTTGAAGATCAGCGCGCACAATCCCGAGCAGGAAGAGGCGCAGGAAGAAATCGAAGCTGATACCAAGGTCGACGATCTGGCAATCGGCTTCAACGTGAACTATCTGCTGGATGCGTTGTCGGCATTGCGCGACGAGCATGTGGTGATCCAGCTGCGCGACGCGAATTCGTCCGCCCTGGTGCGCGAGGCAAGCAGCGAGAAGTCCCGCCATGTGGTCATGCCGCTGCGTCTCTGACGTTGCGTTCCACGTGGAACATGAAAGCCCGGCGAGAGTCGGGCTTTTTTGTGTCCAGGGTGTCAGGTAGCGCCCGCGTGAGCTGAAGAGCTTCGGCAATGACCACAGCGAAGGGATTTGGGGGGGGGGGAAGAATCCGTTCCGCATGCAGAGGCTGTTCGCTGCAGATTGATGGGAAAATTGACGTTGCTTTACGTACGCCCGCATGACTCGTACGCCTCAGCGGTCTTGTCATCTTCCTAGCCGAAGTATGCTGGAATCAGCGCACAGCGCGGTCCCTGGGACGGCAATCGCACTGGCGCAACAAGCGTTGCAAGGGTATCTGCGTCAGTGGGCAGTCGGTGCACATCGCATGGCTTTCGTCCGACTAAGCGCGTCGAGACTAGGCGTGGGGTCACTTTGGTCGCATTAACGACCAGCTGCGCATGAAATCTACGCTGTCTCCGTTTTGCCAACGCATTGCATGACGCTCTCGCGTTTCGACTGCGCCGAGGCAAAGCGCTACATGTGAACCTCAGAATCTTTGTCTCAAGCTAAATGAGAATACAGAGAATTTCTTCCCTGAATGCGTTCTCCGATGTGATCGCCTTGCTGACCGCCGAACTTGTTCTGCGGAGTTCGGAGAACGGGCAGTTTTCACGAAGTCTGTTTTCGTGCTGCTCGAACGCACTTTTTTGACTTATGCACATCGAGCTTTGCTTTTAAAAATAGAAATAACTTAAGACTTGGTGGTGATGGTAGGGCCAGATTTCGCGTAGAAGTAGGTCAAGCTCTTGTTTTAATTGAACTTCATGGCCTCGAAACCCTGTGTTTTAACCCCTGATTACGGACTTGCAACCTGTGGATAAGCCGAAAGGCCTCTTCAAACGTTGATTTTGTCCCCAGGTTATCCCCAGGCTGTCCGATCGTGCTTGCGTCTGGTCCTCGCGCGTATTTCAGGCCGATCACGTATCCTGCGCACCGACCGGGGATCCGGATCACAGCCCGGAGCAGATTGATCGATGCACGTCGTGCGGTTGTCCATCCATCGGCTTCGTCGCTTCGAGACAGTCGACCTCTACCCCGCCAGCAGCCTGAACTTGTTGACCGGTGACAACGGCGCCGGCAAGACCAGCGTGCTTGAAGCACTGCATTTGATGGCGTATGGCCGCAGTTTCCGTGGGCGGGTGCGCGATGGGCTGATCCAGCAAGGCGCCACCGATCTGGAAGTGTTCGTCGAATGGCGCGAACGCATCGGAGAAGCCGGGGAACGCACACGACGTGCAGGCTTACGCCACAGTGGGCAGGAATGGACGGGGCGGCTTGATGGGGAGGACGTTGCGCAACTCGGCTCGCTTTGCGCCGCACTGGCGGTAGTCACGTTCGAACCGGGAAGTCATGTCCTCATCAGCGGTGGCGGTGAGCCGCGCCGCCGCTTCCTGGATTGGGGTCTGTTCCACGTGGAACCTGACTTTCTGGCGCTCTGGCGTCGTTACGCGCGGGCACTCAAGCAGCGCAATGCCCTGCTTAAACAGGGAGCGCAGCCGCGGATGCTCGATGCCTGGGATCATGAGCTTGCCGAATCAGGGGAAACGCTGACCTCCAGACGCTTGCGCTACCTCGATCGGCTACAGGAACGCCTGGTACCGGTCGCCAATGCGATTGCTCCCTCACTTGGGCTGTCTGCGCTGGAGTTCGCGCCGGGTTGGAAGCGCCACGAGGTCTCGCTGGCGGACGCACTCCTGCTCGCGCGCGACCGCGACCGCCAAAACGGCTACACCTCGCAAGGCCCGCACCGCGCCGACTGGGCACCTCGCTTTGACGCGCTTCCCGGCAAGGACGCCCTGTCGCGCGGCCAGGCCAAGTTGACCGCCCTGGCCTGCCTGCTCGCTCAGGCCGAGGATTTCGCGCACGAGCGCGGCGAGTGGCCAGTGATTGCGCTGGATGACCTCGGCTCTGAGCTCGATCGGCACCATCAGGCCAGCGTGCTGCAGCGCCTTGCCGCCGCACCAGCGCAAGTGCTGATCACTGCGACGGAAACGCCTCCCGGCCTGGCTGAGGCCGGCAAGCTCCTGCATCGGTTCCACGTGGAACACGGCAACGTCAGCCCTGGGGTCGCGGCTGACTAAAGGCACCTAGCCAAGTGGAGCGAGTAACCGTCAGACCGGGTGGACGGCGCGTTCAGGCCTGGAGTGGACGAGCAGGACAGGCGCACCACACCCCAGCCGCGCCCACCTGGCCACGGGGAACGTGCCTTTGACAGACGCGCCAAGCCCACGGCCAGAGCGGGCCGACTGGTATAATTCACGGGCTATCCCCCTTTTCCCACGGTGCGAAGCGGCGTGTTGCCGTTGGCGCCCGTGTTGTGGAGTTAACGGCACGCGCATGACCGACGAACAGAACACCCCGACGACACCCAACGGCACTTACGATTCCAGCAAGATCACCGTGCTGCGCGGCCTGGAAGCCGTCCGCAAGCGCCCCGGCATGTACATCGGTGACGTCCATGACGGCACCGGCCTGCATCACATGGTGTTCGAAGTGGTCGACAACTCCGTCGACGAAGCCTTGGCTGGCCACGCCGACGACATCGTGGTGAAGATTCTGGTCGATGGCTCGGTGGCGGTGTCCGACAACGGGCGCGGTGTGCCGGTCGACATCCACAAGGAAGAAGGCGTCTCGGCGGCCGAGGTGATCCTCACCGTGCTGCATGCCGGTGGCAAGTTCGATGACAACAGCTACAAAGTGTCCGGCGGCCTGCACGGCGTGGGCGTGTCGGTGGTTAACGCGTTGTCCGAGCACCTGTGGCTGGACATCTGGCGCGACGGGTTCCACTACCAGCAGGAATACGCGCTGGGCGAGCCCCAGTACCCGCTCAAGCAGCTGGAAGCCTCGACCAAGCGCGGCACCACGTTGCGCTTCAAGCCGGCCGTGGCCATCTTCAGCGATGTCGAGTTTCACTACGACATCCTGGCGCGCCGCCTGCGCGAACTGTCGTTCCTCAATTCCGGCGTCAAGATCGCGCTGATCGACGAGCGCGGCGATGGCCGTCGCGACGATTTCCATTACGAAGGCGGCATCCGCAGCTTCGTCGAGCATCTGGCACAGCTCAAGTCGCCGCTGCACCCCAACGTGATCTCGGTAACCGGCGAGCACAACGGCATCGTGGTGGACGTGGCCCTGCAATGGACCGATGCCTACCAGGAAACCATGTACTGCTTCACCAACAACATCCCGCAGAAGGATGGCGGCACCCACTTGGCCGGCTTCCGTGCCGCGCTGACGCGCGTGTTGAGCCAGTACATCGAGCAGAACGGCATCGCCAAGCAGGCCAAGGTTGCGCTGACCGGCGACGACATGCGCGAAGGCATGATCGCCGTGCTGTCGGTGAAGGTGCCCGACCCCAGCTTCTCCTCGCAGACCAAGGAAAAGCTGGTCAGCTCGGACGTGCGCCCGGCGGTGGAAAATGCCTTCGGTGCGCGCCTGCAGGAGTTCCTGCAGGAGAATCCGAACGAAGCCAAGGCCATCACCGGCAAGATCGTCGATGCCGCGCGTGCGCGCGAAGCCGCCCGCAAGGCGCGCGATCTGACCCGCCGCAAGGGCGCGCTGGACATCGCCGGCCTGCCCGGCAAGCTGGCCGACTGCCAGGAAAAGGATCCGGCCCTGTCGGAACTATTTATTGTCGAGGGCGACTCGGCAGGTGGCTCGGCCAAGCAAGGCCGTAACCGCAAGAACCAGGCGGTGCTGCCGCTTCGCGGCAAGATCCTCAATGTCGAACGCGCGCGCTTCGACCGCATGCTGGCCTCCGACCAGGTCGGCACACTGATCACTGCGTTGGGCACCGGCATCGGCCGCGACGAGTACAACCCGGACAAGCTGCGCTACCACCGCATCATCCTGATGACCGACGCCGACGTGGACGGCTCGCACATCCGCACCCTGCTGCTCACGTTCTTCTACCGGCAGATGCCGGAGCTGATCGAGCGCGGCTACATCTACATCGGCCTGCCGCCGCTATACAAGCTCAAGCAGGGCAAGAGCGAGCTGTATTTGAAGGACGACGCGGCCCTGAATGCGTACCTTGCCAGCAACGCGGTCGAAGGCGCAGCCTTGATTCCGGCCACCGACGAGCCGCCGATCACCGGCGAAGCGCTGGAGAAGCTGCTGTTGCTGTACACCGGCGCCAACGAGGCGATCGCCCGCAACGCACATCGTTACGACCCGGCGCTGCTCACCGCGCTGATCGACCTGCCGCCGCTGGATGTGGCGCAACTGCAGGCCGAAGGCGATGTGCATCCCACCCTGGATGCGCTACAGGCGGTGCTCAACCGCGGCACCCTGGGCACTGCGCGTTACCAGTTGCGCTTCGATCCGGCGACGGAAAACACCGCCGCAACTCTGGTCGCCATCCGCCGGCACATGGGTGAGGAGTTCACCCAGGTGCTGCCCATGGGCGCGTTCGAAAGCGGCGAGCTGCGTCCGCTGCGCGAAGTGTCGCTGGCACTGAACGACCTGATCCGCGAAGGTGCGCAGATCGTGCGTGGCAACAAGACCCACCCGATCACCAGCTTCGCCCAGGCGCACGCCTGGCTGTTGGAAGAGGCCAAGCGCGGCCGTCAGGTGCAGCGCTTCAAGGGCCTGGGCGAAATGAATGCCGAGCAGTTGTGGGAAACCACGGTCAACCCGGACACACGCCGGCTGTTGCAGGTGCGCATCGAGGACGCGGTGGCCGCCGACCAGATCTTCAGCACCTTGATGGGCGATGTGGTGGAGCCGCGTCGCGACTTCATCGAGGACAACGCGCTGAAGGTGTCCAACCTGGATATCTGAGCCGCCTGTGTCGTACCGGCGCGACGCTGCGGCGTTGTGCCGGCGACCCGGTGTTTTCAGGACGACGATGAGCACAGACCTTCCGCTCTCCCCGGCACCGCGCCGCGCTGCCGGCCGTCCCCCGCTGCCGCCCGTGCTGCTCGGTTTCGGCATCGACGTCTTGATCGCCGTCGGCCTGTTGCTCAGCCTGAGCGTGGCCGGTTTTGCGATCTGGGGGGCGATACGGGGCATCGGGTACGCGCAGACCGCCAAGGCGCAGGGCCTGACGCCCTCCCCTGCCGAGGTGATGGCCGCGATCGGCCAACCCGGGGTGATGGTGCAATTGCTCACTGCCCTGGTCAGCACCGCCACGCCGGCGGTGCTGCTGTACTACTGGCGTCGCCGCGCCACGCCAGTTGAGCAGGTGGCCTCGCGCGCAGCGGCGCGTCGTGCGTCCACCTGGGGCTGGACCGCCCTGATCGCCACCGCGGTCTTTGTGCTCAGCAACCTGGTCAGCGTGGCCGCTTCGGCACTGGGAATCAAACCGGTGCCGACCAACCTGCCGCTGATGGAAGAAGCCATCCAGCAGTGGCCGCTGGCCCTGGTGCTGTTCGCGGTGGTGATCGCCCCGGCCTACGAGGAACTGTTGTTTCGGCGTGTGTTGTTCGGTCGCCTGCTGGCCGCCGGTCGCCCCTGGCTGGGGGTCGTCCTGAGCGGCGTACTGTTTGCACTGGTGCATGAAGTGCCCGGCATCAGCGGCAATGGCCCGGCCGCCATCGCCCAGCTCTGGCTGGTCTACGGCAGCATGGGCGCAGCATTTGCCTGGCTGTACTGGCGCACCGGCACGCTGTGGGCGCCGATCGCCGCGCACGGTATCAACAACGCCACCGCCCTGGCCGCGCTGTACTTTTTCGGGATCGGCTAAGCCGGCTCAGCTCCGCGACTGGGTGCTGCCAGGCCACCGACGTCAGCGCTTGCGATCCATCCGTCCGTCACTTTCAGCCCCATACAGAGCGCCCCGTGAGCGTCTATCTGATCGCTGATCGCTGCGTTTTGCTGGCCGATCCAGGCCGCTTGACGAAAAGTTAAGACGAGCCTGCCAAAATGGTCGCCTGAGTCAGGGGGATCGAATGAAAGTCAGGCTGTTGATCGTTGTTGCCGTGCTCGCGTTGACGGCATGTGCCACCACAACTTCGCCGACCGGCCGCCGACAGGTGGTGGGTGGGGTGTCGCAGGAGCAGCTCGACCAGTTGGGCGCGCAGTCGTTCGCGCAGACCAAGGCCAAGGAAAAAGTCAGCACCGACGGCAAGCAGAACGCCTACGTGCAGTGCGTGGTCAATGCACTGGTGGCCCAATTGCCGCCGCAATGGCGCGAAACCAAGTGGGAAACCGCTTTGTTCGTCGATGACGAAGCCAACGCCTTCGCCTTGCCTGGCGGCAAGGTCGGGGTCAACACCGGCATCTTCACTGTGGCCAAGACGCAGGACCAGCTGGCTGCCGTGCTGGGGCACGAAATCGGGCACGTGATTTCGCGCCACCATGAAGAGCGCATCACCCGCCAGCTCGGCGCACAGACCGGCCTGGGCATCATCGGCGCCCTTGCTGGCGCAGCCTATGGCGATGGCGCGGCCAGTGCGGTGAACCAGGTCGGCGGCATGACCGCGCAGACGGTGTTCCTGCTGCCCGGCTCGCGCACCCAGGAAAGCGAAGCTGACGTGGTCGGTCAGCGCCTGATGGCGCAAGCCGGCTTCGACCCGGCCCAGGCGGTCACGCTGTGGCAGAACATGATGGCTGCCAGCGGCAGTCGCCAACCGCAATGGCTGTCCACCCACCCCGACCCGACCAACCGCATTCGCGAGCTGCAGGCCGACGTCAATCAGCTCGAACCGGTGTACCAGCAGGCTCGGCAGGCCGGACGCGCTCCACGGTGCGGTTAGGTGCTTGGCGAAGGGACGCTGCCATCGATGCTGACGTGTATCCAAGATCGTCCAGTTGCCTGCTGCTGCAGGCGCGTAGTGACGCGCAGCCGCCACCGCACGCTCACTTCCGATGCCTTACCGTTAGCCGCCCTAAGCGCATGCCCTACGTCCCGATTGCCGCACCACAACATGGAAACCGTTTTCGGGAACTGAGACTTTCTGCTAAGTTTGCCGGCTCAGATTTTTCGTACAGCTTCCATTCCGCTTTTCGCACCGCCCAACGGCGGCTCGTCCGAGGTGAAACATGAAACTGCTCAACCGCAAGCAAGCCCTGTTGTCCCTGTTCATCGCAGCGTCCCTGGGCGGGGCTGTGGTGACCGATGCGGTCGCGCAGTCGGACCGCTCTTCCGAGCGTGCCGCGCGTAAGTCCAAGGGCAACGGCAAGGCCGAAGAACTGTATCCGCAGTCGACCCGTCAGGCACCGACGATCAAGCCGTCGTCCAAGTTGAGCAGTAAGCTGCAGAAGCTGATCGAAACCTTCAACAAGGGCGAAGATTACCCGGGCGTGCGCAGCCAGGCCGACGAGATCCTGGCCAACAGCGCCGCCAACGAAGCCGACAAGGCGCTGGCCGCCCAGTTGGCCGCGCAGGCCGCCTACAACTTGGACGACACCGCCGGCGCCAAGAAGTATCTGCAACAGGCCATCGGCCTGAATGCGCTGGACAACAACGGCCAGTTCCAGTCGATGTTGATGCTGGCGCAGCTGCAGCTGCAGGACGATCAGCAGGCCGAAGGTCTGGCCACGCTGGACAAGTATCTGGACGAGAGCAAGTCGCAGCGTCCGGAAGACCTGATCCTCAAGGGTCAGGCGCTGTACCAGGCTGAGCGCTACAAGGAAGCGATTCCGGTATTGAAGCAGGCCATCGCCGCCTCGCCCGAGCCGAAGGACACCTGGAACCAGTTGCTGATGGCCTCGTACGCCGAAGCTGGCCAGACCGGTGAAGCCGTGGCCGCCGCCGAGGCACTCGCCGCCAAGACGCCCAACGACAAGAAGGCCCAACTCAATCTGGCCAGCATGTACATGCAGGCCGATCAGATGGACAAGGCTGCCGGCGTGATGGACAAGCTGCGTGCCGCGGGCCAGTTGACCGAAGAAAAGGAATACAAGCAGTTGTATTCCATCTACGCCAACACCGAGAACAAGGAAAAGGACGTCATCGCGGTCATCAATGAAGGTATGCAAAAAGGCATCCTCAAGCCCGATTATCAGACATACCTTGCGCTGGCACAGTCCTATTACTACAGCGAGGATGTGCCGAAGGCGATCGAGAACTGGCAGAAAGCCGCACCGCTTTCCAAGGACGGCGAGACCTATCTGAATCTGGCCAAGGTGCTGCATTCGGAAGGTCGCATCCCGGAGGCCAAGCAGGCCGCGCAGCAGGCGATCGCTAAGGGCGTCAAAAAACCCGAAGACGCCAAGAAGATCATCAACCTGAAGTAGAAAAGAAAATAAACCCCCGAAATCCCTGTGTTTTTAGTGGTTACAGGACTCGGGATTGGTATAAGCTTGGGAGTTCCTGCGGTGTCAAAGCCGTCCGAAAACCTGGGGATCATCACAGTGATCCGGGCCCCCACTGAAAGAGCCATTGGCGCATGACGGAACAACTCGTTATCCACAGGCATGACTATGATGCCGGGAACCAGGGTCTGAGCTGGGCCCGCATTATCGGTATTGCTTTTGTAATTGCCCTGCACCTCACTGCACTGATGATGTTGCTGATTCCTGCAGTGGCGCCGAAGGCTCCGGCAGAGAAGGAGCGCACCACCATGGTGACCCTGGTGGATGCACCGCCTCCTCCCCCGCCGCCGCCGCCGCCGCCGCCGCCGGAAGACAAGCCGCCACCGCCGGTCAAGAATCTGTCGCCGCCGAAGCCGTCACCGGTTCCGCCGCCGCCGGAAGCGCCGGTGGTCGATGTTCCCGAACCGCGTCCTAGCGATATCGTCACGCCGCCGAGCCCGCCGTCTCCGCCGCAACCGCCGAGTGACATCGGCGCCAGTGTCGATATCTCGTCCAAGAACATGAACCCGCCGAAGTACCCGCCAGCAGCGTTCCGTGCCGGCGTCCAAGGTGAGGTCATCCTGATCGTGGATGTGGATGCGAGCGGCAACGTGACCAATGTGTCGGTCGAAAAGTCCAGCCGCAACCGCGACCTTGACCGTGCCGCGATGGACGCAGCACGCAAGTGGAAGTTCAACGCCTCCACTGTCAACGGGCAGAAAGCCGCCGGACGTGTCCGCGTCCCGGTCAACTTTGCTCTGAACTGATCCCACGGGCCGGCTACGGCCGGCCCAGGATCCTGTCTTCCTTTCGCTCCACCCTTCATCACCACACACAACAAAGGTAAGCGTCATGCTGCAGGAATTCTTTATCGCCGCCGCTGCAGGGGGCTCCAATCCGTCGGCCGCTCTGTCGCAGATGGGCTTCGAGCACTTGATCACGGAAATGACCTCCAGCCCCGGCGACTTCGCCGTGTCTTGGGTCGTGTTGATCACCCTGATCGCTATGTCCGCCGCCTCCTGGTACTGGACTGTCATCAACATCTTCCGCGCCACCCGCCTGAAGAGCGCTGCTGACCGCGTCACCACCGCATTCTGGGATGCCCCGAATGCCCAGGACGCGATCCGCGCAATGGAAGAACAGCCGGCTTCCGAGCCGTTCTCGAAGATCGCGCTGGACGCAGCCCAGGCTGCTGCTCACCACCAGCGTGCCGAAGGCAGCACCGGTGGTCTGGGCGAGAGCCTGAGCCGTTCGGAGTTCGTCGACCGCGCTCTGCGTCAGGCCGTGACCCGCGAAAGCACCAAGCTGCAGTCGGGCATGACCCTGCTGGCCACCGTCGGTGCGACCGCGCCGTTCGTCGGTCTGCTCGGTACCGTCTGGGGCATCTACGGCGCGCTGATCAAGATCGGTGCAACCGGTTCGGCTTCCATCGACGCCGTTGCCGGCCCGGTGGGTGAAGCGCTGATCATGACCGCGATCGGTCTGTTCGTCGCTATCCCGGCCGTGTTCGCGTTCAACTTCTTCTCCAAGGTCAACAGCTCGGTGATCGCCAAGTTCGACACCTTTGCTCACGACCTGCACGACTTCTTCGCCACCGGTTCGCGCGTTCGCTAATCCGGTCGTAAAGAACGCCTTCGCAACGATTTAGACGGAGCCCGTTATGGCCTTCAGTAGTGGAAACAGCGGTGGCCCGATGGCCGACATCAATGTGACGCCCCTGGTGGACGTCATGCTGGTGCTGCTGATCATCTTCATCATTACGGCACCGCTGATGTCCCATAAGGTCAAGGTGGAGCTGCCAGAGGCCAACTTGATCCAGAAGGAAGATGCGGAGAAACGCGCCGCGCCGATCACTCTGGCCGTTAAGGAAGATGGGTCGCTGTACTGGAACGACGAGCCGATTTCCAAGGAAGCCCTGGAGTCGCGCCTGTCCACCGCAGCACAGCAGACCCCGCAGCCGCCGCTCAACCTGCGCGGCGACCGCACGACCAAAATGCGTACGATCAACGAGATCACCAAGATCGCGCAGGGTCAGGGCATGCTGGACGTCGGTTTCGTTGCAACCAAAGTGAAGGGGCAGTAAGCCATGGCATTTAGTACTGGTGGAAGCCGTGGGCCGATGGCCGACATCAACGTCACGCCCCTCGTGGACGTGATGCTGGTGCTGCTGATCATCTTCATTGTGACCGCGCCGATCATGACGTATCCGATCGCCGTGGATCTGCCGCAGCGGGTGCTCAACCCGCCACCGCAGACGACTGAGCCGCCGCCGCCGATCGAATTGCGGATCGACGCGAGCAACCAGGTGTTCTGGAACAACAGCCCGACGCCGGTTGATCAGTTGCAGCAGAAGATGGAAGAAGTGGTCCAGGCCGATCCGACCAATCAGCCGGAACTGCGCATCGATGCAAATCAGGATGCGGAGTACGAAGTGATGGCGAAGGTACTGGCCGCTGCGAAGAACTCGCAGATGAAGAAAATCGGTTTCATGCAGCAGTAAACGCATCTGCAATACCGCAACACAACAGTCATGACGCGACTGCAACGCCACCGGCAACGGTGGCGTTTTTTTTGCCTGCGACATGTGGGTTGGTGACAGCGCATCTGCGATCTCATCTGCTTGATCACATGAGAAAGCAGGTGGACTGTTCTCCTTGCAAGCGCGAGATACCGAGAATAGCCGGAAGCGATTTAGAAGAGCTCACAAAACGGCTGTGCTCACCGCCACGTGGACGCGGCTGGTGGTCGGGAGCGGCATGCACCACTCGTACACTCCGGTTTTTAGCGCACCATCCACACCGCTTGACAACTGCTCGCTACGTTCTGTTGGCCGTTCTTTATGCAGAAGACTTCTCATTGCAGATAATGTCAATGAAAGCGACTTTCTCGCTTCGAGATTATCTTTGCTTAATCCGCACCGCTCTCTGAAATGGTGGCGACTACCAATGACGTGGGCAAGGCGGTATATGTGTGTACAAACGCCTGGCGTTGCGTAGAGCCACATAAAGACCAATCAGAGAGCAACGTCGGATGTTTACACATTGTGGATCGACACTTTTGGGCGATGAGTTAGACAACAGCTAGCTACACAACACATTGCATGCAGCCGGACCACGAATCCAAACGTTTATGCGATCAGCTATGCGTCTGCTTGGGCGCGCGATTCTTCGCAGAAACACCCCGCTCCCACGTTCACGGCCGTCAATGCTGCGACAAAACTCGATGCCTCTTCCATGGCGTGTTTCCAGGTGTATGCTCGGCCATGCAACACCCACGATCACAACGGCACCGGAGGCAGTCATGGCTTTCAGTACAACAGGGAATCGGGGACCACTGGCGGAGATCAATGTCACGCCGCTGGTGGATGTCATGTTGGTGTTGTTGATCATCTTTATCGTCACCGCGCCGATGGTGACGCGCACGATCACGCTGGATCTGCCGCAGTCCACCCGCCAGCCGCGCGTGCCGCTGGAGCCGCCTGCACCGATCGCCTTGCGGCTTGATGCCGAAGGCCAGGTGTTCTGGAATGCCAGCCCGGTGAGCTTGCAGGACCTGCAGCCGCGTTTGATCGAACAGATGCGCCAGACGGCCGGCAATCAGCCGGAGGTACGTATCGCTGCCAATCAGGATGCCGAATACGCGGTTCTGGCCAAGGTGCTGGCAGCAGCCAAGAACGCGCAGGTAGAGCCCATCGCTTTCGTACAATAAGTCGCGAAGGGACAGCGCGTGCAGTGCAGGCGTCCGACTGGCTCACGCAGCGTAGCTCGATACGCTGCGTGAGCCAGTCGAGATGGATGTGGAAGCAATGCAGCACCGCTCGCCCATCCGACTGGCTTGCCGTGACGCGTCGTTGGCAGCGTTACAGGCTGCTGTGTGGGTTGATCCTCAGGCGCCGCGGCGTGTGCATCCCCGTCCTGGCGCCAAGCGGCGTTCTTCTCTGGCCTTGCTTGTCTGCGGCCAACCGGCCGGACGGCGTAGAGAGAGTATTTGGCAGACCTTGAGTGGTTAACAGACTAGATCGGAAAATAGACCTACTACGCAGCCAACAGGCGGGCGCGGCTGGTGCGTGATTCGGCATGTACCACGCATGCGTTCCGGCTCTGAGTGCGCTGTGTACACCCACCTGCCCACTGCTCACTACGTTCTGTTGGCAGTTTTTGTAAGGTGCACGCAAGCGTCGCTGCAAGGCGCATCGTCTAACGCAGCCACTCGGTGCGCCGCGCACGGTTGGCGAACCAAACACCGAATACGAAAAACACAGCTACGAAAACTACACGCGGTGGCCTACGTGTGCGTACCCACGCCGCGCAGCAGCTGCACATATGCCCGCACGGTCGCATCCAGGCCTGCATACAAGGCCTCGCTGATCAGCGCGTGGCCGATCGACACTTCCAGCACGCCGGGCACGGCGGCGAGAAAATCGCCAAGGTTGGTTTGCGACAGATCATGCCCGGCGTTGATTCCCAAGCCTGCGGCAGCGGCACGCCGCGCGGCGTCGGCAAATAGGGCTAGTGCCGTCTGCGGCTGCCCGCTGGCATGCGCGTGCGCGTACGGACCGGTGTACAACTCGATACGGTCCGCACCCAGCGCGGCAGCCTGGTCAAGACGCGGATTGCCGGCATCCACAAACAGGCTGACCCGGCTACCGAGCGCCTTGAACGCAGCGATCAGTTCGCCCAGGTGCGCGGTGTCCTGCGCAAAATCAAAACCGTGGTCGGAGGTCAGCTGTCCATCGCCGTCGGGTACCAGAGTGACCTGCTCCGGGCGTGTGGCACGGCACAGTTCCAGCAGCCCCGGATAGCCGGCGCGCGGCGGTGCGAATGGATTGCCTTCGATATTGAACTCGACACCGTGTTCGCGCGTGAGCGCGCTCAGCGCCCGCACGTCGTCGGCGCGGATATGCCGTTGGTCCGGACGCGGATGCACGGTAATGCCGTGCGCGCCGGCGGCGATGCAGGTGCGTGCTGCCTGCACCACATCCGGGTCGTGCCCACCGCGGGAGTTGCGCACTACCGCGATCTTGTTGACGTTGACGCTGAGCTGGGTCACGACATCGTTCTCTACGCTTGCGGCTCGCCGTCGCGGGTTGCTGCCAGCGCCGCGGCCTTGCGGGCCTCGGCCAGCTCGCGCAGCCGGCGCAGTTCGGCCGGGTCGATCATGCTGCTGGTGTCGCGCTGGGTATCGTCCATGCGCGCGGCGAACCAGCCGCGGGTCCACAACAGCAGCAACAGCAACGCCACCAATAGCGACACCACCAGCAACCACACGTGCGGCGTGCTGAAAGCCAGCACCAGCGCACCCAGTGCCATAAGCAGAAACAGCCAGTGCATGACGAGCTCCCCAATGAGTGGCGGCAGTGTAGCGCCGCGCCCGCTCTGGTTCCACGTGGGCCGGGGGCGGCTCAGAGCAACGGCGACAGCAGCCGCGCGAAGGCTTCGGGCAGACGCGAGCGCCAGAGCGGACGGCGATGCACAAAGCGCACTTCCTGCGCCTGTTGCATGTCGGTGTCGATCATCCCGGCCAGCTCGGCGGCCACCGCCTGGTCGCGGAACAGCATCGACAGCTCGAAATTCAGCCGAAAGCTGCGGCTGTCGAAATTGGCGCTGCCGACAATGCAGACCTCGTCGTCGGCCAGCAGCGCCTTGGTGTGCAGCATGCGCGGGCCGTACTCGTAGATGCGCACGCCGGCTTCGAGCAGTTCGTCGAAATACGAGCGCGCGGCATAGGTCACCAGGCGCGAGTCGCTGACGCGCGGCACCAGCAAGCGCACGTCCAGGCCGCCCAGCGCGGCCGAGGTCAGCGCCATGCGCGCGGCCTCGCCGGGAACGAAATACGGCGTGACCAGCCAGACCCGGTGCTTGGCCTCGTGGATGGCGGCGACCATCAGGCGGTGGATGGCTTCCCAGGACGAATCCGGCCCGGACACCAGCACCTGTGCATCCACCATGCCCTGCGCGCGCGTGGGCACCTCTTCTGGCCAGAGCTTCTGGCCATGGAAGGCGGCGCGCTCCTGCCGGGTGGCATACAGCCAGTCTTCCAGGAAGACCAGCTGCAGGCTGCGCACCACGTGGCCCTGCAAGCGCACATGCAGGTCGCGATAGGCATCGCTACGCACCTGCTCGTTCTCTTCGTCGGTGACGTTGATGCCGCCGGTGAAGCCGATACGGCCGTCGACCACCAGCAGCTTGCGGTGGGTACGCAGGTTCAGCCACGGCCGCTTGAAGGGCTTGAGGAACTGCGACGGATGGAACCAGGCGGTTTCCACACCGGCATCGCGCAGCGTGCGCAGGGCGCGCCGGGTCATCGCCGAGGAGCCGATCGCGTCCATCAACAGGCGCACCTTCACCCCGGCGCGGGCGCGTTCCATCAGCGCATCGCAGATCGCGGTGCCGCTGTGGTCGGGCTGGAAGATGTAGTACTCCAGATGGATGTGGTCGCGAGCGCTGCGGATCGCTTCGATGATGGCCGCATAGGTCGCCGCGCCATCCACTAGCCAATGCACTTCGGTGGCGCTGCTCGGCGCCAGCCCGGTGGTGGACTGGGCGATCTTGGCCAGCTCGGTGCAATCGGCATCCGGCGGGCAGACGCTGCTGTAGCTTTCCATCCCCGAACGCGAGCGCCCACGCCGCAGCCGCTGGCGTTTCACTTTTTGCGGGCCAAGCCAGTAATAGATCAGCAGCCCCAGGTACGGCAACGCGGCCAACGACAGCACCCAACTCAGCGTGGCCACCGGCTCGCGCTTCTGCAGCACGATCCAGCTGGCGATCCACAGCAGGTAGAGCACGTAGGCGGCGAGGAGGAGCGCTTCGAGATGGGGAATGTTGGCCAGCCAATCCCACGCGCCCTGAGCAAATGCGAGCATGCGCGGATTCTACGGCGCGTGCGCCTTGCTGCGATGACCGTGGCGCCAATGCGGTGGCGCATCGACACCGGCCTGAAAGCTTCATTGTGTCGAACGCCTGGTCGCGGCGTATGAGACCTGCCGGCCGTACGATGCGTCGATGGCAAGCGCAATCAAGGGCCGGGGTGCGACCGGTTATCTGCCCGGACGGTTCGAGGTCACCACCGAGCAGGCGGTGGACGATGGCTGGCACGTGGACGACAGCGAGGAGTTCGCTGCAGGCGTGCTGCGCACGCAGGTCACGGAGGAGACCGCGCGCAGCATCATCAGCCGCAACCAGTCGCCGGACATCGGCTTCTCGCAATCGGTCAACCCGTATCGCGGTTGCGAGCACGGCTGCAGTTACTGCTTTGCGCGGCCCTCGCATGCGTATCTCAATCTCTCGCCCGGGCTGGATTTCGAGACCAAGCTGTTCGCCAAGACCAACGCGCCGGACCTGCTGCGGCGCGAGTTGGCGCGGCCAAGCTATGTGCCCAGCCCGATCGCGCTGGGCATCAATACCGATGCGTATCAGCCGATCGAGCGTAAGCGCGCACTGACGCGGCAATTGATCGAAGTACTGTGGGAAACGCGGCACCCGTTCACGCTGATCACCAAAAATGCATTGGTGACACGCGATCTGGATCTGCTTGCACCGCTGGCGCGCGAGAACCTGGTCAACGTGTATTTTTCGGTGACCACGCTGGACCCGCAGGTGTCGGCCAAGCTGGAGCCGCGTGCCTCCGCACCGCATGCGCGCATGCGCGCGATGCGCACCTTGCACGAGGCCGGCGTGCCGGTGGGTGTGATGGCCGCGCCGGTGATCCCGTGGATCAACGACCATGAGCTGGAAGCGATTCTGCAGGCCGCTGCCGACGCGGGTGCGAGCAGTGCCTGCTATGTGTTGCTGCGGCTGCCGCACGAAGTGGCGCCCTTGTTCCGCGACTGGCTGCAGACCCATCACCCGCAGCGCGCCGCGCATGTGATGAGCACCATCCAGCAGCTCCGCGGCGGCAAGGATTACGACAGCAGCTTCGGCACCCGCTTGCGTGGGCAAGGCGTGTATGCCGATCTGCTGGCGCGCCGCTTTGCGCTCGCGCATCGCCGCGCAGGATTTGATGCACGCACCATGGCGACGCTGGACTGCAGCGCCTTCCGCCGCCCTGCCGCCCCGGCCAAGCCGGTGCCCGACTCGCCGCAGGGGCAGTTGTTTTAGCTGCCGGGATTGGGGAGTTGGGATTTGGGATTCGCAACGGCAGTGGCGCTTCTACCGATCAGTTCCGCTTGGCTGATATGAAACGTCTGCAATGTCTGGGGCGATCTGGTTGATCGCGATGAACGTGCTGTTGTCACTCGCGCAGACACGCGGATCAACCCAAGACGGCTGTTCTGGCAGTAGCAATCAGCCATAGGAATGAAAGCCGCCAGGCAACAGCAACGACGCGCCGCTGTTGCCGTTGCGATTCCCCACTCCCGATTCCCTATTCCCCGCCGTAAAGCGCCTGCGCCGATTGGAACAGGATCCAGCTGGTGGCGATGAACTTGTCGCCGCCGACCGGGCGGTTGCCGCGGTGGGTGTGGGTGAAGGCAGTGGGGGCGATCAACAGGCTGCCGGTGCGCGGGCGGGCCTTGCGTTGCTGGAACAGGAATTCGGTTTCGCCCTGCTCGAAGTCCTCGTTGAGATACAGCGTCCACAGCAGGTGCCGATGCAGCGTGTCGGCGCTGGCATCGCGTGGATACAGCTCGCAATGCCAATACGGGTAGCCGCCCTGGTCGGCGGTGTACCACTGCAGATTGATCGCGCCCGGACGCAGGCAGGTGCGCGCCAGATCGCCCAGCGCCTGGTCGCTCATCTGCGCGATGTCCTCGGCCACCAGCCGATGCGGTGTGCCGTCGGCGGTGGTGACCTGCAGCATCAACGGCGAGATCAGCGCCTGCGGATACTGGCGCAGATAGGTCAGCACACCGTCGAACACCGCCTGTTGCAGGCGGCTTTCCACTTCGGCCCACTCGGCCACACCGCTGAGGCGTAGATCGCGGCTGTGTTTGAGTTCGGGAAACACGCCGCCACCGATGCGGCCCGGATGCAGCTGCTGACTGTCGCGCATGCGCTGCACGATCGCGGCGCAATCGGCGGCAGAGATGGCGTTGTCGGTGATCTGGATAAAGTCGGGTTGGCTCATGCGCACGACCATAGCAATGTAAACGCGCTGCGGTAAGCAGCGTGATCAAAGGATTTCCAATGCGTCGAGCCTCATGCATTGACGCTCGGAAATCCGCGCGCCTTCGATCACCGTGCTGCGTCGGCGGAATGTCGCCCATCACTGATCGCCGTCGCTTTGTTAGGTCGGCGGCGTCGCGCTGTGATTGCGGAGATGACGTAGCCCCAAACTGCCAGCAACAAGATCACCGCGCAACGCGTCCGTCGATGCAGCTTATCGGCCCAGCCGCCCAGTGCGCCCACGCACCATGCCAACGCACAGCCCCAAAGAAAAACCCCGCCGAAGCGGGGTTTTTCATCACACAACGCGGCTTGCGACGATCAGAACTTGTAGTTGATCGAGGCAGCCAGGATGTTGCCCTGCACATCGTAGCTACCCGCCAGGCGGTCGCCGGTGGCGCTGCGGGTGTCGCTGGTGGGGTCGCTGACAAACAGATGGGTGTAACCGAAGTTGTATTCGGCCTGCTGCGACGGACGCCAGCTCAGACCCAGCGAGACCCACTTGCGGCTGGAATCGGGCACGCGCACGTCACGGTGCTCGGCGGTGGTCGGGGTCTGGTCGTAGGCCAGGCCGCCACGCAGAGTCAGCGTGTCGCTCATGCGGTAGTCGGCACCGATCGAGGCGAAGGTGGTGTCGCGGTAGGAGAAGTCCAGCACGCTGTCGGGCTGGTTGGAGGCGAAGTCCACGGTCACCTGGTCGAACTTGCTCCAGGCGGTGCGGGTGACGTCGGCCATGATCGACCACTGCTCGTTCACGTTATGCGTGAAGCTGGCGGTGGCGCTGGCGGGCAGCTTGACCGTGGCGCGGCCCTTGGTGTCGATGAAGGTACCCGGTGCGGCGCGGGCAAGCACGGCAGCGGCATTGCCCGGCGTGGTGAAGTCGGCATCGCCGTCGGTGATCTTGTGCTCCACTTCCGAGCGGTAGCTGAAGCCGATGTGGGTGTTCTCGTCGATGCTGAACAAGCCACCGAGGGTGAAGCCCACTTCGGTGCTGTCGCCCTTGATGCGCGAGTAGCCGTCGGCGCTGCCCGGCGCAAAGCCCGGCACGCGGCGCGCGGCAAGGATGCTGCCGAAGTCCACGGCATTGGCCAGATCGATATCCAGACGTTCGGCGAACACCGAGGCGCCGAAGGACACGTACGGGTTCACGTCGTAGGAGAACGCGACGTTGAAGTCGATCGCCTGCAGCTCGGTCTTGGTGCCGTGGTAGCGGCCCACCCAGTCACGGTCGTATTCGGTCTTGAAGCCGAACGGCACGGTGAGCGAGGTGCCCAGGTGCATGTTGTTGTTCTCGCCGAACGGCAGGTGGAAATACATCGCCGGGACCGGCGCGATGGTGCCAGCGTCGCCGCCGTTGCCGCCGGAGACCGGGGCGCCGTTGGCGTAGTTGCCGCTCTCGGGCGTGAACTTGGCCGAGAAGTGGATGGCGCTGACGTCGGCCTGGAACAGGCGACCGTCCAGCTGGCGCATGCCGGCCGGGTTGTTGACGATGATCGAGGCGTCGTCCGGGGCGCTGCCCGAACCTGCGAATGCGCGGCCGAGGCCCTTGGCGCTGTTTTCCTTGAGCTGGAATGCGGCGCCGTGCGCCTGGCCAACGGCCAGAACGCCAGCGATACCAACAGCCAGCAGGGTGGCGCGGCTCAGAGTGGAAGCGGTAGACATGAGTTGTAGCTCTCCGGATAAAGACTGCAATGGTCGGTTCAGCGCCCGCGCCCAGCACCAATCCAGTGCCTGGAGCGCGCCGGAGACCCCCCCCGACATACGACGCCGTACGCAGTATACCCACCACGATTAACCGAACAATAACGACTTGCGTCCTGAACACGCGGTTGGGTTGGGGCTGGGTTCAGGCCCGTGGACCGGCTATTGTGCGTCTGCGATGTTCGTTTCCCTCCCCTCCCGCAAGAAACCCACCCCGCGCTGGGCGGTGCCGCTGTTGTTCGCCACGGTGTGGCTGGCCTATCTGTGGTCGATCAGCCGGCCGGGCGAAGCGCGCAATACGCTGTGGCTGGACTGGGGCGCGCTGTCCAGCGGCGTCTCCAATCTGGGCGACTGGTGGGCGACCTTGCGCGATGGCAGCGTGCTGCGGCTGTTCACGGCGTTGTTCCTGCACGCGGATTGGTCGCATCTGCTCGGCAACCTGGTGTTCCTGCTGATCTTCGGGCTGCCGGCCGAGCGCATCCTGGGGCCGTGGCGCTTGCTGCTGCTGTTTCTGGTGGGCGGCGCGGCCTCCAACCTGGCGGCGATCTTTGCGATCGGCACACCGGACCGGGTGATCATCGGCGCCTCCGGCGCGGTGTCGGCGTTGATCGGTACCTACCTGGCGTTGTTCCCCGGCGCCAAGCTGGGCGTGGTGCTGCCGCTGGGGGTGTTTCTGGAATTCATCCGCGTGCCGGCACCGTTGCTGATCGGTGCCTGGGCACTGCTGCAGGTGGTGTTCGCCTACATCGGCCCGGCCTTCGGCATGGTGGCGTGGTCGGCGCACATCGCCGGCTTCCTGTTCGGCATCGTCTACGGGCTGTACGTGCGTGCGGCCATCGCGCGACGCTTGCGCAAGCGCCACGGGTTTTAGCGCGGCAAGCGACGCATCGGGGACGCGGGCGTGTGGCGGCGCGTGCGCGTGTGGCAGGCCAACGCGCGTACGCTGCGTCCATCGCGATGGCGCGCCTATAATCGGCGCATGTCCAAGCCCTTGTACAAAGTCACCTTTCTCAATCACGGCAAGGTGTACGAGCTCTACGCGCACGAAGTGACCGGCAGCCATCTGTGGGGCTTCAACCAGATCGGCGAGCTGGTGTTCGACGTGCACGACGGCCTGGTGGTGGATCCCACCGAAGAACGCCTGCGCGAAGAGTTCGGCAATACCAAGACCTTGCACCTGCCGATGCAGAGCATCGTGCGTATCGAAGAAGTGGAAAAGAAAGGCCAGTCGGTGATCCGCGATGCCACCACCGGCGACAAGGTGGTGGCCTTTCCGGTGCCGACCAAGCCACGTTGATGCGCATTCTGGTGCCCGACGATTACCAGGGCGCAGTGCGTCAGCTGCCCTGTCTGCAGCGGCTGCAGGGCCACGATGTGCAGGTGCTCGGTGCATTGGCCACCGATCCCAACGAATGGGCCGAGCGCCTGGTCGAAGCCGATGCGCTGGTGCTGATCCGCGAACGCACCCGCGTGGACGCGACGCTGTTGCGGCGGTTGCCGCGGCTCAAGCTGATCAGTCAGACCGGACGCGTGGGCACGCATGTGGATGTGGCCGCGTGCACCGAGTTCGGGGTGGCGGTGGCCGAAGGTGTCGGTTCGCCGGTGGCGCCGGCCGAGCTGACCTGGGCGCTGATCCTGTCGGCCAGCCGCCGCCTGACCGAGTATCAGCGCGCGTTGCACCAGGGCCGCTGGCAAGCGATTGGCGACCCCGGCCTGGGCCGATCGCTGCATGGGCGCACGCTGGGGATCTGGAGCTATGGGCGCATCGGTCAACGCGTGGCCGGGTTCGGGCGCGCGTTCGGCATGCAGGTGCTGGTGTGGGGCGGCGAAGCATCGTGCGCGCAGGCGGCGCGCGATGGATACGCGATTGCGGCCAGTCGCCAGGAGCTGTTCGAGAGCAGCGATGTGCTGTCGCTGCATCGCCGGCTCACCGCGCAGACGCGCTATCAGGTGACTGCGCAAGACCTGGGCCGCATGAGCTCCGATGCCTTGCTGGTCAACACCAGCCGTGCCGAATTACTCGCCCCCGGTGCATTGCTGGCCGCACTGGATGCCGGCCGGCCCGGGCAGGCGGCGGTGGATGTGTTCGAGCGCGAGCCGGTGGACCCGCGCGACCCGCTCCTGCAGCACCCGCGCGTGCTGGCCACACCGCACCTGGGGTATGTGGAGCGCGACAGCTACGCGCTGTATTTCGAAGCGGCCTTCGATAATGTGCTGGCGTTTGCCGCCGGCACCCCGCGCAATCTGGTCAATCCTGAAGTGTTGGCGATGACGCGCTAGCGCGTGTTTCGCGTGGTGAGTCGAATATGCATGCGCGAAGAACTACGCACGCGAAGGCGCAGCGATGCGCACAGGAAAGCATGGACAGGGTTGCAAGCGCGCTGGATTGGGTCGGGCTTCAACCAGCGTCCGACACGGTGCTGCAGGCCGCAGGCATGCCCGTGCAAATGGTCGATCTGCAAAGAGCGACGATTGCGCGATCAATGCAGCTCTGAGCGAGTGATTGAACGACGAATGCGCCGCATCGAACGCGCTGTTTCTGCCGAGCAGGCGCGCAAACGCGCGATTGTTTCCGCGCAAATATCCACGCGTAGCGTGCAGCGACATTCCGTCCGGAATGGCGATAGCGCCTCTAGCAAAAGCAGCATTCCGCCAGTGACTGGCGCTGCCACTCACTCACACGATGACGAACATTCGGGATACGCCGCGTCGTGCGCGTGTTCTGCACTGCAGCCATTACGGCAGTCATCAAACGATGCAGCGTCAAACGCGATACCCGCAGCACGCACTGCCTGTTCTGCAATGCGACGCCAGGTTTGATCGGACGGCTGCACACACTGGCGCGCACGCGGCCGGTGGCAGGCGTGCGATCTGCATAGAGCCGACCGCACACGCATCTTTTCGCGCCGCTTATTTGGTCGGTTCGACCGGTGCCGGCGTATCCGTAGGCGCGACCGGTTCCGCAGGTGCTGCGGGCTTGGCCGGGTCAGCTGGGGTGGCTGGCGTGTTTTTTTCCTTTGGCGCTGCCGGCTTGGCTGGGTCGGTTGGCTTGGCCTTGTCGGTCGCCGCCGGATGCGCGGCTGCCGGCTTGGGCTCGGTGGCCGCCTTGGTGGCTGCCCTCGCCTTCTGTGCGGCCTGGGCTTTTGCCTTGAGCGCGGCCTGCGCCTTGGCGGCCGAGCCGGGCTGCTTGAGTTCGGACAGCGCTGCAGCAATCGGGCCATCGCCCTGCAGCACATCGCCGGCGCTATAGCCTTCTTCGCCTTCGTCGTCGCCGCGCAGGTGGCCTGGCAAGGTGGCTTCGCTGTAGTCGGTCAGGCTGGCCGGCACGTCGGCGTCGCCCGGCTGCGGTTCGGGCATGAGTTGCACTTCCGGCACGATGCCGCTGGCCTGGATCGACTTGCCGCTGGGCGTGTAATAGCGCGCGGTGGTGAGCTTGACCGAGTCGCCGTTGTCCAGCGGCAGCACGGTCTGCACCGAGCCCTTGCCGAAGGTGCGGCTGCCGATGATGCGCGCGCGCTGGTTGTCGCGCAGCGCGCCCGCCAGTACTTCCGACGCGCTGGCCGAGCCGGCGTCCACCAGCACCACCACCGGTGCACCGCCGAGCAGGTCGCCCGGAGTGGCATCGAACTTGGCGTCGCTGATCGAGATGCGCCCGCGGGTGCTGACGATGTTGCCCTTGTCGAGCAGATCGTCGGCCACCTGCACCGCCGAGGTCAGCAGACCGCCCGGGTTGCTGCGCAGATCCAGCACCAGCCCGCGCAACTTCCCGCCGGCCTGCAGTTGCTTGAGGTTTTTCTGGAAATCGGCACCGGTATCGGCCTGGAAGGTGCTGATGCGGATATAGCCGTAGCCCGGCTCCAGCACCTTGCTGCGCACGCTGGCCACGCGGATGGTCTGGCGCTGCAGGGTCACATCGAACGGCTTTGGCGTCTTGTCGCGCACGATGGTCAGGGTGACCTTGCTGCCGGATTCGCCGCGCAGCGGTTCCATCGCCTTGCTTGCATCGATCGGCTTGCCGTCGATGGCCACGATCACATCGCCTGCGCGAATGCCGGCACGCGCCGCCGGGGTGTCGTCGATCGGCGCGATCACCTTGAGCGTGTTGTCCTGTTGCTGCAGCAGCTCCACGCCGATGCCGTCATAGGCGCCGGTGGCCTGTTCGTCGAAGGCTTCGGCATCTTCCTTGTCGAAATAGGTGCTGTGCGGGTCCAGGTCCGAGAGCAGGCCGCGGACCGCAGCGTGCATCAGCTTCTTGTCTTCGACCGGGTCGACATAGGCCTGCTTGACCGCGTTGTACACCGCCACAAAGCGGCGGATTTCGTCCAGCGGTACCTTGGAGACGGCGGCTTCATTGGCTTCCGGATCGTCCGCAGTGGCCTGGGCGGCGGCGGCGGGACGGGCGGTCTGCGCCCAACCAGGCGACGCGAACAAGGCCAGCGACAGGGCAACGGACAGGACGGCTACGCGCATGAAGCACTCCGACAAAGAGATAAGACGCCCCGCACGACGGAGCTGAGCGGATTATGCGCGAAGCAGCGGTAAATCCGCGTTGAATTGCGCGCAGGTTGCAGGGGCCGTTCGGTCGCGCCCAGCGGGCTGGCCACACAAACGTGGAGGTGCCAGGCTTTGGCGCCGGCCGGTCGCTGCCATCCGCGTGCGGCCCGCGTGCAGCGCATGGGGATCTGGCTGCATCTATCCGTCGGCGACAGAACGCGGTGTCAGGCACTGCCCCGGTGCGTCTCCGCACACCGCCGCGCTGCAAGATCCTGCGGGATTGGTGGCATGGCGCAGCGGCCAAACACGCTGCATCGGTGCGATGCCGCCCCAACACGCTGGCGAGCAGCGCCTGGTCGATGCGATGACCGGACCCTACGCGACACCGAACCGACGCTGATCAGCGAGTACGGCAACGACCGGCCGTGCGTGAGCGATCTGTGCGATGCCCAGTGTCTGGACACGCGCACGCACGCAGCGATCAGCGCCGCTGCAACCAGCTCGACGGGTCGACAGGCTGCCCATTGCGCCGCAATTCGAAGTACAGCGCCGGCACGCCCTGCCCGCCCGAACTGCCGACCTTGGCCACCGCTTCGCCGCGTTTGATCGCCGCACCGGCATCGCGCAGCAAGGTGTCGTTGTGCGCGTACAGGCTCATGTAGCCGTTGCCGTGGTCCACGATCAGGATCATGCCGTAGCCGGTCATCCAGTCGGAAAACACCACCGTGCCGTCGGCCACCGCGGTGACCGTGCTGCCCTTGGGCGCGCCGATCAGCACGCCCTTGCTGGTGTGACCGTCGGGCAGCGTGGCGTTGAAGCGTGCCAGCAGATTGCCCGCCACCGGCCAGCTGAGCCCACCGACCTTGGGCGCCGGTGCAGTGGCGATGACCTTGGGCGGGGTCTTGCCGGGACGCTCCGGGCGATCGGTCTTGCCGCGCTTGGCCTGTGCGGCGGCTTCGGCGGCCGCGCGCTTTGCAGCCGCGCGGCGTTCGGCTTCGGCCTTGGCCGCGGCCGCGCGCAGATTGGAGAGCAGTTGCTCCAGCGACTTGGCATCCTGGCCCAGCGCCTTTTCGCGCTCGGCCCGTTGTTTGTAGCGATCGTCCAGCTGCGCCACGGTAGCCGCCTGCTGCGAGCGGTCCTTCTGCAAGGTGGCCGCCTGCGCCTTTTGTTGCGCGCGCGCGGCGTCCAGCGCCTGGCGCCGGGTGGCGATGTCCTGTTCCACCTTGGTCAGCGCATCCAGCTGCGTGGTCAGCGCGTGGATCCGCTGCGCGCGTGCGTTCTGCACGTAGCGGTGATCGGCGAGCATGCGGTTGGCATCGCCTACCGTATCCTGCGACAGCAACACCTTCAACGGCGCGTTGCGGCCTACCTGATCGGCGGCGCGCAACAATGCGGCCAACTGCACGCGCTGGTTCTGCAGGCCGCGCTGCAATTGCGCGCGGTCCTGCTGCAGCGTGGAAAGATGTTGTTCCTGTGCACGCATCGCCGCTTCGGTTTCGCTCAGGGCGCGCGAGGTCTTGGCGACCTTTTCGTCGGCCTGGCGCAGTTGCTGCGCGGCGGTGCCGCGCTTGCCTTCCAGCTCGCGCCGGTCGGCGCTGATGGTCTTGAGCTCATCGCGCAGCTGCTGCAGCTTGCGCTCGGTCTCGCGCTGGTTTTGCGCGCCCGCGCCGGCGCTGCCGAGCAGCATGCAAGCCAGCACGCTCGCGGCCAGCCAGCTGCGCCCGACGCCGGTGGCGGAGACGGAGACGAGCGGCGGACGCGGCAGCGGTGCGGGCGAAAGGGGCAACGAAAGGTCCAGTGACTTCAGGCAGGTGCGCGATTGTAGCCAAGCATGGTGTGATCGCCGCCACGCCCAAGACAGCCGCCACCGCGCGAGGTTCAGCATGAAGCTCCAGTATCTCCTCTTGGCATTGTCCCTGGCCGGCTCAACCGCCTGGGCCGATGAGGGCATCAGCAAGGTCAACGGCAGCATCAGCGCCGAGGCCGGCAAGACCTACGGCGGCCTGGAAACGGTCAACGGCTCCATCGAGATCGGCGCCGGTGCGCAGACCAGGGATGTGGAAACGGTCAACGGCAAAATAACGATCGGCGATGGTGCCCGCACTGGCGGCGTGTCCACGGTCAACGGCGCGATTTCGCTGGGCCAGAAGATCACCGTCTCCGGTGGGCTGGAAACGGTCAACGGCAGCGTGTTGGTCGAGCGCGGCAGCCAGGTCAGCGGTGGCGTGGAAACGGTCAACGGCAGTATTGGCCTGGTCGAAACCGACCTCGGCAAGGACATCGAGACGGTCAATGGCGACATCACCGTGGGCGTGGGTTCGCATGTGCATGGCGGCATCGAGGTGACCAAGCCGAACTTCAGCTTTTCCTTCAAGCCCTCGCGCAAACCGCGCGTGGTGATCGGCCCCAAGGCGGTGGTCGATGGGCCGCTCCACTTCGAGCGCGAAGTGGAGTTGTACGTGCATCGCACCGCCAAGATCGGTGCGGTCACCGGTGCCACCGCACGCAGCTTCGATTCGGACGTGGCACCCAAGGACTGACGCGCTCACCACGCGCACGTTCTAAGATCGGGACTCCGCTGCACGAGGAGTTCCGATGCCCCGCAAGATCCTGTTGTGCCTGGCCGCGACCCTGGCCCTGGCCGGTTGCAAACGCGAATCGGCCGACACGCCGTCTGCACCGGCTGTGCAAGCGCCAGCCGATACCACGCCCAGCGCACCGGTCAGCCGGCACGTGTTCTCGCCGGAGCTGACCAGCGGCGACTTTGCCGAGCTGGTCAAGACGCTGGCGTCGGACGAGTTCGAAGGACGCGGCCCGGGTACGCCCGGCGAAGAAAAGACCGTGACCTATATCCGCGACCAGATGCAGCGCATCGGCTTGCAGCCGGGCAATGGCGATAGCTGGTTCCAGGAAGTGCCGATGGTGGAAACCACCGCCGATGCGGGCACCGCGCCCAGCCTGCGCAGCGGCGAGCAGACCCGCACCCTCGCCTTCGGCACCGACATCGTGGTGGGCACGCGCACCGGACAGCCCGAGGTCAAGCTGGACAATAGCGAGCTGGTCTTCGTCGGCTACGGCGTGGATGCGCCCGAGCAGCAATGGAACGATTACGCCGGCCAGGACTGGAAAGGCAAGACGGTGGTGATGTTCGTCAACGACCCGGGCTTCCATACCGGCGATGCCAAGTTGTTCGACGGCAAGCGCATGACCTATTACGGGCGCTGGACCTACAAATTCGAAGAGGCCGCGCGCAAGGGCGCAGCGGCGGCGTTGATCGTGCACGACACGCCCGGCGCCAGTTACGGCTGGGACGTGGTCAAGAACTCCTGGTCCGGCCCGCAATACGATCTGCCGGCCAAGGACGACCCGGATCCGCGCCTGCCGGTACAGGGCTGGATCAGCGCCGACACCGCCAAGCAATTGTTCGCCAACGCCGGGCTGGACCTGGCGCAGGCCTACAAGGACGCCAGCAAGCGCGGCTTCAAGCCGGTGCCGCTGAAGGCCAGCTGGTCGGTGGACCTGAAGAGCAGCATCGCCGAAAAGACCTCGCGCAACGTGGTCGGTGTGCTGCCCGGCAGCAGCCACGCAGACGAGGCGGTGCTGTACATGGCGCACTGGGATCACCTGGGCAAACATCCAGGCGAGAGCGGCGACAACATCTACAACGGCGCGGTGGACAACGCAACCGGCGTGGCCGGCATCCTGGAAATCGCCGATGCCTTTGCGCATCAAGACCCCAAGCCGGCGCGCTCGGTGGTGTTTGTGGCAGTGACGCTGGAAGAATCCGGTTTGCTCGGCTCCAAGTACTACGTGGCCAACCCGAGCTTCCCGTTGGACAAGATCGCTGCGGTGATCAACCTGGACGCGATGTCGGTGGCCGGGCGCGCACGCGATGTCACCGTGGTGGGCATGGGCAGCTCGGAACTGGAAGACATCCTCAAGCCGATCGCCGCGATGCAGGGCCGCACGCTGCACGCCGAGGCCACGCCGGAAAGCGGCTCGTACTTCCGCTCGGACCACTTCAACTTCGCCAAGGCCGGCGTGCCGGCGCTGTATGCCGATGGTGGCGAAGACCTGCGCGACGGTGGCACCGCAGCCGGACGTGCGGCCGCCCAGGATTACGGCCGCAATCGCTATCACGCGCCGGGCGACGAGTACGATGCGGCCACCTGGAAGCTCGACGGCACCATCGAAGATCTGCAAGCGGTGTACGGTGTCGGCAAGCAAGTCGCCGCTGGCGATAGCTGGCCCAATTGGTACCCCGGCAACCCGTTCAAGGCCGCACGCGACCGCATGCTGGCCGGCAAGCCGGGCGCAGGCGCCGCGGCAGCGCAGCCTGCCGCAGGCAACACCGATCCGAAGAATGCGAAGCCAAACAATGCCAAGCAGGCAGATGCAAAGAACGCCGCGCCTGCGCGGTGAGGGATGCTGCGTGCGCTGTGGTGCAGGCGCTGGCAGCTGAAGCGAGTGGCGCGCAAGACAAAGGGCCTCCAATTGGAGGCCCTTTGCTTTCAGTCGTGCTTGGTGGTTAGCGATGCGCAATGGTTAGCAATGGAGCGCCGGCTGGCACACACGCTGGCGTCGCCAAAATCTGCATCGATACGGTGCGGGCTGCAACTGCGGGTCATCAACCAGCGCAACCAGCGCACTGCCCTGCCCGCCCGACGCACCCGCGCTCAAACACACTCAGTCGTTGTCGACACTGACCACGTGCCCATCGTCGGGATCCACGTGCAACTCAACCTTCTGCCCGTTGCGCTTTGCATCGGCCTTCCACAGGCCGTCCTTGAACTTGAGGTCGTGCACGTCCGCATAGCCGCCGGTGGACAATGCCGCACGCACGTCGGCGTCGCTCAGTCGCGACGTGGTCTGGTCGCCATAGACGCGGCCCGTGACCGGATCGATGTGCACATCCACATCCTTGCCATCGCCGCTACGGGCATCGGCGGTCCACACGCCGTGCTCGAACTTGACGTCGTGCACCTTGGTGTAGCCCTTGGCGGTCAACATGCTGGTCACCTCGTTGGAGGTGAGCGCCTTGGCCGGCTTGGCGGCGTCCTGCGCAAAGGCGCCATGCGAAACAAGCGTCAATGCGCCGATCAGTGCGGTGGTCATCATGCGATGTGCCATGGTTAGGCTCCTGCTGTGAAGTGTCGCCATGCTGGCCGTCGCGGGATCGTGGCGGGGTGAAAACATCGACTATTCAGTGAGAAAAATTCAGTTAACTGAAAAATCGCGGTCGCTCTTCATCGCTCCTGCACTCTGGATTGACATTCCGGTTTCAGTGCGTCGGCATCGCATGACAGATGTCGACCACCGCCGCTCAAGTCATCCAATGAAAAAAGCCGCCTTGCGGCGGCTTGTCATCTCGCGTGTTCAGCGCGTTGTGCGCGCCGCAGGTGCGGGTGCAGCCAGACGTGCAGCGGCAGTGCCGGGTGCACGGGTTGCGCGTGCGGCCTGTGGCGAAAGAATCGTCATCTGCGGTTTGTCGGTGCCGTCCTTGTTCGGATGCACGTTGTATGCGTAGGACAGGTTCCACCACGAACCGGCCGCCCACCACGTCCAACCCAACCACACGTCGGCATTGCTTTCCATGTAGCCGAGCATGCCTCGCAGCGCCTCATTGCAGACCTGGTTATTGGCGGTACCGAACTCGGCCAGAAAGCCGCGCTTGCCATTGGTGCGCAGCCATGCGGTGAAATTGCGCAAACGCTCGGCGCCGATAGTGGAGCTGACGCACACACTGCTGGTGCCGCTGGAATCGGCGTCCAGATACTGATGCACTTCGAATGCGTAGCGGTTGAGCGGATCCTTGATGGCCGCCAGCGCGGTGGCGTTGGAGTAGCCATCGCTGGTGGGCGAATACCAGCTGTGCGCCCCGGTCCACAAGGCGCCGGGCACCAGGATCAGATTATTGGCACCTGTCCTGCGAATCGCATCGATGGCGGCCTGCGCGGTGCTGGCCCATTCGCTTGACGAGATATTGTTGGGCTCGTTCATCAGCCCGAAGATCACCGTGTTGTCGCCATTGAATGCCAGCGCAAGACGGCGCCACAGGTCGGTAAAGGTGGCCACCGGTACTTCCGGTCCGCCAATCCTGTAACCGTAATACTTGGCGTAATTGTGGATATCGATCACCAGATACATGCCTGCGGCCTTGGCGCGCGCCACCGCCTGTTGCACCAGCGCCAGCTGCGCCGGATCCAGTTCGCTGCGCGCGCTGGGTTGCAGACGTTCCCACAAGATGGGCAAGCGGATCGTATTCATTCCGACGCCGGCGAAATACGTGTAATCGCCGGCCGAGGCGTACATATAGTCCTTATTGAGTACGCCCGGTTTTTTGGAGGATGCGAATTCGGCGCCGGACAAATTGACGCCGGCATAAGTCAGTGCATGTGTTTGCGCATGCGCGGACGACAGCCCGGCCAGCAACATGAAACACAAGGCGCACAGGGCAAGGTGGCGTAGTGAGAAAGAAGGACGTGACATGAAGCAACTCCTGGCGGGTAGATGCATCGCCGCCCCAATGGCGTGCGATCGGCGCGAGGTGCGCTGCATCTGCCTGTTGCAATGCATCACATGTGCCAAATCGTGGCATTTCAGGTATTTAGTCGCGAAATGCGAACTACTGCGCACTGAATGGGCAAGAAAACGGTGTATGCGTGTATGCCGGTTATCACCAGCCTGCGGTATTGGCCGGATACGTAGGGGTATGTGCCGAGATACCGGCGTTATTGGGCGATGCGTCAGTTGTGTGGCGCCATCGCAGCGGCGCGGCCATGCGGCATGTCAATAAACACGATGCCGTCGCGAGCACGGCATCGCTGATAAAGTGACTCATGAAACAAAGATGCGCCTACCAAACCGGCGCGGCCGGAGCCGGAAATCGGCGTGTCCCACCCTGACACGCCGGTTCCGATGCGCCAGCACCACCCGCTTGGCAATCGCTCGTTACGTTTTACGGATCGCTCCAAGCGGGCTGACGTGAATCAGCGTGCGATGCGACGCGCATGCGCACTCAAGATGGACATCTGCGGTTTGTCGCGTCCGCTGCTATCGGGCTGCAGATTGAAGGGGTAATCGGCACGCCACCAGGCGCCGGCCGCCCACACGCTGGAACCCAGCCAGACATCGCGGTTGGCCTCCAGATACCGCAGCATGCCATCGAGCGCGCGCATGCAGGTCGGGTTGGTTGAGGCGCCAAATTCACCCAAGAATCCACGCTTGCGCTTGAGACGCAGCCAAGCGGTAAAACTGCGCAAGCGCTCCGCACCGATGGTAGCGCTCACACAGCCGGCGCTGGTGCCGCTGGAGTCGGTATCCAGATACTGGTGCGCCTCGACGGCGTAGCGGTTGAGCGGGTCGTGGATCGTGGCCAGTGCCACAGCATTGGATTGCCCGGCGACGGTGGAATACCAACTGTGCGCTCCGGACCACAGTGCGCCAGGCACCAGGATCAGGTTGTTGGCGCCGGTGGCGCGGATGCCGTCGATCGCTGCCTGCGCGGCAGCGGCCCAGTTCTGCGGCGCAATGTCGTAGGGCTCGTTCATCAGCCCGAAGATCACCGCGTTATCGTTCTTGAAGGCCACCGCCAACCGCTTCCACAGGTCGGTGAAGGTGCTGATCGGCACGCGCTGGGTGCCGATCTTCTGCCCGTAATATTTGGCGTAGTTGTGGATATCCACGATCAATACCATGTGCGCGGCCTTGGCGTTGGCCACGGCCTGCTGGATCAGCGCCAGCTGTGCGGGGTCCAGTGCGCCTTGCGGCTTGGGTTGCAGCCGCTCCCACAACACGGGTAGTCGCACCACGTTCATGCCGGTGTTGGCGAAGTGCTGGTATTCGCCGGGAGTTGGGTAGCGATAATCGACAGTGACGACGCCGGGGCGTTTTGCCGAGGCGATTTCTGCGCCGGACAGATTGATGCCTGCATAACGCAGTGCACCGCTTTGCGCCCGCGCGCGGGGGAGCGCAGCCAGCAACAGCACGGCCAGCGCACAGCACAGCAGCTGGCGCGGCCAGGTGGGGGAGGGGGACATGGGGAACTCCTGAAGCATCTACGGGGGGAGATGCGCTGCATCGCAGTTGTTCGCAAGCACACGCATCGACCTCAGCCTATGCGCATCTGCCGCGCGCAACTACGGATGCGAGGTATCACTGCAGCAAGCTGTGCGGTGCTTCGCAGTTGCGAGCTGTTTTTGTCGATGCACTGCGCACGTTGCGAGAACGCCTTGAATCAGCGGCTCTGCTGTAACTTCGCAATGGTATTGGTCGCATCAATGCATCGGTGTTGAAGCGATGACAGAGACTGCGCCAACGCTGGCGTGCACGGACACGCACGACGCAACGCGCGTGCGCACACGTGCCTGCATGCGCCGAGCACTGCAATCGCGTAGCACGCGGTGCGGTGATTGTGCTTTGCGCGCCTAGCGGGCGATGCACCGCCGTGATGTTGGTCGATGGCGGTGCATCCATCTTCAAGATGGCAACGCTCTCGGCGACAACGGCAGCTGCATCCACCGAAACCGGACCTGCAGCATCGGCGTGCCGAGGTCCACATCGCGCCAACTTTCGTCTACCGCCTGGCTGCCATCGATCAGCTGCTGTGCTGCCCGATATCCAGCCGGAACCGTGGACACTGCAAGGCGACGCAAAAAAAGCGGGCGATCACATAGCATCGCCCGCGTTTTGCCGCTCACACCGCTGCCATCAGCGCTTGCTGGCGCGGCGTGCGTACTTGCTCAGAATCTTGATCTGCGGCTTGTCGCTGCCGTCCTTGCCGGGCTGCACGGTGAAGAAGTAATCCGGCTTCCACCAGGCGCCTGCGGCCCACCAGGTCCAGCCCAGCCACACGTCGCTGTTGTTTTCCATGTAGGTCAGCATGCCTTCCAGCGCCTTGTCGCAGACCGGATTGTTGGCGGTGCCGAATTCGCCCAGAAAGCCCTTCTGCTTGTTCTCGCGCAGCCAGTCGGTAAAGCCACGCAGCTTTTCTTCGCCCACGCTGTCGCTGGTGCATTCGGGCTTGGTGCCGCTGTAGTCGTTGTCCAGATACTGGTGCGCTTCGAAGGCCAGGTTGTTGCCGGGGTCCTTGAGGATGGTCAGCGCCTTGGCGTTGGAGCCGCCGTAACTGTTGCTGCGCCAGCTGTGCGCGCCGGTGTAGGCCGTGCCCGGCACCAGGATCAGATTGCGGGCGCCGGTCTTGCGGATCGCGTTGATCGCACCCTGCGCCGCCATGGCCCAGTCGGTTGCGGAGATGCCGTTGGGCTCATTCATCAGCCCGAAGATCACCGACTTGTCGTCCTTGAACTCCAGCGCCAGCCGCCGCCACAGATCGGCCAGTGCGGTAGCGGACACTTCGTCGGTGCCCAGGCGCTTGCCGTTGTATTTGGCGTAGTTGTGCAGATCCAGGATCAGGAACTGCTTGTTCGCCTTGGCCGCTTCGAGCGATTTCTTGATCAGCCCAAGCTGCGCGTTATCCAGTTCGCCGTTGAGTTGAGGTTGCAGGCGCTCCCACAGAAACGGCAGGCGGATCGTATTCATGCCCTTGCCGGCGAAATAGCTGAAATCCGATGCGGCCGGGTAGGTGTAATCCTTGAACAAGGTGCCGGGCTTCTTGCGCGAGTTGAACTCGGCGCCGGACAGATTGACGCCGACATATCTCAAGCCGGCAGACTCCTTGTTCGGACCATTGGGCTCTTTGGCGTGCGCCAACGGCAGTGCAGCGAGCAAGGTCAGTGCGAGCGCGGCGCGACGTAAACTCGGGAATTTTTGGGGAGCGCGGAACATGGAAGCCTCCTTCGGCATCGACGTGGGTGGCCGCGGGGGAGGGCACGGCCAGCTGGAATGGTGCAGGGCGATCGGGTAGCTGATGAGCCTAGAAGCTCGCGCGTTAGCGTGCCATTCACGCCTGCAACATGGATTTGATCGGGATAGAACACCTGCGCAGCGCATGATGTTGCTCCGGTAGCGTTCGCAACACGACACACAAGACGCACTGTCGCAGGAGCGCGACGGGTCGCTGTCTTAAGCTACCGACTCGATTTTCTTCTGTTGTTCGCATGTGCGAACGACATCACGCCCCGGAGCCTCCCATGAGCCAAGCCCACGCCTTTGCCGCCCAAGCCGCCGACCAGCCGCTTGCCCCGTTCGTGTTCGAACGCCGCGCGCCCGGCCCCGACGATGTGCAGATCGAGATCGCCTATTGCGGCGTGTGCCATTCGGACCTGCATACCGCACGCAACGAATGGCACAACACGCGGTATCCGGCGGTGCCGGGCCACGAGATCGTCGGCCGTGTGACCGCCGTCGGTGATGCCGTCACCGGCTTCAAGGTTGGCGACCTGGCCGGCGTCGGCTGCATGGTCGACAGCTGCCGCAGCTGCGCCTCCTGCCAGGAAGGCGAAGAGCAATACTGCGAAGCCGGTTTCACCGGCACCTACAACGGCCCGATGTTCGGCGGCGGCGAGAACACCTACGGCGGTTACTCCGACCATATCGTGGTCGACCAGAAGTACGTGCTGCGCATCTCGCACACCGACAATCTGGCTGCCGTGGCGCCGCTGCTGTGCGCCGGCATCACCACCTATTCGCCGCTGGCGCACTGGAAGGTGGGCCCGGGACAGAAGGTGGGCGTGGTCGGCCTGGGTGGCCTGGGCCACATGGGCGTGAAGATCGCCAAGGCGATGGGCGCCACCGTGGTGCTGTTCACCACCTCAGAGAACAAGCGCGCCGATGCGATGCGCCTGGGCGCCAGCGAAGTGGTGATCTCCAAGGACGAAGCGCAGATGGCGGCGCAGTACAACACCCTGGATTTCATCCTCAACACCGTGGCCGCCCCGCACAACCTGGACCCGTTCATCAATGCACTCAAGCGCGACGGCGCCATGGTGCTGGTGGGCGTGCCCGAGGAATCGCACCCGTCGCCGGCCGTGTTCAACCTGGTAATGAAGCGCCGCACCCTGACCGGCTCGCTGATCGGCGGCATCCGCCAGACCCAGGAAATGCTGGACTTCTGCGCCAAGCACAACATCGTCTCGGACATCGAAACCATCCGCGCCGACCAGATCAACGAGGCCTACGAGCGCATGCTCAAGAGCGAAGTGAAGTACCGCTTCGTGATCGACATGGCCACGCTGGATAAGGCAGCCTGATTCGCGATTACGTTAGTTTGCCACCGTCTACGTCCTCGCTGGACGTAGACGGTGGCGGGACGTAAACAGTCGTGGACACGTGGCTTCGGTCGAAATGCCACTAACCTTTCTGCTAGCTAAGCAGAAAGATTACACATACGTTATATTGGTTGGACGAGACTTATTTAACTTTGAAATCAGAAAATATAGGAAGTAGGCCGTCAACTGCAGCCTCTACCCGTTGTTGTCTTACTTCAATCTGATTTAGAAGCTCAGTGACGTCTGTAGTAACACCAATTTCGTTTTTTAGTGCGGCCATTAACCTTGCTTGTGCCGGCTCCATGTACTTAACTTGAGTTTTGACTACATCCAAGAACTGCACATGCAAAGCATTGTGATTTTCCCATGCTTGGTCGCGTTCTTGCCTGTGTCTACTGTATTGACAGTGAAAGTGGTCAAATGATCGCTGAAGTGCAGCCATACGACTGGTGTCAGGATGACCGGACTCGTTTTGCGCCATCATCTCTGCATTAATGCGCTGCAGCTCTTGCATATTCTGGTTGTAAAAATGATCCGCGATCCCAATTTCGGATTTGAGTTCATGCATAGGCTTTGCAGCCGCCATTAAGTGAAACAGTGACTCTGTGAATGATGCGCTTAGCTCATCTGCCTGTTTCATTACTTCGGAACCGCCCACTAGTTGCACCCTGGCAAGCTGTGAAATAACAGCTTGGATTGGCGCCGCGAACTCCGGTGAGGTAGGGTCCTTAACTGATAGCGCACCAAGGTGCCCTTGCAAAGCGGTGATGTCGCTGTAGAGCTGCAGATAAACTTCCTTACGTAGGCTGCCGAGGCGGTCCTTAAGTTTCTCGGCCGCGTCGTGCTGTAGCTGCATACGTAGACGGCGAGAAGTACTCCAATTTGAAAGCAAAACTCCTGCTAGTGAAATCGCAGCAGCGATGATTCCAGACCAGACAACCGTTGGAATACTTAGGCCTTCAAACGCCATATGTAGGTACCATCAGCAGAACCCCATAAGCCTCAAGTCGCAGCCGGCTCCTTGACCTGCGCTTTGACGCCCAGCAGCTGCACGATGCTTGCCGCCGCATCGCGGCCTTCGGCCACGGCCGTCACCACTAGGTCGGCGCCGCGCACGCAGTCGCCACCGGCGAACAGGCGCGGGTTGGTGGTCTGGTAGGGCAGGCGGCCGTTGCCGTCTGCGGGAGCGACGATGCGACCGTTGCTGCCGGCTTCCACGCCTTGCGAGGCAAGCCATTCGGGCAGGGTCGGGGAGAAGCCGAAGGCGATGATCACCACGTCCGCTTCCAGCAGCGATTCGCTGCCTTCCACCGGCACCGCGTTGCGGCGGCCGCTGGCATCGGGTTCGCCGAGGTGGGTTTCGACCACGGTGACGCCAATGGCTTCGTCGTCGGCGCCGGATTCGATCGACAGCGGCTGGCGGTTGAACAGGAAGCGCACGCCTTCTTCGCGCGCATTGGCCACTTCGCGCGCCGAGCCGGGCATGCTGGCTTCGTCGCGGCGGTAGGCGCAGGTGACCTTGGCCGCGCCCAGGCGGATGGCGCTACGCACGCAGTCCATGCCGGTGTCGCCGCCGCCCAGCACCACCACGCGCTTGCCGTTGAGGTCGGGCAGGGCCATCTGGTCTTCCCAGCCGGCGATCGGGCGGCCGTGCGGGTCGTTGCCGCTGACGATGCGGCTGTTCTGCACCAGGAACGGCAGCGCCGGCAGCACATTCTTCAGGTCCTGCCCGGGCAGGCCGCCATCGGTGTAGCGGTAGGCGCCTGTGCCCAGGAACACGGCATCGTATTCGCCCAGCAACTGCTCGATGCTGACGTCGCGGCCGATCTCTACGCCCAGGCGAAACTGCACGCCCATGCCTTCGAGGATCTCGCGACGCTTGCCGATCACCGACTTGTCCAGCTTGAAGCTGGGGATGCCGAACTGCAGCAGCCCGCCGATCTGCTCATAGCGGTCGTAGACCACCGCTTCGATACCGGCGCGCGCCAGCCGGTCCGCACACGACAGCCCGGCCGGGCCGGCGCCGATTACCGCCACGCGCCAGCCAGTGGGCTGCACGTTGCCCAGATCCGGGCGCCAGCCCATCTTGAAGGCGGTGTCGACGATGTACTTTTCCACCGCGCCGATGGTGACCGCGCCGAATTCTTCCAGCGTGCAGCTGCCTTCGCACAGACGGTCTTGCGGACACACGCGCCCGCACACTTCCGGCAGCGGGTTGGTGGAATGGCACAGCGCGGCGGCCTCGATGATGCGATCTTCCTGCACCAGCTGCAGCCATTGCGGGATGGCGTTGTGCACCGGGCACTTCCAGCTGCAGTAGGGGTTGCCGCAGTCCAGGCAGCGGCCGGACTGGTACTGCGCGTCGGCCTTGTCCAACTTGCCGTACAACTCGCCCCAGTCGCCGGACGTGCGCAACTCCACCGGGATGCGGGTGGGCATTGTTCGCGGCAGGTCGAGGAATTGGAAGGCTTGCTTGCGGCTCATAAGAAAATCCGTGGCTGATTCCCTTCTTCCGTGTAAGGGAGAAGGTGCCCCAAGGGGCGGATAAGGGTCGGCGAGGCCTGTGCCCTCACCCCCGGCCCCTCTCCCGCAGGCGGGAGAGGGGAGTGCTGCGATGACTCTGACGATGCGCTGTCAGCATTGCGATTGCGGGCATCCTTCTCCCGTGTGCGGGAGAAGGTGCCCCGAAGGGGCGGATGAGGGTTGCGGGCCAGAAGCCCTCACCCCCGCCCCCTCTCCCGCAGGCGGGAGAGGGGAGTACTGCGATGATTCTGACGATGCGCTGTCAGCATTGCGATTGCGGGCATCCTTCTCCCGTGTGCGGGAGAAGGTGCCCCGAAGGGTGCGGATGAGGGTTGCGGGCCTGTGCCCTCACCCCCGACCCCTCTCCCGCAGGTGGGAGAGGGGAGTACTGCGATGATTCTGACGATGCGCTGTCAGCATTGCGTTTGTCCTTCTCCCGCGTGCGGGAGAAGGTGCCCCGAAGGGGCGGATGAGGGTTGCAGGCCTGCGCCCTCACCCCCACCCCCATCCTCCTCTCCCGCAGGCGGGAGAGGGGGGCACAACTCAGGCGGCGCGCCGCAGCGACTCGGTCAGCGACTCGATGCTGGCGGCCTTGGGTTTGACCAGCCAGAACTTGCCGATGTAGTCGCGGAACTCGTCCAGGATCTGCTGCGCCCAGATGCTGCCGGTCAGCTCGCGGTGGCGGCTGATCAGGGTGTGCAGATGCTGGCGATGGTTCTCGAAGCCCTCGGCGGAGACGCGGTGGATGTCGATCAGCTCGTGGTTGTAGCGGTCCACGAAGTCGCGTTCGATATCCAGCACGTAGGCCAGGCCACCGGTGAAGCCGGCGCCGAAGTTCAGGCCCACCTTGCCCAGCACCAGCACCACGCCGTCGGTCATGTATTCGCAGCAATGGTCGCCGGCGCCTTCCACCACCGCCAGCGCGCCGGAGTTGCGCACCGCAAAGCGCTCGCCGGCGCGACCGGCGGCGAACAGCTCGCCGCCGGTGGCGCCGTACAGGCAGGTGTTGCCGACGATCGGGGTGCTGCGCGCCTCGAAGCGCGCGCCACGCGGCGGACGCACCACCAGCCGGCCGCCGGCCATGCCCTTGCCGACGTAGTCGTTGGCCTCGCCTTCCAGCTCCAGCTGCAGGCCGCCGGCGTTGAACGCGCCGAAGCTCTGCCCGGCGGTGCCGCGGAAGCGCAGGTTCAACGGCGCATCGCTCATGCCGTGGTTGCCGTGCGCGCGCGCGATGGTGCCGGACAGGCGCGCGCCGATCGAGCGGTCGGTGTTGTGGATCAAGAAGCGATGGTCGCCGCCGGTCTTGTTGGCGATGGCATCGGCAAGCAGGCCGTCCATCTGCGTGGCCAGGCTGTCCGGCGATTCGTACAGGCGCTGGGCGGCGCAATGGCTACCGTCGTAGCGCGCATGGGTGAGCAGGCGCGACAGATCAACCTTGACGCCTGCGCGCGGGGAGACCTCCAGCTGCTCCAGCAGATCGGTGCGGCCGACGATTTCATCCAGCGAACGCACGCCCAGGTACGACAACCACTGCCGCACTTCTTCGGCCAGCAGGCGGAAGAAGTGCTCCACACGCTCCGGCAGACCGGTGAAGTAGTTCGCACGCAGGCGCTCGTCCTGGGTGGCCACGCCGGTGGCGCAGTTGTTGAGGTGACAGATGCGCAGGTATTTGCAGCCCAGCACGATCATCGGCGCGGTGCCGAAGCCGAAGCTGTCGGCGCCCAGCAGCGCGGCCTTGACCACGTCCAGGCCGGTCTTCAGGCCGCCATCGGTCTGCAGGATGGTGCGCTCGCGCAGGTCGTTGGCCACCAGCGCCTGGTGCGACTCGGCCACGCCCAGTTCCCACGGCACGCCGGCATAGCGGATCGAGCTGACCGGGCTGGCGCCGGTGCCGCCGTCATGGCCGGACACGGTGATCAGATCGGCGCCGGCCTTGACCACGCCGGCAGCAATCGTGCCGACGCCGGCATGCGCGACCAGCTTCACCGACACCAGCGCGGTCGGGTTGACCTGCTTGAGGTCGTAGATCAGCTGGGCCAGGTCTTCGATCGAATAGATGTCGTGATGCGGCGGCGGGCTGATCAGGCCGATGCCAGGCTTGGCGTAGCGCAGGCGGGCGATCAACTCGTTGACCTTGTGGCCGGGCAGCTGGCCGCCTTCGCCGGGCTTGGCGCCCTGGGCGACCTTGATCTGCAGCACTTCGGCGTTGACCAGGTATTCCGGGGTCACGCCAAAGCGGCCGGAGGCCACCTGCTTGATCTTGGAGCGCTTTTCGGTGCCATAGCGGGCCGGGTCTTCGCCGCCTTCGCCGGAATTGCTGCGCCCGCCCAGGCGGTTCATCGCAATGGCCAGCGCCTCGTGCGCTTCGGGCGACAACGCGCCCAGGCTGATCGCGGCGGTGTCGAAGCGGCGCAACACATCTTCGGCCGGGGCCACCTCGTCCAGCGGGGTGGGGGTGTCGGCACGCTTGAGCTGGACCAGATCGCGCAGCGTGGAGGCCGGGCGCGAGTGCACCGCGTCCACGTATTTTTGCCAGTCCTCGGCATCGCCGGTACGGGTGGCGCGCTGCAGCGTCATGACCACGTCCGGGTTGTACATGTGGTACTCGCCGCCGTGCACGTACTTGAGCAGGCCGCCCACTTCCGGCTTGAGCTGGTCGTTCCAGGCGCGTGCGGTGAGCTCACGCGCCTCGGTGTCCAGCCGCCCCAGATTGACGCCACCGATGCGTGCGGGGGTGTCGGCGAAGCACAGCTCCACCACGTCCGGGTCCAGCCCGACGATCTCGAACAGCTGCGCGCCACGGTAGCTGGCGATGGTGCAGATGCCCATCTTGGAGATGATCTTGGACAGGCCCTTGTAGATGCCCTTGCGGTAGCGGCGGCCGATCTGCGACTGCTCACCGCCCTTGCTCAGCTGCAGGATGCCGCGCCGGCCCAGGTCGAACAGGGTCTGGTAGGCCAGATACGGGTACACCGCGGTGGCGCCGAAGCCGAGCAGGCAGGCCATGTGGTGCGCATCGCGCGCGGTGCCGGTTTCGATGATCAGGTTGACGTCGCAGCGCAGGCCCACCTTGCACAGGTGGTGATGCACCGCGCCGGTGGCCAGCAGCGCATGCGCCATCGGCCGGTCCGGCACCGGGTAACGGTCGGACAGCAGCAGCATCACCGCGCCGTCGCGCGCGGCGGCTTCCACTTCCTGGCAGATGCGCTCCAGGCCGGCCTTCAGGCCTTCTTCGACGCTGTAGGACAGGTCGATCAGGCGATTGCGCGCGACGTACTGCTCCATCTTCAGCAGCTGACGCAGCTTGCGCTGGCTGAGCACCGGCGAATTCAGGATGACGTGGTTCACCGTCTCCGCACCGGCATGGAAGATGTTGGTCTCCTTGCCGAGCTGGGTGGTGAGCGACATCGCGATGCCTTCGCGCAGCGGGTCGATCGGCGGGTTGGTGACCTGCGCGAACGCCTGGCGGAAGTAGTCGTACAGCGGCCGGGTCTGGCGGCTGAGCACCGCCATCGGGGTGTCGTCGCCCATCGAGCCGGTGGCTTCCTGCTCGGTCTCGGCCAGCGGGCGCAGGATCTGCTCCACTTCCTCGGTGCTGAGCTGGAACAGCTTGTGGTAGCTGCGCAGGGTTTGCTCGCTGAAGGGTTCTTCCACCAGCGAGGGGTCGATCAGCTCGGTCTGCAGATAGGTCACGCCCTGCTGCAGCCATTGCTTGTACGGCGCACGCGCACGGTTGATGCGGTCGATGGCATCGGAATCGAGCAGGTCGCCGCGCTTGAGATCGATCGCCATCATCTCGCCCGGGCCCAGCTTGCCCTTGCGGGTGATGCGCTCGGCCGGCAGCTCCCACACGCCGGCCTCGGAGGCCACCAGGAAGTGGCGGTCGGAGGTCAGCATCCAGCGCGCGGGGCGCAGCCCGTTGCGGTCAAGCATGCAGGCGGCATAGCGGCTGTCGCAGGCCACGATGCCGGCAGGGCCGTCCCACGGCTCGGTGTTGAGGCCGTAGAACTCGTAGAACGCAGCCAGGTCGGCGTCCTTGAACTCCAGCGACTGGGTCGCCGGCGGCACCAGGATGCGCAGCGCCTGCAGCAGGTCCATGCCACCGGCGATCAGCAGCTCCAGCATGTTGTCCAGGCTCTGCGAGTCCGAACCGTGCATGGAGATCACCGGATCGAACTCGGCGATATCGAAGCGCGGGGTCTGCCACACCTTGCTGCGCGCCTGCGCCCAGCGGCGGTTGCCCTCGATGGTGTTGATTTCGCCGTTGTGCGCGAGCAGGCGGAACGGATGCGCCAGCGGCCAGCGCGGCAGCGTATTGGTGGAAAAGCGCTGGTGAAACACAATCGCGCTGGACGACAGATCGCTGCGCTGCAGGTCCGGGTAGAACGTGCTCAGCTTGTCCGGCAGCACCATGCCCTTGTAGCTGATGCCGTTGGGCGAGAGCGTGGTGACGTAGAAGTTCTCCACCTCACGCAGCGCCTGCTCGGCGCGGCGGCGCGCCAGAAACAGCGCCAGGGTGAAGCCGTCTTCGGTCTGTTCGGCACCGGCATCGACAAACACCTGCTCGATGCGTGGCAGGGTGTCGCGCGCCAGCTGGCCGCACACGCTGTCGTCGGTGGGCACCACGCGCCAGCCGCGCAGCTGCACGCCGGCAGTGTGCAGCTGCGCTTCCAGTTCGGCGCGACAGCGCGCTGCCTCGGCTTCGTCCAGCGGCAGGAACACCACACCGGCCGCATAGCGCGTGCCCAGCGGGATGCCGGCATCGCGGGCCAGCCCGCGCAGGAAGGCATCGGGTTTGCGGATCAGCAGGCCGCAGCCATCGCCGGTGAGCCCGTCGGCGGCCACACCGCCGCGGTGGGTCATGCGCGAGAGCGCCGCAATCGCGGTGTCTACCAGCGAACGGGAAGGCTGGTCGTCCAGCTGGGCGACCATGCCAAAACCACAGGCGTCGCGTTCGTCGCGCGCGCTGTTGTAGAGACCGTAGTCGTTGAGCCCTTGGCGAGTGCGGGGGGCCATGTCTGCCTCTTTGCGATCTTGGGAGAGCGGCGACGACGTTGCACCGCTCGATCCGTGGAGCGTTTCGAAGAGGTCACCGGATGATCGACTAGACCACAGTTGATGCGGTGCCGCAATACACCGTTACAGCTGCAACGAGGCCTGTCGCAATCCCTTGTGCCAGCTGGCTTGGCGCCTGTCGGGCGACAGGCGCCAGCGCAGCCCTGGAGTGGCTAACAAAACGTAGCGAGCAGTCGTCAGGTGGGTGTGGACGGCGCGCTCAGAACCGGAGTGGACGCGTGGACCATGCCGCACCGAGCACCGACCGCGCCCGCCTGGCGGCTACACAGTAGGGTTGTTAGCTGCTCTTAGCCACAACGCACCGCGGTGATGATGTTCTTGGCGTCCACTTCGAAATTGAGCCGTTCGCCGTTGAATTCCATCGTCACCATCTGACCGGGTTTGAGCACGCGCACCGACTTGGCGCCGGCGTCGCTGCGGGCCTGCTCGCCCACCGCATCGGTGATGGGCTGGCCGACCAGCGACTGCACCTGGGTGGCGTCGCAACTGCCGATCGGCGGCGCTTCCGGCGCTGCATCCGGCACCGGCGCGGACGCTTGCTCGGCCGCCTGCTGTGCGTTGGCCGCGACGGCTTCCTGCTCATCGGGTTGCGGTTTATTGCAGGCGGTCAATGCAGTCAGCACGACCAAGGTGCAAGCCAGGCGGGCAATAGGCAGGACAGCGCGCATCGATGACTCCAGCAAAGGGGGATGCCCAAGCATAAGCACAAAGTTGCGCCGCGGGCATCGCTTGCCCACACGGCGTTGTCGTTGCGTTGACGCGGCCTAGCGCTGCGCGGCCCAACAATCGGTGCCAGTCCTTCGACCTGTACGCAATGAAAGCCAAACGTGTTGTTCGCAATGTCGCCGCCACGGCCAGTGCCGCCGGCACGCTCGCCACCGCCGCCACCGGTGCGGTCGTCGCAACGGCCGCCGTCGCCACCGTGGCCGCGGTGGCACAGGCCAAGGCCACCGCGCGGGCGGCAGGGCTGACCTATGTCAACGATCAGCAGCCAGGCATCAGCCGGCGCAAGGCGGGCAAGAGCTTCAGCTACCGCAGTGCCGACGGGCAGCGCATCGCCGATGCCGACACCTTGCAGCGCATCCGCGCGTTGGCCATTCCGCCTGCCTATACAGAGGTGTGGATCTGCGCTAAACCCAACGGCCACCTGCAGGCCACCGGGCGCGACGCGCGGCGGCGCAAGCAGTACCGCTATCACGCCGATTGGGCGCAGGTGCGTGGCGAAGGCAAGTTCGAGCGGGTAATCGCCTTCGGCACGGCACTGCCCAAACTGCGGCGGCGCTTGCGACGCGATCTGGCGCTGCCCGGCTTTCCGCGTGAGAAGGTGCTGGCGATTGTGGTCGCGCTGCTGGCCGACACCTTGGTGCGCGTGGGCAATGCCGAATACGCGCGCAGCAACCGCTCGTACGGGCTGACCACGTTACGCAACCGCCACATGGAATTTTTGAAAGGCGGGCGGGCACGGCTCAAATTCCGCGGCAAGAGCGGCCAGGATCACGACATCGAAGTGGACGACAAGCACCTGGTCAAACTGATCCGGCAATGTCAGCAGCTGCCGGGGCAATCGCTGTTTCAGTATCGCGACGACGACGGCCAGCTGCAGCCGGTGGATTCGGGCGAGGTCAACGACTATCTGCGCGAAGCGATGGGCGAGGATTTCACCGCCAAGGATTTCCGCACCTGGGGTGGCACGCTGGCCGCCTTGCAGCGCCTGGCGCGGTTGCCGCTGCCCGAGCGCAGCAGCGAACGCGCGCTCATGCAGGTGCAGAACGATGTCATCCGCGAGGTAGCCGATGCGCTGGGCAACACGCCATCGGTGTGTCGCAAGGCCTACATCGACCCCTGCGTGGTCGAAGGCTGGCGCGCCGGGCAACTGCAGGCGATGGCCAGCGGCGTGCGCGGCGAGCGCCAGTGGGAAGCGGCCACGCTGCGCTTTCTGACCGACTCGCGCAGCACGCAACGCAAGGCCACCAAGTCAGGCAAGGCGGCTACGCCGAAGCCTAATCCCAAGCCCAGCCGCCGTAAGCGTGCTGCGTGATGCTGCGAATCTTTGCGAGAGCGCTGGTGAGGTCGTTGGGAGCCACAGGCTGCTTGCTGTGACTGGCAAGCTGCTGATCCAGCGCGTGAACGCCTACACTGAGTTACCGCGCACGCATCGCGTTGGCTGCGATCAGTCGTCTGCAATCTGCTTTTCACGGCGCTGCGCCCAGGCATCGCGCACGAAGCTGTAATCGTCCACGGCATCGCGTCGCAGCGCGTCCATCGGCAGCATCCGTGCGCGGCCGTCGGTGAGTTGCAGGCCGATCAGGGAATTGGCAACGCGCGCATTGTTCATGTAGTTGATCGGCGTCAGCTGCTGGTCGGCGACGCGACCAAAGGTATCGCGTACCGTGCCTGGCCCCAGGATCGGCATTACGAAGTAGCGCGAGTTGTCCCAGCCCCATGTCGCAAATGCTTGTCCGACATCCTCGTTATATTTGGGCATGCCGAAGCGGCTGGCCGGATCGAACAGCCCGGCGACCCCAACGGTACTGTTGACCACGAAGCGCCCAAGCGACTGCGCTGCCTTGACCGGGCGGCCCTGCAACACCTGACTGACCGCAGTGCCCGGCTGACCGAAATTGGAAAACATGTTCCTGATCCCGGTCTTGACCGGCTTGGGTGTGACCTTGTCGTAGGCGACTGCGACGGGACGGAACAGCACCTTGTCGGCACCGTTGTTGAATGCGTGGATCTTGCGGTTGTAACCCTCCCACGGGTCGCGCACCGGTGCGGCACTGTAGAGCGCTTGCGCATCCTGCTCGGCGGCGGTAATGGGAGCGGCCGCTGCAGACACGGCGGGAGCTGCAAGTGCTGCATCCGGCGATGCCGGCGCTGCGTCGCCAGCATCGCTATCGATGGGGCGATCGCTCGCTACCAGCTGTTGATCGGACGGGCCAGGCAGCGGCTGCGCAGCGGGCGGCATCACCAATGTTGCCGTCGACGCCGGGCCGATCGAGGTCCGCATCGATGTCTGCGGCGCGGCGGGGCGGCTCGCGCAAGCCGATAGCAACAGCAGCGTGCCGGCAGCCACCAGGTAACGGGGAATCGTCATTGCAGGGTCCTTGTGGGGTAAGTGATGCAAGGGAGAAGGGCACGACACAACCGCGACCAGCTGCGTGATCGCCCTAGGTCAGCAGGCGGCACATGCACGACCACAGCAACGGGCCGGCCCACAACACGGCGACTGCGCCGCCGGCAATGCCGGCCATCCAGCGCAGCTGCGTCAGCCGCTGACGCCTGGCGTGGTGATGCTGCAGATCTGGCAGGTCCTGCCATGCCTGCCGATTGCTGGTGGGCGACGGCCGCCGTGAAACGGTGGAGGGGCGTTGGGAAATCATGCTGCGCTCCGAAGAGATGAGGCTGCAGTCGCTCGACACCGCATCGGCCTCTGACGAGCGGCCAGATGGATGCGATGGCGAGGTGGCGGTGCTGCAGCGAGGTTGCTGGAAGTGATCCTATGGATTCGCTGCGGATCACGTTTTAAGAGTTTTTTGATCGCTTGCCATTGATAGGCATGCGTTCACGAATACCTTCTGCGAGCGTGTACCGGACGACTCGATCGGCTCCGGCACAAAGGCGGCAGGTAACGCGTGGCGTGGTATCGCGCATACGCCTCGATTTCCCGGATAGCACATGCTGGACATGCAGCGATGCGGGTGGACGACATGCATCACTGCACGGCATGGGCCTCATACGCTTCGTCCGGCGTGCTGCCGATACATTGCAATGCGCTTTGCCCATCCACGTCAGTGCTCGTGAGCGCTGTGCAGCGCTCAATCGCACCCTAAGTACGCATGGCCATCAATGTCGGAGCATGCAAGGACACCGCGCGCAACCAGCGAAGCGGTTCGATGTCATCACCGCGGCGGAACACGCCAGCCGACTAGACGTTCAACGATTTGGCACGCGATTTCTTGCGTATCGAAAAGAACACCACACATTCCAATGCGACCAGCGCTGCGGCGATGACCATGCCGGTGATCAGCGGATCATGTCCGGTTCCGCGCAGGCAGAAGCCGACCAACAGAAAGCACAGGTTGTAGCCTGCAATTCCAAGCGCTGCGGCGAGCAGGAAGGTCCAGAAGCGCACCCGGATCACGCCTGCCGGCAAGGCGAGATAGATCCGTGCCACCGGGATCGCCTGACCGGCCAGCGTGACCCGGAAATCGTTGCGTCGGTACGACAGCGCAAGGCGGTCGTAGGTAGCGATGCGCAGAAACACGAAACGGCCGTAGTTGCGTACCAGGGCGCGCACGTGATCGTTACCGAGCGCACGGCCGATTTCATACCAGCTGACCGTCGCCAGTACCGATCCGGCCACGCTGATAGCCCACACCGCCAGCAGCGCCGGCACGCTCTCGGCGGTCATTCCGACAACCATCAGCATCAGATAGGAGGGGATCACCGGGATGAATTTTTCGAGGTAGGACATCGCCAGCACGCCTGGCAGGCCGAAGCTCAGCACTAGCGTCAATACGTCGTTGGTCTGCATGGTGGCCTAGCCTGTGTACGCGCGGCGCTGCAGACGATAGGTCGTCGCTGGCGGGACGTTCCAATACGTGCGCCCGATCTTGACGGCCTCCAGATCGAGCGCATCGAGAATGTGCGCTGGCACCGAGCATTTGAAGCCGTAGGTAAACAGATACATGCGTCCGCCCGGCTTGAGATGCAGGAAGGCGCCACGCACGATGGCGGCCACCTGATGTGCGGGCATGTTCAAGAAGCCAAGGCCGCATACCACTGCATCGACGCAGGCTCCATCGAAGCGGGGTACCGATTCAAGATCGGTGACATCCATCTGCAGCACTGACGCGTGCGGGAAGCGCTGCGTGAGCAGCGATGCAAACCTCTGGTTATATTCGAGCAGAATGAGATTCTTTTCGCGCACGCCCTTGTCGATCATCGCCCGGGTAAACGCGCCGGTACCCGGACCAAGTTCCAGGACACGCCCGGTACGCTCCGAGAGTTCGGAGGTGATGATGGAGGACAGTGCACGTCCGGAAGGAAGGATTGCCGCAACGGAACAGGGGGCCGTGATCCATTCGCGAAGAAACGAAGCCATATACGAACGTGCCATCTATCCTCACAGCGTTGAAAGAGTTAGGCCAATCTGCGAAACGCAACAGTCATCCGATCGATGGACGACACGCAGTCGGCATCACAAGGCTAGGGCATCAATCTGTCCGCAGTCTGTCGTTGATGCCGAACCGTGATTGAAAGTTCAGCCACGCATCAGCATCGACTACAGCTCGGCAGCGATGCATCGTCGCAACCTTGCGCGGTAACGAACACCTCGCGCGACCGACGATGGCTGCCGTTGGCTGAATGCACTGGGTAACGGTGGACTAAACACGGCAGCAGACAGGCTATCGACAGAGAGCGCTGCCAGCATGCGCGGCAACCGACTCCTGCCTGTGCTGTCGCACTGCCGCCTCGATACGCGCCACATGCGATGCACATTACCGCTGCATAACGACGTTTGAGAACACGATGAGACTTTCAGCCAACATCGCCTATGCGATGGCGTTGCTGGCGCTGGGTGGCTGCGCCAACCTGGCGCCGCAGTACGTGCGGCCGCCGCCACGGATCCCGCAACAGCAAGCGACCTTCGAACATGACTTTGCGATCAAAACGCCGAGCGAGGTGTTCGCCAACCCACGCCTGCGCGATACCGTCGCGCTTGCACTTGAGCGCAATCAGGACCTGGCGCTTGCGATGCTCAATGTGCAGCGCGCCAGGGCGAGCTACCGGTTGCGTGACGCCGAGACGCTGCCGACAGTGACACTGGACGGTAACGGCGTCGATGCCAGTCGTCAGCAAGGTCAACTTTCGGTATCGCTCGGGTTTGCCAGCTATGAGCTGGACTTCTTTGGACGCGTGAAAAATCTCAAGGAAGTGGCCTTGCAGGATGTTCTTCAGAGCGATGAGAATCGACGCACTGCCTCGCTCAGCCTGATCGCCGAAGTGGCGACTGCATGGCTGAGACTGGATGCAGATCAGCAACGCTTTGCGTTGGTGAACAAGACCGCGGGTAATCTGCAACGGGTGTACGAGTTGACGCTGGCCCGTTATAACCAGGATGCGATCAGCGGGCTGGAGTTGGCGCAGGCGGACACCGCGTTGGCGCAGATCGGCACCGAGCAGGCTGGCCTGGAAGCGCAGCTGCAGCAAGATCGCAATGCGCTGACCTTGCTGGTCGGTGCCGAGGTACCCGAGACGCTGTTGCCCGACGCCGACGCGCGTGGTCATGCAGCACTGTCGCTCAACGGTCCGTTGCCGGCAGGGGTTCCGTCGTCACTGCTGCTGCGTCGCCCCGATGTCATGGCCGCAGAGCATGCGCTGATCGGCGCCAATGCCGATATCGGGGTTGCGCGCGCACGATTCTTCCCCCGCATTGCCCTGACCGGCAGCTACGGCAACACCAGCACGGCGTTGTCTACGCTGCTTGGCGGAGGTGGCTGGAACATCGCCGCCTCCGCAGCGGTGCCACTGTTCGATCACGGCGCCAACCGCGCCAACCTGAAGGTGACCGAGCTCGATACCCAAATCGCCCAGGCGCAGTATCAGAAGACGCTGCAGATCGCGTTCCGCGATATGGCCGATGCGTTGGCCATCGGGGGGAGCATCGCTGCGCGACTGCAGGCGCAGACGCAACTGATCGACGCCGCAAGCAGGCAGGTGCGCATTGCCGCCGCCAGATACGAGCGCGGGCAGACCGGATTGGTCGACCTGCTGAATGCCGAGCGTGCGTTGTATGTGGCGCAGCAGGCCTTGCTGGACACCACCCTGTTACGCGACAGCAACCTGGTGACCGCCTATCGCGTGCTGGGTGGCGAATGGATGCAGGCACCCACGCGGGGAGGCAGCGCGCCATGAGCCGCTCCATGCTGTGGTTGCAGCACCTCGGGCGCTACCGTTGGTGGTCGATTGTGGTGCTGTCGCTGTTCGTCGGCTGGCTGGTGAAGGCGCAGTTGTTTCCTGCACCGGTTGCACCGCAGGTGGCCAGCTCGGCGGTGGTGCTGGGGGATATCGAAGAGACCGTGCTGGCGACCGGCAGGATCAACGCCTCGCAGTTGGTGAGCGTTGGCGCGCAGGTCACCGGCCAGGTAGTGGCCCTGCACGTCAAACTTGGAGACTCGGTCAAGAAAGGGCAGCCGATCGCCGAGATCGACGCGTTGCCGCAGCAGAACGCGCTGCGCACTGCACAGGCGCAAGTGCGCAGCGCCGACGCCAGGTTGACGGCACGGTTGGCGAGCTTGCGCCAGGCCACCCTGGCGGACCGTCGCCAGCGCGCATTGATGGCAGAGGATGCGGTAGCCAGGGTCGATGCCGAGGCGGCAGAAGCCACGCTGGCGACGGTGCGCGCAGACATCCAGGCATTACGCGCGGAGCGGGAGCAAGCCACGATCGCGGCAAGCACCGCCGAGCTCAATCTGAGCTACACACGCGTGGTGGCGCCAATGGATGGCGAAGTGGTGGCCATCGTCACCGAGCAGGGACAAACGGTGAATGCCAACCAGAGCGCACCGACCATCATCAAGCTCGCCCGTCTGGACACCATGACCGTCAAGGCGCAGATCTCCGAAGCCGATGTCACCCGGGTATCGGCCGGGATGGGCGTCTATTTCACTTTGCTGGGCGAGCCCGACACCCGCTATCGCGCGGTGCTGTCTGCATTGGAGCCGGGTCCGACCACGATCGCCAGCGATGCCTCCGGCGTCGTGGCGGGCCAGGCGACGAGTGCCGCGTCCAATGCGGTGTACTTCAATGGCATCTTCGATGTGCCCAATCCGCATCGCACCCTGCGCATCGATATGACCGCGCAGACCACGATCGTGTTGGCACGCGCACGCGGTGCACGCCTCATCCCGAGTGGCGCGCTGGGCGAGCGCACCGCCGATGGAAGCTATGTGGTCCACGTGCTGACCGCCGATGGCGGGCGGCAGATGCGCCGCATCCGTGTGGGGCTCAATAACCGCATCAACGCACAGGTGATCGCAGGCCTTGAGCTGGGCGAGAGGGTGATCACCAGCGATCTCGATCTGCCTGCGCAGACGCCTTGATGCGTCGTCGCGTTGTCACGGGCAGGCGCTCATGCACCGCCTGCCCACATCCATCATTGGAGCCTGCGTCATGTCCGCACTGTTGCAAGTGAGCGCGCTTTGCAAAGAGTTTCCGTCTGCCGACGGCAGCGTTGCGATCCTGCGCGATGTCACGCTGCGCATCCACGCCGGGGAAATGGTCGCCATCATGGGGCCATCGGGCTCGGGTAAATCCACCTTGATGAACATCCTGGGCTGCCTGGATCGCCCGACGCACGGGAGCTACCAGGTCGCCGGGCAGGACATTGGTCAACTGGATCCGGACAGCCTGGCGCGTCTGCGGCGTGCCCACTTCGGCTTCATTTTTCAGCGCTATCAGCTGCTGGGGGAGCTGGATGCGATCGGCAATGTCGAAATCCCTGCGATCTACAACGGGACCGCGGCCAGTGCGCGCCGCGCGCGCGCGCAGGCCTTGCTGGAGCGTTTGGGTCTGGGCACACGGCTGCACCGCCGGCCGGGGCAGCTGTCTGGCGGGCAGCAACAACGCGTGTCGATCGCCCGCGCGCTGATGAATGGCGGCGAGGTCATTCTGGCCGACGAGCCGACCGGCGCACTGGATCAAGCCAGCGGCAAGGAGGTCATGACGGTACTGCAGGAGCTGCACGCGGCAGGTCACACCATCATCCTGGTCACGCACGACCCCGAGGTGGCGGCGCATGCGCAACGCATCATCGAGATCCGCGACGGCCAGATCGTGGCCGACCGCCAGCTGCGTCCGGCGACCCCTCGCACCGCGCTCAAGGACACCGTGGTCGCCGATAGGGCGGGGCGCCTGGCAGACCTGCTGGGGCGCTTTGCCGAAGCCGGCCAGATGGCGCTGCGTTCGATGTTCAACCATCGCCTGCGGACCTTGTTGACCATGCTGGGCATCATCATCGGCATCTCGTCGGTGGTGTCGGTGGTTGCGCTCGGCGAAGGGTCGCGGCGGTCGATCCTGTCCGACATCGATGCGCTGGGCACCAATACGATCGAAGTGATGCCGGGGGCGAGCATCGGCGATCGTACGGCCGATACGGTGCGTACGCTCAGTGCCGACGATGCGGTCGCCATCGCCGGGCTGGAGTACGTGGACAGCGCCACGCCCTCGATCTCCACCAGCGCCGGCCTGCGCTATGGGCGCCACGACGTCGCCGCCAGCATCACCGGGGTGGGCGATCAGTTTTTCCGGGTGCGTGGTTACACGTTCGCGCAGGGGCGCGGGTTCGACGCGCATGCGATCCAGGCCAGGGCGCCGGAGGCGGTCATCGACCAGGCCACCCAACGTGCGCTGTTTCCGGGCAGCGCATCGGCGCTGGGCAAGGTGATTCTGGTGGGAGCGGTACCGCTGCGGGTCGTTGGCGTCACTGCCAGGCCAATCTCGGGGTTTGCCGGCGACACCTCGCTCAACGTGTGGCTGCCCTACACCACGGTGATGGCGCGCGTCTCCGGCGATGCGCGCGTGCGCAGCCTGACGGTGCGTGTCTCGACCCAGGTGCCAAGCGCGGTGGCTGAGCGTGGTATCGACACACTGCTGCTGCAACGGCATGGGCGCCGGGATTTCTTTCTGTCCAATTCCGACAGCGTGCGCAAGACCGTCGAACAGACCACCCGCACCATCACGTTGCTGATTTCCTCCATCGCGCTGATCTCGTTGCTGGTCGGCGGCATCGGGGTGATGAACATCATGTTGGTGTCGGTGACCGAGCGGATTCAGGAGATCGGCGTGCGGATGGCGGTGGGTGCGCGTCAGTCCGACATTCTGCGCCAGTTCCTGATCGAAGCGACGCTGGTCTGTCTGGTCGGCGGCACCCTGGGCGTGGCGCTGGCACTGGGTGCAGGCGTCCTCGTCGCTTGGGTGAGCCCGAGTTTCGGAATGGTGTTCTCGCAGTGGTCGATCATCGGCGCGTTCACCGTGTCCACAGCGATCGGCGTGGTGTTCGGTTTTCTGCCGGCGCGGCGTGCGGCACGCTTGGATCCGATCAAGGCGCTGGCACGCAGCTGATGCACGCTGCGGTGAGGTGGATGAACAAGCCCCGCTGCGGTCATCTCCAGGCAAGACCGCGCAGGGATGCCGGCATTACACCGGCGCAGGAAACACCAGCCGGAAGCAGGCACCCGCTGCGCTGTCCGGGACCAGCAACACGCTGCCGCCATGGTGCCGCATGATGGTTTGCACCAGGTCCAGTCCCAGGCCGGCGCCACGGCCGTCCTTGCTGTCACGATGAAACGCCTCGAAGATGCGTTCGCGCTCGGAATCCTTGACCCCGCATCCTTCGTCGGCGACATCCACCGCGCCTGTTGCCGAGACCCGGATCGTGATCGTTCCCTGACGCCCGCCATAGCTGATCGCATTCTGGATCAGGTTGGTGAGTGCGCGCTCGATGGACACTTCATCGCCATCGACGGGCACCACCGCAGCATCGGTCTCGAACGCCACTTGGTAGCCTGCGGCGAATGCCAACGGCGCCAGATCGAGTACCACGCGTTCGGCGATCGTGGCCAGATTCAGACGCGAAAACACGATGGTGTCGGAGTCGAGCCGCTGGATATCCAGCAGCTGCCCGGTCAGTGCGCCGAGGCGGACGGCATCTTCCATCAGCCGCGTCCGCAAGGGGCTGGCCGGAAGCGCGGACAGGCGCGTGGTCAGAATCGCCACGGGGGTGCGCAGTTCGTGCGCGGCATCGGCGATGAACCGCTTGTGCTTGGCCAACGCAGTGTCCAGGCGCGCCAGGGCGTCGTTGATGGCCTGCACGAAGGGCGCCACTTCGGCTGGTACCTGGTCAAGGCCCAGGCGCATGCCGGTGCGATGAAAATCGATCGATCTGGCCTCTTGCGCCGCCTTGTCCAGCCCCTTGAGGCCGCGCTTCACCGCAAGCGGCATCACCAGCATGGTGGACACCGAGACCAGCGCAATGATCAACAGGGTTTGCCACAGCACCGGCAAGGCCAGCCGCAGCAGTTCCCACGTGCTCACCGGTCCGCGTGCCCAGAATGCGATCTGCACCTGCCCGGCATCCGACTCTACCCAGGCCACGCTTGCGCGCGTGTCGGTGGTGCTGGCACCGCCCACATCGAAGCTTGCGGACTCCACCAACGGCAGTGCGGACAGCGCCGGCTGGATGCCCGCTGGCGGCGTTCCCTCCGTAAGGCGCTGCCCGTGTTTGTCGGTGACGATGAACCACAACGTGGTCGACTTGGCACGCAGCTCGGACATGTCTGCGCTCGGGCGCATGTACAGCCGACCCGCGCGGTCGTGCGCGACCGACCGCGTGAGCGTTTCCAGGGTCTGCAACTCGTAGGTCAGGTTGCCGTTGGGAAACTCCATCGTGGCCTGGATGACCAGGACGAAGATGACGACTCCGGCCAGCGCGATCATGGCGGTCTGCGCGGCGGCCAGGCCACGCACCAGACGCCATCGCAACGACGGCGGCTTGTAGGTCATGCGCTTACACTCAACATGTAGCCGACGCCGCGCACCACATTGATCGCAAGCGCGCTACCCGCATCGGACAGCTTGCGGCGCAACCGCGAGACGTGGGTGTCCAGCGCATTCGGTTGCACGTCGTCGTCCATCGAAAACACCGCCTGCATCAGCGTGCCGCGCGCCACCATGCGTCCGACGCGCTTGAGTAACGCTTCAAGCACCAGCAACTCCCTGCGTTTGAGATCCAGCGCCTCGCCGCCGATGCTGGCGGTGCGATTGATGAAGTCGTAGGACAGGTTGCCGGCAGTGACAATATCGGTCTGCAAATGCGCCGGCCGGCGGACCAGTGCGCGCAGCCGGGCCATCAGTTCTTCCACCGCGAAGGGCTTGGCAAGGTAATCGTCTGCGCCGATGTCCAGGCCGACCACGCGTTCGGACAACTCGGCCAGCGCGGTGAGCACCAGCACGGGGGTGACATTGCCCTGCTCGCGCAGGGTCTTGAGAAACCGCAAGCCATCGCCGTCGGGCAATTGCCGATCGAGAATCATCACGTCGAACGCACCCAGTGCGGCCGCGCTGGCCGCCGCTGCCAAGGTCGGGGCGTGATCCACGATCATGTTGTACGTTGCCAGGACGTCGCGGATGGCAGACGCCATCTCGGGCTCGTCCTCGATCAAAAGCACCTTCATGGTTTCGCTCCTGCCCCGGTGGATCGGTCCTTCTACACCCGCGACCTGTCGTGAACATGTCCCGGCATGCGACGCCCCAGCCTACCGCAGGACTTGGCACCTGCAGCGAGCGGGGGGCATGGCGGACTGGAGCGCAAGGCGGTGCAGCCGATCGACCGCAGTGGCGGGTTGCGGCCGGCGTTTTCGCCTACCTGCCTGCCTGCATATGTCCGCTTTCCTGGCGCAAGCGTGTCGGTTGTCGACTGACTGCGACAGGCACAGTGCCAGGACGCAACTGCCCAGCCCGCGCGCGACACTGGCGGACCCGGCCGCCATCGCGGACCGCTTAATGCAGAATTAAACTCACTCCAGCATGCTGTGGCCCCCTAGTGCCTACCGACCAGCACCGAATGAAGCTGCTCCTTGTCGAAGACGACGCCATGTTGGGCGACACCATCTGCGATGGCGCACAGCAGGGCGGGTGGGAGGTGGACCATGTCGTGGATGCCGCTGCGGCGCAGGTGGCGCTGATCGATCATCCCTATGCGGCAGTGCTGCTGGACCTGGGGCTTCCCGGCGAGTCGGGGCTGTCGGTGCTGCGCGGCATGCGCGCCCGGTGCGACCCCACTCCGGTGTTGATCCTGACCGCACGCGGGCAGCTGAGTGAGCGCATCGTCGGTCTGGACGCCGGTGCCGACGATTATCTGGTCAAGCCGTTCCAGTTCGACGAGTTGTGGGCGCGCGTGCGGTCGGTCATTCGGCGCAGCCAGGGCAGCGTGGTGCCGATCTTCAGCTTCGGCGACGTGAAGGTGGACCGGAGCCGCCGCACGGTGAGCAGGGCCGGTGTCGATGTGGTGTTGAGCGCACACGAATACCGCACGCTGCTGGCGTTGATCGAACGCCCCGGCCATGTGCTGACCCGCGACCGTCTGCAGGACCTGGTGTACGGGCCGACCAGCGAGCTGGAGAGCAATACCATTGCGGTGTTCATCCATCAGTTGCGGCGCAAGCTGGGCGAGGACCTGATCAGAACCGTGCACGGCCTGGGTTACGTGGTGGGGCAGCCGACCGGATGAGACCCCAATCCATCACTGCGCAGCTGTTCATGGTGATCGTCAGCGTCATTGCCTTGTGCTGGGTCGCGGTCATCGCGCTGGTGCTCACGCTGCTCTCGCTCAATCTGAAGAGTACGTGGGACGAAAAGCTCGAAGCCATCGCCACGCAGATGCTGATCACCATTCCGGCCAAGAGCAGGTTCGACCAGAGGGCCGGTCCGGGCCTGCAATTGCCGGACACCTTCACCGGTGCGCGCGAACAGTTGGTGTTCCAGGTCTGGATCGACCGCACAACGATGGTGGCACGCACGCCTGGCGCGCCCGATTCGGCGCTGCAGCCATCGTTTACCGATGGGGCGGCCACCACCCTCATCCAGGGCGAACACTGGCGGGTGTACTCGGTCACCGACAGAACCGGCCGTGTCAGCGTGCAGGTCGGCAACCCGCAGAGCGTGGTGGATGCGGACCTGCGCCACGAAGCGTTGCATGCGCTCGCCTTGGCCACCTTTCTGGTGGTGGTGGCGGGCGTGGTGATGTGGTGCGTGGTGCGTCATTCGCTGCAGCCGGTCAGAGCGCTGGGCAAGGCATTGCGGCGGCGCAAGCACCTGGACCTCACCCCGTTGCCGTTGTCCAGACTCCCGCGCGAAATACATGCGCTGGTGGCGTCGTTCAATCATGTGCTGGAACGGCTGGATGCGGCGATCGAAGGCGAACGCCGGTTTATCGGCGACGCCGCGCATGAACTGCGCACGCCGCTGTCGGCACTGCAAGCGCAGGCCGAAATCGCGCTGGGCGCGCAAGATCCGCAAAGCAAGAATCAGGCGCTGTTGAAGCTGCTGCAAGTGGCCAAGCGCAGCACGCGCTTGTCCGAGCAATTACTGGATCTGGCGCGGTTGAACGCGGGACGCAGCGCATCGATGCATCAACCGACCGAACTCAGTGTGCTGGTGCATCACGTGGCACAGGAATTCGGGGTGCATGCGACGCAGAACGGGCGCGCGCTGTATCTGGACATCCATAGCTGTGTCGTTGCGTGCAACGTGGACGAGATCGGCATCTTGCTCCGCAATCTGGTTGATAACGCGATGCGCTATACGTCAGAGGGCGGCAATATCCTGATCAGCTGCGGCTATGTTGCCGATGCGACGAGTGAAGACGGCGCAGATGCCGTCGGCGATGTCTATCTGCAGGTCGCCGACGATGGACCCGGTGTCCCCGAGTCGGAGCGCGAGGCGATCTTCGTCCGCTTCCACCGCGTGGCCGGCACCCCCGTCCGCGGCAGTGGCATCGGGCTGTCGTTGGTCGCCGGTATCGCGGATCTGCACCAGGCCCGTATCGAGACCGGACCTGGCCTGAGCGGGCGCGGGTTCAGTGTGCGCATCGTCTTTCCAGGCCGCGCCGAGGGCTGAGCAGGTGCCTTTGGTCTGTGGCATGCATTGAGTGCAGGGCCTTGATGCGCGTGATCGAGGCGCGGGTCGTGCATTTCGCTGCGGCGGCCGTGGTGTAGGCGATGGGAGCTTGCACGTCATCAACCTAGTGCAGCACGGCGCGACTGCGCTGGCGGCTGAGGCTGAACGCTTCGCCCAGCCGCCCCGGTGCGCTTAAAGAATTCTTCAACGCACTAAAAGTTCTTTAACGGCCGTTTGAAAGGATGCCACCCAGCCACGCTTCGCTGGCGCTTGAGATCCGCTGGTCGCCTACGTTGCAGTGCCGACCTTGCCAACGCCAACGCCTTGGCAGCCGGGCTGACGCCAGAGGTGGCGTCAGCCCGGCTGCCCTTCAGCGCAATGCCGCGGTGCGGTCACGCATCCAGGCGTCCGACGGGAGTCCGGCGTTTTGATGTCCCCCCTTCGCCTCAGATCGCGTAACGACCATGACCCCAACCGACACAACGTCCAGCGCGCGCTCCACCGCTGCGGCATCCAAACGCGGACGGCGACGCGTCGCAATGCCGCTGCTGTGGTGTCTGCTGGCCAGCGGCGCCATCGCCTCTGGCTGGTGGTGGTCCACGCGCGCGCAGCCGCTTAACCAAGCGCTTCCGATCACCGCGTTGTCGGTCACGGCGATCACGCCACGCCAGGTGGAGTGGCCAAGCACGCTGTCGGCGACCGGGATCGTGGCGCCCTGGCAGGAGGCGGTGATCAGTGCGCAAAGCAACGGGCTACGGCTGGTGACGCTCAACGTGGCGGTCGGCGATGTGGTGACGCGCGGGCAGCTGCTGGCGCGTTTCGATACCGCAACCCTGCTTGCGGCACGCGCAGAACTGCGTGCGGAGCTGGCCAAGGCGCAGGCGGCTGCACACCAGGCCGATACCAATCGCATACGTGCCGTGCGCGTGCAGGCGGCCGGGGCGATGAGCGACCAGGAAGTGCAGCGCTACGTGACCGAAGCGGTGACCGCCACCACCCAGATCGCGGTGGCGCAGGCGCAGCTGGATGCCAACCGGCTGCAGCTGCAGCAAGCCGATATCACCGCCCCCGACGACGGGTTGATCAGCGCGCAGAGCGCCACGCTGGGCGCGGTGGCCAGCAGCGGCCAGGAACTGTTTCGGCTGGTGCGGCAGGGGCGCCTGGAATGGCGTGGAGAGTTCACACCCGAGCAGATCGCGCGGATCGCCGTAGGCCAGGACGTCCGGCTGCGGTTGCCCGACGGCAGTGCCGCCGTGGCACGCGTGCGCCAGATCGCGCCGCTGCTGGATGCGCGCTCCCGGCTTGGCGTGGTATATGCGGATATCCAGCCCGACCGCCTGCTGCGTGGCGGGATGTACGTCGACGGCGCGGTGGCGTTGCCGCCCAGCCGCGCGCTGGTGGTGCCGGCGTCGAGTGTGGTGGTGCGCGATGGCCGCAGTCTGGTGTTCCGTATCGTCGGCAGCGGCGCCGCGTCCAGGGTGCGCGCGCAAGCGGTGACGGTAGGGCGGCGGCTCGGCACCGACGTCGAATTGCTGCAGCCGTGGGCCAGCGGCGAGCGCATCGTGGCGCAGGGCGCCGGGTTGCTTGCCGATGGCGACACGGTGTTGGTCAAGACCACGCCGGCCGGCCCGCTGGTCGGCATGCAACTGATTCCACGTGCGCCACGATGAACCTCGCTACCTGGTCGCTGCGCAATCCCATTCCTGCGGTGTTACTGTTCTTCCTGCTGACGCTGGCGGGCGTGTACGGCTTTCGCAATCTCTCCATCCAGGCGCTGCCGGATATGGACCTGCCCACCGTCACCGTCGCGCTGACGCAGCCGGGGGCGGCACCGGCGCAGCTGGAAACCGAGGTGGCGCGCAAGGTGGAAGACTCCATCGCCACCGTCAGCGGCCTACGCCATCTGCGCACCACCATCAGCGATGGACAGGTGCAGATCGTGGCCGAATTCCACCTGGAAAAATCGCTGTCCGATGCCTTGATCGAAACCAAGGATGCGGTTGATCGGGTGCGTTCGTCGCTGCCGCCGGAACTGCTGCAGCCTGCCATCAGTGCGGTGACCGAAACCGGCACGCCGATCCTGACCTATGCGGTGACATCGACAACGCTGGATGAGACCGCGTTGTCCTGGTATGTCGACGACAGCATGAGCAAGGCGCTGCTGAAGGTGCCTGGCGTGGGCCGCGTGCAACGCCTGGGCGGCGTGCAGCGCGAGATCCGGGTGGAGGTGGATCCGGTGCAGATGACCGCACTGGGGGTGACCACGTCGGATGTGTCGCGCGCGCTGCAACAGACCCAGCAGGATTCCTCCGGCGGACGCGTGCAACTGGGCGGCGCCGAGCAATCGGTACGCACGCTGGCCGGTGTGCAGCAGGCCGCGCAATTGCCTGGCATGTCGATTGCGCTCGCCACCGGCGGCAGCGTGCGCCTGGAGCAGATCGCGCGGGTGCGCGACGGCATCGCCGACCGTCGGCAGGCCGCGCTGCTCGACGGTAAGCCGGTGATCGGACTCAGCCTGTATCGCACCAAGGGCTTCGACGAGACCAAAATCGCCGAAGGCGTTGCGCAGGCGCTGCAGCAGTTGCAACACAGCGACCCCTCGCTGCGCGTCACTCCGGTCTCCGGCAGCGTGGCCTATACCCTGGAGCAATTCGAAGGCTCGATGTCGATGCTGTACGAGGGCGCGCTGCTGGCGGTGCTGGTGGTGTGGCTGTTCCTGCGCGACTGGCGCGCGACCCTGATCGCCGCATCGGCGCTGCCGTTGTCCATCCTGCCGGCATTCGCGGTGATGTGGTGGCTGGACTACTCGCTCAATACGCTGACCTTGCTGGCCCTGGCAGTGGTGGTCGGCATCCTGGTCGACGACGCCATTGTCGAGATCGAAAACATCGAACGCCATCGGCGGATGGGCAAATCCGCGTTTCAGGCCACCGCCGATGCGGTCAACGAAATCGCCCTGGTGGTCATGGCCACCACCGCCACCCTGGTGGTGGTGTTTGTGCCGACCACGTTGATGGGCGGCATCCCGGGATTGTTCTTCAAACAGTTCGGGTGGACTGCGGTGATTGCGGTGGTTGCCTCGTTGATGGTGGCGCGGCTGATCACCCCGATCATGGCGGCCACCTTTCTTGGCGCGCGGCACAGCGATCCATCCGCGCCGGCGACCGGCGCGGTGACCGCCCGCTATCTGCAGATGGTGCAGTGGAGCCTGCGGCATCGCGCGGCGACGTTGGGCGCCGCCGGCGTGTTCCTGCTGCTGTCGCTGGCGTTGTTGCCGTTGCTGTCCAAAGGCCTGGTGCCGCCCAGCGACCGCGGCTTCATCACCGTTAGCGTCGAGCTGGGGCCGGAAAGCGACATCGCGCAGACCCGCCAGGTCACCGAGCGGGTGCGTGCGGCGGTGGGCCGCATCGACGGCGTCGGCGCGGTGTTCACCAGCATCGGCGGCACTGCGGGCGGGCGCGATGCGCAGGTGGCCGAGGTGCGCAAGGCCGAGATGACCCTGGTGTTGTCGCCGCGCAAGACGCGTGCGGCGCAGGCGCAGATCGAGCGCGCGGTGCGGCGGGTGGTGGTCAACATCACCGGCGCACGCGTCACCGTGAGCGGCGGTGGGCCGGGCGAACACCTGTCGATGATTCTGACCAGCGAATCGGAAGATGCCCTCAATGCCACCGTTGCTGCGTTCGCAAGCCAATTGCGCTCGGCCGGCCTGTCGGGTGTGCGTACCACCGCAGGCCTGCAACGCCCGGAGCTGGTGGCGCGGCCGATCCAGCGCCAGACCGCCCGCTATGGGGTGAGCAGCGCCGATATCGGCCAGACCCTGCGCACCGCGACCAGCGGCGATTTCGAACCGCAACTTGCCAAGCTCAATCTGGACAACCGGCAGATCAATATCCGCGTGCAGGTTCCCGACCGGGTCAGTGCCGATCTGGAGGCGTTGTCCAACCTGCGCGTGCAATCGCGCGATGGGCTGGTGCCGTTGTCCAGCGTGGCGGTGTTGGCGATGGAGAGCGGGCCGACCGAGATCAATCGCTACGATCGCCAACGCTACGTCACGGTGAGCGCCGACCTGGGCGACATGCCGTTGAGCAAGGCGATGGCCTTGGCCACCACGCGCCCCGCCATCCAGCACCTGCCTGCGAACGTGTCGCTGATCCAGTCCGGCGATGCCGAAGTGGCGGCGGAATTGTCGTCCGGATTGCTGCTGGCGATCGCGATCGCCACCTTGTGCATGCTGTGCGTGCTGATCCTGCTGTTCAACGATTTCTTCCAACCGTTGACGATCCTGTCGGCCATTCCGCTATCGCTCGGCGGCGCCTTCATTGCGCTGTTGTTTTGCGGCAGTGAGCTCGATGTGCCGTCGATGATCGGCCTGGTGATGCTGATGGGCATCGTCACCAAGAACTCGATTCTGTTGGTGGAGTACGCGGTGATCGCGATCCGCGATGGCGCCGCGTCGGTCGACGCCGCGTTGGTGGATGCGTGCCACAAACGCGCGCGCCCGATCGTGATGACCACCGTGGCCATGATCGCCGGCATGCTGCCGATTGCGTTGGGTTTCGGTGCCGATGCCAGTTTCCGCCAGCCGATGGCCATCGCGGTGATCGGGGGATTGATCAGTTCGACCCTGCTGTGCCTGGTGGTGGTGCCTGCTGTTTTCAGCTGCATCCACGATGGCCAAACCTGGCTGCATCGGCGTTGGCGCGGCGCGTTTGGGCGGGCGGATGACGATCCGGGCGGCCAAGCGCGTGCGGCGGACTAAGCGCGGTAAACAAGACGTGACAGCGACGCACCACTGGCTGCCGTCACCTTGCAGTTCAAAGCCACCCCAGGTGCGCTATGCAGTTCAAACGGCGAAGCGCGGCGGCCGCGATCGCACGCAAGCGCTTCGCAGCCACGCGCCTTGCCGTCAGCCGCAATACACCGCGGTGATGTTGTTGGTCGGGCCGGTTTCGATGCTCAGCTGATCGCCGCCGCTTTCGCTGGCGCCCTGCGCCGGGTCGGCCAGGCCGCTGGCGGTGGTGCCGCCGGTAGCGCGTTCGCCGCGCCGCACGCTGACCTGCAGGCTGTCGCTATCGACGCGTGCACGCTCCACCGTCTGCGCCGCCGCGGCCAGACCCACGATGCCGCGGACCTTTTCGATATGGCACTGGCCGGAGATTGCGCCATCGATGGGTTGCACCTGCGCCACCTGGTTGGAGGCACAGGCCGAGAGCAACAGGACGGCAGCGAGCGGGGCAAGGGTGCGGATCATCGGAGATCTCCAGCGGAAGAATGGCGCAAGCGTGAAGAATCCGTTGTTGGCATGGCATGAAGGCCGCCCGCTGGGGCGCGGCGCCCGCACCGCAAGGCTGTGCGCGCGTGGACTGGTGGGTGGGCGACGCGCATCTGGATCACCGAGCGAACCCACCCAGGCAACGCGACCGCCCTAATCGGGCATGCAGCGCAAGCGGTGCGGCGACCGCCGGTGCGTTCGCACGTCGCGAGGAGACCTGACGTGGGCTGGATTACTTCGATTTTTGGACGACTCCACTCCCAATCTTCCGGCTAGTCGATCAATAGGCGCATCTCTACGCTTTGCATCACCGGAGCAGCTGGCTCCACCACCGCAAAGAGATCTGTCATGAACGCACAACTGGCCACCGCCTACGCCGATCAGCCGCAGCGCGAGACAAGCATGCAGGCGCCGCCGCGCCCGGTGGTGTTTCGCACCCGCGGCAGCACCCGCGGCCCGATCACCCGGTTGATGAGCCCGGGCGATCTGGGCCAGCTGGTCAAGCCGTTCGTGTTCCTGGACCTGTTCACCGTCAAGCCGTCCGTGGGAGAAGCACCGATGGGCATGCATCCGCATTCGGGCATTGCCACGCTCACCTACCTGATGGAGGGCGAGGTCGGCTACGAGGACAGCACCGGCAAGCAGGGCACGCTGCCTACCGGCGGTGTGGAATGGATGCGTGCCGGCAATGGCGTGTGGCACGACGGTGTGCTGGTCGGCCAGTCCTCGGCCAAGGGCTTCCAGCTTTGGGTCGCATTGCCCGCAGCCGAAGAGAACGCCCCGGCGCAAAGCCTGTATCTGTCGCCGGCCGATGTGCCGGTGGCCGGGCCGGTGCGTGTGCTGCTGGGTCGCTACGGCGCGTTGGAAAGCAAGATTCCGGCGCCGGCCGACATGACCTACCTGAGCGTGCAACTGCAGGACGGGGAGCGCTGGCGTTACGTGCCGCCGGCCGGCCACAGCGTGGCCTGGATCGCGGTGCACACCGGCCAACTTGAAGCGGCCGAGAGCATCGGCAGCGGCGAGATGGCGGTGTTCAAGGATGCCGAGCAGGCCATCGATGTGGTGGCGGTCGGTGCGACCAGCTTTGTGCTGGGCTCGGCGGTCAAGCACCCGCACGACCTGGTCATGGGCCACTACTCGGTGCATACCAGCACCGCCGCACTGGCGCAGGGCGAGGCGGAGATCCGCCGCATCGGCGCGCAATTGCGCGCCAAAGGCCGCCTGGCCTGAGTCGCGCGCATGCCGGGCAGCCGAGACATGGCTGCCCGGCACCTGCGGCGTCAAACACGCAGCGCTTGCCAGGCAACACAGCGCACTGCCGATCGTGCTGAAGGCAACGCGCCTTCAAACCCGCACGCCCGAGTCATGGCGTCAGGTCTTCAACGATGGCCTGCACCGCCCAACCGTCGATGCGCGCACACCCCCGCCATGCATCGCCGACCCATTACACCGCCACCTATCCAGCAAAGGCATTACCAATGAAACTGCTTCATCTCGATTCCAGCATCCTCGGCGACCATTCGGCGAGCCGTCAGCTCAGCGCACGCATCGTTGCCAAGCTGCAACAGCGCAACGGCGATGTCACCGTTACCCATCGCGATCTGGCCGCCAACCCGATCGCGCATCTGTCCGGCGCGCACCTGGCTGCGCAGCAGAATCCCACGGCCGATCAGACGCCGGAACTGGCCGCCGACCTGGCCAATGGTGCGGCGGTGCTGCAGGAATTTCTGGATGCCGACACCGTGGTGATCGGGGTGGCGCTGTACAACTTCACCGTGCCGACCCAGCTCAAGGCCTGGATCGATCGCGTGCTGGTGGCCGGCAAGACCTTCCGCTATACGTCCCAAGGTGTGCTCGAAGGGCTGGCCGGCGACAAGCGGGTGGTCCTGGCGGTGGCGCGCGGTGGGTTCTATGCCGCCGGCTCGCCGCTGGCGTCGCTGGAGCATGCCGAAACCTATATGCGCACCGCGCTGGGCTTCGTCGGCCTGCATCATCCGGAGGTCATCGTTGCCGAAGGTCTGGCCACCGGCAAGGAGGGACGTGAAGCGGGTCTTGCCGTTGCCCATCAGCAGATCGATGGGCTGGCTGCCTGACCCGGCGTGACGCCGCGAGCGGCGTTACCACTGCCACTGCCCAGGCGCCTATAGCGCATTCAACCGCACGGTCACGGCCTGGATAAACGCCGAGACCGCACGCGGCAGATGCCGTCGGCTTGGGTAAAGCGCGTGCACGCCCTGCCCTGTGCGTTGGAAATCGGGCAGCACCACGCTCAGGCGTCCCTGTTCGATATCCGGGCGCGCGAGTGCCTGCGGCAGTAGCGCGATGCCGAGCCCAGCCACGGCGGCCAGGCGCAAGGCACGCGCCGTGGTGGCAGCAAAACGCGCCTGCACCTGCATCTGTTGGGCAAGCCCGGACGGCCCGATCAGCGTCCAGCTCATCTGCCCGCTTGGGTGCGGGAAGCCGATGCAGTCGTGCTGGCGCACGTCGTCCAACTGCAGCGGCCTGCCGCGCGCCTGCAGATAGGCTGGGCTGGCGACCAGCAGGTCGCTGTTGTCGGCCAGGATCTGGCGGCCGACATACCCCAGGTCCGGCAATATGCCGCCACGGAAGGCCACATCGATGCGTTCGGCGATCAGATCGGCCTTGGCATCGCTGAGTACGAATTCCAGGCGCACGCGCGGGTGCGCTGCGAGAAATTCGCCGACCCATTCGACGCGGAAAAGATCCAGAAAATCCGCGGGTGCCGCCACGCGCACCAGCCCGGCGGCTTCGTCGCCGTCGGCTGCCAGGCTCTGTCCGGCAGCAGTCAGCCCGTCTACCGCATCGGCGCAACGTTCGAAGAAGGCTTGCCCGGCGTCGGTCAAAGTCAGTTTGCGGGTGGAGCGCTGCATCAGGCGCGTGTCCAGCTGCGCTTCCAACTGCTGCACGCGCCGGCTCACGCTATTGGGGGCGGTGCCGAGCCGGCGCGCGGCTTCGGCAAAGCTGCCGCTGCGCACCACCTGCACGTACAGCGCGATGTCATTGAGATCGATCACCAGCAGCCTTGGCGCATGTAAACGCGGAGTCTAAGCGTGGTGCCTGCTCGCAGTCGATCATGGCGGCGTACGGCACTGCATGCGGCGGATCAGATGCACTGCCAGCAAAGCGCGTCATGCCTTGTTGCCCGCGCTCGGTTGATTGAGATTTTGACGCTGCGTCTAACGAAGCTAAGTTGCAAAATCTTGCTTGCTCAGATGTGGTGGAACGGTGTGGTAAGGCATGCGTAGAGCATTGGTGCTGCGTGCTTGCTGCGGGGCCGTTGCCCGCCCACCATCGCGGGATACGCTGCAAGTACGTCCTTGTCAGCTCTTACGCGGCATCCATGCCGCGTCAGGTCCCGCGACGGTGGGCGGCCAAGGACCATGCAGATGGTCGGTGTGCACGGTAGGAGCAGTGTTTGATGCGCGTTGTCGGATCATGACGCGCCGGCGCAACGTTTGATGTGCAACGCGCTACAAGCAGCTTTCACGCGCCCGCCGACCAACGTTCTGGTGCGGTGTCCTCGCCGCTTGCGGGACCGTGTGGCGGCATGGATGCCGCCACCGAGCCTTATCTGTTCGGAATCTGGCAGTTTAGGTGTCGAGAGCCGGCGTGGGCTGCCGTCAGAGCCTGGATC
>NZ_MDEE01000013.1 GCF_002939865.1 Xanthomonas dyei
GCCAGCGGCCGGCACCTACCGATGAACACGCCCGAAGGAAACTGATCAAAGGTCGCGGATTGAGGTCCTGACCAACACAGTTGCTCCATGGACGGATTCACGGCGTGTCCCGCGCCGGTAGGAGGACAAGGGCCCTGCAGCCAGCTCGCAGATCATGTGCTCTGCAATGGGTTTACCCATTGCGCCCAACTCTCTCAAGCAGCAAAAATTTCCGGGTCTTGAGGTCATAGACAAGACATCGCTAGCAATAAGCACTTAGGTGGAAGCGATGCAAGCAACGCCAGCGTGGACTAGCGCCACAGCCACGAACCGCATCAAGGAGCAGCGCGCCGCCTGATGGCACGCAGTCTCAAGACAGGCACACCGGACGCGCAGCAGTCACTGCAGTCGCGCGCCCTGACCAGCGATCAGCTGCGCGCGCGCTGGGCCGCAGCGAATGCTTCGAGCTGTTCGGGAGTGGCGTCTTTTTGATGTTGCTGCTTCCACTGCGCGAACGGCATGCCGTAGACCGCCTCGCGTGCCTGGTCCTTGCTCATCGGCTGGCCCTGCGCCTCGGCCGCTTCGCGGTACCAGGCGCCCAGACAGTTGCGGCAGAAGCCGGCCAGGATCATCAGGTCGATGTTCTGCACATCGGTGCGCTCCTGGTTGAGATGCTGCAGCAGGCGGCGGAATGCGGCCGCTTCGATGGCAGTAGTGGTCGAATCGGTGTGCGAGGTCGTGTCGGTCATGACGGAATCGGGGACAATAGACGGCCTTCGACTCTACACCTGACGCCCCATGACCGCTTCCGCGCCAGCTGCCTTCGCTCCGGCCCGCCTTCTCGATGGTCGCCGCATTGCCGAGGACCTGCTCGACGGGCTGAAGTTGCGCGTGGATGCGCGCATGGCAGCGGGCAAGGCGCGGCCCGGGTTGGCGGTGGTGCTGGTGGGTGGCGACCCGGCGTCGTCGGTGTATGTACGCAACAAGCGACGCGCGGCGGAAAAAGTGGGCATCGAAGCGTTCGATTACGACCTGCCGCACGGCACCAGCGAGGCCGAGTTGGCGGCGTTGATCGATGAGCTCAACACCGATCCCAAGATCCACGGCATCCTGATCCAGCTGCCGCTGCCGGGGATTCCCGATGCCAACCGGCTGATCCAGCGCATCGATCCGCGCAAGGATGTGGATGGCTTCCATCCGCAAAATGTGGGGCATCTGGCACTGCGCGAATTCGGCCTGCGCCCGTGCACGCCGCGCGGCATCGTGACCTTGCTTGCGCATACCGATCAACCGGTGCGCGGGCGCAACGCGACCATTGTGGGCGTAAGCAATCACGTCGGCCGGCCGATGGGGCTCGAGCTGTTGATCGCCGGTTGCACGGTGACCAGCTGCCACAAGTTCACCCCGGCCGATGTGCTGGAGGCCAGCGTGCGCAATGCGGACATTCTGGTGGTGGCGGTGGGCCGCCCGGGGCTGATCCCCGGCGAATGGGTCAAGCCGGGTGCAGTGGTGATCGATGTCGGCATCAACCGCCTGGAAGATGGACGCCTTGTGGGCGATGTCGGCTTCGATGCGGCAGCAAAGCGCGCGGCCTGGATCACGCCGGTGCCGGGCGGGGTGGGGCCGATGACGGTGGCTACGCTGATGCAGAACACCCTGGAAGCGGCCGACGCTGCGGGTTGAGCAACCGGTGTAACGCAGCATTGCGGCTGCGTGGTGTCTTCGTGAAGGCTTTCAGGGTAAAATGCCGCGCTTCCCCAAACTCGGGTCCGCCGATGCTCCGCATCCAGGCTGAAGCTCTCACCTACGACGACGTCTCGCTCGTCCCCGCTCATTCGATCGTCCTGCCCAAGGATGTCAGCCTGGAAACCCGGCTGACCCGCGATCTGCGTCTGAAGTTGCCGATCCTGTCGGCCGCGATGGACACGGTGACCGAACACCGCCTGGCGGTGGCCATGGCGCAGTTGGGCGGCATCGGCATCATCCACAAGAACCTGACCCCTGCACAGCAGGCGGCCGAAGTGGCCAAGGTCAAGAAGTTCGAGTCCGGCGTGATCACCGAGCCGTTTACGGTGAGCCCGGACACCACCATCGGCGAAGTGATCGCGCTGACGCGCGCGCGCAACATCTCCGGCGTGCCGGTGGTGGACGGCAGCGAACTGGTCGGCATCGTCACCAGCCGCGACATGCGCTTCGAAAAGAAGCTCGACGATCCGGTCCGCCACATCATGACCAAGAAGGATCGCCTGATCACCGTGCGCGAAGGCGCCAGCGATGAGGAAGTACTCGAGCTGCTGCATCGCAACCGCATCGAAAAGATCCTGGTGGTCAACGACAGCTTCGAACTGCGCGGGCTGATCACGGTCAAGGACATCCAGAAGAAGACCGACAACCCCAACGCCGCCAAGGATGCGTCCACGCGGCTGCTGGTCGGTGCGGCGGTGGGGGTCGGTGGCGATACCGAACAGCGCATCGAACTGCTCGCGGCTGCCGGCGTCGATGTGGTCATCGTCGATACCGCGCACGGCCATTCGCAAGGCGTGATCGACCGTGTGGCCTGGGTCAAGAAGACCTATCCGCACCTGCAGGTGATCGGCGGCAACATCGTCACCGGCGACGCAGCGCTGGCATTGATGGATGCCGGCGCCGACGCGGTCAAGGTTGGCGTGGGCCCGGGTTCGATCTGCACCACGCGTGTGGTTGCAGGCGTGGGCGTGCCGCAGATCACCGCGGTGGACATGGTGGCCGAGGCATTGCAGGACCGCATTCCGTTGATCGCGGACGGCGGCATCCGCTATTCCGGCGACATCGGCAAGGCGCTGGTGGCGGGTGCGTCCACGGTGATGGTCGGCGGTTTGCTGGCCGGTACCGAAGAAGCGCCGGGCGAAGTCGAGTTGTTCCAGGGCCGCAGCTACAAGAGCTACCGCGGCATGGGCAGCCTGGGCGCGATGGAGAAGGGGTCCAAGGACCGCTATTTCCAGGATTCCAGCGACGCCGACAAGCTGGTGCCGGAAGGTATCGAAGGGCGTGTGCCGTATCGCGGCTCGGTCGGCGGCATTATTCATCAGCTCATCGGTGGCCTGCGCGCGACCATGGGCTATGTGGGCTGCGCCACGATCGAAGAGATGCGCACCAAGCCGAAGTTCGTCACCATCACCGGTGCTGGCCAGCGCGAAAGCCACGTCCACGACGTGCAGATCACCAAAGAGCCGCCGAACTATCGCGCTGGATGATCGGGAATGGGGAATCGCGAATCGGGAATCGTAAGAGCCCGCCGCTTCCTCGTCCGATAGCGGCCGGCGCCGCGGTTGTTGTTGCGATTCCCCAATCCCGATTCTCGATTCCCGGCTCTCAATGACCAGCATTCATAACGACAAGATCCTCATCCTCGATTTCGGCGCGCAATACACGCAGTTGATCGCGCGGCGCATCCGCGAAATCGGCGTGTACTGCGAGATCTGGGCCTGGGATCATGATCCGTCCGAGATTGCCGGGTTTGGGGCCAAGGGCATCATTTTGTCTGGTGGCCCGGAATCGACCACCTTGCCGGGTGCGCCGGTGGCGCCGCAGGAAGTGTTCGACAGCGGCTTGCCGGTGTTCGGTATCTGCTACGGCATGCAGACGTTGGCTGCGCAGCTGGGCGGCGCCACCGAAGCGGCCGACCAACGCGAATTCGGCCATGCCGAGGTGGATGTCGTCGCGGCCGATGCGCTGTTTTCCGGCCTGACCGACCATGCCGGCGCCTCGCGTTTGAACGTGTGGATGAGCCACGGCGACCACGTGTCGCAGGTGCCGCCGGGCTTCACCATTACTGCGGTGACCGACCGCATTCCGGTGGCGGCGATGTCCAACGAGGACAAGCGCTGGTACGGCGTGCAGTTCCATCCGGAAGTGACGCACACGCTGCAGGGCCAGACCTTGCTGCGCCGCTTCGTGGTCGATGTCTGCGGCTGCCAGACCTTGTGGACGGCGGCCAACATCATCGACGACCAGATTGCGCGCGTGCGCGAACAGGTGGGCGATGACGAAGTGATTCTTGGTTTGTCCGGCGGTGTGGATTCGTCGGTGGTCGCGGCGCTGTTGCACAAGGCGATCGGCGACAAGCTGACCTGCGTGTTCGTCGATACCGGCCTGCTGCGTTGGCAGGAAGGCGACCAGGTGATGGCGATGTTTGCCGAGCACATGGGCGTCAAGGTGATTCGCGTCAATGCGGCGGACCGCTATTTCGCCAAGCTCGAAGGCGTGAGCGACCCGGAGACCAAGCGCAAGATCATCGGTAACCTGTTCGTGGACATCTTCGACGAAGAGTCCAACAAACTGGCCAACGCCAAGTGGTTGGCGCAGGGCACGATCTATCCGGACGTGATCGAGTCGGCCGGCAGCAAGACCGGCAAGGCGCACGTGATCAAGAGCCACCACAATGTGGGCGGCCTGCCGGAACATATGAAGCTGGGCCTGGTCGAACCGCTGCGCGAACTGTTCAAGGACGAAGTGCGTCGCCTCGGCGTGGAACTCGGCCTGCCGCGCAGCATGGTCTATCGCCATCCGTTCCCGGGCCCGGGCCTGGGCGTGCGCATCCTGGGCGAAGTGAAGCGCGAATACGCCGAACTGCTGGCCAAGGCCGATGCGATCTTCATCGACGAGCTGCGCAAGGCCGATCTGTACGACACCACCAGCCAGGCATTTGCGGTATTTTTGCCGGTGAAATCCGTCGGCGTAGTCGGCGATGCGCGTGCATACGAATGGGTGATCGCACTGCGTGCGGTGGAGACCATCGACTTCATGACCGCCCACTGGGCGCACCTGCCGTACGACTTCCTCGGCACGGTGAGCAACCGCATCATCAACGAACTGCGCGGCGTCTCGCGCGTGGTCTACGACATCTCGGGCAAGCCGCCGGCGACGATCGAGTGGGAGTGAGGTGAGGTCCTGCGGGAGGGTTGGCGATCAATACGGTCCGCGACGTATTGAGTGCAACCACATGCGTCGCGGCAGCTCCGGCTGACGAGTGCTGAGAGATGGCAGACCGCCCGACACGCAACCCGCTGACGGCGCGACCCACGGCAACAATCACTCCGGCAGCCGTGTAGCCGGGACCGCCGCGAGATCGGGTTCGGCCTGTCCGCCGATCCGCGATATCGCCGCCCTCGATGCTGATCGCCTCCACGCGGATCAGGACGCCGGACGTGGCTCCGCCAATTCGGCAATGCGAAAGGATTCGGGTGCGCCGCCCGCATCGAACACCGCAGCTCTCATGCTTCAACTCCGGCAGGCGGGCGACCGCAAATCGCAGTCACGGCAGCATGCACGATGTCCGTCAGCTCCTCGCGCCCGCTGCCGGTACGCGCCCGCACCGCCAAGGTCTGCAGCATGGCGGATGCGACGGCGGCCGCAGAGGCGGGATCGACCCCTCTGTTCAACTCCTCTTTCGAGCGCTTGAAGCGCTCGCGGAAGGCGAGGTCGACACCTTCGACATAGCTTGCCGCCACGGTGCGCGTTTCGGGGTCGCGAAGCGACTCGGTGACCGCCGTGCAAACGACGAAGCACCCGCGTGCTCCCATCTCGCCGGCCAACGTGCTCTCTGCCGCAGCAAGAAAAAAGGTGCGCAGCACCTCGTGCAGCGGGCCATCGCTGCCCATGTGCTGGCGAACCCCGTCTACGGACCACGCTTTGTTTTCCTCAAGTGCGCGCAGGTAGAGCGCGTGCTTGTCGCCAAACGTCGCGTAGAGGCTGGGGCGGTTGAGTCCCGTTGCAGCAGCCAGCTCGTCCAGTGAGGTCGCGGCGTAGCCATGGTTCCAGAACACATCGCGCGCACGTTCCAGCACGGTGGCCTCGTCGAACTTCCGCGGGCGTCCGCGGGGCCGCGCGGGGCCCTTGGTTGTTTTATGTACCATTTCGCAAAAAATCCTTGCTGGGGTGATTTATGTTCGATATAGTACAAAAACAGGGCCGCGCTGTCATTGCCATCCGGCCCGTCGTATCCAACTGCTAGTTCCCCGGCAATCCACACCCACCGACCCAGTGCTCAAGGAATTGAAATGCAGCAATACCCTGTTTATGAGAACCCGTACGACGCCCTCCATATCGATGCCGAGACGGTCCTGAACCTGCATGCGGTCACGCTCGGCGAGAACAGTCTGTCGGCTTACGTTGCCAGTCTTTCCCCCTATGCCGCCAAGTTGCAGGCGTATTTTCGGATGTTCGGTATCAAGCATGAGCTCGTTTCGGTACCGGTCCCGGACGTTGGCCCACGCGGCAAGGTGCCCTTCATCAGCGTCGGCGACACCCGGATCGCCGACAGCAGCCTCATCATCGACTATCTCAAGGGCACGCTCGGCGACCCCGATGCACACCTGAGCGCAGAGCAGCAAGCGCTCGGCCAAGTAGTGCAGGGCACGCTCGAAGACCATCTCTACTGGATCATCATCTATTACGAGTTCTTCCACCAAGGCGGCTGGGATTTCCTGATGAAGACCATGGTTGGCGATCCGACGGCACTGCCGGAAGAGATCCAGGAAGCGCTCAAGACGCGTCGCGAAGACTTCCGCAAGCGCTGCTTCGATCAAGGCATTGCGCGCTTCACCGAAGCGGAGATTATCGACAAGGCCAAGAAAGACCTGAGCGCGATCGACGTGCTGATCGGCGACAAGCGCTTCCTGCTAGGCAGCGATCGCCCCAGTTCCTATGACGCGGTGGTCTTCGGCTTCACCCAAGCGTTCTTCCAGGCGCACGGCCTGCACCCGGAGATCACCGACTACGCCCGCACGCTTCCGAACCTGGGGCGCTTTATCGCCACCGTCACGGCGCAGTGGTACCCGGAGCTGAAGCTTGCCTTCCAGCCCAGCTAACCGCATCGCGTGCCTGGTGGGTGCAGCATGCTCTGCGTCCACCAGGAAGACGATGGCGCGCTGTCGCGCAGTCGCATCGATGGGCGGCATCCCGCCCATTACACTACCGATCGCGCACGCCTGTCTTGCATAAGCTGCGCCATGACCAATCGCTTTTGAGGCGCCTTGATGTGATGCGGCAAGCGGGATGCGCCGCGTGGGATGACGCGCATCCTGCTCTCACCTGCAGTGGCCAGTCCGATCGCCTGGTGCTGTCTGCAAAGGAGTAGGGAAGGCCGATGTCGCCACGACTCCCATCACTTGTATCGTCGACTGTGCGCGGATGATCGCGAAGACTTTGCTGCTGCAGTGCTGCATAGAGTAGGCAGGCGTGCCCTTCTGCAGTGGTGTGGCAGCGATGAAGGCGGAGCATGGTTTTGGCGATTCATAAAGCGCCGGGCTCGATCGTTAAATTCCACCACTCTTTACCCATCGCAGGCATTGGAATGAATCTTTGGTTTCGCCTGATCCTCTTGTTGGTGACAAGTCTGTTCCGGCCGCGGATGCACGCGCGCTCGGACGTGTCGCGTCTCAGATTGCGCGTGCTGCCGAACGATATCGATGCCAACCTGCATATGACCAATGGACGCTACTGGACGATCTTCGATCTCGGGCGGTTGGACATGGTGCTGCGTACCGGCCTGGCCAAGGTGGCGCTGCGAGCGAAGTGGGCGCCGATTGTCGGTTCGGGAGCCATCCAGTTTCGAAGGGAACTCAAGCCCTTCCATGCATTCGATCTTGAAACACGGCTCATCGGCTGGAGCGGAACCCGCCTGATCGTCGAGCAGCGGATTTTTACCGGATCGGACAGAACCCTGGCTGCCAGGGGGCTACTGCTGATCGGTTTCTACGACCGTGGTAACCGCGCATTCGTGAAGGCAGAAACCGTGCTGCAGTCGATCGGCGTCGTGGATACGACATCACCGCCGCTGGGCGATGCGGCCAATGCATTGCTCGCCGCCGACACCGCTCTCAAATCGGAGATCGACGACTGGACAGCGCGACGCTGAGCGAGCTCGATGGGGAGCGTGCAGGCACTGATGCGGGCGCGAGAACGCGACCGCATGACATGGGCTCGGACCATCTTCAAGTTCACCGCAATTAGGCGCAGCGCCGCCGTAGACGCTGGTAGATCACCGTACCCAGCCCAGGTGCACGAGCATCAACAACAGCCGCTTGCGCCTGCACCGTCGCAGTGTGGCAGCGTCGCGAGCGCATAAAAAAACGAGCGCCAGGCGCTCGTCGGTGTCGATCGGAATCATTTGCAGCAATGCATCGAAGGCCGCTGAGATGGGATGCGGCATGCGCAGCCTGTGGCGTCGCATGCAGCAGCAGTGAGCTGAAACGATCAGCTCGCCATCGATCCCGCTCAACGCACCCGGGCTAACGCGGTGCGTGCGTCGGCCATGAACTTCTGCGCTTCCTGCGGTGTGGCCAGGTTGGCGCCGAGCTGGCTGAGCACCTGCTCGATATCGCTGGACGCGTCCCAGGCTTCGTCGCAGAGCATGCCGGCGATGGGGCCGAGATAGTTCAGCGCGACTTTTTCCAAGGCATCGCGCACGCGATCGTCCGGCGCGCCGGCACTGGCGTTGCCTGACGGCGCGGGTGCTGGCGCCGCTGCCGCCACCGCTGCCGCCACCGGAGCAACGGCCGCCGGTGCCACGACGGCGCGCACCGGGGCAGGTGCGCCGCCCAGATCCTGTTCGAAGCCGCCCATCAACCACTGGCGCGAGTCTTCGCTCAGCAACGACGGCTTGCCCATGCCGGCACCGGGGTCCACCTGGAAGCGGGCCTTCGCGGCACCGACCATGGTGAGGCGTTGTACCGCCTCGTCATTGCGCAGCATGCGGAAGACCACTTCTTCGATCTGTCCGGCGTTGAGGCGGACGATGCAGGAGTGGTTTTCTTCGGTGACGACAAACAGAAAGCCGGACGCCTTCTTCAATGCCAACGCCCTGAGCTCGCGCAGGACATCGATCAGCGGACGGAATTCATTGGACATGGCGTCTTCCTTGCATCATCTGGTACGAAATCGGGTGAAGCGGCTCAGCGTTTGCTGAGGCGCTCCATGGCCAACCGGACACTGTTGGACAGGCGGGAGATGGCGCGCGCCAGGGTACCAATTTCATCCTTGAGGTTGACCTCTTCGATGGTGTGGTTCCACTTGCCCAGGCTCAGTTCTTCGGCCACGGTGGTCAGATGCTGTATGGGGCGCAACACGCGGCTCCAGATCAGGGCCCACTGCAGGCCAAGCAACAGGACGCACACCAACAGGCCGATGCCGGCGATCCATAGCGACTGGCGCACGATCAGGCCATTGACGTCGCTCTTGGGATACGCCGAGACCAGGATGAAACCCCAGTCCGGCACTTCCTGCTTGACGACGACCCAGTCGTCCGGGCTGTCCTTGACGATGCGCTCGATGGTGGCGGTGTCGGTGGTGGCACCGGTGGTGGACTGAAAGCGCAGCTTGTTCTTGCTGTCGAACACGGCGATGAAGCCGGAATCGAGCACGCGACGGCTGCTGACCACGTTTTCCAGAGCCTGCGTGTCGGCCTTGTAGCCGACGTACCAGGCGCCGATGACGCGCTTGTCGTTGCCGGCAAAGATCGGCTCGTAGCCGGTGACGTACGGGTTGCCCAGGATGTCGACCACGCCGTAGAAGCTCTCGCCGTTGCGCAGCTTGGCCGCGGCCTGGCCGTTGGGATCGAGCACGGTGCCGATGGCGCGGCTGCCGTCTTCCTTCTTGACGTTGGTGGAGATGCGCACGAACTCATCGCCGGTCCGCGAGAACAGCGTCGCAGTGCCTTCGTGGATGGCGGTGACGTCGTCCAGCATGCTGAAGGAATTGGCCTGCGGGCGCTGGCCCAGCAGCAGGTCGTTGGCGTTGCGGTCGGCGACGCGGATATCGCTGCCCATGCTCGGGGCGCCCTGCGCATTGGCTTCCTTGCGCAGCTGGCGCATCGAGGAATTGACGCGGTCGAGCATCATCGAGCGGGTGACGGCGAACAAGGTCTGCAAGGACACCGACTGGCGCTCGATCGCGTCGCCGGTTTCGAACTTGACCCGGTTCGCTTCGGTAATGGCAAGAATAACCGTGAGTGCCACCACCACGACCAGCACCAAGGCCAGCACCGGCAACAGCAGGCGCACCCGCAAAGAGTGACGAAGCATCGCAATTCCCCTGAACGCGTTTAAATGATTGAATCGAGTGCCGCCGCAGCGCAGTGCGGCGGTCGGACCTAGCCGTTATCGGCTGCCAGACAAGATGCTGAAGCGGCCCCCATGCCGCTTAGCGGTGCATACGATAGCGCAAGCCGATCGATTTGACAGTGCGCCTCCATCGTCTTGTGCGCCTTGCGTTCAAGAATGGTGGACCGGGTTACACATGCTGGCGCTGGTGGGCACGGTGGGCAGCCGGGCGGGAGCCATCCGTGGGCGATCGATCGGCGTGGGGCTTTGACAGATCGCGGCTGCCACTGCCACGTCATGGCAGCGACCGGATGAAGCGTTGTTTGAGGAGCGACCGACCGGCGGTGCGGTCTGCGCGATCGCAGGCCGCTCAGGTTTCCAGCGACAGGATTCCGCGGCGCAGGGCAACGGTGACCGCGTGGGTGCGATCGCGTACGCCGAGCTTGGCCAGGATGTTCTTCATGTGCGCCTTGACCGTTTCTTCGGAGATGCTCAAGGCATTGCCGATCTGCTTGTTGGAACATCCGGTGGCGACCAGACTCAGCACCTCGGTCTCGCGGGCGGACAACGCGTCGTCGAGCACGTGGGCGGCGATGTTTTCGGCCACCGACGCCGGAACATGCCGGCGCTGGCCACGCCGCACGTCGCGGATGGTGTCGACCAGCTCGCGGCGCAGCGCGCTCTTGAGCAGGTAGCCGCAGGCGCCGGCCTGCAGTGCACGCACCGCACGCACATCGCCGGTATAGGTGGTCAACACGATGACCTTGGCGGCGGGGTCGACACGGCGGATGCGCTGGATGGCTTCGACGCCATCCACGCGCGGCATCTGCAGATCCATCAGCACCACGTCCGGGCGCAGGCTGGTGTAGCAGGCCACTGCCTGTTCGCCGTCTTCGGCCTCGCCGACCACGCGCATGTCGTGTTCGGCGGCGAGCATGGCGCTGAGACCGTCGCGCAGCAGCGGGTGATCGTCTACCACCAGCACGTCGGTCGGTTTGACCATGTCAGCCATTGGAACTCTCCGTGGATCGTGCAGGTCGAAATGGCCACCACCAGCGTGGTGGTGTCGCATAGGCGGTGCGGGCGGGAAGCGTGATCTGGATGGCGGTGCCGCTGCCAGGACGCGACCACAGCTGCATCTTGGCGCCGATGCGTTTTGCGCGTTCCTGCATGCCGGTCAGCCCCCAATGCCCGGTGCGCGCATGCCCATGCAGCACATCCGGATCCAGGCCGCAGCCATCGTCGCGGATGCGCAGCACGAAGTCACGTGAACCGTAACGCAGTTCCAGCGCGATTCGTGCGGCATTGGCATGGCGATCGGCATTGGCCAGTGCTTCGCGGCCCAGCTGGAACAGTTCGTCGGCCACCATCGGGCGCAGCGCCACCGGGCGGCCCTCCACCGACACCTGCAGTTCGGCCGCAGGCGGGGGCATGGTGGCTTCGCGCGAGCGTTGCAGTGCGGCGGCCAGATCCTGGCGCAGCGAGTAACTGTCGCGCAGGCCGTTGACGCGGTCGCGGCCTTCGACCAATGCGTTTTCGGCCAGGTCGACCGCCTGTTCCAGTTCCAGGCGGCGCGGGTCGTTGCCGGGCAACGAGCGGCTGGCGGCATGCAGCCGCAGGATCAGCCCCTGGGTGCCCTGCAACAAGGTGTCGTGCAACTCGCGAGCGATGCGTTCGCGTTCGCGGTAGCGCTCTTCCAGCCGCGCACGCAGGCGTCCGGCAACATGCCGGGTGCGCATGCGCCAGAGGATCGCAAGCGTCAGCAGCAAGGCCAGCGCGACGCACACCTTGAACTGCCAGGTCTGCACGAAGGCCGCTTCGATCACGAAGTCCAGCGTGTCGCCGCGCTCGTTCCATACCCCGTCGTTGTTGGCGGCGGCAATGCGGAAGCGGTAACGGCCGGGCGCGAGGTTGGTATAGAACGCCTCGTTACGATTGCCGGCGTCCTGCCATTGCGCGTCCACGCCTTCCAGCCGGTAGCGAAAGCGCACGCGCTCGGGGCGGGTGAGGCTGACCGCGTCGTAGCCGATGCGCAGGCGGTGGGTCCATTGGGGCAGGCGCAGGCCTGCCGTGCGCGGGTAGGGGCGGTCGTTGGCGACCACGTCGGTGATGAAGACCTCCGGCGCGGTGGGGTTGCGGTAGGTCTGCTCGGGATCTAGCCAAGCCAGGCCCTGGTTGGTGGTGAACCACAACAGGCCGTCGTCGGCGGCGATGGCCGTGGGCACCGGCGTGGCCTGCTGGGCGACACCGGGCAACCCGTCCATGATGTCGTACAGGCGCAGCGCCGGGCTGACCACGCGCGCTTGCACGCTGCGCAGCAGCGCACGTTGACTGATCTGCACCACGCCTCGGTTTCCGTTCAACCACAGCGTGCCGTGGCGGTCCTGCACGATGCCGGTGATGCCTTGCAGCAGCGGATTGGTCTGATCGGGCACCTGCCGGAAACGGCCATCGGCGCCCAGCGCTGCCAGCCCGGTTTCGCCGGCGACCAGGGTGAGCGACGGGCGTTGCCAGATGGCGGTGACCGGCCCCACCGACAGGCCATCTTCGGCGCTGTAGTGCATCAACCGCCGGCCCTGCAGCAGGCGCACGTCGCCCTTGATGGTGCCTACCCACACGCCGCCATCCTGGGTATTGGCGAGCACCGTGCACGGGGTGTCCTGCAAATTGGCCAGCGGCTGCCAGGCGCTGCCGTCGAAGGCGTAGGGGCCGCTCGCGTCCGGGCAGACCCAGGGATGGTTGCGGCTGTCCACGACGAAGGCACGAATGGCGCCGGTGGTCAGGCCGAGCGGCAGCGCCACGGGCTGAATGCGGCCGGCCTGCAGACGCAGCAGGGCGTGCTCGCCAAGCACCCAGCCGTTGGCGGTCGCTGGCACATCCAGGATGTGGGGGGGCGCGCCATGCTGCAGGCCTGCGACGCGATCGCGGCTCAACGCCAGCAGCCGGCCATCGCGCAGACTGGCCAGGAGCGGGCGTGCGGAGGTGCCCGGGGTGGGATTGAAGGTCGCCACGGCCATCGCCTGGCCCGGCAGCAACGATGCCAACGGCAGCAACGCGCGATGCCGGAACCGGTTGAGGCCCAGATTGGTGCCTGCCCACAGATTGCCTTCGCGGTCTTCGAGCAACGGGCCGGCGGTGGCCGAGGTCAGACCTTGTACCGGTCCGAAGCGTTCCAGCACCGGCGTGGGCGATGTGGGCAAGGCAATCCGGAACAGGCCGTGCGCCGCGTAGTCGCTGCCCCACAGCGCGCCGTCGCGCATGAAGCGGATGCGCCGCGCGAATAACCCGGGAAATTGCTGCCGGGCACGCGCCGCCGCGGGCAGTACGTTGCCCTGCGCATCGGTCAACGCAAACACGCCGCGGTACGGGTCTGCGACCCAGATCGCTCCGTCCGGGCTTTCGGCCATGGTGACGTAGAGACCCACCTGCTGACCGCTGGCTGCGAACCGCTTGGCGCCAGCCCGCAACGACAGAATCTGGGTGCCGTCGCTGACCCACAGCGTGCCGCGCACATCGCGCAGCAACCAATGCGCGCGCTCGGCGGTGTAGCCCCAGTCGGCACCGGCACGCTGCCAGCGTTGGCCATCGAACCAGCACAAACCGCCATCGATGGCCGCCCACCAGCGTCCACTGCCATCGTGCTCGATGCGGAACACCATGCCGTCGGGCACGTCCTTGCCCGAGCGAAAGTGCGTGAGATGGCCGTCCGCAAGGCGATCGATACCGGCGTTGAAGTAGCCGATCCAGGCGGTGTCGTCCGGCGCCAGCGCAAGCGCGGTCATGTTGTGCGACGCGTAGGCCTCGCCATCCGGCGGCGCCTGCCGCGCGAAGTGGTCGCCATCGAACTGAAACAGACCGAAGCCGGTCGCCAACCATAACGGCCCGGCGTCGGCTTGCTGGATATCCCAGATGTCGGCCGGTGCGCCGCGCTCGGTGCTCCAGGCGGTGTGGTGGAACTGCAGCAGTCCCGCACGCGTGGCGGCGATGCCTTCGGCCCGCGCGGGCGGGCATGGCCACCAGCAACTGCACATCACAACGATCACCGCCGCGCACAGGCGCCACAGCGGGTGGAATCGGATGGCGGGCTCATGCGGCATCGCAGCATTGTCGGGCGAGATCGAGGGAAGCACCACCACCCCTTTCGGGGGAGGCAGATCGGGCAGTAAATCGAGTACGCATGGATCGGCGTGTTGCGTCGGGTGCGTGTCTTGGCGATGCAGTGTGCGCTGAGTTGGATGCGGTCTGTTGTGTGCAGCATCGAAGACGCTGCTTTTGTAGCGCGTCGTGCCACGCGCTGGCGTTCGCTTGGTTCGGGTGCGGTGTGGATGCCGAGTGGGGCACTGCATAGCGCGCACGCAACAACTGCGCGGTATCGCCGCTGCGTCGGCTTGCATGCATGCGTGCTGTATGTCACGGCAATGCACGCGCAAGAGCTCATGCGTCCTTGTGCAGCAACCATGCCGCTCACCCGAAAGAGTGAGCGATCCGCCTCACCATCAGGGGTGGGGCGATCGGGATGTTCGCTCCACCATGGCGTCATTCCCCGCCAGAGACGTCATATGGCAAGTCTGATTGCCGCTGGTCGCCCCGATCTGCATGCAGGCAACACCAACGCACTGCACGCCTCACGCGCACGTGCCGTGGCAAGAGCGCTGCAGTACATCGACACGCATCTGTACGAGCCCATCGGCGTAACGCAACTGGCCGGCGCTGCCTGCATGAGCCGCTTCCATTTTGCGCGCGTGTTTCGCGATGCACTGGGCGCCAGCCCGATGGAGTATCTGCGTCGTCGTCGGCTCGAACGCGCCCAGGCCATGTTGCGCGAAGGCCGCCACACCATCAGCCAGATCGCCACCGATCTGTGCTTCTTCGATCAAAGCCATTTTGTCCGCAGCTTCCGCAACGCCACCGGCTGCACGCCGGCGCGCTTTGCCGCGCAAGTGGCCAACGATTCCTGCGCCGCACGCCCCGCACGGCGTGCGCATCGGCACACCGCTGGTTCTTTTTCATCCTCCCTGGAGCATCACGCATGACCACCGCCACCGCCATCCCCGGTAAGTCCCTGTTGTCGCCCGGCGATCACGCGCTGATCCTGATCGACCATCAATCGCAGATGGCGTTCGCCACGCACACCATCGACATCTCGGCGCTGCGCAACAACGTGTCGCTGATTGCCAAGGGCGCCAAAGGCTTCAAGGTGCCTGTGATTCTGACCACTGTCGCCGAGAAATCGTTCTCCGGCCCGTTGTTTCCCGAACTGCCGGAGATCTTTGCCGGCGAGCCGGTGTTCGACCGCACCAGCATGAATGCCTGGGAAGACCAGGGCGTGATCGATCGCGTCAACGCCATCGGCAAGCAGCGGCTGGTGATTGCCGGGCTGTGGACCAGCGTGTGCATCGTCGGCCCGACGCTGTCGGCGATCGAGCAGGGGTTCGAGGTGTACGTGATCACCGATGCCTGCGGCGATGTCAGCGACGAAGCGCACGAGCGTGCAGTGACGCGTATGGTGCAGGCCGGCGCCGCGCCCATCACCAGCGTGCAGTACCTGCTGGAATTGCAGCGCGATTGGGCGCGTAGCGACACCTACGACCTCACCACCGGCATCGCGCGTGCGCATGCAGGCGGCTACGGCATCGGCATTCAGTACGCCAAGACCATGTTCGGGGCGCAGGAAGGCGGGCATTGAACGCATCGGCACTACGCGGCAACGCCGGTCTTGCGTGGGCGTTGTTGATGCTGCGCATTGCCGGCGGCGGCTTCCTGCTGCCGCATGGCCTGGGCAAGTTGCTGGGATGGTTCGGTGGTCCGGGGCTGCCTGGATTCGCCGCTGAATTGCAGCAATTCGGCTTTCCATCTGCACCGCCGTTGCCGTTGCTGCTGGCCTTGGTGCAGACGCTCTCCGGGCTGGCGGTGTTGCTGGGTCTGTGGACGCGTACCAGTGCCGCGCTGGCAGCGGTGTTCATCGCTACCACCGTGGTGGTGGCCGTGCCCAAGGGCTGGTTCTGGATGCACGGTGGCATGGAATACCCGCTGATGTGGCTGCTGGTGTTGCTGGCCCTGGTCGCCGCCGGCGCTGGCGCGTGGTCGCTGGATGGGCTGCGCAGGCGTGGTGTCGCATGAGCGGCGTACCGAATGATCACGATGCCGGACGGCGCCTGTGGATGCAGGGCGCCGCGGCCGGTCTTGCGTTGGGCGCATTGCCCGGCACTTCGTCTGCTTCAAGGAAGTCTCCGATGGTCGATCTTGTCGTTCGCAACGCACGCATCACCACGCTCGATCCTCGTCAGCCCAGCGCCACCGCCATTGCAGTGGCCGATGGGCGCATCGTGGCGGTCGGCGACGACGCACAGATCATGGCGTTGGAAAACGGCGCCCGCAGCATCGACGCACAAGGCCGCCGCCTGCTGCCCGGGCTCAATGACAGCCACACCCATCTGATTCGCGGCGGGCTCAATTACAACCTGGAACTACGCTGGGATGGCGTCCGTTCGCTTGCCGATGCGATGGCGATGTTGAAGGCGCAGGTCGACCGCACGCCAGCGCCGCAATGGGTGCGCGTGGTCGGTGGCTTCACCGCGCATCAGTTCGTCGAAAAGCGCTTGCCGACCCTTGACGAGATCAACGCCATCGCGCCGGAGACGCCGGTGTTTTTGCTGCATCTATACGACCGCGCCTTGCTCAACCGCGCGGCCTTGCGTGCCTGCGGCTACGACAAGCAGACACCGGATCCGCCGGGCGGGCGTATCGAGCGCGACAAGTTGGGCAATCCCACCGGCTTGCTGCTGGCCAAACCCAATGCCTTGATTCTCTATGCCAGCCTAGCCAAGGGCCCGCGCCTGCCGCTGGAGTACCAGGCCAATTCCACGCGTCATTTCATGCGCGAACTCAACCGGCTGGGCATCACCTCGGTGATCGATGCCGGCGGTGGTTTCCAGAATTATCCGGAGGACTACCAAGTCATCGAGCAGCTGCATGCGGCCGACCAATTGAGCGTACGCATCGCCTACAACCTGTTCACCCAGAACAAGGGCAAGGAAGTCGACGACTTCCGCGGCTGGACCGAGATGCTGCCGGTGCGCAAGGGCGACGATCTGCTGCGGCATAACGGCGCCGGCGAAATGCTGGTGTTCTCCGCAGCGGATTTCGAGCAGTTCAGCGAGCCGCGCCCGGAGCTGCCGCCGGAGCTGGAGCCCGAACTGGAGCAGGTGGTGCGGCTACTGGTCGAAAAACGCTGGCCGTTCCGTATCCATGCCACCTATGACGAAAGCATCACGCGCATTCTCGATGTGTACGAAAAGGTCAACGCCGACATTCCGTTCGATGGCCTGCATTGGTTCATCGATCACGCCGAGACCATCACGCCGCGCAATATCGACCGTATCCGCGCATTGAACGGCGGTATCGCCGTGCAGCACCGCATGGCGTATCAGGGTGAGGCATTTGTCGAGCGCTATGGCGTGCAGGCTGCGCGGCACACGCCGCCGGTGCGTCGCATGCTGGCCGCCGGCGTGCCGGTGGGCGCCGGCACCGATGCGACGCGTGTGGCCAGTTACAACCCGTGGGTGGCGTTGTCGTGGCTGGTCACCGGACGCACGGTGGGTGGCCTGGCCCTGTACGGCGAAGAGAACCTGCTCGACCGTGAGCAGGCGTTGCGGCTGTGGACGCAGGGCAGCGCATGGTTCTCCGGCGACGAGAGCCGCAAGGGCACGCTGGCGGCAGGGCAACTGGCCGATTTCATCGTGCTGTCGGACGACTACTTCCGTGTCGACGATGCCGCCATTGCCGACATCACCAGCGTGCTGACCGTGTTGGGTGGGCGCGTGGTGCATGGCGATGGCGACTTCGCCGCGCTGGCACCGACCTTGCCGCCGGCCATGCCGGACTGGTCGCCGGTCAATCGGTTCGGCGGCTATCACGTGGGCGGTGCGGTCAGTGGGCTTGCCAGTGCCGCGCATGTGCACACGCACGGCCACGGGTGTCGCGCGCACGGGCCGCATGGACATGCAGCGCAGCATGCTGCGCCCAGCGATGATCTGCGCGGCTTCTGGGGCGCATTGGGTTGCGCGTGTTTCGCGTTCTGAGATCGGCACTGTCTCGATGCGCCTGCCGGCGCATCTCATACCGTCACCTTGTTTGTTTCACCCCGTCAACTGGAGCTTTGCCGCGATGACTTCTTCTGCCGCACCCGCCGATGGCGGTGCCTGGGCGCCGCTGCGCGAGCCGATCTTTCGTGCGTTATGGCTGGCCATTTTAGGCAGCAACATCGGCACCTGGATCAACGATGTCGCCGCGTCCTGGGTGATGGCCGAACAGACCGGCTCGCCGTTGATGGTGGCGGCGGTGCAATCGGCCACCACCTTGCCAGTGGTGTTGTTCGCGCTGGTGGCCGGCACGCTGGCCGACATCGTCGACCGCCGTCGCTACCTGATGCTGACGCAAGGCTGGATGCTGCTGGTGGCCGGCGCGTTGGCCTTACTGTCGCATCTGCAGTTGCTCACCCCTTGGGTACTGGTGGCATTGACCTTTGCGATGGGTATGGGCGCGGCGATGGCGATGCCGGCTCAGGCGGCGATCGTGTCGGAACTGGTGCCGCGGCCGATGTTGGCCTCGGCGGTGGCGCTCAATTCGATCGGCATGAACATCGCCCGCTCGATCGGCCCGGCGGTTGGCGGTTTGATCGTGGCGCAATTCGGGCCGCCGTGGGCATTTCTGCTCAACGGCGTGACCTTCGGATTGATGCTGCTGGTGTTGTGGCGTTGGCGTCGCGATGTGCATGCGTCCGCATTGCCGCCGGAGAGCTTCGGCGCCGGCCTGCGTGCGGGCCTGCGCTATGCCGCGCGCGCCGGGCGCCTGCAGGCGGTGCTGATCAAGGCCGCCGGGTTCTTCCTGTTCGCCAGCGCATTGACTGCGTTGCTGCCGTTGGTGGTCCGTCGCGACATGCAGCTGGGTGCCGGCAGTTATGGCGTGTTGCTGGGCTGCATCGGCATCGGGGCGATCAGTGGCGCGTTGCTGTTGCCACGCCTGCGCGCGCGCTACGACCGTGATCTGCTGGTATTTGTGGCCACCCTCGTGTGCGCGGTGTCGTTGCTGGGGTTGGCGTTGTCGCGTCAGGTCGGTGTGCTGTGCGTGGTGATGGTGGTCAACGGCCTGGCGTGGATCACCGTGCTGTCGTCCTTGCAGATTGCCGCGCAAACGGCGGTGCCTGCCTGGGTGCGCGCGCGTGCGTTGTCGCTCTACATCGTGGTGTTTTCTGCGGGCATGGCGACCGGTTCGCTGGTCTGGGGCGCGTTGGCGCAGCGCACTTCGATCGCGACCGCCCTACAGATCGCTGCCGTTGGTGCGGTGATCGCGGCGTTGCTGGTCAAGCGTGCACGTATTGCCGGCACCGAGCAGCTGGACCTTGCCCCCGGCGGGCACTGGCCTGCGCCGGCGCAATCGGATGCGGTCGAACACGATCGCGGCCCGGTGCTGGTGACGGTCGAATACCGCATCGCCGCCGACGCACGCGTCACTTTTTTGCAGTTGATGACGCAACTGGGCAACGCACGGCGTCGCGATGGTGCGGTGGTCTGGGGAATCGCCGAAGACGCCGCAACACCTGGCGTGCAACTGGAATACTTCATCGTCGCCTCGTGGCTGGAACATCTGCGCCAGCACGAGCGAGTCACCGGCGACGACCGCCAGCTGCAGGAGCAGATTCGCGCACTGCATCAAGGCGAACGCGCACCGTTGGTCCGTCATTTCGTCGGCGGCGGCGGTGTGGCCTTGCCGCCGCATGCGCATTCGGATATCTGAGAACTTCATCAGCGCGATACACATGATCGGCCTGGCACTGACAAGGCCATCGATCTGGGCTGCGAGCGGCGGAAATTCCGTCGCCCGCAGCTACCGCGGTTGTGGGCACCTTGCAGGTGCTTGCGATGACCTGCGCAGATGCATTGCTGGAACACTTTCTCGCCAGGCGGACTGCGTGCAATCGCATTCCTTGCAGCGGCCCGACTTGCCGCACGGTCGGGTAGGGCAGGGCGATGCAAAAGTCTTGCACTGGTCGGCGTATCGCTTGCGTTGCTGATCGGCATTGGCTGCCGATTGCTTGACCTGGACTTGCCGGCACCGCCACGCATCCACGCTTACCAACACAAAAGGCCGACTCTCACGAGCCGGCCTTTGTCTTATGCATTGACGCAAGAATCAGCTCTTGGCGAAGGCCAGCAGATCCTTGTTGAACTGATCGGCGTGGGTGACGGTTAACCCGTGCGGCGCGCCAGCGTAGATCTTCAGTTCGGCGTTCTTGATGATCTTGGCCGACAACTTGCCCGAGGCATCGATCGGCACGATCTGGTCGTCGTCGCCATGCACCACCAGCGCCGGCACATCGATCTTCTTCAGGTCGGCGGTGTAATCGACCTCGGAGAATTCCTTGATGCAGTCGTACTGGCCCTTGTGGCCGCCCAGCATGCCCTGCAGCCAGAACGAATCGCGCATGCCTTGGGTGACCTTGTTGCCGTCACGGTTGGCGCCGAAGAACGGCGTGGTCAGGTCCTGATAGAACTGCGAGCGGTCCTTGGCAACGCCGTCGCGGATGCCGTCGAACACGCTCATCGGCAGGCCACCGGGATTGGTCGGGCTCTTGACCATCTGCGGCGGCACCGCGCCGACCAACACCACCTTGGCCACGCGCTTGCTGCCATGGCGGCCGACGTAATGCGCCACTTCGCCACCGCCGGTGGAATGGCCGACCAGGATCGCGTCCTTCAGGTCCAGCGCGTCGATCACGGCGGCCAGATCGTCGGCGTAGGTGTCCATGTTGTTACCGTCCCAGGTCTGCGACGAACGGCCATGGCTGCGGCGGTCGTGCGCGATCACGCGATACCCGTGCTGACCCATGAACAGCATTTGCGGGTCCCAGGCATCGGCGCTGAGCGGCCAGCCATGTGCGAAGACGACTGGCTGGCCCTTGCCCCAATCCTTGTAGAAAATGTTGGCGCCGTCGGGACGTTTGACGAAATTGGACATCGGGTTGACTCCGTGAGTGGACGAGTGGGGTGGGGTGGAAGCGGGGGCGCGTGCGGGAGGTGCGGCAGTGGCGAACGCGGGCAACGACAACGCTGCCACGGCAACGGTGCCGGTGATGAGAAAGCTGCGGCGTCCGGCGTCGGCCGGATGCGCCTCGAACGGATCCATAAACACTCCTGGGGGCGAGGGGCATGCAGCCCGGCCAGTGGCACGATGCGATGCGCATCATGCTGGCGCGCGACCGCGCCGCGCAGCGCGAGGCGGGCCACGGGCGTGCCGGTGCATGCGAACAGTAGACCGCCTACGTCGCATTGCAGATTGCATCTGCGTGCGCTCTACAAACGTTATCGGCAACGCTGCGGATCAGATTGTTTGTTGTAGCCGATCCAACGTTGTGGATCTGCCCGCACTACAAGCGCAATTTTGTCGAATCGCGGTGCTGCGCGACGCGTCCGCGTGCATCGATATCGGGCTCTGCAACGCACGATGACGCAGCATTGCATCGACCAGACATGTCGCGCCCGCTGTTCAGTGCAGTGCGGTGTCCCACAGCAGCTTGCCATTCAAGACCACGATCACCGCCGCAATCACCCAGGCCAGGCGTACCAGCCAGGCCGGCGCCACCAGCGCGCCCATCAGGGTTCGGTCCGAGACAAAACGCACCAGCGGAATCACCGCAAACGGCAATTGCATCGACAGCACCACCTGGCTCAGCACCAACAGCCGCGCGGTGCCGGCCTCGCCATACAACCAGGTCACCACAACGACGGGCACGATGGCGATACCGCGGGTGAGCAAGCGGCGCAGCCACGGTGGCAAGCGCAATTGCAGGAAGCCTTCCATCACGATCTGCCCGGCCAACGTCGCGGTGACCGTCGAGTTGACGCCCGAAGCGAGCAGGGCGACCGCAAACAGGGTCGAAGCCAATCCCCCGCCCAGCATCGGCGCGAGCAAGGCATGCGCCTGTTCGATCTCTTGCACATCGGTGCGGCCCTGCGCATGAAACACCGCTGCGGCCAGAATCAGAATCGACGCGTTGATGAACAACGCGAACATCAACGCAACGGTGCTGTCGGTGACGGCCCAACGCAGCGCCGAGCGGCGTCCGGCGTCATCGCGCGGGTAGGCGCGCGTCTGCACGATCGACGAATGCAAATACAGGTTATGCGGCATCACCGTGGCGCCGATGATGCCGATGGCCAGGTACAGCGCCTGCGGGTCGGTGACCACTTGCGCACGCGGAATGAAGCCGCCCAGCACTGCGGCGATCGGCGGAGCCGCCAAGGCGATCTGGATACCGAAGCAAACGAAGATGATCAGCAGCAACGCCATCACAAACGCTTCCAGCGCCCGGAAGCCGCGATTCATCAGCAACAGCACCAGCACCACATCGATCGCAGTGATGATCGCGCCCACGGTCAGCGGAATGCCGAACAACAACTTCAACGCGATTGCGGTGCCGATCACTTCGGCAAGATCGCAGGCGATGATCGCCAGCTCGCACAGTCCCCACAGCGCCAGGTTCACGCCTCGTGGGTAGCGCGCACGGCAGGCCTGCGCCAGATCCAGCCCGGTGGCGATGCCCAGCCGTGCCGACAGGCTCTGCAACACGATCGCCATGATGTTGGACAACAGGATCACCGACAGCAGCAGGTAGCCGAACTGCGAGCCGCCTGCCAGATCGGTGGCCCAGTTGCCCGGGTCCATGTAGCCCACCGACACCATGTAGCCGGGGCCCAGAAAGGCCAGCAACCGGAACCACCAATGGCCGTTCTTGGGCACGGCCACACTGGCGTGATGGTCGCCTAGCCCGCCGTTGGTGGACGCGGGAGAACGCGCAGGGGGGAGGGTGTCGGTGGACATGCAAGGCAGGCAGCGAGGGCGGTCAGACGGATAATATAGCAAGTACTATGCTGTTGAGCATTGGCAAACTCAATCGTATTGATCGGCTGCGTGCTTCACACTACGTACCCCGGCACCGATGCCGGACGCGACGACGAGGATGCGGGTGGGCAAGAGCGAAAAGCTGGAGGCGGCGACGCCGTCCCTGATCGATGCGCAGGTGCATATGGAGAGCTTCCGCCAGGTGCGCGAAGCGCGCCGTGCCGAGCTGGTCGAGGACTATGTGGAACTGATCTCCGATCTATTGGTCGACGGCGGCGAAGCGCGGCAGGTCGATATCGCCGCGCGCCTGGGCGTGGCTCAGCCCACCGTGGCCAAGATGCTCAAGCGCCTGGTCCGCGACGGCTGGGTCGTGCAGCGCCCGTACCGCGGTGTGTTTCTGACCCCGGCCGGGGAGGCGTTGGCGGCTTCCAGTCGGCAGCGGCATCAGATCGTCGAGCGCTTCCTGCTTGCACTGGGCATCGACGAAGCCACCGCGCGTCGCGATGCGGAAGGCATCGAACACCATGTCAGCGAGGCGACCGTTGCCGCATTCGCCGCGTTTCTCGATCGCCAGGGCGGCCTGGCGAAGTGAGTGTGCCGGCCACACCGCTGGTCGATGCGCCGCAGGCGGCCATCGATACGCGCTGGATGCAGCACGCCCTGCAACTGGCCGAGCGTGCCGAGCGCGACTATGACGAAATCCCGGTTGGCGCGGTGTTGATCGATGCCGATGGCAACGTGCTGGGCGAGGGCTGGAACTACAACATCGCCAGTCACGACCCCAGCGCGCATGCCGAGATCATGGCCATGCGCGAAGGCGGACGCCGTCTTGCCAATCACCGCCTGATCGGTTGCACCCTGTACGTCACCCTGGAGCCGTGCGCGATGTGCGCCATGGCCATGATCCACGCGCGCATCGCACGCGTGGTGTTCGCCGCCAGCGACCCCAAGACCGGCGCCTGCGGCAGTGTTTTCGACCTATTGGCCGACCCGCGTCACAACCACCGCGTGCAGACGGCAGGCGGCGTGCTGGCGGCAGAGGCAAGCCTGCGGCTCACCAATTACTTTCGTGCCAAGCGTGGCAAGCCGCCGCTCGTACCCTGAGCGGCATGGCCGCGGTATGATGCGCGCCCTTTCAGTACCCCGGCCGGCAACGGCCTCCACAGGACGGTGATATGGCAGACAACGTTGCGGGCAACGACCGACTGATCTGGATCGATCTGGAAATGACCGGCCTGGATACCGATCGCGATTCGATTATCGAGATCGCCACCATCGTGACCGATGCGCAGTTGAACGTGCTTGCCGAAGGCCCGGAACTGGCCATCGCCCATCCGCTGGCCACGCTGGAAGCGATGGACGAGTGGAACCGCAACCAGCATCGGCGCTCTGGCCTGTGGCAGCGGGTACTCGACAGCCAGGTCACCCATGCTCAGGCCGAAGCGCAGACGGTGGCGTTTCTGGGCGAATGGATCCGTGCCGGCGCCTCGCCGATGTGCGGCAACTCGATCTGCCAGGATCGCCGCTTCCTGCACCGCCAGATGTCGCGCCTGGAGCGCTATTTCCACTACCGCAATCTCGATGTGTCCACCATCAAGGAGCTGGCGCGCCGCTGGGCACCGACGGTGGCCAACGGATTCGCAAAGAGCTCGGCGCACACTGCGCTCAGCGATGTACGCGATTCCATCGACGAACTGCGTCACTACCGCCAGTTCATGGGCGCGCTGGGCGGTGATACCGAGCTCGGCGCCCAGGGCTGATCCTGCAGAACCAACCACGCAATGTGTTTCGCGCGTCGGCAGTCCGTCGCGCCAGCGCCAAGGCGCCAAGGCAACCGTCGCAATCGCAGGAACATCGCAGCGCGCGGTGACACAACATAACGGCCGCATCTTTTGATGCGGCCTTTTGCTTTTTACAGATGATGGACAAGCTCAGCGTGCCAACGGCGGCCCCTTGGTCAGGTCGCCGTCGTCGGCGATGCCCTTGCGCAACAGATCCGAGATCGGCTTGCCATCGGCATCGTGGTGATAAACATGCAGGTCGCGCTGCGGGTACGGAATGTTGAGCCCGTTTTCCAGCAGCTGGTTGCGGATTTGCTCCAGCGTGCTGCTCTTGGCTGCACCAAAATTGCCATTGGTGGCGTAAGCGAACAACATCAGATCCACCGTGCTCTCGCCCAGGTTGGTCACCTGCACGAACGGTGCGGGTGAATCCAGGACGTTCGGATTGTCCTTGGCGATCTGCAGCAACAACTGCTGCGCTTTTTTCAGATCATCCTGGTAACCCACGCCCACTGTCACTTCCAGGCGGCGGTTGGGCAGGGTGCTGTAGTTGATGATGGGCGCCGTGGTGATGGTGCTGTTGGGCAGGGTGATCATGCGCTCGTCGAAGGTCCGCAGACGGGTCTGGAAGATCCGGATCTCGTCCACGATGCCTTCCTGGCCCGCGATCGCCACATGGTCGCCATCGCGCATCGGCCGCAGCACGATCAGCATGACGCCGGCGGCGATGTTGGACAGCGAGTCCTTCAACGCCAGACCGACTGCCAGGCCCGCCGCACCGAGCACCGCAATCAACGAGGTCGGCGGTACGCCGATCTGGCTCAACGCGCTGACGAACACCAACACCAGCAGCAATGCATACATCACATTACGCAGGAAGTTGGTCAACGTGATTTCGATGCGTGCACGGGTCAATGCACGATGCAGCCACTGGCTGAGTTGCTTGGCCAGCCACATGCCGACCACCACGATCAGCAGCGCCACCCCCCAGTTCAACGCGTATTGCGCCCACGGGATCTTTGCCCAGTTGAACGCCGGCTCTGCAGTTGCTGTCGCCGCCGGTTTGGCAGCAGCTGCTCCCGCAGCTGCTGCCATCACTGCACCCAACAGTCCCATCAGCTCTCGCTCTTGAGCTTGGCCAGACGCAGCCAGGTATCGACCACGGTGTCGGGATTCAACGACACCGACTCGATCCCTTCCTGCATCAACCACTCGGCCAGTTCCGGGTGATCCGACGGCCCCTGGCCGCAGATGCCCACGTACTTGCCCTTGGCGCGCGCCGACTTGATCGCCATCGACAGCAGCTTCTTGACCGCTGGGTTCCGCTCGTCGAACAGATGCGCCACAATCGACGAATCGCGGTCCAGGCCCAAGGTCAGCTGGGTCAGATCGTTGGAGCCGATCGAGAAGCCGTCGAAGATCTCCAGGAATTCATCTGCCAGCAGCGCGTTGGACGGCAGCTCGCACATCATGATGATCTTCAGCCCGTTCTCGCCCTGCTTGAGTCCGTTCTGCTCCAGCACCTCGATGACCTTGCGGCCTTCTTCCAGCGTGCGCACGAACGGGATCATCACCCAGAGATTGTCCAGGCCCATCTCGTTGCGCACCTTCAACACCGCCTTGCACTCCAGCGAGAACGCCTTGGTGAAGGACGGGTCGACATACCGGCTGGCGCCGCGGAAGCCGATCATCGGGTTCTCTTCGTGCGGCTCGTAACGCGCGCCGCCGATCAGGTTGGCGTACTCGTTGGACTTGAAGTCCGACAACCGCACGATCACCGTGTGCGGCGCCACCGAGGCGGTCAGCGTGGCGATGCCTTCGGCCAGACGGTTGATGTAGAAGCTCACCGGGTCGCCGTAGCCGGCAATCTTGGCGTCGATCTTCTTGCGGACGTCGGCATCCTGCTTGTCGTACTCCAGCAGCGCGTTCGGGTGGATGCCGATGTGCGCGGCGATGATCATCTCCAGGCGCGCCAGGCCGATGCCGGCGTTGGGCAGCTGACCGAAGTCGAAGGCGCGCTCCGGGTTGGCCACGTTCATCATGATCTTGAGCGGGGCCGGCGGCATGTTGCCCAGGTCGGTGGTGGTGCGCTCGAACGGCAGCAGGCCGTCGTAGATAAAGCCGGTATCGCCTTCGGCGCAGCTCACCGTCACTTCCTGACCGTCGCTGATCATGTCGGTGGCGTTACCCGAGCCGACCACGGCCGGCACGCCGAGCTCGCGCGCGATGATCGCCGCGTGGCAGGTACGGCCGCCACGGTTGGTCACGATCGCCGATGCACGCTTCATCACCGGCTCCCAATCCGGGTCGGTCATGTCCGCGATCAACACGTCGCCCGCCTGCACGCGGTTCATGTCCTCCAGCGAGCGCACCACCCGCGCGACGCCGCTACCGATCTTGGCGCCGACCGCGCGGCCTTCGACCAGGATCTTGGCGTCCTTGGCATCGAGCGAGAAGCGCTCGATCTGGGTGGCATGGCTGCGCGACTTCACCGTTTCCGGGCGCGCCTGCACGATGAACAACTTGCCGCTCACGCCGTCCTTGGCCCACTCGATGTCCATCGGGCGGCCGTAATGCTTTTCGATCACCAGCGCCTGCTTGGAAAGCTCCTGCACATCTTCGTCGCTGATCGAGAAGGTATTGCGCAGCTCCACCGGGGTGTCTTCGGTGCGTACGCGCTCGCCGGGCACATCCGAATAGACCATGCGGATCGCCTTGCTGCCGAGCGAGCGACGCAGGATCGCCGGCTTGCCTGCCGTGAGCGTGGGCTTGTAGACGTAGAACTCGTCGGGATTGACCGCGCCCTGCACGACCATTTCGCCCAGGCCGAAGCTGGAGGTGACGAACACCACATCGCGGAAGCCGGACTCGGTGTCCAGCGTGAACAACACGCCGGCCGCGCCGACGCCCGAGCGCACCATCAGCTGCACGCCTGCCGACAGGAACACGTCCTCGTGCTTGAAGCCATGGTGTACGCGGTACGCAATCGCGCGGTCGTTGTAGAGGCTAGCGAACACTTCCTTGACCTTGTGCACGACATCGTCGGCGCCGGTCACATTGAGGAAGGTTTCCTGCTGGCCTGCGAAGGAGGCGTCCGGCAGGTCTTCCGCAGTCGCAGAAGAACGCACCGCCACGGCGATGTCGCCGCCGCCGTTCTCTGCGCACAGCTGTTCGTAAGCGGTGCGGATGTCGCGGTCCAGTTCCGGCTGCAACGGCGCATCGATCACCCAGCCGCGAATTTCCTTGCCGGCCGCAGTGAGGGCGGTGACGTCTTCGACGTCCAGCGTTGCGAGCTTGTCGAAAATCCGCTTGGACAGATCGTTGTGCGCGATGAAGTCCTTGAATGCTTCGGCAGTGGTCGCATATCCACCGGGAACCGAAACGCCCAACCCGGCCAAGTTGCCGATCATCTCGCCGAGCGAGGAATTTTTACCGCCTACGCGGGCCAGATCGACCAGGCGTAGCTCATGCAACCACAGGATATTCTCGTTCAAGCGCGATGCTCCGTAAGGCCATCGCCCGAGCGGGCTGAATGGCCGCGACCGTAGGAAGAAGCCGCTATGATGCAGTGCACAGCGGAACCTGCACAAGCATGAACCCGTAAGTTTTGGACACTAGTTCAAAGAGGTGGTCTTGATGTCAACAATCCGGCCGGTGTTTTACGTCTCTGATGGAACCGGTATCACCGCTGAAACGATTGGGCATAGCCTGCTCACCCAGTTCAGCGGTTTCAACTTCGTCACAGACCGCATGTCGTTCATTGATGATGCAGAAAAAGCGCGCGACGCCGCGATGCGGGTGCGCGCTGCCGGCGAGCGTTACCAAGTGCGCCCGGTGGTGGTCAATTCGTGCGTCGATCCGCAGCTGAGCATGATCCTGGCCGAAAGCGGTGCGCTGATGCTGGATGTGTTCGCGCCCTTCATCGAGCCGCTGGAGCGCGAGCTCAACGCGCCGCGACACTCGCGCGTGGGCCGTGCGCACGGCATGGTCGATTTCGAGACTTACCACCGCCGCATCAATGCGATGAACTTCGCGCTGAGTCACGACGACGGCATCGCGCTCAACTACGACGAGGCCGACGTGATCCTGGTGGCGGTGTCGCGGGCGGGCAAGACGCCCACCTGCATCTACCTGGCCTTGCATTACGGCATTCGCGCCGCCAACTATCCGTTGACCGAAGAAGATCTGGAAAGCGAACGGTTGCCGCCGCGGTTGCGCAACTACCGCAACAAGTTGTTCGGCCTGACCATCGATCCGGAACGGTTACAGCAGATCCGTCAGGAGCGCCGCGCCAACTCGCGCTACAGCGCGGCAGAAACCTGCCGCCGCGAGGTCGCAACCGCCGAGCGCATGTTCCAGATGGAGCGCATCCCCACGCTGAGCACCACCAACACCTCGATCGAAGAAATCTCCAGCAAGGTGTTGTCGACCTTGGGGCTGCAGCGCGAGATGTTTTGAGGCCGGGATTCGCCGGGCGGGATTCGGGATCGGGCAAGCAAGCGGCGCGTCCACAATCCGGGGAGCTGCCGCGACGCGGCTGACGGCTTGCTGGCAGCCCAAGAAAAATCAAGCGGGCGGGGCAGGGCTCCGCCAAGGTAGGCCTGCCATTGGGCCCTCGTCAATGCTGCCCGTGCGGCAGCGCAGCGTGTAGGATCGGCGCATGGCCCAAGCATTGAGCAAACTCGAGATCATCCCCCGCCTGAGCCGGTTCGGCTGGCTGATGGGGTTGTACGCAGAAAACTTCCAGCATCTCACCCGGCTGTTCGCGCCGGCCGATCTGGCGCCTGGCTCGTATGTGTCGTCGATCGGCGATGGGCTGAACCTGCGGCTGGACGTGATCGAATGCCATCGCTACACCGTCGAGCTGCGCCTGACCTACGACCTGTGCGACCCGGTGACCGGTGAGCCGGATCCGTCTGCGTATGTGCGTCTGTACCGCGATGCGCGCCAGGCCGAGACCACGCATTGCTATGTGGGCCGTCGCTGGCAGGACGTGATGGGGATGTTCCCGCCGCCGGCCGAGCTGATCAGTCACCGCATGCGCATGAATACCTTCCTGGGCAAGTGGCTGGAGTACCTGGCCGAACGCGGCCATGGCGTCGCCACCCTGCGGCTGGACACCGACTACGTTGCGCCGCCGCGGCCCAGCCCGCAGGTGGTTGTCGGTTAAGTGCAGTAGGTAGATGGCGCGTGCGCATCGTTAGCGAGCGCGGCTGTTAGCCAGAAATGGCCAGTGACCGGCATGTGGGTGGAACTTGCCGATGGCTTGGCGCACCGTTCACCGGAGTCGTTCAAGGCACGACCGCATAGCGCCCAATCACCGCTAGCCACCACGCTAGACGCATGTCATCGGTCATACTGATGCGCTTCGTTGCAGATCGCGCGCCATGCCCTATACCCCGATTGTCGCCACGCTTGGCTATCTGTTGTCGCCCGACGGCACGCAGGTGCTGATGATCCACCGCAATGCCCGCCCCGGCGATCAACACCTGGGCAAGTACAACGGGCTCGGTGGCAAGGTGGAGCCGCACGAAGACGTGCTGGCCTGCATGCGCCGCGAGATTTGCGAAGAAGCCGGCGTCGCGTGCGGCGACATGCAATTGCGCGGCACCATCAGCTGGCCCGGGTTCGGCAAGCAGGGCGAGGACTGGCTGGGCTTCGTGTTCCTGATCCGCAGCTTCGATGGCACGCCCCAAACCTCCAACCCGGAAGGCACGCTGGAGTGGGTGCCTCTCGCGCAGATGGATCAGGTGCCGATGTGGGAGGGCGACCGCAACTTCCTGCCGCTGGTGTTCGATGGCGACCCGCGCCCCTTTCATGGGGTGATGCCGTATCGCGACGGGCGCATGCAATCGTGGAGCTATTCGCGCGTCTGATCCGCTGGCGTGCGGGCCGCGCTCCGGGCCGCCGGCATGCCAAGCCGCACTCGTCCGGCTCACTCGTGCTGTCGGCCATCTCCGCACTCAGTCAAGCGAGATTGCCCGCACAGTTTTCCACATCCCCTGTGGATGGACGCTGCGCAAGTCTGTGGACAAGTCCGCAAGCCGCCTGCGGCGCAACGCGCTCGCACCGGCTGGTCAAAATTTCGCCAGTGCGATTATTGGGCGGTCCAGCCGCCATCGATGGCGATGGATTGCCCGGTGATGTTGCGTGCCGCATGCGACATCAGGAACGCCACCGTGCCAGCCAGCTCGTCGTACTCGATGAAGGCGCCCTTGGGCATCGGCTTGAGCATCACATCGCGGATCACCGCCTCTTCGGCAATGCCGCGCGTGCGCGCCTGGTCGGCGATCTGGCGCTCCACCAATGGCGTGCGCACATAGCTGGGGCACAGCGTGTTGACGGTGATGTCGCAATCGGCGGTTTCCAGTGCGATGACCTTGGCCAGGCCGACCAGGCCATGCTTGGCCGCCACATACGCGCTCTTATAGGGGCTGGCGACCAACGAATGGATGCTGCCGATATTGACGATGCGCCCGTAGCCTGCCGCGCGCATGCTCGGCAGTACGGCACGGCTGAGTCGCGCAGCGCCGGTCAGCATGACGTCGACCAGCAGGGCCCAGCGCTGCATCGGGAAGTCTTCCAGCGCGGCGACCTGCTGCAAGCCGGCGTTGTTCACCAGCACTTGCGGCGGCTGCGAGGCGCCGGCCAGCGCGTGCGCAATGCTGTCGTCGTCGGTGACATCCAGCACCAGTGCTTCGGCCGAGCCGCCGGCGTCGCGCACGCGCTGGGCCGTGTGCTCGGCGGCGGCCAGGTCCATGTCGCTGACCAGCAAATGGTGGCCGTCGCTTGCCAGGTGGGTGGCGATGCCGGCGCCAATGCCGCTGCCCGCGCCCGTGATCAGGATGCTGCGCATCGGGTGTCCTTCACTGTGATGCGCAGCCGGGAGCGGCCACGCTGATCGCCAGCCTAGCGGAGGACGGGCAAACGGTCGCCTGCATGGCGCGCGCGCGTTACCCTTCGCACCTCGCTCTGATCAGGTTCCGCATGAAACGCCATTTTTCGATGCTGCGCGATTTCCAACTTGCGGACTGGTTCACGCTGGCCAATGCCTTCTGCGGTACTGGGGCAGTGTTCGCGGCGATGCGGTTCCTGCAGGAAGGACACAGTGGGGACCTGTTGCTGGGTATGGCGCTGATCCCGTTGGCGTTCGTGTTCGATGCGCTGGACGGGCACGTCGCGCGTTGGCGCAAGGCGTCTTCCACCCTGGGTCGCGAGCTGGATTCGCTGGCCGACGTGATTTCCTTCGGTGTGGCGCCGGCGGCGCTGGGTTATGCCTGCGGCATGCGTGGCGGCTGGGACTGGCTGGTCCTGAGCTATTTCGTCTGCTGCGGCGTGAGCCGGCTGGCACGCTACAACGTCACCGCCGAAGAGATCGCCGGCGAAGCCGACAAGGTGCCGTACTTCGAAGGCACGCCGATTCCGACCAGCCTGGTGCTGGTGATCCTGCTCGCGGTCGCCGCCAGCAGCGGCCATATCGGGCAGACCCTGTGGTGGAGCCAGTGGCAGCTCGGGCCGTGGCAGTTTCACCCGCTGGTGCTGCTGTTCGCCATCTCCGGCTCGCTGATGATCAGCAAGACGTTGCGGATCCCCAAGCCCTGAGCGGCACGCTGAGTCACACGCGGTAGGATGGCTTGGTGGATCGTCACAGGAGGGCATGATGGCAAGCAGCGGTTCGGACAACGGCAATGTCGAGGACAAGGCACGCCAGTATTGGGCCGCCTGGGGAGACGCCATGCGCCACGGCCAGTCTGGCTCCGCTGCGCAGCCACCGCCGGCATCCGGCGGCGACGCCCCGCAGGACTGGAGAAAGGCAGTGGACTGGTGGTCGCAGCTGCTGCCGACCCAGGCCGCGCCGCAGGCGCAGGAAGCCATCGACCGCTTCCGCACCCAGGCTGGCGGCTGGTTCGGCACCATGCAGCAGGTGGCCGGGCAGTTCGCCGGCCGCGACACCTCCGCCAACGAAGTCTCCGATGCCTGGAGGCGCGCCGTGCAGGGGCAGGGCGAGCAACTGATGCAGTGGACGCTGGGCTCGCTGCGCGGCGGCAGCCCCGGCGGCTTCGACCCGTGGCTGCAGCAGGCGGCGCAGGCCCTGGGCAAATGGCGCGAAGAGAACGCGCCATGGTTGGACATGCCGGCCTTCGGATTGAACCGCAATCATCAGGCGCGCCTGCAGAAACTGGCCCGCGCGCAGCAGGACTATCAGGCGCAGTCGCAGGCCTACGGCGAGCAACTCAAGGCAGCGATCGAGCAGGCCTTCACCCGCTTCACCACCAAGTTGAGCGAGCACGAAAGCAGCGGCAGCCAGCTGACCAGCGCGCGCGCCTTGTTCGATCTGTGGATCGAGGCGGCCGAAGAGTCCTATGCCGACGTCGCGTTGTCGGATCGGTTTCGCGACGTGTACGGCGGGTTTGCCAACGCGCATATGCGCTTGCGCGCGGCCTTGCAGGAGGAGGTCGAACAGCTCAGCGAGCGCTTCGGGATGCCGACGCGTTCGGAGATGGATGCTGCGCATCGCCGTATCGCAGAACTGGAACGCGCGGTGCGCCGGATGCTGCGCACCGCCGCCGCCGCCGCCGCCGGCACCAAGGCGGCTGGCAAGCCTGCCGAAGCCACCACGGCAGCCGATCCGCAGGCCTCGTCCACGCCCAAGCGCGCAGCGCCGCCCAAAGCTGCGGCTGCACGCACGCCGGCCGCTCCAACCGGTGCAGTAAAGAAGACCGTGGCCAAAAAAGCTGGGCCCAAGAAGAGCGCACCTGCAACACCTGCGATTAAAAAGAGCGCCACAGCGAAAGCCGCATCGAAACTCTCGTCCGGCAAGGCGTCCGGCAGCAAGCCGGTCGCACGCACCCCACGTGGAGCCAAGGCATGAAAGGGCCGTTGGGATTCAGCGCCGAAGACCTGATGCAGGAAACCCTGTCGCTGCAACGCAAGCTGCGCGAAGGCCTGAAACTGTTGCCCGGTGTGGAAGACGTCGACTACGGCGTCACCGAACGCGAAGAAATCTGGCGCGACGGCAAGGTGGTGCTGTATCGCTTTGTCGGCGAGCAGGCGCCGGTAGCCAAGACGCCGCTGCTGATCGTGTATGCGTTGGTCAATCGTCCGTACATGGTGGACCTGCAGGCCGATCGATCGCTGGTCAAGGGCCTGTTGAGTCACGGCCAGGATGTCTACGTGCTGGACTGGGGCTACCCGGACCGCTCCGAGCGCTATCTCACGCTCGAGGACTATCTGCTGCGCTACATCGATGGCGCGGTGGATCACCTGCGTGCGCAATCGGGGCTGGAGGCGGTGGACGTGCTCGGCATCTGCCAAGGCGGCACTTTTTCGCTGTGCTACGCCGCGCTGCAACGGCACAAGGTGCGCAACCTGATCACCATGGTCACGCCGGTGGATTTCCACACCCCCGACAACATGCTGTCCAACTGGGCGCGCATGGTGGATGTGGATCTGTTCGTGGACACCATGGGCAACGTGCCGGCGGATCTGATGAACGCCAGTTACCTGATGCTCAAGCCGTTCCGGCTCAATTTGCAGAAGTACGTCGGCTTGCTGGACATCCTCGACGACAAGCAGGCGCTGGAAGATTTCCTGCGCATGGAAAAGTGGATCTTCGATTCGCCGGATCTGGCGGGCGAGGCGTTCCGCGAATTCGTGACCTTGTTCTATCAGCGCAATGGGTTGGTCACCGGCCAGGTGAGCATCGGCGGGCAGGCGGTGGATCTGCAGGACGTCGATATGCCGGTGCTCAATATCTATGCCGAACACGATCATCTGGTGCCGCCGGATGCCTCACGTGCACTGCGTGGGCTGGTGGGCAGTGACGACTACAGCGAACTGAGTTTTCGTGGCGGACATATCGGCATTTATGTGTCCGGACGTGCCCAGCGCGAGGTACCGGTGGCGATCCATCGCTGGCTGCAGGAGCGCGACCGCAGCGTCTGATGCGCTGCGTGTAACCGCGCAGGCCTGCCTGCGCTCGCACACCGCCGTCCCTCACGGCCTGCTGCTGCCCGGCTTTTTAGACTGCTCGTTACGTTCAATGAGCCTGCCCATGGCCACCACTGCACTGTCCCGTTCTCTCAATGACCGCATGATCGCCGGCGTCGTCGGCGGCATCGCGCGTCGTTTCGGATGGAGCTCCACCTTGCTGCGCGTTCTGTTCGTGATCGTCTCGATCGCCTCTGCCGCGTTCCCCGGCATCCTGGTTTACCTGATCCTGTGGCTACTGATCCCCAATCAGGCCGATTGAGCCCGTTGCGGCACGCCCCGTCGCTATTGCTGGTGCTGGGGGCGTTGTGGACGCTGCCCAACACCGTGCTTGGCCTGTTGATCGGTGCCATCGGCAGTTGTTTTGGCGCCCGCCCGCGCTGGTCGGCTCACGAGCTCGCGTTTGTCTTTCATGCCTGGCCCTGGGGGCCGGGCGGGGCGATGACCTTGGGTAATGTGATCCTGCTCAAGGGCGCATCGCTGGATCTGCAATGCAGCACATACGCGCACGCGGCCGGCCGCTGCGCGCATCCGCCGGTGCGCCTGGGCGATCACGAGCGCGCACATGTGTATCAATACATGCTGCTCGGTCCGCTGTTCCTGCCGGTGTATCTGATGTGCGGCGGCATCCATGTGCGCAACCCTCTGGAACGGGCGGCCGATGCGTACGCGATGCATGGCCGCGGTTGGTGGCCATGGTGGTCGTAGCCATCACATCAACTTCGAGCGGCTAACAAAACGATTGCGTTGACCGCCTGGACGGCGCGGCATGGATCCCGCGCGTATACCCCGGTGTTGAGTGCGTTCTCCACGCTCTCCTGACGATCGCTCGCGATGTTTGTCAGCCGTTCTTGGTGCCAGCAGCGCACTCAGCGGCTGCATCGCAACACGGCAGCCGCTCTCAACCCAATCGCGAGAACCCGAACAGTTCAGACAACGGATGCGGTTTGCCTTCCAGCTGCGCACGCAGCAGGCCCGCACCGATTGCGCTGTAGGTGATGCCGTTGCCGCCGTAGGCCATTGCAAACAAGACGCGCGGGCCTTGCTCGGCATGCGCGCCGAAGAACGGCAGGCCGTCGGCGGTTTCGGCAAACGTGCCGCCCCATGAAAACACCGGGCACAAACGCACGTCCGGCATGGTCTTGCCGATCTTCTTCAGCAGCGTCTTCAATTTGCTTTCCACGCGCGCATCGCGGCGTGCCGGAATGTCCACGTTGTCGTCTTCACCGCCTGCAACGACACGGCCGTCGGGCGTGCTGCGCACGTACGGATACGGGCGTGCGGTCTCCCACATCATGGTGTGTTTGAGCGCGCCGATCTCGTTGTCGTGCAGCGGGTCGGTGACGAAGGCATAGCTGCTGCGATTACGTGCCACGCGCTGCGACAGCCACTGCTGGTTGCCGTAGCCTGCGGCCATGATCACGTGCTTGGCGCGTACGACGACGCCTTCTTGAGTACGTAATTCCACGTGCTGATCGTGCGGGACAATGCTAGCGATCGTGGTGCGATCGAAGATGCGTCCGCCGTAATGCTCGCTTTCGGCAAATAGGCGATAGCACAGCCGATACGGGTCGACGCTGGCGGCCAGGCGGCTAAGGATGGCGCCGTCGGAGCGCACGCCGTAGTCGTGCCACAACACCTCGCGCTCGACCCATTCCACCGGCAGCCGATGGGTCTGGCGTGCATCGAGCTCGCGCCGCAGGTCTTTCAGATCGCGCGCACGGCTGGCGTAGTAGAGGCTGTCCTGGCGGGTAAAGTCGCAGCCACCCACGCTGTCGCACAGGTCCTGCAGATCGACGATGGCCTGCGCACAGGCGCCGTAAGCGAGCGCGGCAGCCGGCATGCCGTGCTGTGTGGCCAGATCCACCATTGGCGTGTCGATTTCGTATTGCAACAGCGCAGTGCTGGCGGAGGTACTGCCCCAGCCGATCTCGCGCTGTTCGACCACCACCACTTCATGCCCGTTGCGCAGCAGGTCGTGCGCGATCAGCGCGGCGGTCACGCCGCCGCCCACGATGACGACCTCGGCCTGGGTGTCTTGCTCCAGGCGTGGATAGGCGCGCATCAATCCATTACGGATCGACCAGAACGGGTAGCCACTTTTGAGGTCCATGCGATGTCGTGAGAACGGGTGAACCAGGATTGGACGGCCAAGCGGGGTGAAGTGGTCGTGAGGCGCGCCCGGCCATGAGGCCGTCACCAAACCGCAAACAGCCGGCGTTAACGTGCGTGGAAAGTTCCTCACGGCGCGCTCGTTATGCTCGCGCCCCCCAATGCAGCAACTGCAACAAGCAAGAGGGTGTGGTATGTCGATTGTCCTGTACGTCGGTGGCAGCAAAGATGGCGACAAGGGCGTTGTGCCTTACGGGTTCAGCAAGTCGCGGGCAATGACCGACGCCGGCCCTGAGATCTATGTGGAACGCATGGTGCCGCTGAAGAACGTCGGTAAGATCCGTGTCATGGCCCTGGAATCCATGCACGAAAGCATTCTGGTCGAGCGCGCCGCCACCCATTACGCGCACCGCGCCAGTTGAGCGCGGCGGCATAGGTTTACGGCGGCGCTGTCAACGGGTTTCCGTGGCGGGCCCACACTGCGAAAATGCTTTTTTTCAGTGAAGCGGTTTATTCCGCGCCGCCATGCACGATAGCCAGCTTGCCCAGCAGATCGCTCGCACCATCGCCGACGAGATCGGTGCCCAACCCGCCCAGGCGCGCGCCGCCATCGCGCTTCTCGACGAAGGCGCCAGCGTGCCGTTCATCGCCCGCTACCGAAAAGAAGTCACCGGCGGCCTGGACGATACCCAGCTGCGTAACCTCGAAACGCGTCTGACCTATCTGCGCGAGCTGGAAGACCGCCGCGCGGCGATCCTGTCCAGCATTGGCGAGCAGGGCAAACTCAACGACGAACTGCGCAACGAGATCGCCGCTGCCGACACCAAGTCGCGGCTGGAAGATCTATATCTGCCTTACAAGCCCAAGCGCCGCACGCGTGCGCAGATCGCGCGCGAAGCCGGGCTGGAGCCGTTGGCCGATGGCTTGCTGGCCGACCCGACGCAGGCGCCGGAGGTGGCCGCCGCCGCCTTCATCGACGCCGACAAGGGCGTTGCCGATATCAAGGCCGCGCTGGAAGGCGCCCGCGCGATCCTGATGGAGCGCTGGGGCGAAGATGCCGCGCTAGTCGGCGAACTGCGCAGCTGGCTCAACGACAACGGGGTGATCCGCGCACGCGTCGCCGAGGGCAAGGAAGAGGCCGGTGCCAAGTACCGCGATTACTTCGACCATGCCGAAGCGCTGGCGAAAATTCCGTCGCACCGCTTGCTGGCGCTGTTCCGCGCGCGCCGCGAGGAATTTCTGTATCTGGACCTGGACCCGGGCAGCGATGCCGAAGCCGGACATCAGTACGCCGAAGGCCGGGTGGCGCGCAGTGCCGGCATTTCCAACCAGGGCCGCCCGGCCGACCGCTGGTTGCTGGACGCCTGCCGGCTGACCTGGCGCGCCAAGCTGCACATGCACCTGCTGCTGGACCTGTTCAACCAGGCCCGCGAGAAGGCCGAGGCCGAAGCGATCGCCGTGTTCGGCGACAACCTCAAGGACCTGATGCTCGCCGCGCCAGCGGGCCCGCGCGTGGTGCTGGGGCTGGACCCGGGCATCCGCACCGGTTGCAAGATCGCCGTGGTCGATGCCACCGGCAAGCTGGTGGCGACCGAGACGATCTACCCGCACGAGCCCAAACGGCAATGGGACCAGTCGCTGCAGACGATCAAGAAGCTGTGCATGCAGTACAACGTGGAGCTGATCGCGATCGGCAACGGCACCGCCAGCCGCGAAACCGACAAGCTGGCCGGTGAGGCGATCGCGTTGTGCGGCGCGACCAAGTTGCAGAAGGTCGTGGTCAGCGAAGCGGGGGCGTCGGTGTATTCGGCGTCCGAGTTTGCCGCCAAGGAATTCCCGGAGCTGGATGTCTCGCTGCGCGGCGCGGTGTCGATCGCACGGCGGTTGCAGGACCCGCTGGCCGAGCTGGTCAAGATCGAGCCCAAGGCGATCGGCGTGGGCCAGTATCAGCACGACGTGGATCAGTATCGCCTGGCCAAGGCACTGGAGGCGCGCGTGGAAGACTGCGTCAACGCCGTGGGCGTCTACGTCAACACCGCCTCGGCAGCGTTACTGTCGCGTGTCTCCGGCCTGTCCAGCACGGTGGCCGAGAACATCGTGCGCCACCGCGACGACAACGGCCCGTTCAAGCGTCGCAAGGATCTGCTCAAGGTGCCGCGTCTGGGCGACAAGACCTTCGAACAATGCGCCGGTTTTTTGCGCATTGCCGATGGCGACGAGCCGCTGGATGTGTCGGCCGTGCATCCGGAAGCCTATCCGGTGGTCGAGCGCATCGTGGCCAACACCGGCAAGCCGATCAAGGCGTTGCTGGGCGATGGCAGTTTCCTGCGCGGCTTGAAGCCGGAGCTGTTCACCGATGCGCAGTTCGGTGTGCCGACCGTGCGCGACATCCTGAAAGAGATGGAAAAACCCGGCCGCGACCCGCGTCCGGAGTTCAAGGCTGCGCAATTCGCCGAGGGCATTGAAGACATCAAGCACCTCAAGCCGGGCATGGTGCTGGAAGGCGTGGTCAGCAACGTGGCCGCGTTCGGCGCCTTCGTCGATATCGGCGTGCACCAGGATGGACTGGTGCATATCTCGGCGTTGTCGGACACCTTCGTCAAGGATCCGCGCGATGTGGTCAAGGCCGGCGATATCGTCAAGGTCAAGGTGCTGGAAGTGGATGTGCCGCGTAAGCGCATCGCACTGACCTGCCGCCTGTCCGACACGCCGCCGGCGGCAGATGGCACGGCGCAGTCGCGCGATGCACGCGGCAATGGCGGGCCGGGGCAGGGCCGTCGCGACGGCGGCGGACGTGGGCCGGCACCCGGCAACAGCAAGCCGCGGACCACTGCGCCACCGGCCGATAACGCACTGGCTGCCGCATTCGCCCGCGCCAAACGCACCTAAGTCATGCTGCCTGGGGCGGCGACTGCCTTCGAGTGATTGGGCAGCAACGTTGCAGATCAGTCGTAGAGCGACTGCTGTGCAACGTTACAGCAGGGCCTTTGCCCGCCCACCATCGCGGGACACGCCGCAAGGACGTCCTTGTTGGCTCTTCTACGGCATCCATGCCGCATAAGGTCCCGCGACGGTGGGCGGGCAAGGACCAGTCGAAATGGTCGGTGTGCATGTTTTCAACAACGTTCCAATCTGGTGCGGTGTCCTCGCCGATTGCGGGACCCTGTGTCGGCATGAATGCCGCCACGAATGGATTCACGACGTGTCCCGCAATCGTCGAGGGCACTGCGCCCTCGACGACCTGAGCTTTTGACTGCATCCAACAAACGACGCTTCGACTCGAATCCCGTTGTGCAGATGCAGCCGGGAATGCAGTCGGGCAGCAATTGAAGCGCGCCGGGCTATCAGACGGTGCGCTCCTGCAAGAAATTCTGCATTCGCAATCGGGGCATTGGCATTCTTCCTGCTCCCTGCCTGCATTCTTTTTATCAGCCGCCGTCGGGCGATCTCACGCCGTTCCCGGCACTGCGCGCGTCGGCACCACCAAGCCTTCGATCAGGTCGACCAGTCCGGGGGGCTCCACCGGCTTGCCCATATGCGCATCGAAACCGGCCGCCACCGCACGGTCGCTGTCTTCTTCGCGCACATAAGCAGTCAGCGCGATTGCCGGAATATGCCGTGGCAGATCGGCGCGACCGGCACGCACGGTGCGGATCAGGTCGTAACCATCGCGCAGCGGCATCGCGATATCGCTGACCAATACATCGAATGCCGCAGCGGCCAGATATTGCTCGGCGGCATCCACCGAGCCGGCCGCCTGCACCTGTGCGCCGGCAAATAGCAGAAACTGCAGCACCGCCTCGCGCGAATCCTGATCGTCGTCGACCAGCAGCACCCGCACGCCGTCCAGCCGCCCATGGCAATCAGCCGGAAGTGGCCCATGCTGGCTCGACTCCACCGAAGGCGGGCGCAGGCCACTGACCCCATGCTGGAACGGCAGCACGATGGTGAACATCGCCCCCTTGCCTTCGCCAGCGCTGGAGGCCCCGAGGCTGCCGCCATGCAGGTCCACCAACTGACGTGAGATCGACAACCCCAGCCCCAGTCCGCCAACCCGACGCGTGGTGCCGGCATCTGCCTGCCGAAACCGATCGAACACGTGTGGCAGAAATTCCGGCGCGATGCCGATCCCGCTGTCCTGCACGCATAGCCGCAGGCGCCCGTCCTCCGCATCCAGGCCCACGCGTACGGTGCCACCGGGTGCGGTGAACTTGAGCGCGTTGCTGAGCAGATTGGTGAGCACCTGCTGCAAGCGCCCGGCATCGCCAAAGAACCACAGCTCGCTCCCAGCCGGTGCATCCAGTTCCAGTGCAATGTCGCGCGCCAGCGCGGCCGGCTGCATCAGTTCTACTGTGCTGTGCGCCAACCCGGCAATGTCGAAATGCTCGGACTGCAAACGGATCTTGCCGGACAGGATCGCGCTCATATCCAGCAGGTCGTCGATAATCTGCGTCTGCGCGCGCGCTACGCTCGATGATGACCAGACCTTTTGTGAGGTTCTCCGGCGCGAAGCTCTGCGACTGCATCAGTCGCGACCACCCCAGGATCGCGTTGAGCGGTGTGCGCAATTCGTGGCTGAGCGTGGCCAGGAATTCGTCTTTGACCCGGCTGGCATGTTCGGCCTGACCGCGTGCAGTGGTTTCCGCCTGCAGCGACAGCTTGAGCTTGGCATCCACGCGCGTGCGCTCGATCACGATGCCGGCCAGGTGCGATGCGGAGCGCGCCATTGCCTGTTCGCGCAGCGAGGGCAGATACGGACGGTCGTAGTAGATGTTGAGCGTGCCCAACACCTGACCATCGCTGGACAAGATCGGCGTGACGCAGCACGCCACGATGCCCAGCATCGCCGAGACCGCATGGTGAGGGCCGAAGCTTGGATCGGCCTGGAGATCGGCACAGATGACCTGCCGGCCAAGATGTGCGGCACGCGAACAAGGCGGCCCATCCGGACCGATCGGCACCGGCTCGAAGTTGCCGTGATACGCAAGCGGAAAGTGCGGCGCCGAGCCGAAGCTCAGGGTATGCCGCACCTCGTCCAGCACCATCACCGAGCAATACAGCCCAATCTCACCGCGCGCCTCCACGCTCAAGGCAATCGCATCCAGCACCACCGGCAACGGTGCGCCGGTGGTGATCAGGCTCAGGATTGCGCGGTCGGACGCGGTGGCATCTTCGATGTGCTTGCGTTCGGAGATATCGGTGAGCGAGCCGATATGCCCGAGAAAACGCCCATCGCTGGCGAAATGCGGCGAGGCAGTATCGATGCACCAGCGGTACTGGCCGTCGTGGCGGCGCACCCGGTATTCGGCCAAAAATTCGCCGTGCCGTTCCAGTGCCTGTTCGAACGCCAACCGCACGCGTCCGGCATCGTCCGGATGCATCACATCCCACCAGCCCTGATCCAGCGCCTGATCTTCGGCTTGTCCGGTGAAGTGGTACCAGCGCGGGTTCCAGTACACGCAATCGCCTTGCGCGTCTGACATCCAGATCATGGCCGGCACCGTCTCGCACAGCGCACGGAAGCGGATTTCGCTCTCGCGCAGTTGCTGCTCGAAGGTCCGGCGATCGTGAATGTCGGTGTAGGTGCCGATCCATTCGCTGATGCCGCCATCGTCGCCACGGACGGGCAGGGCGCGCACCAGATGCCAACGCACCTGGCCATCGTGGCGCAGCAATTCGCACTCGATCTCGTAGGGGCGCGCGTCGAACAATGCGTCCTGCCATGCCTGCACCGACAGCTGCAGTCCGTCGGTGGTGTGGGCCCGATGCCACGCGGCGCTCTCGTTGTCGCTCGGATCCAGCCCGGTGTATTCGTACCAGCGTTGATTGAAGTAGTGCGGCTGCCCATCCGGCCCGGCGATGAAGATGATCTGCGGCAAGGTGTCGGCAAGCCGGCGCAGACGCGCTTCGCTGGCGGCCAGTTGCTGCTGCGCCTTGGCCCGCTGCATCGACTCCCAACAGCGCGCCGCCACCAGCCGCACCAGCTCGATCTCGGTCGACAACCAGCGTCGCGGTGCGCGTTGATGCACGCCGATTGCCGCGACCAGCCGGCCATGTTTATGCAGCGGGATTGCCAACGACGCGCGCAAGCCGGAGTGGCGATACTGCTCGGCCACATAGTCCGGCGCACCTGGCGCCATCGCATCGGTGGTGAACCACGGCCGGTTCGCCAGCAGCGCATCGCGCAGGCCTTGGGCCACTTCCATCGGGAAGTCGCCTTGCAGGCTCGGCATGTCCTGCACATGGTCGCTGATTACATGCATGGTGCTGCCATCTTCGGCCGCCAGTCCGAACGCACAGCGATTGGCCTGCAGATGTTCGCCAAGCAGGCGCACGCTGGTGTCGATGACGTGCCGCGGGTCCGAGACATGCTGCAAGGCGTCTTCGAGCATCAGCAGAAAACTGTCGCGACTCTCGATGCGTCGCTGCGCAGTCACGTCGAAGCCGTGCACCAGAATCGCATCGACGCGACCATCGCTGTCGCGCATCGGCTGGTACAGAAAGTCGACGAACGTTTCGTCGAGCGTGCTGCCGGGTGTGCGCTGCAGATAGGCCGTCATCGATTCGCCGATGAAAGGCTGGCCGCTACGACGGACCTCGTCGAGCAGGCCGAGATAGCCTTGATCGGCGATCTCCGGCATCGCCTCCAGCAAGGGGCGGCCCAGCAATGGACGCTCGCCGACAAGATCGTGGAAGCGTTGGTTGACGCTTTCGATGACGTAGTCAGGCCCACGCAGCACTGCCATGAACGCCGGCGCTTGGTCGAGCACGGGCGGCGCTGCAAGCGACACCGCGTCGCTACGCCGTTCGCGCGCAGTGCGTGCAGGCGCAGTGGCCACATACAACGCGCCTACCTGTTTGCCGGCATCCAGGATAGGACTGCACGACCATGTCGACAGATTCAATGCAGCGCCTGCGCCGCCGGGCAGGTCGCCAGCCCCGGGGATCGCGTTGAGTTCCGCAAGCGGCTGGCCGAATGCAGCAGGGTGCCGTTGGCCGAACGACGCGATGCAGGCATCGTTGTAGATGCAGCGTGCGTGCTCACTCCAGACCAATAGCATCGGGTGCTGTGCGTGCAGACACACCGACAGCGCGGTGCGCAGTGCCTGACTGCTGCAGAGCAGCCGGTCGTTGGCGCATGCGGACGCCACGACCAATGTTGCAGTTTCGCTCGGCTCCGGTAACAGGCCGGCAAACGGCGAGGCGGCATTCTCCATCCAGCAACCACCTGCAAATCTTCGATGGGTGATTCTAGTGACAACCGCTCCGGTGGCAACCGCAGCCGACACCCGGTCAGGTGGCGACGAGGCAGCGCGGTACGGTCAGCTACTGGCGCTGCTCAGCTGCCGCGCACGCGAGAGGGCGCCGACAAGTTCTTCGGACAGATAGGGCTTGGTCAGAATGACCCCACGTTCGAAGCCGGTGGGAATACTGCCGCTGGCAACGCCGGTCGCCAGCACAAAGGGAATTCCGAGTTCCGACAGCAGGCTAGCAACCGGCTCGCTGGTCTGGCCATTGCCCAGGCGATAATCCAGCACGGCGATATCCGGCGCGTCGGCCCGGATCAACTGCAGCGCATCCTGCACCTCGCCGACAGGGCCAACCACGGCCGCACCGGCATGGACAAGCTGCAACTCGAGCAGCATGGCATTCATGTCATCGTTTTCGACCACGAGTACCCGAACTCCACGCAACACCGACATTGCTTACTCCTTCACTAGGTCGGCCAGTATATCCAGGCTGGTCGGCCAAGGCGCTGCCGACGCCGCTTGCACCTGAATTCGTCAGGAGCGTCCTGACACTGTTCGTTTCATTCGCAAGCCGCTATACTGCGCGGCCACGCCGAAGTGGCGGAATCGGTAGACGCAGCGGACTCAAAATCCGCCGCCCTTAAAAGCGTGTGGGTTCGAGTCCCACCTTCGGCACCAAGATGTTGCGGTAACAGCGAAAGCCCTTCCGGCGCAATCCGGAGGGGCTTTTTGCTGTGTGCTGTGGTGCCACGGCAAGGCTGCGGATTGACGCCAGCGCGAAGTCCGATGCGCATGCGATCGCTAGCCGTCTGCGCGCAGCAGGCATGCGCTTGTTCGCAGGTCATCGCGTTGCATGTCGTCGGTTTCGGCGCATTGCCTCATCGCCGTGGTCATGCGCGGCTAAAAGATGCGTTTGTTCCTTACGCAACTGCGGTCTCCGGTGGCGTTGCAGGCACGCAACCATCACGCCCGGTCGGTACCGTGGAGCTCCCCTTCAAGTAGGTAGCCACCATGGATTTCGATGCTTCGCAGCAATTGCGTATTCTTCGCGATATCCACGACACCAAGCCGGTGTCCGACGAAGAAGGAAATTGGGCGGTGCGTGCAGGCTATGCCACGCAAGCCGAAGACGGCGACATCGATCTGACCCACGAAGGTCGCAAGGCGTTGGATGTCGGGCAGGCCTGACCTTGCGATGCACGTGCTGGGTGGCGATGCGCGTGTGCATGCGACAGCTTCGACCGACACCGCAACCGCATGGCCGGGTGCGCCACACGCGTGTTGCATTTACGCGGCAATCAACGCTCGTGGCGGTTGCATGCTCGGTTCAACCAAGCGGTACTCGGCGCCACTGCTGAGCACTGCAAACATGCATAAAAAAAGCCCCGGCAGAGCCGGGGCTTTTGGATGATTGGCGTCCCCACGGGGATTCGAACCCCGGTGTCCACCGTGAAAGGGTGGTGTCCTAGGCCTCTAGACGATGGGGACGCGTATCAAAACCTCGTTGTCCAATCCAGACGGCCTAATGTCTGAAGTGGTGGAGCCAGGCGGGATCGAACCGCCGACCTCCTGCATGCCATGCAGGCGCTCTCCCAGCTGAGCTATGGCCCCGCGTTGCTGCGAGCCGGCAATCATAGCGACTGAAGACGGCTTTGGGAAGCGGTCTGTGCAAAAAAGATCTCCGGTGCTTCGGTGCGTCGATCTGGATTGCGTGATCAGCACGAAGCTGCGCATGCGGCCAATCAATACGTCTCTTCTTGCGAGGGACCTTGCGATCAATCCGATGGCCTGGATGATTCGTCGTCGTCGTCTTCGTCGTTGCGGAGTAGGCAAGTGCTGCGGACGTCGTCTCGTGTCAGCGCGTGGGCGGCAGCATCGAAGCGCAGCCTTCAATCATCAACATCGTGATCAGCAGCATCAAGCGCCTGCATTCGCAACCGACGGTGCAGTCGACGTTAGCGACCAATGCTCCACGTCCATGCTGTGCGCGGCGTTCGTTGCGCGACCGCATGTGGCACTCGATGCCGAGCTTGGGTCGCCGCTGACGAGACGGGCGAGTGATCGATGCCACTGCTTGCGCATGAGATCTGCGCCACGCTCGCGCAAGCCGGTTCCAGGGAGCCCTCGTTCGGCAGGTCGCCGATGGTGTCGATGTACATTCCAGGCCGTGCGCAACGCAACGACGCTCGAACTTTTTGACACGTCCATGGCGGCAGCGAGGCTGCTACCAAGACATAGCGCAAGCGCTCATCACTGCAAAAAAACACGCAAAAAAAAAGCCCCGGCAGAGCCAGGGCTTTTGGATGATTGGCGTCCCCACGGGGATTCGAACCCCGGTGTCCACCGTGAAAGGGTGGTGTCCTAGGCCTCTAGACGATGGGGACGCAGATCAAAACCTGAGTCGTCATTTCAGACGGCCTAATGTCTGAGATGGTGGAGCCAGGCGGGATCGAACCGCCGACCTCCTGCATGCCATGCAGGCGCTCTCCCAGCTGAGCTATGGCCCCACGAAACTGAGAACGAAATAATAGCGACCGGTTAATGTTCGCGCAAGCGCTTTTTCATTCCGATTGAGACAGCGCGTGCGCTCGGCAACGCTGCCTGACACTCACTTGACGCCGTGCAGATCGCGCAGCTGCGTCGGCCGGGCGCCGAAATAGGCGGCTAGGTCGGCGATGTCCTGATCGCTCAATGCAGTGGCCTGCGCCGTCATCAACGGGTGCTGGCGGTCGCCACTGCGATACGCCTGCAGCGCATGCGCAAGATAGTCGCCGTACTGGCCGCCTAGCTTGGGATAGCTGGGGTCGATCGGCGCATTGCCATCGGCACCATGGCAATCCACGCAGCTCTGGCCGGTGGCCTTGCCTTTGGTATGCGCGAGTTTGTCGCCAGCCTCGGCGCGACCGGTGGGCAAGCCGGCAGAGGAGCCAGAGCCGTGCTCGCCGCTGGCATGGCCGGCATCGCCGGCGGAGTGATCGGTGGATTCGACCTGGGATTGAGAGCAGGCCGCCATCGTGAGGGCAGCGACCAGGACGATGGCTAGACGCGGAGCGTGCAGGGCGTTCGGCATGTGGGCGCTTACTTGAGGGTGGACAGGAAGGCGGAGATGTCGGCGATGTCCTGCTCGGAGAAACTCTGCGCCTGCGCCTGCATGGTCGGGTGTTTGCGCTTGCCCTGGCGGTATTCGGTCAGCGCCTGGGTCAGATACTGACTGGACTGGCCGCCGATCTTGGGCACGCGGTAACTTGGGTAGGCGTTCTTGTAGCCGGTCACGCCGTGGCAGCCCTGGCAGGTATACGCCAGCAGGCGGCCATTGGAGGGATTACCGGTCGGCGCTATGGGCGCAGCGGCAGCCGATGCGGCGGCGGCAGGCGCCGGCGTGGCCGGTACGGCTGGCGTGACTGACGGTGTCGCTGATGCGCCCCCAAACGGCAGGAAGACGACCAGAGCGAGACAAGCGGCGAGCGGCTGCGGGCGCATGGTTTCGTATCCGGAAGACTGATTGAGCGTCCGCGCGTGGGGGCGTGACGGAACCGGACCGAGTATGCCTGCGATTTGGCGTGGCGCAAACGGGGTGAATACGCGAAGTTGAACAGACCATGACCTTTGGCGCATTGGCGACATGCATGCCGAGGTGGTTTACTTGCCTACAACACCTGTTCACGCATCCACTAGGACACGACGATGTCGCCACGCTCCTTCTTGCCCGGCCGCAGTGGAATCTGCGCCGCAGTACTGATCTCCACCAGCCTTCTGCTGGGCGGCTGCAAGACCAGCGATGGAGAGGCCAAGGCCGCAGAAGAAAAAAAGGCCGTGGATGCAGTGCCGGTGGAAATCGCCAAGGCAGCGCGGCGCGCGGTGGCCGCCAGCTATACCGGTACCGCAGCGCTGGAGCCGCGTGCGGAAGCGCAGGTGGTCGCCAAGACCTCCGGCGTGGCACTGGCGGTGATGGTGGAAGAAGGCCAGAAGGTGTCGGCCGGCCAGGCGCTGGTGCGACTGGATCCGGATCGCGCGCATCTGGCCGTTGCGCAGAGCGAAGCGCAACTGCGCAAGCTGGAAAACAGCTACCGCCGCGCCACGCAATTGGTCGGTCAGCAGCTGGTGAGCGCAGCCGATGTGGATCAGCTCAAGTTCGATGTGGAAAACAGCCGCGCGCAGCATCGGCTGGCATCGTTGGAGCTGTCCTACACCACCGTGCAGGCGCCGATTTCCGGCGTGATCGCCTCGCGTTCGATCAAGACCGGCAACTTCGTGCAGATCAACACGCCGATCTTTCGCATCGTCGACGACTCGCAGCTGGAAGCCACGCTCAATGTGCCCGAGCGCGAACTGGCGACGTTGAAGTCGGGCCAGCCGGTGACCTTGTTGGCCGATGCGCTGCCGGGCCAGCAGTTCGTGGGCAAGGTGGATCGCATTGCGCCGGTGGTGGATTCGGGCAGCGGCACGTTCCGTGTGGTGTGCGCCTTCGGCAAGGGCGCCGAGTCGCTGCAGCCGGGCATGTTCGGGCGCATCCGTATCGATTACGACCAACGCAAAGACGCATTGGTGATTCCGCGCCTAGCGCTACTCGATGATGGTGAACCTGCGGTGTTCGTGGTGCGCAATGGCAAGGCCAGCCGCGTCCCGGTGAAACTTGGTTACGCCGAAGGCCCGTGGCTTGAAGTGCGGCAGGGCTTGAAGGAAGGCGATCAGGTGGTGACCGCCGGCAAGGTGGCGCTACGCGATGGCACTGCCGTGCAGGTGATTGGGCAGCCCGATCGCAAGCCGGTTGCCGCTGCCCCGGCTGCTGCGCGCGATGAGACGCACGCATGAGCGACCACGGCAACGCGCACGGCTCCCTGCACGACCCACACATGCCAACGCCTGGCGGCGGCGGGCTGGTGGTCTTTGCGACACGGCGGCGCGTGACCATCGCCATGATCACCGTGACCATGCTGTTGTTCGGCGTGATCGCGCTGCGTAGCCTCAAGATCAATCTGCTGCCCGACCTGAGCTACCCCACGCTCACCGTGCGGACCGAATACACCGGCGCGGCGCCAGCGGAAATCGAGACGCTGGTGACCGAACCGGTGGAAGAAGCCGTCGGCGTGGTCAAAAATCTGCGCAAGCTCAAGTCGATCTCGCGCACCGGGCAGAGCGATGTGGTGCTGGAATTCGCCTGGGGCACCAACATGGACCAGGCAGGCCTGGAAGTGCGCGACAAGATGGAAGCGCTGTCGCTGCCGCTGGAAACCAAGCCGCCGGTGCTGCTGCGCTTCAATCCATCCACCGAACCGATCATGCGGCTGGCGTTGTCGCCCAAACAGGCGCCGGCGTCGGACGCAGATGCGATTCGTCAGCTCACCGGTCTTCGCCGGTATGCCGACGAAGATCTGAAAAAGAAGCTCGAACCGGTGGCCGGTGTGGCCGCGGTCAAGGTCGGCGGCGGGCTGGAAGACGAGATCCAGGTCGATATCGATCAGCAGAAACTGGCGCAGCTCAATCTGCCCATCGACAACGTGATCACCCGGCTCAAGGAGGAGAACGTCAACATCTCCGGCGGCCGGCTGGAAGAAGGCTCGCAGCGGTATCTGGTGCGCACGGTGAACCAGTTTGTGGATCTGGACGAGATCCGCAACATGCTGGTCACCACGCAGAGCAGCAGTAGCAGCGCCGCCGATGCAGCGATGCAGCAGATGTATGCGATTGCCGCGTCCACCGGCTCGCAGGCGGCGCTGGCGGCAGCGGCGGAAGTGCAGAGCACGTCGTCGGCGTCCAGCAGCAGCATCGCCGGCGGCATGCCGGTGCGGCTGAAAGATGTGGCCGACGTGCGCCAAGGCTACAAGGAGCGCGAGGCGATCATCCGCCTGGGCGGCAAGGAAGCGGTGGAGCTGGCGATCTACAAGGAAGGCGATGCCAACACCGTGTCCACGGCCGCCGCACTGCGCGCGCGACTGGAGCAGCTCAAGGCAACCGTGCCGGGCGATGTGCAGATCACCACCATCGAAGACCAGTCGCACTTCATCGAACACGCGATCAGCGATGTCAAAAAAGATGCGGTGATCGGCGGTGTGCTGGCGATCCTGATCATTTTCCTGTTCTTGCGCGACGGCTGGAGCACGTTCGTGATCAGCCTGTCGTTGCCGGTGTCGATCATCACCACGTTCTTTTTCATGGGCCAGCTTGGCTTGAGCCTCAACGTAATGTCGCTGGGCGGGCTGGCGCTGGCCACCGGCCTGGTGGTGGACGATTCGATCGTGGTGCTGGAGAGCATCGCCAAGGCCCGCGAACGTGGGTTAAGCGTGCTGGATGCGGTGATTGCCGGTACCCGCGAAGTGAGCATGGCGGTGATGGCGTCCACGTTAACCACCATCGCGGTGTTCCTGCCGTTGGTGTTTGTCGAAGGCATTGCCGGGCAGCTGTTCCGCGATCAGGCGCTGACGGTGGCGATCGCCATTGCGATCTCGCTGGTGGTGTCGATGACGCTGATTCCGATGCTGAGTTCGCTCAAGGGCGCGCCGCCGATGGCGTTTCCGGATGAGCCGGACCACCCGGATTGGACGCCCGAACAGCGCTGGCTCAAGCCGGTGGCTGCCGGCTTGAGCGGGGCGGGGGCCAGCGTGCGCTACGCGTTCTTCGGCGGCGCGTGGGTGGTGGTCAAACTGTGGCGCGGCATCGCACGGGTGGTGTCGCCGGTGATGCGCAAGGCCAGCGACATTGCGATGGCGCCGTACGGCCGTGCCGAGCGCGGCTATCTGGCGATGTTGCCGGCAGCGTTGCGTCGGCCCGGTCTGGTGCTGGGATTGGCCGCCGCCGCGTTTGTCGGCACCCTGTTGTTGGTGCCGATGCTGGGGGCGGACCTGATCCCGCAGCTGGCGCAGGATCGCTTCGAGATGACCGTGAAACTGCCGTCCGGCACGCCGCTTGCGCAGACCGATGCGCTGGTGCGCGAGCTGCAACTCGCGCACGACAAAGACCCCGGCATTGCATCGTTGTATGGCGTGAGCGGCAGCGGCACGCGGCTGGATGCAAACCCCACCGAAAGCGGGGAGAACATCGGCAAGCTTACCGTGGTGATGGCTGGCGGCGGCAGCCCCGAAGTGGAAGCGGCGGCGACGCAGCGGCTGCGCAGCAGCATGGTCGGGCACCCTGGTGCGCAGGTGGATTTCGCGCGGCCGGCGCTGTTTAGTTTCTCCACTCCGCTGGAAGTGGAATTGCGCGGGCAGGATCTGGGTGAGCTGGAGCGGGCCGGGCAAAAACTGGCCGCAATGCTGCGCGCCAATGGGCACTATGCCGACGTCAAATCGACGGTGGAAGAGGGATTTCCGGAGATCCAGATCCGCTTCGATCAAGAGCGCGCCGGTGCACTGGGCTTGACCACGCGGCAGATCGCCGATGTCATCGTCAAGAAGGTGCGTGGCGATGTGGCCACGCGCTATAGCTTCCGCGATCGCAAGATCGATGTGCTGGTACGTGCGCAGCACAGCGACCGTGCCAGCGTGGATGCGATTCGCCAGCTGATCGTCAATCCGGGCAGCAGTCGCCCCGTGCGCCTGGCCGCCGTGGCCGAGGTGCTGGCGACGACCGGCCCGAGCGAGATCCATCGCGCCGACCAGACCCGCGTGGCGATCGTGTCGGCCAGCCTGAAGGACATCGACCTGGGCGGTGCGGTGCGCGAAGTGGAAACGCTGGTGCGCAAGGACCCATTGGCTGCCGGCGTCGGCATGCATATCGGCGGGCAGGGCGAGGAGCTGGCGCAGTCGGTCAAGTCGTTGTTGTTTGCGTTCGGGCTGGCGATCTTTCTGGTCTATCTGGTGATGGCGTCGCAGTTCGAATCGCTGCTGCACCCGTTCGTCATCCTGTTCACCATCCCGCTGGCGATGGTGGGCGCGGTGCTGGCGCTGCTGATGACCGGCAAGCCGGTCTCGGTTGTGGTGTTCATCGGCTTGATCCTGCTGGTGGGCCTGGTGACCAAGAACGCGATCATCCTGATCGACAAGGTCAACCAGTTGCGCGAAGAAGGCGTGCCCAAGCGTGAGGCCTTGATCGAAGGCGCACGCTCGCGTCTGCGGCCGATCGTCATGACCACGCTGTGCACCTTGTTCGGCTTCCTGCCGCTGGCGGTGGCGATGGGCGAGGGCGCGGAAGTGCGCGCACCGATGGCGATCACCGTGATTGGCGGCCTGCTGGTGTCCACGCTGCTGACGCTGCTGGTGATTCCGGTGGTGTACGACTTGCTGGATCGCCGCGCGGACGCGTACTACCTGGAGCGCGGCCGGCGCATGGCGCGGCAGCAGGCGCAGACGCGTGAAAACACAGACGGACTGGAGGCGCTATGAGCGTTGCGGCCTTCAGCATTCGTCGCCCGGTCACCACCATCATGTGCTTCGTGTCGTTGGTGGTGGTGGGCCTGATTGCCGCATTCCGATTGCCGCTGGAGGCATTGCCGGACATCTCGGCGCCGTTCCTGTTCGTGCAATTGCCGTACACCGGCTCCACCCCTGACGAGGTGGAGCGCAACCTGGTGCGGCCGGCCGAAGAAGCCTTGGCCACGATGACCGGCATCAAGCGCATGCGCTCCACCGCCACTGCCGATGGCGCCAACATCTTTATCGAGTTCTCCGATTGGGACCGCGATATCGCCATCGCCGCATCGGATGCGCGCGAGCGGCTGGATGCGATTCGCGACGATTTTCCTGATGATCTACAGCGCTTCCATATCTTCAAATGGTCCAGCAGCGACGAGCCGGTGCTCAAGGTGCGCCTGGCCAGCCAGACCGACCTGACCGGCGCGTACGACATGCTCGACCGCGAGTTCAAGCGGCGCATCGAACGCATTCCCGGCGTGGCGAAGGTCGAAATTTCCGGTGCCCCACCCAACGAGGTGGAGATCGCCATCGCGCCGGATCGCCTCACCGCGCACGACCTCAGCCTCAACGACCTAAGCGAGCGGCTGGGCAAGCTCAATTTCTCTGTCTCTGCCGGGCAGATCGACGACAACGGGCAGCGCATCCGGGTGCAGCCGATCGGCGAGTTGCGCGACCTGCAGGAACTGCGCGATCTGGTCCTCAATGCCAAGGGTTTGCGTCTGGGCGATATCGCCGAGGTACGCCTCAAGCCCACGCGCATGAACTACGGGCGGCGGCTGGATGGGCGCCCGGCGATCGGTCTGGATGTCTTCAAGGAGCGCAGCGCCAATCTGGTGGAAGTGTCCAAGGCCGCGCTGAAAGAGGTGGAAGACATTCGCGCCGAGCCCGCGATGCGCGACATACAGATCAAGGTCATCGACAACCAGGGCAAGGCTGTGACCTCGTCGCTGGCCGAACTCGCCGAGGCCGGGGCGGTGGGCCTGTTGTTGTCGATCACCGTGCTGTTCTTTTTTCTGCGGCATTGGCCATCGACCTTGATGGTGACCCTGGCGATCCCGATCTGCTTTGCGATCACGTTGGGCTTCATGTACTTCGTCGGCGTCACGCTCAACATCCTGACGATGATGGGTTTGCTGCTTGCGGTGGGGATGCTGGTGGACAACGCCGTGGTAGTGGTGGAAAGCATCTACCAGGAGCGCGAGCGCATGCCCGGGCAGCCGCAGCTGGCGGCATTGCTGGGTACCCGCAGCGTGGCGATTGCGCTGAGCGCAGGTACCTTGTGCCATTGCATCGTGTTCGTGCCGAATCTGTTCGGCGAAACCAACAACATCTCCATCTTCATGGCGCAGATCGCGATCACCATTTCGGTGTCGCTGTTGGCATCATGGCTGGTGGCGATCAGCCTGATCCCGATGCTGTCGGCGCGCATGAAGACGCCGCCGATGGTGACCTCCGACCATGGTGTGATCGCCAGGCTGCAACAGCGCTATGCGCGGGTGCTTGCATGGACGCTGGCCCACCGCGGCTGGAGCGTGGCCGGGATTATCCTGGTCAGCGCCATTAGCCTGGTGCCGATGAAACTGACCAAGGTCGACATGTTCGGCGGCGATGGCGGCAACGAGGCCTTCATCCAATATCAGTGGAAGGGCTCGTACACGCATGAGCAGCTGGGCGAAGAGATCGGGCGAGTCGAGAATTACCTGGAAGCCAATCGCGAGAAGTACCACATCACCCAGGTCTATTCGTGGTTCAGCGAGGTGGAAGGCAGCAGCACGACGGTGACCTTCGATGCGAGCAAGGTCAAAGACCTGCCGCCATTGCTGGAGCAGATCCGTAAGGCGTTGCCGCGTTCTGCGCGGGCTGACTACAGCATCGGCAATCAGGGCGATGGTGATAGCGGCAACCAGGGCGTGCAGGTGCAATTGGTTGGTGACTCCACCGAGGCGCTCAAGTCGCTGGCCGATGAGGTGGTCCCGCTGCTGGCGCAACGCAAGGAATTGCGCGACGTGCATGTGGATACCGGCGATCGCACCAGCGAGCTGGCGATCCGTGTCGATCGCGAGCGTGCTGCCGCGTTCGGTTTCAGTGCGGAGCAGGTGGCCAGTTTCGTGGGGCTGGCACTGCGCGGTACGCCGTTGCGCGAGTTCCGTCGTGGCGACAATGAAGTGCCGGTGTGGGTGCGTTTTGCCGGTGCCGAGCAAAGCAAACCGGAAGATCTGGCCGGCTTCAGCGTACGCACCAAGGATGGCCGCAGCGTGCCGCTGCTGAGTCTGGTCGATGTGCAGATCCGCCCGGCAGCCACCCAGATCGGGCGTACCAATCGCCAGACCACGTTGACCATCAAGGCCAATCTGGCCGAGAAAATCACCGTGCCGGAAGCACGCGCGGCGATGGAAAAGCCGCTCAAGGCAATGAATTTTCCTGCCGGTTACAGCTACACCTTCGATGGCGGCAACTATCAGAACGACGGCGAAGCGATGGGCCAGATGGTGTTCAACCTGGTGATCGCGTTGGTGATGATTTACGTGGTGATGGCGGCGGTGTTCGAATCGCTGCTGTTCCCGGCCGCGATCATGAGCGGGGTGCTGTTTTCGATCTTCGGTGTGTTCTGGCTGTTCTGGATCACCGGCACCTCGTTCGGCATCATGTCCTTCATCGGCATCCTGGTGCTGATGGGTGTGGTGGTGAACAACGGCATCGTGATGATCGAGCACATCAACAATTTGCGCCGTCGCGGCATGGGACGCACGCAGGCGCTGGTCGAGGGCTCACGCGAGCGGTTGCGGCCGATCATGATGACGATGGGCACCGCGATCCTGGCGATGGTGCCGATCTCGCTGACCAGCACCACGATGTTCAGCGACGGCCCGCCGTACTTCCCGATGGCTCGCGCCATCGCCGGCGGGCTGGCGTTTTCCACCGTGGTCAGCCTGCTGTTCCTGCCGACGATCTACGCCATTCTCGACGACATGAGCAACGGCGCTGCGGCACTGGTGCGCCGCGCGCGTGGTGTGCCAAAGACGCCGCCCGTGAGCGTTGCGTTGGAGTCTTGAGCAGTCAACGGCGCTGAAGTTTTCACGGCGTAAGGCATCTACCAGTGTGCTGGAGCCTTGAATGGCATAAGGCGCACAAAGCCACGCTCCCCTCGGGCGAGGAGGCACAGCTTGCGCGCCATGGGCGCGCGTGCCTTGGAGCGCCCGCGCCGCAAGCGCGGGCCAGGGCGTGGAGCGGGGGGTATGGTGAGGGTACGGGTTCTGCGGGCACTGCCAAGCACCCGGCTGTCAGTTACTGGCTTCGGTGAGGGGCAGCAGCGCGGCCGGGAATCGGCTCCTCGGCTCGGTCAGACATCCTGTCTGACTCGCCGCCGCGGCACATCCATGTGCCGCTCTCCGCCAATCCCCGGCCACGCTGCCGCCTCGGTACGTCGTTGTCATGACTTTGAGCGACTACAACGGCAGCGTCGCCATTGTTCGGACTCTGTATTTATTGCTCGTAAACTAAGAGCGGCTAACAAAACTTAGCGAACGGCCGCCTGGCGGCCACGCAGTAATTTTGTTAGCTGCTCTGAGTTCCCGAGCACTTGTGGTTATTTGAAGAGCACACAGGCCTTTTTCTCGCAGCTTTTTCATAGAGCGAGCAGGTCCCTGCTTCACGCCACGACGCAATTAATGACGCCTGCGGACGAGCATGTGTTTCGCAGGAAGCCGAGCTTTCCGTTCCGCCAATGCCACAATTTCGAAGAGCGGTCCGCGGGCGCCGGGGTAGGACCTTACACGACAGGGATGTCGTGTAAGAGCCCCCATGGATGGGTTCACGGCGTGTCCTGCCCCCGGCGCCCGTGGACCGCTCCCACGCACAGAATCAAGGCGCCAGCCAACCATGCGTTCCTTAAGCCAAGATCAAAGCACCAGCAAACTGGGCTTTCCTCAATCGAAACGAAAGCGCCAGCTGAAAAAGTTTTCTTCGGCCAACCGCATTTCTTCACCAGATCAGCGTTCCACAGCCAAGCGGCTCTCCTCGGTAACTCGGCTTTTCAACTCTCTGCATGCGGCGCCCAGACATCAACCCGCACGCACCTGCCGAACGATCGCTGCGGCCTTGGCCGAGCTTTCCTTGACCTTGTCCCATTGGCCCTGGGCCAGCCAGTCCTTGGGCACCATCCACGAGCCGCCGATGCACAGCACGTTCGGCTGCGACAGAAACTCTGCTGCGTTCGCTTCGCTGATGCCGCCGGTGGGACAGAGCTTGAGCTCGGACAGCGGGCCTGCGAGGCCCTTGAGCATTTGCAGGCCGCCGACGGCAGTGGCCGGGAACAGCTTGCACACGCGAAAGCCCAGGCCCATCAGGGTCAGCAATTCGGTGGGGGTGGCTGCGCCGGGAACGGCCGGGATCGGCGCATCGGCCAGCAGGCGCGCGAGCGGGGCAGGCGTGCCCGGCGTCACTAGGAAATCCGCGCCGGCATCCACCGACTGACGCAACTGCAGTTCGCTCAGCACGGTGCCGGCGCCGATCACGATAGTGGGCAGTTCGCGCTTGAGCATGGCCAGCGCTTCGATCGCGATCGGCGTGCGCAGAGTGAGCTCGATCGCGGGCAACCCGCCTTCGAGCAGCGCATCGGCCACGCGGCGCGCCTGGTCCAGCGTATCGACAGTGACCACCGGCAGGATGCCGGCGTCGCGCAGCAGTTGTTCGGCGGTGTTCTGGGTCTGGGCAATCGTCATTGCAACTCCATTAGACGGCGACCGCCGGGGCAGTCGCTGAGAGGGAAGGGGATCAGGCGTCCTTGGACTCGTGCGGGGCGGCGGCTGCGGCAGCATCTGCGCCGAGTTCGTACTCGGCGTCGTAGCTCCACAGTGCACCGTCCGGATGCGTCGGGCCGCAGGAAATCGAGATCGCGCCCTGGTCGGCAGGGCCGACCACCTGGCGGTTGATCGCGAACAGGTTGCGGCCCAGGTCGTTGCCGGCCACGGCGGTATTGGGCGCCACTTCGCGCGATGCCCATTCTTCGGCCGAGACCAGCACTTCCAGCGTGCCGGCTTCGCCGTCCAGGCGCACCATGTCGCCCTCGCGGACGCGCCCGATCGGGCCGCCACGCGCGGCTTCCGGCGTCATGTGGATCGCGGCGGGGAACTTGCCCGAGGCACCGGACAAACGGCCGTCGGTGACCAGCGCCACACGCCGGCCCTGGTTCTGCAGCAGGCCGAGCAACGGGGCCATCGAATGCAGTTCCGGCATGCCGTTGGCACGCGGGCCCTGATACCGCAGCACCACCACGAAATCGTGCGGCAGCACGCCGGCGGCATGCAGCTTGTTGAGCACCTGCGGCGTGTCGATCACCACCGCAGGCGCTTCGATCTTGCGGTGTTGCGGCTTGACTGCCGACAGCTTGATCAGCGAGCGGCCCAGGTTGCCGCGCAACAGGCGCAGCCCGCCTTGCGATTCGAATGCATCGCTGACCGGGCGCGCCACGCTGTCATCGGCGGTGGTCGCGGTGCCGGGCACATAGGCGACCTTGCCGTCCTGCAAACGCGGCTCGTTGGCGTAGGCACGCATGCCGTCTTCGACCACGGTGGGCAGATCGTCGTGCATGTAGCCGGCGTCCATCAGCTCGCGGAAGACGAATGCGGTGCCGCCTGCGGCCTGGAAGCGGTTCACGTCGGCTTCGCCATTGGGGTAGATGCGGGTCAGCAACGGCACGGTCTGCGAAATCAGGTCCATGTCGTCCCAGGTCAGCACAATGCCTGCAGCACGCGCCACGGCGATCCAGTGGATGGTGTGGTTGGTCGAGCCGCCGGTCGCCATCAGCGTGACCACCGCATTGACGATGGCGCGTTCGTCGATCAAACGGCCGAACGGACGGAAGTCATCGCCCAGTGCGGAGATCGCCAAGGCCCGTGCGGTGCCCTCACGGGTCAGTGCATCGCGCAGCGGCAATTCCGGGTTGACGAACGAGGCGCCGGGCAATTGCACACCCATCGCTTCGAGCAACACCTGGTTGGAATTGGCGGTGCCGTAAAAGGTGCAGGTGCCGGGCGAGTGATACGACGACGCCTCGGCTTCCAGCAATTCGGCGCGGGTGGCTTCGCCGGCGGCATAGCGCTCGCGCACTTCGGCTTTTTGCTTGTTCGGGATGCCCGGCGTCATCGGGCCGGCCGGCATGAATAGCGCAGGCAGATGGCCGAAGGCCAGCGCGCCGATCAACAGACCCGGCACGATCTTGTCGCACACCCCCAGGTACACCACGCTGTCGAACATGTCGTGGCTGAGGCCGATCGCCGCAGCTTGCGCGATGTTGTCGCGCGAAAACAGCGACAGCTCCATGCCGGCGCGGCCCTGAGTCACGCCGTCGCACATCGCCGGCACGCCACCGGCTACCTGCGCGGTGGCGCCGAGCGCACGCGCGGCATCGCGAATCAGCTGCGGGTAATGCTCGAATGGCTGGTGCGCGGACAGCATGTCGTTGTAGGCGGTGATGATGCCCAGGTTAGGCGTGGCCGCACCGCGCAGGCGTGATTTGTCGGTCGGCTCGGAGGCGGCAAAGCCGTGCGCAAGATTGCCGCAGCTCAGACGGCTACGGAACGGACCCTCACGCAGGGCGGCATCGAGACCGGCCAGATACGCCGCGCGCGACGGCGCGCTGCGCTTACGGATACGGTCGGTGACAGCTTGGATGTTCGGATGCAGGCTCATTGGCTACCGGCTATGAGAAACGGGGAGAAATAAAACGCACTGTTTTTTTAGTTTAAATACCCGCATATGGAGGTGCGGGCTGGTGCGAGGGACTCGCATTGGATCGGCTGTTGCCAGGGACTCGCATCGAATCGACACTCGCGAAGAACTCGCATCTAAGCGGATGTCGCAAAGCTCTCGCATGCGAAGCAATCACAGCGTATCCGCTCGCAGCAACCGCTCGCACTCAACCGCACCAATGCACCCGCAAGCGCGGACCGGGCTGCTGGAGTGCGACCCGAATCGGGTACTCGCTGATGTCTTCGCCAGCGAGCGCGGCTTGCAGCACATCGAGCTTCTGCTTGCCGCGCAGCAGCAGCAGGCGGGCGGGAATCGCCGCAAGCCCGGCAGGCGTCAGCGTGATCCGCAGCGGCCACTGGTTCGCGCCCGGGCAACCGGTCGCGTCCAGCGACGCATACGGCTGCGGGCTGGCCAGCGCCTTGGGCAGATCGGTCGAGCCGGGGAACAACGAGGCGGTGTGTCCGTCGCCGCCCATTCCCAGCACCGCCAGACAGGCCGGTTCGGCATGAGTGGCCTGCAGGTTGGCGGTGTGCACGCACTCGGGCAATTGCTTGCCGGGACGCACCAACGGGATAAAGGTCGCAGCCGGCGCATGGGTCAGGAAGCTGTGATTGACCAGCCACGCGTTGCTGTCCTGATCCTGCGGCGAGAGCCAGCGCTCATCGACCAGGCCCACTTCCACCCGCGACCAGTCCAGCGGACGGTGCGCCAGCGATTCGTAAACCGGCGCCGGTGTGGTGCCGCCGGAGAGCAACATGCGCGCCTGCCCGCGGCGCGAAATCTCCTGTTCCAGCAGATCGGCCATTTCGCCGGCCACCGCCTCGGTCCACTCGGCGGGATCTTCGTAGCGCACCAGGGTGATGCGCGGGTTGTCCTGCAGGTTCATCGCTGCTCCCCCGGATGCTGACGCTGCGCATCCACCGCATACGCTGCGGCGCCCAACAGGCCGGCATGCGGATGCATGACTGCCAGCGAAGGCACGCGCGACATGATTGCGGAGAACCGGCCCTTGTGTTCGAAGCGCTGGCGGAAGCCGGAGTGCTGCAGCGACTCCAGCACCTTGGGCACCAGCCCGCCGGTGAGGAACACGCCATCCCACGCACCCTGCATCAGCACCATGTCGCCAGCGATCGCACCGAAGATGGCGCAGAACAGGTCGATGGTGCGCGCCGAGCGCGGGTCGCCGGCCGCCGCACGTGCGGTGATGTCCTTGGGTTCCAGCGGGCCCGGGTCGATGCCGGCAATCTCGCTCAATGCGCGATGGATGTTGACCAGGCCGGGGCCGCAGATCAGCCGCTCGTTGGAGACCCGGCCGAACTGCTCGGAGAGGATTTCCAGTACACGGATTTCTTCCGGCGTGCCGGGCGGAAAGCTGACGTGGCCGCCTTCGGTTTCCAGCGGAAAACAGCGCCCGTTGCGAATGATCAGCCCACCCACGCCCAGGCCGGTGCCGGGACCGATCACGCCGTAGTTGCGCGGTTGATCGATCGGCGCCGGCCGCCAGCTGGCACCGCCCACCTGCACCACATCCTGCGGACGCAGCAGGCTGATTGCCATGGCCTGCGCGGCAAAGTCGTTGATCAGATGCAAGGTGCTGAAGCCCAGCATGGCGGCGGTGCGCGACCGCGAGATCACCCACGGATGATTGGTGATGCGCGCTTCGTCGCCATCGACGCGGCCGGCCACGGCGAACACGCCCTGGGTGGCCTGTACGCCGATCTGGTCGAGGTAATACCGCGCGGCTTCACCGAGCGAAGCGAACTCCACCACCGCGAACTCGCGCGAGGTGTCATCCAGCAGCGGGACCGATGCATCGACATCGGCCAGCGCGAACCGCGCGTTGGTTCCGCCGATATCGGCAACCAGCACCGGCTTGGAAGGAGCGCTCATGCGGTGTTTCCCTGTGCGTCGGTGGCAGGAGGCAGGAACGGTGCGGCGCTATCCGGGCCCCAGCTACCGGCGGGGTAGGGCTGCAGCGGCAATTGCGCCGCGGCCCAGGCATCGCTGACGCTGTCGATCCACGACCAGGCAGCCTTGACCTCGTCGTCGCGCACGAACAGTGCCGGGTTGCCGTTGAAGGCATCCACGAACAGCCGCTCGTAAGCGATGCGACGGTGTAGGCCGGTCGGCACCGACAATTCCAGTTCCAGCGGTTGCAGCTCGATCGCGCCCCATTCCGGGCCGGCCAGGCTGCTCATCAGGCCGAGCTCGATGTTTTCCTGCGGCTGCAGCTGGAAGGTCAGACGGTTGGGCACCGCGTTCTGGCGATCCGGGCGCTCGAACAACCAGTGCGTCACCGGCTTGAGCGTGACCACGATGCGGGTGGAACGCTCGGCCAGCCGCTTGCCGGTGCACAGATGGAACGGCACGCCGGCCCAGCGCCAGTTGTCGATATGCGCGGTGACCGCGACGAAGGTTTCCACGTCGCTGCCTTCCGGCGGGTGATAGGCCTGCGCCGGCTGGCCGTTGATGGTGCCGGCGGTGTAACGACCGCGCACGCTGTCGTGCGCGGCGTGTTCGGCGGTCATCGGGCGCAGCGCACGCAGCACCTTGACCTTCTCGTCGCGGATGCGGTCGGCTTCCAGCGAGGCCGGCGGCTCCATCGCCACCAGACATAGGAGCTGCAGGATATGGCTCTGCACCATGTCGCGCAGCGCGCCGGAGCGGGCGTAATACGCATCGCGTCCGTCCACGCCCTCGCTTTCGGCGACCAGGATCTGTACCGACTCGATGTAGGTCCGGTTCCAGACTGCTTCGAGCAGCGTATTGCCGAAGCGCAGCGCGATCAGGTTCTGCACCGCCGCCTTGCCCAGGTAATGGTCCAGGCGGAACACGCGGTCTTCGTCGATCAGCGCGCCGATCGACTGCAGGATCTCGCGAGCGCTATCGGAGTCGTGGCCGATCGGCTTTTCCAGCATCAACCGGTGCGGCGCAGCCAAGGCGCCGCCCAGGGCCAGGCCCTGGCAGGTGCTGATGTACAGCCCCGGCGGGATCGCCAGGTAGCTCACGATCTGGCGGCTGGCCAGCTCGCGGACTGCATCGGCGACCGATTCGGCATTGCGCAGGTCCACCGAGCGGTAATCCACCCGCTGTAGCAGCGTCTGGATCTGCTCCGGGGTGGCAATCGGCAGCGCTTCGGTCAGGCGCGGCCGCAGCACTTCACGGAAGGCCTCGGTATCGTGCGGCGACAATGCCAACGCACGGATACGGAAGTCCTCCGGCAGCAGGCCGTCGACGAACAGACGCAGCAAGGAGGGAAAGAGATAGCGCTGGGCGAGATCGCCGGTAGCGCCGAACAGGATCAGGGTGTTGTGCATGGACCGAGTTTCAGATTCTGGGGACATCGTTATCAGCGGCTTCGCGGAAAGGCGCCGGACAGCCGGCGGTCGGTACGTCTGTTCCTGAGCGACACTTGCGTGCGCGCAGCGGGGGATGGACGCTGAGGCCCAATCCCCGATTGTTGCAGCAACTGGCGGTCAGCGGTTAGCGCGTGGGCGGCATACCTGCACATGCTTGGCGGAATGCCCGCCCGCGCAATGCAGGTAACGTCGCCGGGAACGGCGGCGTGGGTCGGTAGCGGCATGGTCCCTCCCGAGATCGATGTTGCCATGTGAAAACGATTACATGTCAGAATAAACCAATGCATTCGTTTGCAGGGGATTTCCTCGCAGACGGGTCGGTCGTCATTGCCATCGGGAGGGCCGAGGGCAGGGCGCATACAAAATGTTGAGGCCGAACGATGGCGAAAGTGCAGTTGGAAGGTGTGCGCAAGGTCTATGAAAACGGCCAGGTGGCGGTGCAGGGCGCAAGCTTCGAGGTGGCCGATGGCGAGCTGATGGTGCTGGTCGGGCCGTCCGGTTGCGGCAAGTCGACCTTGCTGCGCATGATCGCCGGGCTCGAGGACATCAGCGCGGGCACGCTCAAGATCGGCGAACGCGTGGTCAACGACGTGGCGCCGAAGGATCGCGACATCGCCATGGTCTTTCAGAGCTATGCGCTGTATCCGCACATGACCGTGGCGGAAAATCTGGCCTTCGGGCTCAAGCTGCGTGGTCACCCGAAGCAGGTCATCGCCGAGCGCGTCAATAGCGCCGCCGAGCTGCTGGGCCTGACCCCGATGCTCGACAAGTTGCCCAAGGCGATGTCCGGCGGGCAGCGTCAGCGTGTGGCGCTCGGGCGGGCGATGGTGCGCGAATCGTCGGTTTTTCTGCTGGACGAACCGCTGTCCAATCTGGATGCCAAGTTGCGCCACAGCGTGCGCACCGAGATCGCGCAGCTGCATCGCAAGCTCGGCACCACCATGATCTATGTCACCCACGATCAGGTCGAAGCGATGACACTCGGTCAGCGCATCGTGGTGCTCAAGGATGGCGTGATCCAGCAAATCGACAGCCCGATGGCGCTGTACGACCGCCCGACCAATCTGTTTGTCGCCGGTTTCCTGGGCAGCCCGGCGATGAATGTGCTGCAGGGACGGCTGGACGAGCAGGACGGCCTGCATCTGGTGATGGCCGACGGCTGGCGGGTGCCGCTGGGCGACGCGCGGGTTGATCGCCGCTGGTTCGGCCAGGACGTCATCGTCGGCGTGCGCCCCGAGCATCTGCAGCCGTCCAGCGATCCGCAGTTGGGCTTCGATGCGCAGGTGGAGGTCATCGAGCCGGTCGGCAACGAGATCTTCCTCAACCTCGATCGCAGCGGGCAGCCGCTGGTGATCCGCGTGGCGCCGCAGGCGCTGCCGGCGGTCGGGCAGCCGCTGCGCCTGGCATTGCGCAGCGCTGCGTTGCATTTCTTCGACCCGGCAACCGGGCAGCGGCTTGAGCCGGCTTAACGCTCCAGCCCGGGAGCGATGGCAAGCGGGCGCGCGGCGTGCCCGCCTGCTTGCAGTGTGGTGTTGGCGTCCACGGTCAATTCCAGCGGTAACACCGCTAGCGCCAGATCGCCGGCAACGCTGACCACCGTGCCGATGGCGGCGCCGTCCAGTTCGACGCTATCGCCCGCCTGGGCAGCGGCTTCAGTCTCCAACAGTTGCAACGCCCGCTTCGCTTTGCCCAGAAAATGCGTGCGCGCAACGATCTCCTGACCCGGGTAGCAGCCCTTCTTGACGCTGAAAGCCTGCAAGCGGTCCAGCGCCAGTTGCTGCGGCGTCCATTGTTCGCGCTGCGCATCCGGCAGACGTACCAGACCCAGTTGCAGATCTGCGCGGCGCCATTGCGCGTCCATGTCCGGCAATTCGATAGGCGCTGTCAATGTGTTGTCGGTCAGCAGCAACAGCGTGCGCGCTAGGGCGGTACTGCCCATATCCAACGCGATACGCTGCGTTCCGATGTCGGCCCGTGCGCCTTGCGCGTGTTCTGGCGCTTCAAAGCCGGCATACGCAAGAAGCGCGACCGCGTTGATTTTCAGCTTGCGCCGGAACACGAAACGGCCGAGTTCTGCGGCGATCTCGTTTGCGTGGCCGTCCGGCAACAGCATCAGCAAGTGGGTGTCGTCCTCACGCAGGAGTGCGAAGATGGCGAGTACGCGCCCCTTCGCCGTCAACCACGCATTCCACTGCCACTGCCCGATCGCCAGCGCCTGGACGTCATTGGCGAATTGGGCATGCGCAAACGCCACTGCATCCGTACCGACGAGTCGGACGTATTGCATATCGTGCAGGGAGCCAAAACCCTGTCGAATAAGATTCAGGTTGTCAGCCATGGAAGGGCAGGACTAAAATCGCAAAGTTGTGAGACCACTATGATAGGCCATCCAACCCCCACCCCAGCGCAGGATTCCGAGACGCAGCCTTCCCCTCAGGAGCAGATTCCCGAGAAGAAGCCACTGCCGAAGGAAATTGGTGGACGCGACGGCCCCGAGCCAACGCGCTACGGCGACTGGGAAAAAATGGACGCTGCATCGATTTTTGAGCAGCTTTTAGCCACAGCGGCCTAGTGCCGCCCAGCCGAGTAAACGAGCCCAGCGAATGGCGATCCGCGAACGTCCCACTTCTCCACATCTTCAGGTCTACCGCTGGCAGATCCAGATGGCGACCTCGATCCTGCATCGAGCCACCGGCGTCATTCTTTCCGGAGGCGCGCTGGTCATCGCCGTCTCGCTGCTGTTGCTGATGCTAGGTGAGGACCACTGGAATTGCCTGACCCAGCATCTGGGCGCCTGGTACGGCCAGTTGTTCCTGTTCGCTTGGTCATGGGCGTTTACCTATCACTTGTCCAACGGCATCCGCCACATCGTCCAGGACTTCGGCCGCGGCTTCAGCATTCCCGCCTTTATCCGCAGTAGCTGGACATCGGTGATCGCAAGCCTGGTGCTGACCGCTGCGATCTGGGCGTATGTCCTCACCGGAGCTTCCGCATGAGCCGCTATCGCACTCCGTTGAAAAATGTACGTGGTCTGGGCGCGGCCAAGACCGGTACCGAACATTTCGTGATGCAGCGCCTGACCGCGACAGCGCTGGTCGTTCTGGCGATCTGGTTCGTGGCGTTCGTGCTGAGCCTGCTCGGTTCCGACTACATGACTGCGGTCACTGCGGTCTCCAAGCCGTGGAATGCCGTGCTGCTGGTCGGTTTTCTGGTGGCGATGTTCTGGCATGCGCAGCTTGGCCTGCAGGTCGTGCTCGAGGACTACATCCACAATTCGTTGCTGGCGCTGGCGTTGCAGACGGCGGTGAAGTTCATCGCCGTGCTTGGCGCGATCGTCAGCATTTTCGCAGTGGCGCGCATCGCGCTGGGCGGTGCCTGAGTCATCGGGCACACAGAACAGGAATCCAGATTAGATGTCCGCTTACAAGATCACTGAACACAAGTACGACATGGTCGTGGTGGGTGCCGGCGGCGCCGGCCTGCGTGCCACGTTCGGCTTGGCCCAGAAAGGCCTGCAGACGGTTTGCCTGACCAAGGTCTTCCCGACCCGGTCGCACACCGTGGCGGCGCAGGGCGGTATTTCCGCCGCGCTCGGCAACATGGGCGAAGACGATTGGCGCTACCACTTCTACGACACCATCAAGGGCTCCGATTGGCTGGGCGACCAGGATGCGATCGAGTACATGTGCCGCGAAGCGATTCCGGCCATCATCGAGCTGGAACACTATGGCGTGCCGTTCTCGCGTACCGAAGAGGGCAAGATCTATCAGCGCCCGTTCGGTGGCATGACCACCAAATACGGCGAAGGCCCGTCGGCGCAGCGTACCTGCGCAGCAGCCGACCGTACCGGCCACGCCATGCTGCATACCCTGTATCAGCAGTCGCTCGCCCATAACGCGCGCTTCATGATCGAGTACTTCGCACTCGACCTGATCTTCGACGAAGAGGGTGTCTGCCGCGGCGTGCTGGCGCTCGACATGGCCGAAGGTTCGTTGCATCTGTTCCGCGCCCATGGCGTGGTGCTGGCCACCGGCGGCTATGGCCGTGCCTACTTCAGTGCCACCTCCGCTCACACCTGTACCGGTGACGGCGGCGGCCTGGTGATGCGTGCCGGTTTGCCGGTGCAGGACATGGAGTTCGTGCAGTTCCATCCCACCGGCATTTACGGTGCGGGCTGTCTGATCACCGAAGGCGTGCGCGGCGAAGGCGGCATTCTGCGCAACAGCAACGGCGAGCGCTTCATGGAGCGCTATGCACCGCATTACAAGGATCTGGCTTCGCGCGACGTGGTGTCGCGCTCGATGACCGTGGAAATCCGCGAAGGCCGCGGCGTCGGCGAGTACAAGGACCACATCCTGCTCGACCTGACCCACCTCGGCCCGGAAGTCATCAACGAAAAGCTCCCCGGCATCGCCGAGAGCGCCCACATCTTTGCCGGTGTGGACGTGACCAAGCAGCCGATCCCGGTGCTGCCCACCGTGCACTACAACATGGGCGGCATTCCGACCAATTTCTACGGCGAAGTCGTGCGCAAGCAGGGCGACGACCCGGATGCGGTGGTGCCCGGCCTGTACGCGATCGGCGAAGCCGCCTGCGTGTCGGTGCACGGTGCCAACCGTCTGGGTTCAAACTCGCTGCTGGATCTGGTGGTGTTCGGCCGTGCGGTGGCAAACCGCTGCGCCGAGACGGTCAAGCCCAACCAGCCGCACAAGACGTTGCCGGCTGATGCCTGCGACAAGGCGCTGGGCCTGCTGGATAAGTTGCGCTATGCCAACGGCTCCACGCCGACCTCGGTGATCCGCGACAACATGCAGCGCACCATGCAGTCCGACGCTGCGGTGTTCCGCACCAGCAAGACGTTGAAAGAAGGCGTGGACAAGATGGCCGAGATTTTCGCCACCTTCGAAGACGTGAAGGTGTCCGACCGCTCGCTGGTGTGGAACTCGGATCTGATCGAGACCTACGAATTGAACAACCTGCTGCTCAATGCAGTGGCGACGATCAATTCGGCCGAGCAGCGCAAGGAAAGCCGCGGCGCGCACTCCCACGAAGACTTCCCGGACCGCGACGACGTCAACTGGCAGAAGCACACGCTGGTCACCGTCGACGACAAGGGCAAGTGCGAGTTCGAATATCGCCCGGTGCACATGTACACGCTGAGTCAGGACGTGGATGTGGTCCCGCCGAAGCCGCGCGTCTACTGATCGATGCGCATGCAACGCTCCCTCGCTGCATTGAAGCCAGTCGCCGGGTCGTCCTGGCGTGGCGGCAACCGCTTGCAGCGGTCGGGGCGTTTCATCGCGCAGGGGCAGCGCCGGCAATACGCCGGTCGTTGCACCGCCGCTTCGGTGGCGGCATCCATCGTCTTTACCTTCATGCGTACGGTGCGGCTGTCGTTCGCACCGCGCATCGCCTGAGCCAACGAGAGCAGCTATGGCAGAGTTCACCCTCCCCAAGAATTCAAAGATCGGCAAGGGTAAGCATTACCCTGCGCAAGGCGCCAAGAACACGCGCACCTTCAAGGTCTACCGCTGGGATCCGGATGGCGACGCCAACCCGCGCACCGACAGCTACGAGATCGATCTCGACAAGTGCGGCCCGATGGTGTTGGACGCGCTGATCAAGATCAAGAACGAGATCGACCCGACGTTGGCGTTCCGTCGTTCGTGCCGCGAGGGCATCTGCGGCTCGTGTGCAATGAACATCGACGGCACCAATACGCTGGCCTGCACCAAGGCGATCGGCGACTGCGGCAAGGCCGAAGTGCCGATCTACCCGCTGCCGCACATGGATGTGATCAAGGATTTGGTACCCGACCTGACCCACTTCTACGCGCAGTACGCGTCGATCAAGCCGTGGATCCGCACTCAGACCCCGCCGCCCCCGGATCGCGAACGCCTGCAGTCGCCGGAAGACCGCAAGAAGCTGGACGGCCTGTACGAGTGCATCCTGTGCGCGTGCTGCTCGACCAGCTGCCCGAGCTACTGGTGGAATGGCGAACGTTACCTGGGCCCGGCCATCCTGCTGCAGGCGTACCGCTGGATCATCGACTCGCGCGATGAAGACACCGGCGCGCGCCTGGACGATCTGGAAGACCCGTTCAAGTTGTATCGTTGCCACACCATCATGAACTGCGCACGGACCTGCCCGAAGGGGCTCAATCCTGCGCTGGCGATCGCCGAGATCAAGAAATTGATGATGGCCCGTCGCGCCTGATCGCAAGGCACCGAGGTCTCGCATTGGCGGGATGTGGTTCGCAGCGGCACCGGCCCGATGGTCAGGTGCCGCTGTCGTTTTCGCCCCCGCCGCAGGGCAGGGTGGAGAGAGAGATGGACGAAGAAACCTTGTTGAAAAAGCTGCGCTGGCGTTGCCGGCGTGGCATGCGCGAGCTGGATCAGCTGTTCGGGCGCTATCTGGATCAGCGCTGGGCGCAGGCTTCCGAGTCAGAGCGCGCGGTTTTCCTACAGCTGCTGGATTGCGAAGACGATAAGTTGTGGCGCTGGTTCATGGGTTACGAGGCTTGCCCGGATGTCGCCAACGCCGCACTCATTGCCGATATCCGCGCCTTGCCGGCTTGAGTGGCGGCCTTCGCGCGGGCTTGTTTGCGCACTGAGCCTGCTCGCCGTGCTGGCACTGTGCGCCGTCTGGCGTAGCGGTGTGCCGCTCTGGCTGGCTGGAATGCTGTCCATCGGCGTACCGGCATCGGTTGCGAGGTCGCTGTGGTTGTTGTTGCGCTCGCCAGTGCGGCAGTTGGTGGTGCCGTGGAGCGAGAGCCCCGCCAGCATTGACGGCACCCAGGTGCAGAACCTGCAGGTTGCCTGGCGCGGGCCGATTGCGGTGGTGTCGTGGACGGGGCTGGATGCGCGTCGCGAGCGCCTGCATTTCTGGCCGGATACCTTGCCGGCGCCGCAACGACGTGAACTGCGTCTGGCCGCCCAGGCACACGCGATTTCGTCCGGGCGTCCGCAAGTGTCACCATAGCGTCCCTTTTCTGGTTGAACCGCATGTTCAAACCTATCCCGGTTGCCATCGGCTTGCGCTACCTGCGTGCCAAGCGGCGCAATGGCTTCATCTCGTTTATCTCGATGGCATCGATCCTGGGCATCGCCCTGGGCGTCACCGTGCTGATCACCACGTTGGCGGTGATGAGCGGTTTTCAGAAGGAAATCCGCGACCGCCTGTTGCAGATGGCCGCGCACGCCACCGTCAGCGCCGAAGGTGCGCCGATGCGCGACTGGCAGCATGCGGTCGAGGTCGCCATGGCCGACCCGCGCGTTGCCGGCGCCGCACCGTATATCGAAACCGAATCGCTACTGCAGGGCCCGCGCAAGCAGCCGGCCATCGTGCGTGGCATCGTTCCGGCCGAAGAGAACAAGGTGTCGGTGTTGGCCAAGAAGATGCAGCAGGGCTCGGTCGATAGCCTGACTCCGGGTTCCTACAACATCGTCATCGGCAAGGAGCTGGCGCTCTGGCTGGGCGTGGATGTGGGCGACAGCATTGTGGTCTTGCTCAGCGACACGCAGGCCACGCCGCTTGGCGCGATGCCGCGGCTCAAGCGCTTCACCGTCAGCGGCATTTTCGAAGCCGGCTACAACGAGATCGATCGCGGCCTGGCCGTGGTCAACATGCAGGATCTGGGGCGGGTCTTGCGCATGGATGGCGTCACCGGCGTGCGGCTGCGCCTGCACGACATGGATCAGGCCTGGAACGTCGCGCGCGATCTGGCGCTGAAGTTGCACGGCCCGTACCGGGTGAGCGACTGGACCCAGGAAAACGCCAATCTCTATCACTCGTTGAAGATGGAAAAGACCGTAATGGGCATCCTGCTGTCGCTGATCGTGGCGATGGGGGCGTTCAATCTGGTGTCGTCGCAGGTGATGCTGGTGACCGACAAGCAGGCAGACATCGCGATCCTGCGCACGCTGGGCTTGTCGCCTGGCGGAGTGATGCAGGTGTTCATGGTGCAGGGCTCGTTGATCGGCTTCATGGGCACGATCATGGGGGTGATCGGCGGCATCGTGTTGACGCTCAATCTGGAGCGCATTCTCGGCCTGATCGAGGCGATCTTCAGCGTCAAACTGCTGCCCGAAGATGTGTACTACATCACCGGTCTGCCCACCGACATGCAAACCCAGGATGTGGTGGTGATCACGGTGGTGGCGTTGGTGATGAGTTTTCTGGCGACCTTGTACCCGGCGTGGCGCGCCTCGCGCACCCAGCCGGCGGAGGCGTTGCGTTATGAATGAGATCCTGGAATCGCGCGTGCAGAAGTCAACTCCAGCAGATGTGGTGATCCGCGCCGAGGCGCTGGCCAAGACCTACGCCGAAGGCAAGATGCGCACACCGGTGTTCGATGGTCTGGATCTGTCGGTGGCAACCGGTGAGACGGTGGCGATCGTCGGCGCGTCCGGCGCGGGCAAGAGCACGTTGCTGCATCTGCTCGGCGGGCTGGATATTCCGACGTCGGGCGAGGTGTATGTCGCTGGCAGGCGCATGTCTGCGCTGTCCGATGGCGAGCGCGGCAGGCTGCGTAACCAGGCGCTGGGCTTCGTGTACCAGTTCCATCATCTGCTGCCGGAATTCACCGCGCTGGAAAACGTGATGATGCCGGTGCTGCTGTCGGGCAAGGAGGTGGCGGTGGCGCGCGGGCAGGCATTGCAGTTGCTGGAATCGGTCGGGCTCGGCCATCGCATCGAGCACAAGCCCAGCGAGCTGTCCGGCGGCGAGCGTCAGCGCTGTGCGGTGGCGCGTGCGCTGGTGAACAAGCCGGGATGCGTGCTGGGCGACGAGCCCACCGGCAATCTCGACGACAAGACCGCCGGCACCGTATTCGAGCTAATGCTGGAACTCAACCGCGCACAGCGCACCAGCCTGGTGTTGGTCACTCACGACCGCAGCCTGGCACGTCGCCTGGATCGTGTGCTGGAGCTGCATCAAGGCAAGTTGCGCGAGCTGGCACCGTCGGCAGTGTGAGTGCGGTCGACGCGATCGGGTTGCCGGTCGTGTCGCGCAATAAGTAAACGTATTTCGGGCCGCATATCGCTGCGTGCGAGATTCGCAGCGCGGCCGTTTGGTGGTGAGCACAGTCGTTGTGTTAGCTGCTCCGAACCTCTGGACTCCACCTCTATCCACATCACTGCAGGTCATTGCGACCTGCAGTGATGCCTTGGCATCGATCAGGGAATGATGCGCAGGGCCCGCAACCGGGTGAACAGCTCAAAGAAGGAGGCGCGGCTGTCGTAGAAGTCCAGGAAGCCCAACTCGCGGCTCTTGGTCATATCGTTGACGCACTCGATCTCGCGGCCCAGGTCGGCATCGGTGTGCCACCACGAGGCCAGACGATTGACGTCCGACTCCACCAGATTGTGCTGCGCTGCCAATTCGGCCCACAGCGCCGGTGCGGTGTCGGTCAGGCGCGCTTCCAATGGCTGCGGCGTATCGGGGCAGGTGACTGCATCGAGGTCGAAGAACGCGGCGATCTCGCCCCACATCCAGCGCCAGCGGAATACATCGCCATTGACGGTGTTGAAGGCCTGGTTGCGCGCCCCCGGGCTGAGACCTGCCCAGGCCAGCTGACGGCCGAGCAGGCCGGCGTCGGTCAGATCTGTGAGGCTGTTCCACTGCGCCTGCGAGCCTGGAAACACGAACGGCTGGCCGGTGTGCTTGCACAGCGAGGCGTAGACCGCCAGCGTCACGCCCATGTTCATCGCATTGCTGCCATTGGCCATGCCGATCATGGTGTGCGAGCGATGTACGCTCCACCCGAAACCATGCCGCTCCGCGTGCGCGAACAGCAGGTCTTCGAGCGTGTAGTAGAAATTTTCGCCCGGCTGGCGCGGCTCGCTCTCGCGGAACGGCGTTTCGGCCTTACCGCTGCCGTAGTTTTCGAACGCGCCAAGATAGTGCTTGGTGCCGGTGACCAGCGCCATGTGCTGCAGCGGCGCGTCGCTCAAGGCATCGCACAGGTGCCGCATCATCGCGCCATTGGCCTCGACGTTCTCGCGTTCGGTGTCGCGACGCGTCCAGGTACAGAAAAAGACGTGGGTGATCGGCAGACCGCGCAGCGCGTTGTTGGTGCTGTCGGCGTCCAGCAGATCGGCGGCGACAGGAATGACGCCATCGTGCTGCAGCGGGCGGCGCGCCAGGCCGTAAACGGTCCAACCGTCGGCTACCAGCACGTTGGCCAGGTTGTAACCGGAGATGCCGGTCACGCCGACAATCAATGCAATGCCTTTACGCATGTGGGGAACTCCTCAAAGACAGCGTCGAACATAGCCCGTTGATCATGAAATCGAGGCGAATGCCGGGCTGCGTGACCTGCTGAAAACCTCAGGCGCTTCGCATCGGCCCTGTCTCATTGAACTACACGGTTCTACGTGTTCGCCTCGGCCGAACGGACGCGCGGACGTCAATCGATCAGACCGTGAGTTTCATCACCGACGGTCTTGGCCGCACGCGCGCCTCGGCGTTTGGCATGCGCACCCAGTAGTGACATGCCGGCAATGTGCTACAGCAGATCCGGTCTCTTCTGACTGTCTTGCGCGCAAACCACCGCTGTCGGCAACGCAGTGATTGACTTAGCGTTGCTTCCTGGATCAGGACGATCAGGATTGAGCAGCAACATGGATGTGTCAGGCCACGCAGCGCCATTGCCGCGCCTTGCATCGGCAGTGCCAGTGGCAGTCGCGTTGCTGCTGGGCGTGGTCGTTTGTGCGTGGTCGCCGGCGCTACTGCCGCAGGCGCTCTACGCCGCCTGCCTGTTGGCGGGGGCGCTGGGCATCGCGCTCGCCCGGTGGCTGCGTCCGCGGCGAGCTGCGTGGATGCTGGTGCTTGCGACGGCTGGGGCGGGCTTCGGGCTGACTGGCTGGCAAGTCGCCGAGACCTTGCAGGCGCAATTGCTGCCGCGTGACGAAGCGCGCGAGATACGCGTGCGTGGCCGAATTGTCGGGCTGCCGGTGGCCGAGCAACGGCGTACGCGCTTTCAGTTGCGCGTCGATCATGATCAAACGCAGCCGGCGGCCCTGCGCGGCAAGCTGCTGCAACTGGCGTGGTACGACCCCTTCGGCGCCGATCAGATCGGGCCGCGTGTTGCCTTGCGTGCCGGGGCGGACTGGCAACTGCAGCTCAAGCTGCGAGCACCGCGCGGTCTGCGTAATCCGGGTGGGTTCGATGCGGAGCGTCAGGCGTTGGCGCAGCGCATCGCGGCCACCGGGTATGTGCGCGATCTCGGCGCTGCACGCGAGCTTGCCGCTCCGCGTGGCGTGGATGCCTGGCGCGACCGGATGTCGCTGCGGATTGCCGAACAGGTCTCCGGTCCTTCCGCGCCTTACCTGCGCGCACTTGCATTGGGCGACACGCGCGGACTGGACGATGCGGCATGGGCGACCCTGCGCGCGACCGGGCTGAGTCATTTGATCGCCATCTCCGGATTTCATGTCGGCCTGGTTGCCGCGTTCTTTGCATTGGCGGTGGCCGGCGTGTGGCGATGGCGGCCGGGTTTGGGTCTGGTGATGCCGCGCGTGCACGCTGCGGCCATCGCCGCGCTACTCGGCGCGGCTGCGTACGCGATGTTGGCAGGGCTGGCGCTGCCCACGGTCCGCACCGTGCTGATGATCGCCGTCGTCGCACTGGCGCGGGTCGCGCGGCGACGCGCCACAACCGCGCAGATTCTCGCGCTGGCCTTGTTCGCGGTGCTGGTATGGGACCCGCTGAGCGTGCTGGTGGCAGGCTTCTGGCTCAGTTTTGCCGGCGTTGCCTGGCTGGTGTGGTGCCTGCCCGCAGATGACCGGAGCATTCTGCGCGGCTTCCTGTCCGCGCAGACCGTCGCCACCGTCGGCTTGCTGCCGCTGACGGTCAGTTTGTTTGGGCAAGCATCGCTGGTGGGGCCATTGGCCAATCTTGTCGCCATTCCCTGGTGGACCTTTGTCGTGGTGCCGCTGTGTCTGCTGGGAACGGCGCTCGAAGCACTGCGGGCTGGTGCGGGCCTGTGGGCGTGGCAATTGGCCGGCTGGTGCTTCGAGCTGACCTGGCCTTCGTTCGTCTGGCTTGGGCAGACCACGCTGGCGTTGTGGTGGGTGCCCGAATCCGACGGGATTGCGCTGATTGCAGCGTTGCTGGGCGCGTTCTGGCTATTGCTGCCGCGAGGCACGCCGGGCAAGGCCGTGGCGATGCTGCTGTGGCTGCCGCTGTTATGGCCGGATCGCGCGTTGCCCGGCGCTGGCGAAGCCGACCTGCAAGTGCTGGATGTGGGGCAGGGTCTTGCGGTGTTGGTGCGCACGCAACGGCACGCGCTGCTGTTCGATACGGGCCCCGCAGTACGCGACGGGTTCGACGCCGGTGAGCGCGTGGTGCTGCCCGCCTTGCGCGCGCTCGGGGTGCGTCAACTGGATGCACTCGTGCTCAGTCATGCCGATGCCGATCATGCCGGTGGCTACCCAGCAGTGCGTGCAGGGCTGCCGGTCGCGATGACGGCAGCGCCGCCGGGCGCGCCGCTGGACGTCAGTGCGCGCTGCCAAGCCGGCCAGCAGTGGGAGTGGGATGGCGTGCGCTTTCGCTTTCTGCATCCAGGTGCGGACTTTCCGTACCTGCGCAATCAGTCCAGCTGCGTGCTGCGGGTTGAGACGCGGCATGCCAGTGCGTTGTTGCCAGGCGATATCGATGAACTCATCGAGCATCGGTTGATGCGCGAGCAGGTTGCCGGGCTGCGTGCCGAGGTGGTGGTGGTACCGCACCATGGCAGTGCGGATGGCTCCCACGCCCGCTTCGTTGCCGCCACGGGCGCGCGGCTGGCGCTGGTGTCCTCCGGGTATGGCAACCGTTTCGGCCATCCCCGCGCGCAGGTGGTCCAGCGCTGGCAGGGCAATGGCGCGGAATTGCTCGACACCGCCCGGTCCGGTGCGATCAGGGTATGGCTGGGCGCGGACGGCCTGCAGGTCCGCGAACGACGGCGCTGGCAGCCGCGTCTATGGGATGCTGCGGAACGGCGACGGTCGACTGCTATCCTATCGGCCAGCGAACAGGCGGCCGCGTTGCCGGAGGAATCGAATCGTGTTGGAGCTGGTCAAGGCGGGCGGTTGGCCGATGGTGCCGTTGCTGTTGCTGGGCGTGATCGCCCTGGCGATCGTGCTGGAGCGTCTATGGACCTTGCGCCGCAACGAGGTGACGCCGCCGGGGTTGGGCGAAGAGGTCCGTAACTGGGCCGCGCGCGGCAAGCTGGACCCCACCCATATCGAGTCGCTACGGCGCAATTCGCCACTGGGCGCGCTACTGGCTGCTGCACTGGATGTCCGTGGCCGTCCGCGCGATCTGGTGCGTGAACGTATCGAAGACACCGGTCGCCATGTGGTGCATCGCATGGAGCGCCATCTGAACGCGCTGGGCACCATCGCGTCGGCCGGCCCGCTGTTGGGGCTGCTCGGCACGGTGGTCGGCATGATCCAGATGTTCCTGGGCATCCTCGATCACGGCGTGGGCGATGTGAACCAGCTGGCCGGCGGCATCGGCAAGGCGCTGGTGTGTACCGCCACCGGCATGATCATCGCGGTACCTGCGCTGATGGCGCATCGCTTCTTCAAGGGGCGCATTGCCGGCTATATCATCGAGATGGAGCAGGAAGCCACGCTGTTGCTGGACACCATGGAAGGCCGCGGAGCGCCTGTGGCCGCAGCACCGGCAGCAGCGGGCAGCAAGCCTGTCATGGCAAAGGGCTGACGGATGCGCATCGGCAGCGACCGAAGCCAGGACGAGCCGCAGATCGACCTGGTGCCATTGATTGACGTCATTCTCGTCCTCATCATCTTCTTCGTGGTGACCACGACCTTCGACGCACGCTCCACGCTGCAGCTGCAATTGCCGACCGCCAGCGACCAGAACACCAGCGCGCCGCCGCGTTCGCTCAGCGTGCTGGTCAATGCCGACGGGCATTACTTCATCAACGACCAGGAAGTGTTGCGCTCGGATGTGGACTCGCTGAAGCAGACCATCGCTCAGATCGCCGGCGACGACCGCGAGCAGACGGTGTTGATGCGCGCCGATGCGCGTACGCCGTATCAGGCCGTTGTCACCGCGCAGGATGCGTTGGGGCAACTTGGCTTTCGGCGCATCGCCATTGCGACTGCGCCCCAGACCGGCGCCGCCGGTAAAACAAGCAAGAACGGAACCCGCCAGTGACCACCACCAACGACCGCCCGGCGCCAGTGTCGTCCTGGCGCACGTACCGTCGCCTATTGGCTTTCGCCAAGCCGTATCGGCTGTTGCTGATCGCCGCGCTGATTGCCGCATTGGTTGAAGCCGCAGGTACCACCGGCTTTTTGGCGTTGATGAAGCCGATCACCGACGAAACCTTCATTTACAAGAACGCCGAAGTCAGTCGCTGGCTGCCGGTGCAGATCATCCTGCTGTTCGTGGTGCGCGGGGTTGCCGGCTATATCACCGACATGGCGATGGGCAAATCCGCACGCAGCATCGCGCGCGATCTGCGCGTCAAGGTGATGGCCAAGTATCTGCGCCTGCCGGGCTCGCGCTTCGATTCCGAACCGGTCCCGTCGATGCTGATCCGCCTGGGCTCGGACTCCGATCAAGTCGCACAGGCTGCGGTGGATGCGGTCAAGGTGATGATCCAGCAGTCGCTGCAGGTGATCGGCGCATTGGCGCTGATGCTGTGGCACAGCTGGCAGGTCACGCTGACCATTCTGGTGCTCGCACCGGTACTGGCGTGGGTGATGGACAAGGTGGCACGTCGGTATCGACGCATCAGCCACAGCATCCAGGAAAGCGGCGCGCATCTGTTGCAGGCCGCCGACCAAACCTTGTCCAGCCACCAGGAGGTCAAGATCTACGGCGCCCAGCAGACCGAGATGGAGCGGTATGGCGCGCTGGCCGATCGCAATCTGCGGCTGGCAATGAAGGTGGAATCCACCCGCGGCATTTCTACCGCCACTGTGCAAATGATCGGTGCGATCGGGTTGTCGGCGCTGCTGTTCGTCGCCGGTGCCCAGGCCTTGGCGGGACGCCTGACCGCTGGCGACTTCGTGGTGCTGATGACCTCGATGCTGACGATCATCCCGGGCCTGAAGCAGCTCACCAATGTGCAGAACATGGTCCAGCGCGGCCTGGCCTCGGCCGAGCGGCTGTTCTCGGTACTCGACAGCCCGGACGAACCCGATCAGGGCGCGGTGCCGCTGACGCGTGCGAAGGGCTTGATCGAGTTTCGCGATGTGACCGCGCGCTATCCGGGGCAGGTGAATCCAGCGCTGGCCGAGGTCAGCTTCGTCGCGCAGCCCGGTACGGTGACGGCGATCGTCGGCCGCTCCGGGAGCGGCAAGTCCAGCCTGATCAAACTGATCCCGCGTTTTTACGAGGCCGAGGCCGGGCAGATCCTGCTCGACGGTAACCCGGTGCAGGCGTACTCGTTGGCCGATCTGCGTCGCCAGATCGCGCTGGTCGGCCAGCAGGTCATGCTGTTCGACGGCAGCATCGCCGACAACGTGGCCTATGGCGAAATGCGCACGGCAGATGCCGGCCAACTGGAGCGCGCGATCCTTGGCGCCAATGCGATGGAGTTCGTGGCGCAACTGCCCGAGGGCCTGCAGTCGCATGTCGGCACCAAAGGCGGGCGGCTGTCCGGTGGGCAGCGCCAGCGTCTGGCGATCGCGCGCGCAATGCTCAAGGATGCGCCCATCTTGATCCTGGACGAAGCCACTGCGGCACTGGACAACGAGTCCGAGCGACTGGTGCAGGATGCCTTGCACAAACTGATGCCGGACCGCACCACGTTGGTGATCGCGCACCGGCTGTCCACCATCGAGCATGCCGATCAGGTGCTGGTGATGGACCAGGGCCGCATCGTCGAGCGCGGCACGCACAACGAATTGCTGGCGCAGGGCGGGCTGTATTCGCATCTGCACGGCATGCAGTTTCGCGAACGTCAGGCATGAGCAAGCGCGGCACCCGCACCCCGGGGTATTGGTACGACAATGCGCCGATTCCGCTGCCGGCGCGCCTGCTGGCGCCCATCTACGGCGCCGCCATCGCATTGCGGCGCGGTCTCTACCGGCGCGGCTGGCGCAAGCGGCATGGCGTGCCGGTGCCGGTGATCGTGGTCGGCAACGTCACTGCCGGTGGCACCGGTAAGACCCCACTGACCATTGCCTTGGTATCCAAGCTGCAGGAAGCCGGCTGGACCCCTGGCGTCGCCAGTCGGGGTTATGGCCGCGATGATTCCGGCACTGCCCGGTGGGTTGATGCGGACACGGCAGTCGCACTTGGCGGCGACGAGCCTGTGTTGATCGCCTGGAAGACCGGCGCACGCGTGCGCGTGGATAGCGACCGTGTCGCCGCCGCGCGCGCACTGGTCGAGGCGGGGTGCGACATCATCGTCTGCGATGACGGGTTGCAGCATTACCGGCTGGCACGCGACGTGGAAATCGAAGTGGTCGACGGACAGCGCCGTTATGGCAATGGCCGCCTGCTACCGGCCGGGCCGCTACGCGAACCAGTGGCGCGCGCGCACGATTGCGACTTCCGCGTGGTCAATCTGGGCCGGGCAAGCGCCACCACCGCGCCACAGACAATGGACGACGCCGGTTTCGGCGAATGGCAGCTGCGCCTGAGCATCGACAGCGTGCAGCCAATGGACGGCAAACGGGCGCAACCGCTGAGCATGCTGGCCGGCCAGCGCGTGCACGCCGTGGCCGGTATCGCGCACCCGGAGCGCTTTTTTGCCATGTTGCGCGCCCGCGGTATCGGCGTCGTCCCGCATGCCTTTCCCGATCATCATGTGTATCGCGCGGCAGATTTCAGTTTCGGTAGCCGCCTGCCGGTGCTGATGACCGAAAAGGATGCGGTGAAGTGCCGGCCATTCGCCGACGAGTGGCTGTATAGCGTGCCGCTTAAGGCAGAGTTGCCGGCGGCGTTCTGGGTGAGTCTGCTGGATCGGCTGGACAAGTTGGCCAGCCGGCAGGGCGTTTGATCTTGGCGGTGTGTCGTGCGGCGCTCGCTGCGGATGCAGGAGCGGTTGCGCGTCGCCCTTGGGGTTCGCCCGATGATCAATGCCGCTTCAGACCGGACAGCGATGGGCTTGCTGAGACACTGCGCAGGCACGCGCCGCGCGTGGAGCGGCTGACAACACGGTGCGAGCAGTCGTCAGGTGGGGCGGGCCGTGCGCTCAGAACCGCACTGTACGCGTGGGACAAGCCACACCGGGCACCGGCACGCGCCGGCCTGGCGCTGAGCGCGGGAATGGTGTTCGCCGCTCCTGTTCCAGCACGAGGGCTGCATCCTTGCGCGGCCGCACCAGCGACAGTGGCTATACGACTGCTGGCGCCATGCTGTACTGCTGCAACCGTAGCCACCCGTCGCAGCGCGGCAGTTTTCGCCGGCGCTGCTGATGCAAGAGTGCGATGCATGCTAGATGGTCCCGCCGTTCCAACACTCCTTGCTGCCGAGAGCGCAACCACATGACCAACACCCTGTCTGCCGATTTCGTCGTCGCCATTCCGGCGCGCTACGCGTCCACGCGCCTGCCGGGCAAGCCGCTGCAGTCGATCGGCGATCGTCCGATGATTCAGTACGTGGCCGAGCGGGCATTGTCGGCAGGCGCACGCGAGGTATGGGTCGCGACCGATGACGTACGAATTTCAGACGCGATCGAGGGCGTGCCGGGCGTGCACGTGGCGATGACCGGCAGCGACCATGTCTCCGGCACCGATCGCCTGGCCGAATGCGCGCGCATCGCCGGCTGGGACACCGACACCTGCGTGGTGAATCTGCAAGGCGACGAACCGTTTGCGCCGGCTGCCGGCATTCGCGCGGTCGCCGAGCTGCTGCTGCGCTCCGGCGCGGAGATGGCTACGCTGGCCGCGCAGGTGGAGAGCGCGCACGATCTGTTCGATCCGAATGTGGTCAAGCTGGTGCGCAGCGCGAGCGGGGATGCACTGTATTTCAGCCGTGCGCCGATTCCCTGGCACCGCGACAGCTTCGCCAGTCAGCGCGACCGCTTGCCCGAGGAGGGGCAATGGCTGCGTCATATCGGCATCTACGCCTATCGCGCCGGGTTTCTGCAGCAGTTCGCAGCGATGCCGCCCGGGCTGCTGGAACGCATCGAGTCGCTGGAACAGCTGCGTGCGATGGAAGCCGGTCATCGCATCGCCGTTGCGTTGACGCCCGAGCAATTTCCGCCGGGTATCGATACGCCGGACGATCTGGCACGTGCGCAAGCGCGGGTGGCATCGGCATGAAGGTCTTGATCGTGTGCCTGGGCAATATCTGTCGCTCACCGATGGGCGAGGGCGCCTTGCGCGCACGGCTGGATGAGGCACGCGTGTCGCACCGCATCGAGGTCGATTCGGCCGGTACCGGCGATTGGCACGCCGGCGATCCGCCCGACCCACGCGCCATCCGTTGCGCACGCGGACACGGCGTGGATATCTCCGGCCTGCGCGCACGGCAGGTGCGCGACGAGGATTTCGATCACTTCGACTGGCTGCTGTGCGCCGACAATAACAATCTGCGCGATCTGCAGCGTCTGGCGCCGGCAGCGCAACGCGACAAGGTCGCGTTGTGGTTACCGTGGGCTGGCGTGGATGCGCGCGACGAAATTCCGGACCCGTACACCGGCGGTAGCAAGGATTTCGAGGACGTCTGGCAACTGGTCGATACCGCGGCGCGACAGACGGTCGCCAGACTCACCCGCGGCTAATCACGCTTGGGCATAATTACCGCATGACTGCCCAGCTCACCCAGGAACTGCCGGAATTTCCTACCTGGCTCAATGCCAGGCCATCCACCTTGCAGGAGCATCGCGGCCGCGCGCTCGTGCTGGCGTTCGTCAATGCCAGCTCGGTGTGGTGCGCCGAGCGTCTTGCCGAGCTTGCGCAATGGCAGGCGCGTAGCCCCGGGCGGCTGCAGGTGATCGTGGTGCAGGTGCCGCGCTTCGATAGCGAACGCCTGCCGCAACGCTCGCTCAAGCAACTGCGCGGGCACGGCGTCAGCGCGCCGATCCTGCTCGACAAGGACTGGGAAACCTGGCGCCGCTTCGGTATCGAATCCTGGCCCACCCTGGTGTTGCTGGATGCCTATGGCCGCGAGCGCCAGCGCCTGGTGGGTGTCACCGCTGATCTGGACAAGGCCCTGGCCGCATTGTGCGAAGGCCAGCAACCGCCTTCCGACGCCGACTTGCAAGGCATTGCAGAACGCGACCCCGAGCCGCGCCTGGCGCTGCGCTTTCCGACCGGTCTTGCCGCGACCGAAGACCGTCTGTACATCGCCGATACCGGGCACCACCGCGTGCTCGAATGCACCCATGGCGGCCGGGTGCTGCGGCAATTCGGCCACGGCAATGCAGATCTCATCGATGGCGGTACCGGCGAGGCGGCCTTTAGGCGCCCGCAGGGTCTGGCGCTGGAGCGCGATCAGCTGTACGTCGCCGACACCGGCAATCACGCATTGCGTCGCATCAACCTGCGCAGCGGGCAGGTGGACACCTTATGCGGCACCGGTCGCTCAGGCGAGCCGGTGGAAGGGCCGTTGGCCTTTGCCGGTGCGTCTGCACTGAACTATCCGCAAGGTCTGGCCATTGCCGACAACCAGGTATTGATTGCCATGGCCGGCGACAACCGCATCTGGAGTTACGACCTGGGACGCGCTGCACTGAGCGCGCGTGCCGGCACCGGGTCCCTTGAAATTCGCGACGGCAGCGGTCATCTCGCGGCCTTCGCGCAACCGGCAGGGTTGGCGGCGGTGCAGCAGGTTGCCTACGTGTGCGATGGGTTGGGCTCGTCGATCCGCACCATGCAGCTGCGCGGCGATCTGGTGCAGACCTTGGTGGGCGGGCAGGGCATCTGGCATTTCGGCGATGAAGACGGCCCCCGCAGCACCGCGCGCCTGCAATTTCCGCAAGCCATCGCACTGGGCGCCGACTCGCCGATGCTGTGGATTGCCGACACCGGTAACGGACGGCTGCGCTGCCTGCGTCTGGGCGGCGGCGAACTCACCACGGTCGAGCTGCCGCGACGTCTGCACGGCCCGGCCGGGCTGGCCGTCGCCGCTGGCGCAGTCTGGATTGCCGAAACCGATGCCCACGCCGTCTTGCGTTACGACCTTGCAAGCGGCGCACTGAGTGATGTTGCGATAGACGAATGAGCGCAAGGCCCCACGCCGACTTCGATGGAAAAGCGTTTGCTGCGCAATTGAGCACCGCGCCCGGCGTTTACCGCATGTATGCGAGCGACGACACCTTGCTGTACGTCGGCAAGGCCGGCGCATTGCGCAAGCGCGTGGGCAGCTATTTCAACGGTACGCCAAAGAATGCGCGGCTGACCTCGATGCTGTCGCAGGTCGCGCGCATGGACGTCACCGTGACCCGCAGCGAGGCCGAAGCGCTGCTGCTGGAAAACCAGCTGATCAAATCCTTGTCGCCGCGCTACAACGTGTCGTTGCGCGACGACAAAAGTTATCCATACGTCCTGCTGACGCGCGAAGACTGGCCGCGTATCGCGTTGCACCGCGGCCCGCGTGCGGTGCAGGGGCGCTATTTCGGCCCCTACACCGGCGTGACCGGCGTGCGCGAAACGCTGAGCCTGATGCATAAGCTGTTCAAGCTACGCAGTTGCGAAGACAGCGTGTTTCGCAACCGCTCGCGGCCGTGCCTGCAGTACCAGATCGGCCGATGCAGCGGCCCGTGCGTAGATCTGGTGGCCGCGCCCGATTACGCCGCATCGGTACGCCGCGCGACCATGTTTCTGGAAGGCAAGAGCGATCAGCTCGGCGAAGAGATCATGCAGTCGATGCAGCAGGCCAGCGAAGCGCTCGAATTCGAGCGTGCCGCGCGTCTGCGCGATCTGCTGTCGTCGCTGCGCGGTATGCAGAACCGCCAGTACGTCGACGGCCGCGCCGCCGATCTGGATGTGCTGGCCTGCGCCACCCAGTCCAGTCAGGCTTGCGTGCTGCTGCTGAGCTTCCGCGATGGCCGCAATCTGGGCACGCGTTCGTTCTTTCCCAAGACCAACGGCGAAGACAGTGCCGACGAAATCCTGGCGGCCTTCGTGTCGCAGTACTACGCCGAACATTCGCCGCCGCGCGAGATCTTGCTGGATCGCGAAATTCCCGAGGCCGAACTGATCGAGGCCGCGCTCAGCACCGCCGCCGAGCACAAGGTGGCGCTGAAGTGGAACGTGCGTGGCGAGCGCGCCGGCTACTTGTTGCTGGCGACCCGCAACGCGCAGCTGACCCTGGTGACCGAGCTCACCAGCCAGAGCGCGCAGCACGCACGCAGCGAAGCGCTGCGCGAGATGCTGGGCTTGGCCGAGCAGGTCAAGCGCGTGGAATGCTTCGATATCAGTCACACCATGGGCGAGGCCACAGTAGCGTCGTGCGTGGTGTTCGACGCCAGCGGCCCGGTGCGCGGCCAGTATCGCCGCTTCAATATTTCCGGCATCACGCCGGGCGACGATTACGCGGCGATGCGTCAGGCGATCGAACGGCGGTTTCGGCGTGCAGTGGAAGAAAACGGCGTCCTCCCCGATGTGCTGCTGATCGACGGCGGTGCCGGCCAGCTGGCGCAGGCGCAGGCCGCGTTGGCCGACCTTGGCGTGGAGAACGTCGTGCTGGTCGGCGTGGCCAAGGGCGAGGAACGCAGGGCAGGGCACGAGGCGCTGATCATGGCCGACGGCCGCGAACTGCGACCGGGCGCAGCCTCGCCAGCGCTGCAATTCATCCAGCAGGTCCGTGACGAAGCGCACCGCTTTGCGATCACCGGCCATCGAGGGCGCCGCCAGAAAGCGCGCATGACCAGCAAGCTCGAGGATATCCCTGGCATCGGACCACGCCGCCGCGCGAGCCTGCTCAAGCATTTCGGTGGCCTGGTCGGTCTCAAGGCGGCCGGCGAAGCCGAGATTGCGCGGGTGGACGGGGTCAATGCCGCACTTGCTGCGCGAATCTACGCTAACCTGCACGGGCTGGCGCTTCCCGATGCGGCAGGCGAGTCGAGTCCGTAATGAAGTTGACCATCCCCACGTGGCTGACACTGCTGAGGATCCTGATGATCCCGGTGTTGGTCGTGGTCTTCTACCTGCCATACACCTGGACGAACTTCGCTTCGGCCGGTGTGTTCGCGCTGGCCGCCATCACCGACTGGCTGGATGGCTGGGTCGCGCGGCGGTATCACCAGTATTCCGCGTTCGGCGCGTTCCTCGATCCGGTTGCCGACAAGTTGATGGTCGCCGTCGCCTTGTTCCTCATCGTGCAGGGGCATCCCACGCCGTGGATGGCGTTCTGGGCGGCCGTCATCGTAGGCCGCGAGATCGCAGTCTCCGCATTGCGTGAGTGGATGGCAGAGATCGGCCAGCGCGCCAAGGTGCGCGTTGCAGCGATCGGCAAGATCAAGACCACGGCGCAGATGGTCGCGCTGCTTTGCCTGCTGTATTCGGTCACTCCCGGCCAGATGCCCACGCATCAAATCTGGCTGGGCAATCTGATCTTCCGTGCCGGCTATTGGACACTGGCGATCGCTGCGCTGCTGACGTTGTGGTCCGGTTTTCAGTATCTGCAGGCGGCATGGCCGAGTCTGCGCGCCGACGAAAAAGCGGCGATCAGCAACAAGCCGAAAAAAATCGAAAGCAACAGTTGACAGCTATCCTGTTCGCTGTAGAATTTCGCCTCCCAAGCGGGAATAGCTCAGTTGGTAGAGCGCAACCTTGCCAAGGTTGAGGTCGCGAGTTCGAGTCTCGTTTCCCGCTCCAGATTTAGACAAGGCCCCCTGTCCGAGGTCTCGTTGTTTCAAGGCAGGATGCCTTGGGTTTGATGTTTCGGCCTGGTGGTAGAGTGGTTATGCAGCGGACTGCAAATCCGCGTACGCCGGTTCAATTCCGGCCCAGGCCTCCATATGCAGTCGCTATTTCGCATCGGCAACGATAGCGGGGCTAGCGTAACGAAGTGACAAGCTGTACAATTTATTTTCATGCGGGAATAGCTCAGTTGGTAGAGCGCAACCTTGCCAAGGTTGAGGTCGCGAGTTCGAGTCTCGTTTCCCGCTCCAAATTCAAACCCCGGATATCCCACGATATCCGGGGTTTTTGTTTTTTGTCGTAAAGAGCCTTTTGTTTGGTGACACGCTGTCGTGAAACCTGGCTTTTGGCTTAAGAAAGCTGCTGGATGACGCTAAAGCCAATAGTGCGTGTGCGTACGCGGCAGGCTTGCTCACGTAGCTGGTGGTTGGCGCCAGGTCGAGCGGGCACAGGTCGTGCCTCGATTCACTTTGCGGCACGTGCGAATGCGATCGACATCTTGCTTGACGGCCCGAGCTTGGATATCACGTGTCGACTGCAGTGCAGTGAGACGCCTGCAAGAGAATTTCGCAGGTCATTGCGGAGATGGAAGGCGCGGACGCATTTCTGTACATGAAACATGCGTTGCCGCTTGCCCGCGCATTGCAGGCTGCACGCGTCGCAGTGATTGCGGGTGGGTGGTGTTGCTCCCTGACATGCCGACTGCAGGGAGCGGCTTCATCGCGGCAGGGAAGCATCCTTAAAGAGGCAGCGTCATCGCGTCTTGCGGCAAAGTCACTTGCCTGAGTGTGCCCGGGGCGGGGGTCGAACCCGCATAGCCTTGCAGCTGAGGGATTTTAAGTCCCTTGCGTCTACCAATTTCGCCACCCGGGCATTGCGATAGCGTGCCTGATTGCGCGGCGATTGTGAATCTCCAAGCGACGATTCTTCCCAAGGCCTGAGACATGCCGCGTGCGCTATGCTGCCGCCGCACAGCCGCGCGGTACCCACCGCACACGATCCCAAGGAACCGCATGTCAGGCAACACGCTTCTCCCACTGCTGCATGCACGCATTGCCGTCATCGGACTCGGCTACGTGGGCCTGCCGTTGGCGGTGGCGTTTGGCGAGCACCGCGACACCCTGGGCTTCGACATCGATGCGCAGCGGGTCGCGCAGCTGCACGACGGTCACGATGCCACGTTGGAGCTGGACGCCGCCGAGTTGGCCGCGGCAACGCAGTTGCGCTACAGCGCAACCGCCGCTGAGCTGGCGAGCTGCAGCATTTTCATTGTCACCGTGCCGACACCCATCGACAGTTTTGAGCAGCCGGACCTGGAGCCGTTGCGTAGCGCCACGACCTTGATTGCCGCCGCGCTCAAGCCCGGCGATCTGGTGATCTACGAGTCCACCGTGTATCCAGGTACCACCGAAGAAGTCTGCGTGCCGCTGCTCGAAGCCGCCTCCGGTTTGCGCTTCAACCAAGACTTTTTCTGCGGCTATAGCCCCGAGCGCGTCAATCCGGGCGACCGGCAGCGGCGCCTGCGCGATATTCGCAAGATCACCTCCGGCTCGACGCCGCAGGCTGCCGACATAGTCGATGCGCTGTATACCAGCATCATCACCGCAGGCACGTGGCGCGCGTCGTCGATGCGCGTGGCCGAAGCGGCCAAGGTGGTGGAAAACATCCAGCGCGACGTCAATATCGCGCTGGTCAACGAGCTGGCGCTGATCTTCGACAAACTCGGAATCGACACGCTCGACGTGCTCGAAGCGGCCGGAACCAAGTGGAATTTCCTGCCGTTCCGTCCCGGCCTGGTCGGCGGCCACTGCATCGGGGTGGATCCGTACTATCTGATGCACAAATCCGAGAGCGTGGGTTACCACCCGGACCTGATCCACACCGCGCGCCAGGTCAATAACCGCGTCGGCCGGCATGTCGCCGAGCGCGTCTGCGGCATGTTGGCGCTGCGCGGCGTAACGCTGGCGCAGGCGCGGGTGTTGGTGCTGGGTGCCACCTTCAAGGAGAACTGCCCGGACCTGCGCAATAGCCGGGCGCTGGAGTTGGTACAGCTGCTGCAGGCGGCCGGCGTGCACGTCGATACCTGCGACCCGTGGGCAGACCCGGCCGAAGCCCTGCAGCATGGTGGCGTGCAGCTCTGCGAGTCGCCGGACGAGGGGACCTACGATGCGGTCGTGCTGGCAGTCGCTCATGCGCAGTATCGCGATTACGACGTGGAGCGCATCGCCGCACTCGGCAAGCCGGGCGCGGTGGTGTACGACGTCAAGTCGGTATGGCCGCGCGCGGCCGTCAGCGATCGCCTGTGACGCGATCGTGGCGGTGTTGCAGCCAATCCACGGCGCCGAGCGCGGCGCGTCGGCCGCTGGCAAAACACGCGGTCAGCAGATAGCCGCCGGTTGGCGCTTCCCAGTCGAGCATTTCGCCGGCACAGAACACGCCAGGTTGCGCGAGCGCCATCAGCTGCGTGTCCAGCGCTTCCAATCGCACGCCACCGGCTGAACTGATTGCCTCGGCCAGCGGGCGCGTCCTCAGCAGGCGCAGCGGCAGGTGCTTGAGCGTCCGTGCAACCCGCGCAAGATCGTCGCCGGCCTGTTTGCCGAGGTGTTCGTACAGCAGTGCGGCCTTGACGCCTTCGATGCCGAGCTGGCGGCGCAAATGCTCGCTGAAACTGCGCCCCTTGCGTGGCAGGGCCAACTCTGCGCTCACTCGTTCCAACGTGCGTCCCGGCACCAGATCAAGGCCAAGCTCGGCGTGGCCGTGTGCATCGATCTGGTTGCGCAACTCTGCGGCGATTGCATAGATCAAGCTACCTTCGATTCCGTTTTCGGTCGCGACGCATTCGCCCTGCAACGCGTGCTGCACGCCGGCGCCATCGCGCCAGTGTGCGACGACCGGCTTGAGCGGCGCTCCCGCATGCCGTTGCACAAAATGCGCGCTCCAGTCGATATCGAAACCGCAGTTGGCAGGCACCAGCGGCGCAACGGCGATGCCGCGCTGCTGCAGCGTTGCCTGCCACCGCCCATCCGAGCCAAGCTGTGGCCAACTGCCGCCACCCAGCGCCAGCACCACTGCATCGGCATGACATGCGATCTCGCCCGCAGCCGTTGCGAACTGCAGCGCGCCGTCGTCGTCGTTCCAGCCCAACCACCGGTGCTGCACATGGAAGTTGATGCCCTGTTCCTTGAGTCGGCGCACCCAAGCGCGCAGCAGCGGCGCAGCCTTGCGATCGATCGGGAACACGCGCCCCGAGCTACCGACATAGGTCTCCACGCCCAGATCGCGCGCCCAGGTACGCAAGGCGTCCGCATCGAAGTCCTGCAGCCACGATGCCACCGCCGAGGTGCGCTCGCGGTAGCGCTGCGCAAACAGCGGCATCGGGTCGGAGTGGGTGAGATTCAGCCCGCCCTTGCCGGCAATCAGAAACTTGCGCCCCACCGAACCCTTGGCTTCGTAGAGATCGACCGCGATGCCGGCAGCGCCCGCGACTTCAGCGGCCATCAACCCCGCAGGCCCGCCGCCAATCACCGCCAGCCGCGGTCTGTTCGCATCCATCATTGCTCAGGCACTCAGCGCGGCTGTACGCCGAGCAGCTCCACATCGAACACCAGCGATGCACCGGGCGGAATCACGCCACCTGCGCCGTTATCGCCATACCCGTAGTCCGGCGGAATCATCAAGGTGCGCTTGCCACCCACGCGCATACCGGCAACGCCGTCGTCCCAACCCCGGATCACCTGGCGACCGCCCAGCACGAACTGGAACGGTTCTGCGCGATCGAGCGAGCTGTCGAATTTCTTGCCGTGCTTGTCGGCCGCTTTTTCGTCGTACAGCCAGCCGGTGTAGTGCACGGTAACCATCGCGCCCGGAGTAGCTTCCGCGCCGGTGCCGACGGTGCGGTCGATCCGCTCGAAGCTGGCGATGGTGCCACCGGACGGCGGCAGAGCAGGTGCACAGCTGGCGAGCAGCAAGGCGGCACAGAGCGTCAACAGAAGGCGCATGGGGTGATCCATGAAGGAAGGACGCCATTATCGCACCTGGCTCCCGTTATCATCGCGCCATGGCCAAGCTGCTGCTCAATCTGCGTAATGTTCCCGACGACGAAGCCGACGAGGTCAGGGCATTGCTGCGCGAACACCTGGTGCAGATCTACGAGACCCGGCCCAGCAACTGGGGCATTTCTGCTGGCGGCGTCTGGCTTAGCGACGATGCCGACTACCCGCGCGCCAAGGCGGTGCTGGATGCGTATCAGGCTCAGCGTGGCGCGCTGGCGCGGGCGCAGCGGCAGGAAGCGATTGCTGCGGGCACTGCAGAGACGTTTGGTGCATTGCTGCGCAAGCGACCGGTGTTCGTGATCGTCACGCTGCTGGGGATGCTGATCGTCGCATCGTTGGTGCTGCTGCCATTTTTGCTGCTGCGCGGCTGACGGCACTCAGCGCCGTGAGCGGCGATGGTGGTGGGAGCGGGGCACATCCGTATACCTGTTGTCCTGACGCGCATTGAGTCAGCGCGGTCTGCGCCCGCTGCCTGCAGGTAGATGGATCGTTCGACAAACGCTCGCTACCCAGGATCGGGCACCTTAAAATACCCGCATGATCACCAATACCGCGGCGTATCACTTCGTCACCGTCCAGGACCCGCAGCAGCTGGCAGAAAGCGTGCTGCTGTGCGCCGAGCAGCAGCAGCTGAAGGGCTCCGTGCTGGTGGCTGAAGAGGGTATCAATCTGTTTCTGGCGGGCGCCGCCGAGCAGATCGGCGCGTTTTATCGCTGGCTTCAGGCCGATCCACGCTTTGCGCAGATGCGCATCAAATACAGCCAGAGCGCGCACCAGCCGTTTGCGCGGCTCAAGGTCAAGGTCAAGCCGGAGATCATCAGCTTCCGTCGCGGCGATGCATCGCCGCTGCAAGGCCGTGCGCCGACGGTGACGCCTGCGGTGCTGCGCGAGTGGATCCGCAACGGGCGAGATGAGCGCGGTCGCCCGCTGGTGCTGCTGGATACGCGCAACGCACAGGAAGTGGCCTATGGCACGTTCCAGGGCGCACTGACCTTGCCGATCGACAAGTTCACCGAGTTGCCCGCAGCGCTTGAATCGCATCGTGCAGCATTGGCCGATGCCACGGTGGTGAGCTTCTGCACCGGCGGTATCCGTTGCGAGAAGGCGGCGCTGTGGATGCAGGCCGACGGGATGGATAACGTGCTGCAGCTGGAAGGCGGAATCCTGGGCTATTTCGAAGAAGTCGGCGGCGAAGGCTATGACGGCCGCTGTTTCGTGTTCGATGAGCGCGTGGCACTCGATCCGGCCTTGCGCCCTCTGGTGGACGATGCGCGGACCGCCGAACCCGGAAAAGTCTGACCGGGCGCGACTGCATTGCCCGATGCAGCCGGTCTTGCAGGTACTTGCATCATGCGACCACACTGCAGCGGCACATCGCGCAGTGCGACATGCGAAAAGAGAGCGCTTTTCGCTCTAACTTTTATGTAATACGTCGCATCGAGCTTGCCCTGAATTATTCACGGAGCTAGGCTGCACCAGCCAGCCGCACAGCGAGGACAACAAGGATGACCATCAGAGTTTTTCTGATCGACGATCATGCACTCGTGCGTACCGGCATGAAGATGATCCTGTCCAAGGAAGTGGACGTCGATGTCGTGGGTGAGGCAGAGAGCGGCGAAGCGGCATTGCCGCAGATTCGTCAGCTCAAGCCAGATATCGTGCTGTGCGATCTGCATTTGCCCGGCGTCAGTGGCTTGGAAATCACCGAGCGCATCGTCAAGGGTGATTACGGCACGCGCGTGATTATCGTGTCGGTGCTGGAGGATGGCCCGCTGCCGAAGCGTCTGCTCGAAGCGGGCGCATCCGGATATGTCGGCAAGGGCGGCGACGCGCATGAGCTGTTGCGCGCAGTACGCGAGGTTGCATTGGGGCGGCGCTACCTGGGTAATACGATTGCGCAGAATCTTGCGCTGTCCAATCTGGAAGGTGGCAGCTCGCCATTCGACGCATTGTCGCCACGCGAGCTGGAAGTTGCCTTGTTGCTGACACAAGGTCTGCGACAGGAAGACATCGCCAAGCGGCTGAATCTCAGCGCCAAGACGATCAACACGCACAAGGCACGCTTGTTCGAAAAGGTCGGCATCCAGGACAACATCGCTCTCGCACGCCTGGCGAATCAATACGGCCTGACCGATCCTGCTCGCACGATGTAACGCTTTTCACCCTCAGCAGTCGTCTCTGCGCGTTGCTTAAGCGGTGTTGAGTGATTCGGTGGACCTGAGTTCCTATGCGCCTGTTCACTGTTTCTGCATGGCGGTCAATGTGACTAACGAGCCATAGCGAGCAATCGTCAGGTAAGTGAGGCCGCGCACCCCGACTGGGCGGATAGCGTGAGAACGGTGTGCGCCGCATTACTGCCGGCCAGTGTGACGATCCTGTGGCCGGCGTAGGCAAATGGAGCTAACTGGACCGACTGCTCTATCGCAGCCATGCGAAATGCGCGGTTGCAAGCGCCGCTAGATCGACATGCGGCGCACCGACCTGTCCGCCGCGCAGTGCATGTCCGATCCTGACTCAGAACCGCGCGTATCTGGCTGTTGCGCAGGTGTTTTATTGACGCTCCATGTGCCGTCGTCATTGGCTTTGCCGGTTTGCCAGATTTCTTCATCGCGTTGATGCGGGGCAGGGTTGAAACCGCTGGATAACGTCGAGGCCGGTCCCGTTGAACCCGGTTTTTCTCCACTTGATCAGGCGGGCAGAGTGGTCCTGTCCGCAGAGCGGTGGGACATCCCGTCCCTGGTGAGCACCAAGCGATCGACGCTGCGTCGAACATTTGCGTGACCCGGAATGCATCCAGGCGCTTGGATGCATTGCACAAGTGTTGTCGTGGCGAATCGCGCACAAAAACAAAGCGGCCCGAAGGCCGCCGTGTTTGACGTAGATCTGGCCCAAGCAATCCAGACCAGATCAGGCAGGCGTTGCAACGATCAGTGATCGTTGCGAGGCTTGTTGGCGTCGTCTTCCTGCGCTGATGCACTGTCGTTGTCAGCGGACGGCGCTGCAGGCCTGGTCGCTTCGGTGACGACCACGGTCGGCTTCGGCGTGTCAGCTGCCTGTTCCTGCACAGGTGCTGGTGCCTGCGGTGCTGCTGGCGTCGACTGCTCTGGCGCCTTCTGCGGTACCGGCGTTGCGGCTGCTGACGGAGCCGGAGCTGCGTCGACCTTCGGAGCCAAAGCGTCCAGCATGGTCGTCTGCACCGGGGCATACGTCTTGCGAACCGGAGCGGCCGGAGCATTGTCCGACGCTGCAGCAGTCTGCGGCACCGTGGCGGTGGGTGTCACAGCGACGTCTACCGAAGGCTTGACCGCATTGGTCGGCTCGATATGCGGCGCCTCGGCTTTGACCACGGCCTGTGCCGCAGATGGTGCGGTTGCCGCTGGCGTCTGCTGTTCAGCAACAGGCGTTACCGCTGCCGGCGTCACAGGCTCCGATTGCACTGCAGGTGTTGCAGTGACAGCTGAAACAGCACGTGCTTGCAAATCGGCCGACGGTGCCGCAGCTGCAGTGTCGGTCGGTGCCTTCGGCACCGGCTTTGCCTGCGTGTCGGTGATCGCTTCGGCGGTCGACGCACTCGGCGCAGAAGGCTCGACAGGCTTGGTGACCGCAGCCGGTGCAGTTGATGCCGCGTCAGCATTCGGCGCTGCAGGTATCGCAGCTGCCACCGGATGGTCGACAGAAGTCGATGCAGTCGCAGCCGGAGTGACACTCGGCGTTAGGTCAGCGGTCGGAGCTTGCTTGACGGCCGGCGCAGGTGCCGATGCTGCAGTATCAGTCGCAGCGGCAGCCGGGGACGACGCAACCGACGGAGCTGCACCGGTCAGCTGTACCGCCGTGGTAGCCGCTGCGGTTGCATCACCACGTGTCCGATCCGCTGCATCGGCAATCGGTGCAGATGCTTGCTGGTCGAACGAGGGTGCGGCGTTAGACACCGGTGCGGTCGTCGACGTCGTGCCGCTGTCCAACTGCGGTTCTGCACGGTCCTTGGGAACCGGACGCGGCTTCATCGCTGCCGTTGCATTGGCTTCGGGCTTGGTGCGGGCGGCTGGAGCCGGGGCGTCATCGTCGAAGTCGAACTCTGGTTGGCCTGCACGTGGAGCGGCGGATCCCGGGTTCTGCGTACCGGCATCGTCGCCCTCATTGTCGCCATCGAGATCGCCGTCGGCATCACCGTCCAGATCGTCCGTGTCCAGACCATCAGCGCTGCTGCCGCCTTCACCGCCCTCACCGTTTGCACCGGCGCCACGACGACGACGACGACCGCCACGACGACCGCGACGACGACGGCTTCCACCTTCGCCATTTGCCGCATCGTCGCCCGACGCGTCCTGGGTCTGGCCATCCGCACTCGCTTCGGTGCCGTGCTCGGCAGCCGACTCGTTCACCACAACCTCGACCGGGTGGCCCTGGTTCGCTTCGTTCGCGGTGATTGGCGTATTGGTCGCTGCGGAGGTGTCGGCAATGGCAGCGGCGACGGTCGAGGTGGTTGCCGTTGCTGCGGTCGACGCCAGCGTCTGCGCCGCAGCGGTGCCCTCATCCTGACGTGCCGGGCGCGGCTGCCGCTCGGACGGCACGCCATCCTGCTGTGCGGGTGCACGTGGCGGACGCGGGGTCTGGTTCTGCTGCTTGGGCTTCTGCTGCTGTTGTTGTTGCTTCGGTGCCTGCGCTTCGTTGCGCGGCGGCTTGGGTACCTGCACCTGCTGCTGGGCCTGGGCGCCAGTTTGTGCGACCTGGCCGTTCTGGCCGTTGGCCGGCTGGCGGCACTCGTCGCGACGCTCCTTGTTGGCACCGTTGCCGTTGCTGCCGTTGCTGCCGTTGCCGCGCTGCTGATTGCCACCGTTGCCGTTGCGGGCATCGCGACCATCGCGACGTTGACCGCCACGCTCGCCGCGCTCGTTGCGATTGTTGCGGCCTGCATCGTTCTGACGCTGACGCGGAGTCGACTCGGCTGCAGGAGCGACCGGCTCGACGCCACCGAAGATGCGCTTCAGCCACCCAACCACGCCGGTGACCGGTGCCGGAATCGGCATGGTCACGACCGGGGCCGGCGCGGGAGTCGGTGCGACCGGGGCAGGGGCCTCTTCACGCACCGGAGCCGGCTGGCTCGGCTTGATCGAGGTGACCGCAGGCGCTGCCGGAATGTTCAACTGCGCCTTGGTCAGCGCGTGCACCGGCAACTTGCGCGGGGTGCCGCGCTGATAGCTCGGCTTGCCGCTGTCTTCGCCCAACTCGTTCTCGCGCAGGCGCGTGACTTCGTAATGCGGCGTGTGCAGCTGCTCGTCGGCGACGATGATGATCGGCGAGGCGTGGCGATTTTCGATCTCGCGCAGCGCGCTGCGCTTCTCATTGAGCAGGTAGTTGGCGATTTCCACCGGGGCCTGCACCAGCACCTGTCCGGTGTTCTCCTTCATCGCGTGCTCTTCGGCCACGCGGATGATCGACAGCGACAGCGATTCGACGCTGCGCATGCGGCCATGTCCATCGCAACGCGGGCACACGATCTGGCTCGATTCGCCCAGGCTCGGGCGCAGGCGCTGGCGGCTCATTTCCATCAGGCCGAAGCGCGAGATGCGGCCCAGCTGCACGCGTGCACGGTCGTACTTGAGCGCGTTCTGCAGCTTGTTTTCGACTTCGCGCTGGTGCTTGGACGAGGCCATGTCGATGAAGTCGATCACCACCAGGCCGCCGAGGTCGCGTAGGCGTAGCTGGCGGGCGACTTCTTCGGCCGCTTCCAGGTTGGTCTGGAACGCGGTTTCTTCGATATCGCTGCCCTTGGTGGCGCGCGAGGAGTTCACGTCGACCGCCGTCAACGCTTCGGTCTGATCGACCACGATCGAGCCGCCCGAGGGCAGACGCACGTTGCGCTCGTAGGCGCCTTCGATCTGCGATTCGATCTGGAAGCGGTTGAACAGCGGAATGTCGTCGGTGTAGTGCTTGAGCTTGCGCAGACTCTGCGGCATCACCTGCTGCATGAATTCCTGGGCGTCGGCATACAGCTCCGGCGTATCGACCAGAATTTCGCCAACGTCGGCGCGCAGGTAGTCGCGCAGTGCGCGAATGATCAGGCGCGATTCCTGGTAGATCAGGAACGCAGCCGGCTTGCTCAGCGCCGCCTCGGCGATCGCCTTCCAGGTCTGCAGCAGGTAATCCAGATCCCACTGCAGTTCTTCGGCATCGCGTCCGACACCAGCGGTGCGGATGATCACGCCCATGTCGTCGGGGATATCGAGCTTGTCCAGCGCTTCTTTCAGCGCGGCGCGGTCTTCGCCTTCGATCCGACGCGAGACGCCACCGGCGCTCGGCGAATTGGGCATCAGCACCATGTAGCGGCCGGCCAGCGAAATGAACGTGGTCAGGGCAGCGCCCTTGTTGCCGCGTTCTTCCTTGTCGACCTGCACCACGATTTCCTGGCCTTCGCGCAACAGCTCGCGAATGGTCGACTTGTTGTGGTCGACGCCGGCCTGGAAGTAATCGCGGGAGATTTCCTTCAACGGCAGGAAGCCATGGCGCTCTGCGCCATAGTCCACGAACGCCGCCTCCAGAGAGGGCTCGAGCCGGGTGATACGGCCCTTGTAGATGTTGGACTTCTTTTGTTCCTTGGACGGCTGTTCGATGTCGATGTCGTACAGGGTCTGGCCGTCCACAATCGCCACGCGCAGTTCTTCTGCCTGCGTTGCGTTGATCAGCATTCGCTTCATTGTTGCGTTCCTCACGCGCTCTACCGCGCGGAACGCCGTGACGTTTCGCCTCTGGAACAGCTTGTCGGCCCTTCGCGCAACGCGCGGACAGGCCTGACCAGGGTTTCCAGCGCTGCAACACCACGGCAGGCCGCGGGAGCGCTTGTCTTTAAGTTTTATAGGTGTTTCAGGGCCGGCAGCCGCGTCCGGACGGACCGGGGCAGCGCACGGGACATGTTCAGCGCAACGGTCAAAAACCGCCGGCGATGGCCGGGTAGGCCGGTGAGCCGCTAACATGGCCGCCCCTGGGGCGGTGGTCGCGCACTGTGCCGGAATCATCGGAAGTCAGGCTTCTGGCCTATCAACTTCCAACGAAATCAAACCCTTATCTCGCTCGCCGAGTGTAACAGAATAAAGAGCCGGATGACCGACCCCCAGCCCCCCAAGCCGCCTGCCGACCGTGTGGGCGTGCGTATTCTCAAAGTTCCGGAAGACCGCGCTGGGCAGCGGCTGGACAATTTTCTGCTCGGCCAGCTCAAGGGGGCGCCGCGCAGCCTGATCTACAAGCTGGTCCGCAGCGGCCAGGTGCGGGTGAATGGCGGGCGTGCCAAGGCCGAGCGCAAGCTCGAAGGCGGCGAGGAAGTGCGCATTCCCCCGGTGCGGGTCAACGAGGAGGGCGACAAGGCAGCGCCGCCGTCTTCGTTTATGGCGCGGCTGGAGGCGGCGATCGTGTTTGAGGATGCGCGTCTGCTGGCGCTCAACAAGCCGACCGGCGTCGCCAGCCATGGCGGTAGCGGCATCAGCTTTGGCGCGATCGAGACCTTGCGCGCGTTACGTCCGAACCAGACCCTGGAACTGGTGCACCGGCTCGATCGCGATACATCCGGCCTATTGATCGTGGCCAAGAAGCGCTCGGCGCTGACCGAATTGCAGGCGCTGATGCGCGAGGACGACCGCGTCGAAGGACGCGGCATCACCAAGCGCTACCTGACCTTGCTGGTGGGGCGGATGCCGGACGGCGTCATGACGGTCGACGCACCGCTGCATATCGGCCTGCGCCAGGGCGGCGAGCGGCACGTGCAGGTCAATGCGATCGGCAAGCCGTCGCTGAGTCACTTCAAGCTGCTGGAACGGCGCGGCGGGCACTCGTACTGCGAAGTGCGCATCGAAACCGGCCGTACTCACCAGATCCGCGTGCATGCCCAGCACCTGGGCCACCCGGTCGCTGGCGACGATAAATATGGAGAGGCCGAGGTCAACAAGCGCCTGCGCGATCAGCTGGGGCTGAAGCGGCTATTCCTGCATGCCGCCTCGCTGGAGTTCGCCTTGGATGCGGGCAAGACGCCTTACGTGCTGAGCGCGCCGCTGGCCCCGGAGCTGGCCGAGGCGCTGGATCGGCTGGGGCGCTGACGCAGTCATTTCAGGCGCGCTTCTCAGGAGCGCTTCAAGTATCTGCCGCGTGATGACTGTGGCTCAGCGGACCTGGGCGGTGCCGGGGTCTCAGCGTGGTGAGACCCCCATGGGCAGCGGCCGCCACAGCCGGCCACTACGTCGAAGCTCTGTCAGCCACGCTTAGCTATCGTGATGGTGGTCGCGATGCTGCGGTGCCTGTGCACGAGCGGGCGGACGTTGCGCATGCATTTCTGCCGGGTGGGCAGGAGTCGGGCGCGGAGGTGCGAAGGAAACCATGCGCTGCGGGTGCTGTTGCGGCTGGCTCTGGGGGAAAGGCCGTGGTTCCTGGCGCGGCGGTAGTGATTGCGCACGTTCCATCCGTTGCGGTGGCGCCAAGGCCGCTTGCTGAGGTGACGCAGTCCGCTGCTGCTCGTGCACCTGTGGAAACTGCAATTGCGCCGCTGTTGGCGCACGATGAGGGGCATCGTGTGGGTCGCGGTTGGCAAACGCAGCGTGTGCAGTGAGTGCTGGAGGTGTTTGACGGGTCGCTTCGAACGCCGGGACACGGGCCGCAGTGCTCGCCTGATGCAGCGGCTGCAGTTGCGCCATACGCTGTTGTGCAACCGGTGGCGCGGACATGCGGACGGCCGGACGCGCGCCAGAGGCGAGCATCGGTGCGGGGATATTCGGTGCGCGTAACGTTGCCTGCGCTTGCGATGGCATGTTCGTCGGCGTCGGCACTGCAGCGTGGGCTGCCACCGGGCGGCCAGGCTGCAGCATCTGCCGGTCAAAATGTGGCGCTGACAAGTGCGCATAGTCGGGCGGACGTGGAGCGTTGGCGGGCGAGGGCGCTATGCGGTTGGGGCGCTGCAGGTTTCTGAGCGACTGCACACCTGCTGCCGCGGCGATCGGCAAGTCCGCGCGGTTGACCGGCAGCGCTGTCGGCGCCAATCCGGAAGCCGGTGCAGATGCCGCAGTGCTGTTGGGCCCATACCGCTGGTTCTGCCGCACGTAAGAGCGTGCGTCGATATAAGTGCTGCGGTTGTTGTTGATGATGGTGGTGCGCGGTGCATAGACGTGGTTCTGATACACCACGTAATGCGGTGCGGCCGGCGGCGCGTTCCAGTCCACGCCCCAGCTGTTCCAACCCCAGTGGTGCCACGCCGGTGCAGGTGCGGCCCAGCCGAACCAGCCGTGGTGGTGCTCCAGCGCGCTGCCGACCAGCACGCCGACGCCGAAGGACACCACCCCGGTGGTTACCACATCGCCCTGGTCGTACCAGCGCACCGGGCGATAGCGATAGTCGCGATAGACATCGACCGGCGTGCCGTACACCACGCCCGGGTCGTAGCGCGGCACATACACCACCTCTGGCTGCGCCGGTTCGATGGTGATGACTTGCGACGGCGGCGGAACACGTTCGCCATCCAGGATCGGCGTGACCACCACATGCCGCGCCACCTGGACCTGCTGTTGCGGCGTGCTGCGCAGGTGGCCGCTGGCTTGAGCGCGCTGGCGCATGATCTGCACCGCGTTGAGGACATCGTTGGGGTCATGCGCGTACGCATCGCCGAGCGCGCGGGTCCAGTCGAGATTGCCGGCCAGCTGGTCCACCACATCGGGGAAGGCGGTCAATGCCTTGATGCTGGGATCCCAGGGCTGCGACACGGTGGCCTGCGCGCGGTCGGCGGCCGCCAAGTTGCGATTGCTGTGCAGCCAGTCCTGCGCGGTGAGCACCTGGTCCGGGTAGACCGAGGCCGCCAGGGTCTGGGCCAACAGCTTGTCGGGAAACAGGGCGATCGGCGCGACCAGTCGATAGAGCTGATCGGCTGTCGGCGGCGTATAGGCCGGCGCGGCGGAGGCGGGGGGCTCGGTTGGAGCCGCTGCGGTTGCCGAAGGTGCGCTGCGTTGGCAGCCGACCAGTGCCAAGGCGCCGCTGGACGCGATTGCCAGCGCCAAGCCAAGGCGCCCCTGTGACCATGTGCGTTGCATACGGCACCTCGCTGTGTGCGCGTTGATGACGCGCGTACGATGCGCCGCATTCGATGTCTGGAAGCTTGATGACGTGGCGCCGGCAATGGCCTGGCACGGCAGCGTTCAGCAGGACTACGCATTGACGAATTGCAGCGCCGCAGAACGTGCGCAAGGCCGCCTGTGCGTCACAACGTCAGGGCAGTATTGGGCCGCACGCGCACACGGTGCCTAGCAGCGTGGACCCGGGCCAAGCTTGCATGCGGAAAGCCTCAGCCCTCACAACAAGCAACACCGGTTGTTGCACACGATCTGCGCGCCATGCCTCACGGCGCTGCGAAGCGAAACAACACCAGGCTGATCGCCAGCGTGCCCATACCCGATACCAGCCCGTAGACCGTTTCGTGGCCCTGTGCGTAGCGCTTTGCCGCCGGCAACAGTTCGTCCAGCGCCAGGAACACCATCACCCCGGAGATCAGCCCGAACACCGTGCCGAACACCGCTTCGGACAACACGCTGGACAGTGCCAGATAGCCGATGCCGGCGCCGATCGGTTCGGCCAGGCCGCTCAGCAGGCTGGCGCCGAAGGCATAGAACTTGTTGCGCGTGGCGAAGTACACCGGCACCGCGATCGCGATGCCTTCGGGAATATTGTGGATGGCGATGGCGAATGCCAACGGCATGCCCACTGCCGGGCTTTCCAATGTGGCGAAGAACGTCGCCAGCCCTTCGGGGAAGTTATGCGCGGTGATCGCAATGGCCGTCATCAGGCCGACACGGCGAATGTAGGCGCGGTTGTCGTCGCGAAATTGCGGGTCGTCGGTGGACAGGCTCTGGTGCGGGTTGGGCACCAGGCGGTCGATCACCATGATCAGCAGCATGCCGCCCAGAAAAGTCAGCGTGCCGAAGGTAAAGCCCAGCTTGTCGTTGTAGGCGTTGGAAAATGCGGTGATCGACTTGTTGAGGATCTCCGACAACGACACGTACACCATCGCGCCACCGGCAAATGCCAACCCGAACGCCAACAGGCGCGGATTGGGCTTTTTGGCGAACACCACCATGAGACTGCCGAGGCCGGTGGCAAGTCCCGCTGCCAGGGTGACTGCCAGCGCGGTCCAGACATTGTGTGTTGACACCTCAAGCATGCGACGCGACGACCTCGTGAAGTGGTAAGCGATCCTGCGGTGGTCAGCGCAATCACCCGACCACTGGCGGCAGCAGGATGGTCAGGCATGGATGACGAAGGCGTGGTGTCGAAGACAGCCGCACGTTCATGCGCAAGCACCGGCCAAGGCGACCGGTGTCGATGCGCGATACATTGCGGTGGCAAGCGTCTTGCCCGTCGCCGCTGAGTCAGCGCCGCTGCAGCAGGCTGACTGCTGCGCTCAACCGCCGCGGCGCGCGCGTTCTTCGATGGCGAAGCATTCGTCCGGACGCGGCACCGGCGGCTTGAAGGCGACCGGCACCTGGATGGTTTGCGGCACGGCCTGGCCATTGCGGGTGGCCGCCTTGAACTTCCATTCGCGCACACGCTTTTGCGCAGCCTCGTCCAGCACCGGCTGGCCGCTGCTCTGGGTCACCGCCACGTCTGTCGGTGTGCCTTCGGTACCGACAACGACCCTGAGCACGGTGGTGCCACCGACCCCGGCGCAGGCCAGCTCCGGTGCGTACTCGGGCGGCGGCGTCTTCAGCGCGGCAAGCTCTGTGGGGGCCACCGCAGGCGCGGCAGCCTGTTGCGGCGACTTGCCGCAGCCGCTGAGGCCGGCCGCCAGACACAGGCCGGCGAGGGCAGCGCGAGAAATGGTCATGCAGTGACTCCCTGATCGTAGAGTTGCGCGGTCTTGGCCGCGCAGATGAAGTCGTTTTCGCTCAGCCCGCCCACATCGTGGGTGGAATAACGCACCACCACCCGGTCGTAATGCACGCCCAGATCGGGGTGGTGGTCTTCGCGATGGGCAATCCAGGCCAGCGCATTCACGAAGGCGAGGGTGCGGTAATAGTCCGCAAAACGGAAGGTGCGCGTGATGGCCATTCCGGCCTCGGCCAGCTCCCAGCCAGGTATCTGCGGCAGCAGCTCGGCCAGGCGGGCCTCGCCAAGCTTGTGGTCGCTACCCTTGCGCGGAAGGCAATGGGCCTGCTCCAGGGGAATCAGATCGGTCATGACGGTCTCGCAGGGGTGGCGGACGGCGCACCTACCAGGATCACGATGTTCCATGAGCGAGTGCGCTTTGAGCGGTAGAATAACCCGCATGATCCAGATATCCGACAAAGCCCAAACCTATTTCCGCAAGCTCATCGAACGCGAAGGCGTGCCCGGCATGGGCGTGCGCCTGAGCGCGGTGGACCCGGGCACCCCTCGCGCAGATGCCAGGCTTGAGTTCGCAGAGCCTGCGGACCTGAGCGGCGACGAGTGGGCCATCGACTGCGACGGCTTCACGTTATATGTCGCCGCCGCCAGCGTGCCGTGGGTGGATGGTGCCGAGATCGAATACGTCACCCAGTCCACCGGCAACCAGCAGTTGACCATCAAGGCGCCCAAGATCAAGGGCGAAGCGCCGGCCGACTCTGCTTCGATGGTGGAACGCGTGCGCTGGGTGGTGGAAAACGAGATCAACCCGCAGCTGGCATCGCACGGCGGACGTGTGGCTGTGCAGGAAGTCTCGGCCGACGGCGTGGTGCTGCTGCGCTTCGGCGGCGGTTGCCACGGCTGCGGCATGGCCGATGTGACGCTGAAGCAGGGCATCGAAAAGACCTTGATGGGACGCGTGCCGGGCGTGATTGCGGTGCGCGATGCCACCGACCACGCCACCGGCGACGCACCGTACATTCCGCGCGATAGCGCGGCCTGATTCCGCGTCACCGGTGACAACGGCTGCCGATTTGCTGCATGCGCTGCGCGCGCGCATGCCGGGCAAGCTCATTCTGGATCGGCGCACCGGCCTGCCATATGGCTGGGCGATCTGGATGCGCAACCGCGACGACGCGGCGGCACCGTTCAACGACGACCAGGTGATGAATGTGCTGTTGGCACGTCCATCCGCCGTCCATGGTGCAGGTTCTGCTGCGATATTGACGCCGTTCCAGGCGTTTCGCAGCCTTTGGTGGCAGCACTGGGAGCCACGCCCGACCGATCAGCGCCGGCAACACTGGCTTGCGATGCTTGGCAGTCTGTTGATCCACATCGGCTTCATTGCGCTGCTGATCTGGGTCGTCACCGTGCGCTGGGCGCCGGACGAGACCAAACCCGGCGAAGAGTCGCGCGTGAGCATGACCTTCATCGGCGACGGCGCAGCGGAGCAGGGGGGAGGGCAGGCAGAACCTTCGGCGGGAGCACAGGCGGCGTCTGCCGACGCGGCCGCCGTGCAGCAGGCCAGTGCGGATGCGTCGCCTGGAGAGCGGTCACAGCCGACGACACCCGCATCGAAAGCACCGCCGCCGCTGGCCCCCGAGCCTGTCGATGCGAACAGCACTGCGCAGGCGCAGGAAATCGCCCCCGAGCCGGTTGCCGCCGCTGCCAGCGAGCCGGTGACACCCGACGTGCCGCAAGTGACGGTGCAAGTGCCGCCGGTGACCCTCGATTCGCCGCTACAGGTGACCGAAACTGCGGTCGCCACCAACGAGTTTGTGGTTCCTCCACCGCCAAGCATCACTGTGGCGCCCCGGGCAATGACGCCGACCGCGCCGCAGATGGAGGTGCGTCAGCGCGAGATTCAGACCGTGACCGACCGGCCGCAGCTGCACGAATTGCAGCGCCCGGCCGCAGCCGTCGCCGTGCGATCTGCCGATGCACCTGCCGTGCGCGAACGCGAAGTCGTGGTGCCGGACCGGCCGCAGGTTGCAGCACCGACCACGCATCCCAGGGAAGTCACCCCAACCGTGCGCATGCCCGAGGTGGCGGTGCGCACCACGGAACTGCCCAACGTGCCGGAGCCGGCATCTACGCCGGCGCCTATGGCGCCAGCCGCACCGGCAACTGCCGCACCGACGTCGGCAGCGCCTACATCGACAGCGAATGCCTCTGTTCCTCAGCCTGCACCCGTTACATCCGCGCCACAGGCAACAGCGTCCCAGGCCAAATCCGAGCAGTCCAGCAACAGCGCTGCCGCAGCATCTTCGTCAACCAAGCCCGCGACCAATACCGCTGCCGGGCCAGCAGCGGCGGACCGCAGCGGCGGCTGGGACGTCGCTGTCAATGCCGACGACTGGAGCAAATCCGACCGCAACCGTCGTGGTGAAACCACCGGTGCCAACGGCCAGCGCGATGGCATGTTCAACAGCGACGGCAGCATGCGCGTGGCAGGGGCAGGGGCAGGCGATGCCGGCAAGGGAGCCGGCGACCGCGGACCGCCCGGCAGCGACACCGACACCTGGACCCGCGACCAGATCGCCCAGGGCGGCACCTGGCTCAAGCGCCCGCCTTACGGTTACACGCCGACCTCGCTGGACAAGTACTGGATGCCGAACCAGTCGCTGCTGCAGGAATGGGTGCGCCGTGGCTTGAAGAAGATCGAGATCCCGATCCCGGGCACCACCACCAAGATCAGCTGCGTCGTGTCGTTGCTGCAATTTGGCGGCGGCTGCGGCCTGAGCGACCCCAACCTCAACGATCAACCCGCCACCGCACGCCCGCCGCCGGATGTGCCGTTCAAGCGGGAGTTACAGGAGGACAAGGGGGCGGTGCGCCGCGAGGGCGAATGAGGGTGTTGCGCGATGAGGTGGTTGGAGCACAGTCTGGCGAACCGGTTGCGCGCTGTTTGCGGCAACCAACCCGGAACCTGTCAATGACCAGCGGCGGCGAAGATTCTGGGACTGGGTTACGTCCCGGGTGTTACCGAACTGGGCCGCTTGGCATTTCCGTTGTTTGCACTCGTACTGGCCTACAACCTCGCCCAGCCCAGTGCGGATATCGAAAAATCGGTCAAACGCTTATTTCTGTGGGGCCTCATCGCAACGCCGGTCGTGGCGATCGCTTTTCAGCGGGTGTTTCCGTTGAATGTGCTGCTTTCATTCGCATTAGCGGCGGTGTGCATTCTTGCAATCGAACGTCGTCGCTGGGTGTTTCTGGCGCTGTGCGCAACGTTGGCACCGGCAGCGGTCGATTATCAATGGGCTGGCTTGGGGGTTGTACTGGGCGGCTGGATGTTATGGCGCAACCCCTGGCAATGGAGATTATCCAAAGCAATCTCTTTACTTGTATTGCTTGTACTGCCGATATGTGTGCTTTGCTTCTTCAGTGATACTTTCTGGGGACTGTTGGCGTTGCCTCTGCTGCTGCTTGCACGCGTCAATATTCTCATTACACGGACGCGCAGTGCGTTTTATTTCTACTACGTGGGTCATCTGATCTTTTTGGTGGGGTTGTTTTATGCAGCAGAGTGATCTGGACAAGTCGACTCAGGAATAATTGCGGGCATGAGGCCGCAGGATTTCGTGAGGTAGGTCAGTAATGTTGGTAAGGCTGTCGGGACACCGAGCGCAGTAAAGGGATGATAGTCCTCTAACCTCTAGCTGCGAACATTCTGACATAATATACATTATGCGAAATGGATTATTGACGCTGCTGTGCGTGCTGGCGGCCTATCACTGCTGGTCCCTCCACAGGAAGCGGAACGGACAATGCAGCTAGACACCTACGAACGCGTAGACCTGACCGGCCCCTGGGCCGGTTTTGGTTTTCAGGGCTATCGATTCTTCACCCCGGAGGGTCGTTGTCTGCAATCACTCCTTCCCCGCCGAAGAAGAAATACCTCGCGAAGCCGTTGTAGGCTTCCACCTTGTTCGTCGAGGCCGTGATCTGCTCGCGCAGCTGGCGGTTGGATATGTACTGCAGCAGGAACAGGGTGCGCACGGCCGAATCGATCCGGAGTGCCCTGGGCAGGATCCAGCTGCTTTACAGCAGATACAAATCCAAACGCAGCAAGTTGATGACCAAGTCCGTGAGAAAGTTCTGCGCTGACAGCAAGTTAGCGCAATTTTTGCTGTTTTTTACACAAATCCCTGCCGACCCTCCTTTTGGCTGTTTTTACATGAATCCCTGCCGATCCTCATGTTGTTGCGCATTGCCCTACAGATCGCTCGCGACGACTATAAAGACCGCCGCGAGCATCAGCGTCAGGGCATTGAGCTGGCGAAGGCCAGAAACAAGTACCGTGGCCGCCCGGCCGATCCGGCCGTACATGCTCGCATCGTCGCGTTTGCGCGGTCGTGGGGAGACCATCGCCAACACTGCGCGCCTGGCAGGTGCGAGCGTCACCACCGTCAAGCGTGTGTGGGCCGCTCACTGCGCGCAAGGCCACGGGAATTGACTGCTATGCAGGACTTGAGGGTCGGCAGGGAATCGTGTAAAAGACCTTTGCTGACAGCGAGTTAGCTCACTTTTGGCTGTTTTTTTACACGAATCCCTGCCGACCCTCTTCTTGAGCGCCTTGCCCCCAGTCACTGCGGGTTATTAGGGATTGAACGGGATTTTTCGGAGGTGACTCCTTGGCTGCTCTTGGCCGCCCTGAGCGCTTCTCCGCCATAAAACTCCCGTGCGGAATCCTTACATACATCTTTGTAAAAAGCTTCAGCGTCCTCCACTTTGTAGCCAGCGCCGACAAAACACCCATGCGCAATTTCTCTAAGTGTATGACGCTCGCTACTGGCGTTGTCGTAAACAGCGTTCAGGCATCCAACTATGGCAACAACGTCTTGCTTGGAAAGCCTATCTTCGCCACTTAATAAGCGCGCATGATTGATATATGCCGACACGTTGTATCCGGTAAACGAATCAGCCAAGCCGGAAGAATCCTCAAAACCTGAGCAATCATCATTCATTTTGAAATGAGAAATTGGGATGTACTTCATCTCTCCTAATTTTTTAGACCTAAGATCGCTCATCGACTCTTCATCTTTCTTATAAATCGACTTCTGTATCACCATGTTAAGCTCATGGAGAAGCGGCCCAGCGACGCTCGTATTACGCCGGGCAACTCCTTTTTCGATGTCAGAGCGCTTAAACGGCCTAGTTTCGCCAAGACGTTGATTTTCACGGGAGGATGCCAGGCCTTTTTCCTCGAGAAAGGGCATTAGCACCTTGTGAGCGTCCCCCCAGGTTTTTGGGCCGCAGTACAATGGTCGAAGAATCAAAAATGCCTGCCCGGCCCGGAACTGGGCTTCCGGCATAAGTGATTCGGAATTCTCCAGCAGTGGTTGCAATGCAGCGATGCAGGCTTTTGGTGTCAACGCCCGGTCACTGGCGATTGCTTGGTCGTGATGTTTTTCGCCCTTCTCAATAAAAGGGTTGGAAATCGATCGTGATGCATAGCCGTAGGAACCAGTGTCGTGGTTTGGAACACCTGAAAGCGAATATTTGTTTTTACCTTCAAAACTACCCTCCTTGGTTATATCGAAATCAACGGGAGCTTGAGCAACTCCATGCTTGGTGAGCAGGGTTGGTTTTATGCGCTCACCAAGAATGCATGATATATTCAGCGCAATAGAGTCACGCGCCTCCTTGCTATTGATTAATTCTTTCATGTGAACCTTGGTGGCCGAGCGAAAATCTAACATCGTGACGAAAAGATTTTCTCCGACAAGCGTTGGCCATAATGAAGTGCGCGCCACCTCAACTTTTTCAGAGCAGTCATGAGCATGGAATTCAGTATAATTAGCTTCTGCCTTTTTCTCCGCCTCCTGCAAGCGACAGTCACTGGTAAATCCTTGCTTCCCATCATGCAGTGATGTTGTTGAAAGAAAGAATCGGTTGGCGGTGTTGTCATAGACATAAGCAGCACCGGCAGCTCCTGCAACATATTTCATGGCGGTCTTTGCAAGACTTGCCATTCCTCTCGGATTTTTACTATTCGAAGATGTGTGGTTTGCATTCTTTGGAAAAGATACGAGTCCTGAGAGAATTCCATTCGAACTATTCGCTTCACCTATCGTTTGGGCTGAAGTGGGCGCACTCTTGCCAGACTCATTTATTAGCGCTGACGAAATCTTTTTCACATTATTTTTAGTTAATCGCATTGCCGGACACCTAAATATTAGAGTTAATTGGGAAATCCGCTTTGAACGCCGGATCGATATCCATCTAGCCTGGCTATCGCTTGCTTGCTCCATCATCTGCCTTCGCCATCTTCCTGGGTTTTGTTAGTTGCAGGAAATCCGAAAGCTGCTTGGCTCAATGCACATTGCCTATCTCAGTTGCAACCTGTCTGGCAAGCCTCAACTTATTGGAAGAGGCATGTCGGCAGGTAGATTGTCACCCGTATTAACTGGGCAGAAATAAGTTTGGCGCGGAGCGTTCTGACTCGCTTCGCCTTACCGAAGTCATGGCTGGGACGGCGAAGGCATTGATGTAATGACCCACTGAAGGGTTCACCCCCGTTACCACGGGCACTTACGAGAAGGCCGATTTAGGCCATGAGGAGTGTTCATGTCGAAGCGAAGGAAGTTCAGCGCAGAGTTCAAGCGCGGTGCCGTTGAGCAGGCCAGCCAGCCTGGCGTCAGTTGCGCCCAGGTCGCGCGCGAGCTGGGGATTCGCGACACCCTGCTGACCCGCTGGAAGCGGGAGGCCCAGGGCCAGGGGGCGGTGGCCTTCGGTGGCAGCGGGACGCCTAGGGATGAGGAACTGGCCCGTCTCAAGCGCGAGCTGGCCCGGGTAAAGAAAGAGCGAGATTTTTTGCGAGAAGCGGCGACGTTCTTTGCTAAGGGATCATCCTGAGGTATCGGGTGATCGAACGTTGCCGCGACGAGTTTCCGATTCGACTGATGTGCCGCTGCCTGAAGGTCTCGGCCAGTGGTTACTACGCCTGGAGCCAGCGACTGCCTAGCGCCCGGGAGCTGGCCAACCAACGCCTGACCGGGCGGATCCGCGAACTGCACGAAGACAGCCGGGGCACCTTGGGGGCCGGTCGCATGCGCGAGGACCTGGCTGATCAGGGCGAGAAGGCCAGCTTGAACCGGGTGGCGCGGCTGATGGCGGCCGAGGGCCTGCAGGGCTGTCCGCGGCCAAAGCGTCGTGGTCCACGCTCCCGGGCGGCACTGACACCGCCGGGCGTGCGCAACCTGCTCGAGCGGGACTTCACCGCGCAGGAGCCGGAGAACAAACCGGGCACCGACATCACCGAGATCAAAACCAGCCAAGGCAAGCTGTATCTGTGCATCGTGCTGGATCTGTTTGACCAGCGTGTGGTGGGCTGGTCGATGTACCACCGTCAGGACCGACAGATGGTGATCCGGGCCGTCCAGATGGCGGTGTGGCAGCGCCAAGGCGAACACAAGGTGATCCTGCATTCTGATCGAGGCAGTCAATTTCGTAGCGGCGACTACCAGCGGTATCTGGTGGCCAACAAGCTGGTGTGCTCGATGAGCGCAGTGGGTCACTGCGGCGACAACGAAGCGTGCGAAGGCTTCTTCGGCCTGTACATAGAACGGCGGCACAACCCGAGGATGCGCCGAAGGGTCGCCAAGCAAGACAACAAGTTCAAAGCCCTTTTACAACCGTCCGTGTTTTCGGGGTAGAACCCACCGTGTGGCCCGCAAACATGGCAGCTGGTGCTTGAGAGGTTTTTCAGGGGCGACCTATTACACACCCGGTGACCGACCGGCCGCGCACACTCGCCGAAAGACAGTTTAAGCACGGCCAGCCGCTGTCGCCTGACAAGCACTACGGGTCCAACACCGAGCACGCCGTGCGCGAGTTCCAAAAAGCCAACGGCCTGACAGAGGACGGTAAGGCTGGCCAAAACACGCTTGATGCGCTGGACAATGCAGTGCGCCAGCAAAGCAATGCCGGGCCGGTCCCCGTTACACCTGCTGACCGCCCCGCTCCCGCGCCTGCGGCACCGTCCGCACCCGTGCAGGAACAGGCCGCACCGGTCCGTGACCTTTCGACCGGCGAGCGCATCCGAGTGGTCGAGCCGATGGGGAGCGCCGACAACAACGCCAATCGGACCATCCCACATGGCACTTCGGGCGAAGACGCGTTCCGCGACATGCAGATCCACCACCCCAAGGCCAACCGCGAGGCCGTACGCACGGGCAATGCTGCACTGGCCGACCGCTCGTCGGGAATGGTCGAAGGGGAGTTGGAAACCGTCCGTACCAGGGGCGACCGCAATGGCATTCCACTGGTTCACAAGGACCTGATCCTGACTGATCAGGAATGGCGTCGTGACGTGATGATCCCCAATCCGGTCGCCGGCTGTGTGGAGGTCAATGAGAACAAGTGGAACTCCATCAGCATCTGGAGCCAACCGGCGGGTCACCCGAACCGCGAACTGCTCGGCCAGGTGCTGCACGGTGAGCGCGGCAGCTCGCCGTACAAGACCGGCGACTACGTCGAGTACGGCAAACCGCTGATCAAGCAGTCCGACGCTGGTTCGCCGGGCGCGGTGCATGCCCATATCGAGCTGGAACCGGACCAATACCGCAAGTACCTGGGCGATATGCTCAACGATCGTCTGACCCTGGACCAGAATGCGCCCACCCGGACAGCGCCCGCGCAAAACGCCATGGCCGACGGCATGCTCACCAAGACCGAGCGCAGCGACGAGGTCAAGGCGATGCAGGAAAAACTGGCCGGCCTGGGCTACCAGGGCAAAGATGGCAAGCCGCTCGCCATCACCGGCTACTTCGGCGATGACACCTTGGCGGCGGTGCAGGCATTCCAGCGCGCTAATGGACTGAAGGACGACGGCAAAGCAGGCGACAAGACGCTTACCGCCCTGGATGCAGCGGCGGCGGAGAAGCTGCTGCCCAGAGCCGAGCCGAGCATGCGCGACGCATCGAACCCAGACAACGCACGTTTCGAGCAGGCAGTCGGCAAGCTGCAGGAGATGGAAAAGCAGCGTGCGCAGGTCGGCATGCGTCCGGTGTTCACCGACGGCGAGCAAATCGAGCGCGCGGCGGGCCAGCTTGTGGTGGCGAGCAAGGCCGCCGGCATGGACCGAATCGACTCGGCAGTTGCGCGTCTGGACGGCTCAGGCGTGTTCGCGGTGCAGGGTGAGATGGCCGACCCGGCCGCACGCCGCGCGCTCGTCGAACACAGCCAGGCCATCTCGCAGACCGTGGAGGCCAGCACCCGCCAAGCACAACAGGCCAATCCGCAGACGCAGGATCAGCAGTACCAGCAGCGCGAACAGGAACAGAATCGCGCGCGCGGAATGTAATCCGCATGGGCTGCCAGTGGCGACGTATGCGCTACCGGCAGCCCGCAATGCGTTGAGGGGTGTTGGCGGCGTTGTTGGCTTCAGACGCGGACCCGGCGGCCGACGAGTCCATTGAAGACTTGCACGCACTTTCCGAGTTCGGCGCCACTGCACCCAAGCACTACGCTCGGCCCCCGAGGATGCGACAGCACCATGCGTCAAGTCGCTCAAATCGCATAGGCATCCAGCATCTTCAATGGCACGTGCAAGGTCTTATCTGCGGAAAACGCCTCCAGCAGGTAGTCCACCGTGACCCGCACACGCGGAGCGATCAGGGCGCGGTGGGGATACTGGATGACCATCTCGTAGCTGCCGGGGTGGTACTGGCGGTGCAGCACGATCTTCAATCTGCCCGAGACCAGTTCCTCCCATGCCAGATGCACCCCAACCTGTGCAATGCCGATGCCGTCGCATGCGGCCGCGACCAGGCTTGCCGGTGCCGACAACGTCAGCAGCGCGGTGTCGGACGGATCGAGGGTGACGATACCGCCGTCTGTCGCGCGGAAACTCCATGTCGCCACCGCACCGCCCAGGAAGCGCCGCGCGATCAGCCTGTGCTGGCGCAACTCGCTGGGATTGCGCGGTACGCCGTGGCGCGCCAGGTAATCGGGCGAAGCGACGAGGACGGTGTTCAGGCGACAGACCGGGCGCGATACCAGCGCGGAATCGCGGATGTTTCCCCCGCGTAGCGCCAGGTCGTAACCGCCGCGCACGAAATCGACGACGCGGTCGTCGAAGTCCACCTCCACCGACAAGCCGGGATGCCGCGACAGCAGGCCCGGCAGCACGGGCATGAGATGTTCCTGCCCGAACGAGACGCTGGTGGTGATGTGGACACGCCCACTGAGCTGCTCGCGCTGTATGGCAACGGCATCGACGACCGCGTCCAACGCTTCCAGCGCCAGCCGTGCCCGCCGCAGGAACGCGACGCCCTCGTCGGTGAGCTTGAGCGTGCGCGTCGTGCGGTTCATCAGGCGCACGCCCAGCACCTTTTCAAGAGTGGCGACGTTCTTGCTGACCGCAGCGGAGGTCACGCCAAGCGTGCGCCCGGCCGCCGCGAAGCTGCCGCCGTCGGCGGCGTGCACGAAGGAAAGAATGGCGCGGACGCGGTGTGGCGAATCCATGCTGTGCTCGGATGGCGGCGGCATGCCGGAAAGCCGATTATCAACTTAAGATTGATAGACGATCAACCAATTGACGACTTCTGGTTTAGAGATGCACCGCGCATGATGCCGGCATGTCATCGATAAGCACTCCCCCGCCGAGCATCTGCGTCGTCTACGACAGCGGCTACGGCCATACACGCAGGCAGGCCGAGGCCGTCGCCGAAGGCATTCGTCGCGTCTCGGGAACCGAAGCGCGCTTGATCGCCATCTCCGACGGCCCGATTCCCTGGCCGGCCCTCGCCGCCAGCGATGCCATCGTTTTCGGTGCGCCTACCTACAACGGCGCGCCCAGCGCTCGCTTCAAACAGTTCTGCGAGGACTCCACCGCGGTCGCCTGGAACGCGATGAAGTGGCGCGACAAGATCGCCGCCGGCTTCACCAATTCCGGTGCGCAAAACGGCGACAAGCTGCATTCGCTGATCCAGATGGCGCTGTTCGCCGCGCAGCACGGCATGGTGTGGGTGGGGTTGGACCTGAAGCCCGGCAATGACAGCAGCCGAGGCAGCGTGCAGGACCTCAACAGACTCGGAAGCTGGCTGGGCGCCATGGCGCAATCCAACGGCGACCAAGGCCCGGACGACACCCCCATCGCAAGCGATCTAGAAACGGCCGCCTACCTTGGACAGCGCGTGGCCGAGACCGTATGCCGGTTTGGTTCCGTCGGACCTGCATCCGCCCGCGCTGAATCCGCCTGACGCACCTCCATCGATTTCCCACAAGGACCTGCCATGAAATTCCTCTGCCTCGACACGCCTCAGCCCGGCGCCAGCCTGGAGAAGTACCAGCCGCACATGCTGGACGAAGCCCGCCATTGCTGGCAGGACTACAAAAGCGGCTTCGTCCGCGATATTTATTTCCGCAAGGATCGCCCTGGCGTTGCGATCATTGCCGAAGCCGACTCGGTCGAAACGGCGCAAAAAGCACTGAGCGCGTTTCCGCTGGCCAAGGCCGGACTGATCGGCTGGGAGGTAATCCCGCTCGGCCCGTTCACGAACTGGGAAATGCTCTTCGCATCCGGCAACGCCTGAGTCCTGATGAACACCGATGGCCCAGCCGTCCCCTAAACCTACAGGGCAATTCCAGCGAGGACAGCAATTTTCCGGTGCTGGTCGGCATTCGCCCTGCCGGCGGTCTCGACCTTCAACACCTTGCCGGAGCCGCCGCCGCCGCCACTGCTGGTCGCCGGCAGCAGAGCGTTATCAAGGAGGGGCTACAGCGACCAAGCCGATGCGCTCACCAAGGAGCCAGGCCGCTGTTGGTGATCGCAGGCACCACCCACATCGCACTGTCCGAGCTGCCGCACGACATCGATTCGACGGTTGCGACGCTCGCGCATTTTTCGACAAGCACCTCGCCCTCGATGGAGTCGCTTGACCATCGACCAGAGTTCGCTCGAACACAGGAATCCCAAGACCATGCCCAAGCACGCCTCAGACCTCCTGCCGGTCCTCTTCGTCGTCACCAGCTGCGCGGTGAAGGGCGACACAGGCATTCCCACCGGCTACAACCTTGCCGAAGTCACCCATCCGCTGGAAAAACTGCACACGGCCGGCATCAAGGTGGAATTCGCCTCGATCCAGGGCGGCGACGCGCCGCTGGACGGGATGGAAGACCTGCACGATCCAGTCATCGCGCACTATTGGGCCGATGCGCAATTCCGCGATGCGATCGCCAACACGGTGCGCCTGGACGCGGTGAATCCCGCGCGCTACTCGGCGATCTTCTTCGCCGGTGGCCACGGCACGATGTGGGACTTCCCCGACAGCGCCGCTGCGCAGAACGCGATCCGCGAGATCGATGCGGCGGGCGGAATCGTCTCGGCGGTGTGCCACGGCCCGGCGGCGCTGGTGAACGCGACCCGTGCCGACGGCAGCCTGCTGATCGCCGGCAAGCAGATCGCCGCCTTCACAGACGACGAGGAAGAGGAAGTGGAATCGACGCACGTCGTGCCCTTTCTGCTGGCGTCCATGCTCAACGCACGCGGTGCGCATCATCAGAACGCGTCCAACTGGGCCGACAACGTGATCGTCGACGGCCGGCTCATCACTGGCCAGAACCCCCGCAGTCTGCGGCGAGCCTGGGCGTGGCACTGCGGGACGCGCTGCTGGCGTGATCGCATGCGCGTACGGCCGCAGGCATTCACGCACTGCGCGAACTGCGCGCGTTGCCACTGACGACCATGGCTGTCTGCGTCCGACCCCTCTTTCAACCGGAGCATCATGAAACTGATCTGCGTCGAAGAACACGTGCTCGATCCAGCGATCGGACAGGCCGCGCAGGCGCGCGTACGCGCCGAGGCGCCTTACCTGGCCGACTGGGGCCGCCGCGTGGTCGATGGCCGGCAGGTGACCGATCCCAGTCGCCCGCATGTCATCGCGCCTGCCGAGTCCGCGCGCAAGGCGCTGGAGATGGGCGCGTCGCGCCTGGCCGACATGGACGCAGCCGGCATCGACATGCAGGTACTGTCCTACGGCGGATTTCCGCAACTGTTGCCGGCGGCCGACGCCATCGCGCTCAATTGTGCAGCCAACGACAGGCTGGCGGAGGCGGTGCAGTCCCACCCCACCCGCTATGCCGGTTTCGCCACCCTGCCCTGGCAGGCGCCAGACGCCGCGGCACGCGAGCTGGAGCGTGCAGTGAAGGAACTTGGCCTCAAGGGCGCGCTGATCAACGGCCGCCCTGGCCATACATTTCTGGACGACACCCGCTACGCGCCGATCCTCGCCGCGTTGGACGCGCTGAAGGTGCCGCTGTACATCCACCCCGGCCTGCCGCTGCCCGCGGTGCAGGCGCCCTACTACGGCGGCTTGGATCCCGAGCTGAGCGCACGCCTGTCCATGTTCGCCTGGGGCTGGCACAACGAAGCAGGCATCCAGGTCGTGCGCATGCTGCTGGCCGGCGTGTTCGACCGCCATCGCAACCTGCAGGTCATCAGTGGGCACTGGGGCGAGATGGTGCCGTTCTTCCTGCAGCGGCTGGAGGATTCCATTCCGCAGCAAGCCGCGGGTCTGGAACGTTCTATCGTGCAGACCTATCGCGAACACATGTACGTTTCCCCCAGCGGCATGCTCACCCTGCCGCACTTCCAGTTCGTGTACGCGCTGATGGGCGCGCAACGCATCCTGTATTCCATCGACTACCCCTACCAGAGCCTGGATGGCGCGCGTGCCTTCATCGAGAACCTGCCCGTCAGCGATGCGGAAAAGGCGCTCATCGCCCACGGCAACGCGGCGCGATTGCTGAGGCTGTGAGTCGGTCATGTCGAGCACGACGCCACCGCCTAGTAGGCACACGCTGCGCCAGGCAAACCCGCGTCAGCGGCCTACGCCTGGTGATGAACGCAAGCGCGGGCCGCACATCGAAATGATGCGGACGGCGGCAGGCAACATGGTCCGGTGCGCGTCCGGCATCACGCACTGGTCAGACGCGCACCGCCCCGGCAACGCCCGTATTGTCGGCACCGGAAGACAGGACGGCCCGAACGACGAGCAGTACCACCGTCGACGGGGCGCACCATGAATATTTCAATTTGTAAGCGCCCGTCGAACCAAGGTGGACTGACGTGAACTGCTGGAGAATGCTATTGACCACGGCAACGATGTTGCTCGCCCCGATCGCCGCCGCGCAGCCGGTGGTGCGTCTCTTCGAATTGCAGACCGATCCTGCGCGGGCGCAAGTATTCGATGTTGCGGGCCGGGACAACATGCAGGCCTCGCTCCGCGACGAGCCCGGTATGCTGGCGATGCATGCGGTCGCCAGCCTGAGCACACCCGGCCTGGCCTACGTGCTCGAACTATATGCCGACCAGGCAGCCTATCGGCGCCACGTCGAGACGGCCCATTACCGGCGCTTCCTCGAATCGACGCGGTCGCTGGTCACAGACAAGCGCCTGGTCGAGATCGATCCAATGTTCCTCGCGGAGCAGCCGGCTGCGCTGTCGATCCTGCAGCGCGGCAGAACGCCGGAAGCGCGCATCGTCGAGGTGACGGTGAAGCGCGAAGACCTCGCCCAATTCCATCGCATCGTCACCAAGGAGATGCGCAAGTCCATGCAGGTCGAGCCTGGCGTGCTTGCCATGTATGCGGCCACCCGCAAGGGGCGGCCGGATCAATGGATCTTCTTCGAGATCTACGCCGACGCCGCAGCCTATGCCTCGCATCGCCAGACACCGCACTTCAAGGACTACCTGCGCCTGACCGGCGACATGCTGGTGGAAAAGAGCCATGTCGAGGTCGAAAACATCGCGCTGCAAAGCCGCGGTGGATTGCGGTTTGATCCACCGGCGAGTGACTAGGTGTTTGATCCCAGACATTGAGGGTGCACTCTTTCCCCACGACTGGAAGCAAGCACGATGGGCCAGGTTCTGCCCGGGAGCGCCACCACGGCAGAGGCAATCCGTCGGAGCAATACAACATCGTCAAGAAAGCCTGAGAGCGCTCTCCAAGCGCTACGGAATCAATCAAAAGACCGTGGCGAAGTGGAAGAAGCGGACCGCGGTTGCGGAGTTGCCCACCGGTCCGAGGCAGCCGCGCTCCATCGTTTTGTCCAGTGAGCATGAGGCGGCGATCGTTGCCTTGCGCACGCACACCCTACTGTCGCTGGACGACTGTCTCAACGCACTGCAGCCGACCGGTGACAACATGACTGGCTTGCGCCAAATCGCCGAGTGAGTTGTGATTGGCCGCTTGGATCACGACTCATCGATCTGCAGCGGCCCAATGCTGCGAGCAGTCCGCGTTAGCGCAGGAACGCCAGCAGCGGATCGCGAAAGGCACCAGGAAGTCGCTGATCTCCACGCCTGTGTTCTCACCCACCACCGCAATCACCGCACGCGCGCGATTGAAGCGAGCGCGATAGGCGGGGATCAACGCGTCCTCGGTTAATGTGGCACTCGATGTCGCTGCTGCAACTGGCGTCGCCTTCGATGGCGGCGCTCCGCACCCGGCCAGCAAGACGCATGCAGCCAACGTGGCGTGCCGAACCAATCCGGGGAAGATGCCAGGTGCCATGGTGCTGCCGTAGGTGGGTGGTGTGCGTGCATTCTTTGCCCCACCACCCGGCAACAACAATGCCGCTGTTGCGTCATTTCCTGCCATGCATCGATGTTGATCTGCCGTGCTGGTTGATGTCGCCTGATCCAGCCTGCTGTACAGGACGCATGGCGGAGGCGCGCCGTGCGGTGCGCGCGCATCCCCCGAACGAGTCATCGGACCCTGCCCCGACGCGGTGTTCTGGATTCGGCCCGAGGCGTCCAGCATGAACCACATCGCTGGCGTCACTCGACGCCATGACCCAGCGATTCCCCCTCCAGAGAGATCGCGTCCATGACGATGTCTGATGTGTCGGGCCAGCGCCACGCGCTCGCTGGCAGTGCACTCCCCTCGCCCTGCAACCAGGCACATTGGCGTGCATTGGCGCGTAGACGCCCTGCCTTGCCGACCTGCGCAGCCAGTGCTTCAAACCAAGGGGTCGCACGATGAAGCCCTATTTGTTCTCGCTTGGCGCTGGCCTGCTGGTGGGTGTGATCTACAGCCTGCTCAATGTGCGCTCGCCAGCGCCGCCGGTCATTGCGTTGGTCGGTTTGCTTGGCATCCTGGTCGGTGAGCAACTGCCGCCACTTGTGCGCCAGCTGACAACGCGCAGCCAGGCCGAGGTCTCGTGGATCGGCCATCAGGTCAAGCCGCATATGTTCGGGCATCTGCCAGAAGGCAAACGTGTGCCGCCGGCTGCGCCGCAGGTGCCATCACCGCCCCCCGCGCGCACCGACGAGGGCGATGCGTGAGCGCGCTCGTCCATGCGATCTGGTGGTGCATGCCGCCTGCGCATGGCTGAGTAATTCGCCGGCCAAAGTTCTGGAAAAACGGCGTGTCGATTCTTCTGTTTGGCGATGCGCGGAGTTGCAAAGCAGATCGCACGCGTGATCAAGCAACTTGGCAACAAACATAGCGCGATGCGGGCGGCGTCCTAGTCCAACCGGCACGCAAAAACGATTCAACTACATCCAACCACTACCGCAAACGCATCGACTGCCCATGGCCGGAGGTGCCGTCGCTGCCCTCTTTCCCAAAAGGAACTTCAATGCGTCCGCTACTTTCCCTGAGCCTGTCCGCCGCGCTGATGTTGAGCGCGGCCAACCCGGTCCTTGCCGATGCTGCAGCGCCGGTGTCGGTCGGCCCGCAGTACGACACTACGCACGTTTATGTAGCACCTGCCGATGTGGATGCGTTTGCGCGCAGCTTCGCCGCGACCTTCGGCGGACAAAGCACGCGCCAGGTGATTGCCACGGTCACGCCAACCCCTAGCAGTACCAGCTCGCAACTGGTGCAGACGCCGGCAGGCACCGTGTCGTTGTTCGGATTTCGTACGCCGGTGCCCCACCCGTTCGGCAGCGAACGCACCGGCTACTTGGTGACCGACATGCAGCAGGCAATCAGCGCCGCACGCGCTGCCGGAGCGGAGGTGCTGGTTGCGCCGTTCAAGGATCCTATCGGGATGGATGCGGTGATCGCCTGGCCGGGCGGCGTCAGCATGCAGCTGTACTGGCACGACACCGCACCGCATTACGCACCACTGGCGACGATTCCGGAGAACCGCGTCTACGTCTCGCCAGACCGCGCCGACGCATTCGTTAAAGGCTGGCTGAAGTTCTCGCATGGCAAGGTGCTGCACGATGACCGCCGTGCGGACGCAACGCTGATCGGCCGGCCTGGCGTCACTTACCGCAGCATCATCATCAGCTCCGGCTTCGGTGCGCTGCAGGTGTTGGTGACTGACGGCCACCTGCCCTATCCGTACGGCCACGAGCTCACCGGATACGCAGTGGACGACCTTGCGGCAACGCTCGCGCGCGCCACCGCGTCCGGCGCAAAAGTGTTGGTGCCTGCGGTGGCCGCGTCGGGTCGGCAGTCGGCGATGGTGGAGTTCCCCGGTGGCTATGTCGCCGAGCTGCACGCCGAACTCCACTCCTGATCGCACATGTCGTTACGCCTCACGCTGCTCTTGATATTGGTCCTGTGCCCGTGCGCCGATGCGTGGGCGCAGTCTTCGGTCGATGCCACCTCCGCCACACCGGTACGTCCTGTCATCAAGTCGAACCGTTGGCAGGAAGACTGGTCGCCGCTTGCTGACCCGGCGCTGCGCACGCACCCGTTCGATCGCCTGAAATATGTACCGCTTGGCGACGTGGGCTACGCATCGTTCGGCATCAACCTGCGCGAACGCGTCGAAAGCAATCACACGCCTGCGCTGGGTATCGGCCGCGAGAGCGACAGCTATCTGTTGCACCGCCTGCAGGCGCATCTGGACGTGCGGGTTGGCGAGCACTTGCAGCTCTTTACCCAACTGGAAGACGTACGCGCAGTACACAAACGCCGTATCGGCACGGCCGATGCTAATCGTGCCGATCTGCGCATGGCGTTCGTCGCATACACCGCGCCACTGGCCGATGGCGAGATAAAACTGCGCGTGGGCCGGCAGGAGTTTGCCTTCGACCTGCAGCGATTCGTTTCGCTGCGTGATGGCCCGAACGTGCGCCAGTCCTTCGACGCGGTATGGGTCAACTATGAGACCGGCCCATGGCGCTGGATTGCGTTTGTCAGCCAGCCGGTGCAATACGCCGATGTGCGCAGCTTCGACGACCTCTCCAATCGACATCTGCGCCTTGATACCGTGCGTGTCGAACGCCACGTCCTGGGCAGCGACGAACTGTCGCTGTATTACGCACGCTATCGGCAGGATGACGCCAGCTTTCTGGATGCGGCCGGCAACGAGCGCCGCGACATTGTCGATGCCCGCTTCGCAGGTGTGCACACTGCAGTGGACTGGGATATCGAGGCGATGGGGCAACGCGGAAAGGTCGGTAACAGCCGCGCGCGTGCCTGGGCGCTAGGGAACCTCTGAACAAAGCACGGCAGATGCGCGACACTACTCGCCTCGTGTTGAGGAATCATCCATGCAACTGACGTTCGGCGACGCT
>NZ_MDEE01000014.1 GCF_002939865.1 Xanthomonas dyei
GAAATGGCGAAACTCCGAAGATCCAAACGCGATTCTCCGGAACGATGCGGACATTCCGCACTCTCAGGCATCGTTATTCAGACCTTCCCTAATGCTTGTACTCATGAATTGCGCACGCTAAGCACGGCGATCTACAAAGTTAATTAATTAACTTAAATTACCGGCAACCTGATTAAAAATAGCCAATCTAGCGTAGCGCGTAGTCAATCAGTGACGGCGTTACGAACACCAGAAGACAGGAAGAAATATGCATCGTGTCGAAATAATCAGGAAGGGCTCTACAGAGTTGGCTGAGCCGACGAACCTTGCCATTGTGCCGACAGACTCCGCGACGGCAACAAACACTAGTGGCGACGGCCCTGCCACGCAGTCGCCGCAACTCCACGGACTTGCCTCCAGGCCTCCCAAGCCCGTAAGGCAGCCCGTTGTGGGTTCGTCTGATGTGTTGCCGGGGCCATCACGCCCTGCATTATTACCCGCGGCTGCCATGCAGCTTCAGCGCATTGACCCGGGCGAAATGCTGAGAAAAGCGCTTGGCAAGGCCAAGATCTTTAGGGAACCTCTGAATAACTCATGACCCAGCGAGAGAGATTTGCAATCTGGCCTGATCACGACAATCGCCGTCGCTGAAAATCAAGCACTTGCGCGTGATTTAGTCTATTCAAGGCGTCGATCGGAAGCCTATGAAAGAGTTGTTCAGAGCTTCCTTAGAGATGTGATCGGCAGTAATGAAGACCCACAGGGACAACGCGGAGCTGTGTCAAAAGTGGATCTGGAACAGAAGGTCAAGCTATCGCTGGCCGCCATGAAGTCTGCCCGCGAAGGATTGCAGGCTGTCGCCGATTTGAAAGTGCAGGGGCGGTTGCAGTCTAAAGCTGCAGTGGAACACGAACGTGCATTGTTGACGCTTCTCGGAACTTCCGCTGCAGTCGGTTATGCAGCACGTGACGAACTGCTGGAAGACAAGTGGATGAAGCAATTTGGCTTCATTCAGCCGATTGAGCCGGCGATCGGCGACATCACTGTGCAGGTGGAGCTGCACAACAGTGATGTTGAGCGTCAGAAAACCGAAGAGTGGCGGGGGTATTTGAGCGAAATCGAACAGTACCGGGGAGCAATGGATGAGTTGCTGAGACGCATGAAGGCGCCGGATACACACAAGAAAATACGCGAAAATGTCTCAGCCATGGTGCCGTTGATTAGGACCAATCTGGGTTTTTGTCATGAAACGATGCAGTCAATCCGAAGTCTGCTCGTCGATATCCATCGGCTGCAGCTGGAGCGTCAGGTCGAGGCCAATGGCATATCGGAAGTCATGGTTAGATTGCACGAATTGGACGAGGCCAAGAACTACCGCGGCGACAGCCTGTTAGCAGCGTTTACGGCGCTGAGCCAAGTCTTGATCGAATCGATATGCCCATCGGAAGCCGGCGTTGCGTTGACCCCGCAGGTGGTGGCACAGCACAAAGAAGTTCTTGAGGACTATGCAGAGCACTTTGGGCGCATCGGCCTGAAGCTATGCGTGGATGTCGCTGCTCTCATTGATAATGATTGCGACGATCATATCTGGCGATCAATGCTCGATTTGGCGCAAGCACTGACCGAGTATCGGCAGTGTATTCTTGACCTGACCAGTTCCGTTGTCGCTGGAAAACGCGAGGTCGTCACGTCGCCATCTGCAACGATCGAGCAGCTGCCCGTGCCGAGGGCGTCGCCGAGGCCGTCCCGCAAGCATCGCAAGCCCGGTAATCGAGCGACCGAAGAGTCTAGCCTCGTCCCTGCATCCCCTGCCATCTTTAGCGATACACGGACGCTTGTACAAAAACAAGCGGACGCGCTATTGAAGAGCATTCCGCTGGAACGATCCATGGTGACCGAACTGGACGCGGACTTCGTGCTGATTGCGAAAATGCTGGGAAAGGACACCAGCAGCGTCGAAAGTATGATGCATCGCTCCGGACAAGATGCGGCGATTGCTTTCACGTCCGTGCGCGCGTCGGTCCGGGACTGGTTCGCAAGGGATCGATTGCTGCAAACAAAGGCGAAACTGTCGCCAGAAGACGATCGGGTTGCCCAACTCACCGAGCGGTTGCAGCTGGTGAATATGATCGAGCAGCGTGTGCAGACCCGTGAAGCAGATGCACTGAAGAGCGACCCGCAGCCCCGTTCGTTGCATCTTTCGCGCTTGCTAAAGATGAGCGAGGTTACCTGCGTAACTTCACCAATTCGATTACCTTCCGACCACGACAATGGAGATCGCGGCACGCTGTTCGAGATACGTATCGACCACGCACCATTGTCCAATGGCAAGCTCCCTGCGCCATGGTTCGTACACCTGCACACTGCCGAGCCAGTGACGGCGGACGCGTTGCCTACCCTAGGCTACAAGGCTTTTAACGCCGTCCATCTGAAAACGGCAAGAGAGAAAAATCTAGGGAAGCGCTGGGAGATGCTCATGCGAGCGCTCGGCCATACCGATGCGAAGGTACACCGCTCCACGGTCGATTCGGCGCTGCTCGCCTCGTTGTTGCGCATACGAATTGGTGGTGAAGCTAGGCCCCCCGCCCTGATTAGTGTTCGGGTTTAGAGTCCGGGGTTGATGATATCGATGTTTGCTAAATGTTGGGTATACGCAGCTGGTGCCATGCCGCCGATGGCCTTCTTGGGCCGTTCCTCGTTGTATTCTCGTCGCCAGCGCTCGATCTCGGTGCGCGCATGCAGCAGGATTGGGAACCAGTGTTCGTTGAGGCATTCTTCCCGGAGCCAGCCGTTGAAGGATTCGACGTAGGCGTTCTGGTTCGGTTTGCCTGGTTGGATCGGTCGCAACTGCGCACCACGGGCATGCGCCCAGGCGTCCATGACCTGGCCGCAGAACTCCTCGCCGTTTTCGATGCGGATTACCTGCGGCAAGCCGCGACTGATGGCCAGCCGATCCAGCACGCGCGTCACGCCATGGCCCGAGAGTGCACGCTCCACCTCGCGATGGGGACCGCTTCGTGTGTCGCGTTGTCAACGATCACCAGACGCTTGATCACCCGGGCTTCGGCAGTGCGGTCGAACACGCAGTCCATCGAATACACCTGGTTGGCCTGCGATGGCCGCAGCGGCGGTTGACGCTCGCTTATCGGGATCTTCTTGTGCTTGCGACGGCGGACTTGCAACTGCTTCTCGCGGTACAGCAGCTCCACCAGATTGTCGTTCACGATGCGGCATTCCTGTCGCAGTTTGAGATAGATCATTCCCATGCCATACCGGCGGTGACGATGCGCCAACGCAACAATGCGCTCGCGCAGTTCGCCATTACGGTCTTCGCGAGGGCAATAGCACAGCGCACCGGCACTCATGCTGCTCGCTGCCAACACATGGCGCTCGCTGGCGCCACGCCCGATCCACTGGCTCAACAGCACATGATGCACAGATGCGCTCACAACTTTTTTCGCAGAGCATCCTTGAGCAGATCGTTCTCGAGCAGCTGCTCGGCCAGCCCCTGCTTCAGCCGCGCATTCTCGGACTCAAGCTCCTTGAGCCGATTGGCATAGGGCACGCTCATCTCGCCGAACTCGCTGCACCACAGCTAACAGGTTGCCTCGCTGAAAACACGGCGACGGCACAGATCCTTGATGGCGACACCGGCTTCTGCTTCGCGCAGGAAGCCGATGGTCTACTCTTCGGTAAAACGCTTGTTTACTCCCAATTTCCTTGGTGTAGGGAATTGGACTCCAAACTTGGGCGCCACTCAAAATCGGAGGGGGCTTCGCCTGTTCCGCAGTGACGTGTGTCTGCCAATTTACGGAGGTGTCATGCAGTCGCGCTGCCTGAGCGCTAGTTTTCACGACTCCATCGACTCTCACACAGTGAAGCGCGCGTGCAACGAGATGCATGCACGATATGTTCAACGCTGCTTGTCCAGCAATTGAGTGCGCACGGCCTTCATGCAGGGCGTCTTGCTGGCGGCGTGTACAAGCAGGGAGTCATCGGGTGTCACGGCGATGAGCTTCACCTGGGTGCTGCCATTACGCCTGAAGTCTGCAACGGCCTGCTGTGCAACGCTGAAGGGCACTACATTGTCTGCCTGTACTCCGCATAGCAGTGTGGGCGTGTGCGGGGCCCAATTGACTAGATCGTTGCGCACCAAGTCTTTGATGAATGCATTTTTGGTATTGCTGAAGACGTCGCGCGCAAATTCCGGCTGAAACACGTCCTTGACTTCGGTCAGTTGTTCGAGGCCAAGCGTGATCGCGTCGAATTTGCCGGGGAACAGACTCTCGACCTTGTTCGCCAGTGGCTGCTGAAACACCTGCACGGGTGCCGTGTAGAGATTGGAGTAGGTGTGCTGCATGCCGATCAAGGTAAAGGTGTCGAGTACGAGCGTGAGTATGTTGAGTCCCTCGGCCTTGGGGCCGCCCCAGTTTTTCAGCACGGTCTTGGACAGGGAGTAGGGCCCGGAGATAGGACCACTTGCGACCAAATTGAATTCGCTGGACAGGTGCTGCTCGATCTCGCGTTGTGCAGCCATCACGGCGTGGGCACCACTGGAAAAACCGGAGAGCATGACCTTGCCCGAGAGCGGCGCATGCTGCTGTGCAAGCAAGACGCGCGCGGCGCGTAGCGCATCCACGATAGCGCTGGCTTCAGGTGCGGCTTGAAGATGGGGTGCAAAGGGATAGCTGGACTTGCCAATGCCCAAGTAGTCGGTAGCCACCACAGCATAGCCTTGTGCCGCAAACTGGCTGATGACCTCATGGTTGCCGCGCGATGCGCGGAATCCTTCTGCCTGCGAACTGTTCCTCTTAAGCTGTGCGCCTTGTCCCCATCCCAGCAGGGGATACGAGGTCGCGCAGTTGATGCCGGAGGGAATCAGCACAGCGGCAGAAGCGGTTGTGGGTTCGTCATGCACGCCGATGGTCGCATAGACGATTTCCGCGACGCTGACGTCGCAGCGTGGTGGTGGTGCGTCGCCTTGTGTACCCAATTGTTTGGCGATTTGAGCACTAGTAAAGGTAGTCAGTACACGACTGCTGATGACGTCGCCGCGCTGAGTTGCTGCAGTTGCCGTATAGGGTAGCGCTGTAAGTGTCATTAGCGCCAACCGGCTCAAAACATGGTTAAAAGCTTGCATTTTCATAGGTCAATTTTCTCATTAAGAAAAAGATGCTCTGCGCACCTTTTAGAATTGCGGCTTTAACCGGCGGTAGTGCGGCGATCAAGCCCGCAAGACTGCGGACGCATCTGGTCGCGGCCTTGCCAGAGATGGACCGCGAGGCAGACCGGCTGCTGGTGTTTATAGATGCAGGCAGTCTGACCAGCACGTTTCAAAAGGGGCTATCTTTCGAGTAGCAGTACACGCTCAACCTGAGCGTGACCGACTATGCAAGCCCTCGTGGATACGGATATCGAAAGCGCGACGACTAGAACAAAAATGACAATCGATCTTGCCATTTTGCTCATGCGGATTCATTGATTTTAAGTCAGTTATTGCCGTACATATATATTAATAAAAATCCAAGCCTCGGCGAATAATATGTTCGCTCCTATCTACATACATTCGCACGCTAAATATTTACCTAAACTTTCTTGAATCAGTTGAATTCATATATTCAATCATTTTAATATTTTATTTGATTCCTCACATCAAAGATTAAAGCGTCTTTGAGGAGTGGATTCCTCCCACTGCTGTCACGATTACGAACGAACGAGGCAAGCTGGCAAGTGATGTCGGCATTGCGCCGCGACGCTCGCAGAGCGCATTAAATAAGCAACAGGCGCCCCATGGCTCACCCTACGCAACGCGCAAACAGCTGCTGCGGAAGAAGCCCGGACGCGTCAAGCGCACGAAGATGTTTGCCAAGCCCCGGCACGCCAAGTTGTTCAAGGTCGGCGCAAGCGCCGATACTGTAAGCGTGGGATTTGTGGGCCGAGTGTCGCGCATTGCGCGCATGCATCCTTGAATCGGCATCCACCGCGCGACGCAAGCGCTGCGCTTCGTGAGGAGTCAAACGGCCATCTCGCACAGGGTCAGGTGGCCGGCACCGAATGCCCAGCACCGTGCTGTGAACGAGCCTTAGGCCCCATTCCTTCAATGCCACCGTACATGTGACCGAGCAACGCAAGTTCTGGGCGCATGACCGCTTTCCAAGAGGCTGCGGGCTTTTTTACAGGTGCCGCCATAGGTCTCTAGTTTCCGGACTGTGCCGAAAATTTACCTTTACCTCTCGCGCGAGACGCGACGCGTCAGCAAATCATTGATTTAATTGGTGGGCCCACCAGGATTCGAACCTGGAACCAAAGGATTATGAGTCCTCTGCTCTAACCGTTGAGCTATAGGCCCTGCTGCACAGCGCTCGCTGGTGCCGCATGCAATGCGTCGGGCCCGCAGGAGTCGGGCAAGTTTACCTGTCTGTCCGCGGGCTTGTCTGCTGCGGACCCGTCTTCTCTGCGGGCCGGTGTCCGTACCCGCTCTTCTCTACGGGCTCTTCTCTGCGGGTCAGTGTCTGCGCCCGCTCGCTGCGGTTCTGCCGCTGCTGTCGCTGTTGGCTGCTTACTAGCTCGCCGCACGCGCAGCGCGCATCCACTGCGCGTATTGCGCGCGATGTTCTGCCAGACAAGATGTCCCGCTCGTGCTCAGGTCAGTGCGAGCGATGCCGCCACATATCCCATGTACACGCACATCTGAAAGGCTCGGCTACATACACAGGCGCCGCGTCTCACAACGGCAATTCCTGGCTAACAGCATGCTGTCGATCAGAGTACCCAATACCCGTCCGGCATCAACAGCTACGTGAGCCTCTGTCTACAACGAGATGCACGCGCCTGGACAACACACACGCACCCGTGCACCCACAACCATCAAGCATCCGCTGTCTGGCGCTGCTTATCGATCAGCTGACGACCTGCACTGAATCCCTGCGCGATGGCGTCCTGGTAGGTGTCCCAGGTCTCTGTTTGGTCGTTGATGCGTGGAAGGCGCTTGCTGCCGCCCTCGGCATAGACATCGACCCACAATGTCCATCTGGCGGTCGGCGAAGCCTGTTCGACGCGCACGCGGATCTCATGATCGCGGTACGTGGTGGTTTCGAAGCGGCTTTGTCTGCTCATTGGACGGTCTCGGGTTCCTGTCGCGCTCGAAGGTAAAACGCCGGCTGCAATCTCGCGTGAGATTGAAGGAAACATCTACTTAATAGTGCGTTGCGGTGCGGCTTCGTCGCAAAGGCGTGAAGCCAGGCGCCTCCAAATCTACGCTCCTGCTGCCCGCAAAGCATCGCCGGGCGGGTGCCTGAAACGCAACAGCCCCGCATCTGCGGGGCTGTTGTGTGACCACTTTGCAGCGGCGACGTGAGGTCAGTCGATGTCCAGGAACGAGCGCAACTGTTCCGAGCGGCTGGGGTGACGCAGCTTGCGCAACGCCTTGGCTTCTATCTGACGGATCCGCTCGCGGGTGACGTCGAATTGCTTGCCGACTTCTTCCAGCGTGTGATCGGTGTTCATGTCGATCCCGAAGCGCATCCGCAACACCTTGGCTTCGCGCGGGGTCAGGCCGGCCAATACGTCCCGTACCGTCTCGGAGAGATTGATGTTGGTGGTGTTGTCGATCGGGGACTCCACATTGGTGTCCTCGATGAAGTCGCCCAGGTGCGAATCCTCGTCGTCGCCGATCGGGGTTTCCATCGAGATCGGCTCCTTGGCGATTTTCATCACCTTGCGGATCTTGTCTTCCGGCATGTCCATTTCCTTGGCCAGTTCCTCCGGCGTGGCCTCGCGGCCGAACTGCTGGAGCATCTGACGGGAAATGCGGTTCAACTTGTTGATCGTTTCGATCATGTGCACCGGAATACGGATGGTGCGCGCCTGATCGGCGATCGAGCGGGTGATGGCCTGACGGATCCACCACGTCGCGTACGTGGAGAACTTGTAACCGCGACGGTATTCGAACTTGTCCACGGCCTTCATCAGGCCGATGTTGCCTTCCTGGATCAGGTCCAGGAACTGCAGGCCGCGGTTGGTGTACTTCTTGGCGATGGAGATGACCAGGCGCAGATTGGCCTCGACCATTTCCTTCTTGGCCTTGCGCGCCTTGGCTTCGCCATAAGCCATCGCACGGCTGATCTCCTTGATCTCGCCCAGGGTCAGGTAGTTGGCCTTTTCCATCTCGATCGAGCCCTGCTGCTCGGACACGATCTGATCCTTGACGTCGCGCAGCGCGGACGACCACTTCTGCTTGCGCTTGAGTGCGTCTTCCACCCATTCCAGGTTGGTCTGATTGCCTTCCCAGGAGCGGATGAAGTCCTTGCGCGGCATGCGCGCCACGGTGGTAGCCAGGTGCAGCACCTTGCGCTCGTGGTCCTTAATGCCGTTGACCACGCCACGCAGCTGGGTGACCAGCGCGTCGGTCAGCGGCAGCGGCAGCTTGAGCGTGGTGAAGATGGCGGCCATGTCTTCGCGCGCCTTGACCACCAGCTTGTGCTCGGCGCCGTTCTTGGCATAGATCTTCTTGAACTTGGCGTATTCGTTGGCCAGGTTCTCCATGCGCGTGGCGACTTCCACCGGGTCCGGACCGGTCGGGCCGGCCTCTTCTTCGGCAGCGTCGTCATCGCCGTCTTCGTCGTCGTCTTCATCGACCGCGTCTTCGTCCACGGCAACCGGGCCGGCGGCGGCCAGTGCAGCGGCGGCGGCGTCGGCTTCTTCGATCAGGTCGTTGAAGCCGACCACGATCTCGGCCAGACGCTTCTTGCCTTCCTTGTGCGCTTCGTAATCGGCGAGCAGCATTTCGGTCGACAGCGGGAACACGCCCAGTGCTGCCTGGACCTGGCTCAGGCCTTCTTCGATGCGCTTGGCGATGGCGATTTCGCCTTCGCGGGTCAGCAACTCGACCGTGCCCATTTCGCGCATGTACATGCGCACCGGGTCGGTGGTACGGCCACCTTCGGTATCGAGCGCGGTCAGCGCTGCGGCGGCTTCTTCGGCGGCAGTGTCGTCAACCTCGCGGTTGCCGGTATTGCCATCGTTGAGCAGCAGGGTTTCGGCATCGGGGGCAACTTCATGGACATCGATGCCCATGCCGTTGATCATGCTGATGATGTCTTCAATCTGCTCCGGGTCGACGAGGTCGTCGGGCAGATGGTCATTGACTTCGGCGTAGGTCAGATAGCCCTGTTCCAGGCCCTTGCTGATCAGTAGCTTGATGTCGGATTGCTGGGCAGGACGTTCGTTGGCCATGAGTGCTCGCGCCACCGGCTTTGAGATTGGAAAGAGAACCTAGCATTATACCAGCGTGAAGCCCGGTCTGCCGGAATCAAGACGGGACCGCTGGTAGAACTGCGCTGGCTAGGGTCTGAGAAGGAAGGTCACCGGGCCGTCATTGACCAGGTCGACAACCATATGGGCACCGAATTGCCCGGTTTCCACCCCGGCGTGGTGGTTTTCGCGGCAGATCGCCACTAATTGATTGAACGCCCGTTCAGCCTCCTGAGGCGGCGCGGCGGTACTGAAGCCAGGACGGTTGCCTGAGCTAGTGTCAGCGGCCAGGGTGAACTGGCTGACCAGCAGCAGACCGCCGGCGGTATCGGTGAGTGAGCGATTCATCTTGCCGGCGGCGTCGCCGAACACCCGGTAGCTGAGCAGGCGCTCGGCCAGGCGCCGGATCTGCGCATCGCTATCGCCCGGCTCCACGCCAATCAGCGCCAGCAACCCGGAACCGATGTGCCCGACGACCCGGCCGTCGACACTGACCGAGGCCCGGGTAACGCGTTGGATCAGTGCAAGCATCGGCCTTCTCGGGCAGCAAACTGTGCCGCGCAGCATGCCCAGCACGACCGGCACTGTCACGCGCGGGCCTTCGCCGGCTGCGCTGTTTAGAATTGTATGGATGAAACCCGATGTCCGCGCCAGACTGCTCTATACCGCCGCCGCCGCCGTGGGCCGCCTGCCGTGGCCGTTGCTCAAACGCATGGCCGACGCGCTGGCCTGGAGCTGGCGCAAGCTCAACGCGCGCGAAGCCCGCGTGGCACGCCGCAACCTGGAACTGGCCTACCCGGAATTACCCGCCGCCCAGCGCGCGCAGCTGCATGCGCAAATCCTGCAATCGACCGCGCGCCAGACGCTGGAAGTGCTGCGCACCTGGACCCGCCCGCCAGCCGACAACCTGGCGCGCCTGCATCGCAATGGGCAAGAGCTCTACGACGCGGCGCTGGCGTCCGGGCGTGGTGTGATCGTGGCGGCGCCGCACTTCGGCAACTGGGAGCTGCTCAACCAGTGGCTGTCCGAGCGCGGGCCGATCGCCATCGTGTACCGGCCGCCCGAGTCGGAGGCAGTGGATGGGTTTCTGCAGCTGGCACGCGGCGGCGACAACGTGCGCCAGGTGCGTGCCGAAGGCCCGGCGGTGCGGCAGTTGTTCAAAGTCCTCAAGGACGGCGGCGCGGTTGGCATCCTGCCCGACCAGCAGCCGAAGATGGGCGATGGCGTGTTCGCGCCGTTCTTCGGCATTCCGGCCTTGACCATGACCCTGGTCAACCGGCTGGCCGAGCGCACCGGCGCCACGGTGCTGTACGGCTGGTGCGAGCGCGCTGGCGGGGACCTGCAGTTTGCCCTGCACGTGCAACCGGCCGACCCGGCAGTGGCCGACCCCGACCCGGTCCGTGCCGCCAGCGCGCTCAATGCCGGCATCGAACAGATCGCCCGGCGCGACCCGGCGCAATATCAGTGGACCTACAAGCGCTACACGCTGCGCCCGCCCGGCAGCGGCGAGGCCAACCCGTATGCGACCGAACGGCATCCGCATTGATCGCCGCGCCGCGCCCGCCTGATCGAGCGCGGCAGCCTGGGTTGAGCGCATTCAATCGTCGTGCGGGTCTGCAGGGGTCGCCAGAAGACGTTGATAGAACGCCAGATCCAGCCAGCGCCCGAACTTGAAGCCGGCCTCGCGCACGGTGCCGGCATGGGTAAAGCCGAACTGTTCGTGCAACGCGATGCTGGCCTGGTTGCTGGCATCGATGCCACCGACCAGAACATGCACGCCACGCTCTTCAGCGGCAGCGATCAGCGCCTGCAGCAACACCCGCCCTAGGCCTTTGCCACGATGGTCCTGGTGCACATAGATCGAATGCTCGACGCTGTACTTGAACGCCGGCCAGGCGCGAAAGGTGCCGTAGCTGGCAAAACCCATCAGGGTACCCTCGGCATCTTCGACACCGATCACCGGAAATCCGCCCGCGCGCTTGGTGGCGAACCAGCCGACCATGCTCTCCGGCAGGCGCGGCCGGTAGTCGTACAGCGCGGTCGAGTTGGCGATGGCCTCGTTGAAGATGTCCAGGATCGCGCTGGCGTGACGCGACTCACTGCAGTCGATAAGGCGCATGGGATCCGCTGAGCTGAGGAGTCGTCGAATTAGAAAGCATTGCCGGGCGCTGAACAATGCGCGCGGCGCACAACCAATCGGCGCCTGTGCTGTCACTCAATCGCAGCCACTGGATGCAGCGTTCCACCCGATGGTGGCAGCCGGCAGTTGCGAACCACGCGACAATGGCGGCATGCGGCCGGCACTGGCGCGGCGGCGTCCGCCTTGAAGCGGCCGTGGCAATCCCCATCTGGAGTCGTGCATGAGCAGCCCCGTCCCCTCCCCCAGCGCACAGGCCTTCGGCGACCCGGCAGCCATCCGCTGCGAGCGCGCCGCGTCCGAGTTGCGCGCCGGCCGGCCGGTGCTGCTGACTGCCGCCGACGGGCAGGCGCGTGCGGTACTGGCGTTGGACAGCAGCACGGCGCAGTCGTATGCCGCGTTCGCACGTGCCGCGCAGGGCCGGCACTATCTATTCGTCACGCCGACCCGCGCCCACGTCTTGGGGCTGACTGCGCCGCAGGGCGCACGCGTGGCCCTGGCCGACTACAGCTACGACCAACTCGCCGCACTGGCCTATCTGCGCGACACCCCGGTGCCGGCGCACTGGTCAGCTGGCGATGCGCTGGATGCCGGTGGGGTGGAGATCGCGCGACTGGGATTGCTGCTGCCGGCGCTGCTGGCGGTTGAGCTGCACGACGTGCATGCGCATGCCGCCTTCGCCGGATGCCAGTCGCTGAGCCTGGACGATCTGAGCAGTGGCTGCGCCAAATCGGCCGCGGCCGGCTTTGAGCTGGTCACCCGCACGCCGGTGCCGTTGCGCGGCCTGGGCATGAGCGAATTCGTGGTGTTCCGCGGCGGCGTCGCGCAGCGCGACCAGGTGGCGATCGTGGTGGGCCAGCCCGACCTGTCGGGCGCGGTACCGGTGCGCGTGCACTCGTCGTGCCTCACCGGCGACCTGTTCGGCTCGCTCAAGTGCGACTGCGGCGACCAGCTGCGGCACGGCCTGGCCAAGTTGAAGGATCTCGGCGGCGGTGTGCTGCTGTATCTGGATCAGGAAGGCCGCGGCACCGGCATCGCCGCCAAAATGCGCGCCTACGGCTACCAGCATGCAGGCCTGGACACCATTGACGCCGATGCGCAGCTGGGCTTCGGCCCGGACGAGCGCCGCTACGGCAGCGCGGTGGCGATGTTGCGCGGCCTGGGCATCGGCCGCATCCGTCTGCTGACCAACAACCCGGCCAAGGCCGAGCGGCTGCGCGCCGCCGGGATCGCTGTCGAAGATCGCATCCCGATCACCGGCGATATCACCCCTGAAAACGAGCAGTATCTGCGCACCAAGGCCGCGCGCGCTGGCCATGCGCTGGATGTGGATGCGCTGATTCTGGCTGCGCAATAAGCGCGGGCAGCAGGGCTGCCTGATCGGTGCCTCTGGCACGCAGGCGGTGCGTGCCGGGGCCGATGCATCCGGCCATCGGCGCCTGATGCGTGCCCACTGTTGGCCTCTGCCTGATCAATGTTGCGTGTTCGATCTCCATCGCTGGGCGCCATCGGCGTGGGTGTCGGTCTGCGATCCCCGCCGTGTAGCGCAAACGCGCGCACTGATAAGATCGCCTAACAAAACGACTGCGCAGCCACCGGGCGGGCGCGGCCGATGCTCGGTGCGGCATGGACCACGCGTACACACCGGTTTTGAGCGCGCCGTCCACTCCCACCTGACGACTGCTCGCTACGTCTCCTTAGCCGCTCTAAGAGCAATCTCGACCACCGAACGTGTTTGCCCGAGCACTGCGACGGCGTCTGTCAGCCGTCCTACCCAGTTCCTCGCAAGCCAAGGCCAGAGCGGATGCGCCCTGACCGGGCACCCGGCTATGCTTGCGCACCGCTTCTGCAGGCCCGCCTCGTGCACGACGCTCCAGCGCCGCACCCCGACATCCTGGTCCGCGCCGCGCCTGCCGAGACGCCGCCCGTGGATCACGCGCACTGGCAGCAGTTGCCACGCCGTGGCGCCTACGTGGCGGCAGTCAATGGCGCACTTGGCGGTGGCTGTGCCGGCCTGATCGCGGCAGGTGTCACCGTCACCGTGCTGCACGCGTGGCACTACTGGCCGGCGGTGCTGGGGATGACGTTGGCGGTGGCGGCGCCGTGCGCATGGCTGGCAGTCAAACGGCACCGGCTCACGCTGTGGAAACTCGACCAGCATGGCTTGGCGCTGCAACGCGGGCACCTGTGGCAGAGCGACACCCGCGTGCCGATCTCGCGCGTGCAGCACGTGGATCTACGCCGCGGCCCGATCGAACGCGCCACACACCTGACCACGCTGGTGGTGCACACCGCCGGCAGCCGGCTCAATGCGGTGGCGCTGTCCGGGCTGGATCAGGCCGATGCCGAGCATCTGCGCGACCGCCTCGCCCGCCAGCTCGATCACCACGACGACGCCCTGTGAGCGCTATCGAACACCCCGGCCACGACGAGCAGCGCCTGCATCCGCTGTCGTGGGTGTTCGTGCTGCTGCAGCAGATTCGCCAGTTCCTGATTCCGTTGGTCGCTTTGGTCGTGTTCGGCAGCCGCGACGGCAGCCGCGATTTTGCCGACCACATCGCCACCGCCGTAGTGATCGCCGTGCTGGTGGCGATTTCGGTGCTGCGTTACTTCACCTATCGCTATCGCATCGGGCAAGACAGCGTGGCGATCCGCAGTGGCCTGCTGGAGCGCAGCCGGCGCGACATTCCATTTGCCCGCATTCACAACGTGGTGGTGCATCAATCGCTGCTGCATCGGCTGGCCGGCGTGGCGGAAGTGCGGCTGGAATCGGCCGGCGGACACAAGCCCGAAGCGGAAATGCGCGTACTGCGACTGGATCAGGCGCTGGCGCTGGAAGATCTGATACGGCGCCGCGCCCACCACGCCGATGCGGCGGTTGTGCAGACCGACGACCGCACCACCTTGTTGCGCCTGCCGATGGGAGAAGTGATCCGGCTGGGCCTGATTTCCAACCGCGGCATGGTGGTGGTCGCCGCCAGCTTCGGCGTGATCTATCAGATGATTCCGCGCCGCGTGGCGTCCAACTTCATCGAGACCAATGGCGAGCTTGCGTACCGCTACGTCAACCAGGTCCATCCGGGTGCGGCCGTCACCACGATCCTGGTGACGATTGCCGTCGCGGCGGTGCTGCTGGCCATGCGCGCGCTGTCGGTAGCCCTGGCCGTGGCGCAGTACCACGGCTTTCATCTCAGCGAATCGGAGCGGCGCCTCACCGTGGAGCGCGGCCTGCTGACACGTATCCGCAGCAGCGTGGCGCTACGGCGGATCCAGTCGTGGACGGTGTACGAAAGCCGCCTGCATCGCCTGTTCGGCCGCCGCCAGCTGCGCGTGGACACCGCCGTGACCAGCGCCGGCGACAACCACGACAGCGCATTGAAAGAGCTGGCGCCGATCGCCGAACCGCAGCGGTGCGATGCCTTGCTGCAGCGCCTGCTGCCCGACATTGCCTGGCCGCCGGCGCAGTGGCAGGCAATCGCCACGCACTGCTGGTGGCGGCTGAGTCTGCCGACGCTGCTGATGTTGCTGCCGCTGGTGGCCGGGCTGGCGTGGCAGTTCGGCAGTCAGGCCGCGTGGTTGCTGCTGTGGCTGCCGTGGAGCGCCTTCAAGGCGCATCGTCAGGTGCAGCGCATGGGCTATGCGGTGGATGCGCGCTATGTGGCGGTGCGCGGCGGCTGGTGGAAGCGCTGGTGGCGGCTGGCCGAGCTGGACAAGTTGCAGGCGCTGCAGCTGCAACGCTCGCCGCTGGATCGCCTGACCGGCACTGCCACGCTGTGGCTGGACACCGCAGGTGCCAGCACCACCGGCCCGGCGCTGCGCCTGCGCTTTGTGCCATTGGCGCAGGCGCAGGCGCTGCAAACGCAACTGGGCGCCGCGCTGGCACGGCGTAAGCTGCGCTGGTGATTGGTGATTGGTGATTGGACCAGCGTGGCTGGTCGGCAGGGAGATCGCCCACGATCGACGATCAGCGCTGCGCCGGACCCCAATAGCCGAGTTCACGCCGAATCTGCAGGCCACGCCACAGGGCGCCCAGCGGCTTGCGTCGCAGCGTGCCGAGCTTGCCAGCGATGAACTCTTCGGTGGCGGCGATCACGCGTTCCGACGATCTGCCATCGCGATACGGATGGATCGCATCGGCATAGCTGGTCAGCGCATTGCGCAGTTCGGCATCCGGCGCCAGCGCGCGCGCCAGCTGCTGCGGCAGCTGTTGCGGCTGCAGAAAATCCAGCATATGCGGCTGCGGCACGCGGTTGCGGAAGGTCACCACCGGTTTGTGCTGCACCACAAACTCGGAGACGATCGATGAGGTATCGGAGACCAGCACATCGGCCGCGCGCTGCGCCGCCACAACCTCTTCGGGCTCGACGAACCGCGCATTGGCACCGGCCAATGCGCGATAGCGGTCGAATAATTCCGGCGCGCATTTGGGATGCAAGGTGAGCAGCCAGTAGTGCGCACCGCGCGCGATATCGGCGGCGATTTCCTCATACAGCACAGGTGCCGCGCTCAGCCGCTCGGTAAAGGTGGAACCGAACAGGATCACCGGCCGTCCGTTGGCGGACGCACGCAGCGCGGCGCTGTGCCCGCCGTCATCGCGGAACACCGGATCGAGCTTGGGCCAGCCGGTTTCCACCACCGCAAAATGACCTTCGCGCGCCGCCAGAGCACGAAACGGCGCAGTGGTGGCCGGGCCTTGCGTGCAATACAGATCGAACAAGCCGCGCACGCGAAAGTGGCCGCGATTGTCCTCGCGCTTTTGCACATTGAAGCCATGGAAGAGCTGCACCTTGGCGCCGGAGATAAACGGCGGCACCCAGTTGGCCGCACTGAACACTGCACGCGGACGCAGGGCCAGCGCCTCGCGCAACCCCACTTCGCGCACGCCCGGCAGCACCAGCCCACGCGCGCCGCCTTCGTACCAGGCAGCAACGGTGTCGCCGCGGGCCTGTAATGCCTGCGCCAATGGCGCCAGAATAGGCAACGCGTAACGCTCCGTTGCGAACAGCAGGTAATCGGCCATCACATGTCCTCTTCGACCGCACCCGACGAACGGCCTCGCATTAGCGCCTGCATTATCGCGTTCAACGAGGCCGATCGCCTATGCGACTGCCTGACCTCGCTGGCGTTCTGCGATGAGATCGTGGTGGTGGACTCCGGTTCCACCGACGCCACTGCTGCCATTGCCAACGCGCATGGCGCGCGCGTGCTGCAACGCGCCTTCGATGGCTACCGCAGCCAGAAGGCGTATTGCGTGGCGCAAGCCAGCCACGACTGGGTGCTGTGCCTGGATGCGGACGAACGCATCAGCGACAGCTTGCGTGCAGCGATCCTGGCCGCGCGCGATGCCGGCTTTGCCGACGCGGCCGGCTACCGGTTTGCGCGGCTCTCCGAGTACTTCGGCCGCTTCTTGCGCCATGGCAATGCATATCCGGACCGCGTGCTGCGCCTGTTCGACCGACGCCGTGGCGGCTGGCGCGGCAAGCGCGAGATCCACGAAGCGGCCAGCGTCGATGGTGCCGTGGTCACCTTGCGCGGCGACCTGATCCACTACCCCTACCGGTCGCTGATGCAGCAGCTGGCCAAGACCCAGCGCTACGCACAGATGATGGCCGAGCACGATTACGCCCGCGGCAAGCGCGCGACCTGGAGCAAGCTGGTGTTGGCGCCGGCCTGGCGCTTCTGGCGCGGCTATCTGCTGCGCGGCGGGTTTCGCGATGGCTGGCATGGGTTGATCTACGCCTACGTGCGCGCCAACTACGTGCGCCAGAAGACCATCATGCTGTGGCTGTTGCAGCACAACCAGCCGGTACAGGACCCGCCGCGCGCCGCGGATGGACGCAGCGACTGAGCGCGGCCAACACGGCTGCTGCGCTCATCGCCAGGCAGCGCGACCGATGCGCTCGGTGGCCGCGGACTCGTCGTGCGCATGAATCGCTTCGCATGGGTGGCCAGACGCATGACGGCTTGCCAATGTTTGAATGCGTGTTGGCCGCTCTCAGCCGATCAGGTTGCGCACACGCGAAGCGTCTCCAACTCACCACTGCTCGCTACGCGTTGCCGACAACCTTCGGTATTGCCGGCTGCGCCTGACGCGCGGCCAGGCCCACCAGGACGCCCACCATTGCCGAGTAGAAGCTCGCCGCCACCTGGTGCGCGAACATCGACTGGGTCAACCCGCACAGCGCATAGCTGATCACGATCATCACCCCAGCCGCCGCCGGCCCGCGGAACTGCACCTGCCCGCTGCGCCGGTGCAAGCGCACAAACACCCATAGCGGCACGCCATAGACCGCAATCAGCAGCAACAGCCCGGGCACGCCCTGGGTGGCGGCCCATTCGGCCAGATCGTTGTGCGCATGGCCCAGATGGCAGCGAAACAACGCGTTATCCGCGGCGCACACCGGCAACTCGTGCATCGCATCGTCGAATCGGCCCACGCCGACGCCGGTCAGCGGATGCGCACGCACGGTATCCCAGGCCACATGCAGGCGCTCGATGCGGGCCCCGGCGGACGAATCGCTGTCGCCCACTTCGTAGCGCTGCAGATCGCTCTGCAACTCGCCCAGGCGCATCTGGTCGGTCAACGCAGGCACGCTGGCAACCACGCCCACTGCCAGCACCGCACCGCCGACGAAGGTCAGCAGCCGCATGCGCGTGCTATGCCAAGGCGCGCCCCAGGCCAGTACGCCCACGGTGGCCAGCAACGCCAGCCACACGCCGCGACTGCCGCTGAGCACGATCACCACCACCGCTGCGACCGCTGCGCCCACCAGCCAGCGCACCGCGCCAACCGGACGACAAAACGCTGCCACTACCAGCAACATCATCGCGATGTCGGCAAACACAATGGCGTTGGTAAAGCCTTCCGCACGGTCGGCACCCTTCATCACCTGCAGCACCGCGATCGCCATGGCCGCGGCCACGCCGGCCAGCGCGCCCCGCCACAGCCAGACCTGGCGCGGCTGCAAGGCATAGGCCCACAGCGCCGCCCAGGGCAGCACCAGAAAGCGCGAACGATTGCCCACATCGCGCAGGCCGTGCTCGAACAAGGCGATCGACAGCAGCGACATTGCGATCACCACCACCGTCAGCCATCCCACCGTGCGCAACGCGCCGCTGCGCGCCGCGATGCCGGCCCGCAGGCTACGCCAACCGACCAGAGAGCCAAGCAACAGGCACAGGCCGAACGGCGCCAACCCGCTGGGCATGCTCACCACCAGCGCGGTCAGCGTGAACACGCCCAGCTCGGCGATGCCCACGCCCGCGCGCGATGCGGCGGGGACGGACTGCGGGAGCGACGCGGGCTGGGTACGCAATGAATTCATCGAAAGATCGGTGGCGAAAGGGGGCAGGACAGGCACCGCGCGTCAGCGGCGCCGGCCAAGCTAACGATGTCGCGCATGAATGACTGCTAGACGATCGCCAGCCCATCCAGCGGCGTGATGCAGGCAGGACCTGGAATGCACGTGTGAAGGGCTCATTCGACGTCCAGGTTGCCCTGCTCCTTTGCTTCGACCGCCTTCTCCGTGGAGTTGGCCACGCAGTCGCCGCGCACCGCATCGCCCGGCACCAGCCACCAGCGCCGGCGATTGGCCACACCGACCAGCTGGCTGCGGCTGCGGTCCACGCAGCCCAGCAGCGCCGTCTCCTGCGCCATCAGCCAACGCTGGCCCGGTTGCTCGGCCTGCCAGGCCACGCCGCGTCGCAGCTGTGCTTCCCATGGCACCTTGAAGCCGAAGGTCTGCGCCGGGCGGTCGGCCATCAGCAGGTTCTGCTCCTTCCATGCCACCAGGCCAAGTTGGGCATCCGGGCCGATACGGCGCCCGGCCTCGCGCATCACCGCGCCGGCCGAACTGGACTCGTTGAAGATCGGATAGCAGACCAGCCCGAACGCCACCCACCACGCGCCCAGCAGCGACACCACCGCCAGCGCGGAGCGGCGCACGCGCAACAGCAGCAGGCTCGCCACGCCCCAGGTACCCACCGCCAGCAGCAGCCAGCCCAGCGGGTCGGTGGCTTCGCTGCCGACCCCGCGGCTGTCCATGATCTTCTGCTCGAATCCGGGGTGCCCGATCAGCATCGCCGCCCCGCCTGCGGCGAAGACCACAGTCAGCAGCAGCGCAAAACCGAACAGCACCCGCTGCACCCCGACCCGGCGCAGCAGGCCCGCGGCCAACGGCGCCAGCGCCAGACAGAACATCGGCAACGCCGGCAGGATATAGACATCGCGCTTGCCGCTGGGGATGGTGAAAAACACCAGCACCAGCAGCCACCACGCCAACGGCAGCAGATAGCGCGCATCGCGCCGGCGCAACCGCCGCCGCCACGCCGGAATCGCCCACGGCAACAGCAGGATGCTCGGCATCCACATCGTGGCCATGCTTTGCAGGTGGTACCAGATCGGCTGCGCGTGATCCCACGAACTGGCATAGCGCTTGGCGGTCTGGCGCAGCAGGATGTCGTTGAGATACACCCGGTATTCGGGCTGGCCGGCGGTGAGCGCGGTGACCATCATCGGCACGAACCACAGCGCGATCGCCACGAAGAAGAACAGCGGCCCGAGCCAGAAGCGGCGGTCGCGCACATGCACGCGCACACCCGGCCAACCGCGTGCGGCGGCAATGCCGGCCGGGATCAGCATCAGCAGCGCGATGATGCCCACGCCCTTGGTGATCACACCCAGCCCGGCGGCAAACCAGCCCAGCGTCCACCAGCGCCAGGCCGGGCCCAGCAACAGGTGCCGCAGCAGCCCGTAATTGGCCAGGGTGATCCAGAACACCACCAGCGGGTCGATCTGCGCCTTCTTGGCCTGAAAGGTGAAGTGCAGGGTGAACAACAGCAGCCACGCGGCATACACCCCCACCCGCCGGGTCCACAGCCGCCGTCCCAGGTCGTACACACAGGCCAGCGTGCCCAGCGCCGCAAGCAGCGACGGCAGCAGGAACGCCACCCGCCAATTGCCCAGCAGCGTGTAGAACAGCGCCTGCAGCCACATCAGCATCGGCGGCTTGTCCGAATACAGCTCGTTGCCGCGATGCGGGAACAACCAGTCCCCGCTCAGCACCATCTGCTTGGCGACCAGCGCAAAACGCGGCTCGTCCGATGGCCAGGGGTCACGCAGGCCCAGCCCGGCACCGATCACCAACACCGCGGTGATGGCCAGCAACCAGAAATCCTTTGAAGCACGGGTCTTGAACATGGCGGGCGGCAATGGGACGCGAAAAGGGAGCGCCGGCATCGGCGCGCGATCAGGAAGCTTTTAGCAAAAGCGCGTAGAAGAAACCGTCGCAGTGCTGCTCGCCGGGAAACCGCTGACGTCCCGGGCCCGCCGCATGGCCGAAGTGCGCACCCAAGGGCTGCGCCTGCGCATCCGGCGTGCGTTGCAGGAAGGCCTCGACCTGCCCCTGATTCTCGCGCGCCAGCAGCGAGCAGGTGGTGTAGAGCAGCTGGCCGCCCGGACGCAACGTGCGCCAGTTCGCATCCAGCAGACGCGCCTGCAGGGCGCACAGCGCATCGATGTCGTCGGCGCGACGGTGCAGCAGCACATCCGGCTGACGACGCACCACGCCGGTGGCCGAACATGGCGCATCCAGCAGTACTGCATCGAAGGGCTGACCGTCCCACCAGGCGGCCGGGTCGGCAGCATCGGCCGCATGCAACGCAACCTGCGCGTTCGGCACGGTGCGCTGCAACGTCTGTTGCACGCGCTCCAGCCGGCGCGCATCCACATCCAGCGCGGTGAGCTGCAACTGCGGGTAACGCTCCAGCAGATGCGCCGCCTTGCCACCGGGCGCAGCGCAGGCATCGAGTACCCGCGCCGCCGGTGTCAGCGTCAGCGCATCGGCCACTTGCTGCGCAGAGCCGTCCTGCACCGAGACATCGCCCTCGGCAAAGCCCGGCAACTGGCTCACCGGCACCGCACTGTGCAACCGCAGCGCATCAGGCAGCACCGTGTCGGTCTGTGCGGAGATGCCCACCTCTGCCAGCCGCGCCACATAGGCGGCTGGATCGGTGCGCCCGCGATGCACGCGCAGCCACATCGGCGCCATCTGCGCGCTTGCGACGAAGATCGCTTCGGCCCGCTCGCCCCAATCGGCACGCAGCTGCTTGCGCAACCACGACGGCCAACCGGCATCGTCCGAGACCGCCGGAAATCCTTCGCGCTGCGCACGCCGCAGGATCGCGTTGACCATGCCGGCCTGGCGCGGCCGGCCCAGCGCGCGACACGCCTCCACGGTGGCAGACAGCGCCGCGTGCGCTGGCAGTTGCAATACGTCGAGCTGGGCGAAGCCGGCCATCAACAATGCCTTGAGTTCGGCATCGCGCGGCGGCAGCGGCCGCTCCAGCCATTGCCGCAAGGCGACGTCGTAGGCCGGGCGGCGCCGCAGCACTGCAAAACAGATCGCCTCCACCAGCGCGCGATCGCGCGGATCGGCAATGCCAGGCAGCGCAGCGGTCAGTTCGGCCTTCAGCGAACGGCCCTGGTCGAACACGGCCGTGAGCACTTTCGCTGCCGCCAGCCGTGAGGCGACGCCGGCCGCCGCGGTGTCGGCGGCCATCAGCGTAGCGCCGGCAGGTCGCGACGCGCGTTGAGGTAATCGGCGGCGGTGATCGCCTTGCCGCCCTCACGCTGCAACACGCGCACCCGCAGCGCGCCCTGCCCGCAGGCGATGTCGATGCCCTGTTTGCTGGCGGCCAACAGGGTGCCCGGCGGCTGTTGATGGGCCAACTCGAGCGCAACCGCGCCATGCAGACGCACCCGCTCGCCGGCCAGCGTGGCTTCGGCCACCGGCCAGGGATTGAACGCACGCACGCGCCGCGCCAGTTCCTGCGCCGGCTGCGCCCAGTCCAGCCGCGCCTGCGCCTTATCCAGCTTGTGCGCGTAGGTCACACCCTCGTCCGGCTGCGCTTGCGCTACCGGACGAATGCCGGCACGCAGCAAGCCCAGGCCATCGGACAGCACCTGCGCACCCAGCGCGGCCAGGCGGTCGTGCAGCTGGCCGCCGGTTTCCTGCTCACCGATCTCGATGCGTTGCGACAACAGCACCGGACCGGTATCCAGACCGGCTTCCATCTGCATCAGGCACACGCCGGTTTCGGTATCGCCGGCCTCGATCGCACGCTGGATCGGCGCGGCGCCACGCCAGCGCGGCAGCAGCGAGGCATGCACATTCCAGCAGCCGTGGGTCGGCGCAGCCAGCACCGCCTTGGGCAGGATCAGCCCGTAGGCCACCACCACCATGAGATCGGCATTGAGTCCGCGCAGCGTGGCCAGCGCCTCGGGCGAGCGCAGCGTCTGCGGCTGGTACACCGGAATGCCGCGCGCGATCGCCTCCAGCTTCACCGGCGACGGCGTCAACCCGCGGCCGCGACCGGCCGGCCGATCCGGCTGCGTGTAGACCGCCACCACTTCATGCCGTTGCGCGGCAACGCGTAACGAGGCGACAGCGAAGTCCGGCGTACCGGCGAAGACAATTCTCATAGGGCTGGGATGTGGGAGTCGGAATTGGGGAGTGACAACGGCGGGTGCTGCGGCCGAACGGAATCGGCGGGCCGATGGGTGGGGATTGGAGAGGTGGGGTTAGGAATTGGCAACAGCGATTGGCTGGTGCTCTCAGTCCCTGGACAGAAATGGCTTCAAACCAGATCTGTGCAGAGACACACGATCTCGCGCCCCATGCATGACGCCGTCAATCAGGCTTGTTGAACAAACGGACTGCACACCGGCATCAACACAGGCACGGGGACCGCATTTGCCAATCCCCACTCCCGAACACCCAATCCCAGCCCTCAAGCCACATGCTTGCGCATTTTGGCCAGCTTCTTGCGCACCATTTCGCGCTTGAGCGGCGACAGGTAGTCCACGAACAGCTTGCCGTCCAGGTGGTCCATCTCGTGCTGGATGCACACTGCCAGCAGGCCCTCGGTGCTCAGCTCATGGGCCTGCCCCTGACGGTCGAGGTAGCGCACGGTAATCGCATCGGCGCGGCTGACATCGGCAAAGATACCCGGCACCGACAGGCAGCCTTCCTGATACACCTGCTCGCCCTGCCGGGTGGCAATTTCCGGGTTGATGAACACCTGCGGGGCGTTTTTTTCCTCGCTGACGTCGATCACCATGAAGCGCTTGTGCACATCCACCTGACTGGCAGCCAGGCCGATGCCGGGCGCCTCGTACATGGTCTGGAACATGTCATCCAGCAGCGTCTGGAACGCCGGACTGGTGACCTCGGCCGCATCGACCGGCACAGCCTTGGTGCGCAGCCGCGGATCGGGAAATTCGAGAATAGGGAGCAAAGCCATGGGGTTACCCGTCTGGGAACACCGGCGCGGCGCCGGCAAGACGGTCTCATTCTAGCGCAATGCTTGCGTGGCGCCCCGGTTTCTGGACTATAGTGCGCGGACCTGTTGGGGAATCAGGCAAGAAGGCACTCATGTTGAACCGACTTCGTACGGTCGTCGCTGCGGCGATGCTGACCGTCGCGACCTACGCTGCCGCGCAAGCGGTGGGCGAGCATCCAGACACCTATGTGGTCCGCAAGGGGGATACCCTTTGGGACATTGCTGGGCGTTTTCTGCAAAAACCGTGGCTGTGGCCGGAAATCTGGCAAGCCAATCCACAGATCCAGAATCCGCACCTGATCTATCCGGGTGACGTGATCAGCCTGGCCTACCTGGACCGCGTGGGGAAAGGCACGATCCAGCCCGGCCCGCGCCAGGAAGCGCCGATCAACGCGATTCCGCTGGCTGATGTCGAGCCGTTCCTGAAAAACCTGCGCGTGGTCGAAGACTTCGACCAGCTGCCCTATGTGGTCGGCCTGGAAGGCGGTCGCTCGCGCGCTACCACCGGGCAGATCGCCTATGTGGTCGGCCTGGAAGATGCGCAGCCGGGCCAACGCTTTGCGGTGGTGCGTCCGACCGTGAAGTTCAGCCTGCCCAAGCCCAACGAAGACCTGGATATGGCGGGCAACATCACCGCCGGCTCCGGCAACATCTGGAAGAACTTCATCGCGCCGAGCAAGCGCCGTGAGTTCCTCGGCTATGAGATGGCGCAGGTCAACGTCGGCACCATCACCCGCAGCGCGGCGGGCGGCAATTCCAAGGCGGCGACCTTGCTGTTGCAGGACAGCGGCCGCGAAGTGCGTGCCGGCGATCGCATCGTGGCAGTGGAAGCGCAGCCCTACGATCTACAGTTCATCCCGCATCCGCCGTCCGACCAGGCGCTGCAGACCGAGCTGCGCGTACTGGCCATTTCCGACGCCTTCATCGTTGGCGGTACCCGCGACGTGATCGCCATTTCCGGCGGCGCGCGCGAAGGTATCAACAACGGCACGGTGTTCTCGATCTGGCGCAAGGGCCGCACCGTCAGCGACCGCGTGAAGCATTCGCGCTTCTCACGCACCGATGACGATTTCAGCGGCCCGTCCGGCTCTACCGTCGGTCTGCCCGATGAATATGCCTCGCATGCGATGGTGTTCCGCACCTTCGACAAGGTCAGCTACGCGCTTGTGATGGAAAGCGTCAAACCGACCGGCCTGGGCTACTTCGTCAAGCATCCTGACGCGCAGTAATCGGAAAGTCCGATGGTCTAACGCGACGGCGCCTGAGGGCGCCGTCGTCGTTTACGGCCCAGGCTGTGCGCATGGCTCTGACTTCTCCCGATCCGCGCGCATTGCTGATATTGCTGCTGGCTGGCGGCCGCAGCCCACCGCGTCGCGCACTGATGAGCGCCCACGCCAGCCCGTCCGACATCCTGACTGCAGGGCCCGGCGCCTGGCGCGCGGCCGGCTGCGACGACGTGCAATCGGAACGGCTGCAGTCGCCCGACCCGCAAGCGCTGGATACGGCGCTGCGCTGGTGCGAACAGCCCGGCCACCACCTGATCGGCTGGCAAGACCCGGACTACCCGGCGCTGCTACGCCACATCGTCAACCCGCCACTGGCGCTGTTCGTGGACGGCGACCCCAACGCACTCTGGCATCCCGGCGTGGCCGTGGTCGGCAGCCGCTCCGCCACCGCCGGCGGACGCGACCACACCCGCGCCTTCGCATCGCGCCTGGCATCTGCAGGGCTTGGCATCATCAGCGGGATGGCCGCCGGCGTGGATGCGATCGCACACGACGCCGCGCTCGCCCAGACTGACGGCATCACAGTGGCGGTGGTCGGCACCGGTGCCGACGTGGCTTACCCCGCGCATCACCAGGCATTGCGCGATCGCATTGCCGCACGCGGCGCGGTGGTCAGCGAATACCTGCCCGGCACCCGGCCGGTGGCCGCGCATTTCCCGGCGCGCAACCGGATCATTGCCGGGCTGGCGCTGGGCACCTTGGTGGTCGAAGCGGCGATGCGCTCGGGCGCGCTGATCACCGCGCGCCTGGCGGCCGAGGCAGGGCGCGAGGTGTTCGCCCTGCCCGGCTCGCTGCACAACCCGCTCGCGCGAGGCTGCCACCACCTGATCCGCCAGGGCGCAACGCTGGCGCAGGAACCGGCCCAGGTCATCGAGGGACTACAACTGCTGTCGGGCGAGTTGGCCACCGCCTTGCGCGAGCGCCTGGCCGCCCCCACTCAGGTGCCCAGGACGACGCGCACCACCACTTCCACGCGCCCGGACCCCGACTACCAGCGCTTGTGGCAGGCACTGGGCCACGACCCTACCCCTATGGATTCCCTGGTCGAACGCACCGGATTGACGGCCGCCGCGCTGTCCTCCATGCTGCTCATCATGGAACTGGAGGGAGACGTGGTCACCGAGCACGGTCGCTATACCCGCAATCCCTAGTTTCTTCACCTCCACAGCGTCGCGCGACGCAGGCCGAGGGGCAATGAAAGAGAGCATTCTCGATGTACTGCTGTACCTGTTTGAACATTATTTCAGCGAAGACGCGGACCTGGTCCGTGACCGTGACTCGCTTCAGAATGGCCTGATCCAGGCCGGCTTCAGTCCCGCAGAAATCAGCAAGGCGTTCGACTGGCTGGACGCGCTCTCCGAGCAGCGCCCAAGTGTGGCGCGTCCGCATGTCGATGGTCCCGTGCGTATCTATCACGGCCCGGAGCTGGACAAGCTCGATGTCGATTGCCGTGGATTTCTGCTGTTCCTCGAACAACACCGCATTCTCGATGCCGACCAGCGCGAGTTGGTGCTGGACCGCGCCATGGCGTTGGACCAGGACGAGCTGGATCTGGATGACCTCAAATGGGTGGTGCTGATGGTGTTGTTCAATCAGCCGGGCGCGGAAGCGGCCTATGCCTGGATGGAAACCCAGATGTTCCTGGACGAGCCTGAACCCGTACACTGAGGGCTGAAGCCGCCACGGACGTGCGTGCGAGGGGACGGGGATGAGCAGTTGGTATTACGCCGAAGGCAACCGCCAGCGGCGTGGCCCGGTGACCGAGACGGTCCTGCTGGGCCTGTATCGCGATCGTCAGATTGCCCTGGATACGCTGGTCTGGCGCGAAGGCCTGGACCAGTGGGTGCCGCTGGCCGCCTGTGCCGACGCGCTCGGCCCGCCGGTTTCTACGGATCTGCACGCCGCCGCGGCCCCGCCGGCATTGCCTGAGGCTGCGGCGGGCGCCCCGCCGGTCAACCCTGCGTCACCGCACCTGCGCCAGCCTGCCAAGGGGCCAGCATGGCCAATGCTGTTGGTGCTGGGCGCGGTGGTTGGCATGTTTGTCATCGTGGCCGTACTCGGTATCCTCGCGGCGATCGCATTGCCGGCCTACAAGGACTATCAGACCCGCGCCAAGGTCACCGCGGCAGTTGCTGCATTGGCGCCACTGAAGCCACAGATCGCCGACTTTCTCGCGCGCGAAGGCCGCTGCCCGGAGAATGGGGACGCCGGCTTCCAGACGCCCGAGCACTACGCCACTGGCGTGCTGGCCAGCGTGCAGATCGGCCGCTTCGATACCAGCGCCTGCGGCGTCGAGGCCCTGCTGCATGCGCCGGGCTCGCCCAAGATCGACGGCAAGGCGCTGTGGCTGGATTTCGATGCGGATGCCGACACCTGGCAATGCAGCTCCGAGATCGACGACAACCAACTTCCGCAGGATTGCCGCGGCTGACCGGTCGCTGCACGCACAACGCATCACCCAAGGGGACATCATGACGCAGTGGTATTACGCCGACGCACAGCGGCAACGCCAGGGGCCGGTCGACACGGACACGCTTGCCGCGCGCCTGTCGCAGGGCATCATCGATCACACCAGTCTGGTCTGGCGCGAAGGTCTGCCGCAGTGGGTGACCCTGAGCGAGGTTGCGTCCGAACTGGGCCTGGACACGCGGGCGCCAGCATCCCCGCCCACCGCCGCCGATGCGCCGATGCCCGAACAGGGCGAGGCTGCGCCGGCCGTCGCAACGCCTGCTGACACCGCGCTCCGGGATGCGACACCGGTTTCGGGAGCCCCGGCGTCGGACCTTCCGTCGCAGGCCTGGTCGAGACAGGCAGAGCCTGCCGCGGCGGATGCGGATGCGCTGTCCGGACCCGGGTCATCTACGACTCACTCCAGTGCGTCGCAGGAGGCCGTGTCCTGGACGGGCGCGCCTGGGGACGCCGCAGACCATCCGCCGCACACGGCTGAGCACGCGCCAGCCGGTCAATTGACCACCTCTGCGCCGGTCGCGTCCGAGGGCAACGAGTCGTGGCCCGGCACGCCTGGCGCTGTGGATCCCGCCGTGCATGCGCCAACCCCAGCGGCGACCGCGGCGACCACCTCACCGCCGCCAGCCCCGGCCGCCACGCCGTTGCCAAGTGCCTGGGATACCCCGGTAGCGGCATTGCCCGCTGCTGCAGTCGTCACCCATGACGCGCCAGTGGTCTACGCGGGCCTATGGCGGCGTGTGGCGGCCAGCATCCTGGATAGCCTGATCACCACCTTCGCGGTCTATCTGATCGTGATTCCGCTGGTGTTCGTCGTGGCGCTCGGCACCAGCATGGGCGATTCCGCATCGTCGATGGAGGACGGCAGCACGCTGGGCATCGCCATCGTGGTGATGTCCTACGGCATCGGCCTGGCCATCCCGACGCTGTATTTCGCCTGGATGCAGTCCAGCCGGCTTCAGGCCAGCCTGGGCAAGCTCGCCTGCGGCATCAAGGTGGTGCGGGCAGACAGCAACGGAGCGCGGGTCGGGTTCTGGCGCAATGTGTTGCGCTATCTGGCCTACATGCTGATCAGCGTCCTCACCCTGGGGATCGGGGCCGTGGTGGCGGCCTTTATGGCCGGGATGTCGCAACGCAAGCAGACTCCGCACGACAAGATCTGCGACACGCTGGTTGTGGACCGCTGGGCCTTCACCGACCGCCCGGAGCTGCAGTCGCGCGGTCTGGACACGGTGTCGATCGTGGTGCTGGCCATTTACGGGGTGATGCTGGTGTTGTCGATCGTGGTCGTGGTGATCATGCTGGCGACGATCGGAATGAGCCAGAGCTAACAGTTCGCCGCGCCCGCCGCTTGACACGGCGGCGTCCGCCGTGATCTTTCTAATAAGACAGACTGAACGCCCGGGAGCATTCCCGGGCGTTAACGTGTGGGAAACGGCCGATCTGCTTCCCTCGACCGGCCAATTAGGCCACGCTACCTGCCCCCCGGGCTCCGCCCCAAGAATTTACCACCATGCCCAAGCACCTGCTCATCGTCGAATCGCCCGCCAAGGCCAAGACGATCAATAAATACCTCGGCAAGGACTTCACCGTCCTGGCCTCGTATGGGCACGTGCGCGACCTCGTCCCCAAGGAGGGCGCGGTCGACCCGGATAACGGCTTTGCGATGCGGTACGACCTCATCGAAAAAAACGAGAAGCACGTCGAAGCCATCGCCCGTGCCGCCAAGAGCGCCGACGATATCTATCTGGCGACCGACCCGGACCGCGAGGGTGAGGCGATCAGCTGGCACATCGCCGAGATCCTGAAAGAGCGCGGCCTGTTGAAGGACAAGACGATGCAGCGCGTGGTGTTCACCGAGATCACGCCCCGCGCGATCAAGGAAGCCATGCTCAAGCCGCGTGCGATCGCCGTCGATCTGGTGGACGCGCAGCAGGCCCGCCGCGCACTGGACTATCTGGTCGGCTTCAACCTGTCGCCGGTGCTGTGGCGCAAGGTGCAGCGCGGGCTGTCGGCCGGCCGCGTGCAGTCGCCGGCGCTGCGCATGATCGTCGAGCGCGAAGAAGAGATCGAAGCCTTCATCGCACGCGAGTACTGGTCCATCGATGCGCATTGCCGGCATCCGTCGCAGCCGTTCAACGCGCGTCTGATCAAGCTGGACGGGCAGAAGTTCGAGCAATTCACCGTGACCGACGGCGACACCGCCGAAGCGGCGCGCCTGCGCATCCAGCAGGCCGCGCAAGGCGTGCTGCATGTCACCGACGTGGCCAGCAAGGAGCGCAAGCGCCGCCCCGCCCCGCCGTTCACCACCTCCACGCTGCAGCAGGAAGCCTCGCGCAAGCTCGGCTTCACCACCCGCAAGACCATGCAGGTGGCGCAGAAGTTGTATGAAGGTGTGGCGCTCGGCGACGAGGGCTCGGTCGGTCTGATCAGCTATATGCGTACCGACTCGGTGAACCTGTCGCAGGACGCGCTGGTGGAGATCCGCGACGTGATCGCGCGCGACTTCGGTACCGCGTCGTTGCCGGATCAGCCCAACGCCTACACCACCAAATCCAAGAACGCGCAGGAAGCCCACGAAGCGGTACGCCCGACTTCCGCGTTGCGTACGCCTGCGCAGGTGGCGCGCTTTTTGTCCGACGACGAGCGTCGCCTGTACGAATTGATCTGGCGCCGCGCTGTGGCCTCGCAGATGATTCCGGCCACGCTCAATACCGTCAGCGTCGATCTGTCGGCCGGCAGCGAGCACGTGTTCCGTGCCAGCGGCACCACCGTGGTGGTGTCGGGCTTTTTGGCGGTCTATGAGGAAGGCAAGGACACCAAGAGCAGCGACGACGAGGACGAAGGCCGCAAGCTGCCGCTGATGAAGGCCGGCGACAACATCCCGCTGGATCGCATCGTCACCGATCAGCATTTCACTCAGCCGCCGCCGCGCTTCACCGAAGCGGCGCTGGTCAAGGCGCTGGAGGAATACGGCATCGGCCGTCCCTCCACCTATGCTTCGATCATCCAGACCTTGCAGTTCCGCAAATACGTGGAAATGGAAGGCCGCAGCTTCCGCCCCACCGACGTGGGCCGTGCGGTGTCCAAGTTCCTGTCCGGGCATTTCACCCGCTACGTGGACTACGACTTCACCGCCAAGCTCGAAGACGACCTGGATGCGGTCTCGCGCGGCGAGGCGGAATGGATCCCGTTGATGGAGAAGTTCTGGGGCCCGTTCAAGGAACTGGTCGAGGACAAGAAGGATTCGCTGGACAAGACCGACGCCGGCAGCGTACGCGTGCTCGGCGCCGACCCGGTCAGCGGAAAGGAAGTCAGCGCGCGCATCGGCCGTTTCGGCCCGATGGTGCAGATCGGCACCGTGGAAGACGAAGAAAAACCCACCTTTGCTTCGCTGCGTCCGGGTCAGAGCATCTATTCGATCTCGATCGAGGACGCGCTGGAGCTGTTCAAGATGCCGCGCGCGCTGGGCCAGGACAAGGACCAGGACGTCAGCGTCGGCATCGGCCGGTTCGGGCCGTTTGCGCGCCGTGGCAGCGTGTATGCGTCGCTGAAGAAAGAGGACGACCCGTACACCATCGATCTGGAGCGCGCGGTGTTCCTGATCGAAGAGAAGGAAGAGATCGCGCGCAATCGGGTGATCAAGGAATTCGACGGCAGCGACATCCAGGTGCTCAACGGCCGCTTCGGCCCGTACATCAGCGACGGCAAACTCAACGGCAAGATTCCCAAGGATCGCGAGCCGGCATCGCTGACTTTCGAAGAAGTGCAGCAGTTGCTGGCCGACACCGGCAAGCCGGTGCGCAAAGGCTTCGGCGCCAAGAAGGCCACGCTCAAGAAGAATGCGGTGAAGGATTCGGCAAAAGAGGCCAAGGACGCCGCCGCGAAGGACGCCGCAGCCAAGAAGAGCGCGGTGAAGAAAGCGGCCACCAAAACCGCTGCGAAGAAGGCGCCGGCCAAGAAGACTGCGGCCAAGAAAGCGGCCAAGCGCGTCGTCAAGAAAACCGTGAGCAAGGCAGCAGGCTGAGGCAGCGTATGGATCACACGCTGAGCCTGGACAGCGCCGTCGCCACCCTGCAGAAGGGCGGCGTGATCGCCTACCCGACCGAGGCGGTCTGGGGGCTGGGCTGCGACCCGGCGCAGGAGGCCGCCGTGCTGCGCCTGCTGCAGATCAAGCGGCGCCCGGTCGACAAGGGCGTGATCGTGGTGGCATCCGGCATCGAGGTGCTGCGCGACTGGGTCGATCTCGACGTGCTGGAACCGGCCCGCCGGGATGAAGTTTTGACCAGCTGGCCCGGCCCACATACCTGGATCCTGCCGATCACCAAACGCGCGCCGCGCTGGGTCACCGGCACGCATGACGGGCTGGCCGTGCGCATCAGCGCGCACCCGGTGGTGGCAGCGCTGTGCGGGGCCTGGGGCGCGCCACTGGTGTCGACCAGTGCCAACCTGGCCGGGGAGCCACCGGCACGCAGCCGCGAGGCCCTGGACCCGGCGCTGCTGGCGACCCTCGATGGCGTGCTGGCAGGCGATGTCGGCGGGCTGGCGCAGCCCACCCCGATCCGCGATGCACGCACCGGTCAGAGCCTGCGCGACTGAGCCTGCGGTATGTGTGGGCGGCCTCTGGCATTGCAGCAGCGGGCGTCTGGCGCGTCAGAGACGACCGGCACCGTGAGGATCTCTTGCACCGACGTGGTGTCATCGCGATGGCGCTTTGAAACCAGCGTACGAAGATCGCCGTGCTCCAGCGCTAGCGCCAGCTCTCACTGACAACTTCACGCAGTCGCCGAACGGCGACCAGACGCAGAATCCACCGGCCCGCCGCCACCTTCCCCAAACGCGGGCCTGAGCAGCGCCCGTCCGCGCACTTTGCTGCGCGGCCGCCAAGCGCGCACACTCGGCGCATGCGCACTCTTCCAACCTTTTTGTTGCTGGCCTGCGCGCTGCCCGCCTTGGCAGCGAGCACGGCCGCCAAGCCAGACCCGAACGTGCGGGTCTACCGCTGCGTCAGCAGCACCGGGACTGTGGCTCTGCAGGACGCGCCATGTAGCAGCGGTCGCCAGCAGGTGCTAGACATGCAGCGTCCGCAGGACCCACCGCCGCGACCGCAACGCGTGGAGGCACCCGTGCCCGTTCCCGCCGCGCCGCCGCGCGAAGTGCGCATCGTCACCGTGCAACCGCCGCAGCCGATGTACGAGTGCACCACCGAAAACGGCCAGCGCTATACCAGCGACAGCCCGGAAGGCAATCCGCGCTGGGTGCCGACCTGGGGGCCGGCCTATGTGGGCAATGCGGTTGGCCCGCCGATCAGCGGCGGCGGTATCCAGCGTCCACCGATCTCGGTCAACCCGCGCCCGGCGATTGCGGTGCAGGGTGGCGCCGGGCGGGGCAGCATCCGCGGCAGTGCGAGCTTCGGCGGAGTTAGCTATCAGGGCGGCTATCAGGACAGTTACCACGGCGGCGGCTACGGCGGCACGGTGATCGTGCCTTACGGCAATGTACAGATCCGCGACGAATGCCATGCCCTGCCCGAACAAGAGGTCTGCGCGCGGCTGGCAGACCGCCGCTGGGAGTTGATCCGCCGCTACAACAGCGCGCTGCAGAGCGAACGCCAGGACCTCAGCCGCGAACAACGCGGCATCGAAGCGCGCCAGCAACGCGATTGCGGCGGCGCATGAGCCGTACCCTGTTGTTGACGCTACTGCTGGGATGGATTGCTGCGGGCGCCAACGCCCAGGATGTAGCCATCTACCGCTGTACCGATCCCGCCGGCGCGCTCACCGTGCAGAACATGCCGTGCCCGAAGGGCATGCAGCAACAAAAGAAAATGATGACCGCACCGGCGGCGGTGCCGTTTGCACCGGGCGGCACGCCTGCACCCGCGTCAGTACGTGCTGCGCCAGCTGCGAAGCCAGCGCCCGCCGCACCTACTGCCGTGCCGACTGCGCCGGCAGCCGCATCGACGCCACCGCCGATGACGCCCACCTCCACGCTGCCTCCGCCGCCGTTGTTCGAATGCACCGCACACGACAATGGCCGCTACTTCACCGAAGACCGCGAGCCGGCCACGCGCTGCCTGCCGATGCAGACCACCAACCTGGCCGGCGGGCCGGCGATCGGCGGCGGCAGCGCCTGCGAAGTGGTCACCGACCGCTGCGCACCGGTACCGGATCAGAGCCTGTGCGAAGCCTGGCGCAAACGCGCCGAGCAGGCCGAGGCGACCTGGCGTTTCTCCGACGAGGCGCAATCGGCCGAGCGCAAGCAGCGCTACGATCAAATGCGCCGGGTGCTGGACGAAAGCCGCTGCGCCAATCCATCCGCTGCGCCCTGACCGACTCTGCAGGGCTGCGTGCGGGAAGGCGATCGATGGCGAGTGCGTCATGCCTGCGCATCACCGATACCCCCATCCGCCCTTCGGACACCTTCTCCCGCGATGCGGGGGAAGGGATGCATCTCCTGCCGACGCGGGGTTCCTTCTGCTTACGTAGGAAAGACTCCCCTCACTCGCGGCAACATTCGGCCAACGTCTGCCATCATCACAGCGCGCAAGGAGCTGACAGGCGTCACGCGAGCCCGTGCTTGCGGCCGGCACCGGTTGGATGCGGAAGCAGATCGGTGGCGAGTGCGTCATGCCTGCGCGTCACCGATGCCCCATCCGCCCTTCGGGCACCTTCCCCCGCGATGCGGGGGAAGGGATGCATCTGCTGCCGACGCGGGGTTCCTTTTGCTTACGTAGCAAAGACTCCCCTGACTGGCGGCAACACCCGGCCAACGTCTGCCATCACCACAGCGCGCAAGGAGCTGACAGGCGTCACGCGAGCACGTGCCTGCGGCCGGCACCGGTGGCCGCATCGTGTGCCGGTGAGGCTAAAACCCGTACCGTAGAAACCCGCCATCCACCGCGATGCATTCGCCGGTGATGTAGCTGGCGGCAGGCAGGCACAAAAAGCCCACGGCTGCGGCGACTTCTTCGGGTTCGCCGATGCGGCGCATCGGGGTGCGCTCGATCACCTGTTCGTAGTAGTCCGGATCCGACAACGGGCCGGAGGTGCGGCGCGTGCGGATGTACCACGGCGCGACTGCGTTGACGCGGATGCCGTCCTCGGCCCATTCCACCGCCAGGTTGCGCGTCATCTGCTGCAGCGCGGCCTTGGTCATGCCGTACGGCGCGCCGCTGCGCACATGGGTGATGCCCGAGACGCTGCCCACATTGACGATGGCCGAGGCGGCATGCCGGGTCAGCAGCGGATGCGCATACCGCGACAATTCGAATGCAGAGAACACGTTGGTTTCGAAGATGCCGCGCCACTCGTCCTCGGTATAATCGATGGCTGCGCGGGTGATGTTGCTGCCGGCGTTGTTGATCAGCAGATGCAGGCCATCGGCGTGGTCTTCCACCCAGTCCAGGATCGCGCGACGCTCTTCATCGTCGGACACATCGGCCGCCAGCCCATGCAGCTCGCGCTCGGGAAATTCTTCGGCCAGTTCGTCGCGTGCCTGCGCCAACGCATCGGCATCGCGCGCCACCATCAGCAGGTCCGCCCCGAAGCCGAGCAGTTCGCGTGCGATGGCCAATCCAATACCGGCACTGGCGCCGGTGATGAGGGCGGTTTGTCCATCCAGCCGCCAACGCTGCGTTGTCACGTGGGTGATCCTCTTTCGAAACGCGGGAAGACGGCCGCTGCAGCGCAGTTGACGCGCAGCTGCGGCACCGGCGTTAGGATACTGCCACCGCTCGCGAGGTCACGACGATGAAACTTCACTGGATGCTTGCCGCCGTTCTGACGTTGCCGCTGGCTGCCTGTCAGCGTCCGCAACCGGCGCCCACCGACCAGAAGCCCGACCCGCAGGCTACCGCGTTGCGCGATCACATCCAGCAGCCGTTGAACAAGGCGCACGCGGTACAGGCCGCTACCGACCAGGCCGCAGAAGATCAGCGCAAGGCCATCGATGCCGCCACGCAGTAAGCGCGAGGCGCGATAGGCGCGATCAACACCGCGACGCCGCTGTCGGGCGGCTCGCGCGTGGCGAGCGGCCGGCATCAGGCGATGCAAAAACAACGACGCCGGCACAAGGCCGGCGTCATCGCGACGTCCAGTGGCGTGGTTTGCCGCCTCAGAACCCGCAGAAGCAGTACGCCAGCGCCTTGACCGGCGTGCCACCGGCCTTGCTGTCGTGCACGGCGCTTTCGACGAAGCGCAGCTGCGTGTCCACTTCCGGCAGCGAGCGCGCCAACATGGCGCGCGCCATGCCCGAGTCGCTCAGCATCCACGCACCCATACGGCTGCCGGCAAATCCGCTCATGAACTGCGAGAACGGCGTGGCCGGCTTTTCCACGTACTGCACGCGGAACTTGCCGCGGCTCAGCTTGGCGCGACTAGCTGCATCGGCCACCGCTTCGGACATGCCACCGAACGCATCCACCAAACCATGTTCCTTGGCCTGTGCACCGCTCCACACGCGGCCGCGGGCGACCTTGTCGATGGCCTCCACCGACTGGTGACGCGCCTGCGCGACCTTGCCGGTGAAATCGGCGTAGCCCTTGTTGATCACCGCCTGGATGACCTGGCCGGCGGACGGGTCCAGCGGACGGGTGATGTCGAACGCACCGGCAAAGCGCGTGGTGCCCACGCCGTCGGTGTGCACGCCGATCTTGTCCAGCGCACGGGTCAGATTGGGCACCATGCCGAAGATGCCGATCGAGCCGCTGATGGTCGACGGGTCGGCATAGATGCGATCGGCATTCATGCTGATCCAGTACCCGCCCGAGGCGGCCAGATCGCCCATCGACACCACCACCGGCTTGCCGGCCTGCTTGAGCGCGACCACTTCGCGACGGATCTGCTCGGAAGCGAACACTTCGCCGCCGGGCGAATCCACGCGCAGTACCACCGCCTTGACCTTTTCGTCGTCGCGCGCCTGGCGCAGCAACGCGGCGGTGGACTCGCCACCGATGCGGCCGGCCGGCTGCTCGCCGCCGCTGATCTCGCCGGCCGCCACAACAACGGCCACCTGCGGGCGGCTGTCCATCGGCGAGCGCTGCGCCTGCAACTGGCTCAGGTAATCGTTGAAGCCGATATTGCGGAAGCCGCTGTCGGCGTCGCTGTCGGCCACGCCGCGCTTGGTCAGCAGCGCATCGACGTCCTCGCGGGTCTTGAGCCCGTCGACCAGTTTCTGCTGCAGCGCGAACTTGGCCAGATCGCCACCTGCCGCCACCACGCCTTCAGGCAACGTATCGATGCCGGCGGTCAGCTGCGCTGGGGTGAGCTTACGCGCGGTGCCGACGTCGGCCAGGTAACGCTGCCACACGTCGTTCATCCAGAACAGGTCCGCTTCCTTGGCATCGGCGGAGGCCGCGTCGAGGATGTATGGCTCGGCCGCGGACTTGTATTCGCCCACGCGGAACAGGTGCACGTCCACGCCGAGCTTGTCCTGCAGGCCTTCGCGGAAGTACTGGCGATAGCGTCCAAGGCCTTCCAGCAACACGCTGCCCATCGGATCCAGATAGACCTCGTTGGCCTGCGCGGCAAGCAGGTACTGACCCTGACTCATGCTCTCGCTGAAGGCCACGATCTGCTTGCCGGACGCGCGCAGCTTTTGCAGCGCAGTCGCCACTTCGCGCTGCGAGGCGAAGCCGGACGGCTGCAGCTTGTCCAGATTCAACAGCACCCGCTCGATCTTGCGGTCCTTGCCGGCCGCTTCGATCACCCGCACCAGGTCGCGCAACTGCACCTCTTCGGCGCTCTTGTCGCCCACGGCCTTGGCCAGCGAGCGGCTCACCGGGTCGGCGCTGAACTGCTCGACCAGGGTGCCTTCGGGGTTGATGACCAACGTGGTGCGCTCGGCCAGCGGCTTGGTGCCGTCGCCGCGCGCCATCGCCACCACGAGCACCAGCAGCAACAGGAACAGAAAACCGAAGAACACCAGATTGAAGATCAGGCGCCGGGTGAAATTCATCACGTCCCACAGGCCGACGAAGAAACTGGCGATGGGACTGCGACGCACGGGGTGGTTCATGGAAAACTCCGTCGAAAAGACGCTACGTACGAAACGTACGAATCATTGGTGTCCAGCATACCGGCTGCGCCGGGCGCGCGGCATGCGCTGAAAGTCAGGGGGTCGCGTTGGCAGTCAGCCGCCGGCTGGTTTGCCGGAAACGCAGGCCCATCAGGATCGATGCCGTGGTCAGGCCCAGAATCAGGCCGATCCACATGCCGCGCGGCCCCCAGCCTAGCCCCAGGCCGAGCCCTGCGCCGATCGGCATGCCCACGCACCAGTACGAAAATATCGCCAGAAACATCGGCACGCGGGTGTCCTTGAGCCCGCGCAGCGCGCCGGCCGAGAGCACCTGGATGCCGTCGGGAAACTGGAACGTGGCGGCAAACAGCAGCAGCACCGACGCCAGCGCGGCCACCGTCGCATCATTGGTATACACGCCGACGATGGCGTCGTGGCCAAGCAGCAGCGTGCTGGCCGACAGCGCCTGCGTGCCCAGCACGATGGCGTAGCCGGCCCAGGCGGCACGCCGCACGGCCAGCGCATCGCCACGCCCCACCGCATGGCCGACGCGCACGGTGGTGGCCTCGGCCACACCCATCGGTACCATGAAACACAGTTGTCCCACATTGATGGCGATCTGGTGTGCGGCCGCTTCGGTCGAGCCCAGCCGGCCGATCAGCAGCGCAGTGACGATGAACAGGCCGCCTTCCATCAGCACGGTGATGCCGATCGGAAGGCCCGTGCGCAACAGGTCGCCGATGGCGCGCCAGCGCGGCCCTTCCAGATGGGTGAACAACTCCAGATGCGCAAAGCGCCGCGCGCGCCATAGATACAGCGCGAACACGCTGGCCTGTACCCACATGGTGATGGCCGAGGCGATGCCCAGGCCTTCGGCACCGTGCTCGGCAAACCCGAACTTGCCGTAGGTCAGCACATAGCCCAGCGGCGCCAGCACCAGCAAGCCGCCAAACCCCAGCAGCATGGTGGGCAGCGTCCAGTGCATGCCTTCGCTCAGATAGCGCATGCAGAAGTAGAACGTCAGCGCCGGCACGCCCCAGCGCACCGCATGCAGAAAGTCGGTGGCACCCGGCACGATGTCCGGCGCGATCCCGAAGGTGGGCAGCAGCGGCGGCACCACGCTCAGAAACGCGAACATCAATGCGCTCAGCCCCAGCGACAGCCACAACGCCTGGCGAAACAACGGGCCGATCTCACGCTCGCGCCCGGCGCCGCGCAATTGCGACACCGAAGCGGTCAAGGAAATCAGCGTCCCGATCGGCACCAGCATCGGCAGCCATAGCAGTGCGGTGCCGATGGTCACCGCCGCCAGCGTCGCAGTGCCGTGGTGGCCGGCGATGACGTTGTCGACAAATCCGATCAAGCCGGTGGAGACGTGACCGAGCACCAGCGGCAAGGCCAGCAGGCCGGTGGTACGCACTTCCGCGGCGAAGCCTGGCGTCGCAGACGCGGAGGCAGGAGAAACAGACATGACACACCGATTGCTGCGCGGACTACGGCCGTGCCGGGAGGCGCTGGCACCGGGTCGCGTGGGGCCGCTATCTTACGCGTACTTTCCGACTGCGGCCTGACGCGCGCTTGGTGGTTCCCGCCGCGCTCGCTGCTGCGTGCGCGGCAACAAACAACAGCTGCCGATGTTTTCAAGCAGCCGCATGATGACGTTATACCGTGTGCCAGGCGCGTGCCTTCGGGGTATCGCATCGGGCACGCGGCCTCTCCACCACCGCCAACTGGACCTGGCTCATGTCCCTGCACCCGACCGCATTGCATCCATCGGACTGTGAAAACTGCTCCACCGCTCTGCAAGGCGCGTTTTGCCACGCCTGCGGGCAAAGCGCGCATAGCCCGGTGCGCAGCGTCGCGCACGCGGTGGAAGAAGTCTTCGAGTCGCTCTGGCATCTGGATGGGCGGATCTTCCGCACCTTGCGCGATCTGCTGGTGCCCGGCCGCGTGGCGCTGCGGTTTCTGACTGGGCAACGGGTGCGCTATGTCGCGCCGATGCGGCTGTTCCTGGTGGTCAGCCTGTTGACCTTTTTCATTGCACGCATCGCGGTGCATGCCTCTGACGAGGACTCCGATGTCGTGGCGCCCGGCACTACGCACAACGCCGTACCGAAGGATTTTGCGCATGCGCGCACGCCAGCGCAGGTGGAAGCGGTGCGTACGCAGATCGTCGGCACGCTCACCCAGACCCGCAAGGTGGTGCCGGCCGGCATCGCGCGAGACGGCGTGGATGCCGGCATCGCCCGCGCCGAGAGCGAGGCGCGCAAGCGTCTGGCGCAACTGCACCAGGGCGCACGGCTGGAAAGCGCTGCGCCGGCGGTCGATGCCCCCGACAACAACACGTTCTTTTCGCTGGGAGGCAAACCCTGGGACCCGGTGAGCAACCCGCTGACGGTTGCGCCGTTGCCGCAGTTCGCCAACCGCTGGCTCAACGTGCAGCTGGACCACATCCGCGCCAACCTGCCGCGCCTGCGCAGCAATCCGCAACTGCTCTACAACGCGTTCTTCGCCGCGGTGCCATCCACCTTGCTGGTGCTGGTGCCGTTGTTTGCACTGCTGTTGCGCGTGTTCTACCTGCGCAGCGGGCGGGTGTATCTGGAACATCTGGTGGTGGCGCTCTACAGCCATGCGTTTCTTTGCCTGAACCTGCTGGCGATGCTGCTGCTGTCGCTGCTCAGAGAATCGGTGGCGCAGCTGGCTCCGCCGATCGCCTGGAGCATCGGCCTGCTCCAGTTCGGGCTGGCAGCGTGGATGCCGCTGTATCTGCTGGGGATGCAGCGCCACGTGTACGGCCAATCGTGGTCGGTCACGGTGCTGAAATACCTCGGCCTGGGCAGCATCTATTTCGTCGTGGTCACGTTTGCTGCCGCGTTCTTGATGGTGGCGAGTCTGGCGCGTCTTTGACGCTGCACCCTGCCACTGCGGTCGTACGTGCTTGGCAGTGCTATGCAATCCCACATGCGCGACGGATTACAGCGTCGTTGGCGCGACTCAGGTCGGTGGCTACCTGCCAGGCCGACGCGCGGCAGTGAACCGCGCATCGGCGATCAGCGCGCCAGCTGCCGCTTCAACCAGGCGCTGCGGGTGGCAGGCGCTTCGGCCAGCAAGGCGTCGCGTAACCCATCGCGGTCCTGCGGCGGGGTGCGTTGGGCGAGGACCGCCAGCTGTTCCAGCTGGCCGGCATCCAGGCTGCGTAGCAACGCCAGCAAGCGCTCGCGCTGGTCGACCGGCACATAGCCGATCAACGGCTGCAGCTGCGGATAGAACGCGCCCACCTGCGACCCCAGACGCCAGCCATCGCGATGCAGGCGATCCATCGCGCTGAACTGGGTGCGCAAGGCGCGCTGCTGGTCCTCGGGCAGGCTGTGCAGCCGTTCGCGCGCCTGCCGCAACACCACACGGTCGGTGGCGGTCAGGTCTTTCCACGCGGCATAGCGCGCACGCAGGTCGGCCTGCTGTGCCGGCGTCAGTGCCGCCCAGCGCGCGCGTTGCTGCGCGGCACTGGGCGCTGCCGCCGGGGCGGGGGCGCTGGCAGGTTCGGTGTGCCCGCTTTCGTCCAATGCCGCTGGCAGGGCCTGCGCGCTGGCGATGCCGGCACTGGCGAGCATCAGCAGGCCGAACCACTTAGTTGTCGTCATCGACCGTCTCCAGAGGGGCGGAGGGCTGCTCGGCCGCGGTGGCATGCGCGCCGGATTCGTCCGCCGGCACCGGGTGGCCGGCGGCGTACCAGGCGTAAAAGTCGGCCACACGTGCCAACTCAAGATCCGGGTCGGCCAGCATCGTCTGGTCGCGCGGATCCATGCCCGGGGCGGCAGGAGCTTTCTGCAGGTCGGATGCCGGCAGTTCTTCCACCAGCACTGGCGCGGCGTCGGTGACATGCAGCACGCCGGCCGGCGCCTGCGAGACCGGCTCGGACGGCAAGCTGGGCCGTCGGTGGGTCCACCACCAGCCCAGCACCGTCAGCAGCAGCGCCAGCGCGAGTCCCCCCAGGGCAATACCGGCATGGCGCCGATCCAGCTGTGGCCAGTGCCACTGCCGCTTGGGGCGGGCCCGTGCCGGGGTGGCGCGGCGTGGCGCGGGCGGCGCCTCTGCCGGGATGGCGGGTTGCAGCGCAACGCCGGCCAGCGAGGCGTCGCGTAACTGGCTCAGCCGGGTCAGCTGAGACGGGGTGAGATCGCGCAGCTCCGTTTGCGCCGCCTCGGCCAGCACCCGCCACGCCTGTGCATCGGGATTGCCGGCCGAGTCGCGCGGACAGGCACGCGCCAGCGACTGCCGATAGTCCGCCACCGCGATGCCCTGTACGTCGCTGGCGGCCTCCTCTTCCAGCCCGGCCACGATCCGTAGCAGCAGCGCCAGCCGGTCGGGGGTCTGCATCCGGCCCAGCGCGGTGAAGGGCGGCAGCCAGGTGCCAGGCATCGGCTCGCGACGCAGTGGCGGCGCGGTTGCCAGCAGGCTCCAGAAGCGCATCGGCCAGCCAGCCATCGGCCGCCCGGCGGCCTGGCTGCTGAAGGCGCGCAGCGCAGCCGCCAACGCCCGCTCGGCTGCCGCCACGTCGCCGCATTGCAGCTGCGCCAGTACCAGGCCCCGGCGTTCCACACCCCGCAGGAAGGCTGACAACGCGGCGGGGGTGACGGGGGCGTCGGGGACTACGGTCATGTGAACTCCAGCATCGGCCGGCATGATACCGACGCAGGTCTGCCGCGCCGACCGCTTGACAGATCGCACGACCCTCGATCCGGTCGCGAGCGCTACCCGCGTACGTTGTGCACAGCGGCAGACACACCGATACGCGACCGTCTGTCAACTGTTGTTTTTTCTTTGTTGCAATCGTGTTTCACGCCTAAGCGATTGATATATATAAACTTTCCATGTGTGGCGAAAAAATGTCCAAGAGGTTGCCAAGGCAAGTGAATCCGCCGTCACCGCGTGGAGCACGAGACTAATTCACAGGCTTATCCACAGGCAGTGTGGATAAACCCGTTTCCTCAGGCCTCACATAGGTTTACGTCGTATTTATCACTTGGGTCACAGAAAGACGCCACAAGTGATCACACCGCCTTCACGATCGAAATTGCGCAAGTCGGGGCCGCTGGACAGTGTCGGTAGACTGAGCGCATGCCTTCCACCGTCCTCACTCTGCGCGTCGCCTTGCCGGTACCGCTGCCCCAGCTGTTCGATTACCTGCCACCTGCCGACGCCCCGCTGACCGACCCGGCGCAGGTCGGCTGCCGTGTGCGGGTGCCGTTCGGGCCGCGCGAGTTGATCGGGGTGGTGGTGGAGATCGGCCAGCTGGCGTCGGCCGAGGGGCTACGCGCGGCGCTGGAATGGTGCGACCAGGCGCCGCTGCTGGTGGATGAACTGGCACGCTCGCTGCAGTGGCTGGCCCGTTATACCCATGCTCCCCTCGGCGAGGCCCAGGCTAGTGCCCTGCCTGGCCCGCTGCGCCGTGGCGAGCCGCTGGCCGACACCCATGCCTGGGCCTGGCAGCTCACCGAGGCCGGGCGTACCGGGGCAAGCAGCCTGCGCGCGGGCAGCCGGCCCGCCCTGCTCGCCGCCCTGTTGCAGACCGGTGCGGTGGGCGAAGAACAGCTGGACCCGCTGCTGCCGCAATGGCGCGAGGCCGCACGCAGCCTGGCCAAGCGCGGCCACGCCGAACGCGTGGCGGTGCCGGCCAATGCCATCGCACCACGGCCCGGCACTGGCCCCGCACTCAACGACGAACAACGCGCCGCCGCCGCCGCGATCCGGGCCCACACCGGCTTTGCCACCTATCTGCTCGACGGCGTCACCGGCAGCGGCAAGACCGAGGTCTATCTGCAGGCGATCGCCGACTGCCTGGCCGCCGGCAAGCAGGCGCTGGTGCTGGTCCCGGAAATCGGCCTGACCCCGCAGACGCTCGGCCGCTTCCGCGCGCGCCTGGGCGTGCCGGTACATGCGCTGCATTCGGGCCTGTCCGATGGCGAACGCGCCCGCGTCTGGGCGGCGGCCTGGCGCGGCGAAGCCAAACTGATCGTCGGCACCCGTTCGGCGGTGTTCACCCCGCTGCCCAACGCCGGGCTGATCGTGATCGATGAAGAACACGACGGCAGCTACAAGCAACAGGACGGCATCCGCTACCACGCCCGCGACTTTGCCCTGGTGCGCGGCAAGGCGCTGGACGTGCCGGTGATCCTGGGCAGCGCGACCCCGTCGCTGGAAAGCCTGCACAACGCCTATTCCGGCCGCTACCAGCACCTGCGGTTGTCGCAGCGTGCCGGCGACGCGCGCCCGCCGCGGGTGCGCGTGCTGGACGTACGCAAGCGTCCGCTCAAGGACGGCTTGTCGCCGGAGGTGTTGGCCGGCATCGGCGCCACCTTGGCGCGCGGCGAGCAGGTGCTGGTGTTCAAGAACCGCCGCGGCTATGCGCCGGTGCTGCTATGCCACGACTGCGGCTGGACCGCTGCCTGCCAGCGCTGCAGCACGCCGCTGCACCAGACCCCGATGACCGTGCACGCCGGCGGCCGCCGCCTGCAGTGCCACCACTGCGGCGCCCGCCAGCAGGCGCCGCTGGCCTGCCCGGCCTGCGCCAGCCTGGCCTTGCAGCCGCAGGGCATCGGGACCGAGCGACTGGAAGAACGGCTGACCGAGGCGTTTCCGGCGTTCCCGGTGGTGCGTATCGACCGCAGCACCACCCAGCGCCGCGACGCCCTGGAAACCCAACTCGCCCGACTCGGCACCGAGGCCGGCATCCTGGTCGGCACCCAGATCCTGGCCAAGGGCCACGACCTGCCGCGCTTGACCATGGTGGTGGTGGTCGGCATCGATGAAGGCCTGTTCTCCGCCGACTTCCGCGCCGCCGAAAAACTCTCCCAGCAGCTGATCCAGGTGGCCGGGCGCGCCGGGCGCGCCGATCGCCCCGGCGAGGTCTGGCTGCAAACGCACCACCCCGACCATCCGCTGCTACAGACCCTGGTCCACGGCGGTTATCACGCTTTCGCCGATGCCGAACTGCAGCAGCGCGAGGCCGCCGGCTTCCCGCCGTTTGCGCATCTGGCGCTGTTCCGCGCCGAAGCCAAGGATGTCGCGGCGGCCAACCAGTTCCTGATGGCGGTACGCGACCTGGCCACGGCCGACACCAGCGCGCAATCGCCCGCGTTTGCGGACGTGGAGTGCTACGGCCCGATGCCCGCGCCGATGCCGCGCCGCGCCGGCTTCCAGCGCACCCAGTTGTTGCTGTCCGCACAGCAACGCTCGGCGCTGCATCGCCTGCTCGATGCGCAGCTGCCGGCCGTCTATGCGCTTCCGCAGGCGCGCCGCGTGCGCTGGTCGCTGGATGTGGACCCGATCGATCTGTATTAGCGCAGGACGTATCGCATACGGAGTTGCAGCCAGACGCACGTTGCTAGGAGTGCCCCGATTTCGTAGGAGCGCACCTGGGCGCGAGGGCATTCCCGATAACGTGTATCGCGCCCAGGTGCGCTCCTACGGCAACGCGAGCTGCCAGGGCACGTCGTGTCCAAGGCCCACTTCACGTGCAGACGCGTGCGAGGTCGAAGGCGCGTGCGATGCCCGCAATGAACAACGCTGGCCTGAGCGGTGGCTCGAAACTCAGGTCAGCGCGGTCATGACGCCGCGCTGGTAGGCAGGCCGTGCGCGCAAACGCTGGTACCACGCGTGCAAATGCGGCAATGCCGGCCGTTCGATCGGCATTTCAAACCATGCATAAATAAAACTGCCCAGCGGAATATCGCCCATCGCAAAGCGCTCGCCAGACAGATACGGCTGCTGCGCCAACGCCGCATCGGCGCGTGCCAGCAGCTCGCCCGAGTGCGCCAGTGCTGAAGCGATACGTGCGGCGTCGCGCTCGGCCTCGGGTGTGCGCAGCACGCCCCAGAACAGGTCGCGAAAGACGCCGGCAAAGGTCGAGGTGGTCCAGTCCATCCAGCGGTCGCCCAAGGCACGTTCGGCCGGCGATGACGGATACAACGCCGGCGCGTATTGCGCGGCGAGATACCGCACGATCGCATTGGATTCCCACACCACCACCGCGCCATCCTGCAAGGTCGGTACCATGCCGTTCGGATTCAGCGCGCGATAGGCCGGCGTGTCATTGCCGCCGAAGGCACCGCCCACTTCGATCGACGTATAGGCCACACCGGCTTCTTCGGCACACCACAGCACCTTGCGCACATTGCTGGAATTGCGACGCCCCCAGAGCGTGATCGTCGGCTGTGCGGGTGCGATCGCATCGTGCGTCATCGTTATTTTCCTGTGGCAGATTTGGCTGTTGCGCGCGCTGCACGCTTGGGGCTGGCTTGCGGTTCCGGTGCAACCGCAGGCGCCGCGGTTTTCGCACGGTTGCCGCTGCCCTTGGGCGTATCGCGTACCCACAAGGCCTGCTCGTCCAGCTTGAGCTCGAACAGGCCGATCGCGCGCACCAGATCGCTGAGTTTGCGATAGCCGTAATTGCGTGGATCGAACGAAGCCTGGTTAGCCACCTGCTTGCCCACCGCGCTCAACAACGCCCAACCATCGTCCTCGCATGCGCTGACGATGGCGTTGCGCAGCATCTGTACCAGGCGCGTATCGCTGCGCAGCGCGGTGGCATCCTTGCGCCCTGCAGCGGTATCGCGGGCCGCGGCGGCCTGCTCGCCCAGTGCTTCCACGTAGGTGAATTTGGAGCAGGCATTGACGAACGGCGCCGGGGTTTTCTTCTCGCCAAAGCCATAGACCTTCATGCCATCGGTGAGCAGGCGCATCACCAGCGGGGTGAAATCCGCATCGCTGGAGACGATCGCAAACCCATCCAGATTGCGCGCGTACAGCAGGTCCATCGCATCGATCACCATCGCCATATCCGAGGCGTTCTTGCCGGAGCTATAGGCAAACTGCTGAATCGGCCGAATCGCATAATCGTGCAAGGCCGCTTCCCAGCCTTTCAGGTGCGGGCTCTTCCAGTTGCCGTAGGCGCGGCGCACGTTGGCCACGCCATAGCGCGCCACTTCCGCCAGCACCACATCGATCTTGCCGGCCGGTGCATTGTCGGCATCGATCAGCAAGGCGATCCGTTTGTCTGGATTGTCGGTCATGCGCGTTCCTCCAAAGACGTGCCCGCGTCGGTTTGCATCTCCGATTCGGCTTCTATTTCCGATTCGGTTTCTATCTCTGATTCGGTTTCGGTTTCGGTTTCGGTTTCGGTTTCGGTTTCGAGCTCGTTATCGTCAGCGGCCGGCAGCGCGAAGTGCCTGCCATCGCGCATGATGAGTTCTCCGTCGGTCAGAATCTCCTGCTCGGAGTCGGCACTGACCCAGGTGGCCTGCACGCGGCCGGCGCCGCGATCGCCTTCCACATTGAACACAAACTCCTCGCTTCCCTGCGCCAGACTCGTGCGGTACAGATCGACCCGCATCGTGTGGATCTGGCCGATATGTTCCTGCACCACGGCGTCGGCTTGCAGTGCAGTACGCGCCTGATCGGTAAACAGCGACCAGCCGATGCCGAGCAGCCACACGCTCGCTGCCAGGACCACGATCCCGAACAGCGTTGCGCAAGCCAGCATGCCGATCAGCCCGATCGCCACGCTGCTGAGCTTTTTTCTGGCCGCAGGCGCGGGCGGGGCAGCCGACGTTGCAGTAGGCATGGCGGCTGGCGACAGCGGCGGCAAGGGCGGTGGCAATGAGGACATGCAATGGCCGTCAAAAGTGGATGCGACATGATGCCGCAGCTACGCGGCGCCAACGCGTCATGTTCATTGGGAATTTGGCATCCTGTCGTGCCCGCGTTGCCTTCCATCGGACCTACGATGACCTCATCTCCCTCCTCCGCCCCCTTGCATCTGGTTGTGGTCGGCGGCGGTTTCGCCGGCTTGTGGGCGACCCGCGCGCTCGATGACCCCGGCATCCGCATCACCTTGATCGACCGGCAAAACCACCATCTGTTCCAACCGTTGCTGTACCAGGTCGCCACCGCCGGGCTGTCGGCACCGGATATTGCCGCACCGCTGCGCCACATCCTGCGCGAGCAGCGCAATGTCGAAGTGTTACTTGGCGATGTGGCCGAAATCGCGCCAACCCGTCGCGAAGTGGTACTGACCGATGGCAAGACGCTCGGCTACGACATGCTGCTGCTGGCCACCGGCGCCACCCATGCCTACTTCGGCAACGACCAGTGGGCCGAACATGCGCCCGGCTTGAAGACTCTCTACGACGCGCTGGTGCTGCGCCGCAAGCTTCTGCTGGCCTTCGAACGCGCCGAGGCCGAATCCGACCCAGCCGCGCGTGCGGCCTGGCTGAGCTTTGCGGTAGTCGGCGGCGGCCCCACCGGTGTCGAGCTGGCCGGCACCCTGGCCGAGATCGCCCGCCACACGCTCAAGAACGAATTCCGCCATATCGACCCGCGCCAGGCGCGCGTGCGCCTGGTCGAAGCCGGTCCGCGCGTGTTGCCGTCGTTCCCCGACGATCTCACCGACAAGGCGCGCAAGCAGCTGGAGCGGCTGGGCGTGGAAGTGCACACCGGCACACCGGTGACGCATATCGATGCGCTGGGCTACCAGCTGGGCGACACCTTCGTGCCCGCGCGCACCGTGGTATGGGCCGCCGGCGTGGCCGCCTCGCCGCTGGCGCGCACGCTGGGCGTGCCGCTGGATCGCGCCGGCCGCGTGCTGGTGGCGCCGGACCTGAGCGTGCCCGGCCACCCGGAGATCTTCGTCGGCGGCGATCTGGCGTCGGTGCAGCAGGACGGTCGCCCGGTGCCGGGCGTGGCGCCTGCGGCCAAGCAGATGGGCAAGCACATCGCCAAGGCGATCCGTGCGCGTCAGCGCGGTCAGACGGCAGCCGCGTTCCGGTATCAGGACTTCGGCAACCTGGCCACCATCGGCCGCATGGCCGCCATCGTGCACGTGGGCAAGCTCAAGCTGTCCGGCATCGTGGCGTGGTGGTTCTGGCTGGCCGCGCACGTCTACTTCCTGATCGGCTTCCGCAACCGCTTCGTGGTGTTGGTGAACTGGGCGATGGCGTACTGGAGCTATCAACGCGCCGCACGCATCATCTTCGGTGGCGCAACCGACGACCCGCCGCCCAACACCAAGGACGGATGACAGCGCCACCGACCGTGCGCGATGCTGTGCGGCCTGATTCGGCGGTCTACGCGTGGCAACTGTCCTGTTCCTGCTGGATCTGCTCGGCACCTTCGTGTTCGCCCTGAGCGGCGCGACCGTGGCGGTGCGCAACCGCCTGGACCTGTTCGGGGTGCTGGTGCTGTCGTGTGCGGCCGCTGTCTCAGGCGGCATCGTGCGCGATGTGCTGATCGGTGCCACCCCACCGGCAGCGCTGGTGCACCCGCAGTATCTGCTCACCGCCTGCTTGGCCGGCGTCGCCGGTTTCTATTGGCACTCCGCAGTGGAACGGCTGCGCAACCCGGTACAGATTTTCGACGCGGCGGGTCTGGCGCTGTTTGCGGTCTACGGCACCAGCAAGGCGCTGGACTACAACCTCAGTCCGCTGAGTGCCACGTTGTTAGGCATGCTCAGCGGCATCGGCGGCGGCATCGCACGCGACCTGCTGGTCGCACGCACACCGGTGGTGTTGCAGGCCGAGCTTTATGCAGTGGCCGCGCTAGCAGGCGGCGGTCTGGTGGCCATCGGCCATGTACTCGGCGTGCCGCAAGCCTGGTCGCTGGCAACCGGTGCCGGCGTGTGTTTTGGCCTGCGCTTCATGGCGATCCGTTATGGCTGGCATCTGCCGGTGGCGCGCTTGCCGGAATAATCGTTGTCGACCAACGCCGCGATACCGTCCGCATCATCCGGACGGTGCATCAGCTTCTACGAAACTATTTGCGCTGCACACCTGCAACGCAAACGGCCCGGAGAACCGGGCCGTTCGTGCAGCTTGTACCGCGTGATCGAACCGATCAGGCGACGAACAGCGCCTTCATCTTCTTCAGCGCGTTCGCCTCGATCTGGCGGATACGCTCAGCAGACACGCCGTATTCGTCGGCCAGCTCCTGCAGCGTTACCTTGGACTCCGAATCCAGCCAACGGCGCTTGACGATGTCGCGCGAGCGCGTATCCAGACCGGCCATGCCTTCGCGCAGCAACTGCAGCTGGTTGTCTTCGCTGTCGTGCCGCTCATAGGCCTGCGAGGGATCTTCTTCGTTGGCCACCAGGTAGCTGACCGGCGACGGCGGACCATGATCGTCGTCTTCATCCGACGACGCGTCGAAGCCGATATCGCGGCCGGACAGGCGCGACTCCATCTCCATCACTTCACGCTCGGAGACGTTCAGGTCCTTGGCGACCGCGGTCACTTCAGACGCATTGAGCCAGCCCAGACGGGTCTTGGACTTGCGCAAGTTGAAGAACAGCTTGCGCTGCGCCTTGGTCGTGGCGACCTTGACGATGCGCCAGTTCTTCAAAATGAACTCGTGCATTTCGGCACGGATCCAATGCACTGCGAAGCTGACCAGGCGCACGCCCATTTCCGGGTCGAAGCGCTTGACCGCCTTCATCAGGCCGATATTGCCTTCCTGGATCAGGTCGCCCAGCGGCAGGCCGTAACCGTTGTAGCCGCGGGCCACGTGCACCACGAAGCGTAGGTGGGAATGGACCAATTCGCGCGCTGCGTCCAGGTCCAGCTCGTCGCGGAAGCGGCGGGCCAGATTCTGTTCCTCATCGACCGACAGCACCGGGATCTGGTGCACGGCACCGATGTAGGCGTCCAGCGAACCGAGCGCACTGGGAATCGGGAGATTGTTTGCCACAAGGGCAGTCGAGGTAGTCTGGTTCATGGGCATCATCTTAGCAGTCGAACTATTGGACTGCCGGGTACAGGAAGAGTTCCCAGCGTTCCATTTATAGGACGTTCGGGCTTCCGGCCTTGGCGGCGTTCTACCGTACCGCTTCCCGAATTCGAGCCTTACGGTAGCACCGTGCCCCTGCGCAGACCGTGACAAACCTGTGGCGAAATGCGTCTGCAGCCGTGTTGTTCAGCCGGCGGCCGACGTTGTTTCCAATGCGTTGCGCGGCGGCAACGACCAATCGACCGTCGGGATGCCGCGGCGCTGCAGGTGCTCATTGGTCTTGGAGAAATGCTTACATCCCAGAAAACCGCGATGCGCCGACAACGGCGAAGGATGCGGCGCCTTGAACACGCGGTGGCGTGCCTGGTCGATGACCTTGCCCTTGGACTGCGCGTAGCTGCCCCAGAGCAGGAACACCAGGCCTTCGCGCTCGCGGTTGAGCGTCTCCACCACATGGTCGGTGAAACCTTCCCAGCCCTTGTTCTGGTGCGCGCCGGCGCGGCCCTGCTCCACCGTCAGCACTGCATTGAGCAGCAACACGCCCTGGCGCGCCCACGGCATCAGATAGCCGTGATCGGGACGCGGGATGCCGAGGTCGTCCTGAATCTCTTTGTAGATATTGAGCAGCGACGGCGGCACCGGCACGCCGGGCAGGACTGAAAAACACAGCCCGTGCGCCTGGCCCTCACCGTGGTACGGATCCTGGCCCAGGATCACCACCTTGACCTGCTCGAACGGGGTGGCATCGAAGGCGGCAAAGATCTGCGGGCCGGGCGGGAACACCCGCGCGCCAGCCGCCTTGCGCTGGCGCAGGAAGGCCGACAGCTCCTGCATCTCCGGGCGCAGCAGCCAATCGCCCACCTGTGCCTTCCACGACGGTTCCAGCTGGATACGCCCTTCCACTTCGGTCATAGAGTGATGGCCTGGTCTTCCAGGCGTGCCAGCCGCAACTGGAACAACACCTTGGTCACCAGCAGGCGCTCTTCGATGGGTTTTTGCACCAGATCGTTGGCGCCGGCGCGCAGCAGTTCGGACTGATTGCGCGGATTGGTGTCGCCAGTCATCACCAGCACCGGCAGGCGGCGCTTGCCGTAGGCGAAATCGATGCGGATGCGCTCGACCACATCGCGGCCGTTGAGCTCGCCTTTCAGGGTCACGTCGGTCAACACCACGTCGATACGGCGCTCGGTGCGGCCCAGCGATTCGGCGGTAAGCAGCGCAAACGCATCTTCGGCGGTGAGCACATGCACCACTTTCAGGCTCTGGCGCTCGAGCATGCGCTTGGTCGCCTCGGCCACCACGCGGCTGTCTTCGATGTAGAGCACGGTGGCGCCAACCACCGGCTCGGGCTGCACATAGCCGCGGATAAAGGTCGCCAGGGCTTCATGGCCCAACGCCTTGTCGAAATAATCGGTGACGTACTCGGTAAAACGACGCTCGACCAGATGCTGCTGCGCATCGCCGGAGACCACGATCACCGGCACATACGCCTGGCCGGCCGCTTCGCGCACGCTGCGCGCCAGGGTCAGGCCATCGCCATCGGGCAAGGACAGCGAGGTGGTGACCAGATCCACCGCACCGGACTCCAGCGCATCGCGCGCTTCGGCAATGCTGGCGCAGCCGATCACCTGCACATTGGGCAGATCGCGCTTGAGCACGTCGGCAATGAGCTTGCGTACCAGCTTCGAACCATCGACGACCATCACACGTGGCGCGTCGCTGATCAGGTGTTTGAGATCTGGTGGATGCATGGCAGGCCTCAGGTCTCGGTGGGACGAGTCTGACGAAGGAAATGGCCGGTTACCAGCCAGGCGCCCAGCCAACCCAGCACCAGGGTGCCGATCAGCACCATCACAGAATGCAGCAGATCCAGTCCGTGCAGGGTAAAGGAACTGCCGTAGCTATCGGCCAATGTGGCCAATGGCGCGCGCAATGCCAAGCCCGAGGCGGCGATCAAAGCGAGCGCAACAGCGCCGGCGCCCAGCCCGTACCACGCGCCCAGATACAGGAACGGGCGACGGATGAAGCCATCGCTGGCACCGAGCAATTGCAGCACGCCGATCTCTTCGCGCCGCGACTGGATATCCAGCCGCACCGTGTTGCCGACCACCAGCACCGCGCCGATGCCGAGCAGCGCCGACAGCACCTGCACCAGGCGTTCGCCGAAGTGCAGCCAGCCATCCAGGCGCTTGCGCCACAGTGCGTCGTGCTGCACTTGGTCGGTCTGCGGCAGGGCCTGCAATGCGCTAGCCAGTTGCGCATCGTCGGCCGCATCGGTGGGGGTGACGATCAATAGCGTCGGTAACGGGTTCTCGCCCAGCGCATCGGCGGCTTCGTCGAGTTTTGCGCTCTCGCGCAACGCGGCCAGCCCCTGCTCGGGCGTACGCAGCGTCACCTGCGCCACATCGGGGCGCGCACGCAATTCGCCGGCAAGCGCCTGCGCAGCATCGGCGGCGACATCGACCTTGAGGAACAGATTGATCTCGCGCGACTGCTGCACGCTGCCGGCCAGCAGCTTGACGTTGTCCAGCGCGATCGACAGCCCCAGCGGCAACGCCAGCGCCAAGGCCATCACGACGATGGTCAGCAGCGTTGCCCATGGCTTGCGCATGGCGCGGCCCAGGCTGAAGGCGATGCTGTGCAGGTGGTGGTCGATCCACACGCCGAAGCGCGACGGCGCCACGGCTTCGGTATTGGCGAGCTTGCTCATTCGGCCAGATCCTGCGGCGAGATGTCGTCGACCAGGCGGCCGTGATCCAGGATCAGCACGCGTTTGCGCATCTGCTTGAGCAAGGCAAGGTCGTGGCTGACCACCAGCACACTGGTGCCGCGCGCGGGCAACTCGGCAAACAACTGCATGATTTCGGCGGCCAGTGCCGGGTCGAGATTGCCGGTGGGTTCGTCGGCCACCAGCAGACGCGGCTCACCGACGATGGCACGCGCAATGCCCACGCGCTGCTGCTCGCCCGCCGACAGCTGCGACGGCAAGGCTTTTTCGCGATGGGCCAGGCCGATGCGTTCCAATGCAGAGCGCACCCGCTTGCCGATCTCGGCGCGGCGGGTGCCGCGCAGGATCAACGGCAACGCCACGTTCTCGGCGATGCTGCGGTCGTTGAGCAGACGATGGTCCTGATAGACCGCGCCCACCTGGCGACGGTGCAGCGGAATCTGCCGGCCACGCACCTTGAGCAGGTTGCGCTCGCCCAACAGCACGGCGCCCTGGCTCGGACGCTCGCTGAGGTGGATCAATTTGAGCAAGGTACTTTTGCCGGCGCCGGAGTGGCCGGTCACGAACAGCATCTCGCCGTCGGCCACTTCGAAGCTGACATCGGTCAGCGCCTGGTGGCCCCCGGCGTAGTGCTTGCTGACGTTGTCGAAACGCAGAACGGTCATCCAGCGATTATGCCGGAGCGCCAGCGCTTACGTCGCATCGCCGAAGACCGGCGATGCGATTGATGCCGCCAGTGGTCAGTTGCCCGAGACCAACGAACGCAGACGGCGGCCGATTCTGCTCAGCAGCGACGGGCTGCCGCCCGGCTTGGCGGCGGCACGCACTGGCTTGGCGACCACCTGGGTCGGCTTGCGCGGCGCAGCGGGTGCGGGCACCGGCGTGGATGCGACCGGCTCGGCGCCCTCGACCGGACGGCCGTTGCGACGGCGACGACGCTTGCGCGGTGCGCGCTCGCCCTCGACGTCGATGGACGGCGCAACGGCAGCGGCGTCGGCAACCACCGGGGCAACCGATGCAGCCGCTGCAACGGCAGCAACCGGAGCCTCGCCCTCGACGCGCGGCTTGCGACGCGGACGCGGCTTGCCGTCGGCACTGCCACCGTCGCGACGACCGCCGCCACTGCCACTGCTACTGCGCGATGCGCCGCCCGGACCGCTGCGACCGCCACCGCGGCGCTGTTCTTCGGCCGCACGCTGCTCGCGCGCTTCGCGGAAGATGGTGCCCACGCTGTCGCCAGCGTCGTCGTCGACCTCTTCGCCTTCCACCGCCACGCGCGGCGTGCGCGGCAACGGCGTCAGCAGCTCGGTGGTCACCGGCTCGACCGGGATCTTCTGATCGATGTAAGCCTCGATGTCCGGCAGGCTCATCGCGTAGCGCTCGCAGGCGAAGCTGATCGCATCGCCCTCTTCGCCCAGGCGCGCGGTACGGCCGATGCGGTGCACGTAATCTTCGGCGTCGAACGGCAGGTCGTAGTTGTAGACGTACTTGACCCCGTCGATATGCAGGCCGCGCGCGGCCACGTCGGTGGCGACCAGGATTTCGAGCTGGCCCTTCTGGAAGCGGTTGAGCAGCGATTCGCGCTTTTTCTGCGGCACGTCGCCGGACAGCACACCGACCCGGTAACCGTTGCGCTCCAGGGTGCGCGCCACGCGCTCGACGAACGCCTTGGTATTGACGAACACCATGGTCCGCGCGCCTTCGCTGCGCGACAGCAGGCCCAACAGCAGCGTCTGCTTCTCTTCGTCGGACGGGAAATAGATGCGCTGGCGCACGCGTGCGGCGGTGATGGTCTCGGTTTCGACCACGAGCTTTTCCGGCTCGTTCATGTGCTCGTAGGCCAGCTCCAGCACGCGGTGGCTCAGCGTGGCCGAGAACAGCAGCGTCTGCCGGGTACCGCGCTCGGGCATGCGCCGCAGCAGGAAGCGGATGTCCTTGATGAAACCCAGGTCGAACATGCGGTCGGCTTCGTCCAGCACGCAGATCTCGCAGGCATGCAGCGAAACCACCTTGTGCTGCTTGACGTAGTCGATCAGCCGGCCCGGGGTGGCGATGATCACGTCCACGCCCTGCTGCAGCAGCTCGCGCTGCTTGTCGTAGTCCACCCCGCCGTAGACCAGCGCAAAGCGCAGGCCCAGGTCGGCGCCGAACTTGACCGCGTCCTTGTGGATCTGGATCGCCAGCTCGCGGGTGGGCGCCAGGATCAGCGCGCGCGGGTCTTCCGGCTTGCGGTCGGCCAGCGCCGGGCGGATCAGCAGGCGGTTCATCACCGTCACCAAAAACGCCAGCGTCTTGCCGGTACCGGTCTGGGCCTGGCCGGCGACATCGCCGCCCGGCAACGCCACCGGCAGGGTCAGCGCCTGGATCGGGGTACAGCGGGTAAACCCGGCGCCCTCCAGCCCGGCAACCAACGCCGGCTGCAGGTCGAACGAGGAAAAAGTCAAATCGGTCAGCGGTTTGTCGCTCATTATTCCGTCTTCGTGAGGCGCCCTGGGCAGCCCGGGCGCGGCTTGCATCGATGCCGACAGCGTCGCAAACTGCGGCTCTTGTGGCGGACAGCGCGGCTTCAGGACTGACACTTGATTCAGTCGCGTAATGCCCCAGTTTAACGCAATGTGGCGGCCTGCCCGATCGGGTGGGCCGTTTGGTTTCCAGGAGACCCAACGTGAGCGACAAGGTTCAACATGTCGGCGATGCCGACTTCGATACAGCAGTACTGCAATCCGGCGAACCGGTTCTGGTGGATTTCTGGGCCGAGTGGTGTGGCCCGTGCAAGATGATCGCACCGGTGCTGGACGATCTGGCCGATACATACCAAGGCAGGCTCAAGGTTGCCAAGGTCAATGTGGACCAGAACCGCGCCCTGGCCATCAAGTACCACGTGCGCTCGATCCCGATGCTGTTGCTGTTCAAGGACGGTGAAGTACAGGCGAGTCAGATCGGGGCGGTCGGCAAGGGCCAGCTGACCCAGATGATCGACAAGACCCTGGGCGGCGCGGCTGCCTGAGTGAGCGGGCGTCCAGCGATGGACGCCCGGCGGTTCGCCGGTAGTTAAACCCTGCAACGGCGGACGCTTGCGCGGTTGCGCGTCGCGGTGATAGTGTCAGTTGGTCCGGCACACGTTCGTGCGCCGCCGTACCCCTCTAGAAACTTCTTCTAGACTCCCATCTACCAATAGTTCGCCCCCCAGCCGGGCGCTCGCACCTTAGCGAGGAATCACGCACTTGTCCGATCATCCTTCCTCCGATACCGGGAGCAGCGTCGACGCTCCCGTCGAGAAGCGCGCGCGCAAGCCGCGCGTGAGCAAGACCACCGTCGCCCATGACGATGGCGGCGCACAGCAGCCCAACCTGCCCTTGCCAGCCAGTCCCGTACCCGACGCTCCACGCGCCCCGCAGGCACCGTCGCACGCTGCCGATTCGGCACCGGCGCAGACGTCCGGCGATGGTGCAGGCGCCGGTAGTTCACCCGGCAACAGCGCAAACAGCCAGGGCGGCGACAGCTACGGCGAGGCCCGCGAAGGCGGCCAGTCGCAGCAGCAGCGCTTCAATCAGGCGCAGCAACAGCAGAACCAGAATCAGGCGCAAAACCAGGGCCAGACCCAAGGTCAGGGTCAAGGCCAGCAACCGGGCCAGGGCCAGAACGCTGGTCAGAATCAACAAGGCCAGGGTCAAGGGCAGAACCAGCAGGGCAACCGCCGTGATCGGTTCCGCAACCGCCGCGACCGCGGTCCGCGCGATCGGTTCGGCAATGAAAGCGGCGGCATGCCGTCTTCCGATGGCAGCAACGAGCCGTTCATCGCGCGTCCGCATCCGGCCGTGCCGGAAGGCTTCCCGGTGTATTCGCTGAGCGATCTCAAGCGGATGCCGGCGCAGAAGCTGCTGGACATCGCCGATCAGCTCAATATCCAGGAAGGCGTGGCGCGCGCGCGCAAGCAGGACGTGATCTTCGCCCTGCTCAAGGTGCTGACCCGTCATGGCGAAGGCGTTGCCGCCGACGGCGTGCTGGAAATCCTGCCCGACGGCTTCGGTTTCCTGCGTGCCGCCGAAGCCAGCTACCTGGCCGGCCCGGACGATACCTATATCTCGCCCAGCCAGATCCGTCGTTTCAATCTGCGCACCGGCGATCATTTGTCCGGCCGCATCCGCTTCCCCAAGGACGGCGAGCGCTATTTCGCGCTGTCGATCGTGGACACCATCAATGGTGAGCCGCTGGAAGCGAGCAAGAACAAGGTGCTGTTCGAGAACCTGACCCCGCTGTTCCCGCGTCGCCGTTTCCGTCTGGAACGTGGCGATGGGTCCACCGAGGACATCACCGGCCGCATCCTGGATCTGATGGCGCCGCAGGGTAAGGGTCAGCGTGCGCTGATCGTCTCCCCGCCCAAGGCCGGTAAGACGATGATGATGCAGCAGGTGGCCACGGCCATCACCAGCAATCATCCCGAAGTGCACATGATCGTGCTGCTGATCGACGAGCGCCCGGAAGAAGTGACCGAAATGCAGCGCACCGTGCGCGGCGAAGTCATCTCCTCCACCTTCGACGAGCCGGCCGCGCGCCACGTGCAGGTCGCCGAGATGGTGATCGAGCGGGCCAAGCGCCTGGTCGAGCACAAGAAGGACGTGGTGATCCTGCTCGACTCGATCACCCGCTTGGCACGTGCCTACAACAACGTGGTGCCCAGCTCCGGCAAGGTGCTCACCGGTGGTGTGGACGCCAACGCACTGCACCGTCCGAAGCGTTTCTTCGGTGCGGCACGTAACGTGGAAGAAGGCGGCTCGCTGACCATCATCGCCACGGCGCTGGTCGAGACCGGCAGCAAGATGGACGAGGTGATCTACGAAGAGTTCAAGGGCACCGGCAACAGCGAAGTGCATTTGAACCGTCGCATCACCGAAAAGCGCGTCTACCCTGCGATCGACATCAACCGCTCGGGCACGCGTCGCGAAGATCTGTTGATCGAGCCGGAGCTGCTGCAGAAGATCTGGATCCTGCGCAAGCTGCTGCATCCGATGGACGAAATCGCGGCGATGGAATTCCTGCTGGACAAGATGAAGACCACCAAGTCCAACGACGAGTTCTTCAGTTCGATGAAGCGCTGAGGTCGGTCTGGATTAGCGCCACAAAAAAGCCCCGCACTGCGGGGCTTTTTTGTGGGCGGCGTTCGCGTGAGAAAACACCTGGTCTTCCGAGCTCGCTCGAACTGGCGCGCGGTCGTTGCCGATCAACTGCCTTGTTGACCGAGAGCTCGACGATCGTCCGTGATGCAAGCGGCTGTCGGATGGCTGATCTGAGGGCGGGCCGACTGCGCGACACCCACCGCATCGATTCGGAACCGCCAGTCGTCTCAGCCTTCGTGCAGCGGCGTGATCAGGCGCACGCCTTCGCCGCGGACGGAAAACAATCCCGATCCCGGCAGCGCGTCCGGGCTGTCGGTCGTGGCGGCTGCGTCGTTCTGCATTCGCCACGACGCGGTCTGACGCGGGCCCGGCAGATACGACTGCCATTTTTTCTGCTTGGCATCCAGGTCCTTCTCGGACGCTGCGATGTCGAACGTCACCGGCACGCGCATCTCCCAGAACGGCGCATTGCGCTCAGACCCGGCAGTGGCCGGAGTGAAGGTCCAACTGCGCGCCTTGGCGATGGAGGCGTCGGCAAATTCCTTGCGCCAGCGCGCACGCTTGGACTCAGGGACCAGTGCGGTGAGGTTGACCTGTTCGGCAACCACATCTTCCACCTTGCCATCGCGTCCGATCTTGAGCAGCAGGTAGACCACGCCAGTGGCGCCGCCCCTGAAGGCATTGACCGGATAGGGCGGCGGCGCCATACCGTTGGGTTGTGCGCTGATGCCCTGCGGGGCCTGGCCGCCGAAATGCGCGCTGCGGATCGACACCTGGTACTGATTGTCATCGGCCGGCTTGGCGACCAGCAGCAAGCTCATCGGCAGCCGCGCCGGCAAGGCATTGCCGGCGTCCTTGACCGGATCGAACCGCCACGCGGCCACCGAGTGCTTGATCCGTTCGCGGACGGCTGCAGGCAAACGCGCCTCGTCGGCGAGCGCCACCGCGGTCACGGTGCCGTCGGGTGTCAGCGTCAACTCGCCGGTGACATTCATGCTCGCTTCGATCTGCGCACGCGCAGCGTCCGGCTTGGCGTGCGCCACGCCCATCGCTGCCAGCGAAAAGAGCATGCCCAGACCCATACGTTGCTTCCACTGCATTGTCTTACTCCATTGGTTGATCGCACGTTTTACCAGCCTGCCGCTGTAAACGAAACGGTCTAGGCAAGCCGCCGCGACTCCGCATACGGCGGCGTGTCCGGATAATCGTCTTCGCGCAGCCGGGCTTGCAGGTCGCGCCACCACTGCGGGTCGAACAGTTCCGGGTGGATGTGTTTGACCGCCTCCAGTTGCGAGGCCGGCAAGCCCATGAACAAGGCGAAGCGTTCGGGAAACACATCGCGCGGGCCGACATGGAACCAGGGTTCGGCGGCGAGTTGTTCTTCGTAGGTGGTGGGCGTGGGCCAGTCGCGAAAGGTGCAGTCGGTGATCAGGCACAGCTCGTCGTAGTCGTAGAACACCGCGCGCTGATGGCGGGTGATCCCGAAGTTCTTTAGCAGCATGTCGCCGGGAAAGATGTTGTTGCGCGCCATGTCCTTGATCGCCTGGCCATAGTCCAGCGCGGCGGCATGCGCGGCCTCGGGCAGTTGCTCGCGCAGGTACAGATTGAGCGGGCGCAGGCGCCGTTGGACGTAGCACAGCGCAATCAGCACATCGTCGCCGTCTTCGCTCAGGCTCATCGCGCAGCTGGTCTGCAGTTCTTCCAGCAGTGCTGGCGAGAAGCGCGCCTTGGGAAAGCGCAGAAATCGGTACGGCTGCGCGTCGAGCAGGCGGCCGATGCGATCGAGCTGGAAGACCAATTCGTATTTCCCTTCGACCTGCGCGCGGCTCATGGTCTTGGGATAGGCGAAACGGTCGCGAATGAGCTTGAACACCAGCGGATAACTGGGCAGCGTAAACACCACCATGACCATGCCGGGCGTGCCATCGGCATGCACCAGCTGCTCGGACGGCTGCGCCTGAAAATGGCTGAAAAACGTGCGATAGCGCTCGGTCTTGCCTTGCTTGGCGCGGCCCAGCATGGTGTAGAGCTCGTCGACCGGCTTGTGGGTCAGCAGGCTGCGCAGAAATACCACCGCATCGCCGACCGTGGACAAATCGGCCTGAAAATAACTGCGCGAGTTACTGAACAGTTGTGCGACATCGCTGCGCTTGGTCAGCACCGCTTCGGCGCGCAAGCCGGCACCGTCGTTGATCAGCGCGATGACGCACGGCGAAAACCGATGCTCGCCGAACACACGCCCGACCAGATACGCACGACGTTCGCGATAGAACACCGTTTCCAGCAGTTCGACGCTGCGCACCGGGTGCTCGCCCCAATGCGCCAGATCGTCGAGCAGACGCACCGCAATGGCCGCCGCGCAGCGGGTGCGGTGCGCATACGGCACGGCGAATGCGTAATCGCCCAGCACGCGCACCAGCATGTCGGTCAGCCGGCCCGGCGACACGGCGTAGGTATGCCGTGCGACCGGCACGGTGATGGCATCGGTGGGCTCAATATCCAGCGCGATGAATTCGATATCGGCATCCACGCCATGGGTGCCGAAGTAACGCCGCGTCAGCGTGTTGTAGAAGGTCTTGTACAACTCCTGATCGATCAACCCGGCCAGCAACGCGGCGTAATGACCGCGTGCGCGCATCCACAACGCGCGGTCGTGCGCCTGCCCCAGCAGCACGGCGCGCAGGCGCAGCATGCATTCGGTGATGTACTGATCGTAGAGCGCGATACGTGCGACGGCGTCATCGCGCGCAGCGCTCCAGTCGCGCGTTTCGAAGCGCTGCTTGGCACGTGCGGTGATCTCTGAAAACCGTGCGTGGTAATCCTCGAACGCTTCGTACACGGCGTGCGCGATCGCCAGCGCGCGGCGTTCGGATTGCGGCGGTAACGGGAGCTGGCTCATGGCGGCAGTGTACTCAGCGCTTGCGGCGACGCGGGGTGGGCAGCGCAGCATGCGGGGCGACCGCTGCCTGCTGCGCGTGCGCGGCATGTTCGCGCGCCTGTGTTTGCAGCCATGCGCGAAACGCGAGAAAGCCGGTGTGTGCGGCCGACCGTGGCGGGTACACCAGGTAATGCGACCAGCTGGTCTTGAGCCGTTGCGCGGACAGCGCCACCAGTTGGCCGGATGCCAGCAACAGGCGTGCGCGCGTCACCCGCCCCATCGCCACACCGACGCCATCCAGCGCCGCGCGGTGATGGGACTCGGAGTCGTCGAGCACGGCGGCATAGCGACGCGGCGGCTCGCCACCGAAGGTTGTAAACCAGCGCGGCCAGTCGCCATCCGGGTCGCCCAGCAGCGGCCATTGCTGCAGCGGCTGCGCATCGATGCCGCCCATGCGCGCGATCAGCGCCGGGCTGGCCATCGGCACCAGCCATTCGTCGAACAACGGTTCGGCGATTACGCCCGGCCATTGCCCGGCGCCGATGCGCATGGCTGCATCCACGTCCGGCTGGCGCTCGAAATCCACCAGTCGCTCGCTGGAAAACAGATTGATCTCGATGGTGGGATGGGCCGCCAGAAAATCGCTCAGGCGCGGCACCAGCCACGCCGAGGCCATCGACGGAGTAATGCTCAGAGTGAGCGTGTCCTCGCGGCGCGCGGCGAACGGCTGGAACGCCTCGGCAATCGCATCCAGATGCGGTGCAATGCGATCGAGCAATTGCTGCCCCTGCGCAGTGGCGCTGACGCCACGCGCGTGCCGTTGCAGCAACCGATAGCCCAGGCGCTGTTCGAGCGCACGCACCTGGTGACTGAGCGCGCTGACGGTCAGATGCATCGACGCGGCAGCGCGCGACAGATTGCCCAGACGCACCGCACTGACGAAGCCCTGCAATGCGTGAAGCGGCGGACGCGACATGGCTCACCCTTGAATGGAATTCAACGCAGACTTGCAAAAGCCTCGCTTTTGCATGACTCAGCCTGCGCCTACTGTGGCTTCCACTCAAGTGGGAGCAGGATCATGCGCATCTTTACCGAGTTGCTGTTCCAGCACGGGCACATTGCCGACGTGGCGCTTGCAAAGCAGTTGGCAGAACCCGAGATCGCGAGGGAGGTGGCAACGGACGCCACAACCGAACCGGCAAAGCAGACCGCGCAGAGCGCGCCGGTCGCGAGCGAGGCTGCGCGACAACGGCATGCCGAGAAACGCATGGCGCGGCGTGCACGCCGCCTGGTGCGGGCAATGACCGCGCTGTCGCCCTTTCGCTGAAACGACAAGGCCCGCCTGTCAACGAGGCGGGCCCTGCATATCGCACTGATTGCACGCACCGCCATGCGGTGCGCGGGGATCAGGCCTTCAACGTGGTCAGCACGTCATTGAAGGTCTTGCTCGGACGCATCGCCTCGCTGACCTTGGCCAGGTCCGGGTGGTAGTAACCACCGATCTCCACCGGCCTGCCCTGTGCGCCGTTGAGCTCGGCCACGATGGTGGCTTCGTTCTCGGTCAGCGCCTTGGCCAGCGGTGCGAACTTGGCCTGCAATGCGGTGTCTTCGGTTTGCGCGGCCAGGGCCTGCGCCCAATACATCGCCAGATAGAAATGGCTGCCGCGGTTGTCGAGCTCGCCCACCTTGCGCGCCGGCGACTTGTTGTTGTCCAGGAACTGGCCGTTGGCCACGTCCAGCGCCTTGGCCAGCACGGTGGCCGACGGATTGTTGTAGCGGTTGCCCAGATGTTCCAGCGACGCGGCCAGCGCCAGGAATTCGCCCAGCGAATCCCAGCGCAGGCAGTTCTCTTCGACGAACTGCTGCACGTGCTTGGGCGCCGAACCGCCTGCACCGGTTTCGAACAGGCCGCCACCGGCCATCAGCGGCACGATGGAGAGCATCTTGGCGCTGGTGCCCAGCTCCATGATGGGGAACAGGTCGGTGAGGTAATCGCGCAGCACGTTGCCGGTGACAGAGATGGTGTCCTGGCCCTTGCGGATGCGCTCCAGCGAGAACGTGGTGGCTTCCACCGGCGGCAGGATGCGGATATCCAGGCCGTTGGTGTCGTGATCCTTGAGGTATGTCTCGACCTTGGCGATGACCTGCGCGTCGTGCGCGCGCGCCTTGTCCAGCCAGAATACGGCCGGGGTATCGCTCAGGCGTGCACGCTCGACCGCCAGCTTCACCCAGTCCTGGATCGGCGCGTCCTTGACCTGGCACATGCGCCACAAATCGCCGGCTTCCACCGCATGCTCGAACACGGTGTTGCCATTGGCATCGGTGACCTTGACGGTACCGGCAGCCGACAGCTGGAAAGTCTTGTCGTGCGAGCCGTATTCTTCGGCCTTCTGCGCCATCAGGCCGACGTTGGGCACCGAGCCCATGGTGGACGGGTCGAAAGCGCCATGCGTGCGGCAGTCGTCGATCACCGCTTGATACACGCCGGCATAGCAACGGTCCGGAATCACCGCCTTGGTGTCTTGCAGCTTGCCTTGCGCATTCCACATCTGGCCGGAGTCGCGAATCATCGCCGGCATCGAGGCGTCGACGATGACGTCGCTGGGTACATGCAGGCTGGTGATGCCCTTGTCCGAATTGACCATCGCTAGCCCCGGGCGCTGCGCGTATTCGGCCTGGATATCGGCCTTGATCTGCGCCTGCTGCGCGTCCGGCAACGTGCCGATGCGTGCGTACAGATCGCCGATACCGTTGTTGGGATCGAAGCCGACCGACTTGAGCACCTCGGCGTGCTTGCTCAGCGTGTCCTTGTAGAACTCGCCGACCACCACGCCGAACAGCACCGGGTCGGAGACCTTCATCATGGTGGCTTTCAGATGCACCGAGAACAGCACATCCTTGGCCTTGGCATCGGCGATCTGCGCATCGATGAAGCTGGCCAGCGCACGCTTGCTCAGCACTGCGGCATCGACGATCTCGCCGGCCTTCACTGCAACCTTGTCCTTGAGCACGCTGCTGCTGCCATCGGCAGCGACGAATTCGATCTTCAGCGTGCCGGCCTCGGCCAGCGTGGTGGACTGTTCGCTGCCGAAGAAATCGCCGTCGTCCATGTGCGCCACGTGCGACCTGGAGTCGCTGCTCCACTTGCCCATGCGGTGCGGATGCTTGCGTGCGTAGTTCTTGACCGACAGCGGTGCGCGGCGATCGGAATTGCCTTCGCGCAGCACCGGATTCACCGCACTGCCCTTGACCTTGTCGTAGCGCGCCTTGATGTCTTTTTCCGCGGCGTCCTTGGGCTCGTCCGGATACGCCGGCAACGCATAACCCTGGCTCTGCAGTTCGGCGATCGCGGCCTTGAGCTGCGGCACCGAGGCGCTGATGTTGGGCAGCTTGATGATGTTGGCTTCCGGCGTGGTGGCCAGTTCGCCCAGTTCTGCGAGGTCGTCGGCGATCTTCTGCGCGTCGGTCAGGCTCTCGGGGAACAACGACAGAATGCGGCCGGCGAGCGAGATATCGCGCGTTTCGACCACGATCCCGGCGGTATCGGTGTAGGCATCGATGATCGGCAGCAGCGACTGCGTGGCCAGGAAGGGAGCTTCGTCGGTGAGCGTGTAGAGGATCTTCGGTGTCTTCGACATGAGGTGCGATGGCTCTTGTGGTCGGGAGGAGCGCCGATGCCCGGCGACGTTGACGTTGGCGTGCGCGACGGGAGTCGCTAGCGGCACGCCGATCGGCCAGCGCGGCGGACGCGGCATTGGATCAGCACGGCATTGTCGCGTCTGAGCCGCGCCCGGGTAAAGCGACCACAGGCGGACGCTTCATCCCGCCACACGGCCAATCGACATGGATGCAGCTGTAACGAATCCATTGCCGAACCAACGCATAGCAGAAAGGCGCGATCATGCGACCGCGCCTTTTGTTGCAACTTGATGCAGCCCGAGGTTGCCAGTGGCAGACATGACGGTGCTCACGTAGAGAGCCGTCGCCACAGGTGGCTGCCAATCAAGGCAATTATTTGACCGTAATGGTCTGCGGGTTACCTGCCGGTTTACCGTCGACCATAACCTGCGCGGTGTAAGTACCGGCGGGCCAGCCATCGGATTTGCTGAAGCTGAGGTTGGTGGTTTCTGCACCCGTGGTGGTCAGCGTGGCGTTTTGCTCGCCGGCCACTTGGCCGTCCTGATAGGTGAGCTTGGCCGAGACCGCTACGTTGCTCGCGCTGCCATCGGTCTTGACCGACACAATGATGGTGTCCTTGGAGCCGATGGTGGGGGACGGTGTCACCGTCTTGTCGGCGGCGGCCTTGGTCCCGACTACGACGCTGGAGACCTTCACCGCAGAACCCATCGCGGCTGCGGTGTCGGTGCTGGCGGCGCCGGTCGCGGTGCTCTGCCCGGCTTGGTCGCTGGCCGGCGGCGTGGCGGCCGGACCCGGCATCGCCTCAGTGGCAGCACCGGAGGTGGGATCCTTCGAAACGCTGGCGTCTTCGTCCTTCTTGCAACCGGACAATGCGAGCACGCCGGCAAGCGCAATCACGAGCGTGCTTGAAACGGATTTGGTACGCATGGATCAATCTCCGATGATCGAAAAGATCGTTGTTTCTGGAATGTTTTTGCAAGACGCACACACATCGCACCGTGTACCTCGCAGTGCAGTGACGATCGCCTAGGCAGCTACGCCTTGTGCGGCAAACGCAGGACCTGGCCCGGAAAAATTTTGTCCGGATCCTTGAGCGTTTCGCGGTTGGCTTCGAAAATGCGCGGCCACAATGCGCCATCACCCAAGTGACGTTTGGCGATGCTGGACAGACTGTCGCCTGCCTGCACAGTGACTGATTCCTCGACCAGCTCTGCGGTGCTCTGCACGCTGGTGCGCACGTTGGAAAAATCCGGAGCAGGCGTCACGTCGGCGGTGCTATCGACCGACGACGCCACGTTGGAGAAATCTGCTTTTTTATCGGTACTCATTGCTGCAATCCTTCGTGCATCACGAGGACTGCAGGGTGCGCGGAGCGCTGTTAAGCATGGATCGCGCCACCGTGAAGCTGGCGCGATCCTGTCGCGCAGCGACTTACTGACGCAAATCGCGGAAGATCGACAGCGGCGTGGGCACGCTGGGGGAGCTGCGTAGCGGATTGATGTCCAGCCCGCCACGGCGGGTGTAGCGCGCCTCGACCACCAGCCACTCAGGGGCGCAACGGGTCAGCACGTCATTGAAAATGCGCTCCACGCATTGCTCATGAAACTCGGCGTGGTCGCGGAAACTCACCAGATAGCGCAGCAGGCCTTCGCGGTCGATCGGCGCGCCCCGATAGCGCAGCGTGACGCTGGCCCAATCCGGTTGGCCGGTCACCGGGCAATTGGATTTGAGCAATGCCGAGGTCAGCACTTCTTCCACTGCCGCCGCTGTCTGCGCACGCAGATACGCCGCATTGGGCGGGCCGTAATCGTCGATGCTGACATCCAGGGTATCGATCGACTCGCCTTCGCCCACCGCATCGATCGGCGGCAAACCGAATTCCACCGATACATCGGCGCCGGCGCGCGTGGACAGGTCGGTGACGATGCGCGTGCGCACCGCTTCGGCACTGTTGAAGCGCGTGGCATTGAGCGAGTTGAGATACAGCTTGAACGATTTGGATTCGATCAACGACGGCGAATCGAAGGGCACATGCAAGGTGGCCGTGGCCACGCACGGCTTGCCCTGTGCATCCAGCCAGCTCAGCTCGTAGGCGTGCCAGCGATCGCGGCCGATAAAGGGCAAGGCGCCGGTCAGGCCGATCGCCTCGCGACCGGCCGCGCGCGGAATCGGAAACAGCAGCGACGGGTCGTAGCCGCTGGGGTAAGCGACCTCACGACCGAGGGTGGACTCTTCTGGGGTATTCATCGCGCCATTTTAGGCCGAGCCGACTGGCCGTGAGCTATATGGCGAACGCTGGAGCACCGAGCTGGCAACAGCAGCAGCGGGTCTTCAAGCAGCCCGCCGACCCACCTGATTGGCGACGGTCAGCGGGAATCGTGCAACTGCACGCGATTCCCGATTCCCGATTCCCGATTCAGCCTGTCTCACCTTGATGCAGATAATCCAGCGACACCTGCAACAGCGCGCGCAGGCCCACGTCCAGCGAGGACTCGTCCAGCAGGAACTGCGGCGAATGGTTGCTGGGCGCGGTGGCCGGGTCGATCCCCTTGGCGGTGGAACCGACGAAGAAGAACATCGACGGCACCTGCTGGGCGTAGAACGAGAAGTCTTCGGCGCCCATCTGCAGCGGCGGCTCGTAGACGTTGTCGGCGCCCACCACGGCCTGCAGGCTGGGCAGCATCCTGGCGGTCAGGGCCGGGTCGTTGACCGTGGCCGGGTTGCCGTCCTGGTCGGGCACCTTCGCATCCACCTTGGCGCCGTGTGCGGCGGCGGTGTGCTCGGCCACGGTCTTGAGGTCGGCGAAGATCTGCTGGCGCATGCCTTCGTCGAAGGTGCGGATGGTGCCGACCATTTCCACATCGTCGGGAATGATGTTGTAGCGGATGCCGCCCTTGATCGCGCCGAAGCTCAGCACCGCCGGCTGCTTGGACAGGTTGGCGCGGCGGCTGATCACCGTCTGCGCGGTGGAAATCATGTCGGCGCTGGCCACGATCGGGTCGATGCCGTTCCACGGCGCCGAGCCGTGGGTCTGGCGGCCGATCATCTTGATCGCAAAGCGGTCAGAGGCCGCCATCAGCGGGCCGCTGCGCACCGCGATCTTGCCGGCCTGCACGCTGGAGAACACATGCAGGCCGAATACCGCCTGCGGCTTGAAGTCGGCAAACAAGCCCTCCTTGAGCATCAGCGAGGCGCCGCCTTCCTCATTGCCCGGCGCACCTTCTTCGGAGGGCTGGAAGATCAGCATCACTTCGCCGGGCAGCTGGTCGCGCATGCCCACCAGCGCTTCGGCCACGCCGAGCAGGATGGCGGTGTGGGCGTCGTGGCCGCAGGCATGCATGACCCCGACCTGCTCGCCGCGGTACTCGGCGGTCGCCTTGGAGGCGAAGGCCAGCCCGGTCTGCTCGGTGACCGGCAGCGCATCCATGTCCGCGCGCAGGGCGATCCTGGGGCCGGGCTTGCCGCCCTTGATGATCGCCACCACGCCGTGATGGGCGATGCCGGTACGCGGCTTGAGGCCGAGCTTACGCAGCTGCGCGGCCACGGTGGCGGCGGTGCGCTCCTCGCGGTTGGACAGCTCCGGGTGCTGGTGGAAGTCGCGGCGCCACTGCACCACCTTGGGCTGCAGCGCGCTGGCGGCGGTCTGGACCTCGGGCCGTGGCGCAGCCTGTGCGGCGGCAAGCGTAGGCAGGGCCAGCAGCAGCGCGCTGGTCAGCAGGCGGGAATGGCGCATCGAGAATCCTCCAATCAGTGGCCGTCACAGTAGTGCACCGCACCGCCAGAGCGCAGCGTGGCCGGTGGCGAACGCCTGGTTGGCCGGCGCCACGGGCCGCCGGGCGCGGTGGGGGTCGATTCAGCCCGGCGGTCAACCGCAGCGGCGCTGACGCGTTGCCGCTGCACGCATCCGTGAACCATGCGGTCGTTTCGCCCGGCGAGCCGTTACTTCAGTAACGCTCAATTGCCCGGACGCAGCGATATGCTTTGCAAAGCCGCCCCACGGTCGCCCCAGGCGCCCGGCCCGCCCTCAGGAGTTGTCGCATGTCGCGTTTTTGGAAGATCACACTGCTGGTCGTAGCGGTGCTTGTCGTGGTGTTTGTCGCAATGCGGATGATGGGCGGGGGCAATCACGGCAAGCGGGCGGACGCGCCGGATGGCAATGGCACCGAAAACAGCGGCCCGGTGCCGGTCACGGTGGTGGCTGCCACCACCCAGGACGTGCCGGTCTACGCCAGCGCGCTGGGCACGGTCACCGCGCTCAATACGGTCACGGTCAGCCCGCAGGTCGGCGGCCAGCTGATGAGCCTGAATTTCAAGGAAGGCCAGGAAGTGAAGAAGGGCGACCTGCTGGCGCAGATCGACCCGCGCACGCTGCAGGCCAGCTACGACCAGGCGCTGGCGGCCAAGCGACAGAACCAGGCGCTGCTGGCGACGGCGCGGGTGAACTACCAGCGCTCCAACGACCCGGCCTACAAGCAGTACGTCTCGCGCACAGACCTGGATACCCAACGCAACCAGGTGGCGCAGTACGAGGCGGCGGTGTCGGCCAACGATGCGCAGATGCGTTCGGCGCAGGTGCAGTTGCAGTTCACTCGCGTCACCGCGCCGATCGACGGCATCGCCGGCATCCGCGGGGTGGACGTGGGCAACATCGTCAGCGCCAGCTCCACCATCGTCACCCTGACCCAGATCCGCCCGATCTACGTGTCCTTCAACCTGCCCGAACGCGAGCTGCAGGCCGTGCGCAGCGGCCAGGCGGCGTCGCCGCTGGGCGTGGCGGCGCTGGATCGCGGCGATGCGCATGTGGTCAGCGGCGACGGCAAGCTGGATGTCATCGATAACCGCATCGCCGCCGACAGCGGCACCTTCGGCGCGCGCGCGATCTTCGACAACACCGACAACGCGTTATGGCCGGGGCAGTTCGTCAACGTGCGGCTGCAGCTGCGCACCATCTCCGGCGGCACCGTGGTGCCGACCCAGGCCGTGCAACGTGGCCCGGACGGCGACTACGTGTACGTGGTGGGCAACGACAACACCGCGCAGATGCGCACCGTGGTGCAGGGCGTAGAAGTGGACGATAGCCATGTGCAGGTCACCAAGGGCCTCAAGCCCGGCGAGCGCGTGGTCACCGAAGGCCAGTTCCGGCTCAAGCCGGGCAGCAAGGTCAGCGCGCTCAAGCCGGGCGAAACCCCGCCCGAGCCCACCGAAGCCGAGCTCAAGGCGGCGCAGGACAAGCAGAAGAGCAGCGGCGGTGGCGGTGGCCGACGCGGCGGCGGCCCGCGCTAATGCCTGACCACTGGCGACGGGACACCCCGCCGCCAGTGCGCGTCGGCGCCCTGCGCGCCGGCACCGATTGACGTCTTCAGCAAGGACTCCCCCGTGGGCTTTTCGACCATCTTCATCCGCCGCCCCATCGCCACCTCGTTGTTGATGGCGGGCGTCCTGCTGCTGGGCATCCTGGGCTACCGGCAATTGCCGGTGTCGGCATTGCCGGAAATCGACGCGCCCAGCCTGGTCGTGACCACCCAGTACCCCGGCGCCAACGCGACCACCATGGCCTCGCTGGTGACCACACCGCTGGAGCGCCAGTTCGGGCAGATCTCCGGCTTGCAGATGATGACCTCCGACTCGTCGGCAGGCCTGTCCACGATCATTCTGCAGTTCTCGATGGAGCGCGACATCGACATCGCCTCGCAGGACGTGCAGGCGGCGATCCGCCAGGCCACCCTGCCCTCGTCGTTGCCGTATCAACCGGTCTACAACCGGGTCAATCCGGCCGATGCGGCCATCCTCACCCTCAAGCTCACCTCCGATTCGCTGCCGCTGCGCGAGGTCAACCGCTACGCCGATGCGATCCTGGCCCAGCGCCTGTCGCAGGTGCCGGGCGTGGGCCTGGTGTCGATCGCCGGCAATGTGCGCCCGGCCGTGCGCATCCAGGTCAACCCGGCGCAGCTGTCGAACATGGGCCTGACCATGGAGTCGCTGCGCAGCGCGCTGACCCAGACCAATGTCAGTGCGCCCAAGGGCTCGCTCAACGGCAAGACCCAGTCCTACAGCATCGGCACCAACGACCAGCTCACCGATGCGGCGCAGTACCGCGAGACCATCATCAGCTTCGCCAACGGCCGCCCGGTGCGGCTGGCCGATGTGGCCAACGTGGTGGACGGGGTGGAAAACGACCAGCTCGCCGCCTGGGCCGATGGCAAGCCGGCGGTGCTGCTGGAAATCCGCCGCCAGCCCGGCGCCAACATCGTGCAGACGGTGGAGCAGATCCGCAGCATCCTGCCGCAGCTGCAATCGGTGTTGCCGGCCGACGTGCATCTGGAGGTGTTCTCCGACCGCACCGAAACCATCCGCGCCTCGGTGCACGAGGTGAAGTTCACCCTGGTGCTGACCATCGCGCTGGTGGTGGCGGTGATCTTCGTGTTCCTGCGCCGGCTGTGGGCCACCATCATTCCCTCGGTGGCAGTGCCGCTGTCCCTGGCCGGCACCTTCGGGGTGATGGCGTTCGCCGGCATGTCGCTGGACAACCTGTCGCTGATGGCGCTGGTGGTGGCGACCGGGTTCGTGGTCGACGATGCGATCGTGATGATCGAAAACATCGTGCGCTACATCGAACAGGGCAAGACGGGCCCGGAAGCGGCCGAAATCGGCGCCAAGCAGATCGGCTTCACCGTGTTGTCGCTGACGGTGTCGCTGGTGGCGGTGTTCCTGCCGCTGCTGCTGATGCCGGGCGTCACCGGGCGGCTGTTCCATGAGTTTGCGTGGGTGTTGTCGATTGCAGTGGTGATCTCGATGCTGGTGTCGCTGACGCTGACGCCGATGATGTGCGCCTACCTGCTCAAGCCAGACGCCCTCCCCGAAGGCGAAGACGCGCACGAACGCGCAGCGGCGGCCGGCAAGACCAATCTGTGGACGCGCACGGTGGCCGCGTACGAGCGCAGCCTGGATTGGGTGCTGGCGCACCAGCCGCTGACCCTGGCGGTGGCGATCGGCGCGGTGGCATTGACGGTGGTGCTGTATGTGGCGATCCCCAAGGGCCTGCTGCCCGAACAGGACACCGGCCTGATCACCGGCGTGGTGCAGGCCGACCAGAACGTGGCCTTCCCGCAGATGGAGCAGCGCACCCAGGCGGTGGCCGCCGCTCTGCAAAAAGACCCGGCGGTGACCGGCGTGGCCGCCTTCATCGGCGCCGGCACCATGAACCCGACGCTCAACCAGGGCCAGTTGTCGATCGTGCTGAAGACGCGCGGCGACCGCGACGGCCTGGACGAGGTGCTGCCGCGCCTGCAAAAGGCCGTGTCCGGCATTCCGGGCGTGGCGCTGTTCCTCAAGCCGGTGCAGGACGTCACCCTGGACACCCGCGTGGCCGCCACCGAATACCAGTATTCGATCTCGGACGTGGACAGCACCGAGCTGGCCACCTGGGCCGGGCGCATGACCGAGGCGATGCGCAAGCTGCCCGAGCTGGCGGATGTGGACAACAACCTGGCCAACCAGGGCCGCGCGCTGGAGCTGAGCATCGACCGCGACAAGGCCAGCATGCTCGGCGTGCCGATGCAGACCATCGACGACACGCTCTACGATGCCTTCGGCCAGCGCCAGATCTCCACCATCTTCACCGAGCTCAATCAGTACCGCGTGGTGCTGGAAGTGGCGCCGGAATTCCGCAGCAGCACCGCATTGATGAATCAGCTGGCGGTGGCCAGCAACGGCAGCGGCGCACTGACCGGCACCAATGCCACCAGCTTCGGCCAGGTGACCTCGTCCAACTCGTCCACCGCCACCGGCGTGGGTAACCAGAACACCGGCATCGTGGTCGGCGCCGGCAGCATCATTCCGCTGGCCTCGCTGGCGCAAGCCAAGGTCACCAACACGCCGTTGGTGGTGAGCCACCAGCAACAGCTGCCGGCGGTGACCATCTCGTTCAATCTGGCGCCGGGGCACTCGTTGTCGCAGGCGGTAGCAGCGATCGAGAAGGCACGCGAAGACCTCAAGATCCCGACCCAGGTGCATGCGCAGTTCGTCGGCAAGGCGGCCGAATTCACCGGCAGCCAGACCGATATCGTGTGGCTGCTGCTGGCCTCGATCGTGGTGATCTACATCGTGCTGGGCGTGCTGTACGAAAGTTACATCCACCCGCTGACGATCATCTCCACCCTGCCGCCAGCCGGTGTCGGCGCGTTGCTGGCATTGATGATGTGCGGGCTGAGCCTGTCGGTGGACGGCATCGTCGGCATCGTGCTGCTGATCGGCATCGTCAAGAAGAACGCGATCATGATGATCGACTTCGCCATCGACGCCCGCCGCGAAGGCGCCAACGCGCACGAGGCGATCCGCCGCGCCTGCCTGCTGCGTTTCCGCCCGATCATGATGACCACCGCCGCCGCCATGCTGGGTGCGTTGCCGCTGGCACTGGGCACCGGCATCGGCTCGGAACTGCGTCGCCCGCTCGGCATCGCGATTGTAGGTGGCCTGTTGCTGTCGCAGCTGGTGACGCTGTACACCACCCCGGTGATCTATCTGTACATGGAACGCGCCGGTGAGCGCTTGCGGGCATGGCGCGCGCAGCGTGCCGCTGCGGCGCTCGGGCATGCTGGAGAACGGACATGAGGATGGGCGCCGCAATAATCGGGACCGGGGACCCGGGACCGGGGGCCCGGGATGAAGCCAGGAGGCTGAGCAACGCCCCCAGGACCCCAGAAGCAGCGAGCCACCAGCGCGAGCAGCGGCAGTTGCCTTCGCTTTCCCGAGTCCCCGGTCCCCGGTCCCCGGTCCCGGCTTCGGAATCGTCCCAATGAACATCTCCGCGCCCTTCATCAAGCGCCCGATCGGCACCTCGCTGCTGGCGATCGGTTTGTTCGTGATCGGATTGATGTGCTATCTGCGGCTGGGCGTGGCGGCGTTGCCGAACATCCAGATCCCGGTGATCTTCGTGCACGCCACGCAGTCCGGCGCCGATGCCAGCACCATGGCCTCCACCGTCACCGCGCCGCTGGAACGCCACCTGGGCCAGCTGCCGGGCATCGACCGCATGCGCTCGTCCAGTTCGGAGAGCAGCAGCCTGGTGGTGCTGGTGTTCCAGAGCAATCGCAACATCGATTCGGCCGCGCAGGACATCCAGACCGCGATCAATGCATCGCAATCGGACCTGCCTTCCGGGCTCGGCACGCCGATTTACTCCAAGGCCAATCCGAACGACGACCCGGTCATCGCCATCGCCTTGACCTCGGACACCCAGTCGGCCGATGAGCTCTACAACGTGGCCGATTCGCTGCTGGCGCAGCGCTTGCGCCAGATCACCGGCATCAGCTCGGTGGATATCGCCGGTGCGTCCACGCCGGCAGTGCGCGTGGACGTGGACCTGCGTGCGCTCAACGCACTCGGGCTGACCCCGGACAATCTACGCAACGCGGTGCGCGCCGCCAACGTCACCTCGCCGACCGGCTTTTTGTCCGACGGCAACACCACCATGGCCATCATCGCCAACGATTCGGTGGCCAAAGCCGCCGATTTCGCGCAGTTGGCGATCTCCACCCAATCCAACGGGCGCATCGTGCGGCTGGGCGATGTAGCCACCGTCTACGACGGCCAGCAGGATGCGTATCAAGCCGCCTGGTTCAACGGCAAACCGGCGGTGGTGATGTATGCCTTCACCCGCGCCGGCGCCAACATTGTCGAGACCGTGGACCAGGTCAAGGCGCAGATTCCCGAGTTGCGCGCCTACCTGCAGCCCGGCACCACGCTCACGCCCTACTTCGACCGCACGCCCACCATCCGCGCTTCGCTGCACGAGGTGCAGGCCACGCTGATGATCAGCCTGGCGATGGTGGTGCTGACCATGGCGCTGTTCCTGCGCCGGCTCGCGCCCACGCTCATTGCCGCGGTCACCGTGCCGTTGTCGCTGGCCGGCTCGGCGCTGGTGATGTACGTGCTGGGCTTCACCTTGAACAATTTGAGCCTGCTGGCGCTGGTGATCGCCATTGGCTTTGTGGTCGACGATGCGATCGTGGTGATCGAGAACGTCATGCGGCATCTGGACGAAGGCATGCCGCGCCTGGAGGCCGCCCTGACCGGTGCGCGCGAGATCGGCTTCACCATCGTCTCGATCACTGCCTCGCTGGTGGCGGTATTCATTCCGATGCTCTTTGCCAGCGGCATGGTCGGCGCGTTTTTCCGTGAATTCACCGTGACCCTGGTGGCGGCGATCGTGGTGTCGATGCTGGTGTCGCTGACCTTGACCCCGGCGCTGTGCAGCCGCTTCTTGTCGGCGCATACCGAGCCGGAAAAACCCGGCCGTTTCGGCGCCTGGCTGGACCGCATGCACGAGCGCATGCTCGCCGTGTACACCGTGGCGCTGGATTTTTCGTTGCGCCACGCGTTGTTGCTGTCGCTGACGCCGTTGCTGTTGATCGCCGCCACCATTTTTCTGGGTAGTGCGGTCAAGAAAGGCTCGTTTCCCGCGCAGGACACCGGCCTGATCTGGGGCCGCGCCAATTCCAGCGCGACGGTGTCGTTTGCCGACATGGTCAGCCGCCAGCGCCGCATCACCGACATGCTGATGGCCGACCCGGCGGTGAAAACCGTGGGCGCGCGGCTGGGCTCCGGCCGCCAGGGCTCGAGCGCCTCGTTCAATATCGAGCTGAAAAAACGCAGTGAGGGCCGCCGCGACACCACCGCGCAAGTGGTCGCACGCCTGAGCGCCAAAGCCGACCGCTACCCGGATCTGGACCTGCGCCTGCGCGCCATCCAGGACCTGCCCAGCGACGGCGGCGGCGGCACCAGCCAGGGCGCGCAATACCGCGTGTCGCTGCAGGGCAACGATCTTGCACAGCTGCAGCAATGGCTGCCCAAGCTGCAGGCGGCGTTGAAGAAGAACCCACGCCTGCGCGATGTCGGCACCGACGTGGATACCGCCGGCCTGCGCCAGAACATCGTGATCGACCGCGCCAAGGCCGCGCGCCTGGGGATTACGGTCGGTGCGATCGATGGCGCGTTGTATGGCGCGTTCGGCCAGCGCTCGATTTCCACCATCTATTCGGATCTCAACCAGTACAGCGTGGTGGTCAACGCACTGCCCTCGCAGACCGCCACCCCCAAGGCGCTGGATCAGATCTTCGTGCCCAACCGTGCCGGGCAGATGGTGCCGATCACCGCGGTGGCCACCCAGACCCCCGGCCTGGCGCCGCCGCAGATCATCCACGAAAACCAGTACACCACGATGGATCTGAGCTACAACCTCGCCCCGGGCGTGAGCACCGGCGAGGCGGATCTGATCATCAAGTCCACAGTGGACGGATTGCGGATGCCCGACGGCATCCGCCTCAGCGGCGACGATAGTTTCAATGTGCAGCTCAGCCCAAATTCGATGGGGGTGTTGCTGCTGGCTGCCGTGCTCACCGTCTACATCGTGCTGGGCATGCTCTACGAGAGCCTGATCCACCCGGTGACCATCCTGTCCACGCTGCCGGCCGCCGGCGTGGGCGCGCTGCTGGCGTTGTTCCTGACCAACACCGAGCTGTCGGTGATCTCGATGATTGCGTTGGTGCTGCTGATCGGCATCGTCAAGAAGAACGCGATCATGATGATCGACTTCGCCTTGGTGGCGCAGCGCGTGCATGGCATGGATGCGCGCGCGGCCGCACGCGAGGCGTCGATCGTGCGCTTCCGCCCGATCATGATGACCACGATGGTGGCAATTCTGGCGGCGGTGCCGCTGGCGGTGGGCCTGGGCGAAGGCTCGGAACTGCGCCGCCCGCTCGGCATCGCGATGATCGGCGGCCTGGTGTTCTCGCAGAGCCTGACCCTGCTCAGCACCCCGGCGCTCTACGTGATCTTCTCGTGCCTGAGCGAGCGCTGGAAGGCACGCCGCGCGCGTGCGCGCGCACGCCGTGCAGAACGCGCGGCAGCACGGCGACCAGCAGCCTCGGCGCACTGAGGCTGGGCTGACAAAAACCGAAGAGAAGTGATTGAACGGTGTGGATGCGTTGCGGTTGTGGAGCGGCTGATCTGCGGCTTGGCTGCAAGGCCCTTGCCCGCCCACCATCGCGGGACACGCTGCAAGTACGTCCTTGTAAGCTCTTACGCGGCATCCATGCCGCGTAAGGTCCCGCGACGGTGAGCGGGCAAGGACCAGTCGAGAGTGTCGGTGTGCAGGGTTTTAAACAAAGCTACCGATCAACTCTCTGGTGCGGTGTCCTCACCGCTTGCGGGACCGTGTGGCGGCATGGATGCCGCCACCGAGCCTCCACGGATGGATTCACGGCGTGTCCCGCAAGCGGTGAGGGCATCGCATCCTCGACCAGCTCGGCTTCCGAACATCCAAGCAACGCCGTAGCTCAAGACCTCGCTCGCCTTGAGAGGTAATCGAACGGTGTGGAGATGCCGCGGGGTGCAGAGCGGATGATTTGCGGGTTGGCTGCAGGGCCCTTGCCCGCCCACCATCGCGGGACACGCTGCAAGGACGTCGTTTTCAGCGCTTACGCGGCATCCATGCCGCGTAAGGTCCCGCGACGGTGGGCGGGCAAGGACCAGTGGAGATGGTCGGTGTGCGTGGTTACACGCAGGGGATGGAGCGCGGTAGTTCGATTAGGTGCGGTCTGATCAGCTTAGTTCTATCCGATCGATGTCACTTCCCTCCAACACCAACTCATTCGTCAAAGCAGGGGCGTGTGGCCAACACGCCGCCGCTATCGAGACAGCGTTGAGAACTTTATCAGTGGCCCTTCGTAGTGCGTGCAGTTGGGCGATATCGCATGCAGCAACTGAAACTGCGGGATACCGCTACCTCACACACCCACCTGAGACCGCCGCCCGGTTGCTGCCTTACACCACCAACGCCTGCAGCGATGCGCGTTCCAGCTGCGCATACAGCGCGAACTCGTCGTGCACTTGCGCGCCCAGCGCCTGCTCGAAACCGCGTTTGCTCGAATGTGCGGCGTAGGCGCGTTGCTCGGCACCGCCAAGATTGGACTGGAAGATACCGGCCGCGCTGACCGGCAAGAAGTCTTCGTAGATGATCGGATCGGCACTGACCAGGCCGAGCGCAATCGCCGTTTCCGCAGGCATTGCAGCCACCTGGGCCGGATCGGCACGGCCGGCATCGGTCAACGCATAACGGAAATAGCCCAATCCTTCCTGACGCAGCAGCGCCTCGTCATCGGGAAAGGCCACGAACGCGGTCTGCAGCCGGGTGGCGTAATCGGCACCGGTGCTGCCGGCACCCTCGGCATCACGCGCCTGCGCCAGTAACGCGTCGTACAGCGCGCGGCCCTTGGGCGTCAGCGCAAGCCCGCGTTGTTCGATCTCGCCAAAGCGTGCGGTATGGGTGCCGTGCTCGGGCTGCCCACCGTCGCCGACAAAGCGCACCGACTCTTCCAGCGCCTTGAAACTGGTCTGGCGCAGCAGGATCGGCACACGCCGACGCGGCGGCCCTTCGATCACCGCCTTCGCATCGATGCCGGCGCGCTGCATCTGCGCCTGCGCCGCGTCGATATCCAGCGTGCGCGGGGTCAGATGGTTGATATGCGGGCCGTGGAAACTCACCACATCGGCAATCAATTTGTGCGCATCGCTGAGGGCGCGATAGGTGGGCAGCGACACCGTGGCATCGCCATGCCAACGGAAGGTCTCCAGCGCTTCGGCCACAAACTGTTGCGCCTGCGCGGCATCCAGGCCGCCCGCGCGCGCGCACTGGTCGATCAGCTCCACGACACCGTTGGTGAAGATCTGCCGCTGCTCCAGGATCTGCGCCGCCTGCGCGCGCAACGCGGCGTCCTCGATCAGTTCCAGCCGCAGCAACGAGGTGAACACGCGGAACGGATTGGCCGACAGCGCGGCCTCGTCGATCGGGCGGAATGCGGTGGAATGCACCGGCACGCCTGCTACGGAGAGGTCGTAATAGCCCACCGGGTGCATGCCCATCACCGCGAACAGGCGACCCAAGGTGGCCAGTTCGGCCGCCGTGCCGACCCGGATGGCGCCGTGCCGCTCCAGATCCAGCCGGGCGCGCTCGTCGTTGCGCTGCAGTCGCGCTGCCAATGCCGGATCGCCGTCCAGCGTCTGCGCGTTGACTCGCGCCACCAGCGTCATCAGGTCGCCGTACAACGGCACCTCGGCGCGATACATGTCCGACATCGCCTGCGCGAACAGGCTGCGAATGTGATCGGGAGAGACAAACACGGTATCGCGCATGGCATGGTCTTGGCAGAGGCCGGCCGACGCCAGCGTTACCGCATTCTCGCCGACCGCGCCCTGCGGCGACCAGCGGCACGGCAGCAGCGCGACCGCGCGTTGGCGCCCAGACAGCCGCTGCGCCCCGGGACCGGCGGCACGGTTGCGCGTTACAAGCCGGCCTGCGCTGCGGCGTCGGCCGCTTCGCTGGCCTCGCGCGCAGCCTCCAACCGCTGCGCATGATCGCCGAGCTGGCGACGCAGCAGCGCGTCCAGAGTGATCGGCCGTTCCCAGCGGTCGTAGCTGGCAACGATGGCATGCCGCAACGCGCGCAAATGCGCGCTATCCGGCGCCACCGACAGCCGCGTGATCACCCCCTCCCATCCATCGTGATGGTCGCGCGCGTAGGCGCGCACGCTGTCGCGGCACGACAGCTGCACCGTGTGCGCCCACGCGCAGGCGAAGTAGATATCGCCGGCATGCCAGCCATGCACCTGCAGCAGCGCCTGCACGTAGCCGCGCGGGGTCTCGGTATAGCGGGCAACTTCATCGATAAAGCTGTCGGGGTAGCGCTGCGCGTAGCTGCCCATATCGGCCAGATGCTGGTCCACCCACGCATCGCCCGTACCGGGCATCACTGCCGGCGCGGCCTCCTGCGCCTGGGTACCGGCAGACAGCGGTGGCACGCCCTGTGCCACCGCCAGCACCGGAACCAGCAGGGCAGCCAGCAATGGCAGCGATCGCGAGCGAGGTGAACGTATGACAGGCATGCCCAGATGATGCCGCATGCCCGCGCCGGTGTCAGGCCACACCCGTATTAGCGCAGATCGTAAAAACCGATGGTATGCACTTCGCGGCAGCCGCTCAGATCGCAGGAGCCCACGTAGCCGGGACCGATGTAACGTTGGCGCGCATCGCGATTGTGCGGGCTGCTGTACGGGTCCGGCCCATACAGGCCGTTGCCGTAGTAGATCTGCCCATACGGACGGTTGCGCGATGCCCCAAACCGCAGTTCGCGGCCATAGCCATAACCGCTGTAGCCACCGCCGTAGCGGACGTCAGAGTATCGACCGGGCCAAAACGCAGAACCGCGGTCGCTTGCAGTCGCGCGGGACTGCAATTTCGCGATGCTCTCACCGTGCGCATCCACATAGCCTTGTTCACTGTCGAAGCGGACGGTGCGGAAATACACGATCTCCCCACCCACCTTGCGCGTGCGAAGACGCACATAGTCGCCCGCATCTTCGTAGTACGGCTGCCCGTCGCGAAAGATCACCTCGCTGGGGTTGATGACTTCTTCTTCGAGCTCGGCAGCCGCAAGCGGCGTGGTGCCGGCGAGCAGCCCCAGCGCAACGGCCAGCACTGCACGATGGGTGACGGACAACATGTTCATGGGCAATCCCTCCAAAGTCGGCCATGCACGCCTGCTGGCCGGAACGTCCTGTTGACGGGCACAGCAATGTGCCCGCATGTCGATTCATAGCATCTGCAAACCGGCGCCTGCGTAGCAACCACCCTGGATTGTCCAGCAAACGTGGAAAATCCAGCCAGTACCACAGCAGTGCAACCACTGAAGGCGCGTCGGCACGGAGCACGCCCCCAAGCGGTCGCGACCGTTCCTTCTAACCGCAGACGCGTGCCGCGGCGCTTAGCTTAGCGCGTGCCGCCCAGCCAGTGCATCTAGCGCATGCACGGCGGCCGGCCAGCCTGCGGCATCGGGCACTTCGCGCATGCGCGGTTCGTCGGCGGCAACGCCGTGTTCCTGTTCGTGCGCCCAGGTCACCGCGTAGGGTGTGTAGATACCCCAGCCGCCGATCGCCAGCACCGGCTCCACGTCGGAGCGCAACGAGTTGCCGATCATCACGAAGCGCTGCGCCGGCAGGTCGAATTCGCCGAGCACGCGCGCATAGGTGGTGGGGTCTTTCTCGGACACCACCTCGACCCGCGGGAACAGGTCGGTCAGGCCGGACTGGGCGATCTTCTGCTCCTGATGGAACAGATCGCCCTTGGTGATCAACACCACCGCATAGTCGGCGGCGATGGCGCTGACCGCCTCACGCACCCCGGCGATCACATCTACAGGGTGCTGCAGCGTGGCGCGTCCAATCTCGACGATGCGCTGAATGTCGCGCGCGTCGATGCGGGCGTTGGTCAGTTCGATGGCGGTTTCGATCATCGACAGCGTCATGCCCTTGGCGCCGTAGCCGAACACCTTCAGGTTACGCCGCTCCACCGCCAGCAGGTGCTGCTGCATGCGGCTGTCGCCCAGATCGAGATAGCCGGCCAGGATCGCTTCGAAATCCGCTTCGGCGCTGCGATAATAGTCCTCGCTTTTCCAGAGGGTATCGTCGCCGTCGAAGCCGACCAGTTGGATCGCCTGGCCGTCGCGCTGTGTCAGAGAGGTCATCGCATCAGTCTAGCAGCGCGCAGATGCGCTGCTGCGTCAGTCGCCTGCAGCGTCGCCCGGACCGGGCTGGTAGCTGGCGAATTCGTCGCGCGACAGGCGTCCGTCGCCGTTGCTGTCGAAGTCGGCGAAATTCTCGCGCAGGATCGGGTCGGCCCCGGCCTCCTCCCGCGTCAGCGAGCCATCTGCATCGCTGTCGAGGCTGCGGAAGCTGCGCGGTGCCAGCGTCCCGGCCGGTGCCGCCACAGAGAACTCGGCACCACTGCTGGGACGCACCGGGCCAGCGGGATCGGTGGGGAGTAGCGGCGTCGTTGCAGGTAGTGGCGGCTCGATCGGCAGGGGCGACATGGTCGGAGCATTGGTACCCGGCGGCACCAGCGGTTGCTGCGCGGTGGCCGGCGGCAACTCCGGCGGCGCGGCAAACGCCAGCAGCGGGATGCATAGACACGCCAGTACGGTCACGCGCAGCTGCACCATGGGAGAAGGCCGGAATTAGGGCGTTTCACCGTAGCGCGTGCGACGTAAAGAAAACGGGAGCGGCCCTGGCAGGCCGCTCCCGTGTCTCCATCCCGATCCGGCGCACGAGGCGTGATCGGTTTGCCTCACCTGCACCCGACTCCTGTTTGGCTGGTAGAAGCGGTCTGTGAAAATACAGCCTCTTATCGCAGCAACGCCGATCAGTTCCCCTGCGAGCCGCTTGCAGCGCCGCCGCTCTGCTGGGTGGCAACGAAGGCCTTGTATTCATCCGGGGTCAGCTTGCCATCGTGATTGCCGTCGGCCTGGTCGAAGATCTGTGCCAGCCCGGCGTTGACCTGCGCTTCCGGCTTGCTGATCGCACCGTCGCTATCTGTATCGACGCTGGCCCAGGTCTGACCGCCACCCCCGGAATTCGAGCTACCGCTCTGGGCGCCAGTGGCCGAACTTCCCGACTGCGCTGCAGCATCCTGAGAGGTGCTTTGCGCCATGGCCGGCAGCGCGAGAGCGGCGACAAGGGCGGCGGTGGCGGCGAGCAGCGAGATGCGATTGCGATTGTTCATTGGGTGGTCTCCTTGGCTTGGGAATGCGCGGTGTCGCCGCACATGACATCACCCTACCCATCGCAAATGAACGCTCAACCCGGCGTAATTTCGTACCAAACGTCCTCTTAACCACAGCGCTGAACGATCTGCTTAGCTCCGCGTTAGCGACTGGTGAGTCAAACAGAAGCAGCGCATTCAACAGAGAGATTTTTGAGAACTATGCCGCGTTTTTTCGATCCCGTTTACGCACCTGGTACGTCGTCGTCCCAGCTTCCGGAGCTGAACAGTTTCCAACCCACCACGACGCCAGCGATCGCACCGGCGACTTCGAGGATGACGCGCGAGCCCAATTCATTGGGGTCGTGAATCTTCGCCAGCGCCAGCCGCGCGTACAACGGCGACTCCAACCGCACAATGCTGGTGTAGACGAGATTCCAGATGTCGTAGCCGGCACCGATGGCCACGGCAAGCAGGCAGGCAATTCCCAGCGTGTGGCCGTGGGTGAACTGCAGGCGTCGACCGCTGTATTCGACCGCAGCGAACAACAGCACCCCAAGCACCAGCGCAATCAGGCCGGCCTCCAGCGAACCGAGCAGGCCGAAATGCAGGGGCAGATTCATCGTGGCGATCCAGGCAGCAGGCGCGCCAGTCTAGCGGCTAAGGAGAACAGATCCGGGTGCAAGCCGAATCGCTGGACGAGCGCGCGAACGCAGCAGCGGCGATGGCGCGCAAGGCGCGAGCGCGAATGGGTCCGGCATGCTCTGCAGCCTGCTGCATCGCGGCATACAGGCCGGGTCGGCAACGCGGCCTCAATCGTCCTGACCACGCGCAGTCACCTGCGCCTCGCCATCCTCGTCCCATTGCACGCCGACCGAGATCGGCTTGCAGCACACCTGGCAATCTTCGATGTACTGCTGATCGCCACCGGTGAGGTCCAGCGTCAGCGTGATCCATTCCCCGCAATATGGGCAGGCGACATCCAAAAAACGTTCCGGGTCAGACATGACGATTACTCAAGCAGCGGCACACCACGGCCGGTGGCCGGCGAAGCGGCAAACGCCGCACCAGGGACTGCAATGTACGAGCGAACGACCGACTGCACGCGTAGAACCAGACCGGCAGCCGTTGCGGCCGAGCGTGGGCGCGCTCAGTCCACCGGTACATCGTAAGCGGTATCAGGCGTGGGCTCGGGACGGAAAGTGAAATGCCACCATTCCATCGGATAGTTGGCAAATCCCTCGGCGGCCATCGCACGCAGCAGATGCTGGCGATGCGCACGCTGCGCCCTGCTGATCTCGGGTGCAGCCGCATGCGCACGCGGATCGAAAAAGTCGAACTCGGTGCCCATCTCCACGGCATGACACGCACCGCGCCGGCAGTCGAGCAAGCCCAGGTCCAGGGTCGCGCCGCGGCTATGCCCTGAGGTCTCGGCAATGTAGTCGCCCAACAGCGCCTGCTTGTCCACACGCGGGTAGTAGTGCGGCTTGGTCGACTGATCCTGCAGGTCCGCCGCCCATGCCACAAATGCATGCACCGCTCGCACCGGCCGGTAACAATCGAACACCTGCAAGCGATAGCCGGCCGCCTTGAGAGTGTGCGCCACCTTCGCCAATGCCTCGGCTGCCGGCCGCAACAGATAGCACCGCGGTGCGAGATACCCAGGCACCACGCGCCCGGTAAAGTTATTACTTCCCGCATAGCGCATGTCGACAGCGATCTCCGGCGCAAGGGTGCGCACGTCGATCAGTCCAGCTTGTGCAGCAGTGGTCGCCGGCGAGATTGCAGGTGCGGCTGTGGCAGAGAAGCATGTGCTTGCCAACGCCACTGCAAGTAACAGCCAAGGCAGTGCAGTCTTCTGATGGCTCGAAGGCATTGCGGGAATGTGGACCAGGTCGGAATGCGTCATTTGCGAAGCATAGGCGATCAACGCAAAAGGATCGGCGTCCTGACGTTGCCATTGTGTCTCGGACGCGGATTGCTGTTGTCTCTGCTCCATCGCATGATGGCATGCCCGCTGCTTGTCCAGGTATGCACGATTGGTGTCCAGGGGATTGTCCGGATTGCGTTGCACCGCAATCGAGCACTTCCATTGGTCCTTTCCAGTCAAATCCAGGTGATGGACGCACCCAAGTGAGGGGCTTGCCGGGCCTCATCGCGCGTCGCCCTTCTGAGCTCTCGATGAGCCGATTCCCTGGTCATGCAATGCGGCTCCAGAAACGTACCGCGACAGAGGAGAACCAAGGAGCGCCAAACATCGGCACTCCCGGTACTTGCTTGTTCGGTACCCAGAGCATTTTTCTGACGAAGCCACCGTAGGCAACGCTATTCCACGCCGGACTCACTTGTCGGTACGAGGGTCTGCGATCGCTTCCCTGCCGGTTGCGTCAACGCATACAGGATCCGCAGATCCTCGGCATCCAGCGTACTAGCGCTGTTGCTGCGGTAGTGGTGATGGAAGGCCTGTAGCGTGGCGGCGGGATCGTCGAGGCCATAACCCAGCAACGCAAGCGCCTGCCAGGGGTCGAAGCCTGCCGGTGCCGGCGGCGCGTCCGGGGCGGGCCAGCGGCCGAAGCCGGCATCGGCCAGGCGTTTCCAGGGAAACAGCGGGCCTGGGTCGTTCTTGCGTGTGGGAGCGACGTCTTCATGACCGACGATCTGGGTGCGCGGGATGCGCAGACGCGTGCACAGGTCTTGCAGCAACACCAGCAGGCTGTCGATCTGCGCTGGCGCGAACGCTTCGCTGCCGTCGTTGTCGAGCTCAATACCGATCGAGGCCGAATTGATGTCGGTGATGGTGCCCCAGCGGCCGGCACCGCCATGCCAGGCGCGCTGCGCGTCGCTGACCAACTGGTAGCGCTGCCCATCCTCGCCGATCAGGTAATGCGCACTGACGCGGCCGCCGCTGTTGCGCCCGCGCAGCGTGCTCAGGCTCTGCTGCACCGAGTGCTGGTCGGTGAAGTGCAGCACGATCAGAATCGGCCGCCGCGTGTCGTAATTGGGCGACGGCACCCACTGCGCAAGCGGGTTGCGCTGCGGCGCATGCGCGCAAGCACCCAGCGACAGCGCGACCACGCAGACCAGTGCCCGCAGCCAGACCGATGAACACGAATGGGAAATAGGCGACATCGGGTTTCTCTTGAGGGCACTCGGAGCGGCTGACAACAGCCCGCGAATCGTCGCCAGCACGATGCAGATGCTGACAGCTGGAGTGTACGAGAGGAAACGCCGACGCCGGGTCATGGCCGCGGTCGCTGACGGCGGCTGCAATCGTTTATGGCCGCTCGCAGGTGGTTCGCCGCGTCACCAGGTTCGGGCGAGGCTGACGTCTGCCTAGCTGCCGGCGCTGCGGATGGCAAAGCGACATGTCAGCCTTGCCACCGATGCAAAGTGCGTGGCAGCGATCAATGGATCGACGCGCCTCCCATCGCGGCAGCACGTGATCGCAACAGCGGGAATTACCAGATTCTAGATAGCGATAACCGCTTACGGTCTGCGCACCGCGAGCTGTCCCGCGTACACTTCCGATCACCCTCGCAACTGCTGTGCGTGGAGATCGGTGCGCCGCTCTCCAGCCAAGTTGTATTGCACTCCACGCGCACTCCTCCAGAGCTTTTCATGCCCCTGTCGCGCCGCTTGCTGATGTTGCTGTTGATCGCACTTGCGCTGCCCAGTCGCGCGGCGCCCGCGAGTACGTTGGCGTCGCCAGCCGCGCCATTTGCGGTCAGCGACGCGCAGCTGACGCCGGACTACTGGATCCAGCGCAGCCGCAATGCACAGGTGCCGCATTTGAACGCTGCACAGATCGCCGCCTTCAATGCCCGCCTGTTGCGCGACGATGCGTCCATGCACGATCTGTCGCAGCTACCCGAGGTCATGCCCGGCGCTGCGGTGCGTGCGCGGATCGAGTCGCTGTCGGCGCCACCGACGCGTGCGCTCTACGACGCGGATGGACATCGTATCGACGCAGCGCGCCTGTCGGATCTGCGCCACTCGCTGGCCCTGGATGCACTCTCCGCAACGGTGGCGCCGCAGTTCGCACTGGTCGTCCAGCGCGCGGCACTGCGCACCTTCCCCACCTCCCAGCGCGTGTTCACCAGTCCCGACGATCGTGATATCGACCGCTTTCAGGAGTCGGCACTGTATCCCGGCACGCCGGTGGCCGTGCTGCACACCAGTGCCGATGGCGCGTGGCGGTTTGTGCTTGCGGCCAACTACGCAGCGTGGATCGCTGCCGACAAGGTCGCCGAAAGCAGTCGCGAGCACGTGTTGCAGTACGCACAGCGCGGCCCACGCATGCTCGTGACCGGCGCCCGCGTGCAGACCGCGTACACCCCGGAGCTGCCCGCCCTCTCGGCAGTGTCGCTGGACATGGGTACCAGCCTGCCCCTGCATGCCGACTGGCCATCGCAGCAGCAGGTCAACGGACAACTGCCGCTGGCAGCCTACGTGGTGCAACTCCCAGTGCGCGATGCCGATGGTCGCTTGCAGTTGGTGCCGGCCCTGATCCCGCGCGGCGCCGATGTACGCGCCGAACCCTTGCCCGCGACCGATGCCGCGTTGCTGCGCCAGGCGTTCAAGTTTCTCGGCGAACGCTACGGCTGGGGCAACGATTACGACGCCCGCGATTGCAGTGGGTTTGTGCTGGATATCTACCGCAGTCTGGGGATTGCGCTGCCGCGCAATACCGGCGATCAGGCGCGCAGCCCGGCGCTGCGCACCGTTGCGTTCGATGCACGCGCGCCACGACCGCAACGCCTGCAACAGCTGGCGCAGCTGCGCATCGGCGACCTGATCTACATCCCTGGCCACGTGATGCTGGTGATCGGGCACGAGCGTGGCGCTCCATGGGTGATCCACGATGTGGCCGGTGCCAACTATCGCGCTGCCGATGGCGGCGTGCAGCGTGCGGGCTTGAACGGGGTGTCGGTGACACCGCTGTTGCCGTTGCTGGCCACCGATGGCACACCGTTCATCGATCACATCACCCGCATCCAGCGCATCGCGCCGATCGGCTCCCCATGAAGATCACCGGCTTCCGCCTCGGCATGCTGCGCGTGCCATTGAAAACACCGTTCAAGACCGCGGTGCGCACCGTGCAGACGATCGAAGACGTGGTGGTGCTGCTGCAAACCGATAGCGGACATATCGGCTATGGCGCGGCGCCGGCGACCGCGCCGATCACCGGCGATACGCACGGCAGCATCATTGCCGCGATCCGGCAGTGCATCGCACCGCGGCTGATCGGCCAGGATGTGGCCGATCTCAATCGGCTGTGCGGCCTGGTACACCACGCGCTGGAACGCAACACCAGCGCCAAGGCCGCGGTGGAGATCGCGCTCTACGATCTATGGGCGCAATCCTTCGGTGCGCCGCTCTATCAGCTGCTCGGTGGCGGCACGCCGCGCATCACCACCGACATCACCATCAGCGCCGATCGCATCGACATCATGGTCGCGCAGGCGCAGTCGGCATTGGCGCACGGCTATCGGTCGCTGAAGATCAAAGTAGGTAAGGACAGCGCGTCGGATGTAGAACGCGTCAAGGCGATCCACGCAGCCGTCGATGGGCGCGCATCGCTGCGCCTGGATGCCAACCAGGGCTGGACGCCCAAACAGGCGGTGCGCAGCATGCGCCTGCTGGAAGACGCCGGCCTCGTGCTGGAATTGCTCGAACAACCGGTCAAAGCTGCCGATATCGATGGCCTGGCCTTCGTCACTGCACGCATCGACACCCCGGTGATGGCCGACGAAAGCGTGTTCTCACCATCGCAGGTGATCGACCTTCTCCAGCGTCGCGCGGCCGACATCGTCAACATCAAACTGATGAAGACCGGCGGCCTGTCCAATGCCATCCGCATCGCCGATATCGCGGCGCTGTACGCTGTGCCATGCATGATCGGGTGCATGATCGAATCCAGCATCAGCGTCGCGGCAGCCGTGCATCTGGCGGTGGCCAAGGCCGACAGCATCACCCTGGCCGATCTGGATGCACCGGCGTTGGGGCAATTCGACCCCACCGAGGGCGGCGTGCAGTTCGAGGACGCGCAGATCCATATCGATGACTCGCCGGGTCTGGGCATCCGCCGTATCCGCGGGCTGGAGCTGTTGTCCGACTGACCTGCCCGTTGCAGGCGACATGTCCGGCGGCAAGCAACGGCGCACTTGACCGCCGACGTAGGCGGGCCCTTGCCGCCTGCTTGCGCCATCCACACCGTAAAAACAACGGACACAGCGATCGCGATCCAACGTAGCGCTGCAATGCACTCAGCATCGCCATGCGCCACATACCCGCGTTGCTGGGTACAGTAGGCCTGCCCACCCGACACCCTCGGTTACGGTAAGCGTGCCGTCATCCACACCGATACACCGCATCCCTCACCAGCTCGTCCCCTGCCGTCCGGAGCCCGCATGCGCCTTGCCATCCTGTTGCGATCCACCCTGCTCCTGGCGCTGGCACTGTGCAGCAATAGCGCCGCCGCAGGCGAACCGATCCAGGCGCTGCAGCAGGCACGCGCGCTGATCGTGGTGACCACGCCGGACTGGAATAGCACCCAGGCGCGACTGCAGACCTTTACGCGTGTGGACGGTCAGTGGGCGCCGGCCGCACCGGGATTTGCCGTCGCACTGGGCCGGCATGGCAGCGCCTGGGGTGAAGGCCTGCATCCGGCGCAATCGCAAGGCCCGCAAAAGCGCGAAGGCGATGGCCGCAGCCCGGCCGGCGTGTTCGCCATCGGCCCGGCATTTGGCTATTCCGCCAGCATCGACAGCGCCATGCCGTATCAGGCGATGAGCGCCACGCATTACTGCATGGATGTGCCCGGCTCGCCGCTGTACAACCGCATCGTCGATGCAGCGCAGGTCGGTGAAGCGGCGGTGGCCGGGTCCACCGAGCCGATGCGCCTGGACCTGCGCCATCCCGGCGATGCGCGGTATCGCGAAGGTTTCGTCATCGCACATAACCCCAACAATATCGCCGGGCGCGGTAGCTGTATTTTTGCGCATCTGTGGCGCACTCCAGGGCAGTTCACCGCGGGCTGCACGGCGATGGCGCCTGCCGACATGCAGCGTCTGCTGGCGTGGTTGAAGCCTGCAGACAAACCGTTATTCGTGTTGCTGCCGCGCGCCGACTACGCGCGCCTGCAAGCGCAGTGGCAGTTGCCTGATCTGGTCGAGGCCGTACCATGAGCACGCCAACGCCGCCGCCCGATAGCACCGGCCTGGTGCGTGTGGTCAGCCGCTGGCAGATCGTTGGCTTATCGATCAACGATGTCATCGGCAGCGGCATCTACCTGTTGCCCGCGGCCACCGCGGCACTGCTGGGGCCGATGAGCCTGTGGGCGGTGATGCTGGCCGGGCTGGCGGTGGCCTTGCTGGTGCTGTGTTACGCGCAGGCAGCCAGTTATTTCGATACGCCCGGCGGCAGTTACCTCTACACGCGCGAGGCGTTTGGCCCCTTTGTCGGGTTTCAGATCGGTTGGATGATCTGGCTGACCCGTATCAGCTCGGCGGCGGCTTTAAGCAACGGGCTGGCCGATGCGGTGGCGCGGTTCTGGCCCACCGCTTCCACCGATGCATGGGCGCGCACCTTGGTCGTCGTCGGCTCGCTAGGTGTGCTGACCGCGATCAACGTCATCGGCGTCAAGTCGGCTGCGCGCACCGGCATCGCCCTGGTGATCGGCAAACTGGTGCCGTTGCTGTTGTTCGTGGCAATCGGGCTGTTCTATGTGGATTGGTCGTGGGCGTTTGCCGGCACATCGCCTGACCTGCGCGACCTGGGCAATCTCGGCGAAGCCGCACTGCTGCTGCTGTTTGCCTATGCGGGGTTCGAAAATATTCCCGCCGCTGCCGGCGAATACCGCAACCCGCGCCGCGACGTGCCATTTGCGCTCATCACCATGATCGTCACGGTGACCCTGATCTATGCCGCGGTGCAGGTTGTCGCGCAGGGGACGCTGCCCAATCTTGCGGCCTCGCCCACCCCGTTGGCGGATGCGGCCAGCGGCTTCGGGGGCGAGGCGCTGGCGCTGATTCTCACCGTAGGCGCCACCATTTCCATCCTGGGCACGACCAGCAACACGGTGATGCTCGGTCCGCGCTTTCTGTTCGCGCTCGCGCAGGACGGCTACGGACCGGCGTTTCTGGCACGCGTGCATCCGCGCTTTCATACTCCCGCAGCCGCGGTGCTCACCCAGGGCGTGTTGTCGCTGGCGCTCGCATTGTCGGGCTCGTTCACCCAGCTGGCGCTGCTGTCGATGGTCACGCGCTTGTTCGCCTACATCGGCACGGCGGCGGCGGTGATCGTGCTGGCGCGCCGCTATCGGCAACGTACCGACACGCTACGGCTACCGGGAGGCCCGCTGATTCCCGCCGCTGCGTTGTTGCTGTCGCTCGGCTTGCTGGCCAGTGCCAGCTGGCAAAATCTTGCGGCAGCAGGCGTGGCATTGCGGGTGGGCTGGGCATTCCACCTGTTTCCGCGCAAGACGGTATAGCAGCTTCGCAACACGCTCGCGCCGCACTCACGCACGTCTAACCGGGCACGCCCAACGCTGCGCTCTCACCTGCATGGGAGCTTGCGATGAAACTGCGCCGCGTCTACAGCACACCCGATCTTGAAAGCGCGCAGCGCGTGTTGCAATCCGCGCGCAGTGCCGGCATCGGCAACGAGGCGTTGTCGCTGATTGCCCGCGCGGATATCGAACTGCACGACGTCCCGGACGAGCGCAAGGACGCCAAGACCGATTTCGTGCCGGCCGCAGCGCGCGGCGCGGCCACCGGTGGCGCGGCCGGGTTGGTGGCAGGGCTGGTTGCAGTCGCTGTGCCGCCAATCGGCCTGACCCTGGCCGGCGTTGGCGTCATGGCACTGGCCGGCGCGCTGGTGGGCAGTTGGTCGTCGGCTCTGATCGGCGCCACCGTGCCCGACCCGGTGCGTCGTCAGTTCGAGGACGAAATCGAAGCCGGCCGTGTCCTGGTCGTCATCGATGCCGACGAACAGGCCTTGCAGGCTGCGGAAGCGTCAGTCCTTGCTGCCGGCGCAAAACCGCTGCCGTATGAGGCCGCGTCTGCTGCGGTATGAAAGGCATCGCACGCGGGTAAACGCAGCACCCCTGTTTGGAGAGATGCATGAGCGCAGCGGCAACCTCGCCTTGACCCAACCATCACCTCGCGTGCCGCGCTGTTAACACGGCGCTGCTTAGGTTGATTCGCACATTCGCAATGATGGAGACGCGCATGAACGTGCCGTACCAGATTCCAGGCCGCGCGCCGGACGAAGACCGCAGCCAGAACGTATCCAGCTACTGGCGTGAACGTTTTACCGAAGAGCCGTATTACACCGAAGGCGACCGTTACGAAGATTACGAAAGCGCCTATCTGGTCGGGCATGAAGCACGTATCCGCGAAAATGCGCGCGCCTACGATCAGGTCGAAGCCGAACTGCATCGCGATTGGGAAGCCAAGCGCGGCACCGATGGCCTGAGTTGGAGCAAGGCACGCCACGCGGTCAAGCGCGCGTGGGAAAACGCAGCCGATTTCGTCTCTGGCGAGAGCAAATCCAAACCGTAAACCACAACGCCACCGTCAAGGTGGCGTTGTGGTTTCAGTACCGATGCGCGATCAATCCAACGGCGGCGGTACGACGCGCGAGCTGTACGGCGTCGCATCCGCTTCCATCGCATCGCGCGTGTTCTTTTGCACGGCCACCGCGCCAAACAGGCTCAATGCATAGGCCATTGCGTAAAAGCCTTTCTCGCTCAGCAGCAAGGTGGCGTTGAACAAACCGACCGCCAGCAACACCAGCGCGATGATCAGCGAAAACCAGCAGATGGCGTAGTAAAGACCTGTCACCGGAATTCCGTCCGCGCGGTCACGCACGCTCTTCTGCAACGACACCGATGCGAACAGACCAAACAATAGCAACGTGAAGTAGTAGCCCTTCTCGTTGAGCAGCATCTGCGCGTTCCATAAGCCGATCAGATACGCGGCGCCGCCCGCCAACAAGGCGGCCCACGACGCGGCGATAAAGGCGGACGAGGTTTTTTGCGTGGCCATGGAAACTCCTTTTCATGGTGAAATTGCAGGATGAAACAACGATGTGAGACGCGGCCCGCCTGCGGAGAGTGACTTGCGACAAGGGCGACCCCGATAGCGTCGTGTAAGGTACTTGAAAACCCGACGCGGAACACGTTGCGGGAGGGCTGCAGCGTGACCGTGCCCATCCCCTGGAGGACCTCATGTCTATCCGTCGTCTGCTTGCTCTGGCCTGCTCGGCCACCCTATTCACCACCAGCGCCGTACTGGCCGCACCTGCTGCCGCTCCTGCGGCCTCCATTCCCAAGGCGCAATGGCCCTTCCAGGCCACGACCGTCGCCGACTTCGACGAGCCGTGGGCGATGACCTTTTTGCCCGATGGCACGCTGCTGGTCAGCGAAAAACGCGGCGCGCTGATGCGTCTGGACCCCAAGACCAATCGCAAGAGCGCCGTGACCGGTGTGCCGGCGGTCGCTTACGGCGGCCAGGGCGGGTTTGGCGATGTCCTGGCGCACCCGCGCTTCGCCAAGAATGGCCTGGTCTATGTGAGCTACGCCGAACCGGGCGAGGGCGACACCCGCGGCGCGGCAGTCGCGCGTGCCAAGCTCACGCTGGATGCCACCGGCGGTGGCACCTTGTCCGATCTCAAAGTGATCTGGCGACAGAATCCCAAGGTGTCCGGCAATGGCCATTTCGGCCATCGGCTCGCGTTCGGCCCGGATGGCAAGCTGTGGATCACCTCCAGCGAGCGCCAGAAGTTCGATCCGGCGCAAGACATGAAAGCCAATCTCGGCAAATTGATCCGGCTCAACGACGACGGCAGCGTGCCGGCCGACAATCCGTTCGCCGCGCAGGGTGGCGTGGCCGCGCAGGTGTGGTCGCTGGGCCATCGCAACATCCTGGGCATCGCATTCGACGGCAAGGGCCGATTGTGGGAACACGAGATGGGCCCGGCCGGCGGCGATGAGCTCAACCTGATCCAGCGCGGCGCCAACTATGGCTACCCGATCGTCTCCAATGGCGACCACTACGACGGTACGCCGATTCCCGACCACAACACACGCCCGGAATTTGCCGCACCCAAGATCAGCTGGACACCTGTGATTTCGCCGGCAGGTTTTGTGATCTACAACGGCACGCAGTTCCCGGCGTGGCGCGGCCAGGGCTTTATCGGCGGCCTGTCGTCGATGGCGCTGGTGCAGGTCTCGCTGGGCGATCAGCCACGCGAAGTGGCCCGTTACGACATGGGCGCACGCATCCGCGAAGTGGAGCAAGGCCCCGACGGCGCGTTGTGGCTGCTGGAAGACGAAGCCAGCGGCAGCACCGGGCGTCTGCTCAAGCTCGCGCCCAAGAGCAAGGCTGCGGTCGAAAACGACGCGTAAGCGGCGTGAGATCGGCCGTTATCGGCACTGCCTGCGCATCGAGATGCGCAGGCAGTGCACCGCGGCATCTCGGCGCGCGTTCTGCCGTGCGTCAGCAGTCACATCAATGGCGGCGGTTCTGTCTCGTCGGCGCGCTGCATGCGCCACAAACGCAATCTGTCACTGCCCGCGTAAGCCTGTGCGCTAACGCGCTGGGACGCGCTTGTCTCCGCAGCGACGACGACCTCAACGCGTGCATGCATGGGTGCGCCGATCTCAACACGCACCTGCGGTGCAACCGCAGGCCAGGCCACGCTCCCCGCTGTCCTATCACGCGCTACCCGCCGCTACCCGCACGGGCGACAGTCAGTGGCGTTGGCCACGTCTCGCGCGCGATCTCATTGCAACAGACTGCCTAACGACGCAACGGTGCACCACCCGCCTTGACCAGCGCGCTCAGGCGCCAAGCAACTCGAACGTCACCGCTTCGCCACTCTTGGCCGACGCGCACACCCACACATCGAACACGCCGGGCTCGGCGCCGAACACGCCCTTGGGATTGGTAAACGCCAGCGCCTCGCGCGTCAGCGTGAACACCACATCCCTGTGTTGGCCAGGTTGCAGCAACACCTTGCGGAACCCCTTGAGCTCGCGCACCGGGCGCACGCGGCTTGCCACGCGGTCGTGCACATACAACTGCACCACTTCTTCGCCGGCCACGGTTCCGGTATTGGTCACGCGCGTGGTGATGGTCAGCGTGTCGTCCCACCCAAGTTGCGCGGCGCTCAACTGCGGCTGCGCATAGGCAAATGTGGTGTAGCTCAGGCCATGCCCAAACGGGTACAGCGGCTCGTTGGGCATTTCGCGCCAACGCGCCTTGTATTCGGACAACGTCGGCAGCTCGGGACGGCCGGTGCGCAGATGATTGTAGAAATACGGCTGCTGTCCGGTGACCTGCGGAAAGCTGATCGGCAGGCGCGCGGACGGGTTGTAGTCGCCGAACAACACATCGGCCACGCCGGTGCCGGTCTGGGTGCCCAGATACCAGGTCACCGCAATCGCCTCAGCGTCGCGTACCGCGCCATGCAGTGCCAACGCACGGCCATTGCGCAACAGCACAACGATGGGCGTGCCGGTGGCGGCAACCGCTTCGGCCAGCGCCTGCTGCGCCGGCGGCAACGTAATGTCGGTGCGCGACTGCGCCTCGCCACTGAAGCGCTGCGGCTCGCCGAGTGCCAGCACCACCACATCGGCGGCCTGTGCGGCATCGATGGCCGCCGAAATACCGCCCGGCAGCACCTCTTCCAGGCCACAACCCTGCACAACGCTCAGATCGTCGGTGCCGACGACGGCGCGCACGCCCTGCTCCAGGGTCACGTAACGCGACTTGTCGCCGAACAAGGTCCAGCACCCTTCGATGTTCTCGCGGTCCTGCACGAACGGGCCGATCAACGCGATCCGCTGCCCGCTCTTCTTCAGCGGCAGCAGCGCGCCGTCGTTCTTCAGCAACACGATCGAACGCCGCGCCGCATCGCGCGACAACGCATCGTGTGCAGGCAAGTGAGCGTTATCGGCTTCGCGTGCCGGGTCCAGCGAGCGATATGGATTGTCGAACAGGCCAATGGCCTCTTTCAGCTGCAACATGCGACGCACGCTGGCATCCAGCGTGGCCATCGGCACCTCGCCGCTTTCCACCAGCGACGGCAGATGTGCGGCATAGAAACCGCTCTGCATGCTCAGGTCCAACCCGGCCAGAAACGCCTTCTTGGTCGCATCACGCTCATCGGCGGCGTAGCCATGCGCGATCAATTCCATGTCGGCGGTGTAGTCGGAAACCACCACGCCCGGAAACTGCCATTCCCCGCGCAGGATCTCGGTCAGCAACTCGTGATTGGCGCTGGCAGGCACGCCATTGATGTCGTTGAAGGAGGACATCACCGTCAATGCGCCGGCATCGAAGGCGGCCTTGAACGGCGGCAGATGCACATCGCGCAGCGTCTGCGGCGCGATATCGACGGTGTTGTATTCCATACCCGCCGCCACCGCACCATAGGCGGCAAAGTGCTTCGGGGTCGCCAACAGGCAATCGTCGGCGGTGAGGTCGCTGCCCTGAAAACCGCGCACGCGCGCGGCGGCAAATGCGGCACCCAGTAATACGTCTTCGCCGGCGCCTTCCGCGCCACGGCCCCAGCGCTGGTCGCGCGCGATGTCCACCGCCGGTGCGTAGGTCCAGTGCAGGCCGGCGGCGGTGGCTTCGATCGCGGTGGCGCGCGCGGTGCGCTCGGCCAACTCGGGCTCGAAGCTGGCTGCTTCGCCCAGCGGGATCGGGAATACCGTGCGCATTCCGTGGATTACGTCGGCGGCCAGGATCACCGGGATGCCCAGGCGGCTCTCTTCCACCGCCACCTTCTGGATCTGCACGCCCAACGCGGCGCCCACGCCATTGAACAGCGAGCCCACCCGGCCCTGCCGCACCTGCTGCAGCACCTCGTCGGCGTTGAGCACATTGGCTTCGGGATTCACGTCCGGTGCGAACGGCCGCACCATGTCGGCGAACACACCCAACTGTCCGACCTTCTCTTCGACGGTCATCCGGGCAATCAGGGTTTCGATGCGATCAGCAGCCATGAGATCCTTGAGAAAACGTTTACATGGCCGGCAATTCTAGCCTGACGCGACCGCGGGGATGCAACTCTTCTGCCTGTTCAGGCTGATGTTCAGTCCCGTTGACAGACGTTGAACGGCACAATGGCGATCTACCCTGCAGTCGCTCATGCTTCACCGCAACCGTTCAATACCTGCCATCGGTGGGCGCCCGGAACATCCAGACGGCCCAGTCGCCGACAAGACCGAGCGCTACTGTACGGGCAGGGAGCAGATACGCCCTATAGAGAGGGTGGCACGTCAACAGAAACGCGTGCGCGCTCGATGATCACACCTACCGCCTGCGCGCCGCGCACCGCGCCGGGCTTGCTCAGCTTCAACCGCAGCCAGTGCACGCCAAACTCGTCCAGCACGATCGCCGCGCAGCGCTCGGCCAGCGTCTCGACCAGCCCGAAGTCCGAGGCCTGCACGAATTCGATCAGGCGCTTGCTCACCGCCTTGTAGTTCAAGGTGTCGGCAATGTCGTCGCTGGCCGCCGGAATGCGGTTGTCGAACCCCATCTCCAGATCGAACCGCAAGGTCTGCCGGATCCGCCGCTCCCAGTCGTAGATGCCGATCAGCGCATCGATGTCCAGGCCTTCAATAAAAACTTTGTCCATGGGTGGGGAATCGGGAATAGGAATTAGGGAATGGTGAGAAGCACAAGCAACAGCAAAGCAGCACGGAACGAATCGGAATAGCGCTCTTACGATTCCCGATTCCCGATTCCCGCATCCCGCGCCGCCGCTAGCGGCGGCAAACCTGCCATATCCCAGCGCGGCGTCACATGCACCTCGGCCCCGGCACGCTCGCCGGCTTCCAGCCGCAGCGCGCCGGCGAAGGCGATCATGGCACCGTTATCGGTGCACAGGGCCGGCCGCGGGAAGCAGACCCGGCCTCCCCGGCGCTGCGCAGCCTCGTGCAGCTGCGCGCGCAGGCGCTTGTTGGCGCCCACCCCGCCGGCCACCACCAGCGTAGTGCAGCCGGCCGCATCCAGCGCGCGCAGGCATTTGATCGCCAGCGTCTCCACCACCGCATCTTCGAAGCCGCGCGCAATATCCGCGCGCGTGGTGTCGGACTGGTCGCTGGCGCGCCAGGCCAGCAGCACCTGGGTCTTGAGCCCGCTGAAACTGAAATCCAGCCCCGGCCGGTCGGTCATCGGCCGAGCGAACTTATAGCGCCCGGGCGTGCCGGTTTCGGCCAGGGCCGCCAGCTGCGGGCCGCCCGGATATGGCAGGCCCATCATCTTGGCGGTCTTGTCGAAAGCCTCGCCCGCCGCATCGTCCAGAGTCTCGCCGAGTACTTGGTAACGCCCGAGCGCCTTCACCGACACCAGCTGGGTGTGCCCGCCGGAGACCAGCAGCGCCACGAACGGCGGCTGCGGCGGGTCGTCTTCCATCAACGGCGCAAGCAGATGGCCTTCCATGTGATGCACGCCGATCGCCGGCACGTCCAGCGCCCAGGCCAGCGAGCGCGCCACGCCGGCACCTACCAAGAGTGCGCCGACTAGGCCCGGGCCGGCGGTATAGGCCACCCCATCCAGCTCGTCGATGCGCAACCCGGCCTCGCCCAGGGTTTGGCGGATCAGCGGCAGCAGCTTGCGCACATGATCGCGGCTGGCCAGTTCCGGCACCACCCCGCCGTATTCGGCATGCAGCGCGATCTGGCTGTAGACCGCATGGGCGCGCAGCGCCGGAACGCCGGACAAGGCGGTGTCGTAGACCGCCACGCCGGTCTCATCGCACGATGATTCGATCCCAAGGACTTTCACGGCAGCTCGGCAGATAGAACAGGTCTCTATTTTCGCAGCTTTTGTGCTGCGCAGATGCGCCGCCGGCGATATGCTGCGCGCCCGCATTCGCAGCGCCGGATCGGGCGCAAACGCACGCTCTGGCAGGCGTGTCGAGGTAAATGTCGGCAGGGGCTTGCAGGTCGTTGGCAAGTCGTTATAATGCGCGGCTCGCCGGGGCAACCCGGAAATTCCGTCACGCGAGTCCGCTCGCACCCGCCCGGGGCTCCCGGACGGAAATCCCATTATCTGGAGAACCCATGCCCAGCGTTAAAGTCCGCGAGAACGAGCCCTTCGAATTTGCGCTCCGCCGTTTCAAGCGCACCTGCGAAAAGGCCGGCGTGCTGGCCGAAACCCGCAAGCGCGAGTTCTATGAAAAGCCGACCCAGGAGCGTAAGCGCAAGGCTGCCGCTGCTGTGAAGCGTCAGTTGCGTCGTTCCTCGCGCGACGTCACCAAGCGCCAGCGCTTGTACTGATCGAACGCGGTTCTTGCCGGTGGGTCTGCGCTGTAGGCGCGGCCCATCGAAAAAGAACCCAAGAGCCGGCACGCGCAAGCGTCGCCGGCTTTTTGTATTGGTCCGTTGACCGGATCGAACTGCGTCATGGGCGATACGACGCTGCCGGCCCCGCGCCGCGCACAGCCCTCTCGCCCGCCCCATCTGTTTCGCCGACGCACGTTGCCAGCCGCAGCGCGTCGACACCTCTCACTACGTAACCAGGAGTTACCGCATGCCCCTCAAGCAGCAGCTCACCGATGACATGAAGGCCGCGATGAAGTCCGGCGACAAGCACAGCCTGGGCGTGATCCGGCTGATCAACGCCGCGATCAAGCAGAAGGAAGTGGACGAGCGCATCGAGATGGACGACGCCGCGGTGATCGCCGTGCTCGACAAGATGGTCAAGCAGCGCAAGGACTCGGTCACCCAGTTCGAAGCCGCCGCACGCGAGGACCTGGCGCAGATCGAGCGCGAGGAAATCGTGGTGATCGAACGCTACCTGCCGGCCAAGATGGGCGAAGCCGACATCGTCGCCGCCATCCAGGCCGCCATCACCGAAACAGGTGCCAGCAGCCCGGCCGACATCGGCAAGCTGATGGGCGCACTCAAGCCCAAGCTGGCCGGTCAGGCCGACATGGGCCTGGTCTCGACCCTGGTCAAGCAGCACCTGGCAGGCTGATCCACGCGTCCGCGCTGCCCTGCGCCAACGGCCGGGGCACTGCGGACCGCGCGTGTTGCATGACCGCAGTGGGGCGGTGATACGTCATCGACGACGCTGTCCGTTGAAGATGCCGGCCCCGTGGTGTTGCCGAAATACGCGCTCACGCCACAGCGCAACGCCGCTGTCGGCCAGACTCACGAAGAAGCTTCGCACCTCGAAGACGCAACGCCTTATCCAAAGGCGCGATACGGCAGCCGCATCGCGCACCGAGCGAGCGCATCGCCCACAGATTGACGTATGCACCGCCCGCGGCGCGCGCGCTTTCACCCCTCCTTCGATTTGGCCCTGCTAGAACGGGTACGCCAGCGCAGGCGTGGGCAAGGTTTTCCCGCATACCGACCTTGCTCCGACCCACCTGCGCGCGCAACGGTATGCGCCAAGGATGTTCCCGCCGGTGACGACGCTTTCAACCGCCTATCTGCACAAGCATGTGAGCCGTCTGCAGCGCAGCGTGCCGATGGCCCTGCTGAACCGCTTTATCGAAATCGACGTCATGACGCAGGCTGCGTCGTTGTCGTTTTACGCACTCCTGTCGTTGGCACCGCTGTTGGTGCTGCTGTTATGGCTGACGGCCTCGCTGTATCCGCCTGCGCAGGAGGCGTTGGTGCAGCAGGTTGCGCAACTGGCCGGCAGCAGCGCGGCCGAAGTTGCGCAGACCATCATCCGCAACGCCACCGCTCAGCCCGGCGTGGGCTCGCTGGCGGGCTTGTGGAGCACGCTGCTGCTGTTCATCGGCGCCACTGCGGTGTTTGCGCAGTTGCAGAACGCCCTGAACCTGATTTTCCGCACCGACAAACAACGCCTGGACGGCCTGATGGCGTGGCTGAAAAAGCGCGTGTTCTCGTTCGGCGTGATCCTGGCATTGGGCTTCTTGCTGATCGTGTCGATGATCGCCACCACTGCGTTGCAGGTGGTGTTTGCGCGCCTGCCGTCGGTGCTGCCGGCCGTGGGCTACGTCACCACGCTGGCCCTGTATTCGTTGGCGTTCGCATTTTTGTATCGCTATCTGCCCGACCGCACCGTCGATTGGCGCCAGGCGTTTCTGGGTGGCGTCATCACCGCACTGCTGTTTGCGCTGGGCCGTTATGCCATTGGCGTGTATATCGCCACTGCGGCGCCCGGCAGCGCGTACGGCTCGATGGGCACGCTGGTGATCCTACTGGTGTGGATGTATTACGCCTCGGTAGTGTTCTTCGTCGGTGCATTGATCACCGCGGTGATCGACGAACGGGTGCGCTCGCACCGCAAGTTGCGCGAGGCCGGCGTGGACCCGGAGCACCCGCCGGTGATCGTGCCGCCAGCCGATGCGCAGGTGGCTTCCGCAGTCCCGCAACCGACATCGTCGCAGCACAGCTGAGCGTGGGCTGATGCGGGCAGCGGCCGCGCAGGCGGGCGCCTTCTAAAACAGGGCGGCCGCTGGCCGCTGCGATATCCTAACGGGATGGCCCGCATCCCCGACGCATTCATCGACGAACTGCTAGCACGCACCGACATCGTCGAAGTGGTGGGCGGCCGCGTGCCGCTCAAGCGTCAGGGCAAGGAGTATTCGGCGCGTTGCCCGTTCCACGACGAGCGCTCGGCCTCGTTCACGGTCTCGCCGACCAAGCAGTTCTATCACTGCTTCGGCTGCGGCGCGCATGGCACCGCGATCAGCTTTTTGATGAATTACGACCGCCTCGAATTTCTCGATGCGGTCGACGAGCTGGCCAAGCGCGCCGGCATGGAAATTCCGCGCGATACCCAGCAGCGCACGCCGCAGCAGCAGGACGACAGCCGCGAGCTGTATTCGGCACTGGAAGCGGCCACCAAGTTCTTCCAGCGTCAGCTCGAAGGCAGCGCGCGCGCGGCCGAGTATCTGGATGGGCGCGGCGTGGATGCCGACAACCGCGCGCGTTTCCAGATCGGCTATGCGCCCGATGGCTACAGCGCATTGAAGGACACCCTGGGCACCGATGCGCGCCGCATGAGCGTGCTCGAACGTGCCGGGCTGTTTTCCAAGAACGACCGCGGCCATGTCTACGACAAATTCCGCGACCGGGTGATGTTTCCGATCTTCGACCGCCGCGGCCGGGTGATCGCCTTCGGCGGTCGCATCATGGGCGCGCCGGCCGATGGCCGCGACCCGGGGCCGAAGTACCTCAATTCGCCGGAAACCGCTCTGTTCCACAAGGGCCGCGAGCTGTATGGCCTGTGGCAGGTGCGCCAGGCCAACCAGAAGATCGAGCGACTGATCGTGGTGGAGGGCTACATGGACGTGGTCTCGCTGTTCCAGTTCGGCGTCACCCAGGCGGTGGCCACGTTGGGCACCGCCACCACGCCCGAACATGCCGAACTGCTGTTCCGCAATGCGCCGGATGTGTACTTCTGCTTCGACGGCGACAACGCCGGGCGCAAGGCCGGTTGGCGCGCGCTCGAATCGGTGCTGCCGCGCATGAAGGACGGCCGCCAGGCGTTCTTCCTGTTCCTGCCCGATGGCGAAGACCCGGACACCATCGTGCGCAAGGAAGGTGCGCAGGCCTTCGATCAGCGCCTGAAACAAGCCACGCCGCTGTCGCAATTCTTTTTCGACGAAATGTCGCGCGAGATCAATCTGCACACGCTCGATGGCAAGGCGCGCCTGGCCGAGCGTGCCAAGCCGATGCTGGCGCAGATTCCCGAAGGCGCCTTCGGCGATCTGATGAAGCAGGAACTGGCGCGCATGACCGGCGTCGGTGCGAGCATGTCCGCGCAGCAGTCCTCGTCCAAATCGCGGCCGCCTGCGCGCATGGCGGCGCCCACGCAGAAACGCAGCCTGGTGCGTGCGTCCATCGCCATCCTGTTGCAACAACCCTCACTGGCGATGAGCCTGGAAGGCGACCACGATTTTTCCGGTTTGCGCCTGCCCGGCATCGAGTTGTTGATGGAGTTGCTGGCGCTGGTGCGGCAACGGCCGGAAATCAGCACCGGCGCGCTGCTGGAACACTTCGCCGACCGCGAGGAACTGGTTGCGCTGCAGAAGCTGGCCGCGCAGGAGCTCCCCGGCGACGAGCACAGCTGGGCGATCGAGTTGCACGACGTCGTCGCCCAACTCGACAAGCAATTGCTGCGTCAGCGCGTGGAAGAACTGCAAGCCAAACAGCGTGCGCAGGGCCTGGACAACACCGACAAATACGAAATGCGCGAGTTGCTGAAGGCGCTCGCAGCGTTGTGATGCATCAGTGCCTACGCCATGCGGCCTGGTGCATTGCGCTGCTCAGCGGCATTGCGTTCGCGCAGGAAACGCCCGCAGGCACCACCCGCAATCTCGTCAGTTCCGGCCAGCCCACGCAGGCGGACCTACGTGCTGCTGCGGCCCAGGGCGTCACCACCGTGATCGATTTGCGCGCCCCCGAGGAGCCACGCGGCTACGCCCAAATCGCAGCCGCCGACGCACTGGGCCTGTGCTATGTCCGCCTGCCGATCCGCAACGCCGATGCACTCACGCCAGAGGCCGCACGCGTCTTGCAGCGGGTGCTCGATCAACAACAGCAGGGCACGGTGTTACTGCATTGCGCCAGCGGCAATCGCGCCGGCGCGCTGCTGGCCCTGCTCGCCGCACGCGAAGGCGCCAGTCCCGAACAGGCGCTGCAGATCGGGCGCGAAGCCGGCATGCAGCCATCGCTGGAAGCGGCGGTACGCAAACAACTCGGCGCCGAACCGCAGCGCTGAGAACCTTTGGTGAGCCGGGCAGCAACAACGACACAGCCTTGGAGCAGCTAACAAAACTGTGCGCATCGACAGGCGGGCGCGGCCGGTGCTCGGTGCGGCATGTCCCACGCGTACCCTCCGGTGCTGAGTGCACCGTCCACACCGACCTGACGACTGCTAGCCACGTTTGGTGAGCCGCTCTTAGGCAGCGCCCGCACGCGTCGTAGAATGATCCGCTCCCCGCGCACGTTCGCGCGATACCGTCGGATCTCGATGAAGAAGCTGCTGGCGCGGTTGCGCATTGACCCTTTCACCCTCGCGCTGCTGTGCACGGTCACGCTTGCCTCGTTGTTGCCGGTCTCCGGCGCTGCCGCCGCGATCATGGACGATGTCACCGATGTGGCGATCGCTGCGCTGTTCTTCCTGCACGGCGCACGGCTGTCACGCGAAGCGGTCAAGGCCGGCGCGCTGCATTGGCGCCTGCATCTGGTGATCCTGGCCTGCACGTTCGTGCTGTTTCCATTGCTCGGCCTGTTGTTCAAGCCATTGGCGCATATCGCACTGACGCCGGAGCTCTACATCGGCGTGCTGTTCTTGTGCGCGTTGCCGTCCACGGTGCAGTCGTCGATCGCCTTTACCTCGATGGCGCGCGGTAACGTGCCGGCCGCGGTGTGCGCGGCCTCGCTTTCCAGCCTGCTGGGCGTGTTTTTCACCCCGTTGCTGATGGGCGCGATGGTCGGCAGCCAGGGCGCGATGGCGCACCCGGCCGAGGCCATCGGCAAGATCCTGCTGCAGCTGTTGGTGCCGTTCTTGGCGGGCCATTTCATGCGGCCGTGGATCGGCGGTTGGGTCGAACGCCATCGCGCAGTGCTGCGCTATACCGACCAGGGCACCATCTTGCTGGTGGTCTACACCGCCTTCAGCGCGTCGGTGAACGAAGGACTGTGGCAGAAGACCCCACTGCCGGCATTGCTCGCGGTGCTGGGCGCTGCGGCGCTGTTGCTGGCGGTGGCCATGCTGTCGATCACCTTCCTTGCGCGCCGGCTTGGCTTCAATCGCGCCGACGAAATCGCCATCGTGTTTTGCGGCTCGAAAAAGAGCCTGGCCACCGGCGTGCCGATGGCCAAGGTGATGTTTGCCGGTGGCGGCCTGGGCGCGATCGTGTTGCCGATCATGCTGTATCACCAGTTGCAGCTGATCGTGTGCGCGTTCGTGGCCGCGCGCTACGCGCGTAGCGCGCCGGGCGATCCGCCGCCGGCCACCGGCCGTCACTGAAGAGGGAACCCGGCGATCAGGTGACGTCGATGCGATGCCAGCGCCCGCACGACCGGCCGTGCGCTGGCCGTCGAACGCACCCAGACCGGTGCGTTGCGCGTAACAACAATTCGCATCGGATGCTGTTGCCGGTGTGTGTGCAGGGATACAACGGTCATGACCTCCATCGGCGCGGGCGCAGCCCCACTCGCCAGAGTCGTTGATCCATCCCCTGGTGATCCCATGAAGCTGTCCTGCCGACGCCCTTCCCCGTGCTTGATCGCACTGCTTGCGGTGCTTGCGACCCTGACCGCCTGCGACAAGCAAGCGCCGCGCTCGGCCTCCGCACAAATCAAACCCGCCGCCGCCGCACCTGCCGCAGACACCGGGATCGCCTGGCACGAAGGCGACATCGAAGACGCGTTTGCCGAAGCCAAGGAAAGCGGCAAGCCGATCCTGTTGTACTGGGGCGCGGCCTGGTGCCCACCGTGCAATCAGTTGAAGGCCACCTTGTTCAAGGATCCGGCGTTCATCGCGCGCACGCGGCAGTTCGTCGCGGTGCACCTGGACGGCGACTCTCAAGGCGCGCAGGCCTGGGGCGAGCAATTCGGCATCAAGGGCTACCCGACCATCATCGTGCTACGCGCGGACCGCAGCGAAATCACCCGTCTGGCCGGCGATAGCGACAACGCCCGTCTTGCCGATGTGCTGCGGGTGGCCGCCACCAGCACCACGACCGTCAAACAGCTGTTGGACAAGGCGCAGCGCGCACCACAGGAACTCAGCGCGGACGACTGGGCCATGCTCAGCAACTATGCCTGGGGCAGGGACGACCGGCTGATCAAGGCCGATGACGCCGCCGGGTTGCTCGCACGCCTGTCCAAGGCCGCCCCGCAACCGGCACTGCAACACCGGTTTACACTCTCGGCGCTGGCCGCAGCGGAAAAGCCCCCCGCGCCAGACCCGGCCTATCGCACCCTGTTGGAGGCGGTCCTGGCCAATCCGGCCGAACTGCGCGCCAACCTCGGCACGCTGAGCTACGTCGCCGCGCGTCTGGTCGGTGCGTCCAGCACTGACGCCGGCGAACGTGCCGCCCTGTCGGCCAAGCTCGATCAGGCATTGGACACCGTCTATGCCGATACCAGCGTGCCGATCAGCGACCGCCTGAACACCGCGTACGCGAAAGTACAGCTTGCACGCCTTGCGCAAGGGCAGCCGACCGAGACCAAGCCAAAGGGGCCACAACCGCCGTTGCCGGCAGCGGTGGTCGCTGCCGTGCACCAGCGCGTGCAAACAGCAGTGGACGCGGCCAAGACCGTCGAGGAACGGCAATCCATCATCAGCGACGCGGCTTCGTTGTTGAGCGAGGTAGGCGACAGCAGCGCCGCCGAGCAATTGCTGCTGGCCGAACTGGGACGCAGCAAGACTCCGTACTACTACATGCCGGAACTCTCCCAGCTCGCCGAAGAACGCGGCGATCGCAAGACCGCGCTGTCCTGGCTCAAAAAGGCCTATGAAACTGCCGATGGCCCCTCGATCCGCATGCGGGTCAGCATGATGTACTTGGACGGGCTGATCCGGCTTAGCCCCGACGATATCGCCGGCATCGAAGCAGCCGCCACCCAGGTGATCGGCGAGCTGGCCGCACAGTCCGATGGCTACCGGCAGCGCACCCGTCAGCGCTTCGACCGGCTGGGCGCCTCATTGAAGACCTGGAGCACGCAGCATCACCAGGAAGGCAACGCGGTGCTGGCACGACTCCGGCAGAAGATGCAGGCCAGCTGCGACAACAAGAACTCCAGCGCGTGCAGTCGTTGGCTGAGCTGAGCCGGCGCAACCCGGCAGGCATCTGCGCGGCGGCAATCGGGCTGCCTCAGATGTCTGACGCGGTTCTCACCGCACCCACGGCAACAGCAGATGATCGACCATCAAGAAGGCGAACAGTGCCATCAGATACACGATGGAATAGCCGAACATCTTCATCGAAAACAATTCGTCCGGCGGGTCCAGCATGCGCCACGCATACCAGAGGAATACCGCGTTGAGCACCACCGCGCCGCCGAGATAAAACACCCCACTCATGCCCACTGCCACCGGCAGCAGCGTCACGATGGCCAACACGATCGTGTAGATGAGGATCTGCTTGCGCGTGTGCGGCACCCCGTGGGTCACCGGCAACATCGGGATCGCCGCCTTGGCGTAATCGGCACGCCGGAAAATCGCCAGCGCCCAGAAGTGCGGCGGCGTCCAGATGAAGATGATCAGCACCAGGAGCGAGGCATTGATCCAGTCGGCCGTGGTTGGCAGCCCGGTCACCGCCGCCCAGCCCAGCATCGGTGGCGTGGCGCCGGCCAGCCCGCCGATCACGATGTTCTGCGAGGTCGCCCGTTTCAGGTAAACGGTGTAGATCACCGCATAGCCGATCATCGAGGCGAAGGTCAGCACCGCAGTGATGACGTTCACCCAGACCACCAGCATGGTCATGGAGATCACGATCAGTACGCTGGCAAACACCATCACCTGCCACGGCCGTACCTTGCCCACTACCAACGGACGCCAGGACGTGCGCGCCATCTGCGCGTCGATCTTGGCATCGAGTAATTGATTGATTGCTGCCGCCGCCGAGGCGGCCAGCCAGATCCCCACAAATCCCAAGGTGCCCGCGCGTACCTGTGCCCAGGTGGGCACGCCGGGAATGGCCAGGAACATGCCCACCAATGCGGTGAACACGATCAGTGCCACCACCTTCGGTTTGGTCAGATCCCAATAATCGCGTGCGCTGACAGCCATGCTCACTCCGGCGCGCGCAGCCGCGCCAATAGCGACACCAGCACAAACAGCAGGGCTACCGCGCCGCCGTTGTGCAGCACCGACACCTCCAGCGGCAAGGCCAGCTTGACGTTGAGCATGCCCAGCGTCACCTGCACCGCCACCAGCACCGCCAGCGCGCTCGCCCACACGCGCATCCCCGGCGAACGCGATAGGCGCCACGCCAGCCACCACAGATAAAGCGCGGTCGCGATCGCCCACAACCGATGCGCCATCTGGATGGCGATACGCGCCGCGCCATCGAGCACGCCGCCTTCGTAATCCACACCGATCCCGCGCCACAGCGTGAAGCCTTCGCGGAAATCATGCGTCGGCCACCACTGGCTGACGCAACGCGGGAAGTTGTCGGCAGACCAGCTGCCGCCGCCGCAGGCCAGCGCCGCGTAATTGGCACTGACCCAGCCGCCCAGCGCGATCTGCAGGCCCAGCACCGCCACACCCAAGCGCAACAGCCACTTCAGCCGCGAGGCGTCGGCCAGCGTGATCGGCAAATGGGTCGCCCGCCACGCCATCCACACCAGCAGCGAAAACATCATCATGCCGCCGAGCAGATGGCCCATCACCACGATGGGTTTGAGCAGCAAGGTCACCGTCCACATGCCCAGCAGCGCCTGGAAGATCACCACCGCCAGCGTCAGCACGCCGGCACGCGCCAGATCGATATTGCTCCAGCGCAACGCCGCCAGCAGCAGGATCGCCTCACCGGCGATCGCCACACCCATCGCCAGCGTGTGCCAGCCGGACATGTACAAGGGGATCGACAGCGCCACCAGCGCCGCTGCCGACACCACCTGCGCAATGCCCAGGCGGCGGCGACGTGCGGCCAGCAGCGACAGCACCAGCACTTCCACGCCCAGCGCGCCGGCCAGGAAGCGGTGCACCTGCTCGCGCCAGGCCTTGTGCGACTCCAGCGGGCGGATCTTGCTGGCCACGTGCGTGTTGGCTTCGTCGGCGGTCTGCGGCCAGGTGACGCGGCCATAGCAGGTCGGCCAGTCCGGGCAGCTCATGCCGGCATCGGACAGGCGCACGAACGACCCGAACAGAATCGTGCTCGCAGTGAACAGCGCCGCAAGCCAGGCCATGCGGTGGAAGTGGCGGAACAATGCCGGTGGCGCAAACAGATTCATCGAGGCGGGCTCACATCAATTTCAGCAGCTTGGCCAGATCCGCGCGCAAGCCGGCCGGGTCGAAACCCGGGGCGTAACGCAGGATCACGAAGCCGTTGGGATCGATCACATACACCGGCACGCCAGCCGCATCGTTGCCACGCGGCAGTGCGCCCCGCAGCGCGGCATCGTCGCGCAGCACGCGCAAAGCCGGCATCGGCGGCAGACCGGCGGGCGGCGTACCGATCCACAGCACCTCCACCTTGTCGGCACGATGCCCCAGCAGCTGCCAGACCTTGTCCAGTTCCGCAGCCAATGCCACGCATCGCTGCGCGCAGTCTGCCGGCGGCGCCAGCGCAATCCGCCAGATGCGCTCGCCAGGCGCCCACGCGTACGGTTTGCCGTCCGCGCGCACCGGCACCAGCGCACGCAGGTCGGCGGGCGGATTGAGCAATTGTCCGTTGTTGCGCATCGACGCCGGCTGCCAACCGGAGAAGCGCAGCACGCCGGCCAGCAACATCGAGCCGAAGAACAGCACTGCCAGGGCAATCAGCATCCTGCGGCCGCGTTTGACCGAGTGCGGCGTGGCCGATGTAGGAGAGGTCATGCCGGTGATTTTCTCATGCCGCGCGGGTCAGTGCCCGCGCCGCCGACGGCGCCGCGCACGCCAGCTCAGCAGCGTTGCAGTGGCCAGCACCGCCGCTGCAAGACCGAACCATTGCACCGCGTAACCCAAGTGCCGCGCGGGCGGCAGCGTGTTCGGCAGCATCTCCAGATCGCGCGCATAACCGACCGGTACGGCTGGATCCAGGCGCAATACCTGCGACGAAATGTCGCGCCTTTTCAGCGTACTGCGCACCGCCTGCACATCCAGCCGTGTCGCCAGCCAGGTATTGGGCGTAGCGGTAGGCGCCAACGCCGGCCCGATTGCCAGACCGGATGACGGCGGCGCGCTCAGCAGCCCCTGCACGTCGCGCCCACCTTCGAGCGCAGTGAGCGTCGGCAGTTGCCGATTCGCCGGCAGCGGCAGCCAGCCCAGGTCGACCAGCAACGTATGCGATGTGCCTTGCGCCGCGGCGAGCTGGTAGACGCGCACACCGGCACGCCCGGCATGCAATTGATTGTCCAGCAGCACCTGCTGCGGCAAGAACCGTACGCGTCCGCTCACCCACGCCAACTCCTGCCGCGCGGCCACTGCCTGCACCAGGGTCAACGGCGTGTCGCGCACATGCGCGGCGCGTTCCAACAACGCTTGCTTGCTGTGCATGCGCTGCAGCTGCCACTGCCCGAGCGCAACAAACCCCGCGCTGACCAGCACGGCCAGCGCCCAACCCAACACCGCCGTGTGCTTGCGCGTCATGACAAGCGACGCAAAAAAGCGTGCAATGCCCGGACCACGTCGACGACCACCGGGGCTGTTGTGAACGATTCGCTCAAGACGCTGCTGATTGTCGCCTTCCTGATCGTGATCCTGTGGAACCTAGGTGCCGGTCTCTACTACCTGCTCACCGACCGCGGCCAGACCAAACGCACCGTCAACGCACTGACCTGGCGCATTGGCTTGTCAGTCGCATTGATCGCCATCGTGATCATCGGCATCTACACTGGCTGGATCAAGCCGCATGGCGTCGGCCGCTGACGCGGCCGGGAATGGAGAATCGGGAGTAGGGAATCGTAGAAGCAAAAGCAGGCTCGCTCTGGCGATTCCCGATTCCCGATTCTCAAAGTACATACACGAACAGGAACAGCGCTAGCCACACCACGTCTACGAAGTGCCAGTACCATGCGGCCGCTTCAAAGGCGAAGTGGTTATCGCGACTGAAGTGGCCCTTGGCCGCGCGTAGCCACATCACCGCCAGCATGATCGTGCCCAACAGCACATGCATGCCGTGGAAACCGGTGAGCATGAAGAACGTGGAGCCGTAAATTCCCGAGCCCAGCGTGAGATTGAGTTCGGTGTAGGCGTGAATGTATTCCTCTGCTTGCAGGAACAAAAACACGCAACCCAGCAGCACCGTCAATCCCAACCACAGCAGCAGCGCACCGCGCCGGCCGCCTTTCAGTGCGTGATGCGCAATGGTGAGCGTCACACCGGAGCTGAGCAAAATCAGCGTATTGATCAGCGGCAATCCCCAGGCCGGAATGGTCTGGAATTGCCCGCCGATCGTGCCCGGACCATTGGTCGGCCAGGCAGCGGAATAGCCGTTCCACAGCAACTCGTTGGTCATCACGCCATCGCCTTCGCCGCCAAGCCAGGGCAGCGTCAGCACGCGCGTGTAGAACAAGGCGCCGAAGAAGGCGCCGAAGAACATCACCTCGGAAAAAATGAACCACACCATCCCCATCCGGAATGACCCATCCACCTGGCGGTTGTAGTTGCCGGCGTTGGACTCGCGAATGACGTCGCCAAACCACATGAACAAGGTCGCCAGCAACATCGCCATGCCGGCGAAGAATGTCCAGCGTCCCCAGGCCGCATCGTTGAGCCAGCTGGCCACGCCGATCATCATCACGAACATCGCAATCGACCCGACGAAGGGCCATTTGCTCTGGGTCGGGACGAAATACGCATCGGCGTTGGGACTGTGGTCGGCCATGGCGTTGCTTCCGTGTCGTGGTACGGGTGGATGAAGGTTACGGCGCCGCCCTGCAGTTCCGAGGTCAGCGCGTCATTGCGATAAAACGTGTAAGACAAGGTGATTGTGGTGACTTCCGCAGGCAACGCAGGGTCCACGATGAAACGCAGCGGCATATCGCGCGTCTCCCCGGCCTGCAGCGTCTGCGCGGTGAAACAGAAACATTCGGTCTTGTTGAAGTAGCCCGACGCACGCGCCGGTGCAACCGACGGCACTGCGCTACCCACCACCGCGCGCTTGCTGTCGTTGCGCGCGAAATACAGCGCCTCGTTGAGCTCGCCCGGCACCACGTCCATCGTCATCTGCTCGGGATGGAAGGTCCACGGCAGCTTCGAATTGACCCCTGCATCGAACTCCACCCGCACCGTGCGTTTGCCACCGCCCACCGCATTGGACGCACCCTCGCGGGTGCTACCCGGTGCGCGCTCCATGCGAATGCCGAAAACTTTTTCGCACGCGATGCGGTACAGCGGCACCAGCGAAAAGGTCAGCACGAAGACGCCCAGCACCACGCCCAGCAGCTTGAACAAGCCAGCGGTCGGCGCATGCGTGGGCGCGCGCGCAGTCATCGGCCGATGACGCCTGAGGCGATAAAGCCGGCATAGATCAGCAACGCGATGATCCCCACCGTGATTGCCGTGCGGCGTACCGCGCGGCGCTGCTGCGCCTGCCGCTCGGCAGCCGATAGCAGACGCGTCACTGCCGGCTCCGATGCCGACTCAGTGGCCGATGTCTTCATGCGCAAGATCTCCAGGCTTGATAACCGGCGGCACGGTGAAGGTGTGTGCAGGCGCCGGCGAAGGCACCGTCCACTCCAGCCCCTTTGCACCTTCCCAGGCGCGCGCATCGGCGCGGGCACCGCTACGTAGCGACGCAAGCAAAATGGCGGCCATCAGGAACGGCGTAGCAAACATGCCGAACGCACCGATCGAACTGACCAGATTCCAGTCGGCAAACACCACGTTGTAGTCGGGGATGCGCCGCGGCATGCCGGCCAGACCGAGGAAGTGCTGCGGGAAGAACAACAGGTTGACGAAGATCATCGTCCACCAGAAATGGAACTTGGCCCAGGCCTCGTTGTACATGCGCCCGGTCCACTTGGGCCACCAGTAGTACACCGCCGCAATCAAGGCAAATACCGCGCCGGTGACCAGTACATAATGGAAATGCGCCACCACAAAATAGGTATCGTGATACTGGAAGTCCGCCGGCACGATCGCCAGCATCAGGCCGGAAAAACCACCGATGCTGAAGAGGATCACAAACGCCACGGCCCACAGCATCGGCGATTCGAACGTCAGCGAGCCTTTCCACATCGTGCTGACCCAGTTGAACACCTTCACCCCGGTCGGGATGGAGATCAGCATCGTGGCGAACATGAAATAGATCTCACCGCCGAGCGGCATGCCCACGGTGAACATGTGGTGCGCCCACACAATGAAGCTCAAAAACGCGATCGCGGCGATCGCATAGACCATCGCCTGATAGCCGAACAGCGGCTTGCGGCTGAAGGTGGGGATGATTTCGCTGACCACGCCGAACGCCGGCAGGATCATGATGTACACCTCCGGGTGCCCGAAGAACCAGAAGATGTGCTGGTACATCACCGGGTCGCCGCCGCCGGCCGCGTTGAAGAAGCTGGTGCCGAAGAACTTGTCGGTCAGCAGCATGGTGACCGCACCGGCCAGCACCGGCATCACCGCGATCAGCAGGAACGCAGTGATCAGCCATGCCCAGCAGAAGATCGGCATCTTGAGCAGATCGATGCCCGGCGCGCGCATGTTGAGCACGGTGGCGATGATGTTGATCGCACCCATGATCGAGCTGACGCCAGCCACATGGATGGCAAACACACTGAAGGCCACGTTGTAGCCGCCCTGCAGCGACAGCGGCGGATATAGCGTCCAGCCACCGGCAGGCGCCCCGCCAGGCAGGAACAGCGTCAGCAACAACAAGGTGAAAGCGACCGGCAACAACCAGAACGACCAGTTGTTCATGCGCGGCAACGCCATGTCCGGCGCGCCGATCTGCAGCGGAATCATCCAGTTCGCCAGGCCGACGAAGGCCGGCATCACTCCACCGAAGATCATCACCAGCGCATGCACGGTGGTCATTTGGTTGAAGAATTCGGGTTTGACGAACTGCAGGCCCGGCTGCATGAGCTCGGCGCGGATCACCACGCTCATCGCCGCACCGATGATGAACATCACGAAGGAGAACAGCAGGTACAGCGTGCCGATGTCCTTGTGATTGGTCGAAAAGAACCAGCGCTCGACGAAGCCGGGCTGGTGGTGTCCGTGGTGATCGACTGCGGTATGCGCCATGACGGAACGACCTCTGTGAAGCGGTGCGGTTGCGAGCGGTATTAGAGAGCGGCGGTCGGTGCGGCAGATTGTGCTGCCACGGGAGCGGCCTCACCGTTAGGTACTGTCGCTGGTGCAGCCGACGGGGGAGTTGCTGCCGGCGATGCCGCGGGCACTTCATTTGCGGCGCTGCGACGCGATGCCAGCCAACGCTGGAACTCGGCCTTGGGCAGCGCTTCGACCACGATCGGCATGAAGCCGTGATCCTTGCCGCACAATTCCGCGCACTGTCCGCGATACACGCCCGGCTGCTCGATATTGGTCCACGCCTCGTTGACGATGCCCGGGATGGCGTCCTGCTTCCAACCCAGTGCAGGCACCCACCACGCGTGGATCACGTCGTCGGCGGTGATCACAAAGCGGATCTTGGTATTGACCGGCAGCACCAGGCGATTATCGACGTCGAGCAGATAATGCGGTTGCGACGCCACGGTGGGGCGTTCGCCGCTCTGCCGGATGCGATCCGATTCGCGCGCCAGACGGCTAGTGAATTCCACGCCCTGGCCCAGATATTCGTACTTCCACATCCACTGGTAGCCGGTGACCTTGACGGTCATTTCCGACTCGCGGGTGTCGTACATCGCAATCAGCTTGGCCGTCGCCGGCCATGCCATGGCAATCAGCACCACCACCGGAATTACCGTCCATAGCACTTCGGCCCGCGTGTTGTGGCTGAACTGTGCGGCGACCGCGCCTTTGGACTTGCGGAACTTGAACATCGCATAGCCCATCGCACCGAACACCAGTACGCCGATCACCACGCACACCCACAGCGCCACCATATGCGCCTCATAGGCCATGCGTGCGGTCTGCGTCACCCCGCGGCCCATATTGAGCTGCCATTCCTTGGGATCGGCCGATTGCGCCCACACGACCGGCGCGCCGACCAGCGCTGCCAGCGCCAGGCCCAACCTTGTGTACGTCGACTTCCAGCTGCTGCGTTGCGTCATTGCCTAGACCCTTACGTCATCGGTGACGGCCATTGGCGGCCGCGAGCAAGCGTTTCAGCGTATCTGCCAGTTCCACACGTTCGGCCGGCCCGAGAAAACTTCCGATCTCGATCTGCCTGCCGCTGCTCACCAACAGCACCCTGTCGTCGCGTTCCATGCATAGCCGCACCCAGTGCGGATGTGCCTGAAACGCTGGTGGCGCATGCCCGGACGGAAACACCTCAACGGCGGTCTCCCCTACCCGGATCGCTTCTTCGCGCTCGCCACTTCGCCATAACTGCCGTAGCGCCAACGCCACCACACCACTGTGCAACAGGGCGAATACCGGCGCGAATGCATTGCCGGTCCACCACCCCAGGCCCGCAAATAACCACATCGTTCCTGCCAATACTGCAAACAACAGCACGAACTGCCTGGCCGACAGCGCCCGCGGAGGCCGCAACCGCAATTGCGTCCCAACCCCTTCGGACATCAACGGCAGCACTTCGATCATTGGCAACACGCAGCGGACTGCGGGAACAGCCCGATGGTAGACCCGCGCGAACGTATGCGGCAAGCGTTTCCGCCGATCAAAAATTTGCTGCAGTGCAGCTAAAAACGCGTGGAAATCAATTACTTCACCCAAAGCGGCCGACTGGGCTTGCCGTTCAACGGGTCTGCCATCACACGCTGGGGCCACCTGCATAAAACGGCGGGAAAGCTGCCGCTTCCACACAAGTGCGCCGGGGCTCCCGCTCTCTAGAATGCGTAAGGATTCCCAGGCACCTTTCGCATGAACGCTCAGCTCGACTCGCTTGCCTCCATCGTCGCCGCGCCCCCGCTACTCGCGCCCGAACTCCCGGTCGCGCCCGGTGCATTGCGCGCTGCCATCACCGCTGCCTGGCTCAAGGACGAAGCCGAGCACGTGCACGAACTGCTCGACCAAGCGCGCTTGCCCGCCGCAGAGCAGGCCAAGGTGCAGGCACTGGCCGCCGATCTGGTCACCCGTGTGCGTACACGCGCCCAGGACCAGGGCGCGATCGAAGCCTTCATGCGCCAGTACGACCTCGGCAGCGAAGAAGGCGTGCTGCTGATGTGCGTGGCCGAGGCGCTGCTGCGCATTCCCGACCAGGACACCGCAGACAAGCTGATCCGCGACAAGCTCGGCGATGCGGACTGGAAAAAGCACATGGGCGGCAGCGACTCGGTGCTGGTCAACGCATCGACGTGGGGCCTGATGCTCACCGGCAGGCTGGTGCAACTCAACGACCTCACCCGTGCGGATGTGCCCGGTGCTTTCAAGCGCCTGATCGGCCGCGTCGGCGAGCCGGTGATTCGTCTGGCCGTGCGCCAGGCGATGAAGATCATGGGCCACCAGTTCGTCATGGGCCGCACCATCGGCGAGGCATTGTCGCGTTCGCGCAAGGGCGACAACGCCAATTACCGCTATTCGTTCGACATGCTCGGCGAAGGCGCATTGACAATGAAGGATGCGCAGCGCTATCTGCAGGCGTATCGCGATGCCATCCATGCGATCGGCCGCAGCGGCAGTTTCGTCGACACCGATGTGTTCGCAGCGCCCAGCATTTCGATCAAGCTCTCCGCGTTGTATCCGCGCTACGAACATGCCAAGCGCGCACGCGTGATGGCCGAACTTGTGCCCGGCGTACTGGAGCTCGCGCAGTTGGCCAAGTCGTACGGCATCGGCTACACCGTCGATGCCGAAGAGGCCGATCGCCTGGAGCTGTCGCTGGACATCATCGAGGCCACCTTTTCCGACCCATCGCTGGATGGCTGGGAAGGCTATGGCCTGGCGGTGCAGGCGTATCAGAAGCGCACGCCCTATACGATCGACTTCCTGGCCGACCTTGCGCGGCGCGTTGGCCGACGCATTCCGGTGCGCCTGGTCAAGGGCGCCTATTGGGATGCAGAGATCAAACGCGCACAGATCGAAGGTCACCCGGGCTATCCGGTGTTTACGCGCAAGCAGAACACCGACGTGTCCTACCTGGCCTGCGCACGTCGCATGTTTGCGCATAGCGATGCGCTGTATCCGATGTTCGCTACGCATAACGCGCAGACCATCGCTGCGGTACGTGCGATTTCAGCGGGTAAGACGTATGAGCATCAAAAACTGCACGGCATGGGCGACGACCTGTATGCCGAGGTGATTCCTGCCGATCGTCTGGGGCTGCCGTGTCGTGTGTATGCACCGGTCGGCTCGCACGAAGATCTGCTGCCCTACCTGGTGCGTCGCCTGCTCGAAAACGGCGCCAACTCCAGCTTCGTCAATCGCATCACCGATGAGGACGTTGCTATCGAAGACCTGATCCGCGATCCGGTCGAAGCGGTGTCGTCGTTTGCTTCCATCCCGCATCCCAAGATCCCGCTGCCGACCGACCTGTTGCGCAGCCAGAACCAGAACAGGAAGAACTCCATGGGCGCCAATCTCGCCAACGACAACGATCTGCGGCAGCTGGCCGAGCAACTCAATGCCGCCGTCAAACCGTGGAAGGCAGCGCCACTGGTACCCGGCGCGGTGATCAGCACCCCGAGCGAGGCGGTACTGAACCCGGCCGATCGCCGCGAGACGGTTGGGCACTGGCAGCCAGCCGATCCCGCGACGGTGCAGAAGGCGCTGGCCTCGGCAGCTGCAGCCCAACCGGGTTGGAACCGCACCCCGGCGGCAAGCCGCGCCACCATCCTGGAACACGCCGCCGACTTGCTCGAGGCGCGCATGCCCGAGTTCATGGCAATTTGCGTCAAGGAAGCGGGCAAGACGCTGCCCGATGCCGTGGCCGAAGTCCGCGAGGCAGTCGACTTCCTGCGCTACTACGCTGGTCAGGCGCGCGCGCAGTTCGGCGCACCCGAGCGCCTGCCCGGACCGACCGGCGAGTCCAATGAACTGCAATTGCACGGTCGCGGCGTGTTCGTCTGCATCAGCCCCTGGAATTTCCCGCTCGCCATTTTCCTGGGCCAGGTCGCCGCCGCACTCGCTGCCGGTAATAGCGTGATCGCCAAACCCGCCGAGCAGACCAATCTGATCGGCTACGCCGCAGTGAAGCTGCTGCACGAAGCAGGCGTACCGGAAGCCGCCGTGCAATTCCTGCCTGGTGACGGCGCCACCGTGGGTGCTGCACTGACCAACGATCCGCGCGTGGCGGGCGTAGCGTTCACCGGTTCCACCGAAACCGCACGCATCATCAATCGCACCCTGGCTGCGCGCGATGCTGCCATCGGCGTGTTGATCGCCGAGACCGGTGGCCAGAATGCCTTTATCGCCGACTCGTCATCGCTGCCCGAAGCCGTGGTGAAGGATGCAATTTCCAGCGCCTTCATCTCCGCCGGGCAACGCTGTTCGGCGGCGCGCGTGTTGTTTGTCCAGGACGACATCGCCGACAAGGTCATGACCATGCTCGCCGGTGCCATGGGTGAGCTGAAGATAGGCGACCCTGGTTTGCTCTCGACCGACGTTGGCCCGGTAATCGATGCAGATGCGCTCAAGATCCTCGACGATCACGCAGCTCGTATGGACCACGAAGCCCGCCTGATCGGAACCACCAAGCTGGATGACGTCACCGCACATGGCAGCTTCTTCGCCCCGCGCGCCTATGAACTGACATCGCTCAGCCAGCTGCAACGCGAGGTCTTCGGCCCGGTCCTGCATGTCATCCGCTGGAAGGCAGATCAGCTCGACGCTGTCATCGACCAGATCAATGCAACCGGCTACGGCCTGACGTTGGGCGTGCACTCGCGCATCGACGAGACCATCGACCGCATTACATCGCGCGTCGCGGTTGGCAACGTCTACGTCAACCGCAATCAGATCGGTGCCGTCGTCGGTGTCCAGCCCTTCGGTGGCCAGGGCCTGTCCGGCACCGGCCCCAAAGCCGGCGGCCCGCACTACCTGCTGCGCTTCGCCACCGAGAAGGTCGTCACCGTCAACACCACCGCAGCTGGCGGCAACGCCTCGCTACTGACACTGGGCGACTAAGCATCCCCTCGCCAGGTGCTTTGGCCTGCTGAGAAGACAAAAACCCCGCTGAAGCGGGGTTTTTGTTGTGTCTACATACCAACAGGGCGCGGTGTTTGTGTCGGCGCAGTTGTAAGTAAAAGGGGGTCAGCCATTCTTGCGCAACGGCAGCGCTGACGGTTTTTCGTTGGGTGTTGATGTTGAAAACCTCGCGATAGCCGGAGAGGCATCAAAGTCGATGCACCGATGCCCTTGGATGCCCTTGGATGCCCTTGGATGCCCTTGGATGCCCTTGGATGCCCAAAGTATGGGAGCGCGACGACTTGGGGAAAGTGGCGCTAACCGCATTTCCTCGACGTGTTTACAGCGCGTTGAGGACGCTGATTGACCTTGAATAAGGTACCGCCTACGAGGTGCTTGTCGGGGACGTACTATGGCAACGACCGGCGGGAGGGGTTGCGATTATATTTCCAATTTTGACGCAAGAAGAAACCCTCAGTCCAGTTGGACTGAGGGTTTCGGGTAAAGCCCCTGGCGATGACCTACTCTCGCATGGCTTGAGCCACACTACCATCGGCGCAGCTGCGTTTCACTT
>NZ_MDEE01000015.1 GCF_002939865.1 Xanthomonas dyei
CGCATCAGGCACTGAAGATGATGACGCCTGACCAAGCCTATGCCGCTACATTAACCACCTGACCTGTGCAGAAACCGATGGGTCATTACAATTCAGCCTTCAAATGTCTTGAGGGACATGATCTAGGTCGCTGTTTTCCAAAGAATTATCAAAAATCTAATAAAAGCAAGCAGAAGTGTGACGAAAAGCACTCTTATCTTCGCTTTCTGTCAAAAACTTGACGCCTGATTTGGCGGCTGTTAACACTTTACGCAGTTCTATTGTTGGGTAGCGTTCATTTTTTGACTATCCAGGGTGCAGGCGCGAGCCGCCCACCGCCGCAAGGCCCATAGCGCGCACAACCACGGGGAATCGCGTGGCCGAAAGGCCTTCCGAGGGTGGGCGCTCGCCAAAAACCAGTCCCAACAACTCAGGAGTCGTGCGTCGATGAATCGGATTTATCGCAAGGTCTGGAACAAGTCACTGGGTGTGTGGGCCGTGGCCTCGGAATTGGCCACCGGTGACAGCACCGGAGCCGTTGCTCCAGCCTCGCTCATCGACCGCCGCCAAAGCCTGGCATTGGCCGCCGCCATCACCCTGGCGCTCGGCGGCGCCGGATTCATCACGCCACTGCCCGCCAGCGCGCAATCGGTCGAAGTCGGCCGCGGTGCCTCCGCACCTGCCGCCAAGGCGACCGCCATCGGTGCCGGCAGCACCGCCAGCGCCACCGGCGCAATCGCCACCGGTGCCGACAGCAGCGCCAGCGGTGTGAATAGCAGCGTGATCGGTCGCCAGACCAACGCCATCGGCGAAAACGCGGTGGCCATCGGCTACAACAGTTTCGTGCGCCAGGCCGGCGAAAACGGCGTGGCGCTGGGCGCCAATGCCGGTGTCACCGGTGCCAATTCGGTGGCGCTGGGCGCAGGCTCGCGCACCTACGAAGACGACGTGGTGTCGGTCGGTAGCGGCAATGGTCGCGGCGGCCCGGCAACGCGTCGCATCACCAACGTCGGTGCCGGCATCAACGCCACCGATGCGGTCAACGTGGCGCAGCTGCGCGACGTGGCCGATGTGGCCGAAGGCACCGCGCTGTTCTTCAAGGCAAGCCCGGGCGACGACAGCGTCGGCGCCTATGTCGAAGGCGATAGCGCACTGGCCGCAGGCGATGCCGCCAATGCGATCGGTACCGCCACCACCGCGCTCGGCACCGGCGCCAATGCCATCGCCGAGAACGCGACGGCCGTGGGCGCCAATGCACTGGCCTCCGGCCAGAACAGCGCAGCGTTCGGCCATAACGCGCAGGCCAATGGCCCGGCCAGCGTGGCCGTGGGCGGCGCTGCGGTCAACGAAGATGGCCAGCCGTTGATCACCAATGGCGGTGTGCCGGTCACCACCGGTGCCACCAGCGCAGGCGTTGGCGGAACTGCGGTCGGCGCCAGCGCCAATGCAGACGGTTTCGCGGCGTCCTCGTTCGGCGTCGGCGCGTATGCCGCCGGTGCGCAGGCATCGGCATTCGGTGCAGTAGCCAACGCCGGTGGCGATTACGCCACTGCCGTCGGCACCCAGACCAGCGCCAGCGGCACCAGCAGCACGGCTGTGGGCGGCCCGGTGGATCTGATTCCCGGACTGGGCTTCTTCGTGCAGACCCAGGCCAGTGGCGACGCGTCCACTGCGCTCGGCGCCGGTGCGATCGCATCGGGCACCTACACCACCGCTGTCGGCACGTTGAGCGAGGCGTCGGGCACCGAAGCCACGGCAGTGGGTTACTTCGCCTACGCACCGGGCGAAGGCGCAACCGCGGTCGGTCCGGAATCGTGGGCCAGCGGTGAGCTGAGCACGGCGCTGGGCTACTACAGCACCGCACGCGGCGCCAACTCGGTGGCGCTGGGCGCCAATTCGGTCGCCACGCGCGCCGACACCGTGTCGGTCGGCGCGGCCGGCGCAGAGCGTCAGATCACCAGCGTCGCTGCCGGTACCGAAGCCACCGATGCGGTGAATCTCGGCCAGCTCACCGCCGTCTCCGATGTCGCCTCCACCACCGCGCGCACGTTCGTTGCCACCGGTGAGGGCGCTGCAGTTGCCGAAGGCGTGGACAGCGTCGCGGCAGGTTCCAATGCGTCGGCGCTTGCCGATTACAGCACTGCGCTGGGTTCCAGCAGCATTGCATCGGACATCAATACCACTGCCGTGGGCAGCGGTGCAGTGGCAAATTTCAACAACGCCACGGCGGTGGGTTTCAACAGCATCGCCAGCGACCGTTATGCCACTGCGCTGGGCGCTGACAGCACCGCGTCGGGCTTCTACGGCACCGCACTTGGCAGCACCAGCGTGGCCTTCGGCCGCGGTGCGACTGCGGTCGGTTTCGAAAGCATCGGCAACGGGCTTGAATCCACGGCGCTGGGGTTTGCCAGCGTGGGATGGGGCGATCTCAGCACGTCGGTGGGTGCGGAAAGCACCGCTTACGGTGAGGGTAGCGTGGCGCTTGGGTTCAGTTCGGGTGCCGGTGGCACCGGCTCCGTGGCGATTGGCAACACCGCCTTGAGCGGCGGTGAGCGCGCGATCGGGATCGGTGCGCAGAGCAGCGCCAGCGGCACCGACAGCGTTGCGCTAGGCGCCTCCAGCAACGTGTCGGGCGACGAAAGCATTGCATTCGGTGCAAGCAGTCAGGCCGCTGCGTCGGGTGCCGCGGCCGTTGGCAGCTACGCCAGCGCCAGCGACGTCTACGCCACGGCGGTGGGGGCCTACAGCAGCGCCAGCGGTATCCACGCTACCGCGCTCGGTGCCGACAGCAGGGCATTGGGAGCTTCCAGCACTGCCGTCGGCGGCTACAGCGTCGCAAATGAGCGCGGTGCAACGGCGATCGGCTACGACAGCATCGGCAACGGGACCGCGTCGACCGCGCTGGGCCTTGCCAGTGTGGCGTGGGGTGACGGTGGCACCGCCATCGGTACCGAAAGTGTCGCCTACGGCGATGACAGCACGGCGCTGGGCGCGAATGCGTCTGCAACCAACCTCGCGTCGATCGCTGTGGGCACCTATGCAGTCGCGGCTGGCCAGGGTGCCACGTCGCTTGGCGGCCAATCCTTCGCGGGTGGCGACGAGAGCGTCGCGCTGGGCTGGCAATCCAACGCTTCGGGCGCGCAGAGCGTCAGCCTCGGCAGCGGTGCGTATACACCTGTCGACAACAGCGTGGCGTTGGGTGCCAACTCGGTTGCCGATCGCGCCAACACGGTTTCCGTGGGTACCGTTGGCGGCGAACGTCAGATCACCAATGTCTCTGCCGGTACCGAAGGCACCGATGCGGTGAATCTGGATCAGCTCAACGCAGTGGCCGGCACCGCCGAAACCACCGCGCGCCTGTATGCAGGCACCGGCGACGGCACTGCCGTCGCACAGGGCGAAGATGCAACGGCGGCCGGTTCCAATGCCACTGCCGAAGGCGATTACAGCAGCGCGTTCGGCGCCAGCAGCAATGCCACCGCGATCGGTGCAGTGGCCATCGGCAGCGGCGCCAGCGCAACGGCGCAGTACGCCAGTGCCGCCGGTTACAACGCAGCAGCCAGCGGCTTCGGCAGCGTGTCCAACGGCGCCTTCAGCCAGGCCAGCGGCGACTATGCCGTGGCCGTGGGTGGCGAGAGCGAAGCAGCCGGCGCGCAGAGCACCGCGCTCGGTGCAGCGGCAGGCGCATATGGCGATGGCTCGCTGGCGGTCGGTGCGCTGAGCGAGGCACAGGGCAGCGAATCCACCGCGATGGGTTACTTCGCCAGCGCCAGCGGCGAATCGGCCACGGCAATCGGCGCAGAAAGCGTCGCCGACGGCACCACCGCCGCAGCACTGGGCTTCGGCGCACAGGCGACGGCCAATTACGCCACCGCCGTTGGTGGGTACTCCACCGCGAGCGGTTTCAACAGCACTGCGTTGGGTAACTTCAGCACCGCCAGCGGCTCCAACACGCTCGCCGTCGGCAGCGATGCCACCGCCACTGGCGCCTACAGCGTTGCAGCCGGTCAGGGCAGTGTGGCCAGCGGTTACAACAGCGTGTCGGTTGGCGGCGCCTTGCTCGGCCTGTTGCCGACCGAAGCTTCCGGCGATTTCTCCACCGCCGTGGGTGGTGCCGCGTGGGCACCGGGTCTCAACAGCACCGCGCTGGGCAACTTTGCCGAATCCACCGGCGAAAGCAGCGTGGCATTGGGCGCCGATTCGGTCGCTGATCGCGACTTTGCGGTGTCGGTCGGCAGCGCCGGCAACGAGCGTCAGATCACCAACGTGGCGGCCGGCACCCAGGGCACCGATGCGGTGAATCTGGATCAGCTCAACGCAGTTGCCGAAGCCAGTGCAACCACCAGCAAGTATTTCCAGGCCAGCGGCAGCGACGACAGCGATGCCGGTGCGTACGTCGAAGGCGATAACGCATTGGCTGCAGGCGAGGGCGCCAACGCCACCGGCGCCGGCACCACCGCATTGGGCGCGGGTGCGCAGGCAGTGGCCGATGCGGCTACCGCAGTCGGCTTGAATGCGCTGGCGAGCGGCACCAGTGCCGCAGCGGTCGGCAGCAACGCGCAGGCGTTGGCCGAAAACAGCAGCGCATTCGGCAGCAATGCGCAGGCCAGCGCTATCGGCGCCACCGCAAATGGCGCTGGCGCGCAGGCAAGCTCCACCTACACCACTGCGCTCGGCAGCGAGGCAGTGGCATCCGACAACCAGGCCACCGCTGCGGGCTTCCGCAGCGCGGCGTCCAACGTCGGCAGCGCGGCATTTGGCGGCTACAGCGAATCCAGCGGCCGGCTGTCGTCGGCACTGGGTTACGGCGCGGTGGCGTCCAGCGATTACAGCACCGCCGTCGGTGCGGCATCGCTGGCCTCCGGCGCCAGCTCGGTGGCCGTGGGTGAGTTCAGCGAAGCCACCGGCGCCGAAAGCGTTGCGGTCGGTGGCAGCACGTTCTTCGGCTTCATCCCGGCGCGTGCCTCGGGAACCGGCGCGGCCGCCTTCGGTGCGGGTGCGTGGGCAACCGCGGACTACACCACCGCGATTGGCTGGAACTCGTATGCGGACGGCACCAATGCCACCGCGTTGGGCCAAAGCGCTGCGGCGTTGGCCAACAACACGCTGGCACTGGGTGGCAATAGCCGCGCCGATGCGGTCGGCGCCAGCGTGATCGGCGTGGATGCGTCGGCTACCGGCGTCAACAGCACCGGTGTCGGTCGTCAGGTCAATGTGATCGGCGAAAACGCGGTCTCCGTGGGCTACAACTCGTTTGTCCGCCAGAGCGCGGTCAACGGTGTGGCGCTGGGCGCCAACGCCGGCGCCACCGGTGCCGATTCGGTGGCATTGGGCTCGGGTTCGCGCACCTATGAAGCCGACACGGTGTCGATCGGCAGCGGCAACGGCCGCGGTGGTCCGGCGACGCGTCGTATCGTCAATGTCAGCGATGGCCAGACCGCGACCGATGCGGTCAACAAGGGACAGCTGGATGCGGTGTCGGCCGATGTGCAGAACACCAGCAGCAAGTTCAAGACCACTGGCGATACGGTGGCCACCGCAACCGGCGAGCGCAGCACGGCTGCCGGCTCGGGTGCCGTTGCCACGGGTGCACGCAGTGTTGCCATCGCTTCCGGCAGCAGCGCGTCGGCCACCGGTGCCAGCGCGATGGGTGTGGACAGCAGCGCCAGCGGCGTGAACAGCACCGCGATGGGCCGTCAGACCAATTCCATCGGCGAAAATGGTGTGGCGCTGGGCTACAACTCCTTCGTGCGCGAAAGCGGCAGCAATGCGGTGGCCCTGGGTGCGAATGCCGGTGCCAGCGGTGCCGATTCGGTCGCCTTGGGCTCGGGCTCGCGCACCTACGACGCCAATACGGTGTCGGTGGGTAGCGGCAATGGTCGCGGTGGTCCGGCAACGCGTCGCATCGTCAACGTCAGCGACGGCCAGACCGCCAGCGATGCCGTCAACAAGGGGCAGCTGGATGCATTGGCGGCCGATGTGCAGACCACCAGCGGCATGGTCAAGACCACCGACACCGGCGTAGCCGTGGCAACCGGTGATCGCGCGACCGCCGCAGGTGCGGGTGCCACTGCCAGTGGCGCACGCAGTGTCGCCATTGCTTCCGGCAGCAGCGCCGCCGGCACTGGTGCCAGTGCGGTGGGCGTGGACAGCAGCGCCAGCGGCATGAACAGCACCGCGATGGGTCAACAGACCAATGCCATCGGCGAAAAGAGCGTGGCGCTGGGCTACAACTCCTTCGTCCGCCAGAGTGCGGTCAACAGCGTGGCGTTGGGCGCCAATGCCGGTGCAACCGGTGCCGATTCGGTGGCGTTGGGCTCGGGTTCGCGTACCTACGAGGCCAATACGGTGTCGGTGGGTAGCGGCAATGGCCGCGGTGGTCCGGCAACGCGTCGCATCGTCAACGTGGGCGCCGGCGCGATTGCCGATGCCAGCACCGATGCCATCAACGGCGGTCAGTTGTTCCAGTCGCTCAGCAATGCCGCCAGCTTCCTTGGTGGCGGTGCGGCGATCGGCGCGCAAGGCGTCTTCGTTGCGCCGACCTACGTGATTCAGGGCGCCAGCTACAACAACGTGGGCGCGGCATTGACCGCGCTGGATACCAAGGTCACCGAACTGGATGCACGTGGTGGCACCGCAACGGCCAGCACGGCAGCACGTAGTGCGTCGCTGCGTACCGCCGCGGTGCCGGCTGTGGCTACAGCTGTTGCGAGCGATGCGGCAAGCAACGTCAGCACGGACACCGCCAGCGCAACTGCCGGCGTGCAAGGCACCCCAACCGCAGCCGTGGTCGGCAGCATCACGCCGGCGGCAACCTCGACGGCGGTCGGCACGGCGGCAGTGGCCAACCATGTCACCGGCACCGCGATCGGCGGTAGTGCCTATGCGCACGGCCCCAACGACACCGCCATCGGCAGCAATGCGCGCGTCAATGCCGACGGCAGCACCGCGGTGGGTGCCAACACGCAGATTGCGGCCGTGGCCACCAACGCGGTGGCGATGGGCGAGGGTGCGCAGGTCAGCGCGGCGTCCGCTACCGCGATCGGCCAGGGCGCGCGTGCCAGTGCACAGGGTGCCGTCGCACTGGGCCAGGGCTCGGTGGCCGACCGCGCCAACACGGTGTCGGTCGGTAGCGTTGGCGGCGAGCGCCAGGTGGCCAATGTGGCCGCCGGTACGCGTGCCACCGATGCGGTGAACAAGGGCCAGTTGGACAGCGGCGTGGCCGCGGCCAACAGCTACACCGACAGCCGTTACAGCGCGATGGCCGACAGCTTCGAAAGCTATCAGGGCGATATCGAAGACCGCCTGCGTCGGCAGAACCGTCGCCTGGATCGTCAGGGCGCGATGAGCTCGGCGATGTTGAACATGTCCGCCAGCGTGGCCGGTATCGCCTCGCAGAACCGCGTCGGTGCCGGTGTCGGTTTCCAGAACGGCGAGTCGGCGTTGTCGGTGGGCTACCAGCGTGCGATCAGCCCGCGCGCCACGTTGACCGTGGGCGGTGCGCTGAGCGGCGACGACAGCTCGATCGGCGTGGGTGCCGGTTTCGGCTGGTAACCCTTAGCAACAGCGTGCGCAGTTGCATCAAACGCGGCGGCGCCGATGTGCGCCGCCGCGGTAAGGCCTGAGGGGGCGGGCAAGGACCGTGGCTAGGCCAGCCAACGGATTCGCATGGAGTGATGGCCGTACCAGGAGCGATCGATCAACTGCCGCAGGCCGGTTCACGGCTGCGCGGCGTTGTCGACGCCGTTCCAAGCCTGATTCACGAAAAACACGAAGAGGATTTCACCGTGATCGACAAGACCTTCCGCCTCACCCCGCTGACCGGCGCCATCCTGATGATGGCCCTTGGTGCATCCGGCACCCTGGCTGCCGCACCGAAACTGCTGGTCAAGGAACCGACCCAGTCCGCTTCGGCCGGCGCCCAATTCAGTAGCCGCCTGATCGTGCGCTACAAGGACAACACTGCCGCTGCGACCGATCGCAGCAGCAAGCTCAATGCCGTGCAGGCCGCGGTCGCCCGCGTCGGCGCCAGTACCGGCGCACGTAGCAGCGCAGCCGCCGCCAAGGCGACGTATGTGCGCAAGCTGGGCATCGGCTCGGACCTGATCAAGCTGTCCAGCACGCTGACCGCCGCGCAGGTGGACAAGGTGGTGGTCGAGCTGAAGAACGATCCGTCCGTGGCCGACGTGCAGATCGATCGTATGCTGCGTCCGGTCGAGATCAAGAAAAGCGTTGCGGCCACCGATGTGAGCCCGCAGCTGGTTCCCAACGACCCGCTGTATGCGCAGTACCAGTGGCACCTGAGCAACCCCAACGGCGGTATCAATGCGCCGGGCGCATGGGATCTGTCGCAAGGCGCTGGCGTGGTGGTGGCGGTGCTGGACACCGGCATCCTGCCGGGCCATCCGGATTTTGCCGGCAATCTGCTGCAGGGCTATGACTTCATCACCGATGCCGAAGTCTCGCGTCGTCCGACCGATGCCCGCGTCCCCGGCGCACTGGATTACGGCGACTGGGAAGAAGCCGACAACGTCTGCTACACCGGCTCGGTGGCGCAGGAAAGCTCCTGGCACGGCACCCATGTCTCGGGCACCGTGGCCGAAGCGACCAATAACGGCATCGGCATGGCCGGCGTCGCACCCAAGTCGACCATCCTGCCGGTGCGCGTGCTCGGCCGTTGCGGCGGTTATACCTCCGACATCGCCGACGCCATCGTGTGGGCATCCGGCGGCACGGTCGAAGGCGTCCCCGCCAACACCAACCCGGCCGAGGTGATCAACATGAGCCTGGGCGGCGGTGGGGCCTGCGATTCGGCCACCCAGCTGGCGATCAATGGTGCGGTGGCACGCGGCACCACTGTCGTGGTCGCTGCCGGCAACGATGGCGATGACGCGGCCAACCATTCGCCGGCCAGCTGCAACAACACCGTCACCGTTGGAGCCACCCGCATCACCGGCGGCATCACCTACTACTCCAACTACGGCAGCAAGGTCGATTTGTCCGGCCCGGGCGGCGGTGGCAGCGTGGACGGCAATCCGGGCGGCTATATCTGGCAGGCCGGCTACGACGGTGCGACCACGCCGACCTCCGGCAGCTATAGCTACATGGGCATGGGCGGAACCTCGATGGCGTCCCCGCACGTGGCTGGCGTCGTGGCGCTGGTGCAGAGCGCGGCGATCGGTCTGGGCGACGGCCCGCTGACCCCGGCTGCGGTTGAAGCGTTGCTCAAGCAGACCAGCCGCCGTTTCCCGGTGACCCCGCCGGCCAGCACCCCGATCGGCAGCGGCATCGTCGACGCCAAGGCCGCACTGGAAGCGGTGTTGGTGGAACCGTGCGATCCGGCCACCGAGTCCTGCGCACCGACCGCCGTCGCGTTGACCAACAAGGCGCCGCTGACCGGCCTGAGTGGCACCTTCGGCAGCTCCACGCTGTACAGCTTCGAAGCCAAGGCCGGTGCGGTGCTGAGCTTCATGACCTACGGCGGTACCGGCGATGTGTCGGTGTACGTCAGCTATGAAGCCGAGCCCAGCGCCAGCAGTTTCGATGCCAAGTCCACGCGTCCGGGCAACAGCGAAACCGTCCGCTTCACTGCCCCGAAGGCAGGCACTTACTACATCAAGTTGGTCGGTGCATCCGATTACGCGAAGCTGACCCTCGTTGCACGACAGTAAGTAGTGAAATAGTGTGACCAATGCCCCCGGCCAATCACCGGGGGCATTGTTTTTCAGGACGATTCAGATGTGTGCGGTTGATCGTCGCGGCAAACTGCTACAGTCGGCGCCGGACCAGTGGAGACGAGTGTGAACGCGGTTGCCGTCGATCCAATTGAGCATCGAAGTGCGGAAACGCGCATCGTCGAAGCGTTGCTTGAACGCCGTCGTCTGAAGGACTCCGACCTGCTGCGCGCACGCCAGTTGCAGGCCGAATCCGGCATGGGCTTGCTGGCCCTGCTCGGCCGTCTGGGCCTGGTGTCCGAACGCGATCATGCAGAGACCTGCGCCGATGTGCTCGGCCTGCCGTTGGTGGATGCACGCCAACTCGGCGATACCCCACCGGAAATGCTGCCCGACGTGCAGGGCCTGTCGCTGCGCTTTCTCAAACAATTTCATCTGTGCCCGGTGGGCGAACGCGATGGCCGGCTGGATCTGTGGATTGCCGATCCATACGACGATTACGCCATCGATGCAGTGCGTCTTGCCACCGGCTCCGCGTTGTTCCTGCAGGTTGGCCTGCGCTCGGAAATCGACGATCTGATCGAACGTTGGTATGGCCAGGGCCGCAGTGCGATGGGCACCATCGTCGAGACCGCCGATGGCGATGCCAACAGCAGCGACGACATCGAAGCGCTGCGCGATCTGGCCTCTGAAGCGCCAGTGATTCGCCTGGTGAATCTGGTGATCCAGCATGCGGTGGAATTGCGCGCATCGGACATCCATATCGAACCATTCGAAAGCCGCCTCAAGGTGCGTTACCGCGTCGATGGCGTGCTGGTGGAAGGCGAAAGCCCGCCGGCCAAACTCACCGCCGCGGTGATCAGCCGCATCAAGATCATGGCCAAGCTCAATATCGCCGAGCGCCGCCTGCCGCAGGACGGCCGCATCATGTTGCGCGTGCAGGGCAAGGAGCTGGACCTGCGCGTCAGCACCGTGCCCACCGCGCACGGCGAAAGCGTGGTGATGCGTCTGCTCGATCGCGAAACGGTGGTGTTCGACTTCTACAAGCTGGGCTTTACCGAAGACTTTCTGCCGCAGTTCCGCAAGGTGCTGGAGCAACCGCACGGCATCATGCTGGTCACCGGCCCCACCGGCTCGGGCAAGACCACCACGCTGTACACCGCGCTGAGCCAGCTCAATACCTCCGACGTCAAGATCATCACCGTCGAAGACCCGGTGGAATACCAGATCGAAGGCATCAACCAGATCCAGGCCAAGCCGCAGATCGGGCTGGATTTTGCCAATGCGCTGCGCAGCATCGTGCGTCAGGACCCGGACATCATCATGATCGGCGAAATGCGCGATCTGGAAACCGCGCGCATTGCGATCCAGTCCGCGCTCACCGGCCATCTGGTGCTGTCCACGCTGCACACCAACAATGCCGCCGGAGGCATCACCCGTTTGCTGGACATGGGCGTGGAGGATTACCTGCTCACCTCCACCATCAACGGCATTCTGGCGCAGCGCCTGGTGCGCAAGCTCGACCTGGCCAACGCCGAACGCTACCTGGCATCGCCGGAAGAAATCGAACGCTTCAACCTGCGCCGCCTGCAGCCGGAGGGCGAGATCTTCCTGTATCGCCCGCGTGCCTCGGCGGCCGCGCCGACCGGCTATCTGGGCCGCACCACCATCGTCGAATTCCTGGTGATGAACGACGAATTGCGGCGCGCGGTGATGCGCCGCGCCGGCATGGGCGAGATCGAACAACTCGCCCGCAAGGCCGGCATGCGCACCATGTACGAAGACGGCCTGTCCAAGGCCTTGCGCGGCGAAACCACCATCGAAGAAGTCCTGCGCGTGACGGAGGATGCGTGATCGGTGAAGTGACCGGGTGGTCGGGACCGGGGACCCGGGGCCGGGGACCCGGGAACAGCCAAGGCAAGTGCTTGGTCGTCGCTGTCGTATGCGCCGACCGACGTGCTGCTGGATTCCAGTGCTGCGGTACGCCGCTTTCCCCGGGTCCCCGGTCCCGGGTCCCCGGCCCCGGCCGTTCCTGATGCCTCTCTACCGCTACAAAGCGCTCGACGCCCACGGCGAAATGCTCGACGGCCAGATGGAAGCGGGCAGCGATGCCGAGGTGGCGCTGCGTCTGCAGGAACAGGGCCATCTGCCGGTAGAAACGCGGCTGGCCACCGGGGAAAGCGATTCGCCGTCGCTGCGCATGCTGCTGCGCAAGAAGCCGTTCGACAATGCCGCGCTGGTGCAATTCACCCAGCAGCTGGCCACCTTGATCGGCGCCGGGCAACCGTTGGATCGCGCGTTGTCGATCCTGATGGATCTGCCGGAAGACGAAAAAAGCCGACGCGTGATCGGCGACATCCGCGACACCGTGCGCGGCGGTGCGCCGCTGTCGTCTGCGTTGGAACGCCAGCATGGGCTGTTTTCCAAGCTGTACATCAACATGGTGCGTGCCGGCGAAGCCGGCGGCAGCATGCAGGACACCTTGCAACGGTTGGCCGATTACCTGGAGCGCAGCCGCGCGCTCAAGGGCAAGGTGATCAATGCGTTGATCTATCCGGCGATCCTGCTGGCGGTGGTCGGGTGCGCCTTGTTGTTTTTGCTGGGCTACGTGGTGCCGCAGTTCGCGCAGATGTACGAAAGCCTGGATGTCGCGCTGCCCTGGTTCACCCAGGCGGTGTTGAGCGTGGGCTTGCTGGTGCGCGACTGGTGGCTGGTGCTGATCGTGGTGCCGGGTGTGCTCGGGCTGTGGCTGGATCGCAAGCGGCGCAACGCCGCTTTCCGTGCAGCGCTGGACGAATGGCTGCTGCGGCAAAAAGTGGTCGGCAGCCTGATTGCGCGGCTGGAAACCGCACGGCTGACGCGCACCTTGGGCACCTTGTTGCGCAACGGCGTACCGTTGCTGGCGGCGATCGGCATCGCGCGCAACGTGATGTCCAATCTGGCGTTGGTCGAGGACGTGGCCAACGCTGCCGACGATGTCAAGAACGGGCATGGCCTGGCGATATCGCTGGCGCGCGGCAAGCGCTTTCCGCGGCTGGCCTTGCAGATGATCCAGGTGGGCGAAGAATCCGGCGCGTTGGACACGATGTTGCTCAAGACCGCCGATACGTTCGAGCTGGAAACCGCGCAAGCCATCGACCGTGCGCTGGCTGCATTGGTGCCGCTGATTACGCTGGTGCTGGCGTCGGTGGTGGGGCTTGTCATCATTTCGGTGCTGGTGCCGCTGTATGACCTCACCAATGCGATCGGCTGACAGCGGCAGACAACGCGACTGCGCCGCTGTCAGGCGGGCGCAAGCGGGACTCGGCATCGGCACGCATCGCTCGTACACTCGCTTAACCGTACGCAGCGCTTTCAATCGGGCGGCGTCTTCACAACAACGTTCCGGTGACCGCACGACACCTACGCGGGAACCAATGCAATCGCCGCTGTGTCATCTAGCGGCAGCATCCTTCATCGACGTGCAAGGAAATCGTTCATGATCAAGCGTTCCATCACCCGTAGTCCGTCGCGCGCAGGCCAGGCCGGCATGAGCTTGCTGGAAATCATCATCGTCATCGTGCTGATCGGCGCGGTGCTCACCTTGGTCGGCAGCCGCGTGCTTGGTGGCGCCGATCGCGGCAAGGCCAATCTGGCCAAGTCGCAGATCCAGACCCTGGCCGGCAAGATCGAAAACTTCCAGCTCGACACCGGCAAGCTGCCGAGCAAGCTCGATGACCTGGTCACCCAGCCCGGCGGCAGCAGCGGTTGGCTGGGCCCGTACGCCAAGCCGGCGGAACTCAACGACCCGTGGGGCCACACCATCGAGTACCGCGCGCCGGGCGATGGTCAGCCGTTCGATCTGATCAGCCTGGGCAAGGATGGTCGCCCTGGCGGCAGCAGCTACGACTCGGACATCAAGTACCAATAAGTCTTCCGCCATGCGCGTTGCGTGTCAGCCGTTGCGTCATCCGCATGGAGTCGGTCCTGGCCGTACCCGCACGCGTGGCACCTCGCTGCTTGAAATGCTGCTGGTCATCGCGTTGATCGCGATGGCCGGTGTGCTGGCCGCGGCCGCATTGAACGGCGGTATCGATGGCATGCGGCTGCGCACCGCCGGCAAGGCGATCGCCTCGCAACTGCGCTATACGCGCACCCAGGCGATCGCCACCGGCACGCCGCAACGCTTTCTGATCGACCCGCTGCAACGCCGCTGGGAAGCGCCCGGTGGCCATCACGGCGACCTGCCGTCGTCGCTGCAGGTGCGCTTCACCGGCGCACGCCAGGTGCAGTCGCGGGAAGATCAGGGCGCCATCCAGTTCTTCCCCGATGGGGCCTCCACGGGCGGTCGCATCGATCTGCAGGTCAAGGACGCGCGCTGGCGCGTGGATGTGGGCTGGATCACCGGCGAAGTGCGTTCGGGCCCGCAACGGACGCCTGCGCCATGAAACGGCAACACGGTTACACCCTGATCGAGGTGATCGTCGCTTTTGCCTTGCTGGCCTTGGCATTGAGTCTGTTGCTGGGGTCGTTGTCCGGCGCAGCACGTCAGGTGCGTGCGGCCGACGACAGCACGCGTGCCACGCTGCATGCGCAATCGCTGCTGGCATTGCAAGGCATGGACAAGCCACTGGTGTCCGAGCAACAACAAGGCACGTTCGAAGACGGGCATTTCCGTTGGTCGATGGATGTGCGCCCCTACGACGAACCGCGGCGCAATCCGCAGGCGCCGGTGGCTCCTGGTGCGCACAAACTGCTGCAACTGACCCTGGTGGTACGTTGGGGCGAAGCGCCCAATCAAATGCTGCAATGGCGCACCTTGCGCCTGGTGGCCGCCACCGCACAGGACAACGCGCTGTGATCCGTTCGCGCAGCGCCGGCTTCACCCTGATCGAAGTGCTGCTGGCCACGATGCTGTTGGTCGGCGGTCTGGCATTGGCCTTTGCCACCTTGCGCTCGGCCAGCGCGGTGAGCCAGCGCGGCGAGGCGATTGCCCAGCGTAGCGAGCGCGTGCGCGCGGTGGAAGAATTCCTGCGCCGCCGGCTGGCCGCTGCGTTGCCGCTGGCAATGAGTATCGACCCGCAAAGCCAGCAGCCGATGTTGTTCGTCGGCGAACCGCAGCGCATGCGCTTTGCCGCCGATGTGCCGGATTACCTGGGACGCGGTGGCCCGTATCTGCACGAGTTGTCGGTGGTCGGCGATGGCGAGCAACGCACCTTGCAGATTGCGTTGACCATGCTGCAGTCGGGCAAGTCGATCGAAGAAGGCAGCAAATTGCCGCCGGAGCCGCTGGCGCAAGGCGTGCAGCAGGTGAGCTTTCGTTACCGTGGCATGGATCCGCAGAACGGCCGCCTGAGCGCATGGTTGCCGCAGTGGGAATGGCACGACCGCATGCCGCTGCTGGTGCGGATCGATATCCGCAGCGGCGACGCTGCATGGCCCTCGTTGGTAGTGGCGCTGCCGCAGTCCAGCAACCCCGGAGCGGGGCAATGAGCCGGATCCGTGGCGCTGCATTGGTGCTGGTGTTGTGGTTGATCGCCTTGCTCACTGCGATGATCGGTGCGTTTGCGCTCACCGCGCGCGTGGAAGCCTTGCAAGGCACGATGCTGCGCAACGGCGCGCAGGCGCAGGAGTATGCGCGCGCCGGTCTGGAATACGCCTTGTCCCGCTTGCAGAGCGCCGACACCCAGGCACGCTGGCGTGCAGACGGCCGACGCTATCGTTGGCAGATGGACGACGCCACGGTGGAGATCCGGATCACTGACGAAAGCGGCAAGGTGGATCTGAACATGGCCGAGCCGGCGCTGTTGGCCGGGCTGGTGCGTGCTGTGGGCGGCGAACAAGGCCGCGAGACGCGCATTGCCGGTGCCATCGTCGATTGGCGCGATGGCGACTCGCTGAGCCAGCCCGGCGGTGGCGCAGAAGACCGCGATTACGCCGATGCCGGCTTGCCGTATGGCGCAAAGGACAGCCCGTTCGAAACCCTGGGCGAACTGCGCCTGGTGCTGGGCATGGACAGCGCGTTGTATCGCAAGTTGCTGCCCAACATCACCCTGTACAGCGGCCGCTCGCGGCCCGAAGCGCGTTTTGCGCCCGGTCCGGTGTTGACCGCAATGGGCCTGGATGCGCGGCAACTGCTGGCCCAGCGTGACGCGCCGCCGGGTTTGCCGGGCAGCGAGGCGACGGTCGGTGGCTCAGACACTTATAGTATCGAGAGCCGGGCGCGACTGAGTCAGGGACGCGAGGCTGTGTTGCGCGCGGTCGTGTCGACAAGCGCGTCCGCAGTTCCAGGATCGGCCTACACCGTGTTGCGTTGGGAAGAGGGAGCAGCAGTGCAATGACCGCATGGCGGGACACCTTGGGTCGTATCGGCGTGCGCGCCATGCCGGGAGCCGGAGGCTTCTGGCGTTGGTGGCAGCAATCGCTGCTGGCGTGGCTGCCGCAGCGCTGGCAATGGCAATTGGGCCTGTCGCAGGCGCGCCTGTTGTTGCAGCTCGATGGCGACACGTTGCAGTTGCTGCGCCAACGCGATCAGAGCCGTGAGGCGATCGCCAGTCTGCCATGGCCGGTGCAGCCGCAGGAAGTCAACGCCGTGCTGCCGACTGCGCTGGATGGCCTGCCGCGGCATTGGCTGTTGCCGTCGGCGCATGCGTTGCGGCGGCCGTTGCGGCTGCCGGCTGCGGCCGCTGCGCGTCTGCAGGACGTGGCACGTTTCGAAATCGACCGACAAACCCCGTTCACTGCCGACCAGGTGTATTTCGATGCACGCGTGCTCGATGTGCGCGAAGACGGCCAGCTCGATGCCGAATTGGTCGTCGTGCCGCGGCGCATGATCGATGGCCCGGCCGGTGTGCCCGATGCCTGGGCCAACGCGCTGTCCGGCATCGATGTGGCCGATGCGCAGGGCGCCCCGTTGGGGGTGAACCTGCTGCCGCCGGCACGCCGGCTGCGGCGTAGCGACCCGATGCAACGCTGGAACCTGCTGCTCGCCGCCACCGCGGTGGTGTTGCTGGCTGTGGCCGGCTGGCTGCTGCTGGATAATCGCCGCCAGGCCGCCGACGATCTGCGCGCCAAGGTGCAGGCCAATGCCGCGCGCGCGCGCCAGGTGGCTGCCGAACGCCAGCAGCTGGTGGATCTGGTCGAAGGCGCCACCTTCTTCCAGAAGCAACGCGCCACGCGTCCGACCTCGGTGGAAATCTGGGACGAGTTGAGCCGGCGTCTTCCGGGCGGCACCTATCTGGAAAAATTCTCGGTCGAAGGCGGGCAATTGCAGCTGATCGGTTTGAGCAACGAAGCCTCGTCGCTGGTGCGTCGTCTGGAAGGCTCGCCGCTGTGGCGTACGCCGTCGCTGACCGGCGTGCTGCAGAGCGATGCCGGTCGCAACGTCGACCGTTTCACCATCACCGCCGAGCTGGCTGGCCCCGATGCGAAGGAGGCGGCCGATGCCACGCAGCGTTAAGCGCGATCGCTGGATCGCTTTGGGTCTGCTGCTGCTGGTGCTCGGCGTGGCGTATCTGGTGCTGGTGCACCCGTGGTTCACCCAGCCGATGATCGCCGTGCAGGACGAGCTGCAATCGCTGCGCGAGCGCGAGCTGCGCGTACGCGTGCAATTGCAGCAGGCGCCACAGGTCAGCCAGCGGCTGCGCCAGGCGCGGCAGACGCTGGAAAGCCGCCCGGGCTTTTTGCCGGAAACCTCCGCCGAGCTTGCCTCGGCCGGGCTGGTGCAGCGGCTGGAACGCGCGGTGGTGGAAGCCAGCCCCGGCAACCGCAGCTGCGCCATCAGCAACCGCTCGCCGCTGCAGCCGGAGAGCAAGGACCGCTTCACCCGCGTGGCGGTGCAGGTGCGCCTGCGTTGCGGCACGCCGGAACTGGCCTCGGTGTTGTACAGCCTGGAAAACGGTACCCCGCGGCTGTTCGTGGACAACCTCAACGTGATGGCGCAGCGCTACCAACTCTCGCCCAACGAAAGCGGCAACGGCCTGGACATCGCCTTCGAGCTGGCCGGTTATCTGCGGCCCGGCGCCATCGCTGCGCCGTTGAACACCGATGCCGCGCCCGCCGCCGCAGCCGCCGGGGAGGCCAGCAATGCGCCTTGACCTGATCGGTTTGCGCACCTGGTTGCTGGCCACCGTGGTCGGCTGGGCGTTGCTGGTATGCATCCTGGCAGTGGCTGGCTTAGGCAAGCGCGTGGAGTTGCTGCCGGACGACCCGGCGCTGGTGCAGCGCCTGCCCACCCTGCCGGCGCCCGCGCCGGAGCGGTTGGGCGCCTTCGAAAAATATTCGGAGATCGCCGCCCATCCCGCATTCGCCGAAGACCGCCTGCCGCATCCGTTCTTCCTGTCCGGCACTGATGGAAGTGGCGCGACCTCGACGGTGCGCCTGACCGGCGTGCTGCTGACCGAGAACTTCAAGATGGCCACGCTGACCCTGGACCCGCAGGATTCGGTGCGGGTGCAGCTCGGCGGCGATGCGGTCAAGGGCTGGCGCCTGCTGGCCCTGCAGCCGCGCAGTGCCACCATCGAAGGCCCCGGCGGCACGCAGACGCTGGAACTGCACGTGTTCAACGGCCAGGGCGGGCAACCGCCGACCGCCAACGCCGCCGCGCGTGGTGCGGCGGGCGCGCTCCCGCCGTTGCCGCCTCAATCGCCCGATGCCGCCGCGGCCGTGCAACCGCAACCGCCGCCGCCTGCCACCCCGCCGGCGCAACAGCCTGGCGGGCAAGCTCCGCCGACGGTGCCGCCGCAGCGCAGCGATGGCGCGCAGGAAGCTCCACGCCCCTCCGACGATCAGATGCGTGCCATCCGCGAACGTATCGAAGCCCGACGCCGCCAGCTGCAACAGCAGCGCCAGAGCGGCTCTACCCCCGGTCAGACCCAATGAGTAAACGCATGACGCCGCGCCTGTTTCCCGTGTCCCTGCTGATTGGCCTGCTGGCCGGTTGCGCCACCACTCCGCCGCCGGACGTACGCCGCGACGCGCGCCTGGACCCACAAGTCGGCGCTGCCGGCGCTACCCAAACCGCTGCCGACCAACGCACCGACGGCAATGCCGCTACCAGCGCCAAGCCCAGCCCGGTGATCCGGCGCGGCAGCGGCACCATGATCAACCAGAGCGCCGCGGCGTCGCCGTCGCCCACGCTGGGCATGGCCAGCAGCGGCAGCGCCACCTTCAACTTCGAAGGCGAGTCGGTACAGGCGGTGGTCAAGGCGATCCTGGGCGACATGCTCGGCCAGAACTACGTCATCGCGCCGGGCGTGCAGGGCACCGTGACCCTGGCCACGCCCAATCCGGTCTCGCCGGCGCAGGCCCTGAACCTGCTGGAGATGGTGCTGGGCTGGAACAATGCGCGCATGGTGTTCAGCGGTGGCCGCTACAACATCGTGCCGGCCGACCAGGCGCTGGCCGGCACCGTCGCGCCCAGCACCGCCTCGCCGTCTGCCGCACGCGGGTTTGAAGTGCGCGTGGTGCCGCTGAAGTTCATCTCTGCCAGCGAAATGAAGAAGGTACTGGAGCCGTACGCACGGCCCAACGCCATCGTCGGCACCGACAATGCGCGCAACGTGATCACCCTGGGCGGCACCCGCGCCGAACTCGAAAACTATCTGCGCACCGTGCAGATCTTCGACGTGGACTGGTTGTCGGGCATGTCGGTGGGCGTGTTCCCGATCCAGTCCGGCAAGGCCGAAAAAGTCAGCGCCGATCTGGAAAAGGTCTTCGGCGAACAGAGCAAGACGCCCAGCGCCGGCATGTTCCGTTTCATGCCGCTGGAAAACGCCAATGCGGTGCTGGTGATCACTCCGCAGCCGCGCTATCTGGATCAGATCCAGCAGTGGCTGGACCGCATCGACAGCGCCGGTGGCGGCGTGCGGCTGTTCTCGTACGAGCTGAAATACATCAAGGCCAAGGACCTGGCCGATCGGTTGTCGGAAGTGTTCGGTGGGCGCAGCGGTGGCGGCGACTCCAACGCCTCGCTGGCACCGGGTGCCGAGAGCAGCGTGCTTGGCGGTGCGCTGGGCAACCGCGACAGCAGCATGGGTGGCAGCTCGGGCATGACCGGCGGCAGCGTCGGCGAAAGCGGCGATGGCAGTGGCTCGGGCAGCACTTTCGGCGGCAGCAGCGGCGTCGGTGGAAGCAGTGGCAGCAGCGGTGGCCTGGGCAACGGCAGCTTGCAGCTCTCACCGCGCAGCAACGGCAACGGCGCAGTGACGCTGGAAGTGGAGGGCGACAAGGTTGGCGTGTCGGCCGTGGCAGAGACCAACACCTTGCTGGTGCGTTCCACACCGCAATCGTGGGCCTCCATCCGCGACGTCATCGAAAAGCTCGACGTGATGCCGATGCAGGTGCATATCGAAGCGCAGGTGGCTGAGGTGAATTTGACCGGTGACCTGAGCTACGGCGTCAATTGGTATTTCGAAAACGCGGTGAATGCAGCACCGGGGGCGAACGGCACCGGTGGCGCAGGATTGCCGCCTGCCGTCGGACGTAATATCTGGGGCGACATCGCAGGCAGCGTGACCAATAACGGCCTTGGTTGGACGTTTCTTGGAAAGAACGCTGCTGCGGTTATCAGTGCTCTTGATCGTGTCACCAATGTGCGTCTGCTCCAGACTCCATCGGTTTTCGTTCGAAATAATGCCGAAGCCACGCTCAATGTCGGCTCACGTATCCCGATCAATTCGACATCGATCAACACTGGCTTGGGCAGCGACAGCAGCTTCTCGTCGGTGCAGTACATCGACACAGGCGTGATCCTGAAGGTGCGCCCGCGTGTCACTAAGGACGGCATGGTGTTCCTGGACATCGTCCAGGAAATCAGCACCCCGGGCTCGCGCCCGGCGGCATGTACGGCGGCCACCACGACGACCGTCAATAGCGCGGCCTGTAACGTGGATATCAATACACGTCGCGTCAAGACAGAAGCAGCGGTGCAAAGTGGCGACACCATGATGCTGGCTGGCCTGATCGACGACAGCACGACTGATACGAGCGATGGTGTGCCCTTCCTGAGCAAGCTTCCTGTAGTGGGTGCGTTGTTCGGAACCAAGGGAAAGAGCAACACCCGCCGCGAAGTCATCGTGCTGATCACCCCGTCGATCGTGCGCAACCCGCAGGAAGCGCGCAATCTCACCGACGAATACGGCCAGAAGTTCAAGGCCATGGAGCCGCTGAAACCCAGCCAGAAGCCGCAATGAGTGCGGCACTGCCCGTCGTGCTGGTGCCGGTCGGCACCGACGACGAGGCGCTGGATGCGTGCCTGGGCGCATTGGATGCGGCCACGCCTGCGGGCACGCGGGTGTGGCTGGCCGACGATGCGCAGGCCGGCCCGCGCGGCCGCGCGGTGATCGATCACTGGTTGGCGCGCACCCAGCTGCAGGCACACCACACCCGCCGCCAGCGCATGCTCGGCGAGGTGGCGCATCTGGATGAAATGCTCGCCGCCTGCGGCGACGCCGACGTGGTGGTGCTGGGGGTGGATGCCTGTCCGCTGCGCGGTTGGTTGCGGCAGCTCACCGCGTGTTTTGCGCGCGATGCGGCAATCGCCACGGCCACGCCCTGGAGCAATGTGGGCGAAGCCTGCAGCTGGCCGCGGCTGGGCGAACTCAACCCACTGCCGGACGCGCCGGAGCGGTTGGCCGCTGCCTGTGCGGCCATGCCGCCACTGCATCCGGAGCTGCCATCGGCGGTCGGGCATGCGGTGTTGTTGCGTGGCGCCGCACGGCGCAAGGCCGGCGGGCTGGATGCCAGCAGTTATGGCTCCTGGTATGCCGCGCTGGTGGACCTCAGCCTGCGCATGGGCGGGCTGGGATGGCGCAACGTGTTGTGCGACACCGCCTTCGTCGCCTCCCCGCACGAGGGCCGCCCGGCCGATGGCGACATGGATGCCCTGGCCACACGCTGGCCGGCCTGGCACGCGCGTTTGGCCAACTTCCTGATGCACGACCCGCTGCGTGCGCAACGCGACCAACTGACCCAACTGCTCGCCGACCTGCCACCGCCGGACCCGCAACGCATGCTGTTCGACGCGTAGCGCAGCTGCCAAGTGGCATGCGCATCGCCAGGCGGGCGCAGCCGGTGTTCGGTGCGGCATGTAGCACGCGTACAGTGCGGGTCCTTGAGCGCTGTCCCCTGCAACCTGACGACTGCTCGCCGTGCGCTGAGTGCAGGGGTGTTGTCGGCCGCATCCTGGTGGATGCCGTCGGAAGTCCAGATCAAACGCTGAGTGGGTCGAGTGCGCGGTGCCCTCACCGCTCGCGGGACACGCCGTGAACCCGTCCCTGGGGGCTCGGTGGCGGCATCCATGCCGTCACACGGTCCCGCAAGCGGCGAGGACACCGCACCAGACAGTTTGCCGACTGCTTTATTAAAAGCTACGCATACCGACCATCTCGACTGGCCCTTGCCCGCCCACCGTCGCGGGACCTTACGCGGCATGGATGCCGCGTAAGCGCCTACACGCACGTACTTGCGGCGTGTCCCGCGAGGGTGGGCGGGCAAGGGCCCTGCAGCCAGGCAGCAGATCAGCCGGCCTGCAGTAGACCGGCGTGACGTAGTTTTGTTAGCGCCTCTCAAGAAGCCGACCGCGTCGGCGCCTCGGTGCGCACCACCACGTCCAGTGCGTCGTGACGCCAGGATTCGATATCCAGCTCGACCGCGCGGCCATCTTCGGCAAAGCTGATCCGCTGCAGGCGGAAGCACGGCGTGCCGGTGGTGGACTGCAGCAGCATGGCCTGCGTCGCATCCAGCCCGGCCGGATGCATCGACACCTGCGCGCGGCTCAGGAATAGACCCAACTTTTGGTTGAACACGCTCGACAGCGAGCCGGCCAGGTCGTGTTCGAGCAGGCCCGGTGCCCACGCCGCCAGCACCACGTTGGTTTCCAGCAGCACGGCGCGGCGGTCGATCCAGCGCCGGCGTTGCAGCACAAAGACGTCTTCGTACGGGGTATCCAGACGCAACGCGGCCGCAACCGCAGCACCTGCGGGCTGGCGGGTGGCGCTCAATAGCTCGGTGCGTGGCTTGCGTCCTTGCGCGGCCACGTACTGCATGAAGCCGGCGATGCTGGTGGGGTCGTAGCGCACGCGAGGCGCGCTGACGAACCAGCCGCGGCGGTTCTCGCGGTAGATGCGGCCTTCGGCTTCAAGGTGCTGCAAGGCTTCGCGCAGGGTGATGCGGGTGCAGCCGAAGCGCTCGGCAAGCGCGCGCTCTACCGGCAGGCGCTGGTCCGGTCCCCATTCGCCCGTGGCGATCTGCGCGGCGATGATTTCGGTGATGACGTGTTGGCGCGACGCGGTCATGCGGCGCACCGCCACTCGAAGATGCGGGCCATGGGCGAGACAATGAGAGGAAGATCGTGCATGCCGCGATGGTAAAGAAGAACGCGCACACAAACTGCGCTGTGCTTAGCGTGCCGTGGTCAGGTTCCGGTTCTGTTGGGGTTTCCAGCTGCGCCAGCCGTAGACCGCCAATGCCACGAAGCCGGCGTAAAGCAGGGCAGTGGGATACAACTCCTTGCTGACGAACACGCCGACGTAAATGCAGTCGAGCACGATCCACAACACCCAGTTGGCGATGCGCTTGCGCGCGGCCCACACGCTGGCGACCAGGCTGAAGCTGGCCAGCGCTGCATCCAGCCAGGGCAGTGCGGCATCGGTGCGGTGATGCATGTACGCACCCAGCGCAGCTGCGAACGCCGCGCCTATGCCTAGGGACATCCATAGCTCCGGCTGCGGCATCGGTACGGGGCGGATACGCGTGTCCACGGTGTTGCCGCGTTGCCACTGCCACCACCCGTAGAGTTGGGTCAGCACATACACGCCTTGCAGCAGCATGTCCGAGTACAGCTTCCACTGATAGAACAGCCACGCATACAGCGCGACGGCCACGATGCCGACCGGCCAGCACCAGCGGATGCGCTGTGCGGTCAGCCACACGCCCAGCAGGTTGATCACAACGGCGATGGATTCGAGCAAGGACATGCAAGGCCTGATGGAAAGTGGAGAGCGGTCGGAGGGGCGCAACCGGTGCAAAACAGTGGTGCAGTCGGAAGTGGATGCTGCGCGGTGCCCCGTACCGACGTGCACTGCAAGCGCGTCAGCGCCTGCACCGCTGAGCCCCTGCCTTCAGCTGGTGCCTGCGGCCTTCAGTCAGTGCCTGAAACACGCAAACGCACAGGTGCTTTCGCTTCGACGTCCTTCCCCCGCTCGCGGACGCTTCGATGTCCTTTCCCCGCCTGCGGACGCTCCGACATCCTTCCCCCCGCCTGCGGGGGAAGGTGCCCGAAGGGCGGATGGGGGCGGCAAACCTCAAAAATCCACCTGCACGCTCAGACGCGCCGTGCGCGGCGCACCCGGAAACAGATACGCATCGCCCTGGTATTCGCCGGAATCGCGCCAGTAGCGTTTGTCGAACACGTTGTCCACGTTCAAACGCCAGGTGGTCGCCAGGCCGCCCAGTGCAGTGGCGTAACGCGCACCCAGGTTGGCCACGGTGTACGCCGGCACGCTGGCATTGCCGAGCCGGTCGGCGAACTTGCGCCCGCTGTATTGCACGCCTGCCAACACCGCCAGGCCATCGACGCCAGGCACGCTGTAGTCGGCCTGCACGCTGGCACGCAGCTTGGGCACATTGATCGCCTGATGGCCTTCGTAGTCGGCAATGTCGGTCTCTTCGGCGCGTGCGCGGATGGCGGCGACGCTGACGAACAGGCGCAGTTGCTCGGTAGCTGCGCCGTCGGCGGAGAGTTCCAGCCCGCGGTTGTGCAGCCGGCCTTGTTGCACGAACAGCAAACCTCCATCGGCCTGCTGTTGGGTGAATTGATAGGCCTGGCGGATGTCGAACAGCGCCGCGCCCAGGCGCAGGCCATCCAGTTCGAGCTTGGCGCCGGTTTCCAGCTGGTAGGCCTTGGTCGGCGGCAGGACTTCATCGGCGTTGTCGGCAAACCACGGTGCAGTGCCACCGGCGGCAAGACTCTTGGCGTAGCTGGCATACAGCGACACGTTTTGCTGCGGCTTGAACAACAGCGCGGCCTGCGGCAACACCGCATCCTTGCGGGTGCGTCGTTCCAGCAGCCCATCGCGGTCGAAGGCGCGCTCGTCCAAGCGGACAGCGCGTGCGCCGAACGCCAGTTCCCACTGCGCGCCCAGGCCGATGCGGTCGGCCAGCACCAACGCACGTTGACGGCTATCCAGGCGGCGTTGCTTGGGGTCCAGCGCCACATCGGTCTGTGCGAAAACCTCCGGGTCGCGATCGATGCTGCCGCTGCCGACGAACTCGTTGACCGAGCCAAAGCGGTCGATGGTGCGGCGTAGCCAGTCGCCGCCGATGCTCAGGTGATGCTCCAGCGCGCCGGTGACCACGTGGCCTTCGAGGGTGGCGCGCAGTTGATCGTGCACGCGGGTGTCGTCGGGGCTGCGGTAGTCGTAGACGTCGTACTCGCCTTGCGCGCTGAAGACGTTGGGCGTGGCGATGTCGGCACAGCTTGCCGCGCCGTAGCAGCCCCAGGCGAATGCGGAGAAATCGTTGATCACCGAACGGCTGCGCGAAGCCTCGGCAGTGGCGCGCCAATCGTCGTTGAACTGATACGCATAGCGCAGCTGCGCGTTGAGCGAGTCCATTTCCACCGGCCGCGCCCACGGCTGATAACCGAGCAGGCGGTGCACATCGATGTCGCGCGGCACATGCGTGCCACCGAGCAATTGGTAGCCGGGCACCGAGCGTTGTTGCCGATGCTGATATTCCACATCCAGCTGCAACAACGATTGCGCACTGATCTTCCAGTCACCGGCCAGCGACAGAAAATTGCGGTAGCCGTCGGCGTGATCGACATAGCTGTCGATGTCTTCGCGTGCGGCATTCACGCGCAGGCCCAGCGTGCGCTCGGCACCGAACCAGTCGCCCAGGTCGGCGGCGACATAGCGCGAGCCCTGCTCGTCGGTACCCAGGGTCACGCTGCGCACATGCTCGGGGCGTTTGGTGCGGTAGTCGATCAACCCGGCCGGTTCGTTGACGCCCGACTGCAGCCCGGCCAGGCCCTTTAGGATCTGCACCTGCTGCTTGTTTTCCAGCGCAATCGACTGCTCGCCCACCGCGCTCAGCCCGTTGATGCGATAGCTGTTGGCGGCGTTGAGCGAATAGCCGCGCACCACGAAGTTTTCGTAATAGCCAATCGGTGCATACGCATCGCCGGCGGAGGCATCGGCGCGCAACACCTCGCTGAGCACGCGCGCCTGGCGATCGAGCAATTGCTGGCGCTCGATCACCGCGATGGAGGCCGGCGCATCGAGCAGGGGCGTTGCGCCGAAGCCGGTCAGCGCCGTGCTGCTATCGCTGCGCTCGCCCAGCACGTTGACCGTATCCAGTTGCACCGCTGACTCGCCGGGTTGCTGCTGTTGCGCCAACGCAGGCGTGGCCAGACCTAGCGCCAGGGCGAGCGTCAGCGGGCGACGGGGAAGTGCGGCTAGCGACAGACGGGACATGCACGGAACTCGCAAAGAAAGAGAGGAAAGAAACGGGGTTGCCGCTCATCGCAGTAGCGCTGCGCGCGCATTCAGATGCGCAAGCAGCGCTTGACCATCGGTGCTGGCAAACCAGTCCGCATGACCCAGCAGATAGCGGTGATAGGCGATGTCCACGTTGTCGGGCGAACGCGTGATGCCGGCGAAGTACTCGATCTCGCTCAAGGCGAAATCGGCATGCACGATCGGCAACAGGGCGGCCAGGCAGCGCAGCTGTGCAGCGCTCAGTGGGCGATGCAGCGCATAGCCATCCAGCAAGGCATCGAGTTGTTGCAGGTCCGCCTGCGCACGCGCGCCGGTATCCAGCTGCAGCCACGGGATCAGGTTGCGTTCGATGGCGGTGGCCAGATCGAACAAGGCACTGCTGCGGTCGCTCAATCCGAAGTCGAAGATCGCGCTGACCTCGGCGGCGCCGTGGTCGGTATTCCACAGCAGATTGGACGCATGCCAGTCGCCATGCGTCCATAGCGGCGGCATCGCATCGGGCGCAGACAGCAGCGGCCAGGCACGCGCATGCCAGGGCAGCAGGTGAGTGATTAGATCGTGTTGCCAGGGGAAGTCTTGCAACGCTGCGGCCAGATGCGGCCGCGCGGGCAACACGCGCTGCAGCGCCTGCAGCGGGTCTTGCTGCACGAACAGCCGCAGATTGGCGACCAGTACGTTGGTGGAGCGCGGCGGTGCATCGAAGCCCTGCGCGGCGTGATGCAGCCGTGCGAGCGCAGCCCCTGCAGCTTGTGCGTGCCCAACCTGGCTAAACGGTGTCCACGACAAGGCATCGCGATACAGGTCGCGCCCGGCACCGACGCGTTGCACTTCGTAGACCCATTGGCCCTGCGCGAGCGCAGTCTGGCCGTCAGCCGCGTACAGCACCTCCACCACCGGCGCGCCAGCCCAGCGCAGATGGGCCATGAAGCTGTGCTCTTCGCGCAAGGCAGCGACACTGCGCACGCTGCAGTGATGGCGCTTCACGATGACCGCGCCGGATGCGGTCTGCACGCAGGCAGCGGCGGAGAACGGACGCGCGCTGTGCCAACGCACGCCTTCGTCAGCCCCGAGCCCGGAGAACCGCTGCAGCACCTGGCGGATTTCATCCACGGTCAGAGCCGGCCAGTCGGGCAGGGCCAGCTCCAGGCTCATGCCATGGACCTGATGGGTCGCGCTCATGCGCACACCCTCTGCAGACATGCCGAGCAGAGGGTGAGTGGTATAGACCAATTGCGCGAAGCCGATCCAACGGGGCCGGCACGCAGACCGGCAACAACACGGACGGCGCTGCCGGGCCGTCGTTGTCGCGCTGGCGCCATCAGGCGGTCGCGCGACATGGAGTGGAAGGGCAGCGCGAAACCGAAAGTTCGCTGGCCGTCATCTCAAGATCAAATGTGGGAGTGCCGCAAGCGGCGCCGAACCACGCCGCGTGGCGGCGGTCGGTCGCGCAGTATGCCCCGTGCCGCCGCCGGCCGCCATGCCGGCCCGTCGCCGCGATGGCGCTGCGCGGTCCCGGCACCGGATAATGACTAGATGACTCCAGTCCAGATCGCCGCCGTCGTCGTCACCTATCAGAGCAGCAGCACCATTGATGCCTGCTTGTCGCGGCTGCGTGCGGCCGATGGCATCAGCGAGATCCGGGTGGTCGACAACGCGTCCAGCGACGACACTCTGGACGTGGTGCAGCGGCATGCGTTGGCCGATGCGCGCGTGCACTTCATCGCCAACCCGGATAACCCCGGCTTTGCCACTGCCTGCAATCAGGGTGCGCGCGACTCGCAGGCGCCCTGGCTGGTCTTCATCAACCCGGATCTGATGGTCGAAGCCGACACCCTGGTGCAGTTATGCGCGCGCGCCACCGGGCATGCCGCGGTGCTGCTGGGAGTGGAGCAGGTGGACGAACACGGCCGGCCGGATGCAGCCGTGCGTCGCCGCGACCCTGACTTCGCCGCGATGCTGCGCGCCCCGCGGGCCGCTGCCCAGCTGGCGGTGCCCGCCAATCCGTCGCTTGCCCTGCAGCCGGTGGATGCGATCTCCGGTGCCTTGATGCTGATGCAGCGCAGCCTGTTCGATCGCCTGGACGGCTGGGACGGCAGCTACCGTCTGCACGCCGAGGACCTGGACCTGTGCCGGCGCGCGCGCCAGGCCGGTGCGCTGGTCGCGGTGGCCAACGATCTGCAGGTGGTGCATGTGCGCGGCGTGTCCAGCCGCTCGCGGCCGTTCTTCGTGGAATGGCACAAGCACCGCGGGTTGTGGCGGTATTTTCGCAAGTTCGAGGCCGGCCAGCGCGGGCCGTTGACCCAGCTCGGGGTGTGGCTGGCGATCTGGACCCACGCCGCCGCTCAGGTGCCGCGATTGTTACGACAGAAATGAAATGACTGGCGTTAAATTAGTGATAAATCGGTGATGGGGAAGCGGCCGAAACTGTGATACGTTTCGCCGCGAAGTGTGACCTAGTCTGTGCTTCCTGTCCCTAACGGGTCCCCCATCAGGAATCGTACAAATGTCTTTACAGAACGACCCGCGCTCGCGGGTACGTCCGTCGTGCCTTACCTGCGTGCAGTCCAGCCCGGTTGCCACATCGTCTACTCCGCCCCCTAACACCCGCCGCCTGTCGGTGGCCGCGGTGTATGCACTCGCCTTGAGTTGCGCGCTGGCCGCGTTGCCGGGGAGCGCCATCGCCGGTGCCTGGACCCAGCCGCAGGGCGATACGTTAGTGATCGTCAAGGCGCTGCATAGCGATGGCCGTGGCTGGTTCGACGACAGTCACCACCGCACGACCTTCGGCGACGGCCAGCAATTCGATGGCAACGGTCGCAGTCGCCAGGACCAGCTCAACGTCTATGTCGAGCATGGCCTGACCGATAAGCTCAGCGTCATCGGCAATTTCTATTTCAACGACATCGGTTTCAGCAACCACGATGCCGTCAACGGTCGGCAGCGGACCACGACCACCGGCTTTGCCGATCAGGAAATCGGCCTGCGCTATGCGCTGCCGAGCGCGCAGAACGATGTGTGGCGCAGCTCGGTGCAGGCGCTGGTCAGCATCCCGGCGTATGGCCGCAGCAAGACCTATCACCCGAATAATCCCGAGGCGAATTCCGATCCTGCGCTTGGCCTGGGCGACTATGGCCTGGAGCTGCGTTACAGCCGCGGCCGCGGTTACACGCTGGGCGGGCGCAACGGCTACGTCGATCTGGGCGGCGCAGTGCGCCTGCGCGGCAGTGCTGCCTCCGACGAAGTGCGGGTGGATGCGTCCACCGGTCTGAGCCTGACTCCGAGCTGGCTGCTGCTGGGCGAGCTCAACGTGATCCAGGGCCTGGGCAACGGACGTAGCAACTTTGATGTCCCCGGCTCTGCTGGCGGCGTTGGCTTCGTCGCCACCGGCACCAACTACGACCTCACCAAGCTGCAGCTGTCGACGCTGTACACCGCGCCGGGCGGCAGCCAGTGGCAGCTGGGATACCAGCAGCCGGTGATGGGCCGCAACACCGGTGCCGCAGGCGGGCCGTTCGTGGCCGCCTGGTGGCGGTTCTGAGGACGCCACGACAATGACGGTCACCTGCGACGAAATGGACGCGCTGGGACGGGCGCCGGACATCGGCCGCGAACGCGGTCTGTTGGGTCGCGCGCTGGTGACGGCAGGCGTCATCAGCGACGAACAGCTGCGCTCGGCGCTGGCGTTGCAGCAGCGCTGGAATTCGCGTCTGGGCGATGTGATCCTGGCCCAGCGCGGCGTGCCGGCGCAGCGCTTCTACGCCATCGTTGCCGCGCACTTCGGGCTGGAGTTCATCGATCTGGTGCAACAGCCGCCGGACGCCGAGCTGCTCACCGCCGGCGATCTCGATAGCTACGCGCAGCGTCTGCTGCTGCCGTGGCGTCGCGAGGACGGTGTGCTGGTACTGGCGGTGGCCGATCCCGACCCGGCGGTGTTCGCCTGGGCGCGCGCGCACTACGGCGAAGACGTGCGCTTTGTCGGCACCGCCAAGTTCGATGTGATCTGGAGCCTGCAGCGCTACGCCGACGAGCAGCTCACCGACAACGCGCTGAACCTGCTCGCCTCGCACGCACCGACCTACTCGGCGCGCCAGGTGGTCACGCGTGGGCAGAAGTTCACCTTGTGGGCGATCGCGGCGGTGTTGCTGATCGCGATGGTGCTGTTCCCGGTGCCTGCGCTGATCACCGTCAACGTGCTGGTGGCGCTCGGCTTTTTGGCGACGTTCGGTTTGAAGCTGTTGCTGGTGTGGTTCGGTTCGCGCCACCGCATCGACATCAAGGTGACCGAAGACGAAGTAGCCGCGCTGCGCGACGACGACTTGCCGGTCTACACCGTGCTGGTGCCGATGTACAAGGAACCGGAGGTGTTGCCGATCCTGGCCAACGCGCTACGCAAGCTGGATTACCCGATCAGCAAGCTCGACGTGAAGCTGGTGCTGGAAGCCGACGACTTCGAGACCATCGACGCGGCCAAGAAACTCGGCCTGGAAGCGTTCTTCGAAATCATTCGGGTGCCGCCGTCGCAGCCCAAGACCAAGCCCAAGGCCTGCAACTACGCGCTGCATTTCGCGCGCGGCGAACTGCTCACCATCTACGACGCCGAAGACAAGCCCGAGCCGGATCAGCTCAAGCGCGTGGTGGCCGCCTTCCGCAAGGCGGAAAAGGATGTGGTGTGCATCCAGGCGCGGCTGAACTACTACAACGCCGACGAAAACTGGCTGACGCGGATGTTCACGCTGGAGTACACGCTCTGGTTCGACTTCTACCTGCCGGCGCTGGAATACCTGCGCATCCCGATTCCGCTGGGCGGTACCTCCAATCACTTCCGTCTGGACGTGTTGCGCCAAGTGCGCGCGTGGGACCCGTACAACGTCACCGAAGACGCCGACCTGGGCGTGCGGCTGATCCAGAACGGCTACCGCGTCAACGTGGTCAATTCCACCACGTTCGAAGAAGCCAACGTCAGCATTCCCAACTGGATCCGGCAGCGCTCGCGCTGGCTCAAGGGCTACATGCAGACCTGGCTGGTGCATATGCGCGACCCGGTGCATCTGTATCGCAGCACCGGGTTCAAGGGGTTCTGGGGCTTTCAGTTCTTTATCGGCGGCGGATTTTTCACCGCGCTGGGCGTGCCGGTCTTGTGGGCGCTGTATGCGGTGTGGATGGTCACCGGTACCACCATGTTCGAACGGTTCTTCCCGCCGTGGCTTGCCGCGGTCTCGCTGGTCAATCTGCTGCTGGCCAATGCGTTCTTCATCTACATCACGCTGGTGGCCGCGTTCAAACGCGACTACTTCAAGTTGGCGCCGTACGCGCTGACGGTGCCGTTTTACTGGGCGTTGCAATCGATCGCCGCCTACAAGGGTCTCTGGCAGCTGATCCACAATCCGTTCTATTGGGAGAAGACCACGCATGGCATCAGCAAGCATTCGGAAAACGAACGCCGCGCCGCACTCGAAGAGTGAGCCGGTCGCGCGTCGCGACAGCGGCTTGCCGGCGTTTCTGGTGGCCGTGGTGGCGCTGTCGCTGCTGAGCCAGCCGTTGTTGGTGCAGTCGATGGGCGGTGTTGCACCGACCAGCGCGCCCGGCGTCGGTGTGCCGGCCAGCGGCCTGCTGGCCTGGGCCGTCGATCTGGCGTTGCACCGTTGGGATCTGCCGTTTCAGGTGTGGCCGTTTTTGGCGGTGGCTGCCAACGCCTTGTTCCTGTCGCTGCTATGGCGCGATCTGGCCGGCGTGTTCGGGCGTGGCTGGGCCAGCGGGCTGACCCTGCTGGTGGGCTGCAACCCGCTGTTCCTGCTGCCGATCGCCGTCGGCGGCAGCCAGGCGGTGGGCCTGCTGGCGTTCTACGGCTTGTGCCGCACGCTGCGCCGCCTGCAGGCGCCGGTGGAGGCCTTCACCTATCTGCGTATCGCCGGGTGGTTGTGCATCTTGCTGTGCCTGGATCTGCAGACATTGGCGTTGTCGACCATGGTCGCGCCGTGGCTGCTGCTGGTGATGCCGCCGCAGATGTTGCGCAAGGCGCCGGGCTCGTTCTACCTGGTGTGCTATCTGCCGTTCGCGTTTCTGGTCGGCATGTGGGCCTACGTCAATCTGACCGTGTTCAATGCGCCGTGGCCGACCCTGTCGAGCATCTCGCAAGGGGCCAGTCCGCTGCCGTTGCCGCTGGCCGCACAGGCCGAAGGCTGGTTGCCGGCGGTGCGTTGGAGCGTGGCGGCGCTGGCCTGCTTCCCGGTGTTGGCGTTGGTGATGCGTGCGCGCAACGGTGCGCTGGCGCGTGGCGTGGTGGCCAGCGTCGGCACGGTGATCTGCGCGGCCGCGCTGTCGTTTGCGTTCGGCTGGGCGGGCTTCGATGCCTTGCTGCTGCTGTGGGTGCCGGCAGCCTTGTTGCTGCGCGCCTTGCAGGCCGACCAGCGCAGCCAGGCAGCCGGGTTGTTGCTGCTCGGCCTGATCGGCGCGGCCTGGGTACAACCGCAGGGCTGGGGTAGCTGGATGCGTACAGCGCCTGCCGATGCGCAGTCGCTGCTGCAGGGCGACGCGGTGGTCATGGCCGCACCGGTGTCGCTGCCGGTCGCGCGTGTGGCGACCCCTGCGGCGGCGGATACGCTGACGCCGTTGGTTGAGGCGGATGCCGCGATCAAGACGCACGTGCCCGCGCAGATGCGCGCCGCCGCCACGTCAACCGGCCCTGCAACCGCGACCGCGCTGCAGCCGGACGTGGCTAACGCAGCGCTGCGTACCGGCACCTGCGTGCAGGGCACGGCAGCGTCGACCACCGAGGTGTCTGGCGCATGTGCAAACGCGTTCTAATCCTCGCAGCGTTGCTTGCCGTGTGCCTGCTGGCCAACGGATGCAACGCGGCCGCGCCGATGTGGATGGGTGCCAACGTCAAGGTCTCGGCCAATGCGCCATGGGAAAGCGCTGCTGCTGCGCAGTCGCTGGATGCGTTGGCCGGCACCGGTGCGCGCAAGGCGCTGCTGGTGGCCTTCGTCTGGCAGGCGAACCCGCAATCGAACGACCCGGTGCTGGGCAGCGACAGCAGCCTGGAGGCCATGCGCGCTGCGCTGCGTCAGAGCCATCGGTCCGGCCTGCAGCCCACGCTCAAGGTGCATGTGTGGGTGCCTGGCCACTGGGCCGGCGAGGTGGCGCCCGCCGACCAGGCAGCCTGGTTTGCCGCATATCAAAAAGCGCTGCTGCCGTTGGCACAGCTGGCGGAAGACGAACACGCCGAAGCGTTGGTGGTCGGTACCGAACTGCGCAAGCTGCAGGACGCGCCGCAATGGCCTGCGTTGGTCGCGGCGGTGCGCAAGGTCTATCGCGGCAAGCTGTTGTATGTGGCCGACGGGATGGAGCATGCAGAAACCTTCCATTACTGGTCGCTGTTCGATGCGGTCGGCACCAGCCTGTACCCGCGTCTGTCCGACGCTGCCGGCGCGCGCGCGACCGAGATGAATGCCGCCGCGCAACGTCTGCAGGACCTGGGGCAGCGCGTGGGCAAGCCGGTGTGGGTGGCCGAGCTGGGCCTGCGCTCGGCACGCGGCAGCCTGGCCGCACCGTGGGAAAGCCCGGAGCAACGCACCGCCGCGGTGGATACCCGCCTGCAGCTGCAGGTGCTGCAGCAGTGGCGAAAGGTGTTGCAGGCGCACGGCGTGGACGGCATCGGGCTGTGGTGCTGGTACACCGACCCCGCCGCCGGTGGCCCGGGCGATAGCGACTTCACCGTGCAGGGCAAGCCGGCACAGCAGGTGCTGGCGCGTTGATGCGCTGACGCGTGGCCGTGCGGCCGTGCTCGGCGCCATGGCAGCACGGCCGTTGTGTGGGTGGTCACCACTCGTTGCGTGTGCTCAGGTGTTGCATCTGTGGTCGGGGATCTGCGCTCTGCGGCGTTGCGGCCACTGCAGACGCCCGCAAAAATTCGACAAGGCCCCCGCGCTTGAGCGCAGGGCCAGAGCCGCGGCCGGCGGCCGGGTCACGCCCACTTGCACGCGCGGCCACTGCCGCTGCGGGCATAATCCGGCGGCATGATCATCCATTCGCTGCTCGACACCGACCTGTACAAATTCACCATGATGCAGGCGGTGCTGCATCAGCATCCGGCCGCGCAGGTCGATTACCGCTTCAAGTGCCGCACGCCCGGCGTGGATCTGGCGCAGTTCATCGACGAGATCTCGCGAGAGATCGATGCCCTGTGCCGGCTGCGCCTGCGCGAGGACGAGGTGGACTATCTGCGCAGCCTGCGTTTCATCAAACCGGACTTCGCCGACTTTCTGGGGCTGTTCCATCTGGACCGCAAGTACGTCCAGCTGTCGGCATCGACCACCCAACCGGGCGAGATCGAGCTGACCATCCGCGGCCCGTGGCTACACACCATCCTGTTCGAAGTGCCGCTGCTGGCGATCATCAACGAGGTGTGGTTCCGCAATACTTCCGAGCCGGATTTCGAAGAGGGCCGCAGCCGTCTGCACGCCAAGGTGAGCAGCCTGCGCGACATGCCGGCCGGCTGCAAGATCGCCGACTACGGCACCCGTCGCCGCTATTCGCGGCACTGGCATGGCGAGCTGCTGCCGCTGCTGCGCGATGGCCTGGGCGAGCAGTTCGTGGGCACCAGCAACGTGTATTTCGCCAAGCACTACGGGCTGACCCCGCTGGGCACCATGGCGCACGAATACCTGCAGGCGTTCCAGGCGCTGGGGCCGCGGCTGCGCGACAGCCAGGTCGCCGCGCTGGAATCGTGGGCGCGCGAATACCGCGGCGATCTGGGCATTGCGCTATCGGACATCGTGGGACTGGACGCATTCCTGCGCGATTTCGACCTGTATTTCTGCAAGCTGTTCGACGGCATGCGGCACGACTCCGGCGACCCGTTCGAATGGGGCGAGCGGGTGATCGCGCATCTGGAAGCCCACCGCATCGATCCCAGGACCAAGGTGCTGGTCTTCAGCGACGGCCTCAACATCGACAAGGTGATGCGCCTGTACGCGCACTTCCACACCCGCTGCCGGCTGGCCTTCGGGGTGGGCACCAGCCTCACCAACGATCTGGGGCCGACGCCGCTGCAGATCGTCATCAAGATGGTCCGCTGCAACGGCCAGCCGGTGGCCAAGCTCAGCGATTCGCCGGGCAAGAGCATGTGCGAGGACGTCGGCTACCTGCGTTATCTGCGCGATGTGTTCGGTCTGCCGCCGATGCCCGACCGCGCGTGACCGGTGGCGGTAGTGATTGACGCAGGCCGGCAGTAGCTGCCGAAAAGTGCGGGCAGCTGTCAGGGAATGCCCGGAAAAGTGAGAGACATCGCTCAATCGCTAGTTGGCAAACGTTAACATTGGCATCACGCTTGCATCACTTTTAGTGCAACCGTCGTCTGTGACGTCCCTCTCTCGCGAAGCCTGTTGAATGCCTGCACTGGACCCCTTGTCGCTGTACCGCACGCGGAGCTGCTCCCGGCAGTGGCTGGGTTTTGTGCGGGCGATGGCCGAGGAGTTCGGCGCCGAGCTGCCCGAGCACGACCTGGCCACCTTGATGGCCCGGATCGGCCGCCGCTTCGCGCGCGAGCACAGGCTGACGTCCTGCACCGCGCTGGACGAGGTGCAACAGGCCGCCAATGCGATCTGGGATAGCTGCGACTGGGGCCAGTGCACGATGGACGAACACGCCGACCATGTGCAGATCCGGCACGGCGGTGCGCCGTTGAGTCTGGCGCTGGACGGGGCTGCCTGGAGCGACGGGTTCCTGCAAGGGGTCTACGAAGGGTGGTTCCAGCAATTGGGGATGCTGGCAGGCCTGGCGGTGCAGACCGCGCCGGCCGATACCGTCGATCTGCGCCTGTTTGTCTTGGCGCGGACGGCATGACCATGTGCGATCGGGCAAGGGGAGTGTGATGGCACCGAAGAACACCAAGAACGCGCCGGGGCACGACGATGTCTCGGGCCTGTTCGCGCGTCTGGGGACGCAGGCGAGCGAGGGATACCACGATTTTGCCTACACCCAGCTGCCGCCGCGCCAACCGGGCGTGACACCCGCCGAGGCGCCGGCAACGCTGCAAGCCGCGCCGGTTGCGCTGGAGGCTGTGGTCGCGCCGGTGCAGGTAGTGGCAGCAACCTCAGCAATAGCAACGTCAGCTGCAGCGGCCACACCAGGCGCGTCGTCTGCTGCCCAGCCGTCGTCCGCCATGCACGCAGCAGCGCCTACCGACCAGACAGCGAACCTATCGCCCGACGATGCGCTGGCGCCGCTACGCAAATTGCGCCAGCGCGATGAGCCTGGCACGCGCGGGCTGACGTCGCTGGAGCGGCCGGCGCAGACACCGCTGGAACAGCTGTTCCAGCGCCTGCTGCAGGCCGACGCGCGCAGCGCTGCGCACAGCCCGCTGCACCGCCTGCGCTCGCGTTGACACCTCACTTCCGTGATGCCCGGCAAGCGCGTCATGCGTTTGCCGCTGCGTTGCCGCACGTCTGCCACGTTCCCAGGATTGCCCGATGACCACTGCCCGCCTTCGTTCCGCATCACCGTTGCCCACGCTGGCAACCTGGGCGCTGTGGTTGCTGGGCGCGTTGCTGCTGGTGTTCGTGGTGGCAGTGCCGATGGATGTCACCCAGCAGCTGGTGTTCTCCGGCGTGCTGTTCGCAGTGGCGCTGGCGGTGCGCAACCGTGGCGGGCGGGTGGTCATCCTGATGATGATGGGGATGTCGCTGGCAGTGTCGTGCCGCTACATCTGGTGGCGCATGACCCAGACCATGGGCGTGGGCAGCGCGGTGGATTTCATCCTCGGCCTGGGCCTACTCGGTGCGGAGCTGTATGCGTTCGTGATCCTGGTACTGGGCTATTTTCAGGTGCTGTGGCCGCTCAATCGCAAGCCGGTGCCGTTGCCCGCCGATCAGAGCCTGTGGCCGAGCGTGGACGTGTTCATTCCCACCTACAACGAGCCGTTGTCGGTGGTGCGCACCACCGTGCTGGCCGCCAGCGTGATCGATTGGCCGGCCGGCAAAATCACCATCCATCTGCTCGATGACGGCCGCCGCGACGAATTCCGCGAGTTCTGTGCAGAGGTCGGCATCAACTACGTCACCCGCACCAACAACGCGCACGCCAAGGCCGGCAACATCAACGCCGCCTTGAAAAAATGCAGCGGCGAATACGTGGCCATCTTCGATTGCGACCACATCCCGACCCGCTCGTTCCTGCAGGTGGCGATGGGCTGGTTTTTGCGCGATACCAAGCTGGCGCTGGTGCAGATGCCGCACTATTTCTTTTCGCCGGACCCGTTCGAGCGCAACCTCGATACGCATGGCAAGGTGCCCAACGAAGGCGAGCTGTTCTACGGCCTGTTGCAGGATGGCAACGACCAATGGAATGCCACGTTCTTCTGCGGTTCGTGCGCGGTGATCAAGCGTGCCGCGCTGGAAGAGGTTGGCGGGGTGGCGGTGGAAACCGTCACCGAAGATGCGCACACCGCGCTCAAGTTGCAGCGTCGCGGCTATCGCACCGCATATCTGGCAGTGCCGCAGGCAGCGGGTCTGGCCACCGAGAGCCTGTCCGGGCATGTGGCGCAGCGCATCCGCTGGGCGCGCGGCATGGCGCAGATCGCGCGCATCGACAATCCGTTGCTCGGCCGCGGGCTCAAGCTGTCGCAGCGGCTGTGCTATCTCAACGCGATGCTGCATTTCTTCTACGGCTTGCCGCGCATCATCTATCTCACCGCACCGCTGGCGTATCTGTTCTTCGGCGCGCATGTGATCCAGGCGTCGGCATTGATGATCCTGGCCTACGCGCTGCCGCACATCCTGCAGGCCAATCTGACCAATCTGCGTGTGCAGAGCCGCTTCCGGCATTTGCTGTGGAACGAGGTCTACGAGACCACGCTGGCCTGGTACATCTTCCGCCCGACGCTGGTGGCCTTGCTCAATCCCAAGCTCGGCAAGTTCAACGTTACGCCCAAGGGCGGGCTGGTGGCGCGCAGTTACTTCGATGCGCAGATCGCCAAGCCGTACCTGTTCCTGCTGCTACTCAACGTGGCCGGCGTGGTGGCCGGCGTGCTGCGGCTGGTCTATGTCGGCGGCAGCGGCGAGCAGCAGACGATCTGGTTCAACCTGGCCTGGACGCTTTACAACATGGTGCTGCTGGGCGCCACGATCGCCACCGCCAGCGAAACCCGCCAGGTGCGCAGCGCACACCGGGTGCCGCTGGATGTCCCGGTCACTCTGTACCTGCCCGACGGCGGCGCGCTGGCCTGCCGCTCGGTGAATTTTTCCACCGGCGGCATGGCGATCAAGCTCGCGCAACCGCAGCCGATCGAACCCGGCTCGGCGGTGCAGATCGGGCTCAGTCATCGCGGTGTGGAGCAGACCTTGCCGGCCGTGGTGCGGCAGGACCGCGATGGTCAGGTCAGCATCCAGTTCACGCAGATGTCGATGGAACAGGAACGCTGGCTGGTGGCGTCCACCTTTGCGCGTGCCGATATCTGGTTGTCGCAATGGGGCCAGCACGATCGCGATTCGTTCTGGCGCTCGATGGGCCAGGTGCTGGCCGCCAGTGCGCGCGGATTCGGGCGCCTGGGTCGGCATATGGTGGATAGCACGCGCCAGGGCTTCCGCCCGGCGCGCGCGGTGGATCTGGAGTCGTGAGCGTGATGCATGGTGTTTCCCTTTTCTCTGCCAAGAAGCAACTGATGCGAATGTCCCCGGCCGTGTTGACCTGCGCGCTCACGCTTCTGGCCGGTCTGGCGCAGGCGCAACAGACCGCGCCCGCCGCGCCTGCCGACGCCGCTGCAACCGCGATGGCACCTGCCACGCCCGCACCGCTGCCGGCTGGCAGTGCGCGCGTGGCCACGCTGCGCGATCTGGGGATCGATTACGAAATCACCTTGCGCGGCGTGCAGGGCAGTGCCGGCGTGCCCTTCAGTGTGCGCAGCGACGAGATCGTCACCGCTGCCACGCTCAATCTGAAATACAGCTACTCGCCGTCGCTGCTGCCGGACCTGTCGCACGTCAAAGTCACCATCAACGGCGTGACCGTTGCGACCTTGCCCACCGACAAAGCCAACGCCGGCAAGTTGTTGTCGGCCGATCTGCCGGTCGACCCGCGGCTGATCACCGACTACAACCAGCTCAACCTGCAACTCATCGGACATTACACGCGCGAGTGCGAAGACCCTGACCACAGCAGCCTGTGGGCGAATGTGGATGCGGCCACCAGCCTGTCGTTGACCACCACGCCGCTGGCGCTGGCCAATAACCTGGCGCTGCTTCCGGTGCCGTTTTTCGATGTGCGCGATACGCGGCGGCTGGAGCTGCCGTTCTATTTCCCGCAGCAGCCGGACATGGCCACGTTGCAGGCGGCCGGCACGGTGGCGTCGTGGTTCGGCACCCTGGCCGGCTATCGCGGCGCGGTGTTCCCTGCCTCGACCAGCAGCTTGCCGGCGACCGGCAATGCCGTGGTGTTCGCCACGCCCACTACCTTGCCTGCGCAGTTCGCCACTGCCGACAGCGGCGTGGCCGATATCCGCGGGCCGACGGTTGCGGTGGTGGTCAACCCGACCGATCCCAACGGCAAGCTGCTGCTGGTGCTCGGCCGCAACACCGAAGATCTGCAACGCGCGGCCACCGCGCTGGCGCTGCGCGCGCCGCTGACCGGTGCGGTGGCGCGGATCGGCGAGATGTCCGCGCCGACGCCGCGTCGGCCGTACGACGCGCCCAAATGGATTTCCAGCGAGCATCCGGTGCGTTTCGGCGACCTGGTCACCCAGGCCGGCGCGCTCAACGTCACCGGTTATCACCCGGACCTGATCCGGGTCGGTCTGCAACTGCCGCCGGACCTGTTCGTGTGGGAGCGCGACGGCATTCCGGTGGCGCTGAAATACCGCTATACGCTGCCGGAAGAGGACAACAAGTCCGCGCTCAACGTCAGCATCAACGAATCGTTCGTGACCACCTTGCCGCTGACCGGCCGCCCGTTCGCCGAGTCCACGCCGATGCGCTGGTGGAACAGCCTGGGCACGCGCGGCAGCATGCCGGTGCATCAGGATCTGAAACTGCCGGTGGGCGCGTTTTCGGCCAATAGCCAGCTGCGCTTCCACTTCTTTTTCGATCGCCCGCAAGGCGAGGCTTGCAAGAACACCTTCCCGGATGTGTCCGGCGCCATCGATGCCGATTCCACCATCGACCTGAGCGGTTTCGACCACTACATGGCGATGCCGAATCTGGCTGCGTTCGCCAATGCCGGCTACCCGTTCACGCGGCTGGCCGATCTGTCCGAATCGGCGATCGTGCTGCCCAATAATCCAGGCGACCAGGATCTGGGCAATGTGCTGACCTTGCTCGGCCGGTTCGGTGCGTCCACCGGCTACCCGGCGTTGCATGCGCAGATCATCGCCGCCAGCGCGGTGCAGCAACACGCCGATCGCGATCTGTTGCTGCTGGGCAGCGCCGAGTCGCAACCGCTGTTCAAGCAGTGGCGCGCGCAGCTGCCGGTGGCCCAGGACGGGCAGAGCCGCCGCATCGGTCTGACCGATTGGCTGTTCGAAAAACTTCCCGGCTTCCTGTCTTTCGACGCGCGCCGTACCGACCTGCCGACCACCACCGACATCGCGTTGCAGCCGCAGCCCGACGACGTGCTGCTGATGGGCTTCGAATCGCCGTTGAAATCCGGCCGCAGCGTGGTCGCGTTTCAGACCGAAGACCCGGCCAACATGAATCGCCTGTTCAATGCCTGGTTCGACCCGGCCTTGCTCAAGGATTTCCAGGGCAGCGTGGTGTTGCTGCAGCAGAAGAAGGTCACCAGCCTGGTCGGTAACCAGACCTATTACGTGGGCCACTTGCCGCTGCCGACCTGGCTGCGCTGGTACTTCTCGCATCACCCGGTGTGGCTGGCCCTGACCGTGGTGCTGCTGGCATTGCTGCTGGCCCTGGCCGCGCGCGTGCTGTTACGCCGGCACACCGCCGAGCGCCTCAACGACGGCCACGGCGCATGAACGCGCGCGCGCGCGGCAATGGCATGACGCGCCGCCGCCTGCTGCGCGCAGGCGCACTGGCATCGCTGGCCGCGCTGTTGCCGGCCGGTGCGACGGCAGCGCCGGCACAGTGCGGCGCCTGGCCACTGTGGAACGCGTTCGTGTCCAAGCACATCCAGCCCGATGGCCGGGTGGTGGACTTCCTCAACGCCGATCAACGCTCCACCTCCGAAGGCCAGTCGTACGCGCTGTTTTTCGCGCTGGTGGCCAACGACCAGGTGCTGTTCGACAAGGTGCTGGGCTGGACCAGGCACAACCTGTGCGGCGGCCGCCCGGATCTCAATTTGCCGGCCTGGTTGTGGGGCCGCGATGGCAGCGGCGAGTGGCGCGTGCTCGATGCCAATACCGCCAGCGATGGCGAGTTGTGGATCGCCTACGCCTTGCTGGAAGCCGGCCGGCTGTGGAACCGTCCCGGTTACGGCAAGGCCGGCCAGCAGATCCTGCAACTGATGCGCACCCAGGAAGTGGCGGCGCTGCCCGGCCTGGGGCCGATGTTGTTGCCCGGCCGCAGCGGCTTTGTCGAACCCGGGCGCTGGACGCTCAACCCCAGTTATCTGCCGATCCAGGTGTTGCGCCGCTGTGCCAACGCCGACCCTAAGGGGCCGTGGGCGGCGATCGCCGCCAACGCCGCGCGCGTGCTGCACGACAGTGCGCCGGTCGGCTTTGCGCCGGATTGGACGCTGTGGGACGGCAAGGCCTTCGGCGCCGATCCAAAGCGCGGCAATCTCGGCAGTTACGATGCCATCCGCGTGTATCTGTGGGCCGGCATGCTGGACGCCGGCGAGCCGCTGCGCGCCAAGTTGCTGCAGGATTTGTCCGGCCCGTCCGACCTGCTCGCCGCGGGCACCGGCTTTGCCGAAAAGATCGACACCGCGCGCGGCGTGGGCACCGGCGCCGTGCCGGTGGGCTTTTCCGCCGCGTTGTTGCCGTACCTGAGCGCGCTGCGGCAGCCCGCGCTGCTCAAGGCGCAGGCGCAGCGGATTCCACTCGCCGCCACACCGGCCGCCGCCGCGCTGCCGTATTTCGAACGCACGCTGGCCCTGTTCGGACAGGGCTGGCTTGAGAACCGCTACCGCTTTGCCGCAGACGGGCGCCTGCTGCCCGCCTGGAGAACGCCTGCATGCTCCGCAAAAACCTGACCCCGCTCTACCTCGCCGGCATGATCGACCTGTGCCTGCTCGTCTCACCGGTGCACGCGCAGACCAGCGCGACCCAGCAACTGGTCGGGCAGGGCAACTACTGGCACGACCAGGGACGCGACGATCTGGCCGCCGACACCTGGAAAAAGCTGCTCGGCATCGACCCGGACCAGCCCGACGCCTTGCTTGGCCTGGCGCAGATCGATCTGGCGCAGGGCCGTCAGTCGGAGGCGCGCAAGCGTCTGCAGCAGCTCGAAGCCGCACATCCGCAATCGCCGCAGGCGCAGCGCCTGCGCGTGGCGATCGGTGCGCGCGGCAGCGCCACTGCCGGCGAAGATCCCAACCTGCGCAACGCACGCCGCTCCGCCGCGGCCGGGCGTTATGTGGAAGCTGCGCGCAGCTACGAGGCCGTGTTTGCCGGCAAGGCGCCGCCGCCGACGCTTGCGCTGGAGTACTACCAATCGCTGGCCGGCACGCCGACCGGTTGGGAGCGTGCGCGCGATGGTCTGCGCACGCTGCAGGCCAGCGACCCGGCCAACCCGTCCGTGCAGCTGGCGCTGGCCCAGGTGTTGAGCTATCGCGAACCCACCCGTCGCGAAGGCATCGCGCAATTGCGCACGCTGGCCCAACGCGCCGATGTGGGCGGCCCGGCGCGCACCAGCTGGCGCCAGGCGCTGCTGTGGCTCAACGCCAGCACCGCCGATGCACCGCTGTATCAGGCATTTCTGGCCGGTACCCCCGCCGATGCGGAAGTGACCGCCAAACTCGCTCAATTGCGCGAACAACGCACGGCCGCTGCCGCTGCGCCCGCCGATCCCAACGGCATCGCGCTGGCCGAGGGCTTTCGCGCGCTCAATGCCGGCACTCTGAGCGCGGCCGAACAGCGCTTCACACAGGTACTGCGCGCCCGTGCGCGCGACCCGGACGCATTAGGCGGCCTGGGCTCGGTGCGGCTGCGTCAGCAACGCTTTGCCGAAGCGCAGGAACTGCTGCGCCCGGCCGCTGCCAGCAATGGCAAATGGAAAGGTGCGCTGGACAGCGCGCGCTACTGGCAACAGCTGCAGCAGGCCGAGGCCGCACGCGCACGCGGTGACATCGCGCAGGCACGCCAGCTGGTGGAGCAGTCGGTGCAGTTGTTGCCCAACGAGCCGGCCGGCCATGTCGCGCTGGGCGGTCTGCAAAGCGCCAGCGACCCGGTTGCGGCCGAAGCCAGTTATCGCAAGGCGCTGTCGCGCGATGCCGATAATGCCGGCGCCTTGCAGGGTCTGGTCGGGCTATACAGCCGTCAGGGCCGCATGTCCGAAGCCAGCGAATTGTTCAATCGCCTGCCGGCCGCCGAGCGCGCCAAATCCGGCGGGCAAGCCTTGTTGCGTTCCAACGTGCAGCGCGCCCGCGCGCGGCAATCGCTGGAGGCCGGCGATGCCGTCAGCGCGCAGGCCGAGCTGGAAGCGGCCATGGTCGAACGCCCCGGCGATGCCTGGATTCGGCTGGATCTGGCCCGCCTGTACCAACAGGCCGGCCGCCCCGATCAGGCGCGCAGCGTCATGGATGGCCTGCTTGCCGTGCACGGCGACCAACCCGAAGCGCTGCATGCCAACGCCTTGCTCGCGCAGGAAAGCGGCGACTGGCAGGGCGCGTACGACAGCCTGGATCGCATCCCTGCCGCAGCGCGCACGCAGGAGATGACCCAGCTGCGCATCAACGCCTGGATCGAACTGCAGGCGCGTCAGGCGCGGCTGCTGGTGGAGCAGGGCAGGGTGGGCGAGGCGCAGCAGTTGCTCGCACGTACCGAAACCGCGCTGGGCAACCAGCTCGACGATCCGCAATTGCTGGCTGCCCTGGCCGGCGCGCATGCCGACGCCGGCAATGCCTCGCGCGCGCTGGTGCTGGCGCAGCGGCTGGTCACCGGCGCCAACCCGCGCACCGAAGACCGCCTGCAATATGCCGGCGTGCTGCTGCGTGCGCGTCAGGACGCCGAGTTGTCGGCGGTGCTGCGCCAGCTGCAATCCACCACCATGACGCCGGAACAATTGCGTCGCTATCAAAACTTGCGCAGCGCCTACACGCTGCGCCAGGTGGATGCCTTGCGCGAGCTCGGCAATCTGGAAGGTGCCTACGACGCGTTGTCGCCGATCCTGGCCCAGCAACCGGACAACCGCGACGCCCAGGCGGCATTGGCACGGCTGTATGCCGCCGCCGGCGATCAGCGCCAGGCGCTGGCGATCTATCAGCAGATCCTGCAGCGCCACCCCAACGATCTGGACATGCTCACCGCTGCCGCTAACAGCGCCGCCGCGCAATCGGATCTGCGTAACGCCGAGAGTTATCTGCAGCGCGCGCTGGCGCAGGCGCCGGAATCGCCGGACGTGCTCGCCGCCGCCGGCCGCGTGTATCGCAGCGCAGGCAAGAACCGCAAGGCCGAGCAGTATTTCCGCGCATCGCTGGCCGCGCAGCAGCGCCAGGCCGGTCAGCTCGACAACGGCCTGCCGGGCGCACGTGGCCCGGCGGTAGTCGCCTCGGCCGGCCGGCCGCTCAATCCGTTCTCCGGCATGACCGGCGCCATGCCGCGCTCGCCGGCGGTGCTGTCCGAGCGCATGCCGGCGGGTAACGCATTTGCCGATGTCGCACTCGACTCGCCGGCCGCCACCCAACCGGCAACTGCACGCTTCGCCACCGCCGCAGCCGTCGATGCCTACGCCGGCAACCCGGTCGATACGCTGCCGCAGCCGGTAAGCGCCAGCGCCGCACCCTCGTTGTTGCCGGCGCCCAACAGCCGCACCCGCTTGCCCACGCGCAGCGCTCCCGCGTTCGTGCAGGACAGCACGGCTCCTTCGCGTAGCGTTGCCGCGCAAGAAACGCGCGCGCCCAGCAGCGGCAACAGCGTGCTCGACGAACTGCGCGCCGTGCAATCGGAAAACAGCGACAACCTCGCCGGTGGCGCGTTGTATCGTTCGCGCGATGGCGAGGACGGCCTTGGCCGGCTGGACGACATCGAAATGCCGGTACAGGCCGATTTCGCGGTGGGCGAAGGCAAGCTCGGCGTCACGCTGACGCCCACCGTGGTGGATGCCGGCACGCTGACCACCGATTACGCCACCGCCAGCCGCTTCGGCGCCGGCCCGCAGACGGCAGTCAACGACGCGCTTGCCGCCGACCGCAGCCCGATCGACACGCTGACCAACTCGTCGGTGTATCAGTTGCTCGCCACCCAGGGCGACAATGTCGCCACACGCGAACGCCTGCGCCGTTATGCCTTGAATACCGGCTTGTTCGGCGAGCTGCTGACCGAAAACAACAACAGCACGCCGGCGGCATTGGCCGCGCTGGCCAACGAGCCGCTGCCGGCATATCTGCTCAGCGTCAACGCGTCCAACACGCCGATCGCGCAGCTGGCGCGCGACATCCTCAGCAACACCGCCATCAGCGAACAGCTGGCCGCCGGCGACGGTGCCGCGTTGCAGGCATTGGCCAGCAGCACCGCTGCCGCGCAGCAGACGCCCACTTCGCTGGCCGCCACGCTCAACAGCATGGCCGCCACCGGCAACGGTGCGCGCCGGCTCAGCCAGGACGATACCGGCGTGGGTGTCGGCGTGCGCTATCGCAATGGTGGTTTCAGCGCCGATGTGGGCAGCACGCCGATCGGGTTCCAGGAGCAGAACGTCGTCGGTGGCGTCGGCTATCGCGGCGACATCGGCGACACGGTGAGCTGGTCGGCCGATGCCTCGCGGCGCGCGGTCACCGACAGCGTGCTGTCGTTCGCTGGTGCGCAGGATGCGCGCAGCGGCCGCGAATGGGGCGGTGTCACCAGCAACGGCATCGTGCTCTCGGCCACCGCCGACAACGGCCTGCTCGGTGGGTATGCCAACCTTGCCGCGCACCGCTTGATCGGTAACAACGTGGCCGACAACGACCACCGCCAGGCCGACCTGGGCTTCTACGTACATGCGTTGGAAACCCAGCATCACTCGCTGACCGCCGGCGTCAATCTGACCGCCATGCAGTACGACAAGAACCTCAGTGGATTTACGTACGGCCACGGCGGTTACTTCAGCCCGCAGGACTATGTGGACCTCGGTTTCCCGGTGCATTGGAGCGGGCGCAGCGCCGGGCAGAGCGTCAACTGGAAGGTCGATGCCAGCGTCGGCGTGCAGCATTTCAAGACCGACCCCACGCCGTATTTCCCCACCGACCCGACCCTGCAACAGGCGGCCTACGATGCCGCATCGCTGGCGGCGCTGCTCGGCCTGGTCGACCGCTACACCGATCCGGTGTATGCCGGCGAAAGCCGCACTGGCGTGTCCTACAACCTCAGTGGCGCAGCCGAATGGCAGGTGGCCCCGCAGTTGTTCCTGGGCGGGCGCATGACCTTCAACAATGCGCGCGACTACAACCAGTTCAGCAGCAATCTCTATCTGCGCTTTGTGATGGATCGCCTGGGCGCCGCGTTGGGCCGCGCCCCGCAGGTGCTGACCTCGCCGTATGCCGCAGATCGGTGAGGCACGGCAACGCGTGGTGTGAGCGAAGGAAGGGCTGAACAATGCGCGGCATGACGAGGCCTGGGATGTCGCTCAAACGCGGCGGCCTTCCCTGCTGAACATCTAGCAGTTGCGCGTAGTGAAAATTGCCAACGGTGTTGATCGAAAACACGCGGACGCGTTGTGCAGAGCCTCCCTAACGAGGCCAGTGGCTGTAGCCGTTGCGCAGACGCAGTGCATCGTTCTGCGCCACGTCGAGGTGCGATGGCGCGCACTGCATCGACGCACATTGCTGCATCCAGTACACAGCTGATTACGCATAAACGAACGGCGCCTCGCGGCGCCGTTCGCATGACATCTGATCGTCTACGCCTGGATTACGGGCGTACCTTGGTCGCGCAGATAAACGTGGCGGCCTGCTGCAGGCGACTGATCGCACCCTGGTCTTCCAGTTCGCGGATGTGATCGTTCATGCAGGTCAGATAACCGAAGCGGTTACCGGCATTTTGCGTCTTGCACAGGCTGCTCTCGGCGGTCAGGTTCGCACCGACGATCAGACCGCCGGTTTCCACCGTCGGCACCAGCGTGCTGCAGTTGCCCAGCCGGGTCAGGCCACGGTTCACGGTCCAACCGATATCGGCAAACAGCGCCGGGGTCAGGTCGACGTTCAGATGCGCCTGCACTTCCGGCGTATCGAACGGTTCCATCAACGCGTTGGGCTGCAGATCGGTGTCGAAGTGCGAGAACGTCGACCCCCCGGCCACCACGCTGGGCGCATACAACCGTGTGCGGCCGGCGCTGTCGGTGCCTTGCAGCAGGTCCGGGTCTTCGTACAGGCCGGCCACCACCGCAGTGGCGCCCTTGAGTCGTGCGCCATCGGCCTGCGACACCATGATCGCCGGAATGGTGATGTCGGTGATCGGCGGCGCGGCATTGCCCATGGTCTGCACGCCGGCGGCGTTGTTGGCCACGATCACGCCCACCGCACCGTTGAGCTGGGCGTTCTTGACCTTGATGGCGAAGGCGCAGGTGCCGCGGTCGATCAGCGCCACCTTGCCGGCCACCTCGGCCGCATTGACGAACGGGGTTTCGCAGCCATCGGTGGCCGATGCGGCGGCAACGCCGTCATTGACCGTCACCACTGCGCGCGCCGGGAAGTTGCCGGCGCTGGCCAACGGCCCGAAGCTGGCAAAACCTACTTCGAACTTTCCAGCCGCAGCGGCTGGCGCGCTGACCTGCAGCAGCGTACGCGGGTCCAGGATCAACGCCGCCTCGCGGTTGACGCGCGTGCCGGCCCACACCGTGCGGCCGGGCGTGCGCATCGCTTCGGCGCGCAAGGCATCAGTCATGGTCGGGTCGTCGAACCGCTTGTTCTGCACGTTATCGAAGGCCTGCGAGGTGTAGACGTCGGTCAGGCCGCTGCCCGAACCGAGCACGCCGGTGGTCTTGTTGAGGAAGCCCGCAGCGCCCAGCCCGTGGCCGATCTCGTGCATCACCACGTTGAGGAAGTTGATCTGGCCTTCCGGGGTTTTGCCGTCCAGGCCCAGATACCAGCCCGAACCGGCCAGGCAGTCGTCCTTGCCCAGATCGCCGTTGAACTGCGAAAACACGTCGGCCGGATCGGCCGGATCGGGCACCAGGTCCTGCCCGGCGATCGCATCGCCCAGCGCGGACGGATACAGCGTATTGGCCTTGGCGCCTGGGAAGTTGTTGACGATCCAGTTCGGGCCGGCCTGCCCCAGGGTGCCGCCGGTGGCGGTGCAGGTCAGCCGTGCGAACGAGGCATACACCTTGATTTCGACGTTGCTCTGCAGCACCGCGCCCCACAGGTCCATGGCGTATTGGTAGGCGATGCGACGTTGTTCGCCGACCGACCGCCCGGGATTGCCACCCAATGGGGCGGCGGCGGTGGGGTCGTTCAACCCGACCACGGTGCCGGCATCGCCATTGATCAGCGTGACGTTGGCAGCGGATGCATGCAGCGGCGCCAGCGCCGCGCCCACGGCCAGGGATAACAGCAACAAGGGCTTATTCATGCGGCAGCGCTCCGTGCTCGGCGTGGGCGGGTTGGGTGTCTGCGTCGTCGCTGTGCTCGATCACGATGCGGCCGTCGGCCTGGCGGGTCGCGGTCAGCGAGCTCATTTGCGTGGCCGGCAACTTGCGCGCCACGGTGCCGTTGGGCAGGCGACGCTCGGTGGCGCGTGCGGCCGCCTCGGTCTGCGGCACGGTCGTGCGGGTCGCCGCACTGCGGGCGGCGGAGCCGGCCTGCTGGTCCAGCGCCGCACTCTCGGCGTCAGTCAGCGGGCGCAGCTTGCCGGTGACGGGATCGATGCCGACCTTGGAGCTGGCGGCGACGTCCTGCGCCCCCGCAGCAGCCGGCAGGCAGGCAACACACAGCACACCGGACAGCATCCATCCGGGCTTGCGAAAGCTCATCATCGTTGGGATTTCCTTGGGTCCAACCGCAGAAAGAACGCCGTGCGACACACCGGAGTTCGGGAGATACTTCCGTTTCAGTCTGTTCATGACTGAGACATGAATCCGTGATTTGTGTCAATCTTTTGACAGTTGGCGCGCTGAATGCGAATAGATGTCCTGAAAACGTCAGCCTCGCGCTTGCGTCACGATGCTTTTCGGAAATCTGTGGCGGTCCTGGGACGTTTTGGTCAGAAATCTGACGCCCTGGCGACGGTGTGCGGCAGATCGCCGAGCTCCCTGTTTCCCAGGGAGAAAGCGGCCGGGAGGGGGCAGGGGCGGGCCGCGCCTCCTGGACCTCGCTTCACCAAGATGGTTGCGCGCGCAGCTCCATCTCGCTCCTCGCCTCGGCCGTGCGGGTGGCGCGGACGTACCAAGGCAAGCGGCGTCAGTCGCGCGCGCCGTACGTTCCTGCTCCGTGGGAGTGGGTCAGGATTTCGCCGCGACGACGCAGTCGACACCGCCGACCCAATGCCTGCGAGCGGCAAGCAGCAGCCACCGACCAGCAGTCAGAAATCAACAGCCAGCACCGCGATAGGCCGAAGCGGGCACGCAGACAGGCCCGCATGAAAGCGCAGGCGTGCGTGTGCGGGCTCGACACGTCCACTCGTACACTGCGCGTCCTGCACAGCGCTACGATCGTCAACGATCGCAGCGACACACGCATCCATCGAACCGAACAGGTCACGCATGCACGCCGTCATCTACCACAACCCCGCCTGCGGCACGTCGCGCAACACGCTGGCGCTGATTCGGCATGTCGGCATCGAACCGCAGATTGTCGACTACCTGCAGCACCCGCCCAGCCGGCAGACGTTGCAATCGCTGATTGCCGATGCCGGTCTGTCGGTGCGCGATGCCATGCGTCAGAAGGGCACGCCGTATCTGGAACTTGGGCTCGACAATCCCGCGCTGGAGGACGCTGCACTGTTGAGCGCGATGCTTGCGCACCCGATCCTGATCAATCGCCCGTTCGTGCAGACGCCGCTGGGGACGCGCCTGTGCCGTCCATCCGAGCAGGTGCTCGACCTGTTGCCTCCAGCCACCAGTGCGTTCGCCAAGGAAGACGGCGAAGCCGTGCTGGACGAGAGCGGGCAGCGGATCGGCGCTTGAGCGCTGCAGCGGATCGCAGTCCTGCACTGCATCACTAGGCACTCTGCGACTGCTGCGCTAAAAGCAAGCAATAAAACGGTTGCGCGACCACCAGGCCGGACGGATTGGCGGCTTGGCGCCATGGCAGTCTGCACCGCTACTCTCGCTGCGTCTGCCGCGCTGAGAGCGACCAACAAGGCGACCGTTTAACCACGGCATGTTTGACCAAAGGCAGGCGCGGCCGGTGCCAGGAAGCGTTATGCATCACTCCTACATTCCGGTTGGCGCCACCCATTCCGCCCGGCAGCCGCTCGCTAGCGTGTGTTGGCCGTTCTAAAATCGCTGTCGTGTTTTTGAGGAGCATCGATATGATTCGCGAAATTATCCGCATGGGCGACAAGCGCCTGCTGCGCGTGGCGCCACCGGTGACCAACCTGGGCAGTGCCGAGTTGCATGCCTTGGTGACCGACATGTTCGAGACCATGGACGACGCGCGCGGCGTCGGTCTGGCCGCTCCGCAGATCGCGGTGGACCTGCAACTGATGGTGTTCGGCTTCGAAGTCAGCGAGCGGTATCCGGACGCGCCCATGGTACCGCGCACGGCCTTGGCGAATGCGCAGATCGAGCCACTGTCGGACGAGATGGAAAACGGCTGGGAAGGGTGCCTGTCGATTCCCGGCCTGCGCGCGGTGATCCCGCGTTACCGCCACATCCGTTACCGCGGCTTCGCCCCCGACGGCAGCCCGATCGAACGCGAGGCCGAAGGCTTCCACGCACGCGTCGTGCAGCACGAATACGACCACCTGGTTGGTCGCCTGTATCCCTCGCGTATCGAAAACTTCGACACCTTCGGCTTCGAAGACGTGTTGTCCTACGATCTGTAGCGCGTTGGGTCATTCGTGCGCGGGCACCTACGTAGGCGCTGCCGGACCGAAGTGATCGCGCGTATGACGCGCGGCAACGCCCGCTGCCTGCTCAGCGTTGACCAGGCGTAGTTCTGTGGCTAACGCACGTTGTGTAGCGCATGCATCGCTATGCTTCGCCAACGTAGTGCGCAGATACTCATCGCGCACCGCGGCCTTTGGTCGCGCGGCGCAACTCGATTCGACCAGTCCTAGACCGACGCGACAGGCACGATGCGCTTGCCGGTTTCGGGACCGTGCGGCGGCATGGATACCGCCACCGAGCCGCCACGGACGGATTCACTGCGTGTCCCGGAAGCGGCAAGCGCGTCGTGCCCTCGACCACCAGTGATGCCCCAATCATAGCGAACGCACCTTCAATCGCCCGGACGCGCCGTAACCCCCAAACGTTGCGTGCACTAACGCATACCGCATACCGCATACCGCATACCGCATACCGTATCCACACGCCACGCCACACATCCACACCCGCCGCCCCCAACACCACAAACAAAAAGGGCGCCTAGCGGCGCCCTGATCGTGAAAACGTAAAACCCCTTACTTCAGCGCCTTGAAGCGCAGACGCTTCGGGCCCGCGTCATCGCCCATGCGGCGACGCTTGTCTTCTTCGTACTCGCGGTAGTTGCCCTGGAAGAACTCCACATGCGAGTCGCCTTCGAACGACAGGATGTGCGTGGCGATACGGTCGAGGAACCAGCGGTCATGCGAAATCACGAAGGTGTTGCCCGGGAACTCCAGCAACGCATCTTCCAGCGCACGCAGCGTTTCGATGTCCAGATCGTTGGACGGTTCGTCGAGCAGCAGCACGTTGCCGCCCTGCAGTAGCGTCTTGGCCATGTGCAGACGGCCGCGCTCACCACCGGAGAGCGCCCCGACCATCTTCTGCTGGTCCTGGCCCTTGAAGTTGAAGCGGCCGATGTAGGCGCGCGACTGGATCTCCACCCCGTTGATGTTGAGGATATCCAGGCCGCCAGCGATTTCCTGGAACACGTTGTGGTTGCCCTCCAGCGCATCGCGGCTCTGGTCCACGTAGGACAGCTGCACGGTGGGGCCGACCACGATTTCGCCGGAATCGGGCTTTTCCTGGCCGGTGATCATCTTGAACAGGGTCGACTTACCGGCACCGTTGGGGCCGATGATGCCGACGATGGCGCCGGGCGGCACGATCATCGACAGGTTGTCGATCAGCAGACGGTCGCCGAACTTCTTGGACACGTTCTTGAACTCCATCACCGAGTTGCCCAGGCGCTCGCCCGGCGGGATGAAGATCTCGTTGGTCTCGTTGCGGCGCTGGTAATCCACCGACTGCAGTTCTTCCAGGCGGGCCAGACGCGCCTTGCCCTTGGTGCGGCCGCCCTTGGCGTTCTGTCGCGACCATTCCAGTTCCTTCTGGATCGCCTTCTGGCGTGACTTTTCCTGGTTGTCTTCCTGCTTGAGGCGCTCGTCCTTCTGGGTCAGCCAGTCGGTGTAGTTGCCCTTCCACGGAATGCCGCGGCCGCGGTCCAGTTCCAGGATCCACTCGGCGGCGTTGTCCAGGAAGTAGCGATCATGCGTCACCGCCACCACGGTGCCGGTGTAGCGCGCCAGGAACTGTTCCAGCCACTCCACCGATTCGGCGTCCAAGTGGTTGGTCGGTTCGTCGAGCAGCAGCATGTCCGGCTTCTGCAGCAGCAGGCGGCACAGCGCCACGCGGCGCTTTTCGCCACCGGACAGCTTGCCCACGATGGCTTCCCACGGCGGCAGGCGCAGCGCATCGGCGGCCACGTCCAGCTGGTTTTCCAGGGTGTGCGCATCGCCGGCGGCCAGAATCGCCTCCAGGCGTTCCTGTTCCTTGGCCAGCGCGTCGAAATCGGCGCCTTCTTCGGCGTAGGCCAGATACACCGCATCCAGCGCGGCCTGGGCCTGCAGCACATCGCCCACGCCTTCTTCCACCGCTTCGCGCACGGTGTGCTCAGGGTTGAGCTGCGGTTCCTGGGCCAGATAACCGACCTTGATGCCGGCCTGCGGGCGGGCTTCGCCCTCGAAATCGGTGTCCACGCCGGCCATGATCTTCAGCACCGTGGACTTGCCCGCGCCGTTCAGGCCCAGCAGGCCGATCTTAGCGCCCGGGAAAAAGCTCAGCGAGATGTCCTTGATGATCTGCCGCTTGGGCGGGACCACCTTGCTGACGCGGTTCATGGTGTAGATATATTGCGACATGGGGGCTCCGTGGACGCAGGCAGCCCGCCGGCCGAGGCCGGAGGCAGCGGAAAAGGGATTGCGCCGATTATACGGGCAAGTGCCCAGGGCCGCGCCGGGCGGGGAGGGAGCTAAACGGCAGCCTACCTATTACCTGAATAGGCATTTTGGTAATCGATTCCAGCAAGAATGCATTAAGGCAGGCAGCGTCTTAATGAAATTGCGACATCGCAAACAGGAGTTGGTCATGAACCGCAAACGCATTGTCACTGTTGTGCTTTCTTCCATCCTGGCGCTGGGCTCCGTGGCCCCGGCAGCGTTTGCCGACGACTGGGGCCGCGGCCACGATCGCGGTGGTCACGACCGCGATGATCGCCACGACCGCGGCCGCGATCACGGCAACTGGCGCAACGACCGCCGCGACTGGCACGACGACCGTCGCGACGACCGCCGCTATTACAGCAGCGGCTACCGCGAGGGCTATCGCGATGCCCGCTACCAGGACCGTCGCTACGACCGCAACCGGGTCTATGTCTACGATCGCCCCACCTACTACCGCGCTGGCCCGCCGCCGCGCCCGTACTGGTCCCGCGGCCAGCGTTACCACGGTCCCGTCTATGTTGTGAACGACTACGACCGCTACAACCTGCGTCGCCCGCCGTACGGCTACCGTTGGCAGCGCGACAACACCGGCAATCTGCTGCTGGTCGCCATCGCCACCGGCGTCATCGCCGACCTGGTTCTCAACAACTGAGCAGACATCCGAGCGCTCGCCGAGCAATCGGGCCGGTCATCACACAAAGGCGCACGTCGGTGCGCCTTTGTCGTTTGTTCCGCGCGCCGACCGACCGGGCGCATTGCCTGCAACAGCAGCACCATTGGTCACCCGTGCGGCGGGGGCTTACAATCGGCGGCCCTACTGGCTGCAGCTGCCCCGGAGTTTCGAATGTTCTCGCGCGACGCCCGACTGGAAACCTACGACCCCGAACTGGCCAAGGCCATCGCCGCTGAAGTCGGCCGCCAGGAGGATCACGTCGAACTGATCGCCAGCGAGAACTACTGCAGCGCGCTGGTGATGGAAGCCCAAGGCAGCCAGCTGACCAACAAGTACGCCGAGGGCTATCCGGGCAAGCGCTATTACGGCGGTTGCGAGTTCGTCGACATTGCAGAGCAACTGGCGATCGACCGCATCAAGCAGGTGTTTGGCGCCGACTATGCAAACGTGCAGCCGCACAGCGGCTCGCAGGCCAACCAGGCGGTCTATCTGGCGCTGCTGCAGCCAGGCGACACCATCCTGGGCATGAGTCTGGCCCATGGTGGCCACCTGACCCACGGTGCCAAGGTCAACGCGTCGGGCAAGTTGTTCAACGCGGTGCAGTACGGCGTCGACGAGCAGGGCCTGATTGATTACGACGAGGTCCAGCGCCTGGCCACCGAGCACAAGCCGAAGATGGTTATCGCCGGCTTCTCGGCGTATTCGCAGAAGATCGACTGGGCGCGCTTCCGCGCCATCGCCGACAGCGTCGGTGCGTATCTCTTCGTGGATATGGCGCATGTCGCCGGCCTGGTCGCCGCCGGGGTGTACCCCAGCCCGATGGAGCACGCGCATGTGGTGACCTCGACCACCCACAAGACCCTGCGCGGCCCGCGCGGCGGCATCATCGTCGCCAAGGGTGCCAGCGAAGAGCTGCAGAAGAAGCTGCAGTCGATCGTGTTCCCCGGCATCCAGGGTGGCCCGTTGATGCACGTGATCGCGGCCAAGGCGGTTGCGTTCAAGGAAGCGTTGGAGCCGGCCTTCAAGACCTACCAGCAGCAGGTGGTCAAGAACGCCCAGGCCATGGCCAACACGCTGATCGCGCGCGGCTACAAGATCGTCTCCGGCGGCACCGAAAATCATCTGATGCTGGTGGATATGATCGGCCGCGATGTCTCCGGCAAGGATGCAGAGGCCGCGCTCGGCAAGGCGCACATCACCGTCAACAAGAACTCGGTGCCCAACGACCCGCGCTCGCCGTTCGTGACCTCGGGCCTGCGCCTGGGCACCCCGGCCATCACCACGCGCGGTTACAAGGAGCAGGACAGCATCGACCTGGCCAACTGGATCGCCGACGTGCTGGATGCACCGGCCGACGAAGCAGTGCTGGCCAAGGTGCGCGACGCAGTGACTGCGCAGTGCAAGAAGTATCCGGTGTATGGCTGAGGTGCCGGGACCGGGGACCGGGGACTGGGGACACGGGAAAGCCATGTTTCCCGTGTCTGCGCGTGCGCCTGTCCAACTGGATAACGGGCGCTCCTGGCTTTTCCCCGCGTCCCGCGTCCCGGGTCCCCGGTCCCGGCTCCGCTGATGCACTGCCCCTTCTGCCAGCACAACGACACCCGCGTGATCGATTCGCGGGTGTCCGAAGACGGTACGACGATTCGTCGGCGCCGCGAGTGCGAAGCGTGCGGCGAGCGTTTCAGTACGCTGGAAACCATCGAACTGAAACTGCCCACCGTGGTCAAGAGCGATGGCGGGCGCGAGGCGTTCGATGCGCGCAAGCTGCGCACCAGCTTCGACCGCGCGCTGCAGAAACGCCCCGTGTCCGAGGAACAGATAGAAGCGGCGGTGCGCGCGGTGGTGCATCAGCTGCGCATGTCCGGCGAGCGCGAAGTGGGCTCGCTGCGCGTGGGCGAATATGTGATGGTCGAGCTGCGCAAACTCGACCATGTGGGCTATGTGCGCTTTGCCTCGGTGTATCGTAGTTTTCAGGACGTGGCCGACTTCCGCGAAGAAATCGAAAAGCTCGAGCGCGAGCTCCCGGTCGGCAGCGAGCAATTGCCGCTGCTGGAAGCGGCGCTGGAACGTGCCGGCAAACCCGCCAAGCGCTGAGCGCATGCGCATCGCCTGCGTAGCGGACACGCCAGAACATTTGCCTGCCATCGCGCAGGCGCATCTGCAGGCCTTCGGCAGTCTGTTGCCGGACTGGAACATCGACGAAGCGTTGAGCGAACTGCGCAGCCATACCCGCGATGGCGTGATTCCCACCACCTGGGTTGCGCTCGATCAGTCGCATTGGCTCGGTTCGGTCAGCCTGCTGGAGAACGACGATGGCCGCATCCGGCAATGGTCGCCCTGGCTGGCATCGTTGTACGTGCACCCGCAGGCGCGCGGGCAGGGCATCGGCGAAGCACTGGTGGCGCACTGCGTGCGGGCGGCTGCGCAATTGAAGGTGCCGCTGCTGTATCTGTACTGCCAACCGGCGCTGGTGCCGTTTTATCAGCGGCTTGGCTGGCACGCGCATGCCGAGCTGTTATTAGGCCCGATGCAGATCGTGGTGATGGCCATCGCGCCGCAAGGAGCAACGCAATGAACGTGACGGCCGACGACCACCGCTGGATGGCGCGGGCACTGCGCCTGGCAGAACGTGGTGCCTACACCACGCGCCCCAATCCAATGGTGGGCTGCGTGATCGTGCGCGATGGCGTGTGCGTGGGCGAAGGCTTCCATCAACGTGCCGGTGGCCCGCATGCCGAAGTGTTTGCGCTGCGCGCTGCCGGCGAGCGTGCACGCGCAGCGACCGCGTATGTGACGTTGGAGCCGTGCGCACATTATGGGCGCACGCCGCCGTGCGCATTGGCCTTGATCGAGGCGGGCGTGGCGCGCGTGGTCGCGGCGATGGCCGACCCGTTTCCGCAGGTCAACGGCGGTGGTTTCGCGCTGCTGCGCGAGGCGGGGATCGAGGTGGTCAGCGGCGTGCTGCAGGCGCAGGCGCGCGAACTCAATCGCGGATTTCTGGCGCGGGTGGAGCGTGGCCGTCCGTGGCTGCGGGTCAAGCTGGGCGCCAGCCTGGATGGGCGCACTGCGCTGGCCAGCGGCGAGTCCAAGTGGATCACCGGTGCAGACGCACGTGCCGACGTGCAACGCTGGCGCGCGCGTGCCGGTGCCATCCTGACCGGTGCCGGCACGGTGCTTGCCGACGATCCGGCGATGACCGTGCGATTGGGCGATGACACACCTTTTGAGCCGCCGTTGCGGGTCGTCTTGGATGCGCGCTTGCGCACCCTGGAATGCGGGAACATTCGTCAGGGCGATGCACCGACGCTCTATCTACATGGCAACGCTGCACCAGCGCCGTCGCTGCACAACGCCGAGTTCGTCGGGATGCCACTGCACGACGGTCGCTCCGATCTGGGATCGGTATTGGCGCTGCTGGCCGAGCGCGGTATCAACGAAGTGCACGCCGAAGCTGGTGCAATCCTGAGCGGTGCGCTGCTGCAAGCCGGTCTGGTCGACGAACTATTGCTCTATCTGGCGCCGGTGGTGCTGGGCGATGCCGCCAGACCGCTGTTGGCCGGACTTGGCATCGACACCATGGCGCAGCGTCGCACGCTGCATCTGGCCGATGTGCGCCAACTTGGCCAGGACCTGCGGCTGCGCTATCTGCCTGGTGCCGTTGAATGAGCGCTGGCTTTGGTACAAGAGAACGTTGCAGGCTGCTGATTCTGTAACTCACGTGTTCTGTAAGCGTTGAGGCCTGAGGGTGACCTTACCGAATGCATCGCCTGCCGGGGCAGGGCGGGTCCGAAGTGACCAGCGATGCAGGTGACGGTTAGACACTACCGACCGACACGTGCTCTTAAGCCTCTTTAGATGAAGCTCACTTCCCTTCTTGTCATCGGATTTCTCACTATGAACATGGACACTGCACACGCCCGGCAGTTTGCGGAAGGGCAAGTCTGGGAGTATCGCAACAGGGCCGAAGAGCCAGGTTCGACGCTGCAGATCAACAGGATCGAGATCGAACCGAAGATTGGCGAAGTGTTCCATATCAGCATTCGCGACGTTCGGGTAAAAAATGCGCGTGCGCCCAACGCCATCTCAACGGAGTTGCCGCATTCTCCGGTGTCCAGAACGACACTCGAAAGCTCGGTGACGACGCTTGTCGGCCAAGCCGCGGTGAACCCGGAGTATCTGGAGGGCTACACAACCTGGCGGACTGCTTTTGAAGAGGGCAATGCTGGAGTTTTCACGATCCCCGTCAGTGAGATCGTCGATGTCATCGAAACCACGATCAATCAGTAGCAGGATGCGGCGTGGTGTCGTGGTCGACGGCATGCTCCGGCTTCTGGACGTTTCTGGATGCAAATCGCAGCAAGCGTGCGTGCGATGTTGCAGGCGCTAGAGACGCGGCTTCCACCGCCAATTCTGCTGGTTGTGCTTGCAGCCGTGGCGAAACACTTTTGCCTTCAGGGGCACCCTAATCGTGCCAGGAGTGGCTGACAAAAAAAGGCTCCGCAAGCGGAGCCTTTTTTGTAGCTGTAGCGCGTCGATCAGAAGCTTGCGCGCACGCCGACACGGTACTGGTTGGCGTTGTCGATGAACTGCGCTTCGGCCACCAGGCCCCAGGTCGGGGTGAAGTTGACCTGGCCGCCGAGGGTGCCGACGAATTCGCCTTCGTCCACGTCGCTGCCGTCGATGTAGCCGGCCTTGATCCATGCTTCGGTCCGCGGCGAGGGCTTGCCACGCAGGCCGAGGTTACCGAAGCCCAGGCTGCTGGTGTCGGAGGAGTCGTCGATCGAACGGCCACGCAGGCGCAGGTCGGATTCGACCTTGGAGCGCAGCACGCTGATGTCGGCGATGAACTCGACACGCTCGGTCATTTCCTGGCGATAGCCGATACCGACGCTGGCCTGCTGCAAGGTGCCTTCGAGCACAAAGCCAGAGCCGAGGTTGAAATCCTTGGTGGCGCGCTGGTAGCCGGCGAGCAGGTAGACCGGCTCGGCAATCTTCCACGAACCGCGCAGGTAGCCGCCGTCGAGATCGTCCGAATCGCCGTTCACGGTGATTTCGGTGCGGTTCCAGCCGCCTTCGACGTAGCTGTAGCTCAGGCCTTCAGCAGCGGCGGCAAACGGGGTTGCTGCCAGCAGGGCAGCCAGAATCAAGGTGGTGCGCATAAGTGTTCTCTCTGAGTTGATGTCCGTGTCTTCCGGCCTGTTGCAGGCTGGAAAAAAGCGCGACGTCTCCCGCCGCGGTGCGCAATTTAACAGACTCTTCACAAAACTGGCTATGGGGAAATTCCTGACACGACACAGCGTCCTGCTGGCCTTAGCTGGTGGTCAGCAATGGCGCCGATGCGCGCTGTTAAACTGCGCCGGCCGGCTCGCCGGTCCTTACGAACGTCTTCAGGGCGGGGTGCGATTCCCCACCGGCGGTAGGCACGTGCAAGCGTGTGAGCCCGCGAGCGCTTCGCAGCGGTGCCCGGGGCGTTATGCGCGGGCGTGGTGCGAAGGTCAGCAGATCCGGTCCGATGCCGGAGCCGACGGTATAGTCCGGATGAAAGAAGACGGCCAACGCGCAGCCCTTGCGGCTGTGCGCGCGCCTGTTTGCTTTGCCTTGCGGCGTTTTTCGCTCAACTTCTGCGAGAAACGACTATGCCTTTGCATCACCTGTCGCGTTGCATCGCGACCTTCCATCGCGCCAACTCACCCCGATCGCTACTGCAAACGGGGGCGCGCTGATGTTTACCGGAATCATTGAAGGCGTGGGCCGTCTGGCGGCGCGCCAACCGCAGGGTGGCGATGTGCGGTTTACCTTCGCTGTCGGCAGCTTGCCGTTCGACGCGGTCCAATTGGGCGAAAGCATCGCGGTCAATGGCGTTTGCCTGACCGTGATCGCGTTCGACGCGGCCAGTTTTCAGGCCGATGCGTCCACCGAAACCCTGTCGCTGACCACCTTGGGCGCGTTGCCGGAAGGCGCGGTGATCAATCTGGAACGTGCGATGCGCCCGACCGATCGCCTTGGCGGGCATCTGGTCAGCGGCCACGTCGATGGGCTGGGTCAGGTGCAATCGGTGCACGAGGATGCGCGTGCGCAGCGCTGGCGGTTTGCGGCGCCACCGGCGGTGTTGCGCTACGTGGCCAAGAAGGGCTCGATCTGCGTGGATGGTGTCAGCCTCACGGTCAACGACGTGGACCTGGACGGCTTTGAAGTGGCGTTGATTCCGCACACGGTCGCCAATACCGCGTTTGCGGCCACTGCGGTGGGCGCTGCGGTGAATCTGGAAATCGATCTGGTCGCGCGCTATGTCGAACGCCTGCTCGGCACGCGGGGTGCGGCATGAATTTCGCGCCGATTCCCGAGCTGATCGAAGAGTTGCGTGCCGGGCGCATGGTGGTGATCGTCGATGACGAAGACCGCGAAAACGAGGGTGATCTGATTATGGCCGCCGAGCTGGTCAAGCCGTCGGACATCAATTTTATGGTGACCCACGCGCGCGGGCTGGTGTGCCTGTCGCTGACCCGCGAGAGGTGCGCGCAACTCGGCCTGGCGCCGATGGTGCGCAATAACACCGCGCAGTTTCAGACCAACTTCACCGTCAGCATCGAGGCGGCCGAGGGCGTCACCACCGGTATCTCGGCGTACGACCGTGCGCACACGGTGCGGACCGCGGTGCGCCCGGATGCCAAGCCGCAGGACCTGAGTCAGCCGGGTCACATCTTCCCGCTGATTTCGCAGCCCGGTGGCGTGCTGACCCGCGCCGGGCACACCGAAGCCGCCAGCGATCTGCCGATGCTGGCCGGGCTGGAACCGGCCGGCGTGCTGGTGGAAGTGCTCAACCCGGACGGCAGCATGGCGCGCCGCCCGCAGCTGGAAGTGTTCGCCCGCGAGCATGGGCTGAAGATGGGCTCGATCGCCGATCTGATCGCCTATCGGTTGGCCAACGAGCACACGGTCGAGCGTGTGGACGAGCGCGAGATCACCACCGAGTTCGGCCCGTTCAAACTGGTGACCTACCGCGACCGCATCGCCCACGATCTGCACTTTGCCTTGGTGCGCGGCGCCGCTGAGCCGCACACGCCTACCCTGGTGCGTGTGCAGGTGGAAAACCCGTTGGCCGATCTGCTGCATTGGCAGCGCGATGATTTCGGCGTGGCCGCCACCGATGCCTTGCGTGCGATCGCCGCCGAAGGGCAGGGCGTGATGGTGGTGCTGTCGGCACCGCGCGACAGCGAATCGTTGTTGGCGCGGTTGCGCCAGCAGCCCGAGGCCGCCACCAATGCCAAGGACGTCAGCCAGTGGCGTCGCAATGGCGCCGGCGCGCAGATCCTGGCCGAGCTGGGCCTGGGCAAGCTGCGCGTGCTGGGAACCCCGCGCCGCCAGGTCGGCCTGGCCGGCTTCGGGCTGGAGGTGGTGGAGTATCTGGAATGCCACGCGGGCCAAGCAGTGCATTCGGTGCTGCCGACAGCGGTGCCGTAGCGCATCCAGTCCGGGTAGCGCGTGGTTGCAGGGCGTGCGGGCGTCGAAGGAGCGGGTGGCGGTGATGTCGCCCGTGGTCTATCGGCAACCGCATGCCGCTGGCACAACGCGCTGCAGGTGGCGCGCCCTAGCGTCCCGGACGCCCGGTAGTGCCTGCTTCGGCGGGCCGCTGCCGTCGATGTCGGCCGGGCCTGGGCCCGGCAGCTGTTAAACTTCCCGCCCCCTCGAGTTGCCGACCCGCATGACCCACTACGAAGGCGATCTTCGCCCCACCACCGCGCGCTTTGCGATCATCGCCAGCCGCTGGAATGCCCGTATCACCGACGTGCTGGTTGCCGGCGCGCGCCAGAGCCTGGCCGGCAACGGCATCGGCGAGGACGCCATCGACGTGATCCGCGTGCCGGGCGCCTGGGAAATTCCGATCGCCGCCAACCGCGTGGCGCAGTCCGGCCAGCACGGCGCGATCGTTGCGCTGGGCTGCGTGATCCGTGGCGATACCCGCCATTACGAACATGTGGCCGACCTGTGCGCCGAAGGCCTGATGAGCGTGCAGCTGCAGACCGGCGTGCCGGTGCTCAACGGCGTGCTGGCGGTGGAGCGGGTGGAAGATGCCGAGGCGCGCGCCGGCGGCAGCCATGGCAACAAGGGCGAGGAATGCGCGCTTGCCGCGCTGGAACTGGTGAATTTGATGGAGTTGTTGCCATGAGCAAATCCGGTGGACATGCCCGCCACGGCCGTCGCGACGGCATCGACCCGGTGCTGCGCTCGCGCGCGCGCCGCCGCGCCTTGCAGGCGGTGTATGCCTGGCAGATCTCCGGCGGTTTCGCCAAGCAGGTGATCGGCCAGTTTGCGCATGAGCAGGCGCACGAAGTGGCCGACCTGGCGTACTTCGAAAGCCTGGTGGAAGGCGTGCTCACCCATCGCGCCGAGCTGGATACTGCGTTGACGCCGTATCTGGATCGCGGCGTGGAAGAGGTCGATGCGATCGAACGTGCGGTGCTGCGCTTGGCCGCTTATGAATTGCTGCATCGGCAGGACGTGCCGTACCGCGTGGTGATCAACGAAGCGATCGAAACTGCCAAGCGCTTCGGCTCCGAACACGGCCACACCTATGTCAACGGCGTGCTGGATCGCGCTGCAGTGGAGTGGCGCAAGGTCGAGTCGGGCGCCAGCGGCGCCTGAGTCGCGGGAATCGGGAGTCGGGAATGGGGAATCGTGAAGAGCCCCACTGCTCGCGACCACCCGCCGCATTTGCGATTCTCCATTCTCCATTCCCGATTCCCGATTCCCGATTCCCGTTGCCATGCCCGAATTCGATCTGATTGCGCGTCTGCGCGCGCGCATCGCCGCGCGTGCCGATGTGCCATTGGGCATCGGCGACGACGCAGCGCTGCTGCAGCCGCCGGCCGGCGAGCAGTTGGCCATCACCGCCGACACGCTCAATGCCGGTGTGCATTTTCCGCACGAAACGCTGCCCGACGATCTGGGCTGGAAGACGCTGGCGGTGAATTTGTCCGACCTTGCCGCGATGGGCGCACAGCCACGCTGGTGCACCTTGTCGCTGTCCTTGCCGCACGACGATCTGGCGTGGGTGGACGCATTTGCCGACGGATTCTTCGCACTTGCCGATGCGCATGACATCGCGTTGGTCGGTGGCGATACCACGCGCGGGCCGTTGTCGTGCGCGGTCACCGCCATCGGTAGCGTGCCGCCGGGGGCTGCGCTGCGACGCGATGGCGCGCGTGTGGGCGATGACGTGTGGGTGACCGGCCAGCTGGGCGAAGCGGCGGCGGCGTTGTCGCTGTGGCAGGCCGGTGCGTTGGATGTCACGCATGTGGCGGCGGATCTATTGCATGAAGCATGGCGCGGCCGGCTGCTGCGTCCGCAGCCGCGCGTGCAGGCAGGATTGCGGCTGCGTGGGCTTGCGCATGCGTGCGTGGATGTCTCCGACGGCCTGCTGGCCGATCTGGGCCATCTGTGCGAGCGCAGCGGTGTGGGCGCGCACCTGGCACTGACTGATCTGCCGCAGATGCCGCGCAGCGACGCCATCAGCGCGTTGCAGTGCATCGGCTGGCAATTGGGCGGCGGCGACGACTACGAACTGTGTTTCACCGCCGCCCCGCAGCACCGCGAGGCCGTGCTGCAGGCGATGGCATTTGCTGGCGTGGCTGCCACGCGCATCGGCCAGATCGTTACCGCACCAGGCGTGGTGGTGCACGACGCCGATGGACATCCCTGGCAACCGCCCCAGCGCGGGTATCAGCACTTCGTCGGTTGAGGGTTGGCGGCTGGTGCCGCTGCGCTGACGGTCCTCGACGACTGGTGCTTGGACGCTGTACGCGGTTTTTCAACGCCGGCCGCCGACTCCCGACTCCCGAATCCCGAATCCCGAATCCCGAATCCCGAATCCCGAATCCCNCCGAATCCCCGCCTTGAACCCATACCGTACCGTCTGGTACGTTCGCGGCGTTCTCCCCCCGAACCACGGATGCATGGCAATTGCCGCTGGGCTATCCCGGCCCGGCCTTGCGTGGGAGAGGCAGCATGAACAAGGTTTGGATCCGTGGCATCGCCGCGGTGGCGTTGCTGGTGTCGTCGGCATCGGCCGTGGCGGGCGCCTTCAGCAAGACCTACGAGCGCATCCCCGGCTGGGATGGCGCGCCGATGGGGGCGTTGGTGCTGGTGCCGCAGGGGCAGGGAAGCGGGCCGTTTCCGCTGATCGTGATGCCGGCCAGTTGGTCGTTGCCCAATCTGGAATATCTGGGCCGCGCCACTCAGCTGGCCAGCGATGGCTATGTCGTCGTCAGCTACACCTCGCGCGGGTTCTGGGATTCGGCCGGGCAGATCGACATCGCCGGGCCGGACACGGTGGAAGACGTCAGTGCGGTCATCGATTGGGCGCTGGCGCATACGCCGGCCAACCCGAATGCGATCGGCGCGTCCGGCATCTCCTATGGCGCGGGCATCAGCCTGCTGGCCGCCGAGCGCGACCCGCGCATCAAGGCGGTGGCCGCGCTCAGTGGCTGGGCCGATCTGGAGGCCTCGCTGTATTCCAATCGCACCGTCAGCCAGCAGGGTGTCGGGTTGCTGGTCGGCGCGGGCGCGTTGACCGGACGCGCGGGCCCGGATCTGGCGCAGATCGGTACGAAAGTAGCGCAGGGTGATTTCGATGGTGCGGTGCAGGGCTTCCTGCCGCAGGCGGCCTCGCGCAGCCCGGTCACCGACGTGGTCGCGCTCAACGCGCGCGGCACCGCAGTGCTGCTGGGTAATGCCTTCAACGACGGCTTGTTCCCGCCGAATCAGACCATTGCCTTCTTCAATCAGCTGCGCGGGCCCAAGCAACTGCTGCTGAGCCAGGGCGATCACGCCACCACGGAACTGCCCGGCGCTTTGGGCCTGCCCAACGAGGTTTACACCGCGGCCACGCGTTGGTTCGATCGCTATCTGAAGCAAGTGCGCAATGGCGTGGATGCCGAAGCGCCGGTGCGGCTATCGCCGCGCGCCGGGCAATGGCTGACGTATCCGGATTGGGCATCGGTGCAGCAAGGCACCACGCGCCTGGGTCTGTCTGCACCGGCCGGGCTGCTCAGCCCTACCGGCGGATTGATCGCTGGCACGGCCAGCGGGTGGCAATCGCGCATTGCCACCGACCTGCCGACCCTGGCCGACTCGGGCGTGGTGCTGGTCAGCGGCCTGTTGCAAGGCATCGGCTTGCCGGTGACCACCTCGATTCCGCTGGTCACCCGCGCTGGCGCGGCGGTGTGGGTCGGGTCGCCGGCTAGCGGTGTGCGTCAGCTGGCGGGCAGTCCATCGTTACGCATCACGGTGGTGCCCACGCAATCGAAGGTGAGCCTGTTTGCGTATCTGTACCGCATGGACGCGTTGGGCGTTGCCTCGTTGATCACGCATGCGCCGTACTCGCTGCGCGATGCAACGCCCGGCCGCGCGGTGACCCTGGACTGGTCGCTGCAGGCCGCCGCCGCCGAAATCCCCGCAGGACAGCGATTGGTGTTGGTCATCGATACCCGCGATGCGCGCTACACCGACGCAAGCGATGGCGGCGGCTTGGTGACGTTTACCTCGCCGGTGGCAACGCCATCGGTGTTGAACGTACCGCTGCGGTAAGGCTTCAGGGCAACACTTGGCCTCTGTTCGCGTGGTAGATGATCGCCAGTAAGCGTTTTCGTCTTGCGACTGCACTTGCGTGGCTGGTGTGCAGATTGCGAACAAATGGGATTTTCTTGTGGGCCCTTTGGCGGCATGGATGCCGCTAGGGAGCTCTGAGTGATCGGTTGATGGCGTACTTCGCAAGCGGGTAGGGCAACGCGCCCTGCGATCACGCTGGCTTGGGTTTTCAGATGCTGCCAAAGCGTGCTCGCACTTTTGCATGTCGTTGCGTTCGATGAGCGACGGCGAGAAGCCGCTGATCTGTGCGGTCGCTGCAGGGCCCTTGCCCGCCCACCATCGCAGGACACGCCGCAAGTACGTCCCTGTAGGCTCTTATGCGGCATCCATGCCGCATAAGGTCCTGCGACGGTGGGCGGGCAAGGGCCATTCGAGATCTAGGCATGCATGGTTAAAAAGCAGTGCATCGTTCGCGTGTGGATGCTGTGCGCGCAGATGAATTTACTCACCGCGCTCTTGTCATTGAATAACGCTACGCATAAGCAAAGACGGCGCCGCCTATAGCGCTGTTTGAACTACAGTGGTGCCAGTTTGATGAATCCGCCAGCCTCACCTTTCTTCACCGCTGCACGCCATTCCGTCCGCACGCAACCAACTCGACAGGCGCACTGCCCTGGCCGGTTCCGGGACCGTGTGGCGGCATGGATGCCGCCACCGAGCCTCCACGGACGGATTCACGGCGTGTCCCGGAACCGGCCAGGGCAGTGCGCCCTCGACCAACCGCCTCGACTAACCCCCGCTCGATCACCCACCCTCAGCCAAACCAACCAATCGCCAGCTTCCAAGCCGTAACCGCACCAAGGCAAGCAAACACTCCAGGCATCGACCAACCACCGCTCGACCGCTTTTATGCGGAATTTACGCGACGCCCATGGCACGTCCATAGCGACTTTACGCAGCTCGGGACGAGACTGCGCGCAGTGGCGGAGCGGTTCCGCCGTGGACGATCCTGATGCATCCCTTGACCTGTCTGCTCCATCGGCGCTGCGCGCGCGGTGCGGCAGCGCCTTGCCCTGTTGTCATGCAGCTGCAGCTCGCGTCTGCGCGCAGCGCAGCGGCCTTGCGCCCTTGTGCGTGTCACGGGGAGTAGCCGACATGCCTGTCTGGTTGTCCCTGCTGTGCGGCGTGGCCGTACTCGTTGCCGCGGCCTACCTGTTGTACGTGGTGCTGCGGCCCGAAGACTTCTGATGCGAGTGCGCTCCAATGAGTGAAATCTTTCTTGTTTATGCGCTGGCCATCGTGCTGGCATGGCCCCTGGGCTGTTATCTGGCGGCGGTGATGCGTGGTGCACCGATGCGTGGCGACGCGCTGTTCGGTTGGGTCGAACGGCCGTTGTACGCATTGCTCGGCACCCGCCCGCAGCAGGGCATGTCGTGGCGCGGCTACACCATCGCGTTTCTGCTCAGCAACCTGGTGGTCGGGCTGTTGACCTGGGGCGTGTTCATGACCCAGGCGTGGCTGCCGTTCAACCCGGATGGCATCCCCAACATGCGCTGGGATACCGCGCTGCACACCATGGTGTCGTTCCTCACCAATACCAATCAGCAGCATTACTCCGGCCAGGCGCAGCTCTCATATCTGGCGCAGATGACCGGCATCGTCGGTCTGCAGGTGGTAACGCCGATGATGGGTCTGGCGTTGGCGGTGGCGACCTTGCGCGCGTTGTTCGGTGGGCGCGCCGTCGCACGCGTGTCCGATGCCGCGTTGCTATCGGACGCGACGGCGGGCGCCCGGCCATTGGTGGCCGGCCAGGACGAGCCGGAGACGGCGTTGGCGCGCCATGCAGGGCACCCGCCAACGTCAAGCGCAGAGGCGCTACCCGAGGCCGACGTCGGTAACTACTGGGCCGACGTCATCCGTGCCAGCGTGCGCGTGCTGTTACCGCTCTCTCTGGTGTGGGCGTTGTTGCTCGGCTGGCAAGGCGTGCCATCCACGCTGCAAGGCGCGGCCACTGCCGCACCGCTGGACAGCAGCGCCGGCATGACCACGCAGACCATTCCGGTGGGACCGGTGGCGGCGATGGTGGCGGTCAAGCAGCTCGGCACCAATGGCGGTGGCTGGTATGGCCCCAATAGTTCGGTGGCGCTGGAAAACCCCACGCCATTGAGCAACGTGCTTGAAACCCTGGCACTGGTGCTGCTGCCGATGAGCGTGGTGTTCATGGTCGGCTATCTGACCGGGCGCAAGCGACTCACCGCGTTGGTATTCGGCACCATGTTGACGATGTCGGCGGCATCCACGGCCTTGTTGGTTTGGTCCGAAGCGCATTCGGCCAGTGCCGCCTCGCCGGCCTTGATGGAAGGCAAGGAAGTGCGTATCGGCGCCGATGCTTCCGCGCTCTGGGCGGCGTTGACCACGCAGACGTCCAACGGTTCGGTCAATGCAATGCACGACTCGCTGGCGCCGCTGAGTGGCCTGGTCACGTTGGTGGATATGCTGATCAACGCCATCTGGGGCGGCATCGGCTGTGGCCTGCAGCAATTTGTGGTGTACCTGTTATTAAGCGTGTTTCTGGCCGGTTTGATGACCGGGCGCACGCCCGAATTGTTCGGCCGCAAGATCGAAGCGCGCGAAGTGCAATTGCTGGCGCTGCTGATTTTGTTGCAGCCGCTGGTGGTGTTGGGCTTTACCGCGGTGGCATTGGCGGTGCCGGCATTGACCGGTAATTCCAATCCGGGCTTCCACGGCATCAGCCAGGTGTTCTACGAGTACACCTCGGCTTTCGCCAACAACGGCTCGGGTTTTGAAGGGCTGGGCGATGCCACGTATTGGTGGAATCTGAGTTGTTCGGTGGTGCTGGCCCTGGGCCGCTACCCGGCCTTGATCCTGCCGTTGATGGTGGCTGCGCGCATGGCGGTAAAGCGGCGCGCGCCCGAATCGGCCGGCAGCCTGCAGGTGGAAACACCCACCTTTGCGCTGACCTTGATGGCGATCGTGCTGGTGCTGACCGTGCTGCAGTTCATGCCGGCACTGGTGCTGGGCCCCATCGCTGAACACCTCGCCCTGGCGGCGTCCTGAGAATGAGCATGTCTACGATCGATACAACTGAAAAACGCGAGCGCGGTGACGCAGCGTTGTTCGATGCTGCGGTGCTGATCGCAGCGATGCGTGCGGCCTTTATCAAGCTGTCGCCACGGCATCTGCTGCGTAGCCCGGTGATGGCGGTGGTGATGGGCGGCACGCTGCTGGCAGCGGTGATCACTGCCAGTGGCTATGGCAATGCCGGTTTTGGCTGGGCAGTGACGGTGATCTTGTTTGTCACCGTGTTGTTCGGCAATTTTGCCGAAGCCATTGCCGAAGCACGTGGCCGTGGGCAGGCGGCATCGTTGCGCCGTGCGCGCAAGGACCTCATCGCGCGCCGCGTCGAAACCGCATTGGGTGGGCGCGAAACCCGCGTGCCGGCGGCCGAACTGCGCCCGGGCGATTACGTGATGGTGTCCGAAGGCGAATTCGTCCCGGCCGATGGCGAGATCGTGCGCGGCCTTGCCACCATCAACGAGGCGGCGGTGACCGGCGAATCGGCACCGGTGCTGCGCGAAGCCGGCACCGATCGCAGTGGCGTGATCGGCGGCACACGGGTGCTGTCCGACGAGATCGTATTCAAGGTCACGGCCGAACCCGGCCACAGCTTTCTGGATCGCATGATCGCGCTGGTGGAAGGCGCCAATCGACAGAAGACGCCGAACGAAATCGCGCTGACCTTGTTGCTGGCCGCAATGACATTGACCTTCCTGATCGTGGTGGCGTCGCTGCCGGCGATCGCAGGCTTTGTCGGTGTCACGCTGGACCCGCTGCTGCTGATCGCATTGCTGGTGTGCCTGATCCCGACCACCATCGGCGGCCTGTTGCCGGCGATCGGCATTGCCGGCATGAACCGCGCGTTGTCGGCCAATGTGCTGGCTAAATCCGGCAAGGCGGTGGAAGTGGCTGGCGATGTGGACGTGCTGCTGCTCGACAAGACCGGCACCATCACCTACGGCGACCGCCAGGCCACCGCGTTTCATCCGTTGGCCGGTATCGATCGTGCGCAGCTGCGCGATGCCGCGATGCTGGCCTCGCTGGCCGACCCCACGCCGGAAGGCAAATCCATCGTCAAGCTCGCGCGCCAACAAGGTGCCGTGGCCGTCGAACCGGAAGCTGCGCATTTCATCGCTTTCACCGCGCAGACGCGCATGTCGGGGGTCGATCTGGCCGGTCGCGCAATTCGTAAAGGTGCCGGCGATGCAATCGTGGCGTATGTGCAGGCACAGGGCGCCACGGTGTCGCCGGAGTTGAACGGGCGTATCGAAGAAGTGGCACGCGGCGGCGCCACACCGCTGGTGGTCGCCGAAGGCCGGCATGTGCTCGGCGTGGTCGAATTGAGCGACGTGGTCAAGCAGGGCATCAAGGAAAAGTTCGCGCAGTTGCGCGCGATGGGCATCAAGACGGTGATGATCACCGGCGACAACCCGCTCACCGCTGCCGCCATTGCCGCAGAAGCCGGCGTGGACGATTACATCGCGCAGGCGCGCCCGGAAGACAAGCTGGCACGCATCCGTGCCGAGCAGGCTGGCGGTCGGTTGGTGGCGATGGTGGGCGACGGCACCAACGATGCACCGGCGCTTGCCCAGGCCGACGTCGGCCTGGCGATGAACTCCGGGACGCAGGCGGCCAAGGAGGCCGGCAACATGGTCGATCTGGATTCGGATCCGGCCAAGCTGCTGGCGGTGGTCGAAGTGGGCAAGCAGCAGTTGATCACGCGCGGTGCGTTGACCACCTTCTCGTTGGCCAACGACGTGTCGAAGTATTTCGCGATCCTGCCGGCGTTGTTTGCCGCGGCGATTCCCTCGATGGCCGCGCTCAACGTGATGCAGCTGTCCAGCCCGCGCCATGCGGTGCTGGCAGCGCTGATCTTCAATGCGCTGATCATTCCGGCGTTGATTCCGCTGGCCTTGCGTGGCGTGCGGTTTCGTCCATCCAGCGCCACCGCCTTGTTGCGCCGAAACATGCTGATCTACGGGCTAGGCGGCATCGTGCTGCCGTTTGCCGCCATCAAACTGATCGATCTGGCGCTTGTCGCCACCCTGGGTGCCTGAGCCATGACCACGTCTTCCGCCAATCATTGTTCCACTGCGCTGCCGTTGCGCGACGACGGGGCGTTACGCGCCTCGATGATCCTCGCGCTGTTCATCCTGTTCGGCTTGGGCCTGGCGTATTCGCTGATCGCCACCGGCATCACCGACGCGTTGTTTCCGGCCCAGGCGCATGGCTCGTTGCTGCGCCAGGACACGCGCGTGGTCGGCTCGGCCTTGGTCGCGCAGCCGTTCACCGCTGCGCGCTATTTCCAGCCGCGTCCATCGGCCGCCAAGTACGACCTCACTGCGGCCGCCGGCAGCAACCAGGCGCGCTCCAATCCCGACCTGCAGGCACGCATCGCCGCCACGCGCGCAGATGTCGCCGCACGCGACGGGATTGCACCGGATGCGGTGCCGAGCGAGTTGCTCACCCAATCCGGTAGCGGCCTGGACCCGCATCTGAGCCCTGCGGGCGCGCAGGTGCAGGTGCGCCGCGTCGCCGCCGCGCGCGGCTGGCCAGAGCAACGCGTCGCCGCATTGCTGCAAAGCGTCACCGAAGCGCCACAGTTCGGTCTGCTTGGCCAGCCGCGGGTGAATGTGCTGGCGTTGAATCTTGCGTTGGATCAGGCCGGGAATGGAGAAACGGGAATCGGGAATGGGGTGAAGCAAAAGCACTAGGATCATCGTGCAGCTGTAGGCTTTGCGATTCCCCATTCCCCATTCCCCATTCCCGATGATTGACGCCCGCACCCAACAAGCCGACGCGCTGATCGGCGAACTGCAACGCGAACACGGCGGGCGCCTGACGGTGTTTTTGGGCGCAGCGCCTGGCGTGGGCAAGACCTACGCCATGCTGTCGCGGGCGCGCGAGCGCTTGCGACAGGGCATGGACGTAGTGGCCGGCATTGTGGAGACCCACGGGCGTAGCGAAACCGCCGCATTGCTGGACGGCTTGCCGCTGCTGCCGCGCACACGTGTCAGCTACCAAGGCCGCACGCTGGAAGAACTGGATCTGGATGCGCTGCTGGCGCGCAAGCCGCGCCTGGCACTGATCGACGAGCTGGCCCATCGCAACGTGCCCGGCAGCCGTCACGAGCGGCGATGGCAGGACATCGTCGAACTGCTCGATGCCGGCATCGATGTCTACACCACGGTCAACATCCAGCATCTGGAAAGTCTCAACGACATCGTGCTGCGCATTACCGGCGTGCGCGTGTCCGAAACGGTGCCCGATGCGGTGTTCGATCGCTTGCGCGACATCGTGCTGGTGGATCTGCCGCCACGCGAACTGATCGAGCGCCTGCAGCAGGGCAAGGTCTATCTGCCCGAACAGGCGACGCAGGCCTTGCAGGCGTTTTTTTCGCCATCCAATCTGACCGCGCTGCGCGAACTGGCGATGCAGACCGCCGCCGACCGCGTCGACAGCGATCTGCGCGATACCCAGGCCGCGCGTGGGTTGCCCGGTACCGCCGCACTGCGCCGCCGCGTGGTGGTGGCCATCGATGGACGTGGCAGCTCGGAGTATTTGGTGCGGGTGGCGCGGCGATTGTCCGAACGCCGCGATGCACCGTGGACGGTGGTGACCGTGCAGACGCGCACCGTGGCCGATGCCGGCTGGCAGTTGGAGATCGACCGCGCCTTTGCACTGACGCGTCGCCTGGGTGGCGACACCGCGTTGCTGCATGGCGCCAATGTCGCCGAGGCCTTGCTGGATTTCGCATCGCAAAACGGCATCTCGACCCTGGTGCTCGGGCGTACCCGCGAGCGTCCGTTGGCGCGCATGTTCAACCGCACCTTGACCCAGCAATTGCTGCAACGTGGCGCGCATTACGAACTGGTCATCGTCAGCTCCGCCGATGCGCGTGCACGCGCGCGTCAGCGCTGGCGCAATCCACGCCATTGGCTGCAGGGCTACGACCTGGCTTTTGCCGCCATCGCCGCCGCCGGTGCGGTGGCTGTGGCGTGGCTGTTGCAGCGCTGGACCGATATCGACGATCTGTCGATGGTGTTCATCGTCGCCGTGGTGCTGGTCGCGTCGCGCACCCGCATGGCCGCGGCGGTGATCGCAGCATTGCTGAGTTTTGTCGCCTACAACTTCTTCTTCATCGAACCGCGCTTCACCTTGCACATCAGTGCGCGCCAGGGCGTGGTGACGGTGTGTCTGTTCCTGATCGCCGCATTGGTCGCCGGGCGCCTGGCCTCGCGGCTGCGGAGCCAGGTGCTGGCACTGCGTGCGGCCAATGCGCATGCCAACGCGCTGCAGGCGCTTGGCCGCCAGCTGAGCACGGCCGCCGATCTCGGCCAGGTGTTGGAAGCCGGCCGCCGAGCATTGACCACCGCACTGGATGCCGAGGTCTGGCTGCGCCTGGAGCAACGCGAAAGCGACGCACCGGCCAGCTTCGGCGCACTCGACCGCAGCGCGGCGGAGTGGACGCAGCGGCATGGGCAACCTGCGGGCCGCTTCACCGATACGCTGGCCGGTGCGCAATGGTGGTGCCTGCCGGTACGCCACGAGCGCGGCAGCCTGGGCGTGGCGGCGCTGCGCTTCCGGCAGGCCGTGCAGCGTCCTGGCCTGGAGCAACGTCGGCTGGCCGAAGCGATGGTGGACGACATCGGCCAGGCCGCGCTGCGCACGCGGCTGGTCGCCGATCTGGAAGGCGCACGTGTAAGTGGCGAAACCGAGCGCCTGCGCTCGGCATTGCTGTCGTCCGTCTCGCACGACCTGCGCTCGCCGCTGGCCTCGATGATCGGCTCGGCCAGCAGCCTGGCCAGTTATGGCGATGCGATGGATGCGCAGGATCGCTACGCCTTGCTCGACACCATCCAGCTCGAAGGCGAGCGGCTGGATCGCTACATCCAGAACCTGCTCGACATGACCAAGCTCGGCCACACCGGGCTGACCTTGAATCGCGACTGGATCGGCGTGGACGAGTTGATCGGCTCGGCCACCCGCCGCCTGCAGCGCTACCAACCGGATGTGCGCCTGCAACTGGACCTGGCCGCCGACCTGCCGGCGATCTGGGTGCACCCGGCGCTGGTGGAACAAGCCATCTTCAACGTGCTGGAAAATGCGGCGAAGTTTTCGCCACCGGGCATGGCCGTCACCGTGCAGGCGCAGCGGCGCAGCGGCGCCTTGCAGATCGATATCGGCGACCAGGGGCCGGGCATTCCCGAAGACGAGCGCGCGCGCATCTTCGACATGTTTTACAGCGTCGAACGCGGCGACCGCGGCCGTCACGGCACCGGCCTGGGGCTGACCATCTGCCAGGGCATGATCGGCGCGCACGGTGGCAGCGTCGAGGCGCTGGCCGGGGGACATGGTCACGGCACCACGATCCGCATTACGCTGCCGTTGCTCGTTCCTGCCGCGCCACCTCGCCCCGATGCCGACTGACACCCCTGCCATCCCGCCCGCCCGCGTGCTGATCGTCGACGACGAGCCGCAGATCCGCCGTTTTCTCGATATCAGCCTGCGCGCGCAGGGATACCGCGTGCTGCAGGCCGGCACCGGCGAAGAAGGGCTGGCGCTGTTGGCCGGGCAGGGCGCCGAACTGATGGTGCTGGATATCGGCCTGCCCGATCGCGACGGCCATGAAGTGCTGCGCGAGATCCGCCAGTGGTCCAACGTGCCGGTGATCATGCTCACCGTGCGCGCCGGCGAAACCGAAAAGGTCGCCGCCCTCGATGCCGGCGCCAACGACTACGTCACCAAGCCGTTCGGCGTGCAGGAACTGATGGCGCGCATCCGCTCGCTGTTGCGTCAGGCCGGTGCCGGCACCACGGTGGAAGAAAGCGTATTCGACGATGGCCGCCTGCACATCCATCTGGGCCTGCGCGAAGTCACCCTCAATGGCGAAGCCATCCCGTTGAGTCGCAAGGAATACGCCTTGCTCGCGCTGCTGCTCAAACATGCCGGCCGCGTGGTGACGCAACCGCAATTGCTGCGCGAAGTGTGGGGCCCTACGCACGAAGAGGACACCCACTACCTGCGCATCCTGGTCGGCAAGCTACGCCAGAAACTGCACGACGACGCTGCCGACCCGCATTACATCGTCACCGAACCGGGTGTGGGGCTGCGCTTTATCGGTGTGACGCGTTGAAGCAATACCCGCACTAGGCCGGCGGCAGCACCTTGCCCGGATTCAAGATCCCATCCGGATCCAGCGCGGCCTTGATCGCGCGCATCGCCGCCAGCGTCGGTGCGCTGAAGGCCTGGGTCATGAAATCGCGCTTGGCCACGCCAATACCGTGCTCGCCGGAGAGCGTGCCTTCCAGCGACAGCACCAGCGCGAAGACCCGCGGTAATGCCGCATGCGCGCGCGCGTCTTCGTCGGCATCGTCCGGGTCGTACATGATGTTGACGTGCAGGTTGCCGTTGCCGGCATGGCCGAAGGCGACGATCGGCAGCGCGAATTCCGCCGCCAGCGCTTCCACGCCTTCAACCAGCTCCGGGATGCGCGATACCGGCACCACCACGTCTTCGTTGATCTTGCCGGGCTTGATGGTGCGCAATGCCGGGGACAACGCTCGGCGTGCCGCCCACAGTTTGTCGCGCGCGCTGCCATCGGCGGCGATGTCCAGGCTGAGCACGCCCTCGCCATCGGCGGCATCGTGCATGGCCTGCAATGCGTAAGGCAGCGTGTCGTGATCGCCATCGGCTTCGATCAACAACATTGCGCCAGCCTCGGGCACGTCGCTGCCATTGCGGCGCAGTAACGCGATCGCACTGGCATCCATGAATTCCAGCATCGTCGGCGTGGTGGGTTGCGCCATCAGCCGCGACACCGCGGCCGCAGCGCTGGCGGCATCGCGGTACAACGCGCGCAGCCCGGCTTGCGCAACTGCGCGCGGGGTCAGCTTCAAGGTCGCTTCGACGATGATCGCCAGCGTGCCTTCGCTGCCAACCAGTAAATGGGTGAGGTCGTAGCCGGTGGAATTTTTGGTGTACGCACCGCCGCAGCGGATGACATCGCCGGTGCCGGTCACTGCCACCAGGCCAAGCACGTTGTCGCGGGTGGCGCCGTATTTCACCGCGCGCGGCCCGCCGGCGTTGGTGGATAAATTTCCGCCGATGCTGCAGATCTCCGCGCTGGACGGGTCCGGCGGCCAGAACAAACCATGCGGCTGCAAGGCCTGCTGCAGATCGCCATTGAGCACGCCCGGCTGCACCACGGCGCAGCGGTCTTCCGGGCGCAATGCCACGATGCGATTCATGCGCGCCATCGACACCACCACGCCGCCGGAAAACGGCACCGCAGCGCCGGTGGTGCCGGTGCCCGCACCGCGCGCCACAATCGGCACGCCATGCGCGCGGCATGCCTGCACGATCGCCACCACATCGTCGGTATCGCGCGGCAACGCCACCGCGGCGGGCAGTGCCCAGCGATGCGAATCGTCTTCGCCATAACGGCGGCGCGCATCAGCACCGGTCAACCAGCCATCGGGTCCAAGTCGCGCGGCCAACAGCTCGGCTAGCGCGGTGGGAAGTACATCGGTCATTGCGGGTGATCCTGTGGTGCGGCGCGCTGGATGCATCGAAATCCCAGTGCGGCGACGGTGAGCGGTAGCCAGACCCAACGCAGCTCGGAGAGCAGCGTGTTCAAGCCGCGCGCATTGAAAAACCCGTTGGCGAACGGCGAGACGCGAATCGGCCGCCACGACGCGAACCAGCGCGTTTCGCTCCACGGCCAGGCCAACGCCACGCCGAGCCCGCCGGAGGTCATCGCATCCAGGATCGGGTGCGATGCGCTGCAGACAAACAGCCACACCGCTGCCTGCACGACATCCGCACGCAGGCTGCGATGTGCCACCGCGCCGAGCAGTGCGACGACGCTGGCGAACAACAACGAATGGCTGACGCCGCGGTGACCGAACGCATCGGCATACGGAACGTGCAACGCAAACGCCAGCACGTCCGCATCGGGCAACATCGCCGCCACGATGCCGGCACCGAGCAAACGCGGCGAAATGCGTCCGCGGTCGCTGGCGTACCAAAGTGCCAACGGCACTGCGGCGTGGGTCATGATGGTCGGCATCGAACGTCGTTAGTCGAACTTCTGAAGCATCAGCAATCGTCGGCGCGGAAAGCGTCGCGGATCCAGTGCAGCACCGGCGGTTCGCCGCTGGCCTCGACCACGTCGAAGCGACACGGCAGCGCTGCCAGCGCGGGGTGAGAGACAAGAAACAACTGCGCCGCCAACACCAGCTTGCGGCGCTTGCGCACATCCACCGAAGTCGCGCCGCCGCCGAAGCGGATGTCGCGGCGGTAACGCACTTCCACGAACACCAGCGCCGGCCCGTCGCGCATCACCAGATCCAGCTCGCCGCCGCGGTAGTTGGCATTGCTCACCACCAGGCGCAAGCCGGCCTGCTCCAGCATCACGCGTGCGGCCGCTTCCACTGCCGCACCACGTTGCTGGCGCGCTGCCGGCATGGCTCAGCGACCGTCGGCGATCGGCACCGGGCGGCCACCGTTGAAGGTGGACCATGCCGGGGTGCGCAGCACATTGCCGAAGCCGTCCAGATGCAAGGTGCCGGTGGCGCCGCGCAGGCCGCCGTCGGTGCCGGTGGCGAGTTTTTCCAGGTATGCGCTGATCTTCCAGGCGTCGTAGCCGAACGCGAACAGGCGTGCGGCCGGGCCGCGTGCGCTGGGCAGGGTGCTGGCGACCTGGCTGGCCGCCGGCAGGCCGGAGACGCCGAGCGCGGTCCAGGTTTCGCTGGGGTAGATGATGCCGTCCAGCGCCAGGTCGTCTTCGACCTTGCCGGTGCCGGCCACCAGCTGCGAGGTGCCCACGCGCGACTTGCCGGCAAACCCGCTCAAGGCCAGCTGCGGCGCCAGCGCGCGCGCGGTGTTGCCGCGCACCGCCAGGAACACCGCATCGGCAGTGCCGTAGTTGCGCAGCTGCGCACCGATGTCGCCCGGTGCATCGGCCACGCTGATGCTGCCGGCGACCTTGCCGCCGCGCTCGGTGAAGCGGTCGCGGAAGGCCTTGATGGTGCGCTTGCCGTTGTCGTCGCCGGTGCCCACGATCAGCACGTTGCGGCGTTCGCGCGAGAGCAGATATTCGGCGGCCATGATGCCGTCGTCTTCCGGCGCCAGCGAGAAACCCGCGCTGCCAGCGGGCGGCGCCTTGTTGTCGGTGGGGCGGTTGAGCGCCAGCACCGGCACGGCGAGCTGGCCGCGCGCGAACAACGCGCTGACTTCGTCGCGACCGAGCGGGCCGACCACGTAATCGACACCGGCGCCCACGGCTTTGTCGTAGGCGGCGTTGGCACCAGCGGCGGTGCCGGCGGTGTCGAAGAACTGCACCTCCGGGCGGCGGCGGGTTTCGGCGTAGTAGCCAGCCAGCAGCCCATCGCGCACCGGCGCGGCGGCGGTGGCCAGATTGCCGGTGAGTGGCAGCAGCACTGCCAGTTTGACCGGCGGGCGGTAACCGTCGCGCTCGGCCGGCGGACGCTTGCTGGTGTCGAAGCCCCATTGCGCATCGCGATCGAATGCGCGCGGCAACGCCAGGCCGCGGCTGATCAACGCGCGGCCGGCAAAGTTGTACAGCGGGTCGCCGGCCGGTAGCGCGGCGGTGCGGCCTTTGAGCGTGGCATCGTCCAGCGCCGCCAGCAGACGCACGATGGCGCGCTGGTTGTCGCTGCGCGGCGTGCCGGTCAGGCTGGCATCGGCGCGTGCCCGGTCGGCGGCGGCGCCAAACAGGTCGCCGGTGGCTTCCAGTGCGGCGGCGCGTGCCACCAGCCAGCGCGTCTGCAGCGGCTGGGTCAGCCCCTGCGGGCTGTCGCCTAGCGCCTGCAGCGCCTGCGCGGCCTGCTTGTCGATCACCGCCAGCTCGCCGGTGAGCAGCGCGAAGCGGGCGCGCTCTTCGCCGCTCAGATGGCGCGCGTTGACCTGCGCCAGCAGCGTGCGTGCACGGGCATCGTCGCCGGCGTCGTGCCAGCCGAATGCGGCCGCGGCCAGCAGACGGCTGCGCTGCGCACCGCTGGCACCGGCGGCTTCGGCTTCCAGCTGCTGCGCCGCTTCGCGCGGCTTGCCCTGGTCCAGCAACGCCAGCGCCGCGCTCTGCGTCGGCGAGGCAGTTTGGGTGACGCTGCTGGTGGCGCAGCCGGCCGCCAGCATGACCAGCAACGACAGGGCGGAGATCCTTGCAACACGCTTGTTCATTTCAGATCCATTGGACAGGGGCCGCCAGGGCGGTCCGTTGAAAACCGCTACGATTCTACCCTTTGCCCCGGAAGACCGCTGATGATGTCCCCTGGAACCCTGCACGTGGTCGCCACGCCGATCGGCAATCTGGCCGACCTGTCGCCGCGCGCGCAGGAGGTGTTGCGTGGCGTGGCCGCGATCTGCGCCGAAGACACCCGCCACACCCGCCAATTGCTCAGCCATTTCGGCATCGACCGCCCGCTGTTGGCCCTGCACGACCACAACGAAGAAGCCATGTCCGAGCGCATCGTGGCGCGCCTGCGCGAGGGCGAGTCGCTGGCCATCGTCAGCGACGCCGGCACCCCGCTGGTCAGCGACCCCGGCTTCAAGCTGGTGCGCGCCGCCCGCGTCGCCGGCATCAAGGTCAGCCCGGTGCCGGGCGCCTGCGCGGCGATTGCCGCGCTCAGCGTGGCCGGTCTGCCCAGCGACCGCTTCAGCTTCGAGGGGTTTTTGCCGGCCAAGAGCGCTGCGCGCCGGGAGCGCCTGGCGCACCTGGCTGGCGAGACCCGCACCCTGGTGTTTTACGAATCGGCGCACCGCATCGTCGATTCGCTGGCCGACCTGCGCTTGGCCTTCGGCGACGACCGCCCGGCGGTGATCGCCCGCGAGCTGACCAAGCTGTTCGAAACCGTGCTCGACGGCAGCCTGGCCGAGTTGCAGGCCAAGGTCGAAGCCGACGACAACCAGCGCAAGGGCGAGTTTGTGGTGATGGTGCAGGGCGCCGCCGACGCCGCCGAAGGCCAACTCGCCGAAGGCCGCCGCGTCTACGCCAAACTCGCCGAACACCTGCCGCCCTCCACCGCTGCCAAGCTCGCCGCCGAGCTGACCGGTGCGCCGCGCAAGGCGTTGTATGGCGGCTAGGGTGGTCGTCGCGAGCGCACTGTGATCTGCGATGACGCTTTCTCGGTAAGGCTGCTCGCGTCCGGGTGCGCTCCTACGGTCAATGGCAGGTTGGAAACGCTGCGCCGTTCTGGCTTGTGGGGATAGCGTAGAATGCGCCCCGGCGGAGTCGGCCAGACAGTCGCGTCACTCGCAAGGGTGCCGAGGAAAGTCCGGGCTCCATAGGGCAAGGTGCCAGGTAACGCCTGGGCGGCGCAAGCCGACGGAAAGTGCAACAGAGAGATACCGCCGAACGGTCTCGCAAGAGGCGCGTGGTAAGGGTGAAATGGTGCGGTAAGAGCGCACCGCGAGTCCGGTAACGGACCGGCACGGCAAACCCCACCTGGAGCAAGACCAAATAGGGATCCATTGGCGTGGCCCGCGCTGGATCCGGGTAGGTTGCTTGAGCGCTGCGGTGACGTAGCGCCTAGACGAATGACTGTCCACGACAGAACCCGGCTTATCGGCCGGCTCCGCCGCCTCTTTTGGGCGTAGGCCCAAAAAAGGCGCCCACGCTTCGTACCGCCTGCGGCGGTACAAAACGCGGGTCCCGCTCCGTGGCATGCCAGAACCCCGCGGCTGTCGCCGCGCCCCCTTGACTCAAGGGGGCTTGCAGTTAGGTGGTTGGTCGACGCGCTTGCGCGATGCGCTCGCTTGCCCCAATTGCGGAATGGTTAGCCGAGTGACTGGTTGAATGGCGCGTCCAGCGATTTGATGGGCATGCCAGAACCCCGCGGCCGTCGCCGCGCCCCCTTGACTCAAGGGGGCTTGCAGTTAGGTGGTTGGTCGAGGCGCTTGCGCGATGCGCTCGCTTGCCCCAATTGCGGAATGGTTAGCCGAGTGACTGGTTGAATGGCGCGTCCAGCGATTTGATGGGCATGCCAGAACCCCCGCGGCTGTCGCCGCGCCCCCTTGACTCAAGGAGGCTTGCAGTTAGGTGGTTGGTCGAGGCGCTTGCGCGATGCGCTCGCTTGCCCGTATTGGCGAGATGGCTAGCCGAATGAGCGGGTGAACAGCTCCTCCAGGGCATCGATGATGGTCTGGCCTTGGTCCTTGAGGGAGCCGGCAGGGTTGTTGAGCACTGCAAGCGGCACCGAGGTCATTTCCAGGGGTTGCAGGATGACGCGTTGGCCGGCGACGGTGAATTCCGGGGTGAAGCGAGACGGGGTCGGCGAGTGCTTGGATTTGATCACCAAGGGTACGACGACGCGACGGGGGGCGGCGTCGAAGATCTTCGACTGGACCACGACCACGTAGGGGATGTTCTTGTTCTGTCCGACGTTTGCGTAGACATCGAACTGGTCGGTCATAAGGTGGAGAACTCGTCGGCAAAGGAGCCGTGCGTGTCGGTGAAGGTCTTCCATTCGCTTGCGGCGCGCTGCAACTCCATCGCTCTGGCGCTATGGCTGTCGCGCTCTTTGGCGACGTAGTCGGCCAACAGTTCTTCGACCTTTGCCGACAGGTTGCCGGTCATCGCCCGTGCCTGTGCGGCCAGGTCCGAGTTGATGGTCAGGTTCAGCGGTTTCTTTTGCGCGGAACTGTCGTAGTAACGGCTCATGGGCGGCCTCCTGTCGTTCATGCGCACGCTATGCGCATGATTGCCCAGTGTCAACGCGTACCGAAGATGTCCAGCCGTGTTTCGCCCTGGAATGTTCCACCGGGGCCGAAGCGGCGTTCGTGGATGAAGCCGCTGCCTTCATGATCCACCGCCACGATGGTGCTGGCGCGGGTGCCGTAGCTCTGGCCGGCGATGAAGGCGGCCGAGAGCAGGCGTTCGGTGGGTAGATCGACGCCGGTGTGAGGCAGGGCATCGTCGGAAGCGACGGCGGCGTTACCGAAGGCGGTCCACAGCGGTTGCAGGTCCTCGCTGCCTGTGGCGCACCAGTCATGCAAGACCGCAGTTAGCGCAACGGTCTTGGGCCAGGGCGCGTCCAGCGGGCCGTTGGACATCCCATGGATGCCGGGAGCCAGCGTGCGTGCCAGCGGCGGGTGATTGCTGAGGTGTTCGCAGCGCTCGGCGTCGCACAGCAGCAGGTTGAATGGTGGGAACGCGTGTCCGTCCGCAGCCAGTTCCTGGACATAGGCAGTAGCGTCGGAACTGCCGGATAGATAGTCGGCAATCAGATGACCGCGCGAGCGCCCGGACATGGTGGCCATCGGGTCGCGCACGTTGGTGACCACGGCCACTCGGCCGTCGCTGCCCAGTCCGACCCAACTTCCGCCCGAGCGCAGGTCGCGCCCGGCCAGCACGCTGTCGGCAGGCGCCGCCCAGCGCGCAAGCGGTGCGGTGGGGCGTTCGTGGAATTCATCGCGGTTGCCTACCAGCAGCAGGCGCCAACGCGGGTGAGTTTTCCAGGCAAGAGCGACTAAGCACATGCCGGCGATTGTCGCCCGTCTGCGCAGTCGCAGGGTGCTGCTGGCGCAGTGTGAAGTGAGACGCGGGTCGGGTTTACGCGGCCTTCACGCCCCTGAATTTTTGTTCAATCTCAAAATCTGAGACGAAACAGCAACTTGTGGATAAGCTTTGAACAAGTCTCTAAAGAGTGCTGCAACTCATTGATGCGACTGGCGATTTGCGACCTTGAAAACTGTTGACAACCTTTGGCGCGCTGCTAAGGTGGGCATCGGAGGGAAAACCAGGTGTTTTGTGGTTTTTCGTGGTTCAATGATCCCCCAGCGGGTATTCGAGGTTGCATTCGGTGTTTCAGGGCGAGACTGCCATCACGGTGGACGACAAAGGGCGCATGGCGGTACCAACCGCGTATCGCGACCTGGTCACGCGTGTGAGCGGCAACCGCCTGGTGCTCACCTACAACCCGTTCGAAGCCGGTTGCCTGTGGCTGTATGCGGAGAAGGAGTGGGAGCGGGTGCGCGACGATGTGATGTCCAAGCCCAACACCCAGCGCGTGGTCCGCACGCTGCAGCAAAAACTGGTGGGTTCCTCTGCCGTGCTTGAGTTGGACGCCAATGGCCGTCTGAGCATTCCGGCCAGCCACCGCAACGCGGTCGGCATCGAGAAGAAGGCCGTGCTGCTTGGCATGGGCGACAAATTCGAACTCTGGAGCGAGCAGGCACATCGCGCACTGATCCAGCAGACATTGTCTGACGGGGATCTGGGCGATGAATTGCTCGATCTCAGGTTGTGAGCCGGGGTGCCCGGATGCGCGGTGAAGCGCAGCCCGGTCACCCGGTGTCGCAGCCGCCGGCGGCCCATGTGCCGGTGCTGTACACGCAGGTTCTGGATGGCCTGCAGGTGACCGAAGGCGGAACCTATCTCGATGGCACGTTCGGGCGTGGCGGACACGCACGCGGCGTGCTGGAACACCTTGGCCCGGGAGGTCGACTGCTGGTGATGGATAAGGACCCTGAAGCGATCGCGGTGGCCGAACAGACGTTCGGCGGCGATGCGCGCGTGTCCATCCATCGCGGCAGCTTCGCCGGGCTCGGTCAGGTGGTCGCCGCTGCGACCGTCGACGGCATCCTGCTCGACCTGGGCGTGTCCTCGCCGCAGCTGGACGTGGCCGGCCGCGGTTTCAGTTTCGGCAAGGACGGCCCGCTGGACATGCGCATGGATCCGGACAGCGGCCAGAGCGCTGCGCAGTGGCTGGCCCACGCCAGCGACCGCGAGATCGCCGATGTGTTGTGGACCTATGGCGAAGAGCGCCAGAGCCGCCGCATCGCGCGCGCCATCGTGGCGCGCCGCACCGAGCAGCCGTTGTTGCGCACCGCGCAGCTGGCCGACCTGATCGCCTCGGTGATGCCGCGCGGCGACAGCAAGACCCATCCGGCCACACGCAGCTTCCAGGCCATCCGCATCCACATCAACCGCGAGCTGGCCGATCTGGAAGCCGGGCTGGACGCCGCTTTGGGCGCGCTCAAGCCGGGCGGCCGGCTGGCGGTGATCAGCTTCCACTCGCTGGAAGACCGCATCGTCAAGCAGTTCATGGCCCGCTACGCCAAGGCCCCGCCGAGCAACCGCCGCCTGCCCGAAGCGCAGCCGTTCGTGCCGACGCTGCAGCTGATCAGCGGCGCGGTCAAGGCCGACGACGCCGAGTTGAACATCAACCCCCGCGCCCGCAGCGCGGTGTTGCGCGTGGCCGAGAAGCTGGGAATGGGGAATGGGGAATCGGGAATGGATAACGGCGACAGCGCTGCTCCCCGATTCCCAAATCCCGATTCCCGATTCCCGGCGTCTCCGAACGGAGACGTCCAATGAGCCGCCTGCTGCTGATTGTGCTGCTGGCCTGCAGCATCGCCTCGGCGATCGGGGTGGTGTACATGCGCCACATGCACCGCAAGCTGTTCGTGCAGTTGTCCAAGCTCGAACACACGCGTGACGAGTTGAACATCGAATTCGGCCGGCTGCAGCTGGAGCAGGCCACCTGGGCGGAAAGCAACCGTGTCGATCAGGTCGCGCGTGCGCGCATCGGGATGAAGTTCCCGGAGACCAACGACATCGTGGTGGTGCGCCCATGACGAAGTCGCACAACAGCCGTTGTGTACGGGCAAGCTGCCCGCAGGGTGGCGCACATGCATCTTCGCCCATGACACAACGGCACGACAGCCGTTTTGCACGGGCACTCCGCGCACACGGAGGTGCGCCATGAAAGCCGGTCGCAACCGCCCCCGCAGCAACTTCAATCTGCGCGGCCGGCTGACCCTGGTCGGCATCGCGCTGGGCCTGTGTTCGGTGACGTTGATCGGGCGCGCTGCATTCGTGCAGCTTGTCAACCGCGATTTCTATCAGCGCCAGGGCGAAGCGCGCTATCTGCGTGAGCTGCCGATCGCCACCTCGCGCGGCATGATCACCGACCGCAATGGCGAGCCGTTGGCGGTGTCCACGCCGGTGGAATCGATCTGGGTCAATCCGCAGGAACTGCTGCGCAACCCCGACCGCATTCCCGAGTTGGCCAAGGCGCTCGGCCAGCCGCTGGACGAGTTGAACGCCAAGCTGGCGCAGAAGGCCGGCAAGGAATTCATGTACCTGCAGCGCCGGATCAACCCGGACAAGGCGCATGCGATCGTCGAGTTGAAGATTCCGGGCGTGTTTTCGCAGCGCGAGTTCCGTCGCTTCTATCCGCAAGGCGAAGCGATGGCCCACGTGCTGGGCTTCACCAATATCGACGACCGCGGCCAGGAAGGGCTGGAGCTGGCCTTCGACGAATGGCTGCGCGGCAAGCCCGGCTCCAAGAAGGTGGTGCGCGATGCGCGCGGCGCCATCGTGGAGAGCGTGGATCTGGTGCGTCCGGCGCAGCCGGGCAAGGATCTGACGCTGAGCATCGACCGCCGCATCCAGTTCCTGGCCTACAAGGAACTGCGCAACGCGCTGGTCGAAAACAATGCCGCTGGCGGGTCGATGGTGGTGATGGATGTCGCCACCGGCGAAGTGCTGGCGATGGTCAACCTGCCGACCTACAACCCCAACTCGGTGACCGGCATCAATCCGTCGGCGCGGCGCAATCGCGCGGTCACCGATCTGGTCGAGCCGGGTTCGACGATGAAGCCGCTGACCGTGGCCACCGCACTGACTGCCGGCGTGGTGACCAAGGACACCGTCATCGATACCAACCCCGGCTATATGTCGGTGGGGCGCTTCACCATTCGCGATGTGCCGCGCAACAACGGCGTACTCAACGTCACCGGCGTGATCACCCGCAGCTCCAACATCGGTGCGGCCAAGATCGCGGCCAAGGTGCCGGACCAGACGTTCTATCAGTCGATCCGCAACTTCGGTTATGGCAGCGCGCCGCATAGCGGGTTTCCGGGAGAATCGGCCGGTGTGGTGCTGCAGCCGGCGCGCTGGAGCGGCCCGTCCAAGACCACGATGTCGTACGGCTACGGCCTGTCGGTGACGCCGCTGCAGATTGCGCAGGCGTACGCCACGCTGGGCAACGGCGGCAAGCTGACGCCGCCCACCTTCGTGCGTGGCCAGCACAACGAGACCCGTCAGGTGATCACCCCCGAGGTGGCGCGTGAGGTCATCGACATGATGGAAACCGTGGTCACCCAGGGCGGTGCCAAGGGCGCGGCGATCCTGGGCTATCACGTGGCCGGCAAGACCGGTACCGCGCGCAAGAACGGCGCCAACGGCTATGAGCGCGGGCATTACAACGCGCTGTTCGCTGGTCTGGTGCCGGCCACGCGCCCGCGCTTTGCCACCGTCATCGTCATCAACGATCCGCAGGGCAAGGTGTATTACGGCGGCCTGGTGTCGGCACCGGTGTTCCACAAGGTGATGGAAGGTGCGCTGCGGTTGATGGACGTGCCGCCGGACGATATCCAGTCGTGGCTGGCCGCGCAGGCCGCCGGCAAGACCGGTCAACCGATCGTCAAGCCGCAACCGGCAGATCTGGACCCGGCGCTGGTACCGGACCCGGTGGACGAAGTATCGGCCGGCATTCCGACCGCGATCGCACCGCCGCCAGCGCCTGCGCAGCCTGCGCCGTTGCAGGAGAGCCGTCAGTGAGCCGCGCCATGCCGCTGTCGCAGCTGCTGCCGGACCTGACCCTTGCGCGCGATGTGCAGGTGTCCGGCCTGGTGATGGATAGCCGTGCAGTGCGCCCAGGCGATGCGTTCGTGGCGATCGCCGGCTTCGGCGCGCATGGGCTGGGCTTCGTCGAGCAGGCGCGCGCCAATGGTGCGGTAGCGGTGTTGTTCGAGCCGCCCGCGCCTGCCGATCTGCCGGCGCCTGCCGACGCCATCGCCGTGCCCGGCTTGCGTGCGCGGATTGGCAGCATGGCCGATCAGTTTCATGGTCATCCGTCGCACACATTGCGGATGGTGGGCGTCACCGGCACCAACGGCAAGACCTCCACCGTGCAGTTGCTTGCGCAGGCACTGACCTTGCTCGGCACGCCCACTGGCACGCTCGGTACGCTGGGCGTCGGCCTGTATGGCAGCGCCGTCCCGACCGGTTTCACCACGCCGCTGGTGCTGTCCACGCACGCGTTGCTGGCACAGCTGCGCGATGAAGGCGCGCAAGCCGCAGCGATGGAAGTCAGCTCGCACGCGCTCGATCAGGGCCGCGTGGATGCGGTGCATTTCGACGTGGCTGTGTTCACCAATCTCACTCGCGATCATCTCGATTATCACGGCGATATGGCGCAGTACGGCGCGGCCAAGGCCAAGCTGTTCACGCGCGCTGGGTTGCAGGCTGCGGTGGTGAATCTGGACGACGCCTTCGGCCGCACGCTGCTGGCCTCGCTCGATCCTGCGCTGCGCGCGATCGGCGTGAGTTCGCGCGGACAGGCTGGCGCCACGGTGCGCGCCGACGCCCTGCAACTGGATCACAACGGCATCAGCTTCGCGCTGCGGATCGATGCCAGCGTCCACGCCGTGCATTCGGCATTGCTGGGTCGCTTCAACGTGGACAACCTGCTGGCGGTCGCCGGTGCCTTGCACGCGCTGGACCATGCGCCGGCGCAGATCGCCCAGGTGTTGGGCCAGCTGCAGCCGATCCACGGCCGCATGAATCGTCTCGGCGGCGCGCATGGCGCACCGCTGGTGGTGGTCGATTACGCACACACGCCCGACGCGCTGGAACAGGCACTGACCAGCCTGCGCTCGCATGCGCAGGACCGGCTGATCTGCGTGTTCGGTTGCGGCGGCGAACGCGACACCGGCAAGCGCCCGCAGATGGCCGCCATTGCCGAACTCAATGCCGATGTGGCGATCGTCACCGACGACAACCCGCGCGGCGAAGACGGCGATGTCATCGTTGCCGATATCGTGCGCGGCTTTGCGCGCCCGGATGCGGCCATCGTGCAGCGCGATCGCGCCGCTGCGATCCATCAGGCCATCGCCATGGCCAGCGCGTCGGACATCGTGCTGATCGCCGGCAAGGGTCACGAGCCCTACCAGGAAGTGGCCGGCGTGCAGCATGCCTTCGACGATGCAGCGGTGGCGGCGCAGGCCTTGCTGCCGCGCACCGTGCTGGGAGTGCGCGCATGAAGCTCACCCCGCTGTCGTTGATCGCGCATTGGGCTGGCGGCGAGCTGCACGGCGACGATGCCATGATCGATGCGGTCGGCAACGACACGCGCACGCTGTCCAACGGCAGCCTGTATGTGGCGCTGCGCGGCGAGCGGTTCGATGGACACGACTTCGCTGCCGATGCGCTCGCGCAGGGCGCCAGCGGTTTGCTGGTGGATCGTTTGTTGCCCACGCTGAGCGTGCCGCAGGTGTTGGTGCAGAGCACCGAGCTGGCGCTGGCACGCATTGCCGCCGGCATGCAGCGCGATCGCGCCACCCGCGTGATCGCGTTGACCGGTTCCAACGGCAAGACCAGCGTCAAGGCACTGCTGCTGTCGATCCTGACCGAAGCAGGGCGTGTCGATGGCACCACCGTCTATGCCACGCCGGGCAATCGCAATAACGAAATCGGCTTGCCGCTGGCGGTGATCGCCGCACCGGACGACGCAGATGTTGCGATCTACGAAATGGGTGCCGGCAAGCCGGGCGATATCGCCTACCTCACCGACGTCGCGCGGCCGCATGTTGCGCTGGTCAACAACATCGCGCCGGCGCACCTGGAGCGCCTGGGCAGCCTGCTCGGCGTCGCACAGACCAAGGGTGCGATCTACGCCGCGCTGCCCTCCAATGGCGTGGCGGTGATCAATGCCGACGATGCCTTCGGCGCCTGGTTCGAGCAGCAACTGCACGCGCAGCCGGTGCAGGGCCGTCGCGTGTTGCGCTATGGCCTGCAGGCCAGCGCCGATATCACCGCACGTCAGCTGCAACTGCAGGCCGATGGCGCACGGTTCACGCTGGCAACCCCGCAGGGCGAGGCGCAGATTGCGCTGCCATTGCCGGGCCGCCACAACGTGCTCAACGCATTGGCTGCGACCGGATTGGCGATGGGCGCCGGGATCGCGCTGCCGATCATCGCCGCTGGCCTGGCGCGGGCGCGCCCAGTGGCTGGCCGGCAGATCGCCCATCGTTTGCCCGGTGGCGCAGTGCTGATCGACGATAGTTACAACGCCAACCCCGGCTCGTTGGATGCGGCCATCGATGCACTGGCCGCCGCGCCTGGCGCTGGCTGGCTGGTGCTGGGCGACATGCGCGAACTCGGCGCCGAAGGCGCGGTACTGCATGCCGCGGCCGGACGTCGCGCACGCGCGGCCAAGTTGCAGCGTCTGTACGCGTTGGGCGAGCTCAGTGCCGCTGCCGCGCAGGCGTTCGGCGAGGGCGGTCGCGTGTTTGCCACACATGCGGAATTGATCGATGCATTGCACGCGGACCTGGGTGTAGCCGGGGCCGGGGAAAAGCAACAGCACGCACCAGAAAATATGCAGGGAAATGTTTTGATTCACGATCAGCAATCGCAGTCTATGGATGCCCTCCCGGGTCCCCGGTCCCCGGTCCCCGGTCCCGGCTCCACCACCCTTCTGGTAAAAGGCTCCCGCGGCAGCGCCATGGATCGCATCGTCGCCGCGCTGCTCGCACCGTCGGAGGATGCCTCCCATGCTGCTTGAGTTGGCCCGCTGGCTGCAGCAACTGGAGAGCCTGTTCGGGCTGTTCAACTATCTGACCTTCCGCGGCATTCTGGCGGCGCTGACGTCGTTGTTCCTGTCGTTGTGGATGGGCCCTGCGGTGATCCGCAAGCTGGCCCAGTTCAAGGGCGGCCAGCCGATCCGTCAGGACGGCCCGCAGACGCATTTCTCCAAGGCCGGCACGCCGACCATGGGCGGCTCGTTGATCCTGCTCACCGTCACCTTGTCGGTGTTGCTGTGGGGCGACTTGCGCAACCGTTACGTGTGGCTGGTGCTGGCGGTGATGCTCTGCTTCGGTGCGATCGGCTGGTACGACGACTGGATCAAGATCGTTCGCCGCGATCCCAATGGTCTGAAGTCGCGCTGGAAGTATCTGCTGCAGTCGATCTTCGGCCTGGCCGCCGGCCTGTTTCTGTTCTATACCGCCGACGTACCGGCGGCGATCACCTTCTACATTCCGATGTTCAAGTCGATCGCGCTGCCGCTGGCCGGCGTGAGCTTCGTGGTGATCGCTTATTTCTGGATCGTCGGCTTCTCCAACGCGGTCAACCTCACCGACGGTCTGGATGGTCTGGCGATCATGCCCACCGTGCTGGTGGCCTGCGCACTGGGCGTATTTGCGTATGCCTCGGGTAACGTGGTGTTTGCCGAATACCTGAAAATCCCGCTGATTCCCGGCGCCGGCGAGCTGATCATCATCTGCTCGGCGATCGCCGGGGCAGGGCTGGGCTTTCTGTGGTTCAACACCTATCCCGCCATGGTGTTCATGGGCGACATCGGCGCGCTGTCGTTGGGCGCGGTGCTGGGCACCATCGCGGTGATCGTGCGCCAGGAACTGGTGCTGGTGATCATGGGTGGCGTGTTCGTGATCGAAACGCTGTCGGTAATGATCCAGGTGGCCAGTTTCAAGATGACCGGCAAGCGCGTGTTCCGCATGGCGCCGATCCATCACCACTTCGAACTCAAAGGTTGGCCGGAACCGCGCGTGATCGTGCGCTTCTGGATCATTTCGGTGGTGCTGGTGCTGATCGGCCTTGCCACGTTGAAGGTGCGCTGATGAACGACATGTCCCGCCAGGCCACACGACTGGACGCCATCGGCGGCCGTTACGACCCGTGGCTGCTCGGCGCGGCGGCCACGCTCGCCTCGCTGGGCGTGGTGATGGTTGCGTCCAGTTCGATCGAACTGTCGGAGAGCCCGTTCTATTACCTCACCCGCCACCTGCTGTTTCTGGGCGTCGGTATCGGGTTGGCGTTCTGGGCCATGCGCACCGAACTCAAGACCATCGAGCAGCACAACCAGATGCTGTTGCTGGGCTGCTTTGTGATGCTGATCGTGGTGTTCGTGCCGGGCCTGGGCAGCAGCGTCAACGGCGCCAGGCGCTGGATCAACCTGGGCGTGTCGAAGTTTCAGGTCGTCGAAGCGGTCAAGGTGCTCTACATCATCTGGCTGGCCAGTTACCTGGTGCGCTTCCGCGACGAGGTCAATGCAACCTGGCAGGCAATGCTCAAGCCGGTGTTCGTGGTCGGATTTCTGGTGGCACTGCTGTTGCTGCAACCGGACTTCGGTTCGTCGATGCTGCTGTTGAGTGTCACTGCCTGCATGCTGGTGCTCGGCGGCGCCCCGATCGGGCGCATCATCCTGCCCATCCTGCTGCTGCTGCCGGCACTGGTGGCGCTGGTGATCTTCGAGCCGTACCGCATGCGGCGCGTGACCTCCTTCATGGACCCGTGGGTCGATCAGCTCGGTTCGGGGTACCAGCTGTCCAATGCGCTCATGGCGATCGGCCGTGGCGAGTGGACCGGTGTGGGCCTGGGCGCCTCGGTGCAGAAGCTCAACTATCTGCCAGAAGCGCATACCGACTTCATCTTCTCGGTGATCGCCGAAGAACTCGGCTTCATCGGCGTCTGCGGTGTGGTGTCCCTGTACGCGCTGCTGGTCGGCCGCGCGTTCTGGGTGGGCATGCGCTGCGTGGAAATGAAGCGCCATTTCTCCGGTTACGTGGCCTTCGGCATCGGGCTGTGGGTGGCGATGCAGAGCTTCGTGTCGATTGGCGTGAACCTAGGGATTCTGCCGACCAAGGGCCTGACCCTGCCGCTGATCTCGTCCGGCGGTTCGTCGGTGCTGATGACCTGCGTGGCGATGGGCCTGCTGCTACGCGTGTCCTATGAAATGGATCGCGCCGAGCGCCTGCGCAGCAAGTTGTCGCCGCAGGGCGCGGGCACTGTGCCCTCCGAGCCGGCTGAGCCGGTGGTCGATCCGGCGCCGCCTGCTTATACAGCGGGACGCAAGCCGCAGCGCGAGACCGCTGCTGCGCCTGCACCGGTGGCAGCGACGTCAACGGCAGCACCGTCGGTGGCGCCGGCATCGGCCATCCTGCGTGGCACCAGCCGCATGCAGCCGCGTGTGGAACCGACCTTCGGGAGGATCGCATGAGCGTGCATGACGCGAATCCCTCGCAAAAACCCGCGCATCCATCTGCGGGGATTCAACCTGTGATGATCCTTGCAGGCGGCACCGGTGGGCATATTTTCCCGGGTCTGGCCGTGGCCAAGGTGCTGCGCGCGCGCGGCGTGCCGGTGACCTGGCTGGGCGCCGACGGTGCGATGGAAACGCGGCTGGTGCCGCAGCACGATATCCAGATCGACACGCTGGCCATCAGCGGCCTGCGCGGCAAGGGCGTGATCAAGTTGCTTGGCGCACCGGTGCGGGTGATGCGCGCGGTACGCGCTGCCGGCTTTGTGTTGCGCAAGCGGCAGCCGCGCGCGGTGGTCAGCTTCGGCGGCTTTGCGGCCGGCCCAGGCGGCCTGGCTGCCCGCCTGCTCGGCGTGCCCTTGCTCGTGCACGAACAAAATCGCGCGCCTGGCATGACCAATAAGGTGTTGTCGCGTTTTGCGCGCCGCGTACTGACCGGTTTCCCCGGCAGTTTCGCTGGCGAAGAAGCGGTGGGTAATCCGGTGCGCGCAGAAATCGCCGCGCTTCCTGCACCGGCCGCACGCCTGGTTGGGCGGGGTGGCCCGGTACGCATGTTGGTGCTCGGCGGCAGCCAGGGCGCACGCGCATTGAATCAAGCCGTGCCGTCGGCACTGGCCGCGCTCGGGCATCCGGATGTCCAAGTGCGCCACCAGTGCGGCGAAAAACTGCGCGCCGAAGCCGAGGCTTCCTACGCGCAGGCCGGAGTGAATGCCAGCGTCGAACCGTTCATCGCCGACATGGCCGCCGCCTACGCCTGGGCCGACCTGGTGGTGTGCCGCGCCGGCGCCTCCACCCTGGCAGAGCTGTGTGCTGCCGGTGTCGGCAGCGTGCTGGTGCCCTTTGCCGCCGCCGTCGACGATCACCAGACCCGCAATGCCGAATACCTGGTCGGCGCCGACGCCGCCGTGCTGCTCAAGCAGGACGACACGTTGCCCGTGCGCCTGCAGCAGGTCTTGCAGGCCCTGCTCACCGACCCCGCGCGCCGCCTGTCGATGGCGCAAGCCGCCCGCACCCTGGCCAAGCCGGATGCCGCCGAGCGTATCGCCGACATTGTTTTGTATGAAGCCGGGACCGGGGACCGGGGACCGGGGACCGGTGGCAAGCACGATCAACGGCATGGAAGTACCGGGACCCGCGATCCGCAACGCGGGGGGCGTGAACAACAGAATCCACAGCAGACAGGTATGCACGCAGATAATCATCATGGGCAGGCGCAACGCGCTGCCGCTGCTTCGCTCTTCCCGGGTCCCGGGTCCCGGGTCCCCGGTCCCGCCACCTCCATCGGAGGTGCCCAGTGATCCGCCGTCTGCAGGACAGTGGCGATCTGGTCCGCGCATTTCCGCGCGTGCACTTCGTCGGCATCGGCGGCACCGGCATGAGCGGCATTGCCGAGGTCATGCTGACGCTGGGCTATGAAGTGTCCGGCTCGGACAACGCCGACAATGCAGCCACCCGCCGCCTGGCCAAGCTCGGTGCGCGCGTGATGCGCGGCCACTCGGCCGCCAACGTGCTCGGCACCGATTGCGTTGTGGTGTCCAGCGCGATCCGCGAAGACAACCCCGAGCTGATGGAAGCGCGCAGCCAGCGCATTCCGATCATGCCGCGTGCGGCGATGCTGGCCGAGCTGATGCGCTTCCGCCGCGGCATTGCAGTCGCCGGCACGCACGGCAAGACCACCACCACCAGCCTGGCCGCGGCCGTGCTGAGCGAAGGTGGCCTGGACCCGACCTTCGTCATCGGCGGGCAACTGCTGGCGGCCGGCGCCAATGCCAAGCTCGGCGGCGGCCAGTGGCTGGTGGCCGAAGCCGATGAAAGCGATGGCAGCTTCCTGCGTCTGAATCCGTTGATGGCGGTGATCACCAACATCGACTCGGATCACCTGGAAAACTACGGCAACGATTTCTCGCGCATCCAGGCGGCATTCGCAGAATTCCTGCAGCGCCTGCCGTTCTACGGCCTGGCCCTGCTGTGCATCGACGACCCGGAAGTGGCCGCGCTGGCCGGCAAGACGCCGCGCCATGTGATGAGCTACGGCATGAGCGAAAACGCCGACGTGCGCGCCGAAGATGTAGTGCAGGACGGCCCGCGCATGCGCTTCACCTTGCGCCTGCCCGAAGGCTCCACCACGCCGGTGACGCTGGCCTTGCCGGGCCGTCACAACGTGCTCAACGCATTGGCCGCTGCCGCGATCGGTTGGCAGCTCGGCGTGGAGCCGCAGACCATTGCGCGCGCGCTGGAAAACTTTGCGGGCATCGGCCGGCGTTTCAACGATCTGGGCGAAGTCACCACCAGCACCGGTGCGCGCGTGCGGGTGGTCGACGATTACGGCCACCATCCCCGCGAGCTGGAAGCGGTGTTCGCCGCCGCCCGCGGTGGCTGGCCGGACAAGCGCCTGGTCGTCGCATTCCAGCCGCACCGCTACAGCCGTACCCGCGATCAGTTCGACGCATTCGCCGCCGTGCTCAGCACCGTCGATGCATTGGTGTTGAGCGAAGTCTATCCGGCCGGCGAAGCGCCGATTCCCGGTGCAGACTCGCGTGCCCTGGCGCGTGCCATCCGTGCGCGCGGCCGTAGCGAGCCGGTCGTGGTCGGGCAGATTGCCGGCCTGGCCGAAGTGTTGCCGGACGTGCTGCAGGACGGCGATCTGCTGTTGATGATGGGGGCCGGCGACATCGGTTATGTGGCCCAGCACATCATCCATCACGGCTTTGTCGGAGAGCAGGCATGAGCGCGTCCTCTATCGGGACCCGGGACCCGGGAACCGGGACCGGTGAAGAGCAGATCGTGCAGCCCGCGTCTTCTGCTGTTACGGGTCCCGGGTCCCGGGTCCCCGGTCCCGCACCGTCGCGAACCAGCGACCCCGCCGCGTTCGGGCGCGTCGCCGTGCTGCTTGGCGGCACCTCGTCCGAGCGCGAAGTGTCGTTGAATTCCGGCAGTAACGTGCTGGACGCGCTGCGCGCGCGCGGTGTCGATGCGCAGCCGGTGGACGGTATTCCCGCCTTGGCGCAGGCGCTGGTCGCGCAGCGCTTCGACCGTGTGTTCAACGTGCTGCATGGCCATAACGGCGGCGGCGAAGACGGCATCGTGCAGGGCTTGATGGAAGCCTTCGGCATCCCGTACACCGGCTCCAACGTGCTCGGCTCGGCGTTGAGCATGGACAAGATCCGCACCAAGCAGGTGTGGTTGTCGCTGGATCTGCCGACGCCGCGTTACGCGCGTCTGGCTGCCGGCGCCAGCGCAGACCAGATCCACGCCGCTGCACGGCAGATCGGCTTGCCGGTGATCGTCAAGCCGGCCAACGAAGGCTCCAGCGTCGGTATCAGCCGCGTGTTCGATCAGGCCCAGCTCGAAGAAGCGGTGCTGCTGGCTGCGCGCTACGACGGTGCGCTGTTGATGGAGCAACTGATCGAAGGCGACGAACTCACCGTGGCCATTCTGGGCGAGACCGCGCTGCCGTCGATTCGCATCGTGCCCAAGTGCCAGTGGTACGACTACAACGCCAAGTACGTGGCCGACGACACCCAGTACCTGTGCCCGGGTCTGGATGGCGATGCCGAAACCCAGATCGGTCAGCTGGCATTGGACGCTTTTCGCGCCGCTGGCGCACGCGGCTGGGGGCGCGTCGATGTCATGCGCGATCGCAGCAGCGGCCAGCCGTATCTGCTCGAAGTCAACACCGCTCCGGGCATGACCAGCCACTCGCTGGTTCCCAAGGCCGCGCGTCAGCTCGGCATCGATTTCGAAGAGCTGGTCTGGCGCGTGCTGGAGCAGACGCTATGAATCCGGGACAGGGGACCCGGGACCCGGGACCCGGGAACAACAAAAGCATCCGCGCGTTTGCTCGGGCTTTTACGGGTCCCCGGTCCCCGGTCCCCGGTCCCGCAGCGCGCGGAGCGTGCCAATGAACGCCACCCTGCGCATCCTGGCCTGGTTGATTGCGGTGGCGCTGGTCGCGTTGCCGGTGGTGGCCGTGCTCAATGGGTGGGTGGGTGCCGAGCGCTGGCCGTTGGCGAAGTTGCGGGTGTCCGGCGATTTCAAACGGGTGCCGGCCGAACAATTGCGCGCGGTGGTGCTGCCGTACGCGCGCGCCGGCTTCTTTGCAGTGAAGCTGCAGCAGGCGCAAGACGCCATTGCGCAGTTGCCGTGGGTGGAAAGTGCGCAGGTGCGCAAGCGTTGGCCGGACGTGCTGGAAGTGCGCGTGACCGAACACAAGCCGTTCGCGCGCTGGGGCACCGACCGCATGCTGTCCGAACAGGGCCGGTTATTCCGCACCCCACCGTTGTTGAAGGATTTCAAGTTGCCCCAACTCGGCGGGCCGGACAGCAAGACCCAGGATGTGGTCGCGCTGTACAACGAATCGCGCGCCTTGTTTGCGCCGACCGGCCTGGATGTGGAACGTCTGGAGATGGACGCGCGTGGCAGCTGGTCGCTGGGGCTGAGCAATGGTCTGCAGATCATGATCGGACGTGACGATGCGCGCGCACGTCTGCAACGGTTCGCGCGCGTGCTGCCGCAGCTGGCCGACCCGCAGCGCCCGATCGCGCGTGCCGACCTGCGTTATACCAACGGCTTTACCGTTGAAAGGCGAATGGAGAATGGGGAATCGGGAATGGAGAAGAAGCCCAAGCAGGCATCGCCCGCTGCGCCTCACGCACTTGTTCTCAATACTCCCCGCATTCGTGCACCGCTGTTGACTATTCCCCATTCCCCATTCGCTATTCCCGGCTTTAAGACATGAATCGCAAAGGCGACAAATCCCTCATCGTTGGACTGGACATCGGCACCTCCAAGGTCGTCGCGCTGGTCGGCGAGTACTCGCCCGGCAATCCGATCGAAGTGATCGGCATCGGTTCGCATGAGTCGCGCGGTCTCAAGCGCGGCGTGGTGGTGGATATCGAATCCACCGTGCAGTCGATCCAGCGCGCAGTCGAAGAAGCCGAGCTGATGGCCGGCTGCGAAATCCGCTCGGTGTACGCATCGATCTCCGGTAACCACGTGCAGTGCAAGAACTCGCCCGGCATCGTGCCGATCCGCGATGGCGAAGTGACCTGGAGCGACCTGGAGCGCGTGCTCGACGCCGCCAAGGCCGTGGCCATTCCTGCCGACCAACGCATCCTGCATGCGATCCCGCGCGAATACGTGCTGGACGATTCGCAGGAAGGCATCCGCAACCCGGTCGGCATGACCGGCGTGCGCCTGGAGGTGCATGCGCATCTGGTCGTGTGCGCGCAATCGGCCGCCGCCAACATCACCAAGTGCGTGCAGAAATGCGGCCTGCAGGTGGACGATCTGGTGCTGTCGTCGCTGGCGTCGTCGGTTGCCGTGCTGACCGCCGACGAGCGCGAGCTGGGCGTGGTGCTGGTGGATATCGGCGCCGGCACCACCGACCTGGCGGTGTACGTGCAGGGCGCGATCTGCCATACCGCCTCTCTGCCGATCGCCGGCGACCACGTCACCAACGACATCGCGCACATGCTGCGCACGCCCACGCCGGAAGCCGAGCAGATCAAGGTGCGTTACGCGTGCGCCCTGGCGCAGCTGGCCACCGCCGAAGAAAGCATCCAGGTGCCGTCGGTGGGCGACCGCCCGCCGCGCCGCATGCCGCGTCATGCGCTCGCGCAGGCCGTGCAGGGCCGTTACGAAGAAATTTTTGAAATGGTGCAGGCCGAACTACGCCGCTCCGGATTCGAAGAAATGGTGCGCGCCGGCATGGTGCTCACCGGTGGCGCGTCGAAGATGGAAGGCGTGGTCGAATTGGCCGAAGAAATGTTGCAGATGCCGGTGCGCGTGGGCATTCCGCAGCACGTCACCGGCCTGGGCGAAGTCGTCGGCAACCCGGTGCACGCCTCCGGCGTGGGCCTGTTGCTGATGGGCAGCCAGATCGAACACCCGCGCCGCCCGTCGATCCCGACCGGCCGCGCAGGAAGCTTGTTCAAGAAATTGAAGAACTGGTATCGCGGCGAATTCTGACGAATCGGGATTTGGGATTCGGGAATTGGTTGAAGCAAAGGCAGAGCGGTTGCGGCAGGTTTGAGTGGAGAGCGGTGAGAGCGGGCAGGACGTAATTTTTTTGTGGTTCCGCCGAGGAGGCAGTGGTTGGCGTGAAGGTGATTCGTTGCTGCGATTCCCCATTCCCGACTCCCCCATTCCCGGTATTCAAACAACAACATTCGCCGACATGCGGGTGTTGGGCTGGCGAACGGAGCACTCCGATTCCCCATTCCCGATTCCCCATTCACGGCATCTCAAGAGGACACTGACATGGCACATTTTGAACTGATCGAAAAGATGGCTCCCAACGCGGTCATCAAGGTCGTTGGCGTGGGCGGCGGCGGCGGTAACGCGGTTGCGCACATGGTCAACACCAACGTCGATGGCGTGGAATTCATCACCGCCAACACCGACTCGCAGGCGATCAAGAACTGCGGCGCCAAGTTGCAGCTGCAGCTCGGCACCAACGTGACCAAGGGCCTGGGCGCAGGCGCCAATCCGGAAGTCGGCCGTCAGGCGGCGCTGGAAGATCGCGAGCGCATCATGGACGCCTTACAGGGTGCGGACATGGTATTCATCACCGCCGGTATGGGCGGCGGCACCGGTACCGGCGCGGCCCCCGTGGTTGCGCAGCTGGCCAAGGAGATGGGCATCCTGACCGTGGCCGTGGTCACCAAGCCGTTCCCGTTCGAAGGCCGTCGCCGCATGCAGGTAGCGCTCAAGGGCATCGAGGAACTGAGCCAGCATTGCGATTCGTTGATCACCATTCCAAACGAAAAGCTGATCACCGTGCTTGGCCGTAATGCCACCATGATCCAGGCCTTCCGCGCTGCCAACGACGTGCTGCAGGGCGCCGTGCAGGGCATCGCCGATCTGATCGTGCGTCCGGGTCTGATCAACGTCGACTTTGCCGACGTGCGCACCGTGATGTCGGAAATGGGTCTGGCCATGATGGGCACCGGTTCGGCACGCGGCGACGATCGCGCGCAGGCCGCTGCCGAAGCCGCCATCCAGAACCCGCTGCTGGACGATGTGAACCTGGCCGGTGCCAACGGCATCCTGGTCAACATCACCGCCGGCCCGGACTTCACCATGGCCGAGTTCGACGAGATCGGCCGCACCATCGAAGCGTTCGCCTCGGAAGATGCCACTGTGGTCGTCGGCACCGTGCTCGACCCGGACATGCAGGACGAAGTGCGCGTGACCGTGGTGGCCACCGGCCTGAACCGTGCGGTTGCCCGCCAGACCCAGCGTCCGGACCAGCGCGCGCCGATCAAGCTGGTGCGCAATGCCACCACCGGCCAGCCGGAATTCGGCGACTTCGACACCACCAGCGGCGACGCGGTGTCCAAGGCCGTCGGCGGCAGCATGGGCCTGGGCCTGCGTCGTCCGAGCAGCGACTCGGTCGGCAGCGGCCACAGTGCCGGCAATGCTGCACCGCCGGCCGCAGACCTGCCCAACGATTACCTGGATATCCCGGCGTTCCTGCGCCGCCAGGCCGACTGATGGGCGTCGGCTGCGTCGCCACGGCGGCGTAGCCCGCCCCACCCGACCGCTGTCGGGGCTGTAATGCCATGTCCTTTTCTGCCGGATCGGTCACGATCCGGCAGCTTTTGCAATGGCAAGACAGTGGCATGACACCTCTCATCACGCGTAATTTGTTAAAATTCGGATAATGTTTACCCAATAGACAGTCGGTTCAGCGTCTGTCTGCATTGTTCCTCCAGACTTCGCATATGACCCAGCAACGCACTCTTAAAAACACCATTCGCGCCACCGGCGTCGGCCTGCATAGCGGCGACAAGGTGTACATGACGCTGCGACCGGCCCCGGTCGATCACGGCGTGGCGTTCCGGCGTGTGGACCTGGAACCGGTCATCGAAGTCCCCGCCGATGCCGAGCTGGTCACCGAGACCACGCTGTGTACCGGTCTGACCTGCAACGGCGCCAAGATCCAGACCGTCGAACACCTGATGTCGGCACTGGCCGGCCTGGGTGTGGACAACGTCATCGTCGAACTGTCCTCGGCCGAGTTGCCGATCATGGACGGTTCGTCCGGCCCGTTCGTGTTCCTGCTGCAGTCGGCAGGCATCGTCGAGCAGAACAAGGCCAAGCGCTTCATCCGCATCAAACAGCCGGTGGAAGTGCGCGAGGGCGACAAGGTCGCGCGCTTCGAGCCGTACGACGGCTACAAGCTGGGCTTCACCATCGAATTCAATCACCCGATGATCCCGGCCAAGCAATCGCGCCAGGAAATCGAGTTCTCCACCTCGGCCTACGTCAAGGAAATCTCGCGCGCCCGCACCTTCGGCTTCATGCGCGACCTTGAGTACATGCGCGAGCGCAATCTGGGCCTGGGCGGTTCGATGGACAACGCCATCGTGCTGGACGAGTTCCGCGTGCTCAACGAAGACGGCTTGCGCTACACCAACGAATTCGTGCGCCATAAAATCCTGGATGCCATCGGCGACCTCTATCTGGCCGGCGGCGCCATTCTGGGCGCCTACGAAGGCTTCAAGTCCGGGCATGCGCTCAACAACAAGCTGGTGCGCGCGCTGCTGGCGGACCAGGCCGCCTGGGAATGGGTCAGCTTCCCCGAAGGAACCGAGCAACCGCCGGTGACCTACGCCAGCCCCGTCTACGCCTGAGACAGGCAAGACCCGCCGCGCCGCCTTCAGGTTCGCACGGCTTCTGCCCGATGGCGATGGGTAGCTGCATGAGATCGGCTAAACGCCCCCGCCCCCCGCCGCTGGCCGTTCGCCGACTGTGTCTACCCCGTGGCTATGTGTCAGGGAATGCCGCAATCGGCACCGAAAGCGTGAGCCAGGTCGGATTTAGGTCCCGTTCTTAACTCTTTTTTAAGACTTCTCTAACTCCTGCGGGCGCCATGACCGCTAGGATGCGTCGGGTCGTGCGTGGTCTTCGCAATCTTTTCACGCACTGCTGGCCGCCCGGAGATGGCGGCAGGGACGTCACCGCTTGGTCGGCACGACGTCCTGCAAGGATGCCAGTGCCTCGCGCAGACCCTTGTGCGTGGCTTCGGACACCGGCCGTGGACGGTCGCGGTTCTGCTGCATTGGGGAATGCAGTGGAGTGCTTGCCGTCTTGACGGTCACTGCGGTGGCCTTCAACCCGATGGACCGGGCGGCATCAAGAAGTTGGGTCTCGGCGAGCCGCACCTTGGCATGCCAGATCGGTGAATCAACCAGAAAAACGAGCTGTTCGCCCCGGACATTGGCCAACCGGCAACGGGTGGCCAGATGGGGCGGTAACAGGGGGCGCAACTGCCGGTCCAGCGCATCGAGCCACAAGGCGCGGCGCAAGGGGTCGCCAGCCTTTTCACCCAGCGCGGCCTCGATGGCCTGCTGCGGAGCGGAAGGGTTGCGTGCGTTGGACTTGGGCTTGGACATGACACTCATATGGCGTTAAAAAAAGTTGTAATCAAATCTCGGCAAACCAGGGCCCAGCGTGTGGCTCGACAGTTCCAGGGTTTTGCGTCGGACCGACCGATGGTGGTGCTCGGTGCCGTGCTCGGCCTGGGCATGCTGATCGGCGTCGGTGCAAGCGCCGCTACCGGCATGGTGACCAATTCCGCGCTGCAGGCCAAGGTCGCGCAGCAGCAGGCCGAGCTGGCCCAGGCGCAGCGCGCCTCGCAGGCGCAGGTCAATGCACTGGCCGCACGCATGGGCGAGCTGCAAGCGCAGGCTACCCGCCTTAATGCGTTGGGCGAGCGGTTGACCGAAATGGGCAAGTTGAAGGACGGCGAGTTCGACTTCGACGAGCCGGTCGGCGTCGGTGGCGGCGATGAGACGGTCAGCGACATGCCGGTCGAATCGCTCAAGCAGACGCTAGGGCAAGTCGAACAGCAGTTCTCCGCCTCCGGCCAACAACTGAACGTACTGGCGGCGCTGATGTTCGATCATCAGCTCGAGCAGAATTCGGTGCCCTCGCGGATGCCGATCCGCAACACCTACATCACCTCCGGCTTTGGCGGCCGCGCCGATCCGTTCGACGGCGGTTCGGCCTTCCACAAGGGTGTGGACTTCCATGCCAACGTGGGCGACCCGGTGATGTCGGTCGCCGACGGCGTGGTCAGCTACGCCGGTGTGCGTGGCGGCTACGGCAATGTGGTCGAAGTGGATCACGGCAACGGTTACGTCACCCGCTACGCGCACAACTCGCGGCTGGTGGTGAAGGTAGGCGATCTGGTGCGTGCCGGCCAGCAGGTGGCCAGGGCCGGCTCCAGCGGTCGTTCCACCGGTGCGCACGTGCATTTCGAGGTGTGGGCCGATGGCCGCGTGGTCAATCCGCGCAAGTTCCTGGGCGACACCAATACACCAGTGGGGCGCCGAGGGCGCGGTTGACGAAGGCATGGCACGCTCCGATGGAGGTGCTTGATTCGTGAAGGCTCGCCCCAAGCTACAATAGGGTGTTGCCATGACAGGGCGCAGTGCGCCCTGTTTCGTTTACGGCGGTCGGGTCTTGGGGACCGGCGTCGGTCAAACCGTTCCTTTTCAACCGGTTTCTTCAATGATCAACAGTCTGCTTACCCGTGTCTTTGGCAGTCGTAACGAACGCCAGCTGCGCCAGCTCACCCGCCTCGTCACCCAGATCAATGCGCTGGAGCCGACGATCGAGAAGCTCTCCGACGCCGAGCTGCAAGCCAAGACCCCGGAGTTCAAGCAGCGGCTTGCCGCCGGCGAGTCCCTGGACAAGATCCTTCCCGAGGCGTTTGCGGTGTGCCGCGAGGCCAGCCGCCGCGTGCTCGGCATGCGCCACTACGACGTGCAGCTGATCGGCGGCATGGTGCTGCATCTGGGCAAGATCGCCGAGATGCGCACCGGCGAAGGCAAGACCCTGGTAGCGACCCTGCCGGTGTACCTCAACGCGCTGCAGGGCGAGGGCGTGCATGTGGTCACCGTCAACGACTACCTGGCGCGTCGCGACGCGGCGCAGATGGGCAAGTTGTACAACTGGCTGGGGCTGAGCGTGGGCGTGGTGTATCCGGGCATGCCGCATAGCGACAAGCGCGAGGCCTACGGCAGCGACATCACCTACGGCACCAATAACGAGTTCGGCTTCGATTATCTGCGCGACAACATGGCGCTGTCGCGCGCGGACCGCTATCAGCGCAATCTGCATTACGCGATCGTCGACGAAGTCGACTCGATCCTGATCGACGAAGCGCGCACCCCGCTGATCATTTCCGGCCCGGCCGACGAGTCGCCGGAGCTGTACATCCGCGTCAACCGGATCGTGCCGCAGCTGACCAAGCAGGAAAGCGAGGAAGGCGAGGGCGATTACTGGATCGACGAGAAGGGCAAGCAGGTGCATCTGTCGGAGGCGGGCATGGGCCACGCCGAAGAACTGCTGATGCAGGCCGGCATCCTGGAAAACGCCGAAGACGGCCTGTACGCCGCGCAGAACCTGAGCGTGGTGCATCACCTCAACGCGGCGCTGCGTGCGCATGCGATCTATCAGCGCGATGTGGATTACATCGTGCGCGATGGCGAAGTGGTGATCGTGGACGAATTCACCGGCCGTACGCTGAGCGGGCGTCGCTGGTCCGACGGCCTGCACCAGGCGGTCGAAGCGAAGGAAGGCGTGCCGGTACAGCGCGAGAACCAGACGCTGGCCAGCATCACCTTCCAGAACCTGTTCCGCATGTACAAGAAGCTGTCCGGCATGACCGGTACGGCCGACACCGAAGCCTACGAATTCCAGAGCATCTACGGCCTGGAAGTGGTGGTGATTCCGACCAACCGCCCGACCGTGCGCAAGGACCATCCGGACCAGGTGTTCCTCAACCGCAAGGGCAAGTTCAACGCGGTGCTGGCCGACATCGAAGACTGCGCCAAGCGCGGCCAGCCGGTGCTGGTGGGGACCACCTCGATCGAAACCTCGGAGATGCTGTCCGAGCATCTGCGCAAGGCCGGCGTGCAGCACGAAGTGCTCAATGCCAAGCAGCACGAGCGCGAAGCCACCATCGTGGCCAACGCCGGTCAGCCGGGCGCGGTGACCATCGCCACCAACATGGCCGGTCGCGGTACCGACATCGTGCTGGGCGGTTCGCTCGAGTCGGAGTACCACGCGCTGGGCGAGGATGCGAGCGAAGACGCGCGCTTCAAGATCAAGACCGATTGGCAGCGTCGCCATGACGCGGTCAAGGCGGCCGGCGGCCTGCACATCATCGGGACCGAGCGCCACGAATCGCGGCGTATCGACAACCAGTTGCGCGGCCGTGCCGGTCGTCAGGGCGACCCGGGGTCGTCGCGTTTCTATCTGTCGCTGGAAGACAATCTGATGCGCATCTTCGCCTCGGACTGGGTCCAGAAGGCGATGCGCATGATGGGCATGAAGGAAGACGACGTCATCGAAGATCGCCTGGTCAGCCGGCAGATCGAAAAGGCGCAGCGCAAGGTGGAAGCGCATAACTTCGACATCCGCAAGAACCTGTTGGACTTCGACGACGTCAACAACGATCAGCGCAAGGTGATCTACGCGCAGCGCGACGAGTTGCTGGACGCCGAGTCGGTGAAGGACAACGTCGATGGCATCCGTGGCGATGTGATCTATGACCTGGTGGCTCGCTTCGTGCCGCCCAATTCGGTGGACGAACAGTGGGACCTGCAGGGACTGGAAGCCACGCTGGAATCGGAGCTGGGCATGCCGATGGCGTTGCGCGAAATGGCACGCACGCAGGAAGAACTGGACGCCGAGCAGATTGCCGCCAAGGTGCAGACTGCGGTGGATGCGCACTTTGCAGAGAAGGAAGCGGCGGTGGGCAACGACACCATGCGCGCGCTGGAAAAGCACGTGATGCTGACGGTGCTCGACCAGGGCTGGAAGGAGCATCTGGCCAAGATGGATTACCTGCGCCAAGGCATCTATCTGCGTGGTTACGCGCAGAAGCAGCCCAAGCAGGAATACAAGAAGGAAGCCTTCGAGCTGTTCTCCGAAATGCTGGAGAACGTCAAGCGCGAAGTGGTCAACCTGCTGGCGCGCGTGCGCATCCGCAGCGAAGAGGAAGTGGCCGAGCTGGAAGAGCAGGAACGTCTTCAGGCGCAAGCACGCCTGATGGCCTCGCAGTTCCAGCACCAGGACGCAGGCGGTTACGGCGCCGACGAGGAAGTGGAGCAGATGCAGGGTGGCAGCGCACCGGTACCGGTCTCGCAGGTCATCCGCGACGAACCCAAGGTGGGCCGGAACGACCCATGCCCGTGCGGCAGCGGCAAGAAGTACAAGCACTGCCACGGTCAGCTCAGCTGAGCTGACCGTGACGCAGCCCGCGAAGCGGGCTGCGCACCCGCTATCCGCAACGCGGATAGCGGGCTCACGGTATTGCTTCCGATCCCCGCGCCTTGGGCGCGCCCCCCTTACCAAGGGGGCTCTACCTACGAAAGGGATTCTTGGGGGTTTTCGAAAGTCCGGTGACGGAATGGCGTACTCAGGGATACGTGTTCGCGTTTGATGCTTGCGCCTTCGGCATGCGCCCTCTACCAAGCGAGCTCTGCTGACGACGCGTATCCGTGGGTTTCCTGGGAAGCCGGATACGTGTGGCGGAGGCGGGGACATGGCCTGGTTTCCGAGCCCCGCGCCTTTGGCGCCTCCTGCCGGGCGTTGCTCGCGGAGAGTCGACGGCGGTTTCAAGAAACTAGAGTGTGGACGGAGAGCACGCTTGGCGAGCGCTCTCCCGATGAGTGTCAGCACGGCGAGGTCCGCTCTACGCTCCCGCATCTGTTGCGGTACTCATTGTCCCCGCCGTAGACATGCTTTTCCGCCTGCGCGACTGCGGGCGTATGCTCAGGCCCACGTCCTGCGTGGAGTGCGGTCATGTCGTTGTCCAGCCAGCAACTGAAGGTGTTCGTGCCTGCGCGCGACTACGCGTTGTCGCAGCGCTTTTATCGCGCACTGGGCTTCGTGCAGGAGGACGAGGTGGGCAACGTGACCTGCTTTCGACACGGTGCGAATTGTGCGTTCTTGCTGCAGGATTTCTATCTGCGCGAGCTGGCCGAAAACCTGATGCTGCATCTGTGGGTGGACGATGCTGACGGGTGGTGGCAGCACGTGCATGACTTGGGGGTGGACGAGCAGTTCGGGGTGAGCTTTAGTGCGCTGGAAGACCGACCGTGGGGCGCGCGCGATTTCACCCTGCATGATCCCAGTGGCGTGTTGTGGCGGATCGGGCAGCCGTTGTAGGCCGGGATTGGAGATTGGAGATTGGGGAGTCGGGATTGGCAGAAGCACGCGTGCTGCGCTTTGACCAATCCCGAATTCGCAATCCCCGCCCTCAAGCGATTGCGCTGAACCGCTGACTCGCGGCACTCTTGTTGCATGCCCGATTCCCTTCGATCCATCCACGTCGTTGCCGGCGTAATCACCGACCCGCGCGGCCGCATCCTGCTGACGCGGCGTACCGAAACCCGCGACATGCCCGGACTGTGGGAATTCCCCGGCGGCAAGCGCGAGCCCGGCGAAACCTCCGAGCAGGCGCTGGTGCGCGAGCTCAATGAAGAACTCGGTATCGAGGCCCAGGTCGGCGAGTGGGTCATGGACGTGCCGCAGCTGTATCCGGACAAGCGCCTGCGCCTGGAAGTGCGGCACATCGCATCCTGGAAAGGCAGCCCGCGCGGTCGCGAAGGCCAGGCCATGACCTGGGTGGCGGCCGACAAACTTGCGCGTTATTCGATGCCGCCGGCCGACGTGCCGGTGGTGGGTGTGCTGCGTCAGCCCGACCGCTATCTGATCACGCCCGAGCCAGACGACGATGCGCGCTGGCTGGAAAGTCTGGAGCGCGCCCTGCAGGACGGCGTGACCCGCATCCAGCTGCGCGGGCGCCAGGTCGCGCCAGCGCGTTGGCAGGCGTTGTTGCAGCAGGTGATGAACCTGCGCGGGCGCACGCGCGCGCAGCTGCTGCTCAATCGCGATATCGCGCTGGCTGCGGAACTTGGTATCGGCGTGCATCTGGGATCGGAGCAGTTGGCCGGTTTGCAGGAGCGCCCGCTGCCCGCCGAACACCTGGTGGCCGCCTCGTGCCATGGGGTGGAGGATTTGCGCCACGCGCAGCGGCTTGGCTGCGATTTTGCGGTGCTGGGCCCGGTGCAGGCCACCGCATCGCATCCGGGTGCGACACCGCTGGGATGGGACGGCTTCGAAACCCTGCGCGAGCAGGTGTCGTTGCCGATCTACGCGCTCGGCGGCATGCAGGCGGCCGACCTGCGCGAAGCACGCTCGCATGGCGCACAAGGTATTGCGGCGATTCGCTCGCTGTGGCCGCAGTGAGCGAATCGCCACCGACCCTGGTGGTGTTCGGTGGATTGCCGGGCGTGGGCAAGAGCGTCATCGCTCAGGCCTTGCTGATGCAATGCCCCGCGTTTTATCTGCGCATCGATACGATCGAGCAGGCACTGCGCGAGAGCGGTGAACTCGCGACCGAGGTCGGGCCGGCCGGCTACCTGATCGCTTACGCACTTGCGCAGGCCAATCTACGCCAAGACCATGTGGTGGTCGCCGACTGCGTGAATCCGTTGCCGGTCACCCGTGCATCCTGGCGCGCGGGGAAGCGCTGCGCACGCAAAGCCGCGTGAGGGTGTTCGCAGTAGAGACGGTCTGGCGCTGCAACCCACGTGTGTGATGGACCGATCCAACCTCGCTGCCAGTGTGTGGCTGCTGACAAAACAGCGATGTGTCGTTTGGCGGAGCAGGCAGCGTGGTCAAAGAACTGCGGCAGCGCGTGCCAATGCTGAGTGAGCATGCGGGGCGAGGTCCGTGTGATGCACGCAGTGTGTTCGTAAACCGCCTTAAAACGTCACCCAAAAGCAGTTGTATTGCCGGCGCAAGCGCAACACGCTGCGCGCAGGCGTGCCGCTGGCGAGGTTCTGTTCCAGGCGCAGGCCCCACGGGCGTGGGCGTGTGGGCGCGGGCAGTGGCGCATCGATCGTGCTGCCGTCCAGCGACGGGGTTGCCGCGGCGGTGTCTGCATCTCCGGTGGGCGTATCGGTCTGCGGATACATCGGTGCGATGTCCAGCAGCGGGCGTTGCACGATGGCTTCCAGCCGGCTCAGCACCTGGTTGGCCGCTGCGTCGGATTGCCCGCTCCACAGGTAGAGACTGGACAGGCGATTGACGTCGCGACTGTCCACGGCGCTTTGCAGGAGCGACACCAGCTCGCTCAGCTTGCGTGGGCAGCCATAGCGGTGCAGCCCGGTGTTGCCCTGCGTGCGCGCAGCCGGCGTGGCGCGCATTGCAGCGCCCACGTCTTCGCAACGGCGGTCGGTGAACATGGTTTGCCCGTCCGGCGTGACGCAGCGACGGATCTCCTGTGCCTGCACGCGGTTGGCGGCAGGCAGGCAAAGCAGCAACAACATCACTGGCAGGAGGCGAGACATCCGCGCAGCGTAGCCGGGCGCGCGTGAGCTGGCGAGGAACGCGAAAGAGTGCACGCCTGCGGGTGTGGCGTAGCTGGCCGCGCCCGCGTGCGTTGAAGCATTTCTACTGGCGGTTTGCGGCAAGTGGTTATAGCGCGCGACCGCCCTCAGCGCCCGAGCAACTGCAGCACCTGCGTGGTCGGCTTGGCCAGGTTGAGCGTATAGAAGTGCAGCGCCGGTGCGCCGCCGGCGATCAGGCGCTCGCACAAACTGGCCACCACTTCGGCACCGAAGGCGCGCACCGCATCGGCGTCGTCGCCGTAGGACTGCATCTTCTTGCCGATCCAGCGCGGGATCTCGGCACCGCATTGCTCGGAAAAACGCCGCAGCTGCGAGAAATTGGAGATCGGCATGATGCCGGGCACAATCGGCACCTCCACGCCCATGCGCTGCACCGCATCGCGAAAATGGAAGTAGGCATCGGCGTTGTAGAAATACTGGGTGATTGCCGCATCGGCGCCGGCATCGACCTTGGCCTTGAAGTAGCGCAGGTCGCTCAAGGCATCGACCGCTTGCGGATGGGTTTCCGGATACGCGCCGACTTCGATCCGGAAGGCATCGCCGTGCTCGGCGCGGATGAAGGCGATCAGTTCCGAGGCATAGCGCAAATCGCCAGGGTGCCCCATCCCCGAGGGCAGATCGCCGCGCAGCGCGACGATGCGGGTACAGCCGATGGCGCGATACAGCTTGAGCAGTTCGCGGATCTCCTGGCGGCTGCCGCCGACACAGGACAGGTGCGGCGCGGCTTCGAAGCCGTGCTTCTGCTTGAGGTGGCGCACCGTCTCGGAGGTGTAGCTGAGCGTGGAGCCGCCGGCGCCGAAGGTGCACGACACATATTCGGGCGCATAGCCCTTCAACTTGGTCGCGGTGCGGTCCAGCTGTGCGCGCTGGTCGTCGGTCTTGGGCGGGTAAAACTCGAAGCTGAGATGCGTCATCGCGGCGGGTCCGGCGGATCGTGCCCGCATAATATCGCTTCATCGCGATGAATGCATATTTGGTTGCGAATGTCTCGATTGGTTAGCTGCAATCGCAAGCATGCAGGTACGCAGTGCAGCGGTTGCATGGTCGAGCCTGCTTGCGTGCGATCGCCGCATGACGCGGCGTGCGCAGCAGGCTTGGGTACCCCGCGCCACTTGATCGGAGCGCGACATGCAAGAGCAGGAAATGGACGTTATCGCCGAATCGCTGGGCCGCATCTGGGTGACGTTGGCGCGCAGCGTCGGCGATCTGGCGTTCGCCTTCTAACAGCCCGGTGTGGATGGCAGCAAGTTGCTGAGCGACTTTGCGGCGCGTCTGTCGTCGGGCCAGGACGACGGTACGTCCAAGGTGTTCGAAGCGATCCGCCAGTACATCGACCAGGGCGTCGCTCCCGACCAGGAGTGAGCATCGCCACGCGCGTCCGCTGCACGCAGTCGCGCGCGATGCAGGCCTGGTGTGCAGCCGCATCGCATGCTCTACGCCACGTATTGACATCTGCCTGCCTACACTGGGCGCCCCTTTAACGGAGCGCCTTGATGTCCGACACCACGATGACCGCCATCGCCATCCGCGATGGCAAGGGCGACGCCGACGCGCTGTATGCCACCGAACAGGCGCGCCCACGTCCGGCGCCGGGGCAGGTGCTGATCCGCGTACATGCGGCGGGCATCAACCGCCCGGATCTGCTGCAGCGCGCCGGGCACTATCCACCGCCGCCGGGCGCGCCGGAAACGCTGGGTCTGGAAGTGGCCGGCGAGATCGTGGAGCCGGCCGGTCGCTGGAAGGTGGGCGAGCGTGTCTGTGCGCTGCTGGGCGGCGGTGGCTATGCGCAATATGCGGCGGTCGATGCGCGGCATGTGCTGCCGATTCCTGCCGGCATGGATCTGGTGCAGGCGGCCGCGTTGCCGGAAACCATCTTCACTGCCTATACCAACCTGTTCGAGCATGGCCGCTTGGCGGCCGGCGAATGGCTGTTGCTGCATGGTGCGACTTCAGGGATTGGCGTCACCGCCATCCAGATGGCCAAGGCCGCCGGTGCGCACGTGTTGGCCACTGCGCGCTCGGCCGGCAAGGCGGCGCAGGCGCGCGAGCTGGGCGCCGATGTGGCGATCGATTCCACCAGCGAATCGTTTGTGGACGTGGCCAAAGCGCATGGCGGCGTGGACGTGGCGCTCGACATGGTCGGCGCTGCGGTCTTTGCCGATACGCTGGAAGCGCTCAACCCGCGCGGGCGCATCGTCTACATCGCCTCGCAGGCCGGCTCGACCATCGAGGTGCCGATTCCGCAGCTGATGCGCAAGCAGGCCATCCTCACCGGCTCGACCCTGCGTCCGCGCAATGCCGACGAAAAGGCGCGCCTTGCCGCGGAGGTCGAGCGCGTGGTGTGGCTATGGATCGAACAAGGCAAGATCCGCGTGCTGATCGACAAGCGCTTCCCGCTCGGCGAGGCGGCCGCCGCGCATCGCTATCTGGAGCAGGGCAGCCATCTGGGCAAAGTGGTGCTGGAGATGTAGTCCGCACTCGGTCGTCGCTGCGAGTTCCGCAGACAACGGACGACCGCAAGCGCAGCAGCATGACGATGCGAGCCGATACCGCTGGCAGGCGCTTGTGCGGTGGGGTCGACCACCGCTTCGATGTGGCGGCCATCGGGGTCGATGGCGAACGCGGCGTAATACGCGTTGCCATAGTCGGGTCGCCAACCCGGCACGCCGCTGCTGCGACTGCCGTGCTCAAGTGCGGCCAGATGAAAGGCATCTACCGCAGCAGCGGTGCTGGCCGCAAATGCGAGATGGAATCCGCGGCTCGGTGCGCGTTGCGTTGCCTGTTGTTGTTTCACAGCCGGCCAGTCCTCGCCACCGGGACTCCAGTAGCCGACGGCCTGATCCGGCGTGCCCGGCTCCAGGTCCGACCACACCCGCACCTAGCCGAGTGCTCTAAGCACGGCGTCGTAAAAGGACGCCGATGCCGCGATGTTGCCAACATCAATGGAGACGTGATGCAGCATCGATGCAGTCCTGCGATGAGTGGCGCCTGTGTGCCGGCCGGCGACCCCGATCCGTACGGATGCAGGGCGTTAATCGCTGCAATGGCCGCGGGCCGTCAAGACGCGTGCCGCAATCGGCGCGGCGGCGTGTATCGCATCTTTCAGCAGGCGTTGCAGCTGCGCAGTACTGACGAAGCCGCTGCATGGCAGCCACGCAGGTATAGCAAAACAAGCAGGAGCGATGTCTCGCAGCGGGCTATGCCCGGGTCGTACACTGCGCCGTCGCACGTGTGGCAGGAGGTCTGACCAGACGTTGCGTCGGCCAGCTCCCTTCGCCGCAGGCAGCACAGCGCGGCGGGTCCACCTCCTCTATCAGCACGAAGGTTTCGATGAAGCATCCAGACGCATTGCGCATTGCCCTTGTCGGGATCGGCAAGATCGCCCGCGACCAGCACGTGCCGACCATCGCCGCGCGCCCGGACGTGCAGCTGGTGGCCACGGTGAGCCGGCATGGCACGGTCGATGGCGTCCCGGCGTATCACACCCTGGATGAAGCGTTCGCCGCGCATCCGGAGCTTGAAGCCGTCGCCCTGTGCACGCCACCGGTGGGGCGGCATGCATTGGCGCAGGCAGCGTTGAGCGCTGGCCGGCATGTGTTTCTGGAAAAGCCGCCGGCCGCCACGCTTGCCGAGATCGACGACCTGCGCAAGGTGGCGCAGCAGGCGCAGCGCAGCCTGTTCACCAGTTGGCATTCGCGTTGCGCGGCCGGCGTGGAGCCTGCGCGCGCGTGGTTGGCCGACAAGCAGATCGTGCGTGCCCACATCACCTGGAAGGAAGACATCCGCCACTGGCATCCGGGTCAGGACTGGATTCTCGAACCCGGCGGCATGGGCGTGTTCGATCCCGGCATCAATGCGTTGTCCATCGTCACTCACCTGTTGCCGCGCAGCTTCGCATTGCGCGAGGCCGAGCTGCACACACCGCAAAACCGTCAGGCGCCGCTGTATGCCAGGCTCGCGTTTGTCGATACCACCGGCGTGCCGGTGACGGCGGAATTCGACTTCCTGCAGACCGGCCACCAACGCTGGGATATCGAAGTGGAAACCACCCAGGGCGTACTGATGCTCAGCGAAGGCGGTGCCAAACTGCACATCGACGGGCAGGCGCAGGTCGTGCCCGCATCGAGCGAATACGATGGCCTGTATCGGCGGTTTGTGCAGTTGGTGCGTGCCGGCGAATCGGAGGTGGATGTCGCTCCGTTCGTGCATGTGGCCGATGCGTTTTTGCTCGGGGCACGCACGGTCACCGCGCCGTTTGCCTGGTAATCGATCGCGCTATCGCGGCGAACCTAAGGAACCTCTGAACAAAGCACGGCAGATGCGCGACACTACCCGCCTCGTGTTGAGGAATCATCCATGCAACTGACGTTCGGCGACGCT